>NZ_FNWJ01000001.1 GCF_900108055.1 Thermoleophilum album | reverse complement strand
GGCGCGGTATCGGAGAGGCTCTTGCGAGCGCGCCCGGGGCTCGGGCCGATGCTTCGCCTCCCTCCTGAAGGGCAGAAGCGCGAAAATTGTCAATGTGCAGGGAAAATGTTGCTGCGAGCAGGAACCGGGTTTTCTGAGAGAACCTGGCCGCTCGCATTTCCAGATCCTACCGCTAACAAGCGGGGCCCGCAACTGCTGGAGCCGGCCAAGGGGGCGCGTGATCGGGCTCCATGGCGCAAGCCGACCGGCTAGCCCCATCAGAAAATCAAGGGTTCCTTGGAATCAGGGCCGGGCGGCCCGCCTACAATCCATCTGATCCGCCTAGCACTCGAGTCGCGCGCCGGGCCGAGATTCACTAGGAAAACGCGGTCCTCATGAGCATGTAGCGCCCTTCGAAGCTCCGCCTCGAGAGCGACCCGCTCCATCCGCGTCAGGTCGCACAAGAACACCGAATACTGGACCCGGTCACCGTAGGCCTCGGCTATACGTGCTGCCCGACGTAGTCGTGCGTCGTCGCAAACGTCGTAGCAGAGCAGGTACCTATTGCGCATCAGCGCGTCGTAAAGGGACGATAAGCCGGGATTTCGCCGAGAAGCGCCGCCGCCAGGATTCGCGCCTGCAATTCGAGAGCGCGGCGATACGTCACCTTGTAACCAAAGGTTGGATGCCGGACCTCCGTCGCCATACGTTTCTCAAACGCAGAGATGACCGTGCGCCGGCCAACTGGGCTCAGCACCACCGCATCCGCCCGCTCCTCGAAATATCCTGGGCGCATACGATCACCGTTTATCAGCGTGATAAGCACCGAGTCAGCGATCAGCGGCCTAAACTCCTCCATCAAGTCCAAAGCCAGCGCCGGCCGGCCGAAGCGCGGGCGATGATAGAACCCGAGCAAAGGATCGAAGCCCACTCGCCGCGCCGCTAAGGTCGCCTCTTTTGTCAGCAACGCATAGAGAAACGACAGAGTCGCGTTCGCCCGGTCACGAGGAGGGCGTCGCGTACGCTGGCTAAAGTCAAGACCCCGCAGGCGTCTCGAACGCCCTCTAAGCACAGTAGCGAGCGCCCCAAAGTAGGTGCGAGCCGCTGCCCCTTCGATCCCGAGCAGAACCTCGAAATCGGGGGCTGCGTCCGCGGCCCGCGCGAGCCGAGCGAGGTCTCTAACCGCAGCTCGACAGTCGCTGCCGCCGTTCCGCCGAAGCAGCACGCGAGCGTTACGAATTTTCGCATTCACGAAGCGCCGGGCGAACTCGAGACTGCGGTCGAGGTCGTCAGCGGCACGGAATTGCGCTATACGTAACCCAATGTTGTTCGTCTCTATCCCGACCGTCATCGCCTTGAACCATCCACCATAGGTGAAATGGGTAATCGGGATTCCATCGGCAGCGAGGTCGCGGAGCGCCGGGCTTGTGATGCGGGCTGCCCCAAACAGGGCGACCTCGAGTAGATCGATCCGTCTCACCGATGCGACGACGTCATCGCCGCGGCGCACCTCAACACGTCCGCCCTTTAGCCCCACTGTGCAATCCTGATCCTGTACATACAGGGGTTGCGCATTCGGGCGCGCGGCGATCAGCCGCCGGGGCCGTAACTCCGCCGCATCACCCGATGCCAGAAGAGTGGTTTCATCGGGTAGGCAAATTCCCACGAGGGAGCAGCGCGGACACTTGTTACTATCGACTAAAGGCGGCGGTGGCTTTGCTGAAGCAGCGACTAAACGCAACTCGGCGAGTCGTTTCCTGACGGCCTCTTCTAAATCGGGGGTGACTTCCACCCAGACACGACTTCGCGTCGCCCGATAGCTCACGAAACCGCCCTGTGCGCGATAGCCGTTTTCACGTAACACAAGTACTTGGGCCGCTAGCTGGTATCGGTCGGGATCCCAAGGGGTGCCATCGGGTTGCGGTCTCCCCTTTTTGTGGTCGACTGGGTAAACCTCGCCGCCAGCCCCTTCGAGCACGTCAATCGTCGCAACCAATCCGAGCGACGGAGCGTCGAGGGTCACCGAGCGGGCAACGCCCTCCCACCCCTCCATGTTGGCCATATCAGGCCCCGGGGCTCGCCCTCCCCCTGAGTCACTGCGTTCGTGTACTAGCGCACCCTCCGCGGTGTCCGCGTTGTGCTCGAAGAGACCGTCAACCCACTCCAGATAGAAGAGGCGCGGGCAGTAGATGAACTCGTTCAGCATCCGAGCCGGTACGAGATCCGGCAGCGCTTGCCCGGCATGATCATTCATCCCTCACTCCATTGACGTGGACGTATATCGGCTGCCCAGGTTCTTGGTTTAGTAGCGCGCCTGTGTCGAGCTGTGACGGGCGCCTGCGCAGAGAGCCTGGCGGGCAAAAACAACCCCATCCCAAAATGGCAATTCCTGCCGAGCAAGATAGGCCCGCGCACGGGTTCGTCAAACACGACTTCGAAGCCGTGCGCGCCGAGGTGCGTAAAGCTTCCTGGCTTCTCGCGGCGCGCGGTGCGGAACTGAGACCAGGGACCGGGGTGGTTGCTTATCGCCACTGGCGCAGGGAAGCCTCTCCGGCCGAGCTCGAGCGCCACCTGCTCGGCGAAAGCGTCGCGGACCACCCCCCGCCGGAGCTTTGGATGACGGACCGGCAGGAACGGCGTATGCGACCAAAAACGGGTGGCCGGGCGCTCGAGGAACTCGGGGCTCGTGCGAGTAAGGAAGATTGGCGCGCCCGCAAGCGCCGGCAGCGTCACAGCACACACGAGCTCCACCTCGGGGGGACTCAAACCCGCCCGGCAAACCACTCCAACCCGATCCACGAACCGCTCGGCCGACGGCGCTCCATGCCCTTTGAGCGCCAGGGCGAACACGTGCAGGTGCTGGTGATCGTCGCTCAGGGGGCCTCCACCCGCCGCTTTCCCACTGAACTTCGGCGGGATCCGATCACTACCGAAAAACCTTGCCGCGACCCCGAGGAGGCGGCGGCGGAACACCTCGCACACACGAATCGCCTCGAATAGCGACGGCGGGCGACGCGACTCGAGCCCGAACACAATGACCTGCACGTTGTGCCGCGCGTTCCGCTGCGTCTCTTCGGCGCGCCGCGTCATCGTTCTCTAGCGCCACCCGCCCTCTCCCGGTGGCGACTGTGTCGCGCGTGAGAGCACCGCGCCAAGCGCCGCCAGTTGGCACCATTCGACGGCGAGGCAGCCGGGGCCGGCGGTCCTTGAAGCCGCGCCGCAGCGTCCGTTCGCCACAGCCATGACCCACCCATGATCCACCTCGTCACCACCGCCGACACTGAGATCCTCGCCTGTGCGCGGGCGGTCGAGCAACTGCGGGGCGCCGAGCCCGACTTCCCCGCCGTGCGCTGCTTCAACCCCGGTCCGACCGGGCAGGGCGAAACCGCCTCGGCCGAAGAGCTCGTGGCGGAGATCGCGCGCGGCGCGCGCGTCGTGATCTGCCGCGTGCTCGGCGGGCGGCGTGGCTGGCAGCCCGGCTTCGACCTCTTGCGCGAGCGCTGCCGGCAGCAGGGAATCGTGCTCGTCGCGCTCGGCGGCGAGGCGCAACCCGACGCCGAAATGACCGCCCTCTCGCTCGCCCCCGCCGGCGCCGTCGCCACCTGCGGGGAATACCTCCGCCACCCCGACCCCCACAACCTCGAACAGCTCCTGCGCTTCCTCGCCGACACCTTCCTGCTCACCGGCTACGGCTTCGAACCGCCACGCGCACTACCCGACACCGGACTCTGGCTGCCCGACATCGGCGTTGTCGCAAGCGCGGGCGACGCCTTCGCAAACCTCGACCCCGCGCGCCCCACCATCGCCATCTGCTTCTACCGCTCGCACCTCCTCGCCGGCAACACCGCCTTCGTCGAAGAGCTCGCTAGCGCTATCCGCAAGGCGGGCGCCAACGCCATCGGTGTATGGAGTTACACCCTCCGCCCGGGCCCTAACGGGCGTGTCGCCGCGCTCGACCTGCTGCGCGACGAGGAGGGCCAGCCGCGCGTCGACGCGCTCGTGGCCACCATGCTCGCAACCGGCGGCTCTGGCCAGCGCGACGCCGCAGCGAGCTCACCGCCGGTCGCGAGCGCCGGTAGCGCGCAGCGCGCGCCGGCGGGCGACCAACCCCCCGGTGACCGGCCGCCGGCCGACGCGCCAGCGGACGCGCCGGCCAGCGACGCCTGGCTCGACTGGGACGAACGGCCGCTGCGCGAACTCGGGGTGCCCGTCATCCAAGCCGTCTGCTCGACCTGGCCGCGCGATCGCTGGCGCACCTCGGAAACCGGGCTCGGCCCGCTCGATGCCGCAACCCAAGTGGCGATCCCCGAATTCGACGGGCGCATCATCGGCGGGGTCATCTCCTTCAAAGAGCGCGAGCCGGGCGACTCGCCGGTCGGCGCGCCGCTCGCCCGCTACGTACCCGACCCTGAGCGCTGCCAGCGGGTCGCACGGCTCGCTGTGCGCCACGCCCGCCTGCGGCACAAGCCGGCGAGCGAGCGCCGCGTCGCGATCGTGCTCACCTCCTTCCCCTCCCGTCGCGCCCGCCTCGGCATGGCCGTCGGCCTCGACACCGCGCGCAGCGCACTACGCCTCCTCGACGCCCTCGCCGCCGACGGCATGCGCGTCGAGCAGCCCTTCGACGACGGCGACGAGCTGATGGCCGCCCTGCGCGCCGCCGGCGCCCCCGACGAAGACCTCGGCGAGGCCGTCGGCGACGGCGGCCTGCGCTTCCCTGTCGGCGACTACCTCGCCTGGTACCGCACCCTCCCCGCCGAGCTGCGGCACGCTGTCGAAGAGCGCTGGGGTCCGCCGCCGGGCGAGCGCTACGTGCGCGACGGTGCCTTCGTCGTGCCCGCGCTTGAGCTCGGCAACGTGCTCCTGATGGTGCAGCCGCCGCGCGGCTGGGGCGACGACCCCGTCGCCATCTACCACGACGCCTCGCTGCCCCCCTCCCACCACTACCTCGCCTGCTACCGCTTCCTCGACCACCACTGGCGCGCCGACGCCTGCGTGCAACTAGGCAAACACGGCACCCTCGAGTGGCTGCCCGGCAAAACGCTCGCCCTCTCGCCCGCCTGCGCGCCCGACGCTGCGATCGGCGACCTGCCCTTCGTCTACCCGTTCATCGTCAACGACCCGGGCGAAGGCATCCAGGCCAAACGGCGCGCCCACGCCGTGATCATCGACCACCTCGTGCCCCCACTCGGGCGCGCCGGCACCTACGACGAGCTCGCCGAACTCGAGAACCTGCTCGACGAATACGCGCGCCTCGAGGTGCTCGACCCCGACAAACTGCCGGCGCTCGCCGCGCGCATCTGGGAGGCCGTCGAACAGGCCAACCTGCAGCAAGAGATCGGCGTTGAAGAGCGGCCCGACGACGTCGCCGCGCTCGTCGAACACATCGACGGTTACCTCTGCGAAGTCAAAGACATCCAAATCCATGAGGGCTTCCACGTGCTCGGCGAAGCGCCCACCGGTGAGGCGCTCCGCAAACTCGTCGCCGCCCTCACGCAAGTGCCGCAAGCCGGTTTGCCGGGGCTACGGGCCGCGGTCGCCGCTGTCTACGGGCTCGACGAACAGGCACTCGTGGAGCGTCCCGGCCGGCGCCTCGCCGCAGGCGAGGCGCCGGCCGCGCTACTCGCCCGCTTCCCCGGCCCCGCCGCCGCCGCCGGCGACCTCATCGACCGCCTCGAAGAAGCCCAGCACGCCCTGCTCGCCGCGCTCGACGCGCGCGAATGGCGACCCGACCAGGTCGCCAGCGCCGTGCGCTCGGCGCTCGGCGAAGCCGCCGGCGGCGGCGGCGAGCGCCCGCAAGCGGCGAGCGCGCTTCATGGCGACAGCGCGGGCGACTGCGGCGGCACGCCCAACGAGCCCCGCGCGCTGCGCGACCTCCACGACCTCCTCGCCTTCATCTGCCGCGAAGTCGTGCCGCGCCTGCGCGCAACGAGCGACGAGCTCGACAACCTGCTCGCCGCGCTGCGCGGCCGGCACGTACCGTCCGGACCGTCGGGCAGCCCCAGCCGCGGCCGCCTCGACGTGCTCCCCACCGGCCGCAACTTCTACGGCATCGACCCCCGCGCGATCCCCTCCGAGCTCGCCTTCGATGTCGGAAAACGGCTCGCCGAAGCGCTCCTCGAGCGCCACCGCCGCGACCACGGCGAGTGGCCGCGGATGGTCGGTCTCGTCGCCTGGGGAACCTCAGCGATGCGCACCCAAGGCGACGACATCGCCGAAGCGATGTGGCTGATCGGCGTGCGCCCGCGCTGGGCGCGCGCCTCGCGGCGGGTCAGCGGCTTCGAGATCGTGCCGCTCGCAGAGCTCGGACGGCCGCGGATCGACGTCACCCTGCGCATATCCGGTTTCTTCCGCGACGCCTTCGGCCCGCTTGTCGAGCTGCTCGACCAAGCGATCGCCGCGGTCGCTGGGCTCGACGAGCCCGACGAAGACAACTACGTTGCCGCCCACGCCCGCGCCGACGCCCGCCGCCTCGCCGCCGAGCTCGGCCACGACGCCGCCTGGCTGCGCGCCACCACCCGCATCTTCGGGTCGAAACCGGGCGCCTACGGCGCCGGGCTGGAACAGCTGATCGACGCCCGCGACTGGCGCGACGACGCCGACCTCGCCGAGGTCTACGCCGCCTGGGGTGGCTACGCCTACGGCCGCGGCCGCTACGGCGCTGAGGCGCGCGAGGCGATGCGCGATTGCTACGCGCGCATCGAAGCGGCCGTCAAGAACCTCGACACGCGCGAGCACGACATCCTCGACTCCGCCGACTACTTCCAGTACCACGGCGGGATGGTGGCGATGGTGCGGGCGCTGACCGGCCGTGACCCGGCGGCCTATGTGGGCGACGCCGCCGACCCGCGCACCGCCAAGGCGCGCACGCTCGCCGAGGAGACACGGCGCATCTTCCGCGCGCGCGTCGCCAACCCGCGCTGGATCGCCGCGATGGTGCGCCACGGCCACCGCGGCGCCGCGGAGCTGGCGGCGACCGTCGACTACCTCTTCGGCTACGACGCCACCGCCCGCGTCGGCGACGACTGGATGTACGAGCGGATCGCCGAGCGCTACCTGCTCGACCCGGACATCGCGCGCTTCATGGAGCGCTCCAACCCGCACGCCGCGCGCGCGATCGCGGAGCGGCTACTGGAGGCCGCCGCGCGCGGCCTGTGGCAGGAGCCCGACCCGGAACTCCTCGAGCGCATCCGCGAACGCGCGCTCGCGCTAGAAGGCGAGCTCGAGGAGGCAGGAACGTGAGCGAGCGAGCGAGCGGGGCGCGCCGCGGAGGAGGCAGCGACGTGAGCGAGACGCGCCGGAGAGGAGGCAGCGACGTAAGCGAGCGCGGCGACGTCGCGGGAGGCGCGACACCGCGCCGCACCGCGGCGACCTTCCCGCTCTCGGCGATCGTCGGCCAGCGCGACCTCGTAGAAGCGCTGCTGGTGGGCGCCGTCGCGCCCGACGTCGGGGGCGTGCTGGTGCGTGGCGAGCGCGGCACCGCGAAGTCAACGGCCGTACGAGCACTCGCACCGCTGCTGCCGCCCGTGCCGGCGGCACGCGGCCAGCGCTTCGCCTTCCGGCCCGGTGAGCGCGGTCCCGACGGCCCCATCCCGCCCGACGCGCCCGTCGAACCGCGGCCAGCGCCGCTCTGCGAAGTGCCGCTCGGCACCTCGCTCGACCGCCTGCTCGGCGCGATCGACCTGCGGCGCGCTCTCGAAGGCGGCGAAGTGGTGTTCGAGCCCGGCCTTTTGGCGCAAGCCCACAACGGGATCCTGTACGTCGACGAGGTCAACCTGCTGCCCGACCATCTCGTAGACGCGCTGCTCGATGCCGCCGCCTCCGGCGTCGCGCGGGTCGAACGGGAGGCCGTTTCGGTGGCACACGACGCTCGCTTCCTGCTGGTCGGCACGATGAACCTCGAGGAGGGCGAACTGCGGCCGCAGCTGCTCGACCGCTTCGGGCTCGCGGTGACCGTCGCGACGCCGCGCGACCCAGATGTGCGCGCCGAGATCGTGCGCCGTCGTCTCGCCTACGACGCCGACCCGCAAGCCTTCGCCGCGCGTTTCGAAGCCGGGGAGAGAGAACTGCGCGAACGCATCGCCCGCGCCCGCGACCTCTACCCGCAGGTCGAGCTCGGCGCTCGCGAGCTGCAAACGATCGTGCGCGTGTGCGCGGAGCTCGCTGTCGACGGCGCGCGCGGCGACATCGTCGCCGCCCGTACCGCACGGGCGCTCGCCGCGCTCGCCGGGCGCACGCGCGTCACGAGCGCCGACGTCGAGCGCGCGCTGGCCCTTGCGCTACCCCACCGGCTGCGTCGCGACCCGCTCGCCGACAGCGCCGACGACGCCTCAGCGGGGGACCTCGCGGAGCGGCTTTCGCACGCTCTCGGGGAGGCCGCGCGCGAGACCGCGAGCGAAGCCAGTCGCGAGAACACAAACGACGCCGGCGGAACCACCCCCCGCAGTGGCCAAAAGGCCGAATCTAACGTTCAAGGTGAGGGTTATGGTTCGGCCGATAATGCTCATCAGCACACGGTTTCTGGCGATCACAGAGCGTCGGTTAACGAGCTGCCCGCAAACCCCTCGCGTGGCCCTGCGGCAGGCTTCGATCCGCGGGCTGCGGCACCCTCCGACCATCGTCCGCCGCCCGCTTCTGCGCGCCCACCGCGGGCGCTTTTAGGGGCCGCGATCGTCAACGCGCAGTTCGGCGCGCCGACTCGCCGAGGCGACCAGCCGGGCGAGCAGTCGGCAACGATCGCCAGCGGCGGTGGCCGTCGCGCGCGCCTGCGCAGCGGTGGCGCCGTCGTCGACTCGACCCCCCTGCCGGCCGCAGCCGCCGCGCTCGCCGCCGCTCCCGCGGCGACGCCACAGGCGCTCGACCTCGCGGTCGCCCCGACCCTCCTCCACCGCCGCGCCCGGCCCGACGCTGCGCCACGGTGCGCCGTGCGGGCAGGCCGCAGCGGAGCGCTGGTCTGTTTGGTGGTCGACGCCAGCGGCTCGATGGGGGCTCGCAAGCGTCTGGCACGCCTCAAAGGCGCGCTCGAAGAGCTGCTGCGCGACGCCTACCGGGCGCGCGACCGTGTCGCCGTCGTCGCCTTCCGCGGTCGCGGCGCGGTGGTGCTGGCGCGACCGGGGGCACCGCTCGAGCGCGCCGCGCGCGCGGTCCGCGAGCTCCCGGCCGGCGGCCGCACACCGCTCGCGGCGGGCCTGCGGGCGGCGGCCGAGATCCTCACCTGCGAACGCCGCCGCGAGCCGGGTCGACCGACCGTCTGCGTGCTCGCCACCGACGGCCGCGTCGCGACCTTCGATCGAGCGCTCGTGGAGGCCGCGCGCGCGCTCACTCGCAGTGCCGACGCGGTGCACGTGCTCGACACCGACAGCGGCCCGCTGCGCCTTGGCCGCACGCGCGAGCTTGCGCGCCTGCTGCGCGCACCGCTCCACCAGCTCTAGCCGCGGCCGGCGGCGCTTGCCCGTCTCGCAAAGGCGCCCGCCCGTGTCGCGAAGCGCCGTCGCCCCGGCTCGTTCAAGATCTACGACTACCGATGACCGACGCCGAGGGGCACGCCGACGCCGCCCGCCGGGCGCCTGCCATCAAGCCCGCCCCGCCGGGCTCCAAGCGCCGCGACCGGCCGCTCGTGATCGTCCTCACCGGCGACGGTAAGGGCAAGTCGAGCTCCGCCTTCGGCACCATGCTGCGCGCCTGGGCACGCGGGTACCGCTGCGGCGTCTTTCAGTTCGTCAAGTCCGGCAAGTGGAAGGTCGGGGAGGCGCAGGCGGCCGCCGCGCTCGGCGGGATCGACTGGGAGAAGATGGGCGACGGCTGGTCGTGGACCTCGCGCGACCTCGAACACTCGGCCGACCTGGCGCGCGAAGGCTGGGCGGAGGTGCGGCGCCGCATCGCCGCTCACCGCTACGACTTCATCGTCCTCGACGAGATCACCTACCCGATCAACTGGGGCTGGATCGACCTCCAGGAGGTGATCGCGACCCTGCGCGAGCGGCCCGGCTTCCAGCACGTGATTCTCACCGGTCGCGATGCCCCCAAGGAGCTCGTCGAGTTCGCCGATCTCGTCTCCGAGGTGCGGAAGGTCAAGCACCCCTACGACGCCGGGATCCGCGGACAGCAAGGCATCGAGTGGTGAGCGGCAAAGCCGCGGGTGCGAGCGGTTTAGGCCGGGACCCCGCCGAGACGACGGATTCGGCGCCCGCGTCTTACGCTGACGCCTAGCAATGAGCCCGGGGAACGAGGCGCAGCGCAACGCAGGGCAGCCGTCGCAGGCGGGCGCCCGCTGGGCACGCGCTAACTGCCGTCCCTGTGACCTCCCGCGCGTGGTGGTCGCCGGCACCGGCTCCGGCGTCGGCAAAACGACGGTTGCCTGCGGCCTGATCGCGGCGCTCTGCGCGCGCGGCGAGCGGGTGCAGGGATTCAAGGTCGGACCGGACTACATCGATCCGAGCTATCACACGCTCGCGGCCGGGCGTCCGGGCCGCAACCTCGATGCGTTCCTTTCCGGCGCGGAGCTCATCGCGCCCCTCTTCGCGCACGGCATGCGGGGTGCTTCGCTGGCCGTCGTCGAAGGCGTGATGGGCATGTTCGACGGCGCCTCGGGGCGCGGCGAGCTGGCCTCCACCGCGCACGTCGCGAAGCTGCTGCGAGCGCCAGTGCTCCTGGTTGTCGACGCCGCCGCCACCGCCCGCTCGGTGGCCGCCATCGTGCACGGCTTCCGCACTTTCGATCCACAGGTGAAGTTCGCGGGCGTGATCTTCAACCGGGTGGGCTCCGAGCACCACGCGCAGCTTCTGCGGGAAGCGGTCGAGCCGCTCGGCGTGGCCGTGATCGGCGCGCTCCCCCGTGATCCACGCCTCGCCACCCCCGAGCGACACCTCGGCTTGATCCCCGCCGGCGAGCGCGCGGCCGCGGCGCGGCGCACGCTGCGTGAACTCGGCGAGGCGCTAGCCCACCACCTCGACCTCGAGCTCGTGACGCGCATCGCGCGCTCCGCGCCACCCCTTGCCTGCGTGCCCTGGGATCCGCAAGTAGCACTCGGGGCCGCCGCCGGCGCCCGCGTCGGGACGGACGCGACGATCGCCGTGGCCGCTGGTCCCGCTTTCTCCTTCCACTACCGCGAGAACCTCGAACTGCTAGAGGCAGCCGGTGCCGAGCTTGCCCCGTTCGACCCCACTCGCGGCGACACGCTTCCCCCCGACAGCTCGGGGCTGCTGCTGGCCGGCGGCTTCCCCGAGTGTTACGCCGAAGAGTTGGCCGCCAACGCGCCGCTGCGCGCCGAGATCGCGACCCTCTGCGCGCAGGGAGCGCCAGTGCTGGCCGAGTGCGGCGGCCTCCTCTACCTCTGCGAGAGTCTCGATGGACGACCGATGTGCGGAGTGCTGCCGGCGCGGGCGCGGATGAGTGAAAGGCTCACCCTCGGTTACCGCGAAGCCACCGCGCTGACGGCGACCCCCTGGCTTACGGCCGGCCAAAAGGTGCGTGGTCACGAGTTCCACTACTCACGGGTCGAGCCGGCAAGCGGCGACGTCGTTGGCGGGCGCGAGGCGCGGGGGCGCGGGGTGCGCGCGCGCGACAGCCGCGAGCGCGAGGGGCGCGGGAGCTCGCTCGGCGCTGCTTGGCTGCTGCGGTCGCGGGGCCGCGAACGCGCCGAGGGTTTCGTGGCCGGCGGCGTGCAGGCCAGCTACTTGCACACCCACTGGGCGGCCTACCCCGAGCTCGCTGCGGGCTTCGCCAGGGCGGCAGCCGCCGCCCGCGCCGCGACCGCCGCCTCGGCGGGCGACGCGACCACATCGTCGGCCCGCACCCATCGCACACCGGTCGCACGGTGAGCCGCCTCGAGGGTCTGTGGCTTGTGCTCGGGGGCACCCGCTCGGGCAAGAGCGAGCGCGGTGAGCAGCTCGCGCGCGCGAGCGGGCGTCCCGTCGCCTACCTGGCGTGCGCCGACGCCGCCGACCCGGCAATGCGCGAGCGCATCGCACGCCACCGTGCACGGCGACCGGAGGGCTGGCAAACGATCGAGGTCGGCGACGACCTGAGCGGCGCGGTCGCGGGCGTCGACCCAGCGGCCTGCCTGCTGCTCGACGGGCTCGGCACCTGGATCGCCGGGGTGCTGCACCGCCTCGGCGCGCTTGCGCCGGCACCACCGGAGGCGGTGGTCGGCGCCGCGCGGGCGCGGGTGCGCGAGGCCGTCGACGCGCTGGTCGCGCGCGGTCGCTCGCTGGCCCCCACGATCGTCGTCGCCGAACAAGCGGGCGAAGGTTTGCTGCCGCCCGACCACGGGTCGCGCTTGTGGCTCGACCTGCTCGGCGACGCCATCCGCGCCCTGGCCGACGGTGCCGCCGGCGCGGAGCTGGTGGTTGCGGGTCGGGTCTTGCCGCTGGGATCATCGCCGCCGGGATCCCCGTCGCACCCAACCCCTGCCGGCGGTCTCGACGCCATCGTTGCTGCCAGCCCACTACCAGCGGCCGCAGCCGCCACCGACGACTGGCAACGGGATCACGAGCTCGCGGCGCTGCGACGCCACGGCGACGCGGAAGTAGCGCCCGGACTCGCCGACCACGCAGTGACCGTCGCCGGCGAACGCCCCCCGCCTTGGCTTCACCGTGCGCTGCAGCGAGCGCTTGCCGACGACGTCGCCCGCTACCCCGATCCACGACCCGCCCAAGCGGCACTGGCCCGCTGGCACGGGCGCGCCGCGGAGGAGATCGTGCCAACCAACGGCGGTGCCGAGGCCTTGTGGGCGCTCGCCCCGGCGCTGCGCCCGCGGCGCGCCGCCATCGTCTGCCCATCGTTCAGCGAGACGGAGGCCGGGCTTCGCACCTTCGGCGTGCCGGTCACGCGTGTGCTGCGGACACCGCAGCACGACTTCGAACTGCGCCCCGCGGACGTTCCCGACGACGCCGACCTCGTGGTCGTCACCAACCCGGCGGCTGCCAGCGGCACGTTGGCAAGCCGCGAGCAGCTGCTCGCGCTGCGCCGCCCAGGTCGCCTGCTGGTGGTCGACGAGGCGTTCGTCGACTTCGCGCCCGACCCCGACGCCGTGTCGCTGGCCCCGCTCCGGCTGCCCGACGTGATCGTCGTACGTAGCGCAACGAAGCTGTTCGCGGTGCCGGGAATTCGCGCCGGCTGGGTGGTGGCACCCGCACCGCTAGCCGCTCGCCTGCGGGCGGTGCTGCCGCCGTGGTCGGCAAACGCGCTGGCGCTCGCCGTGCTGCGGGCGGTGGCCGAGGAGCCCGCCGCCCGCCGACGCCAGGCAGCCCGCGCACGCGAGCGTCGACGCGACCTGGCGTCGCGCCTCGCCGAGCTCGACGACCTAAGCGTGTTCTCCGGTGTGGCGCCGTTCTGTCTGGTCCACGTGCCGGACGGTCCGCGGGTCGCCGCACGCCTGCGGGAGCTCGGCTTCGCGGTCCGACGCTGCGGCAACTTCCCGGGGCTCGGCGACGACTACCTGCGTCTGACGGCGCGCGAGCCGCGGGCCAACGCGCGACTGGTGGGCGCGCTCGAGCGGTCTCTCGGCGAGCTTGCCGCCGATAGCTCGCCACGGTGAGGGCGATGCGACCGATCGCGGTAGTAGGCATCGGCGCCGACGGCTTCTCCGGCCTCGGGGAGGCCGCGCGCAGGACGCTCGAGGGCGCTGACCTGGTGATCGGGGCGCCCCGCCAACTCGCCCTCCTGCCGGCGTCGCTCGCAGCCGAGCGGCGCACCCTGCCCTCTCCGCTCACCGAGCTCTTCGCGGAGCTGCCGGCGCTCGCCGCCGCGCGCTCGGTCTGCGTGTTGGCGAGCGGCGATCCGATGCTGCACGGCATCGGCGCGACCCTGGCTCGCCACTTCGGCGCAGAAGCGCTGCGCGTTTACCCGCACCCGTCAGCGCTCGCCTACGTATGCGCACGGCTCGGTTGGGCCGAGCAGGAGGTGACGCTGGTCAGCGCCGTCGCCCACAGTCTCGACAGCGTGCGCCGACACCTGCAGCCGGGGCGTCGCCTCTGCGTCTACACGACCGGCGACGACGGGCCCGCGCGGCTCGGTCGCCTGCTCACCGAGGCCGGCTGCGGGGCAAGCCGAGCGTGGCTGTGCGAACGTCTCGGCGCGGACGACGAGCGGGTGGTCGCGACGAGCGCCGCCGCTCTTTCAGAGCAGCGCGCCGACCCGCTTAGCTGCGTAGCGGTTGAGGTCGAGCTGGAGGCGCGCCGCAGGCCGCTCGCGCCCACTCCGGGCCTGCCCGACGAAGCCTTCGAGACCGACGGTCAGCTCTCGAAGTGGCCGCTGCGCGCCCTCGCGCTGGCGGCACTCGCGCCGCTCCCCGGCGAGCTGCTGTGGGACGTCGGCGCGGGCTCGGGCTCGATCGCCATCGAGTGGTTGCGCGCCGAGCCGCTCGCCCATGCCGTCGCGATCGAGCAGCGGGCCGACCGCGCGGCGCGGATCACACGCAACGCAGAGCGGCTCGGGGTGCCGGAGCTGCGGGTGGTGGTCGGCGAGGCACCGGCCGCACTCGACGGTCTCGAGCCGCCCGACGCGGTGTTCGTGGGCGGCGGCGTGTCGCGCGCCGGGCTCCTCGATGCCTGTCTCGCGGCGCTCCAAGCTCGCCGCAACGGGCGCGCTCGGATCGTCGCCCACGCGGTCACCGTCGAGGGGGAGCGGGCGCTGATCGACGCCGCCGACCGCTACGGCGGCGAGCTGCTGCGCGTCGAACTCTCCGATCTCGAACCGCTCGGTGCGCTTCGCGGCTGGCGCCCGCGCCGGCCGGTCGTGCAGTGGCTGGCGCGAGTCGGCGATGAGGGAGCTGGGCGGTGAGGAAGCTATCCGGGCACGCAGCGTTGCCGCGCCGGGTCGCGGGGGTACGGTGCCGTGTCGCGGGATCTCGCCGCACCGCGCCGACCACCGGGCCGCGGCGCACGCTCGCTTGCGCGCTGGCCGCGGCGCTCTGCGCGCTGACGCTTACCGCGGCCGGGCCGCTCGCGAGCCCGGCAGCGGCGCCCAGCGAACGGCCGGTGGTGCGCATCGTCGACTTCGATCTCGAGATCGGTGAGCCAGCCGCCGACTGGGCGGAGCGCGCGCTGCGTGAAGCCCGCCGCGACCGCGTCGCGGCGGTGGTCTTTCGAATCGACACCCCAGGTGGCCTCGACAGCGCGATGCGGCGGATCGTCAAGGCCTTCATCGGCTCGCCGACCCCGGTCGTCGCGTGGGTCGCGCCGCGCGGCGCACGGGCAGCCTCGGCTGGGCTGTTCATCGTCCAGGCGGCCGACGTCGCGGCGATGGCGCCGGAGACGAACATCGGCTCGGCCACCCCGATCTCGCTGGCGCCGTCTGGCGACGGCCGCAGCGAGCGGGTACTCGGGCGCAAGATCACCAACGACGCCGCCGCTTACGTGCGGGCACTGGCGGAGGGTCACGGTCGCAACGCCGACCTCGCCGAGCAGATGGTGCGCCGCGCGGTGAACGTCACCGCCCGCGAGGCCGCGCGCCGGCGCCTCGTCGACGTCATCGCCGGCGACGAGCGCGAACTGCTGCGTCGCCTCGACGGCTTCCGCCTCCGCGGCCCCAAGGCGGGCACAACGCTGCGCCTAGCCGGCGCTCGTCTGGAACAGCGCGCGGTGCCGTTCCGCTACCGCGCCCTGACCTTCCTGTTCGATCCAAACACGGCGTTTGTGCTGCTTACGGTGGGGATCCTCGGGCTGGCGCTGGAGCTCGCGACGCCCGGGGTGATCGTGCCCGGCACGGTCGGCGCGGTGGCGCTGCTGCTCGGGCTGTTCGGGCTGAGCGGCCTGCCAACGACCGCGGTCGGCCTGCTGTTGCTGGCGGTGGCGGCGGCGATGTTCGCCGCCGAGGCGGTGCTACAGACCCACGGCGCGCTCGGCGTTGGCGGGGCGGTGGCGCTCGCAGTCTCCGGGCTCGTGCTTTTCGACACCGACAGCGGCGCCGCCGCGCAGCCCTTCGTGTCGGTCGCGACGGCGGCCGCTGCGGCCGCCTTTTTCCTGTTCGTGGCAGCCAAGGCGGCGCGGGCACGGCGCGCGCCGGCACGGACCGGGCGCGAAGAGCTAATCGGCGCGGTCGCGACCGTCCGCGAACCGCTCGCGCCCGTCGGCCAGGTCTTCACCCACGGCGAGCTGTGGCGCGCACGCAGCGCCGACGGCTCGACGGTCGAGCGTGGGCGGCGGGTGGTGGTGCGCGCGCTGGAGGGGCTCACGCTCGTCGTGGAGCCGGAGCGCGGCCCGCAGGCCGACACCGAAGCAGTTCCGTCCGCGCCCGAGCGTTGAATGGCGACCGTGACCTTGCTGATCGCGCTCGCTGTCCTCGCTTTGGTCCTGATCGCCTCGGCGGTGCGCATCCTGCGCGAGTACGAGCGCGGTGTGGTGTTTCGGCTCGGGCGGCTGGTCGGGGCGCGCGGGCCGGGGCTCGTCTTGCTGGTGCCGATCATCGACCGCATGGTCCAGGTCGACCTGCGCACGGTGACGCTCAACGTGCCGCCCCAGGAGGTGATCACGCGCGACAACGTGCCCGTGTCGGTGAACGCCGTCTGCTACTTCCGCGTCGTCGACCCGGTCAACGCGATCGTGCAGGTCGAGGCCTACCGCGAAGCCACCTCGCAGATCGCGCAGACAACCTTGCGCGCGGTCGTCGGGCGGGCCGAGCTCGACGAGCTGCTTTCCCAGCGCGAGCGCCTCAACGCGGAGCTGCAGCGGATCATCGACGAGCAGACCGAGCCGTGGGGCGTGAAGGTAACGACCGTCGAGATCAAGGACGTCGAGATCCCCAAGAACATGCAGCGCGCGATGGCCCGCCAGGCCGAGGCTGAGCGGGAGCGCCGCGCCAAGATCATCACCGCCGAGGGCGAGTTCCAGGCATCCGAGCGACTGGCGCAGGCCGCCGAGCGGATCGCGCGCGAACCGGTCGCGATCCAGCTGCGCTACCTGCAGACGATGCTTGAGGTTGGTTCGGAGCGCAGCACGGTGCTGGTGTTCCCGCTTCCGATTGAGATGATGAAGGCGTTCGCCGAGCGCCCGGGTTCGCGCGCTTGAGGCTCGGTACGGGGCGCGCCCTCTTGCGCAACCATTCGCCCCTGTGACCTGCTTCTTCATCGGCGCGGGACCGGGGGCCGCCGACCTCCTCACGCTCCGAGCGCAACGGGTTCTGGCTCGCTGCCGCACCTGTCTTTACGCCGGCTCGCTGGTGCCACCGGAGGTGCTCGAGCACCTACCGTCGGACGCCCGCCGGATCGACACGCAGACGCTCCAGCTCGACGCGATCGTCGCGGAGATCGCGGCTGCGCACGAGCGTGGTGAGGATGTCGCGCGCCTGCACTCCGGCGACCTCTCGATCTTTAGCGCGCTCGCCGAGCAGGCGCGGCGCCTCGACCGCTTAGGGATTCCCTGGGAGATCGTGCCCGGCGTGCCGGCGTTCGCAGCCGCCGCGGCGGCGCTGCGACGCGAGCTGACGGTGCCGGCGCTCAGCCAGACGGTGATCCTCGCGCGCTACGCCCGCAACGCCTCGCCCGTTCCGGACAGCGAACAGCTCGAACGGCTCGCCGAGCATCGCGCGACGCTGGTTGTGCACCTCGGGGCGCACGCGCTGCGCGAGATCGCGGAACGCCTGCTGCCCTTCTACGGGCCCGACTGCCCCGCCGCGGTCGTCGCCGACGCCAGCCGCCCCAGCGAAAAGATCGTGCGTGCGCCGCTGGCGGAGCTTGCGCGACTAGCCGAAGCGGCGGGGATCAAGCGCAACGCGGTGATCGTCGTGGGCCGTGCGCTGGCCGCCGAGGGCTTCCGCGACAGCCACCTCTACTCGCCCGCCCGCGCCCGCTAGGCCGCCTGCTCTTTGACCGCCTGCCAGAAGTAGTCGCGCAGGCGGATCTTCGCGTCCTGTAGGTCGCGCAACGAGCCGAGCGTCTCCTCGGCCGACTCGATCAGCTGCACGTCGATGTCGCGTGGGATGCGCGGCTCGGCGTCGAGCAGCTCGTCGACCTCCCGGCGCGAGGCGATCGCCAGCCAGCGCTCCACGAAGTCGCGGGCGGCCTCGCGGATCGCGTCGTCGTCGAGCTCCTCGAGCGAGCTGCGGTCGGGCAACTCTCGGCGCTGGAAGTGGGAACGCAAGAACTCCTGGTCGAGCTCCAGGAGCTCATCCGCCTCGCGTACAAGCTCGTGCGAACGGCCCGTGCGCTCGCCCTCGACGAGCGCCATCAGGACCACCTGAACGCCCATGTCCTGGGCCGCGCGCACCGCCTCGCACAGTTCCTCGTCACCGCTGAGCAGGTAGGCGCGTGCCACCGCGCGCTCGCGCGCCAGCGTCAAAAGGTCGCGCACGATCATCGTCTCGATCCCCTTCTGCTGGCCGCTCGGGGTGACGCGACCGAGCCGCACCTTGACGTACGGGATCGACTCGATGAGCCGGTGGTCGGGAGTGGGAATACCGCCGCGCGCGCCGTCGTACCAGTAGGTGCGCAAAAGCCGCAGGCCGCGCGAGTGCTCCGCCACTCGCGTCTTGATGGCGTTGATCAGGCCCGCGTAGTTGCAGGCGATCTCCACGCGCGAGGTGGTGCCGTAGAGCACGTCGCCTGCACCCGCGAGCAAGTAACCGGCGTCGACGAACAGGACGCTGTTGGCAATCGTCACGACAACCTCTCTTACAGGTCTCTCGACTACGGGGAACCACGCGGCTCGCCAAGGGAGCCGTCCACCCTCGAACACGAACCGCGCACGGCTCGGCTAGCCAACCAGCCAACCGGAACTGCGCGGAGGCATCTTACGACGGTGTGTCAAACGCTGCTACGCGACCCGTGGGTGCGGCTCAGGGCGTCGCGGCCTCGCCGACGATCCGTCCGGCGCGATCGACCACCAGCACGTCGAGCGAAAGCTCCGCGTCGAGCTCGCGCCGCGCGACCTCGAGAGCTCGTTCGGCAACGGCCGTGCCGATCGCGACGCCACTCGCGCGGCAGCGCTCGAGCACCTCGAGGGCGCTGTTCGCCTGCTCGATCGAGCGCACTAGCCGAGCGTCGGCACCGCGCTCCCGTGCCAGGCTGGCGAGGAACGAGCGGTCGACCTGCGAGCGCGACGAATGCAGGTCGAGCGCTCCGGCGGCGAGCTTCGAAAACTTGCCGAAACCCCCCGCGAGGGTCAGGTGGCGGGGTTTGCGACGAGCGATGTGGCGCAGCGTCGCCTGCACGAAGTCGCCCATGTCGACGACCGCCAACTGCGGTAGGTGATGTCGTTTCTGCGCGGCGCGAGCCGAGACGTCACCGGTGGCGGCTGCGAGGTGGTCGAGCCCTTGGCGCATCGCCACGTCGACGGCTTGCCGGATCGAGGCGATCCAGGCCGAGCACGAGTAGGGAACCACGACACCGGTGGTACCGAGAATCGAGATCCCACCGACGATGCCGAGGCGGGGGTTCCAGGTTCGCTTAGCAAGCTCCTCACCGCCGGGGACCGACAGTTCGACGACGAGCGGTGGTCCGAGCTCAGGGTCGTAGACGAGTCCGTGACGCGCGCCGACGCGCGCCAGCTCGGCTCGGATCATGCGCCGCGGCGCGGGGTTGATCGCCGGCTCCCCGACCGGCACGGGGAGGCCGGGCAGCGTCACCGTCCCGACGCCCGGCCCGGCGCGAAAGAAGGTGCCCGTCGCGGCTTGATCCCGCCAACGGACCGTCGCGCAGATCAGCGCACCGTGCGTGACGTCGGGATCGTCGCCGGCGTCTTTACGCACGCACGCGCGCGCCCAACCGTCGCCGAGCTCGCGAGCAGCGAGCGGGAACGCGGGGCGCCGCCCACGTGGCAGCTCGATCGTGACGGGATCGGGGAAACGACCGCTGATCAGTGCCTCAAAAGCAGCCGCAGCCGCCGCCTGCGCGCAGGCGCCGGTGGTCCAGCCGTAGCGAAGCTTGCCGCGCCGCCGCTCGCCGGACCCGGCGTCAGAAGTCGAGCTCCGCCTTGGCACGAGCTCAGTGTGACCCAAGCGCCCGCCCGATCGCCCACGCAGCAACCTCCCGATCGCGATGCTGCGCCCCGATCGCCCGCCGCGGCCAGCCCGAGCAGGCGCGGGCGGAACCGCGCCGACACAATTCGAACCGATGCCACGATCGGGCGGGCAGCCCCTCGACGGTCCGATCTTGATCCTCGGCGGCACGGCCGAGGCGCGTGAGCTCGCCAACGCACTGGTTGCGAGCGGCGAGCGGGTCGTTTCGTCGCTGGCCGGTCGCGTTTCGCAGCCGCGTCTACCAGCGGGCGAAGTCCGTATTGGCGGCTTCGGGGGCGCCGCTGGGCTCGCGCGCTGGCTCAAGACCCACGGCGTGCGCGCCGTCGTCGACGCGACCCACCCCTTCGCAGCGAGCATCTCGCGGCACGCAGTCGCCGCCTGCAGGGATGCTGGCGTACCGCTCATCCGCATTGAGCGGCCACCGTGGCGCCCGCAACCCGGCGACCGCTGGCACTACGTGCCCGACGTGCCAAGCGCGGCCGATCTGGTGCCGAAGCTCGCTGAACGAGTCTTCCTGACGATCGGTCGCCAGCAGCTGGCAGCGTTCGCGAGTGTCGACCGGTGTTGGTTTTTGATTCGCTGCGTCGAGCAGCCCAACGCGCCGCTCCCCGCCCGCCACCAGCTGCTACTCGACCGCGGGCCATTCACCTTCGAGGGCGAACTGACCCTGCTCGACGAGCACGCGATCGAGCTGCTCGTCACCAAGGAGAGCGGCGGCCCCCAGACGGAGGCGAAGCTGGCGGCCGCCCGCGCGCGGGGTCTGCCGGTGGTGGTGATTCGGCGTCCCCCGCGCCCGCCCGCGGAGAGCGTTTCGAACGCCCAGGAGGCGCTCTCCTGGTTGACTCAGCTAGGCGCGTGCGGCGCCCCCTGACGCGCGCGATCATCGCTGTTAGCGCGCTTGCTCAAGCGCCGTGGTGGCGCACTTTGAGCGGCTCGACAGCGAAGCGGATCCGCACCTCCCCTTCCGCGCGCCAGGGATAGCGGTCGAGGCCCAGGTACTTCTTAGCCAGCTCGTCGATCTCCTGGTCGGCTCCCTCGTGCGTGTCCTCGACCACGCGTCCCTCGATCACCACGTACTCGTACGGGTTCTCGAGGTTCATGATCGTCAGCAAGACGCGTGGATCCCGCCGCACGTTCGCTGGCCAGCGCCGCCCCTCCGCGCTGTTGAGTCGGATCAGCCCGCGGTCATCGACGTGCTGCCAGACAACCGTCGAATGCAGCGATCCGTCGGCGTTGCGGGTGATCAGGTTGGTGAAGTTGGGCGCCTCGGCGAGCTCGCGGGGGCGCCCTTCGAGCCTCCCCTGTGTGGCTTGAGTGGTCATGCCCTAGTAATACCCGCCGGCGCGCGGGCGCTACCAGCGCGGCGCAGCTCCCTTGGCCGTTGCCTAGTCCCTCAGTAGCTGCGCGGGGTGTAGACGATCGCTGGGCGTTGCCCGCCGCGCGCGACGACGCGGGTGCGCGAGGAGCCGACGATCAAGAGACACCGCATGTCAATGCGCGAGCAGTCGAGGTCCGCGAGGGTCGTCACTTCTACCGCTTCCTCCGGCGACCCCAGCGCTCGCGCGACCACTACCGGGGTGCTGCCGTCACGATGCTCGAGCAGCAGCTTCCGAGCCCGCTCGAGCTGTTCGCGACGGGAGCGCGAGGCGGGGTTGTAGAGCGCCAGCACCAGGTCGCCGGCAGAGGCCGCGCGCAAGCGTCGCTCGATGAGCGCCCACGGCTTCAGGCGGTCGGAAAGCGAAAGTACGCAGAAGTCGTGGCCGAGCGGCGCGCCGACGCGAGCCGCCGCCGCCTGCATCGCGGTGATGCCGGGAATCACTTGCAGGTCGACGGCTTCCGCGAGGCCGTCGCGGTCGAGCGCCTCGCAAACCGCCGTGGCCATCGCGAACACCCCGGGATCACCGGACGAGACCACCGCCACCCGCCGGCCCTCGCGCGCCAGTGCGATCGCCTGGCGGGCACGCTCCAGCTCCTGTCGGTTGTCGGACGGGTGGCGACGCTGCCCGGGGCGGCGGGGCACCCGCTCGAGGTATGGCGCGTAACCGACCAGCTCGTCGGCGTCGCAGAGCGCCGCGTGGGCCTCCGGCGTGAGCCAGTCGGGTGCACCCGGACCAATGCCCACGACCGTCACGAGGCTGCGCTCATGCCGCTGCGGTCGTCGCTTGCCGGCCGGGCTGCGGTCGCCGGTGGGCACCAACAGGATCGACATGTACGGCACGTCCCCAGCCACCTCCGGGAGCCGCTCGACGCGCTCACGGTCGGTACTCGCTCGTTCGACGTAGACCGCTCGCTCGGCCACACCGGCCGCCTGCGCGGCGCGTCGGACGCTGCCGAAGGTGCGGCCGAGCTTCAGCACGGTCGCGGCGTCGGCGGCCGCGAGCCGCCGCGCTAGCTCCTCCTCGGGCAGCGTGCCCGGCAGAACGGTCAGCGCATCGTCGCGTTTCGCGAGCGGCACCCCGGCGGCGGCGGCCGCCGCGCAAAAGGATGGAACGCCCGGTACGACCTCGCAGCGGAAGCGCGGCGCGAGGCGCTCGTGCAGATAGATGTAGGAGCCGTAGACGAAGGGGTCGCCCTCGCACAAAAAAGCGACGGTGCGGCCCGCCGCGAGCCGTTCGGCGATCGCCTGCGCCCACTCGTCGTAGGCCGCGACCAACGCTTGTTCGTAGCCCCCTCGAGGGTCTTCCGGCTCGGTCGTAAGCGGGAACACGAGCGGCAGCTCTTCCTGCCCTTCGCGCAGGTACGGCTCGGCGATCGAGCGCGCGACGCTACGGCCGTGACGGGCGCTCGGATAGGCAACAACCTCGGCGCGGGCGATCGCTTTCTGCGCCTTCGGCGTCACTAGTTCGGGGTCGCCGGGTCCCAGACCGACGCCGATCAAAAGCCCTTGCCCGCGCGCGCCGTTGTCTTTCATCGACGGAGCGATCGTTCCGAGTTCCGGAAGTTGCGAGTGTGCTGAACCACCCGGGGCTCACTCCTCCTCGCTGGCGAGCGCGTTGACGGCGGCGGCAGCGATCGCGCTGCCGCCGCGTCGACCGTGGACGACGAGGAACTCGACGAGGTGGCGACGCGCGGCTAGCGCCCGTTTCGACTCGGCGGCACCGACGAAACCGACCGGCACGCCGATCACCGCGGCCGGCCGTGGCCAACCCTCCTCGAGGCGAATCAGCAGCTGGAAGAGGGCGGTGGGCGCGTTGCCGACTACCACCAGGGCCCCTTCGATGCGCTCCCGCCAGAGTTCGACGGCGGCGGCGGTGCGAGTGGTGGCGAGCTCGCGAGCGAGCTCCGCTGCGCGTGGGTCGCCGAGCGTGCAGACGACCTCGTTGTCGGCCGGTAGCCGGCGGCGCGTGATGCCGGCGGCGACCATCTCCGTGTCGCAGAGGATCGCCGCACCGCCGCGCAGCGCTGCCGTGGCGGCCGCTGCGAAGCCCGGCGAGGCCTCGACGTCGTCGGCCAGGTCGACCATCCCGCAGGCGTGGATCATCCGCACGACGCAGCGCTCGAGCGGCCCCGCGAAGCGTTCGAGACGAGCCTCGGCCCGGATCGTCGCGAACGAGCGACGGTAAATCTCGCGACCGTCGCGCAGGTAGTCGAGGTCGCCGGGCACGGCAGCGGGGTGTGCACTCGCGCCGGCTGCAGCGCCTGCGCCCCCGGTACCCCCCGTGGGCGCGCTACTCCCCGATGGCGCGGCGCCGCCCGTGTTCGCGCCTCCGGTGGCGCCGGCGCCCACGCTCCCGAGCGCGCCGGCGGCCGCCTCCACCGACCCGAGCTGGCGCTCGCCGCCGGGGCCTTCAACGACGACCCCCACCGCGGTCGCGACCACGCGGATCGCTTCCGGCCGCTCCGGCTCACCGCACCGACGCTCGCACGCCGACCAGTGCTCGGGTGGATCGCTAGCCCCGCGCACAGCAGCGCGCGAGGCCGCCGCGACGCGGACGTCGGCACGCGCCTTGCCGCACGCCCCGAGACCGGCACAAGCACTGAGACCGACCCACCCCGAGGAGCGATCGCAGACGAGGCCGGCGGCCGTCAAGAGCTGCGCAACCCGCTGCGCCTGCTCGGGCGCGAGGTCGAGCACGCCGAGCGAACGCCAGGGAGTGACGCGCAGCTCCCGCAGCCCCAGCTCGTCGAGCCCGTCGGCGAGCGCCAGCAGCGAGCCGGCGTCAGTACGCCCGAGTGGAGCGAGGGCGAACACCGCCCGTCGTCGGTCACGCTGTTCGATCTCGCCGAGCGGGCGCTCCTGCGACGGCGCGCAGCGCTCGGCGAGCAGCGGCGGGCCGAGTTGCGCGCCCAGCTCCTGGGCAAGCCGCGACGCCCCGCCGGGAAGTTCGTGGACGTTGCGCGGGGCCTTTGTCGCCCGATCGGACAGGCGCAGGAAGGCGCGCAACGCGTCGAGCAACAGCTCGTGTGCCGTCGCAAGCTCACTCTCGAGTCCACTTGGGCAACCACCAACGAGCAGCTCGAGTCGCCGAGCGGGGTCGGCCGCTGCCGGCACGAGTGCGAGATCGGCGTCGGCCCGCAGCCCTAGGCCCGAGCCGTCGTCGACGCACGAAACCAGGCGGTGCGGAAGCGCTGCCAGCCGCTCGTCGGCGCAGAGCGCGCGGTCAAACGCGCGCACGACCCGGTAGGTGTCGAGTGACGAGCGCGGATGCCGCCCCGCGAGTGGACTCTGCAAGAGGTTGCGCACCCGGTCGTGCGCACGCGAGGGCAAGAGACCGCAGCGCTCGATACGTGCGAGGAAGCGCCCCTGCTCGCGCACCGGCAAGCCGCGTGCTTGGAGGCTTGCCCGCGAGGTCAACTCGACGACGCCCGCGCCGAGCCCGGCCGCAAGCGCGAACTCCCGTAGCTGCTCGACGGAGATGATCCCGCCGGGCAGGCGCACGCGCGCCAGCCCGCCGTCTTCGGCGAGGTGCCAATCGAGGACGCCGGGGCAGCGCGACGCCACGTTAGGGACCTCCACTCCGCTGATTTCCGGGTGCCTGGCCGAGGCTGGCGGCGACCGGTCGGCGGGCAGAGCGAGCGAGCCACAGCGGGCGCCCCGCCATCACTCGCTCGACACCCTCGGCGAAGACGACGGCGAAGGTCGCCCAAAGCGCCGCCTGGGTGCCGATGGCCCCGAGGCGGAACGACCACAGCGTCTGCGCAGGGAAGTCGCGCGGCGTCTCGCGGATGGTGGGCAGCACGGCGGCAGCGAGGCCGACCAGCAGCAGGTACAAGAGCACGCCAAGGAGGTGTCCGCCGGCCGCCGTCAGCCGACCATGCGTGCGTTGACGCACTAGCCGGGCGGCCCGCACAGCGGCCACCGCGCAAGCGATCGAGATCCAGATCATCACGAGGAACAGGACGGTGCGCCGGCCGATGGTTTCGGGGTCACCGACGCCCGGGGGGTTCGCCGGGTATTTGGCGAACGGCGCTAGAAACACGACGACGAACGCGACGCCGGCGAGCACCAGGGCAGCGTGCCCCGGCCGACCACCGAGCAGCCGCCCCCACAGCGCCGCGAAGACGAGCGCCACTACGCCGCCGACGGCGGCGCCGTAGACGCTGGTCGCGAGCACCAGACCGACCGTCGCCTGCAGCGCACGCGGCACGACCTCGGGGGCTGCTCCCGCCCCGCGCGCCGCCTCCTTCGCCGCCTCGAAGGCGATCGCCGCGTCGATCGAGGGCTCGGCGAAGAGGCGGGCGAAAAGCGCGGCGCACAAGCCAGCGACCGCCCCCGCGACGAGGCCGCGGGCGAGCAGCGCACGCACCATTTTCTTCGCCCTCAGTGGCAGGGGAAGGCGAGCAGGTGGCGCCCGTCGTGCACCAGCTCGTGCACGAAGCGCCCGGGCGTCAACGCCGTGGCCCCCTCATCGAAGCCGACGAAGTAGACGAGCAGCAGCAGCGCCAGCCCGAACAGAAGCCACGGCCTCAGTTCGGCGAGCGCGATCGCCGGCGGTGTTTCGACACGAGGGGTGTACTCGGCTGCGGTGTCGGTGTTCATGGCTGGTCTCGACCTCCTGGGATGACGCGTCCCGCGGACGGTGTCTCGCGGCGAGCCGAGTCTCCTGGCTTCCGGATCGCAGCTAGCCCCGCCTTCCAGGCTCCTGCCCGTGGCCTCTTGGGGTTCGCTCCCCGGTCACAGTGGCGCGACCGCGCCGGACTCGCACCGGACTTCCTCGGGCTCTCGCCGCCCTACAGGGCGGGGACGATACCGCGCGCGCCGGCCGTCCGCCAGCGAGACACCCTTCACACCGGACGCTCGCTGTCTGGTGCGCTCGAAGCTGCCCGTTGCGCTCAAAGCTCGAGCAGCAGCTCGCCGTCCTGATCGCGCACTCGGTAGGTGCGGACCGACCCTTCGCCACCGGCTGTCACGCGCCCCGAGCGCAGGTCGATCCGCCAGTTGTGCAGCGGGCAGGTCACGCAACCGTCACCGACCAGACCATCCGCCAGCGGGCCGCCGGCGTGCGGACAGGCGTTGTCGCAGGCGTAGAAGCCTTCGGGCAGGTGGAAAACGGCGATTCGGCGCTCCCCGACCTGGACGCTGCGGCCCTCGAGCAGAGGGATGTCGGCGGCGCGCCCGACGCGCACGAGGCGCCCCTCGACGAGCGTCGCCGACTCGCTTGCTCGCGGCGCTGTCATCGCACGCGACCCTCCCCGTCGCCTTTTTCGCCGGGCGCTCCTGCCGCGACCGCCAGCCGCGGCTGCTCGGGCTCGGTGTCGAGCTCGGCGAACTGCTTCGGGTGCACCGGGTGCTTGCGCTCTCGCCATGGATCCGGGTCGCAGGCGGCTTTCGCGATCGCGAAGCGCTCGCGCAGACGGGCGCCCTCTTCGGGGTCGAGTACCGCCCGCTTGACGGTGTCGATGCCGACGCGCTCGACGAAGTCGTAGGTGCGTTCCAGGTACTCCCCGTTCTCGCGGTAGTACTGCAGGAACGTGATCGCGAGTCGCTTTGCCTCCTCGGCGGTTTCCACCCGCGCTAGCAAGTCACCTTTGCGCACGCGCGAGCCGGCGGCGCCACCGACGTAGATCTCCCAGCCGCCTTCGACGGCGACGATGCCGATGTCCTTGACGTAGGCCTCGGCACAGTTGCGCGGACAGCCCGAGACCGCCGACTTCACTTTGTGCGGGCAGTAGAGGCCCTCCATTTCCCGCTCGAGTTCGATCCCCAGGCGGATCGAGTCGCCGAGCCCGAAGCGGCAGAAGTCTGAGCCGACGCAGGTTTTGACGGTGCGGACGGCTTTTGCGTAAGCGTGGCCGGAGGGCATGCCGAGGTCTTCCCAGATCGCCGGCAGCTGCTCTTTGCGCACGCCGAGCAGGTCGATGCGCTGGCCGCCGGTGAGCTTGACGAGCGGCACCTGGTACTTCTCCGCGACATCGGCGATGCGGCGGAGCTCCTCGGGCGTGGTGACGCCGCCGCGCATGCGCGGCACCACCGAAAAGGTGCCGTCGCGCTGGATGTTGGCGTGCACGCGGTCGTTGATGAAGCGCGCGTGGCGCTCCTCACGGTGACGGTTCTGGTTGACTTCGCTCACCAGGTAGGCGAGGCCGGGCTTGCAGGCCCCGCACTCCGACCCCGCTCCGCAGGCCGCGGCGAGCGCCCCGACCGAGGTGATCTCGCGCTCGCGGCAGAGCGCAGCGAGCTGTTCGCGCGTCTGGCGTTTGCAGGGGCAGAGGTAGGTCGGCTCTTCGGCCACTCCGCCCCGCTCGAGGGCCAGCAGCTCGCTCACCAGCGGCTTGCACGAGCCGCAGCCGGCGCCGGCGCGCGTGACCGCCACGACCTCCTGGGTCGAGCCGAGCCCGCGCTCGCGGATCGCCGCCAGGATCTCGCCTTTGCACACCCCGTTGCAGTTGCAGATCTGCGCGGAGTCGGGCAGGTCGGCGGCGCTGGCCTTGCTGGCCTCGGCGAGCAGCGCCAGCGGATCGTCGACTTCGCGCCCGCCGCGGATCGCTTCCTGCAGAAGCTCGTGCCCGCGTGTGTCGCCGAGCAGGATCGCGCCGACCGCGCGCCCTTCGTCGACACACAGTTTGCGGTACACGCGCCGCTCGGCGTCGGCGACGGCGACCGCGCGCTCGGCCTGGGGTCGCCCGATGCAGACGAGGTCGACGCCCATCACCTTGAGGCGGGTGCTGGGGATCGAGCCCTCGTAGCGCAGGTCGTCCGCGGGCGCCACCAGGGTCGCTGCCGCCACCCGCGCCTGCTCGTGGATCGGCGCAACGATGCCGTAGACCACGCCGCGGTGCTCGGCACACTCGCCGACGGCGAGCACGCGCTCGTGCGAGGTGACGAGGCGGTCGTCGACGACCACGCCACGGCCGCACTCGAGCCCGGCTGCGCGCGCCAACTCGGTGCGCGGCCGAATCCCGATCGAGATCACGCAGAGATCGCACGGCAGGCTCGAGCCGTCGGCGAAGCGCAGCCGCAGCCCACGCGCCACGTCGCGTTCGATGGCGGTCGTCTCGTGCGAGAGGAGGACGCGAACGCCAAGCTCCTCGATGCGTGCCGCCAAGAGCTCGGCGGCAGCCGGGTCGAGCTGACGCTCCATCAAGCGGTCCATGAGGTGCACGACTGTGACCTCGCAGCCGCGATCGACGAGGCCGCGCGCCGCCTCGAGCCCCAGGAGGCCCCCGCCGATCACGCACACGCGCACCCCTGCCCGCGCCTGCGCGCGGATCCGTGCGCAGTCTTCGGGCGACCGAAAGACGTGGACGCCGTCGAGCGCGACGCCGGGTATCGGTGGCACGAGCGGGTCGGAGCCGGTGCACAAGACCGCTCGCTCGAACGCGATCCGCTGGCCGTCGTCCAGCTCGGCGAGACCGCTGTCGGGGTCAAGCGCGACGACCTTGCGGCCAACCAGTGTGGCCACGCGATGCTCCCGGTACCACTCGTCGGGGCGCAGCCGCAGCTCGTCGAGGGCCGCGCGGTCGTCGAGCAGCTTGCCGAGCGACACACGGTCGTAGGGCAGGTGCGGCTCGGCGCAGGCGAGCGCGAGCCCGACGTCGGTGTCACGGCGGCGAATCTCTTCGAGCACCGCCTGCCCGGCGATGCCGCCGCCAACGACGAGGATGTCGGTCGAGACAAGCGGTCGTGAAGCGCCGTTGGCGCAAGTCCGTTTCATCGGCCGTGAAGCTACGGACGGCCGCCCCGCCGCTCTTACGACGCGATGTCGAAAACGGCGGCGGCGCTCTCTACACGGAGTCGAGAAGAGGCCGACCCGTGGAGAGCCGGTGCTGCGCGAGAGACGGCGCTGCGCGGCACCTCGCAGACGGCGCTGCACTGCGCGAGACGGTGCTGCGCGGTGCCTGTGAGATGGGGTACACACTCGCCACCCGCTGGGCCTCTCGGCACGGGTAGCTGGTCGCCGCCGGGCCGCGAGCGGCCAGCTCCCGGTGGCGCGCACAGTGTCGATGTCAGGGAGGCGCGGTTCGCGATCACTAGCAAGGCGCGGTTGCTCTCCGCGCTGACTTTCGGACGCAAAACACAGCACGCGCCTTACGAACGCGGGTGATGCAGAGACCCGATCCGGGCCAGCGACAAGCCGGCTTATCCGGACTGACTCGGTCGTAGCGGTCCAACCAGGGACCGCGTGAAAACCCAAGCGGTGGCCGTGCCGCCCACGAGAGGCAGCGGCGTCGCCGCGGGCGGAAGGACCACACTCAAGCAGGCAACAGCCGCGAGACTCGCTAGCAGGTAGATGAGCGCCGAGCGCACACGTGGCAAGCTCGGCATGCGACCGTCAGCGGAAAGCGCCGTACCGCTCGCCGAACGGTTGCGCTCGCGCAAATCCAAAAACAGAGCCTCTGCAAGCAGCCCGATACCGATCGCCGCCGCAATCTTCACATCACCCCTGACCCCGGGCGAAAGCGCCGCATTTAGAAGCAATCCGGTAAGAGCCCCCACAGTCACAAACAACACCGCTGGGAGCGGTCCCGTCGCGCTCGCTCTGGGTCGCTTCCCCAACATCATCACATGTCCAGGCGGCCGCCAGAGAGCCACCAACGGCGCCGTGCTAGCCGCCTACCGTAAGCCAGCCAACGATCACTCCCCTTGCGCAGCGACGCGCCAGACACCCCCCACAACGGGTCCACGACGATCGGGTAGGCGTCATCGCCGGCGCCGGTACCTGAGAGTGGAAAATCAAGGTAGATCGCGTTCTGGCCGGTGACCGAGCACCCGGCAACCCTCCCACCGCACACTTCGCAGCGCATCGAGCGCAGTGAAACCCGTCCGCAAGCCGCGCCTGCGTTGTAGCTAGTTCTTTCCGGCCAATGGACAGCGCTGCCGACCACGCTGCGATCCTAACGTTTGAGAAGGTGACGCAAGAGATCGGAGCTCCTTAGCCTGCGCCACATCAGCACAGCCACCAGAGACCCGACTAAAGCCGCCGTGAAGTCGTAAAGCAAGAGACGTGTGATGCGATGATGGCCCAGGAGCAGGACCGGCGCCAGAATGAGAGGCAGCGTGATCAACCCGGCAATCACGCTGTACACGAGATGTTGACGAAGATCACGGGGTCGCTCGTTCGGCCCTAAGCGCAAGTGCAAAATCCGTTGGCCTAAATAGTGAAACGCACGCATGAGATCAATTCCAGTGGGTCCCGAGCGCTGCCGAACCGCACGCGATGATGCCCGGCACCACCGCAGATACTCTGGTCAAGACACCGGTCAGCGCCGACCCCGCACCTGCGATCACACAAGCGCGGACATGGTGACGTCCGAAAATCCGCCTCACCCATCCCCAGAACGGCGCATGAGGACGGGCTGCCCTCAGTGCCAGCGGTGCCCCGCCGTCGCGCGTCAGCACCACCCGATGCGAACGGGGCCGCCTCACTTCCGTGACGCGCTGTCGCTTGCAAATCGATGCACAATCCTGATGAGTCGTAACCCAAGACCCGCTAGCAACAGCGCAGCTACCCCAGCGACGACCTGGGCTAAGTACTCTGGGAGCGCAAAACCCGTGTGGAGAAGACGGCCACCACCTAGCAACCCTCCTGCAAAAATCAGCATACGTGGCACCCTCCTAGCGACGCCTCCCAGGTACCCGCGGAAGCCAGAGCCCCTGGCGTGATCATAGGCCGGGAACGCAAGCGTAATTCCCACTAGCAGACTGATCCACATGCGCTCGTCGCGAGAAAGACCCATAGCGCTATCAAGCCGCTCCAGCAAGATGGCGACGGTAAGACTGGTGAGAAGCAAGATAGCCAGAAATCGTACTGAGCGCCGACGCGATGGCGAGGCACTCGAAAACAGAGGCGCAGTTGGGGGGTTCGTCGGCGGGCTTATCTTGTTTAGGCTCGACATGTTCGTATTATCCGAACAGATCTCCGCGCTTTAATCGAAGATCGCACCGACCACGCATCCAGCCCCGGCCGCGAGGCCCAGCACACGCGGATCCCGCGCCCCCTGAATCGCGGTGCTAATGGCATTCGCAGCAGCGGATTTCGCACAACCCTTGACTCGACGTTTTAACCACCCCCAGAACGGATCGACCACGATCGGGTAGGCGTAGTTCCCTGTGGTGTGGGGGACGTGCAGGGTGAGGGTGTTGCCGTTCACGCTCGCTGTCACGGGCACAGGCTTGCCGTTCGCATCGTGGGCTTGCGGTGGGGTTGCGACCGCCACCGGGTTCATGCTGCTGTTGACGATAGGCCATGCGGCAGAGCTCGCCTCGCTGCGCTGCACCAGCAGACGTGTCACGACCTCCCTGTGGCGAGCCGCTGTGGAGTCCCTCAACGAACATCTCTAGCGCTAGCGCGACCACTCAAGATCGCGGCCACCAGGTGGATGCCGACAAGCACGACCATGACGCTCGCATAACCGCGGATCCAGCCCGACACCAGATCGGGCCACCCGAACGCAGCCACCGAGAAGAGCCTGAGCAGCGTCAAGTCCTCGGCGATCACGACCGCGCCAAAACGCTGTCGATCGCGCGCCGCAAAAACCCCGATGAGCGCCGCTACCACAGGCCTATCAACATCCCTTAGGTAGCGGCCCATTTGCACAACCGCTAGCACCAGCCCACCTGTCACCACAAGTGCCATCGCAGCGACCACCAAACCCCCGGAAAGCACCGAAAACACAAGCAGGCAGACAGCGACCACCGCCAGGACACAGTTCACCGCCAGCCGCACAGCGCCAAGAGCCCACCGAAACCGCAGCAAGCCCGCTGCAACCCGAGTCGCCAACCGCGAGCTCACGTCACCACCGAGTCCCTTTGGCTTCGCTCAGGGTGCTAGCGGCAGCATGCGGCGAAGCAGCGCGACCCGCGCCCGTCGCGTCGGTCGACTGCTGATGGCTGCTCCGCCTGTCGAGCGCAGCCGCACACTCTCTGCCTAACAGCCCAGCAGCAATCGCTCCCCTCGGCCCGCCGCGATAGCCATGCCCTTAACGCTCGACCACCGGCCCCCCGCGGCGACGCCGTCTGCCGACAAGCACCGCCGCCTGCGCAAGCAGTGCAGACAGCAACACCGACGGCAGCGCCGCCCCCTCCCACGTGGCCGGCGCGACGGCAAGCGCAATCCCGTTCATGATCACGACGACCGAAATTCCCACGACCAGGGAGTACACCGCCCGGTCGGTCAGGCCAGAGCACCGCGCCGCACCCACCCCCGAGCTTCCCTCCCGACACCCCAAGAGAACAAGCGCAACCCCAACCAGCAGTGCCGGTGCTGCGGTCACAAGCGACGCCACGAGCGCACCCGCCCGCTCCCACACCCCGCTCACGAGCGACGCCGACACAAGGCATGCGACGAACGTCCCGACCTCGACCCACCTTCCGCGCCTAGCTGCCGAAGCGGACCGACGCGCTCCAGGCACTCCACGTCCTCCAGCCCCGTCTGTGACCGCTCCGCTCATCACAGCACTCCAGAAGCCTTACCGATGCACCCGGCAACTGCACCCTGCCAGCTCTTCGTGAGAAGCCCGTACACGATGGCACCCCCCGCACACTTTTTGAGATGTTTCTTCACCCATCCCCAGAACGGGTCGACTACGATCGGGTAGGCCCAGTCGCCGGTGGTGTGGGGCACATGCAGGGTGAGGGTGTTGCCGTTCACGCTCGCGGTCACCGGGACGGGGTTGCCGTTCGCATCGTGGGCTTGCGGTGGGGTTGCGACCGCCACCGGGCTGCCTTCAGGATCGACGATAGCGACCGCCCCCGAGTCGAGCAAAACAAGCCGCTGCCCCTCGCCCCGCAGATCGACGGTGTAGCTGTAATCCTCAGGCGACTCGGGGCCGCGGATCTGCACGAACGCGTCGCTCGCGCTCTCACGGGCATCCTGAGGTAGCAAAAGTAGCCGGGACCTCACCAAAGCGCGTGCGAAAGCCGCGAGCGTTACACGTCGCTCGGCGGGCTGGCATGCCTCCCCCTACGGACACCGTCACACCGACCTCTCCAGCGCCCAACGACATATTCCCCGAGCGCCCCGACCGACGCGACGACGAACGCTATCCCCAAAAACAGATCGCCTCTACCCGTGCGCGATGACTCGCTGATCAATGCCGCGCCGATCGCCACGCCCGACGACAGCGACGCCGCTCGAAGCGGGAATCGCTCCCCGCTTTTGGGCGGCACGACCAGTGCCCGCCAACCGTCGCCCCCAGCCCGCAGCCACAGCAACAACTCCCCAGCCGCAACTAGCCCACAGAACACACCGGCAGCGAGGTTTAGCGCGGACCGAGTGACAACACCAGCAACCACCCACACGGGCGGCACAACAAACACGACCAACACAGCCGCATACCACCGCACCCACGCGGCTGCCCTGCTCACGAGCCCCGCTTCACCCATCTCACCCCCAGACACCGTTCAAACACCTTATACCGCTACTAATGATGGGCGGCGGATGCATCCCCTTAACTAGCTCGCGATAGTCCGTCGCGCACACCCAAAAAGACATCCGCTGCTCCCACACTCGGTGCCAACAACAACATCAGTCGAGACGGCCGATCGTGCCCGGTCGTGCCCACATACAGCGCAAGGACAAAAAACGCAATTGCCGCGCCTCGCAGCGAGCGCCTCATCCACCGACCCCCAACAGCTGCTTGAACCACCACCCCGCCCTGACGGGTAGTGCTCCTTCGGCCCACCCGCGATTTCAGCCAACGGACAACTTCAGCCGAACCAAACATCGCCCTCCCCAAAAGTGACAAAGCTGCAAGCGCACACAGCATCCGCGCTAGAAGCCCCTCCAGGTCAACGAGACCCACATAGAGCACCGCCATCGCCGCGATGAAAAAAACCACCCCCTCTATAAGAGGGCGCCATAACTTCAACGCAACCAGCGCGCGCGATCCCCCACAAGCCGTGTCGCTGCCGCCCAATCGTCTACCGTTCGCCATATCAGCCGACCCGTCTCACAACCGAAGAACGCCTACCCCGCCCCTACGGCCAACACAGCACAAGAGCTTCCGCTCCCCGCTTGACTGAGGGGCGGCTCACGAATTCCGCCGCGGAATCGACACATAGATACGCACGCGCAGCCGGGAAAAGCCACCTGCCTGCAAACCGCGCAGCGCGCTTCACCCACCCCCGTAACGGGTCCACGACGATCGGGTCGGCGTAGTTGCCTGCGATCCTCACTGGGTCGACAGTCAGGCGACTGCTTACCGGTGAACCAACCATCTCTATCCAGCTCACGTCCGTGGCCGAGCTCCCGACATAAGGCTAGACACCAAGCTGGTTTCTGAAAAGGCGGCGATACACGTGGTCCAGCAGCTGCACGAGCCACATCGCGACAAACAAACTCGCGATCGGAGCGATCCATCCCAGCGTCCGCACCTCATGCCTCCAAAACAAGGCGATTGCCAGGTATAAACATCCCCAAAGCACAGCTGCAAGCGGCCGCGGCATCCCCATCACCCCGCAGCCACGTAGCAGCCAGCAGCAGCGCCGATAGCTGCACCCCACCAGCCCAACCGTGATCCGCTGACCGCACCGAGGAACCCTCCAGCTGCACACTTCGCAGCGCGCCTAAACCAATGCCAGAACGGATCGACCACGATCGGGTAGGCGTAGTTCCCTGTGGTGTGGGGGACGTGCAGGGTGAGGGTGTTGCCGTTCACGCTCGCTGTCACGGGCACAGGCTTGCCGTTCGCATCGTGGGCTTGCGGTGGGGTTGCGACCGCCACCGGGTTGCCGTCAGGGTCGACGATAGCGACCGCCCCCGAGTCGAGCAAAACAAGCCGCTGCCCCTCGCCCCGCAGATCGACGGTGTAGCTGTAATCCTCAGGCGACTCCGGCCCGCGGATCTGCACGAACGTCTCCAAACCAAGCGCGTTCGCCTTCACCACCTGGTCCGCACCCGGCTGGGTGTTCGCGAAAACAACCGCGTCACCGGCCCGCACCCCCGCATCCGCGTCCGGCGAAACGCCCTGCGGTCTGACCACAAGATCCGGAGCGTCGCCCGCACCCTCAAGCGCAAACCCACCCCCAGCGCTCGCAGACACCCGCGCATCCACCCCAGCGCCCTCAAGGGTGAAGCCCGAACCCTCCCGGCGAAGCGCAGGATCAAGCGTCTCGCCACCAACCACAACCCGCGGCGCCTGCCCCAAAACCTCCGGCGCTGCCGCCCGCAGCTCCGCGACCGCCCCCGCCGGCGTGACATCCGAAGGCTCCGTGTCAGCCCCCGCCTGCGCCGCGAACCCCGCGCCAGCGACGACCGACACACACACCGCCAAACAAACCGCACGCGAGCGAGAAACCATCAAAAAACCTCCTCTAAACCAGAACCGAACCTTGCCGCGCAAACCAATAAACGAGAGAGAGAGAGAGAGACGTCAAGACCAAAACACAAAAAATTCACGCGCCAGGGGCGAGCGGCGCCGGGCGAACGGCCGCCTACGACATCCCGCTAGCCCCTACGACATCCCGCTCGCTCGCTCCGCGCACGCGCGCGCGAACGCGCGGAAGGCGCGGTCGCCGCGGCGTGCGAGCTCCGCGGCGTGGGCGCCCGCGGCAGCCGTAAGCAAGCGCTCGAACTGTGGACCGAGCGCGTCACGAGCCTCGCGCCGCATCACCGGCTCGCGCAGCCACTGAGCCACGAGCTCCTCGTCGGCCTCGGCGTGGAACAGGAGCCCCCATGCGCGATCGCCGAGGCGGAACGCCTGGTGCTCGGTGAGCTCCGAGGCGGCGAGCGAGACCGCGCCCGCCGGCAGCTCGAAGACCTCCCCATGCCAGTGGAGAACGACCGTCTCTGGCGCCAGGGCGCGCACTAGCGGATCGCGCTCGCCCTCCGGCGTCGCACGTACCGGCGCGAAACCGATCTCCGGGTGCGCCCCAGGGCGCACCGCCGCCCCGGCGGCGCGGGCAAGGAGCTGCGATCCGAGACAGACACCGAGGTACGGCACCCCTGCGGCCAGGAGGCGCTCGATCCAACTCAGCTCGGCAGCGATCCCCGGCAGCCGGCGATCGTCGTTCGCCGACATCGGCCCGCCCATCACGACCGCCCCCGCCAGGCGCCCCGGCTCCGGAAGCTCGGCACCGGGCGCGAGCGCGTCGACCTCCACGAGCTCGAAGTCGGCGAGCGCCGCGGCGATGCGGTGGGGCCCCTCCCAAGGAACATGCCGAACCACGCAGACCTTCGCCATGCGGCGGGTCAGCGTAATACCCGCTCGCCTAGCATCGCTCGCGTGCGTGCCCGGGCGGTACTGCTCGACATGGACGGCGTGCTTTACGTCGGTGACCAAGCCATCCCGGGCGCCCCGCAGGCGGTCGCCGCGCTGCGGGAGGCCGGTTTCGCGCTGCGCTTCGTCACGAACACGACGGCGCGGTCGCGTGCGCGGCTGCTCGAGCTGCTCGAGCAGCTCGGGTTCGAGGCGGCTGCCTCGGAGCTCGTCACACCGACCCGACTCGCCGCCGACTACTGCCGCGAGCACGGCCACCGAGCGGTTGCGCTGCTCGCACCCGACGAGTTGCAAGCGGAGTTCGCGGGGTTGCGGATCGCTGCCGGTCCCGACGACGCGCGTCGCCGCGGCGGTCGCGTGCCCGCGAGCGAAGGCTCGGGTCCCGCGATCGACGCGATCGTGCTCGGCGACCTCGGCGAGGGTTTCGACTACGCGCTGCTCAACGGGGCGTTCCGGTGGATAACCGACGGGGCGCAGCTGATCGCGCTCCAGCGCAACCGGACTTGGCGGCGCGACGACGGTCTCGCGCTCGACCTCGGGCCGTTCGTAGCAGCGCTGGAGTACGCGACGCGCCGCCAAGCGGTCGTCGTGGGCAAGCCGTCGCCCCACTTCTTCGAACTGGTGCTCGCCGATCTTGGCTTACCACCAGAGCGGTGCGTGATGGTCGGTGACGACGCCGAGACCGACGTCGCGGGCGCACAAGCGTGCGGGATCTGCGGCGTCTTCGTGCGGTCGGGAAAACACACCGACGCCGACCTTCGCGAGCTCGGCGTGCGACCCGACCTCACCCTCGACTCGATCGCCGACCTCCCGGACGCGCTCGCCGCAGAGCGCTGACCGGCGCTACCGTCCGAGCCTCACCCCCCGCCGGCCTGCCGGCAGCGCCGGGCGAGCGGCGCCAGCGCCCTATCCGGTGACCGCCCGCACGAGCGGCGCGTAGCCGTTCGCGTGGCCGGCCCGGTTCGGGTGGTAGCTCTCGGACACCGGGTTCGAAAGCCCGTTGATCCACTCCACCGCATCGCACACGGCGTGGCCGATGAACGGCGGAATCGCATCCTTGAAAACGAAGTTCGTGCCGGCACGTGCGACCGCCGCCCGCAGGGTGTCGCGCAGCAAGTCGGCGGTCTCGTTCAACCGCTGCTCCTCCGCTGGGCTGAAAAAGGTGCCGGCGTTGCAGTCTTCGCCGTTGAAAAGTCGCGGGTAGCCGAGCACGATCACCCGCGCGTAGGGCGCACGCATCTTGATCGTCTGGTTGACCTGGTCGAGGCGTCCCGGCAGCGTGTTGCGGATAAACGCCTGCGCGCGGTCGATGGCGCCGTTGCAGTCCGACAACCACCACGGCTTCGCGCACTCCGTGATCACCCTCGAGAAGCCGGCGTCGTTGCCACCGATCGTGTACGTCACCCAGTCGGTGCCGGTGGTCAGGCTCGACGCCTGACTGTTGATGAGGTCGGCGGTCTTCGCCCCCGAGCAGGCGGCGTGCACGAACGTCCAACTCGGATGCGCCTGGTGCACGAGGTACGGATACGAGTAAACCGAGCGCTGACAGGTCGAGTCGTAGTAACTACGCGTCCCCGTGCCCGACGAGTAGGAGTCGCCGAGCGCGACATAACGCACCGCGGCGGCCGTTGCCGGCCAACTGAGCAGCGCGACCAGTACTAAGGAAACGAGTAGCCACAGCGCGCGTCGGCGCATCGCATCCTCCCTCCGCATCCTCCCTCGACTCGACCGCTCGACGCCGATCCTCACGGATCGTGCGCCTCGTCGCAAGTCACCGCCAGGGGCGCGGCGCGATCACCGCGGCAGGCGCGGCGCAGTCACCGCGGCAGGCGCGGCGCAATCACCCTGTACGCCTTCAGGCCCAGCGAAAGACGCTCGCGGTGCTCGGTCACGAGCGGGTCGAGACCGGTCAGTTCGCGCACCCGGTCGAGGCGATAGGCGACGGTGTGGCGATGGGTGTGGATCGCCGAGGCAGTGGCCTGCATGTTGCAGTTGTGCTCCAGGTACGAGGAGAGCGTCGCGACCAGCTGCGTCCCGTACTGCTCGTCGTAGCGGACGAGCGGCGCGACCGTGCGCTCGTAGAGGTCGCGCACCTCCTCGGGATGGCTGACAAGCGCGCGAAACAAAAGGCGGTAGGCGCCGTCGTTGATCGCCTCGGGGGTCGCCTCCCCGCCCGCCGCTTTCACTTCGAGCACGAGCTCGGCTTCTTCGAGCGCCCGGCGCGCGTCGGCGGCGTCGCGGTAGACCGACGACACCCCGGCTACAGCGCCTCCCGGCAGGCGGCTCGCCAGCCGTTCGACCGGCCCGCGTTCGCCCGCCAAGAGCGCGTACACGCGGCCGTCGATGGCCTGTGCGATCGAGTCGGCGCGCTCGCTGCGCAGGGCGGCGATCACCCGTCCCGCGACCGGGCCACCGGGATCCGCGCAGAGCGCCACGTAGCCCTTCGAGAGGTCACACCCGAGGCGCTTAGCGGCGCGAAGAATTGCCTGCGCGTCCTGCTCCTCGCCGCGCAGCACGCGCTCGAGGAAGGCTCCGCGCAGCGACTGCGCGGTCTCCTCGCGGGCGTCGGCTACCGCCACCTCGGTGAGCGCGGCGATCGCCGCCATGTGCAGGTACTCGGCGGCCTCGTCCGAGCCCTCACCGAGCAGCAGCACGTAGCCGACCTCCTGACCACCCGAAGAGATCGGCACCTCGGCCGTCACCTCCGGCGGGCGCTCGACCTCAGCGCCACGCAAGCGCGCCGCCACGTAGCGCTCGAAGCGCTGCCAGGACGCCTCGGCGGTGCCGAGGCGGGGAACGATCAGCGCGACCGGTGCCCCGACGTAGCGGGAGGCGATCCGCGCCAGGCCCCGCAGTCCCTCGCCCGCCAACACCGCACCCACCATCTCGAGATGGGCGCCGCGCGGCGTGGCGAGTCGACCCGGGCCGGACACGGATCGCCTCTACCCCGCTCGTCTGCCGTTCAGGTGACCGGCAGGTAGCGCTGGATCTCCCAGGGCGTGACCTGCACCCGGTACTCCAGCCACTCCTCGCGCTTAAGGTCGACGTAGCGCGAGAAGATGTGCGAGCCGAGGGCCCGCTCGACGAGCTCCGACCGCGCCATCTCCTCGACTGCCTCGCCGAGCGACTCGGGCAGATGGTCGACACCCATCTGCTGACGCTCACGCTCGGTGAGGTCATACAGGTTGCGCTCGATCGGAGCCGGCAGCTCGTACCCCTTCTCGATGCCCTCGAGGCCCGCGTGCAGCAACGCGGCGAACGTGAGGTACGGGTTGCAGGAGGGATCCGGGCAACGGATCTCCGCCCGCGTCGCCTTCTCCTTACCGGGGTGGTACACGGGCACCCGGATCAGGGCCGAACGGTTGCGCCGCGACCAGGCAACGTAGACGGGCGCCTCGTAGCCCGGCACCAGCCGCTTGTAGGAGTTGACCGAGGGCGCGAACAGCGCCGACAGCTCGCGGGCGTGCCGCAGCTGACCAGCGATGAACGCCTTCGCGACGTCCGACAGGTAGTACTCGTCGTTGGGGTCGAAGAAGGCGTTCTCGTCACCCCTGAACAGCGACTGGTGGGTGTGCATGCCCGATCCGTTCTCGCCGTACAGCGGCTTCGGCATGAAGGTCGCGTAGAAGCCGTGCTTCTGCGCCACCTCCTTGACGGCGATCCGGTAGGTCATCGTGTTGTCGGCCATCTGCAGCCCGTCCGCGAACCGCATGTCGATTTCGTGCTGCGACGGTCCGACCTCGTGGTGGGTGTACTCGACGGGGATACCGAGCTCCCGCAGCGTGAACACGCAGTCGCGGCGGAAGTCGGAACCGACGTCGAGGGTCGTCAAGTCGAAGTAGCCGCCACGGTCGAGGACCTCCGGCGCCTGGTCCGACTTGAACAGGAAGAACTCGAGCTCCGGCCCGAGGTAGTAGTGATCGAAGCCCATCTGCTTCGCCCGCTCGAGCGCCCGGCGCATGACGTAGCGCGGGTCACCCTCGTAGGGCTTGCGATCAGGCGTGAGGATGTCGCAGAACATCCTCCCGACCTTGTGCGTCTCGCCCGAGCGCCAGGGCAGGATGGCGAACGTGGAGGGGTCGGGCAGGGCCACCATGTCCGACTCCTCGATGCGGTTGAAGCCAGTGATCGAGGAGCCGTCGAAGCCCATCCCGTCCTCGAGCGCCCCGGCCAGCTCCTCGCGCCCGATCGCGAACGACTTGAGCTGACCGAGGATGTCGGTGAACCAGAGCCGGATGAACTCGACGTTCTCCTGCTCGACGCGAGCGAGCACCTCGCTCGCCAGCTTGCTTCTCTCGTCGACTACGGTCATTGACTTGCCTGCTCCTTTCCTTCGGTCACCTGACTTCTGCAAGCGGGGTGGGCGCGCGGCGCCGTGGCGCCGCGCGCCCACCGACCGGCGGCACTAGGCCCCGGCCGGTATCTCTTCGGCCGGATGGGCTTGGAGGACGGCTTCGCCCTCCTCGCCCGTCCGGATGCGGATCGCTCGCTCGACGGGAAGCACGAAGATCTTCCCGTCGCCGATGCGACCGGTGCGGGCGTGTTTGAGGATCGTCTCCACAACCACGTCCACGTCCTTCGACTCGACGACGATCTCGAGCTTGAGCTTGGGCCGCAGGTGGATCGTCAGCTCCGAGCCGCGGTAGTGCTCGGTGATCCCCTTTTGCCGGCCCGAGCCCTTGTACTCGGCGATCGACAGCGAGGGGAACCCGCGCTCGAGGAGCTCCTTGCGGATCGCCTCGAACGCCTCGTGGCGGATATACGCCTCGATCTTCTTCATCTGTTCGGCGACCTCCGTCGCTCAGACCCCGCTCGGCTGAGGACTCGTCGCGGGCGCCCCGAGACGCGCCGCGACCGCCTCGCCGGCGAGACCGCTCTCGATCTCCGGAGCCGGGATGAACTGCTCCGGGTAGCCGTACATCCCGGTTTCCGAGATGTCGAGGCCGGCCTTCTCCTGCTCGGGCGTCACGCGCAGACCGATCGTCTTGTCGATCAGCCAGAAGGCCGCGTAGGACGCCGCGAACACACAGGCGAACGCGACCGCCACGCCCAACGCTTGCGCGCCGAGCTGAGTGAAGCTGCCGGTGTACCAGAGCCCACCTTTGCCCACACCGTTGAGCTCAGCGAGGCGTGGCGCGGTGAAGATCCCGCAGGACAGCGTGCCCCAGATATCGGCTAGGCCGTGCGCGGAGAGCGCTCCGACGGGATCGTCGAGCACCTTCTCGATTGCCAGCACACCGACCACCACGATCACTCCGGCGATCGCGCCGATGATCGGAGCCGCCCAGTACTCGACGTACCCGGATGGTGCGGTGATCGCGACCAGTCCAGCAATCGCGCCGTTGCCGGCCATGCCGACGTCGACGTAGCGCCGCAGCAGGTAGATCGTGCTGACAGCCGCCACCACACCAGCCGCCGCAGCGAGGTTGGTAACCAGCGCGACCTCGGCGAAGCGGTTACCGATCGCGCCACCCGTTGACCCCGGGTTGAAGCCGAACCAGCCGAGCCAGAGGATCAGCACACCGAGGCCGACCAGCGGCATCGAGTGGCCCGGGATCGGACGCGGCTTGCCGTCCGCCCCGTACTTGCCGATCCGCGGCCCCAAGAGGAGCAGCGCCGCAAACCCACCGGTCGCGCCGATCAGGTGAACGACCGTGGAACCGGCGAAGTCCTGCATACCGATGTTCTTCTGGAGCCAGCCACCGCCGAAGATCCAGTGTGAGAGGACCGGGTAGATGAGCGCTGCGAACGGGATCGAGTAGAGCACGTACGCCGAGAACTTGATGCGCTCGAGCGTCGTGCCCCAGACGATCGCCAGCGACACCGCGCAGAACGCGAACTGGAAGAACAGGAACGCCGCCGGGCTGATCCCCAGCAGCTCCAGCAAGGGGATGTCCTTGGCGGCCTGCGCGGGGGTCGACGACACGTCGAGGAACCAGCCCTTGGTGCCGGCGATTGCGCCGCTGCCACCGAAGGCGAGCGCGAAACCAACCGCCCAGTACGCGATCGACGCGATCGAGTAGTTGGTGAGGATCTTCGCAACGCCGAGACCGGCGTTCTTGGCCCTCGAAAAGCCGATCTCGAGCAGCGCGAAACCGGCTTGCATGAACATCACGAGCACCGCCGCGAACAGCACCCAGAAGGTGTTGAGCGCGGATACGGTGTCGCCCAGGGTTGGGCCCTCCGCGGCGTACGCGAAAGCCGGGACCGCGAGCGCGGCCACCAACGCAGCCGGAAGGGCGCGCAGTACGCGTGTCGTCATACCGGGTCGCCCTCCTTTGTGGGAACGCGGCGGCCCGAGCCGCCGCTTCGCTTGCGTGACTGACACGCCCGCGAAGCTAAGGCGGCGGCCGCGGCGAGCCTTTGTCCCGGGGGATGAAGATTCGTCCCAGCGATTCGCCATCTGGCGCGCCCGCTAGCGGCGGCCGCCCGCGGAGTAGCGCTCGCCGGCAGCGGCTGCGGCCGCCCGCGGAGTAGCGCGCTCAGGCGGCGGAGAGGGGCGCGACGATCGGGTCGCCGGCGGCGACGACCCGCGCCCGGCCCGCCGTCTTGGCGGCGTGAAGGGCGCGGTCGGCGGCGATTAACAGACTCTCGACGTCGCTGCCATCCTCACCCAGGGTGGCGACCCCCGCGCTCGTCGAGAGACGAACGCCGCCGTTCAGCACGCACTCAGGCAGCTGGCGGACAATGCGCTCGGCGAACCCGCGCGCTGGTGGCGGTGTTGCGTGACCTACTCAAACCTCGTTTCGTCGCGGCGCGTCGCGGCGTCGTTCGGCCTGTGCCCATATTCGGCATCGCGACGGAAGGCGCGAGCCCGGGGCAGGATCACTGGACGCTAGTCGGGGTCGACGACACTCAGATCAGATCAACAACGCCAACTGCCGCGACTGCGCAACAAGCGTCCCCTCCAGCGTCCAAAGCTCGCCATCCTCCTCGACAAATCCGTCGCGGGCGACAGTCGATTCGAAGCGCGCCAGCACCCACCCATCCGTGGTGGCCGGAAGAGGGTGAGCGCGGAAGTGGATCGTCAAGTCGACCGTCGGCAGGGTGGCCGGACGGCTCAGGACCGGGAAGGTCGCGGGGTACCAAGCGTCGCTGAGGGTGGCGAGCAGCGCTGGATCGAGCGGCCGCGGCTCGGCACAACGGATCCAGCCGCCGACCAGCGCCCGCTCAGCGCGTGAGAAGGGGAGTTCGCCGAACACCGGCCGCAGCTCGAACTGCTCGCGGATTGGGATGTCGGTCGGGAAGGGCGGCAGCGGGGCGGTCGCATCGGGCGGCGGCGCCGTGGGCATCGAGCGGTGCACGAAGTCGTGTTGGCTGTTCCACGCCGGCGAGAAGGCGGCCAGCGCGAGCGCCACGACCTCGCCGTCCTGCGTCATCCGCGCCGAGCCCGTGGCCAGCGATCGCCCGCGTCGCTCGATCCGCGTCTCGATCGTTACCTCCCCCTCCCGGGGTGCGCGCGGGTAGTGGACGGTCAGGGACCGCGGGGGGCGGTGCGGCTCGGCGAGGTGGTCGCTGAGCGCACGCAAGATCACCGCCGCGACGTAGCCGCCGTTGGGACCACGAACGACCCAGAAGGCGCGGTCCATCCGCGCCCGGTAGCGCCCCTCGGCGAGTCGCTCGACGGCGGTCGCGCGATCGAAGGTGGTGGTGCCGCCGGTAACGCTCATGCGATCGCCATCCCTGCCGCCACCGGCACCTCGAGGAGCACCGGGCGCTCCGCGGCGAGTGCTTCGCGGAGCCGGTCCGCCAGCTCCTTGGCGGAACTCACGCGCTCCGCCTGTAAGCCGTAAGCACGAGCCAGCGCAACGCAGTCGAGGCCGGGCAGGTCGAGCCCCGGGGCGCCCTGCTCGCCCTCCAGCTGCGCAAACCACTTGAGGATCGCGTACTCGTCGTTGCGGAGAATCACGAAAACCACCGCCAGCGACTCGGCGGCGGCGGTCCAAAGCGCTTGGATCGCGTACTGCGCGGAGCCCTCGCCGACGATCGCAATCACTGGTCGCTGCGGCTCCGCGAGCTTCACACCGACCGCCGCCGGCAAGCCGAAGCCGAGCCCACCGCCCGCCGCGAAGAACCAGGTGCGCGGCCGCTCGATCCGCAGGTGGCGGCGCAACGCGAGGGTGGCGCTCGGTGCCTCCACGATCATCGCCGTTTGCGGGGGCGCGGCGGACCGGATGGCGCGTGCCGCGTCGCCCACCGCAAGCCGTCCCTCAGGTACCTCGGGCGCCGGCGGCTCGCCCGCCATCGGGGGTGCGGCAGCCGGCGCGCATTGGGGGCCCACGTAGCCGCGGCCCTCGAGCTTTTCAAGGACCGCGGCGAGCGTCGCGCTGGCGTCGGCGACGATCGCCTCGCCCACAATTGCTCGCGCCGCTGCCTCCGGGTCGCAGGTCACCTGCAGCAGGCGACAGCCAGCTGGCAGCGGCGGGCCGGGGAGGTACGGGTAGTACGGGAAGACCGGCGAGCCCGCCACCAGCACAAGGTCGTGGGACGCCAGCGCCTCACCGAGGGGCGCGATCGCGGGCGGCAGGATCGAGCGAAAGAGCGGGTGGGTTTCCGGGAACCCGATGCCCGAGCCGCCCGGAGCCGGCGTCGCGTAGACGTCGCACTGGAGGTACTCCGCGAACGCCACGGCCACGCGGTGGCCGTCTTCGTGATCGAGCTCCGGACCAGCGACAAGCGCCGGCCGCGCGCTCGCCGCGATCGCTGCCGCCAGGCGATCGGCCTGCTCGCGGGTAGGTGCGCCAGCAGTCGTCACGCGCCGCTCGCGCGCCGCCGTGGCGAGCGTCTCGTCGGCAGGCTGCAGCCAGTCGTCCATCGGTACCGAGACCAGCACCGGCCCCGCCGGCGGCGCCTGAGCGGTGGCGAACGCACGCGCGAGCGCGTGCGGAACGTCGGCCGCTCGCGGCGGCTCGAACGCCCACTTGAGGTAGGGCTCTGCGAGCCGCACCGGATCGCGCAAAGTGAGGTTCGCCTCGATCGTGATCTGGGCCCGCGCCTGCTGCCCCGCCAAGACCACCAGCGGGGCGTGGTCCTGGCGCGCATTGAAGAGCGCACCGAGCGCGTGCCCGACGCCGGGCGCCGTGTGGAGGTTCACGAGTGCGGGAGCGCGCCGCGCACGCGCGTAGCCCTCCGCCATCGCGACCACCGAGGCCTCCTGCAAGCCGAGCACGTAGCGGAAGTCCGGCGGCAGAGCGGCGAGGAAGGGCAGCTCGGTCGACCCCGGGTTGCCGAAGACCGTCGTCAGCCCCTGATCGCGCAAAAGCTCGTAGACAGCCTCCCTCACACTGGCCACGGCGCGCGAGCCTACCGGTAGATGAGCGGCGGCCGGCCCCAGGGGCCGGCCGCCGTCCTACGAGCTTCCCTCGCCGCGAGCGTCAAGCGTTCTTGACGAGACGCTCGGCGATCTGCCGCAACTCCTCGGGGTGCAGACCGGGCGAGAAGACCGCCGGCTCTTCCGGCGGATCGGCCGGTCCGCCGCCCTGCGGAGGCCCGTCCTGAACCTCGAGCGTGGCTCCGTCGTGCGGATGCTCGCCCTTCCAGATCGCCGCGATGTCGCGGAAGTCGTCGGGGCTGAAGCGGTAGAGCTTGGTGTGAATGCCCTGGTCGATGAACTTCCGCGCCTCCTTGAAGTCGGCGTCGGGGATCTTCGGGATCGGCAGCATCTTCTTAACGTCGACCCCAGTCAGCTCCTCGAGCGCCTTGGCGTACGCCAGTGCGTGCACGCCGCCGCGCACGAACAAGTAGCCGAGCATCTGTCGCGCGATCGGGTGATCGGTCATCTCGTAGACGCGGATCTTCGCCATCCGCGCGCCGCACTCGAGGAAGAAGTTGTGCAGCAAGTCGAGGACCAGATCACCGGAGTTGAACACGTACTCGCCGTTCCAACCCTGGCCGAGCGAGTTCGTGACGAGGGCGCCAGCACCGGTGTTGATGAAGTGGTGCTTGATGCCAGCGTTGCGCAGCGCCGAGCGCAGCGGCGTTTCGCGCGGATCGTCACCGTCGGTAGCACCGGTGAGCAGCCCGTTGATCGTTGCTGCGACGAGCTCGATGTGCCCGAGCTCCTCGGTGGCGATGTTGGCGATGAGGTCGTAGAACGGCTTGACCTTCGAGCGGCCGCGCAGGTTGAACGACTGGTAGGTGTAGTTCATCAGCGTCGACATCTCGCCGAAGCGGCCGCCGAGCAGCTCCTGCACCGCTGCTGCGGCCTGCGGATCGGGATCGCTCGGCATCGGGAGCTCCACCTGGAGCCTGTCGATGCGTAGGTACATCAACCCTCCTTTCGTCGGTTGCTTCCAGTAGCGAGCTGACGAGCCTCTTGGGCATGCCGGTCGCGCGCTCGGTCTTTACCGACCGCGGCACAATCCGGACATAGACCCCAGAAGGTCACGTCCGCCTCGTCGATTACGAAGCCGCCAAGATCTCCTGGATCGAGACACGGCGCGGCCCCCACGACGCAGTCGATGTCCCGGGTTCTCCCACAGCGGCGACAGACGACGTGGTGGTGGTTGTCGCCTACGCGCGTCTCGAATCTGGCTGGACTGCCGGCGGGCTCGATCCTCCGCAACAGCCCAACGTCCGTTAGCGCCGCTAGGCAGTCGTAGACGGCCTGCGTGGAGATCGAACCCAGGAGCTCGCGAGCCTTGCGCGCGATCGACTCGACGTCGGGGTGTCCCCCGAGCTCGGCGACGGCCCGGTAGACGGCGAGACGCGTCGCCGTAACGCGCAGTCCATGTCGCCTGAGGTTGCGTGCGAGGTCGGCGTCGCCGAGCGGCACGCGCCGGAGACTACCGAACTATCTGGAGTTCTTCAAGAAAAAGAATGACTCCGGGCAGCTACTGCGTCGTAGCTGTCGCTGCCGCCCGCTCGCCAGCTTCCGACCCTGGCCGGAAGCGGTTCAGCTCACGCAACGCGATCACCATCTTGTGGACCTCGTCGGGACCGTCGGCGATGCGCAGCCAGCGTCCCTGCCGCCAGGCCAGCGAGAGCAGCGTGTCGTCGGACATGCCGAGCGCGCCGTGCACCTGCAGCGCCCGATCGAGGACGCGCTGGTGCATCTGCGCGGCGACGACCTTGATCATCGAGATCGCCCGGCGAGCTGCGCGCTTGCCGTGAGTGTCCATCTGCCAAGCGGCGTACAGGGTGAGCAGCCGCGCCTGGTCGATCTCCATCCGCGACTTGGCGATGAAGTCCTGCACGAACTGCTTTTCGGCGAGCGGTCCACCGAACGGCGAGCGCTCGTGGGCGCGGCGGCACATCGCCTCGAGCGCGCGCTCGGCCGAACCGATCGCGCGCATGCAGTGGTGGATGCGCCCCGGACCGAGCCGGTCCTGGGCGATCGCGAAACCGGCGCCCCGCCCACCAAGCAGGTTCTCGCGTGGCACGCGGCAGTTCTCGTAGCGCACCTCCCAGTGGCCGGGTCCAGCCGCGTGCCCCATTACCGACACCGGCCGCACACCGATGAAGCCCGGCGTGTCGGTGGGGACGATGATCATCGACGCGCGCCGGTGGGGCGGCGCGTCGGGATCGGTGACGACCATCGCGATCGCAAACGCCGCCCCGTTGTAGCCGGAGGTGAACCACTTGTGCCCGTTGATCACCCACTCGTCGCCGTCGAGCTCGGCACGCGCCGCCAGCTGCGTCGGGTCGGAACCGGGCGTCTCCGGCTCGGTCATCGAGAAGCAGCTGCGGATGTCGCCCTCTAGCAGCGGCTCGAGCCAGCGGCGTTTCTGCTCCTCGCTGCCGTGCTCGGCGAGGATCTCCATGTTTCCGGTATCGGGTGCCGAGCAGTTGAAGACGAGCGGCGCGATCGGGCTGCGCCCCATCTCCTCGCAGAGCATCCCGTACTCCCAGTTCGTAAGCCCCGGGCCGTAGCGCTCGTCGGGCATGAAGAGGTTCCACAAACCCTCCCGTTTGGCCCGCTCGCGCAGCTCCACGAGGATGCGCGGATAGGGCACACCCGGCCGCACCTCGCGGTCCAGCGCCTCGAGCGCCTCGCGCTCGACGGGGTACACGTGTTCGTCCATGAACGCCCGCAGGCGTTCGAGCAACCGCTCCACTCGCTCCGATGCGCTGAAGTCCATGTCCGAACCGTACCGCCCGTGGCGGCACGGCACCGTCCCTCGCTTGTGTTCGCGCACCGGCGACCGAAGCCGGCAGCGCTCCGCGCTGGCGGCGAGAACCTAGAAGAAGCGCTGCGGGTAGTACAGCCAGGTGGTGGCCCGCCGCGCGAGATCGATCGCCCGCTCGTCCCACCACTCGCCGACCGGCGGACCGCCGTTGCAAGTGCCGTCGGAGAGGCCTGGGCGGTCGAGCCAGACGAAGGCGTCCACGCGTGCGAAGCCGGTGTCGGCGGTGGTCGGCACACCGAGCCCGCGGCGTGGTGGGTTGCACCAGGTGACGAAGCGCTTGAGGCGCCCCTCCACCCGGCGGTAGTACTGGTAGGGGCCGCGACCAGTCGAGCCAGTGTTGATGATGAACGGCTTGTTGCCGACGAGCCTGGAGATTTCCCAGCCGTAACGGATGTTGTTGAGCGGCCACTCGTAGTGCGTGACGTTGAGCATGAAGCCGCGCGCGTACTGGATGCCTGCGATGCGCAACTTCTCGGCGACCAGCTCGGGGTCTTGCCAGTCGGCGGCCTCCGCCTCCAAGTAGACGGTCGCGTTCGGTAGCTGCGACAGCTTCTGGACGCCGTAGCGCAAGAGCTGCAGGCGCGCCATCCGCCGGCTCGGCGCTAGGCACTCGATGGTTCCGATCGAGTCCGGCTCGAAGCCGATCACCACGCGTGCGTCACCGACGACCTCGACGAAGTCGTCCCACCACGCTTTGGTGCGCGCGTCCTCGGCCGGGCCGCCACCGTCGTAGGTGTCCGAACACTGCTTGCCCTGATGGCGCATCACAACGATGATCGGCACCGTCCCAGGCTGGATCGCGGCGACGCATTCGAGGAAGTCGCGGATCTTCTTTTTCATGTTCGGGCGCGTGAAACGGCCCATCCAGCGAGCCCTCGGCACGTACGCGATGCGGGCCAGTAGACGCGCGCGTTCGGCCCGACCCTCCCGCCACGCCTCGGCGTACTCCTGGAAGGCGGGCTCGGTCGGATCCACGAAGAAGCGCAGACCCGCCAGTGGATTGGGGCTACGTGGGTCGAGCCCGCGGGGATCGCGACCGTTGTCGGCGCGCGGGTAACCGGCCGGCACGCAGTCGCGCAGCGCAGGCACCGGCGGCACGGCCGGTTGGCCGAACACGGGCCGCACATCGGGTGCGGCGCCGAGAGCGGAATCCGGGAGTCCCTCGACGTACGCGGCCGCCGCGGCCGGTACGAGCAGAGCCGCCGCGAGCGCGCCCGCGAGCGCCGCCTTGAACCCGCCAAGCCTCATCGGAAGCGGTACCTCCGGATCTCACGCACGGTCAGTGAAGTGATCTGGGCGCTCGTCACCGAGCGCATTCGGAAGCGTGCAGCGAGCGTCACCGTGCGCCTGCTCGAGAAGTTCTTGCGCCCGCCCTTGTAGGCGACGCTCCAAACGCCCTTGAGAGCCCAGGTCGCCCCCTCACGCCGCAGGCGTCCGCGTTGCCACACGGCCCCCCGCAGGAACGGGAAGAAGCTGGCGTGCTCGTCCTCGAGCGCGCGCTTGAGGCCGACGTACTCGAACGGCTGCAGTCGCAGGACGCTGCGCGCCCACAGGTGCGCACGGCCGATCTCGGCCGCCAACCCTTCGCAGTCGCTGGCTTGCGATGAAGGTTGGTAGCCGGCGGCGCGCAGCGCGTCGAGCCAGCGCGAGAGCATCGTCGTCACGCGATCGCGCTCGTCACCCGCGAAGAGCTGGCAGTAACCACGACCCGGAGGCAACGTCTCGACGACCAGCGCAGTCGGTGCTTCGGCCGGCGAGAGCAAGCCGACGGGACCTTTGCGCCAGTCGATCACGGGAGCCACCTGCGTCCACTGATGGAGGGCGTTGGAGAGCGCCCGGCGGGCCTGGTACGGCTTGACCTCGGGACCACCACCGGCGTCAGCACCCACACCGAGAACGGTCAGCGAGACCGCGACGATCGCCACCGCGCTCGCCAGTGCGGCGAACAGGCGTGGGCGGCGCCCAGGCCCCCGTACGGCGCGCGCCTCGTCTCGCTCGTTGCCCCTGCTCATCGTGGCTCGCTTGGTGGCGGGGAACACAGCGAGCGGCTCGGCCCGTGCCGTCGCCGACCGCTGAGGCCCCCTGCGCCTTTACATCGGACGCGTCCGACGAAGGTTGATACGCATGCGCGCGGGCGGGCGATCAGTCGTCGGGTCGTCGGCTAGGAGCTGTCGGCTCGGAGCTGTCGCCGGCTCGCGGCTCCTTACCGGCCTAGGAGCTCGGCGAGCGCCTTTCCGAAGGACGCGACCGCAAGCAGCGCGACGAGCGCGAGGGCGAGCAGCCGCAGGCCGAGGTCACGGAACCACCGCGGCGCGGCCGATAGGCCCTCGCCGGGATCCGCCAACGACTCTGCGCCCCTTCCCTCGCACCTACCAGCTTCGGCTTCGGCGAACGCGCCCGTCCCGGCGGCGAGAATCTCCCGCGCCCGTTCAACAGCGGCCGCTGGGACCAGCAGCTCGCGTGGGCCGCCGGCGAGGAAGTCGGGGACATCGAAGCCACGTGGCCGGCGAATCAGGCTTGGTATCCCCTCCTCGAGGAGGAGCCCTTGTAGGAGCTCGGCTTCCGCTTCGTTCTGTGCGCCGGCAACGGGCACTGGTTCGCCTTCGGCGAGCCGCGGGTCGAGCAGCCTTGCGCGCTGCCGGAGCCGGCGCCGCCACGCGGGCTCGTCGAAAGTTGGGTCGGCAAGGTAGCTACCCGCCGGCGGGCGCAGCGGCACGCCACAGACCCGGCAAAAGCGCTCCTGCGGTCGGTGCGAGCGCGCGCAGAGCGGACACACGGCTTTCGCCTCGGCAGCAGGCTTGCCGCGGCGAAGCCTCACTGCCACACCTCAGCCGTCCTCGACCTCGATCGGCTCCTCGCGAACCTGGCCATCGACTATCCAGAAGGCGCGTACCTGCGGGCGATCAGGGTCGGCCAGCGACACGATCACCTGCAGCCAATCCGGGTAGTTCGCGAGGTTGATGTCGGTCTGCGAAGGTTGCGCGGGGCTGCGCGGGTGAGAGTGGTAGATCGCGACCCCGTAGCCGGCGTCCTCGAGGTCGTTGGCAGCCATCAACGCCTCGAAGCCGAGCTCGTAGCCGTACGGGGAGCGACGAATGTTCTCGGCCGGAAAGACCTCATCGACCCGGCCGTCGAGTAGGCGCATGTAGCCGCAGCACTCATTCGGTGCCTCGCGCCGCGCGTGGTCGACCAGCGCCTGCCACTGAGCGCGTGTCATTCGAAGCATCGCTACGCGAAGCCTATTGGGGAATAAGCAGCAGCCCGCGCCGACTAGCCTGCCGCGCGTGCAAAGCACAGCGCAAGCGAGCGGCGCGCCCGCGGAAGCGGCGGCATCGCTGGCCGCCCCGACCTCGGGCTTGCGGCGGCGCGACCTGCTGCGCGGCGCCCTCCCCGGCTCGCTTGCGGGTCTCGCCGCGCTCGGACTCGTGCCGCTCACGGCAGGCTGCGGCACGCGCTTCGTGCGCGATCCTCGCGCCGACGCAGCGCTGTTGGCCCAGGCGCTCGAGGTCGTCTACCAGGTGCGCCACGCCTATCTGCGGGCTGCCGCTCTCCTCTCCGCGCGCGAGCGCGCGTTAGCCGCTTCGATCCGGGCTCAGGAAGCGGAGCAGGCGGCACAACTCGGCGAGCTGATCAAACGCCTCGGACGGCGGCCGCCGCGGCCTTTGCTGGCCGCCGAGTACGACGCTCAGCTGCCGGTGCTCGCCAACCGCGAGGACGCACTGCGCTTGCTGCGCGACGCCGAAGATCTGGAGGTGCGCACGCACCTCCTTGCCTTCGCCCGCATTAGCGCACCCGAGCTACGCTCGGGCATTCTGCGCCTGGCCTACGCGCACGCCGCCCACGGCATGCTGATCGCCTCGTTGCGCGGGGAGCGGGCTCCAGAGCGGGCTTTCGTGACCGGGAGACCCCGTTCGTGAAGCAGCTCCCGAGCGGGCATCGCGGCGCTGGCGCTGAAAGCGCCCGACGAACAACGCGACGCCGCGCGATCGGCGTCGCCACCGCTGCCGCATCGGCGTTCTTGACCGCCGCACCGATCGCGCGCGCGCGACCGGTTGCAGGAGCTCCCCGCGCCCAGCAACTCACGCGCGCACGCCGACTCCTCGCTGTGGAGCGCGCAGCGCTTGCGCACTACCGCTCGACACCGCGGACGGTACCGCTCGACGCCGACCAGATGGTGGCGGTCGAGCTTGCCCACGTACAGCGCCTCGAGCGTTTGCTGCGACGCCTGGGCGGCGAGCCGGCACAGCCGGCACCTGCCCCCCGCGTCCCACAGGCACGCGATCAATGGCTCGCGGCGGTCGCGCGTCTCGAGCGCGCGGCGCTCTCGGGCTACGAAGAGCTGGTTGTGGCGCTCGACGACGACGTCTTCCTGGTGCCGATCGCGAGCGCTGCCTGCGCTGACGCTCAGCAGCTTGCACTGGTCGAGCGCGCGCGCGGCATCGAGCTGCCGGCGTGGCCACCGGCTGACCGATAGGCAACCAGCTACTCTGCGTGGCGATGCCGAACGTCGGTCCTCTCGAGCTGGTCCTGGTCGCGGTGATCGCGCTGATCGTGCTCGGGCCGCGCCGACTACCGGAGGCCGGGAGGGCACTCGGTCAAGGGATACGAGGGTTCCGCGACGCCCTCCACGGGCGCGACCAGGAGCACGGCGAGGTGGCGCCCCCCGAACAGCGCGAGCGGACCGCTGCCAAGCGCGAGACCGGCGAGCGGCACGAAGGCGTCTACGACGAGGCGCAGCCCTGATCGCACGCGGCCGCGAGCAGGCACGCGCACGCGGCGTCCAGGTGCGCGCACGCGGCGTCGCGAACGGCTTCTACCAGAACGAAGCGCGCTCGAACACGCCCTCGCGTTCGAGCTCCTCGATGCTCTTCGTGTAAACGCCGGAGCTCAAGTACTTCCAGCCGCCGTCGGGCGCCACGAAGACGACGTTTCCTTCGTCCAGTTCCCGTGCTACGCGCACGGCGATCGCCGCGATCGCGCCCGTCGAGACACCACAGAAGAGGCCCTCCTCCTCGAGCAGCTTGCGCGTCCACACCACCGCGTCGCGGTTCGAAACGAAGATCTTGCGATCGATCAGTGAGAGGTCGATGATCGGCGGGATGTAGCCGTCCTCGAGCGAGCGCAGCCCCTGGACGAGCTCGCCTTGCAGCGGTTCGGCCGCCACCACCAGCGTCTTCGGATTCGCCTCTTTGAGCCGTCGCCCGCAACCCATGAGGGTGCCTCCGGTGCCGAGTCCGGCCACGAACGCCGCGACCTCGTCGAGCTCTTCGAGGATCTCGACCGCTGTGCCGTTGTAGTGGGCGGCGGGGTTCGCAGGGTTGCCGTACTGGTAAGGCATGTAGTAGCGGGGATCGGACTCCGCCATCTCGAGCGCCAAAGCCACCGCCCCGTTCGAGCCCTGCTCGCCCGGTGAGTAGACGATCTCGGCGCCGTACATGCGCAGGAGCTCGGTGCGCTCGGGCGTCACGTTGTCGGGCATCACGACCTTCAGCGGGTAGCCCTTGCGGCGGCAGATCATCGCGAGGGCGATGCCGGTGTTACCGGAGGTCGGCTCCAGCACCACCTGGCCGGGACCGATGAGCCCTTTCTCCTCGGCGTCCGCGATCAACGAGCGCGCCACTCGATCCTTGACCGATCCGGTCGGATTGGCGCTCTCGAGCTTCGCCCAAATGCGCACCCCCGGCTTCGGGGACAGCGTCTTCAGTTCGACCAGCGGCGTGTTGCCGATCGCCTCGACGAGGTCGCCGTACTTGCCCCCGCAGGGGCGCGACTCCAAGCGCGTATGAGTCATTCGGGCTCAAGGGTAAGGGTCGATCACGCCGGCGCGCCTTCGAAACCGTCGCATGCGCCCTCACACACTCCGCCGGGCGGGCAGTTCGAGCGTAAAGACCGGCGGCGTCGGCCGCGTCAGTGCGAGCTCGCCACCCTCGGCGTGCGCCAAAGAGCGCGCGAGGGCGAGGCCGATTCCACGACTAGTGCGAGGGCTGGCTCCAATCGTTGCCGTCGTGACACCGCCCTTTTATGGAAGCGCGGCACTTCGCGGAGGCACCTTTTGGGTCTCGCCGCACGGGAGGCGGCGCTCGCTAGGGTCGCTGGCGTCAGCAGGGTCGATCCCATCAACTGCGACCGGGCGATCGCATCCGTCTACGACTGCAAGACGGTAGAACGAGCGACTACGTAGCCCGCGCAACGGGCAGCGACGCAGTCGGCGCTTTTCTCGTGGACACCGACGGGACTAGCCCGTCGCTGGTGGCACGACGGATCCGCCGTGTGGTGGGCGCAGCAGCACAGGTAACCGACAATGCAACGTCGCGGCGGGTCGTCGGCTCGAACTTGACGGCTCTCGAGATGTCGGGGCTCAGCCGTGTCGAACTGGCCTTCGCAGTGCTGCTTTCGTGTGAGGAGAAGCCCTGCTTGTGACACTCGGCGGCTTAGCGGCGGGTGCTGTTCTCGCCGCGCTCCTTTCGCAGGTGCTGGTGAAGGTGCTGACCGGAGTGTTCGATCCGCCGCCCGACGCGCTCGCAGTGCCCTGGCCCTATCTGGCGGCAGTGGCGGTCGTCGTAACGACCGCCCTGGGGGCAGCTTGCGCGCTGGCGTTGCGACTGCTCCGACGCCCGGCTGTCACGGTTCTCCGCGATCTCTGAACGCCGCCCGAGCAGACTCGCCCCCGCGCTTACTGCCGAAACGCTAAGAGCCCCGGTATCACCCCGAGGTACAGCGTCCCGTCGGGTGCCAGCGTGATCGGTGCGTAGTTGTTGTTGCTGGCTTGCCCCTCGCCGACCAAGCGCCGCCAGACGACGCGGCCACTGCGGAAGTCGATGGCCGTGAGGTACCAGGGGTCGCGGCCATCCCCTCGCGGCGGCTTCTCGTACGTGTAGACGAGGCCGGTGCGCCGCGACACCTTCGGCACCACCGACGGTGCACTTATCTGCGCCCGCCAGACAACTCGGCAACCGCGCCCGTGGCGTGAGAGATCGATGCGCCAAATCCCCGGCGCCGTCGAGCGGCCCCCGTTGACCGCCAACGGCGAGTAGCCGTAGTTGTTCTCGACGATCAGCGAGCGACCGATGCCGATCAGAGACTGGTCGGTCGACGACGCGCCGCGTGCGAACACCGGTACGCGACAAACCACGCGCGGTCCGCGCACCCGAGGCGCCCGCTTGAGCGCCACCACCTCGATCGGATCGGCGTTGTTGGTGATCGCCACGAGGTCGCGTCCGAGGAGCGTCGGCGTGGTTCCCGACCCCGCTTGGGTCTGGCCGGGCTTGCGTCGGCCATCGTTGCGGTAACGGACCCGCCAAACGATGCGGGGAGCGCCCCCGCGGCCCGCCTCGAAGCGGTAGAGCGCAACGTCGGTCACGACGTAGACGGCGTGCTCGTCGACCGCGAACGAGTTGCCGATCGGCTCACCGAGCGCCCGTGCATGCACGCGCCCCGAGCGTCGCTCGACGTAGCCGACGACGCCTCCTTTCGAAGCAAACCAAAGGCGTCCTTGCCAATCGGGCAGGGCCGAGATCAGCTGGTCGCCGTCGCGTACCACGCGCCGTAGCGAGTAGGCGGCAGCGACGGCGAACGCCCGCTCGCCCGTCGCGCCGGTTTCCCGGACAACCAAGATCCGCCGGTCGAAGGTCGGTACGACCGCGCGGTCCTGTTGATCGAGGTAGAAGTAGCCGCCGCCGGCAAAGTTCGTGAAGATGTCGGCGCCGGGCCGAGCCGGTCGCGGCGGCAGGTCGAAATTGCCGAGCTCACGCAGCGTTCGCGGCTCGATCAGCTTGAGGCGCGGGCGATCGAGACCGACGCACACGGTCACCAGGCGGCCGCGGCGGTCGAAAGTGATCGATGCGCACTCGCCTCCCACCGTCAGGCGTGCCAGGTCGAGCTCGGGCCCCAGCGGCCCGGGGTTAGGCGAGGCATCCGTCTGGTAGGCGTCCTCGTGCAGGTTGCTGCGGCCGTTCGGGGCCATGAACGGATGGCGGGGCGGCGCGAACGCGCGGATCGGGCGCGCCCTGACCGCTGTGCCCTCGCGCTGTGGGAGCGGTCCCGTCGCGGCGAGCTGGGGAAGCGACGACGCGGCGCTGGCAGCGCTCGCGAGCCCCGCTAGCGCGGAGCCCACGGCAGCGGCGGCAAGCAGCCGACGGCGCACGGCGGCTAGTGGCGCGCGTGCGGCGCTAGCGCGCCGCCGGCCATCGCCGGCAGGATCACAACCGTGTCATCGGCCGCGACCGGTGTCTCGAGCCCCTTCAAAACGCGCACGTCCTCGTCGTTTAGGTAGACGTTGACGTAGCGGTTGAGCTCGCCGTCCTCACCGAACAGCTGGTTGCGCGTGGCGGGGTGGCGTGCGGCTAGCGCTTCGAGCACCTCGCGAACGCTCTCGCCGTCGACGGCGATCTCGCGCTCGCCGCCGGTGGAGCTTCTCAGTACGGGCGGGATCTTGATGGTCGGCACGACGCCGAAGCCTACCCGCTGGCAAGCGCTCGGCCGCTCTCTGGTCGGCCGTTCGCGCGCAGCTCAGGCAACGCCCGCGCAGAAGGCCTCGTAGTCGGGGAACTTGCCCATCTCCTCCTCGGCGATCGACTGCGGGTCGCGGGAGCAGATCGGGCACTGCGGGTCTCTCCTGACCTTGAGCTCGGTGAAGGTCGCCCCCAAGGCGTCGTACAGCAAGAGGCGACCGATTAGGGGCTGCCCGATTCCGATCACCAGCTTGATCACCTCGACCGCCTGCAGCAAGCCCATAACGCCGGGCAGCACGCCGAGCACGCCGGCGGCGCCGCAGGAAGGTGCAAGCTCGGGCGGGGGTGGCGTCGGGTAGAGGCAGCGGTAGCAGGGGCCGCGACCCGGCGCGAAAACGGAGAGCTGACCTTCGAAGGCCAGGATCGATGCCGAGACCACCGGTATCCCGAGGCGGACGGAGGCGTCGTTGAGCAGGTACCGCGTCGGGAAGTTGTCGAGCCCATCGACGACGACGTCGTAGTCGCGAATGATCTCGAGGATGTTGTCGGGGCCGAGCCGCACCGGATACTTCTCGACCTTGACGTCGGGATTGATCTGCTTCATCGCGATCTCCGCCGAATCGACCTTCGGCATGCCGATGCGGTCCTCGGCGTGCGCAACTTGGCGCTGCAGGTTCGAGCGGTCGACGACGTCGTTGTCGACGATGCCGAGCGTGCCCACCCCGGCCGCAGCCAGGTAGAGCGCAGCGGGCGAGCCGAGCCCGCCCGCTCCCAACAGCAGCACCTTGCTGTCGAGGAGCTTCATCTGCCCCTCGAGCCCGACCTCGGGGATGATGATGTGCCGCGAGTAGCGTTCACGCTGTTCGGCGGTCAGCTTGCGCGGTACCGTGACCTCGTAGCCACGGTCCTTCCACAGCGTGATTCCGCCGCGTAGCGATTCGACGCGCTCGTAGCCGAGCTCCTGCTCGAGCGTCCGTGCCGCTAGGGCGGAGCGGTTGCCGGATGCGCAGTAGACGATCAGGCGCTTGGAGCGGTCGGGCACGAGCTGGTCGATGCGTGACTCGAGGTGACCACGCGGGACGTGGATCGCGCCGGGCAAGTGACCGGCGTCCCATTCGTCCTGCTCTCTGACGTCGAGCAGTACGACCTCGTCGCGTGCACCGTTTTGGTGCAGCAGCGCGTGGAGATCGCTGGGCTCGATCTCGCGGATCTGCTCCTTGACTTTGCGGATCAGCTCTTGCCCGCTCGGCATCTTCTCTCCCGAATTCCTAGCGACGTTCAAGGGAATCTGGCTAGAAGATAGCCGCAGCGCGACCGTCTTCGACCCGCCCCGGCGCGCGGTCGAGCAACTCGACCCGCCCGTGCGCGCGGTCGAGCGACTCGGCCCGCCCGTGCGCCCGGTCGAGCGAATTTGCGCAAGCGCGAGTCGACCGACCTCGCGCGCCAAATAAGTCGGGGCGCCGCACTGCGGCGCCCCGACCGGGAGAGGAACCCAGACCCGCTATGTCACTTTCAGCAACCCCGCGAAGCTCGTTGCGGAGGCACGCTCTGGTCTGGATTTTCGTCGCGACAGAGCGCTGCCGATATGGGGTGTAGACCCCATCTTTGCGTCGGCGCGCAGCACCGACGGATTCCCAGATGCGCAGGCGGATCGACTCGCTGATCGGGCAGGTAGTGGCGGCCAACGCCGTGCTCGTCGTCCTGACTCTCTTGTCGGCGACGCTGGTCGCCGGTTTGCGGCTCGAGGGTCGCCAGCTCGCGGTCCTGATGATGGCCGTCGCGCTGACGCTCGTCGTCAACGTCTGGATGTTGCAGCGGCGCTTTGCACCGCTCGACCGCTTGATCCGCGAGGTGGAACAGGTAGATCCGGCGCGACCGGCGGAGGCGCGACTGGCGCGCCCCGACGAACGGATAGCTGAGATTGACCGGCTCGCGCGTGCCTTCGAGCGCCTGCTCGAGAGCATCGAGCGGGAACGCCGCCGCAGCGGGCAGCTCGTGTTGCGGGCTCAAGAGGAGGAACGCAAACGGCTCGCTCGCGACCTGCACGACGAAACCAACCAAGCGCTGACCGGCATCCTCTTGCGACTGGAGGCGCTCGCGCACGACCTCCCCGCACAGCTCCGGCCGCGCGTCGTCGAGCTCAAGCAACTGGTGTCTGGCGCAATGGACGAACTCGTGACGCTCGCCCGGCAGCTGCGCCCCGCAGCGCTCGACGACCACGGTCTGGTGGCAGCGCTCGAAGCGCAACTTGCGCGGCTGCGCAGCCGCTCCGGGGTCGCCGCCGAGCTCCTGGTCAGCGGCGAGCCGGAACGCCTGAGCCCCGACCAGCAGTCGGCGCTCTACCGCATCGCCCAGGAGGCGCTGACCAACGCGCAGCGCCATGCGCGGGCGACGCGCATCGAGGTCGAGCTGGCCTGCAGCGGCGACTGCGCGCGCCTGACCGTGACCGACGACGGCGTCGGTTTCGACCCCACCAGCGACGCCGACGGCGGCCTCGGGCTGCGGGGGATGGCGGAAAGAGCGCGGCTGGCGGGCGGTGAGCTTGACCTACGCTCGGCCCCCGGCAGCGGCACTGCGGTGTCTGCGACGATCCCCCTCCTGGTGACGCACGACGGCAACGGCCAGCTGACGGCTGCGGCCCTGACCGGGGACACGGAGAGGTGAGCGAGACCGAGGCCCACAGCACGATCCGGGTGTTGCTGGCCGACGACCACGGCATCGTCCGCTCGGGTCTGCGGATGCTCGTCGATCGGCAACCCGACATGCGGGTGGTCGGCGAGGCCGGCGACGGGATCGAGGCGATCGCCCTCGCGCGGGCGCTCGAACCGGACGTGGCGGTCCTCGACGTGGCGATGCCGCGAATCGGCGGACTCGAGGCTGCGCGCGAGATGCGCGCGCTGCGCCCGGACATCCGCGTACTGATGCTGTCGATGCACGAAGACGACGACTACTTCCTGCAGGCGCTCGCAGCGGGCGCACGCGGTTACGTGGTCAAGCGCGCGGCCGACACCGACCTGATCCGCGCGATTCGTACGGTCGCTGGCGGCGGCACGTTCGTGTCCGGTAAACGGCAGCGCGAGCTCCTCGACACCTGGCGCGAGCGGGGACGCCAAGCGTTGGCCGATCCGCTCACCACGCGCGAGCGCGAGGTCGTGAAGTTGATCGCCGAGGGCTTCACCAACCGGCAGATCGCGGAGCTTTTGACGCTCTCCGAGAAGACCGTCGAGTCGCATCGGGCGAACGTGCTCGCGAAGCTCGGCATGCGCGACCGCGTGGAGCTCGTCCGCTACGCGATCAAGCGCGGGCTGGTCGAGCCCTGAGCCGTGCTCACCGGGCGGGGCCAGTGCAGGCCCGGTATCCTACTCCGATAGTCGGATTTCTAAGTGGGGTCCTGCTTGCAGCCCGCCCGAACGAACCACCGCACGATCGAAGTGCAAAACGAACGACTTGCCACAGCGGATGCGACGCCACCGATCGGCGCCCAGTCGGAGCCACTCGCTGCAATCGGCGACTTCCCCCTCCTCCAGAGGCATCAGGATGGCCGCCGCCTGGTTTACCTCGACTCCGCCGCCACCGCGCAGAAGCCGCGCGTCGTGCTCGACGCGATCGACGACTACTACCGCCGCTACAACGCCAACGTCCACCGTGGCGTCTACCGCATCGCGGCCGAGGCCACCGAGCGCTACGAAGCGGCGCGGGCAGCCGCCGCCGGACTGGTCGGCGCGCACCCGAAGGGCACCGTTTTCACGCGCAACGCGACCGAGGCGATCAACCTCGTCGCCTACAGCTGGGCACGGCACGAGCTTGCCGCCGGCGACGAAGTGGTGCTGACCGTGATGGAGCACCACTCGAACATCGTCCCCTGGCAACTGGTGTGCGCCGAGCGGGGCGCGCGGCTCCGCTACGTCTCGCTCCGTGAGGACGGGACGCTCGATCTCGACGAGCTCGATCAGCTACTCGCCAGCGGACGCGTGCGCTTGGTGGCGGTGGCCCACGTCTCCAACGTGCTGGGCACCATCAACCCCGTCGAGGAGGTGGTGCGGCGGGCGCACGCAGCGGGTGCTCTGGTGCTCGTCGACGGCGCGCAGGCGGTACCGCACATGCCCGTCGACGTAGCGGCGATAGGCGCCGACTTCTACGCCTGGACGGGCCATAAGGCGCTCGGTCCGACGGGCATCGGTGTGCTCCATGCAGCGCCGGAGCTGCTCGAGCGGATGCCGCCGTTTCTCGGCGGAGGCCACATGATCGCGCGCGTCGACCTGGATAGCTCGACTTTCAACGAGCCGCCTTGGAAGTTCGAGGCCGGCACCAGTCCGATCGCCGAGGCGGTGGGGCTGGCCGCGGCGATCGAGTACCTGCGGGGACTCGGGCTCGAGCGCGTGCGCGAGCACGAGCGCCAGCTCACGGAGTACGCGCTCGCGCGGCTTGCGGAGCTGCCCTTCGTGCGCGTCTTTGGCCCGCGCGACGTGTCGCAGCGCGGCGGCGTCGTGTCGTTCGCGCTCGACGGTGTCCACCCCCACGATGTCGCGGAGATCTGCGATCGCCACGCGGTGTGCGTGCGCGCCGGACACCACTGTGCGCAGCCGCTGATGCGTGCGCTCGGGGTGCCAGCAACGACCCGCGCCTCGCTCCACGCCTACAACAGCCGGGACGACATCGATCGCCTCCGCGAGGCCTTGGCCGCCGCGCACCAGCTGTTCTCGAGCTGACATCGGCAGCGGGCGCGCCGACCGACGCCGCGCAGCGCTTGCGAACCGAACACCGGGTCAGTTACATTGGCCGGGCTCGCCGGCGGTTGAGGGACCGCCGTCCGGGTGGCTCGGCTCGCAAGCGGGCCGAGCCGGTGCTATCGCCCCCGGGAGAAGGAGGAGTGATGCGGTCGGCACGACCCGTGCGTTGCCTGTTCGCGACGCTGCTCGCGCTTGCAGGTTTGGCGGGCGCACCCGTCGCCCACGCCCAGCTGCCCGTTTACTACAGCCTGCCGAAGGCGCTCGTCGCGTGGGCAGCCGATCCCAATGGCGCGCCCCCAGGCGCCAACGACTGGGGCTGTCGGCCAACACCCGCGCACCCCTATCCCGTCGTGCTCGTGCACGGCACTTTCGAGAACCAACGCTTTAACTGGAACGCGCTCGCACCCCTCCTCAAGAATTCGGGCTACTGCGTGTTCTCGTTCAACTACGGGGCGACCCAAGGAACCCGGCTCACCGGCGGGTTCGCGAACGGTCTGGCGCCGGTCAAACAGTCGGCTCGCGAGCTTGCCGCCTTCGTCGATCGCGTGCGTGCGGCAACGGGTGCACGCGAAGTCGACGTGGTCGGACACTCGCAGGGCGGAATGATGCCCCGCTACTACACGAACAAGTTGGGCGGTAACACGAAGGTCCGCATGCTCGTCGGGCTGTCGCCCAGCAACCACGGCACGACGCTGAGTGGCCTCGTCGACTTCGCGAGGCTGCTTGGCCCGATCGGCGATCTCGGCGTCCGTCTGGTGACCGACTTCTGCCCCGCCTGCGGCGACCAGATCCGTGGCTCGTCGTTCATGCAGGAGCTGAACGCCGGGGGCGACACCGTGGCGGGCGTCCAGTACACGGTGATCCAGACGAAGTACGACGAGGTCGTAACGCCCTACGACTCGGCGTTACTGACACCGGCCGCGGCCGGGCACGTGGTGCGCAACGTGCTGCTTCAAAACGGCTGCCCGATCGACCTCGCCGACCACCTTGCGATTCCCTTCGATCGGCGAGCGCTCACGCTGGTGCTCAACGCTCTCGACCCGAGCCACCCGCAGGCGCTGCCGTGCGTACCGGTGGCGCCGCTGATCGGCGGATAACCCCCCTGCCCCCGAGGAGGGGCGCGCGGGCCGCTGGCCCGCGCGCCCCTTTTGTTTGCAAGTTGCACGTGCGGCCGCAAGGCCGGCGGCGGGGGGCTTTCGAGGGGCGGCGGGCCTTTCGACTCAGTCGACCGGCGCCGCGACCGCGCTCCGCGCCGGCCGCACGTGCACGCGTCGACCGATCTCGAACAGCTCGAGCGACGGCGTCTTCACCAGCAAAGTGCGCCCGGTCTCGTGCCGCACGCGGTAAAGCACGTCGTGGCCGTAGAACTCGCGGTCGACGATCTCGGCGTTGCCTTGGCTGTCTGCCACGAGCTCGAGCTGCTCCGGGCGGACCGCGATCTGGAGCGGACCGGCAGGCGTCGGCGACGGCAGATCGAAGGTGCCCAGTTCGGTTTCGGCGCACTCGCCTCGCGAGACGCCGCTGATCACGTTGACGTCACCGACGAACTCGGCCGCCCAGCGCGAGGCCGGTCGCGCATAGACCTCTTCGGGGGAGCCGAGCTGGACGATCCTGCCGTCTCGCATCACGGCCACGCGATCGGCCAGCGAGAGCGCCTCCTCCTGATCGTGGGTAACGAGGATCGCCGTCGCCTCCGCCTCGCGCAGGATCAGCTCCACGTCGCGGCGCAGGTCCGCGCGCAGCGCCTCGTCGAGGTTCGAGAACGGTTCGTCGAGCAGCACCACCGCCGGCTCCGGGGCAAGCGCGCGCGCCAATGCCACGCGCTGCCGCTCCCCGCCCGACAGCTCGTCCGGGTAGTTCGACGCCTTGTGCTGGAGACCGACCAGCTCCAGCGCCTGGCGCGTGCGCCGACGCCGCTCGGCGCGCCCGAGCCCCGCTAGCCCGAAAGCGACGTTCTCGACCACCGTGAGGTGCGGGAAGAGTGCGTAGTCCTGGAACACCATGCCGACCCGTCGGTGCTCCGGCGGTACGAATTCACCCTGCCCGGCGACCCTGCGGCCGCCGATCGTGATCGTGCCCGAGTCGGGGCACTCGAACCCGGCGATCAGGCGCAGCAAAGTGGTTTTGCCGCAGCCGGAGGGACCGAGCACCGCCACCAGCTCGCCGGCGGCGACCGCCAAGGAGAGATCGGCGACCGCCTTGTGCGGACCGAACGACTTGGTGACCCTCTCGACCCAGACGTCGCTCATGCCGGTGCCTCGATCCCTAGCAGGTCGCGCTCGGCGATAAACGCACGGCGGCGGCGCCTACCGGCGGCCGGAAGCGAGAGCCGAATCGCGAGCACCACCGGCATCAGTGAACAGGCGACGATCAGGAGGGCTGGCAGCGCTGCGACCTGCCAGAGTGACTCGGCCGTGGCCTGCCAAACCTTGACGGCGAGCGTGTCGCCCCCGAGTGGTCGCAACAAGACGGTCGCGGGCAGCTCTTTCATCGTTTCGGCAAAGACGAGCACCCCGGCCGTCAGCAGGCTCGGGCGCAGCAGCGGCACGTGCACGCGACGGACCACGCCGCCCTCGTCGGCACCAAGGCTGCGCGCCGCTTCGTCGAAGGAGCGGGGAATCCGCTCGAGCGCCGCTCGCACCGGTTGAAAGCCGATCGCAAGGAAGCGAACGCAATACGCGAAGAGCAGACCGAGAACCGTGCCGGTGAACGGCAGCGGTGCTCGCTCGGGCCAAAACGGCAGCGCCGCGATGCGCTCGTCGAGGAAGGCCAGCGGCGCGATCACCGCCGCCGCGACCACCGACCCGGGCAGGCCGTAGCCGATCGTGGCGAGGCGTACCAGCGCACGCCGTCGGCCGGTCGCTGCCTCCCGCAGCGAGTAGGCGAGGAGCGCCGCGATCGCACAAACGAAGAGCGCCGCTGTCGTCGCCAGCAGGACGCTGTTGCGAGCTGCTGCGACGAAGCCGGGGTCGACCGCCCCCGACCTGATCGTCTGGAGCGCCCAGCGGGCCAGTTGCGCCAGTGGTGCAACTACCACCACGCCCACCAGCAACAACGGCGCGCTCAGCGCTAGCCATCCGAGCGCTCCCCGCAGGCGTGTGCGAGCGCCGGCGCTTCGCCCGCCGCCCTCGACGCGAGCGATCCGTCCGCGCAGCAGCTGCTCGACGAAGAGCAGCGTCACGGTGATCGAGGCCAAGAGGGTTGCCAGCTGCATCGCTGCCGGACGATCGAACGCGTTGAACCAGACCTTGTAGATGGCGTTCGTGAAGGTCTCGACGCCGAGCAAATTGACAGTGCCGAAATCGGCCAGGGCCTCCATCAAGGCCAAAACCACACCACCCAAAATCGCGGGTCGGGCGAGCGGCATCGCGACCCTCACGAAGGCCCGCAGGCGGCTCGCCCCAAGGCCCCTGGCAGCCTCCATCAGGCTGCGCGGCTGCCCCAGAAAGGCGGCGCGGGCGAGCAGGTACACGTAGGGATAGAGGACCAGCGTGAAGATCACGATCGCCCCGCCGACCGACCGCAGCTCCGGCACTGCTCGACCGACCGTCCCTAGCGCGAACAGCGTGAACACGTAGCCCGGCATGGCGAGCGGAAGCACCAGCGCCCACTCCACGAGGCGCCGGCCAGGAAACTCGAAGAACGCGACTAGCGCCGCCAAGAAAGTGCCGATCACCAGCGTCCCGAGACCAACCCCGACGATCAGCAGCACGGTCGCGGTGAGCGCGTCCGGTAGGAACACCGCGAACCGCGACAGCGCGTCGCGCTCGACCAGAAAGCTCGCCGGCAGCGACAACAAAGGACCAGCAACCACGATCGCGACAAGTGCCGCGGCGGTCCCGATGCCGCTGCTGCGCGCGCTCACTTCCAGCCCACTCGTTCCATCATCCGGAGCGCGTCGCGCAGGTGCCGCGCGGCCCCCGCGACGTCGATCGGATCGCGCTTGAAGCGTCCGAAGCGCGCGACCTCCGGCGCCGCCGGCACGGCGGGGTCGACGGCGAACTCCTTGTTGTTGCGGACTAACTCGGCCTGCACGCGCGGGCGCGTCAGAAACTCGAGCAGCTGGCGCGCGAGCTGCGGGTGCGGCGCGTAGCGCGTAACCGCGATGCCCGACAGGTTCACGTGCGTGCCGCGACCGTCCTGGTCGGCCCACTCCAGCGCCACCGGCAGCGCTGGGTCGGCAGCGAGCGCACGACCGACGTAGTACGAGTTGACGAGTCCGACATCGCAGCGGCCGTCCGCGATCGCCTGGATCACGTCGGCGTCGGAACCGTAAATGCGCGGGCGGTTCGCCATCCAGCTGCGAAGCATCCGTTCGGTTGCTGCCGCCCCGAACTTGGCGATGCGGTCAGCCACGAACGAGACGTTGTACTCGCTGGTGCCCGAGCGCAGACAGAGGCGACCGCGCCAGCGTGGGTCGCCGAGGTCCCGGTAGTGCCGCACGAGCCCGGACGGCACGCGCTCGCTTGAGCGCACGATCGTGCGTGCGCGGACGGTCAAGCCGTACCAGTAGCCGTCCGGGTCGCGCAGGTCGGCGGGGACGTTGCGTCGCAGTTCGGCGCTCTGCACCGGTGCCAGAAGCCCAGCCTGGCGAGCGCGCCAGAGATTGGCGCCGTCGACGGTGATGAACACGTCGGCGCGCGTGCGTCGACCCTCGGCACGAAGACGCTCGTAGAGCTCCGAGGCGGATCCGCCGAACAACGTGAGGTCGACCTTGCGCTCGGCCGCGAACTGCCGGAACGGCTCCTCTTCGCCGTAATGAGCGCGAGCGGTGTAGACGACTAGACGGTCGTTCTCGGAGCCGGCGCCGAGCACCGCGGTCAGCACTGCGACGACCGCCGCAGCGGCGACCAGTACACCGACCAGCACCCCTATGCGCTTCAAGACGTTGAGACCTCCTGGTTGCTGCGAGTCGGCGGCGCCAGCGCACCGCCCTGTCGGACCGGGGGTTAGGTTAGCCTAAGTCCTACTGCGGGAGTCGGGTTAGTGTGCGCCTGCGGCGCGGCGATCAAGCTGTCGAACCACTCGCGGAGCCACGCTGCGCAAGGTTCCCGCCCGCCCCCGACAGGGGCGCCCTCAAGGCAGCGAACGGTCGCGCCGAGAGATGGCCCAGAACCCGATGCGCGCGCCCGCCGCCCGGCTACCCGTGGATCCCAAGCGTCTCGCCCTCTTCCAAGGCATCGACGACACCCGCCGTGCGCTCGCACGGTGGCAGAACCGTCCGCTCGCGGTCGTCGCACCGTGGCTCGTGCGTTCGCTCGCGATCGCCGCCCTACTGCTCGCCACCGTCGGCGTGATCGCTGCCCTCTCGGTGCCAGACCCGACGCGCCTGTACCTGCCCGGCTACCACGGACCGGCTCAACTCACCGACTATCTGCACATCCTGTTGCGCAACTCTCTGGTGCTCGCTCTGCACGCGCTCGCTTGCGTCGCCGGTTTCATCGCCGGCAGCTCGTTGCCGCTGCAAGCCCGCCACCACCGCGGCCTTAAACGGCTTCTGCACGAGCGAGCGGGACCGGCGGCGATGGTGTTCGTGGGGGCTGCAACCTGTTTTTCGCTCGCCACCCAGGCGTATGTGCTCGGCGGAACGGCCGCGACGTTGGCCGCGCAGCTCGGTATCGGGCGACTCGAACTGCTCGTTTCGCTGTTGCCTCACGCCGTGCCCGAGCTGACGGCCCTGTTCTTGCCGCTCGCCGCCTGGCTGACGCTGGGCCGCCAAGAACGCTGGCATGAGCTGCTTGCAGCGACCCTCGTCTGCGTAGCGCTGGCGGTCCCGGTACTGCTCGCCAGCGGCGCTGCCGAACTGACCGTCTGGCCGCGGCTGATCGAGCTCTTCGCGCGCGGCTGACGGTCACGCGGCCGGCGTTTGCCAAACACGCCGCGATCGCCTAGAAAAAGTTCCTAGCCCCTTGCGGCCCCACGCAGAGAGGAGGGAGAGATGCGACTGACTACGCGCGCCTGCGTGCTCGCGCTGGCGCTTCTGTTGGTGGTTCCGGCGGTCGCCGCCGCGCGCAACCCGATCCTGTTCGTCCACGGCTTCAGCGGCGGAAGCTGGAACTGGGACAAGATGATCGGCCGCTTCAAGGCCGATGGCTGGCGCGACTCGGAGTTGTGGAACTGGTCCTACGACTGGCGCCAGTCGAACGCCACCACGGCCGCGCAGATTCGCGACAAGGTCAATCAGATCCGAGCTGCTACTGGCGCATCGAAGGTCGACATCGTCAGCCACTCGATGGGCGGTTTGTCCTCGCGCTGGTACCTGAAGTACCTGGGCGGTCAGTGGGTCATCGACCACTGGGTCTCGCTCGGCGGCCCCAACCACGGCACCAACGCCGCTTACTTGTGCGGTTGGTGGACGTCGTGCCAGGAGATGCAGTACGGATCGTCGCTACTCGACCAACTGAACGCCGGCGACGAAACGCCCGGGCCCGTCAAGTACGGGACCTTCTGGTCGAGCTGCGACGAAGTCATCAACCCCGACACGAGCACCGTGCTGAGCGGCGCCTTCAACTTCAACGTGGGCTGCGTGGAGCACGTGTGGCTGCTCTACAGCTGGCCGGTCTACGAGCGCGTCCGCGACTTCCTCCGTTACTACTGACGGGCGGGAGCGTTCTAGCCGCCGTGCGCGGCGCCTAGCAACGCGCTTCTCGGCGCAGCGTCGCGCGGGTGCCGTCCTCCTGGAGGAACACCGCGCGCACGCTGCGCCGACGCCTGCGCTCGCAACCAACCGAACTGACGACCGGCTTGCTGCGGTCTGCGCTGTTGCGACCGAAGCCAAGCGGCAGATTCAGCTCCAGGAAGTCCAGGTTGAGGTCGTAATCGGGCAGCGGGTGACGGAACCCTCCCGGTTCGCTGGGCACCACCCAGCGCAGTTCGCTTGCGGGCAGCCCGCCGACTTTGGTCGCTCGCACCGACGCGTACGCGACCGCAAACATGCTTCGCAGACACCTGCGACCGTACAAGGCGCCCGTGTAGAGCTGCACGGCCAGCGAGCGGCCCGCCGCGTACACCTCTCCCGCGAGATCACAGCTCGAAACCTGGGGAACGCGACGCGAGGCGCCCTTGGGACCGACCATCGCCCGCGCCTCAACGAAACCGACGAGGCTCCGTGAACAGCGCTGCTGTGCCTCGGCGATGCCGGCGCGGAGCACGTCCGCGGGGCACGCCGGGCGCGCTCGCGGCGAGATCACGATGCCGGCGGCGGCGATGCTCAAGCGTGCCAGCGGCGACTCGAGCGTGTTGCCGCGCGAGCGCATCGAGACGGTGACGACAAAGGGGCGGGAGCGGGGCCGCTGTGGGGTGCCCGGCGCGCCCGAACCGACCGCCACTGCGACCGACCAGGCGGGACGCGCGGAGTCCGCGGCGACCCGCGTCGCCGCGGCGGCGGCTGCCAGCGCCACCGCCGCGGCGACGACGAACAGTGACCTCAGCAGGCGGCGCAGCGCCCGAAAGCGGCTTCGCAACCGTCGAGCAGACGCCAATTGCCGGCGAGCGCGCGCTCGGCAGCCGCGACCAGCCGGTCCTCGTCGAGATCAGCTCGGCGCTCGAGCAGGCGGCGCGAGTGGGCTGCGTGCTCATGGTCGAGCTCCGAGTGAAGAGCGAAGTACTCGGTGGCCGGACCTTCTTCGAAGCCGTAGCGCTCGATCAGGCCAGCGAGCTTGGTCTTGGCGATGGCTGGCTGCGCCGACTCGATCGCGTAAGCGACAGCGAGACGCTCCTCGAGCGTGTCGCCGCTGCGCCAAGCGTCGGCGCACTCGATGGTCTCGCGCCGCGGCTGCCGCTCGAGCTCGGCACCAAGCGCACTCGCGAACCGATCCCACAGCTCAACGTGCGCGCGCTCTTCAGCCGCGTGCTCGCGCAGCCGACGCGCCTCATCCGGGTCGCCGGCCGCCAGCTCGGCCGCCCCCGCGAGACAGTCAGCCAGCGCCACGACCGCGTGCCGGTATTCACCGGCGTAGAAGGCCAGCTCCTCGCGTGTGAGCTCGCCCTCCGACCAGCGCACGTAGAAGGGGTGCGTGAGCACGTCGTAACGGCGGCGCAGCGCCTCGATTCGCTCGAACAGGTTCATCGCGGTGTCAGTCCTCCTGGGCTCCACAAGCTTTGCGTTCGGGCATGCTATCGCCGGTGCGTGTCGCCCCCAACTCGGAGATCGCGATCCCTGACTTCCCGCCAACGACCCGTTGGCTCGGTGGCCGCAAGCTGCGACTCCAGCGGCTGCTCGGTAGATCGATCCTGCTCGTCGAGTTCTTCGACTTCGCCCGCATCAACTCCCGTCGGACGCTCCCTTACCTGGCCGCTTGGCGCCGCCGCTACCACCGCTACGGGCTCGAGCTGATCGGCGTCCACGCGCCGGGCTACTCGTTCGGGCGCGACGCGGCGCTGGTCGAGCAGGCTTGCGCGCGTCTCGGCATCGATTGGCCGGTGGCGCTCGACGCGGACTTCGAGATCTGGCGGCTGTTCGGCAATCGCGGCTGGCCGGCGCGCTACTTGTTCGACCGGCGCGGCCTGTTGCGACTGATCCACTTCGGCGAAGGGGAGTATCAGGAAACGGAGCTGGCGATCCAAGAGCTCGTGCGCGAAGGAACACCTGAAGCCGACCTACCGGAGCCGCTGGCCCCGCTCCGGCCGGAGGACGCACCGGGCGTGGTGCTGGAGCCCCAGACCGCCGACATCGAACTGCCGGGCGATCGCGCACGCCTCGTGCTCGCAGGTAACTGGCGGGAGGGAGAGGATTTCCTCGAGGCGGAGAGCCCGGGGGCGGCCGCGCGCTTCAGCTTCCGCGCCGGCTCTGCCTGGGCGGTTTTGTCCGGCGACCGCGAACCCGACCTCTACGAAACGAGCGGCGAGATCGTCGCCGAGCGCCCGGGCCTGCGCCTACATGCGATCCAGTTCACGCCGCTGCCGCCCGAAGCGGCGCGGGCGGCCGGCGTCGAGCGCGGTTAGAGAAACCGGCGCCGACACTCCGCAACCGGCGCCCTCACCCCCGCTACCGGCGCCGACACGCCGCAGGCGTCGCCGACACCCCGCAAGCGTGTCAGCTGGTGGGTGCGAGCGGCAGCTCGCGCTCTGCGAGCGCCTTGCGAATCTCGCGCGGCAGCATGAAACGGACGTTCTCCTCGACGGTGCGGAGCTCCTCGACCTGATCGACACCGCGCGCGCGGAACCACGCGACCAGCCGCTGCACAAGCTCTTCAGGGGCGCTGGCGCCGGACGTTATCCCCACCACACGCTTGCCCTCCAGCCACTCCTCGCGGACCTGGCTCTCGTTGTCGATCAGGTGCGCCTCGGCGCCGTGGGCGCGCGCGACCTCGACCAGGCGATTCGAGTTCGAGGAGTTGCGCGAACCGATCACGAGCACCAGATCGCACTGTCGCGCGAGCTCGCGCACCGCCATTTGGCGGTTGGTCGTCGCGTAACAGATGTCGTCGGACTTCGGCCCGACGACGTTCGGAAAGCGCTCACGCAGGCGCTGGATGATGCGTTTCGTCTCGTCGACCGAGAGCGTCGTCTGGGTGAGATAAGCGACGCGCTCCGGGTCCTCGACCTCGAGCGCGTCGACGTCCTCCTCGGTCTCGACGAGCACGATGTGGTCGGGAGCCTCCCCCATCGTGCCCTCGACCTCTTCATGGCCTTCGTGCCCGATCAACACGATCGTGTAGCCCTCGGCGGCGAACTTGCGCGCCTCCACGTGCACCTTGGTGACGAGCGGACAGGTCGCGTCGATCGTGCGCAGGCGTCGCCGGCGTGCGTTCTCCTGAACCGACGGCGCCACGCCGTGAGCCGAGAAGACGACGACCTCCCCCTCCGGCACCTCGTTCTCGTCGTCGACGAACACCGCCCCGCGCTTGCGCAAGGTCTCTACGACGTGCTTGTTGTGCACGATCTCCTTGCGCACGTAGACCGGTGGCCCGTACAGCTCGAGTGCGCGCTCGACGGTCTCGACCGCGCGGTCGACGCCGGCGCAGTAGCCGCGCGGCGACGCCAGCAAGACGCGCTCGGGACGCACTGGTGCGACTACATGCGACTCGCCGCTGGCCACCTTGCGGAGTCTAGGGGGCAGCCACCGTTCGCTGACGCGGCAACTGCTCGCGCACGAGCCGGGAGCCGACGAAACCAGTGGCTCCCGTAACCAGCGCCCGCATCTCGCTTCCCCCTCCGCTCTGGCTCATCAAGTTACGTACGCGATCCGAGCCGCGCAGGTTGCCCGGCGCCGGCGCTCGCCCTGCACGGTAGGCGAAATCGATGGTGCGAAATCGATGGTGCGTGGCGGCGCAGTCGCCGGTGCCCAGCGGAGACTCGCGGCGCGCAAGCCGCTACCTTCGAGAATTGTCGTGACCACCCCTGTGCGCCTGTCACCGATCGACGCTTCTTTCTTGCACCAGGAGCGGCGCGCGTCGCACATGCACATCGGCGGCGTGCTGATCTTCGAAGGTCCGGCGCCCGACTACGAAGACTTGGTCGCGCACATCCTCGACCGCATGCGCTCGCTGCCGCGTTACCGGCAGCGGCTGGTCGCGCCACCGCTGGGACTCGGGCGACCGTTCTGGGCCGACGATCCGGACTTCAACATCCGCTACCACGTTCGCCATACAGCGCTGCCGCCACCCGGCTCGGAGGAACAGCTGAGGCTGTTGGTGGGGCGCATCTTTTCGCAACGCTTGGACCGCAGCAGGCCGCTTTGGGAAGCGTGGCTTGTGGAGGGGCTGGCGGGCGGTCGTTTCGCGCTCGTCTCGAAGACGCACCACTCGGTCATCGACGGAGTGTCGGGCGTCGACATCGCGACCGTGCTGTTCGACAGCGACCCGCTGCCGGCACGCCCCCGTCGGCCGGCTCCGCCGCTCGACCCCAAGCGGATCGGTCCGCTCGATCTCGTCGGCGAGACGGTCGCCGGGGCGCTGCGCACGCCGATCGAGTTGGCGGGCGGCGCGCTGCGATCGCTGCAGCGTCCGAGCGAGAGCGTGCGGCGCCTTCGTGACGCTCTAGAGGGCGTCGGGGAGGTGGCCTGGGCGACCCTCAACCCCGCCCCCGACACGCCGCTCAACGTCCGCATCGGCCCGCACCGGCGGATCGTTTGGGTGGAAGCCACGCTCGACGACTTCCGTCTCGTCAAGCGGCAGTTCGGCGGTACCGTCAACGACGTCGTGTTAGCCGCCGTGAGCGGCGCCCTCGGCCGTTGGCTTCGGCGCCGTGGCGTTGCCACCGAGGGGCTCGAGCTGCGGGCGCTGGTGCCGGTTTCGGTGCGCGGTGAGGACGAGCACGGGACGCTCGGCAACCGCATCGTCGCGATGCGCGGACCGCTGCCCGTGTACGCATGGGAACCGGTCGAGCGGATGCGCGTCGTCAGCGAGGCGATGGCGCACCTCAAGCAGTCGAAGCAGGCGCTCGGCGCCGGGGTGATCGCCTCGCTCGAGCGCTTCGCTCCGCCGACTCTGCTGGCCCTCGCCTCACGCCTGAACTTCTCGACACGCCTCTTCAACCTGATCGTTACGAACGTGCCCGGCCCGCAGGTACCGCTTTACCTGCTTGGTCGCGAGATGCTTGCCTGCATCCCCGTCGCTTTCCTACCCGAGAACCATGCACTCGCAGTGGCGGTGATGAGCTACAACGGTCACCTGCGCTTCGGCTTGCTCGGCGACTGGGATGCGATGTTCGATCTCGAGCTGCTCGCGGACGACCTCGAGGCGAGCATCGAGGAGCTCGTCAGCGCCGCGCGCGCCCGCGAGCGCAGCGCGCGGGCGCGCGCTGGGGCGGAGCGGGGCGGCAACGGCGCGGTCAGCATGCGCCACAGAACGCGTGCGCGATCTGCCCGCTCACGGTAGATTGCAAATGAGGTGCGGCACCCGAGTCGCGGCAGGGAAAGGCCGCGGTGGCGGTGTCGCTTATTTCGGAGCAGAGGCGGGAGGCCGATCGTTGGTAGGTTCGAAGTTGCGATTTCGCGTTCTTTGCTCGCTCCTCGCCGTTTGCCCGTTGGTCTCCGCGATGGGGGCAGCACCGGTCCTCGCCCGCGTCGATGTAACCGCGGTTGGCGCGACCTTTAGCTCCTTGCAGGCGGGTGGTGCCCCCGACTTCGGGCTGACCATCGATCTCTCGTCGAACCCCGCCAGCGACGACCCGAAAGACCTCGTCATCACTCTTCCTCAGGGTCTCGTCGCAAACCCCTTGGCAGCCCAGCGCTGCCCGATCGACGCCTTCAACGCCGACGCTTGCCCAGCGGCCAGCCGCGTCGGCACGACCAGCGTGGTCGCGCAGATCGAGGCGCCACTCGGACCGCAGGTGACAGCAAGCGGCGACGTCTACAACCTGGTTCCCCCGGCGGGTGAGCCGGCTCGTCTCGGTGTCGTCGTGCGCCCGCCGCTGGCGAGCCCGCAGCGCTACCAAGTGGCGGTGCGGCTGCGCGGCGACCGGGGGTTCGTGATCGAGAACTCGATGTCGGGGCTCGAGCGCACTGCCGGCGGCTTGCCGATCCGCATTCAACGGATTCAGTTGAACCTGACCGGCCAGGTCGCTGGGAAGCCGTTCCTGCGCATGCCGACGGCCTGCCGGCGTGCGGAGATCGCGGTGGCTGTGCGGTCTTGGGACGAGCCGCAGGTCACGACCAGTCGCGCGACCGCGTTCACACCGAGCGGCTGTGAGCGACTGCCGTTCCGCCCCCGCCTGAGTGGCGTAATGGGCGCACCGGGAGCCACCAAGCTGCGCAGCCATGTTCCCGTCACGGCAAGCGTGATCAGCGACCCCAGCGACGCTGCGGTAGCGGCCACGACCGTCACCCTGCCACTGGCCTTGGGGGTCGATCTGGGCTCGCTCCAAAAGCTTTGCCAACCGGATCAGTTCGCCGCCGACGCATGCCCTGCCGACACCCGCGTGGGGCGCGCGCGGCTGGCGAGCCCACTGCTCGAGCAGCCGCTCGAACTGCCGGTGTACATCGTGCAGCGGCCGGGTGAGCTACCGGCGCTCGGCTTCCGCCTGTTCGGCGGGGCGATCCTCGGACGCACCCGCCTCGGCGGAGCGGTCACCAACGTCTTCGAGGGACTGCCCGACCTACCACTCTCCCGCTTCGACCTGACCGTCGACGGCGGGCCGCGCGGTCTTTTGCAGGCGGTCAGCGACCTTTGCACGCCACGCACGCGGCGCGACGCCCAGGCTACGTTCGCAGCCTTCACCGGTGTCGACGTGACAGTTGCAACGCCGTTCGCTGTCGACGGCTGCCCGGCCGGCGCCGGTGCGCCAGTGGCTCGCACCCGCTACCGGATCGTCGAGGGCCTAGCAGTCAGTCGCCTGGGGCGCGCCGTGCTGACGCTGAGGGTCAGCGCCTCGCGCCCGCTCGGTCGGGCAACGCTGGCGCTGCCTCGTGAAGTCGCGCCGCTGCGCGGCTCGCGGCCGATCGTGCGCGTGGACGGCCGCCGCCTCGGCCGGCGGGCGCTCGTCCTGCGAGGACGCAAGCTCGAGCTACGGATCACACGCCCGGGCCGGACGATCGAGGTGCGTTGGGCCGGGCTGCGCGCAAGCCGCGCGCTCGCCGGAGCGGTCGCGCGCGGCCGGCGCGCGCCGCTGACCGTGCGGCTCGCGGTGGTCGAGGCATCGGGCGAGCGCCGCGCGTTCACGCTGCGGGTGCGCGCACGCAAGCTCTGAGGCTCTAGTAGACGTCAATTCAGTAGGGCTCGCCGAGGACCTCCGTTCGAGCAGCCTCACTCGGGAGCTCCCCGCGGCCGCGCTCCCAGGGCGGCAAGTGCTGCTCGGCGAGCTCGCGGGCGCGCGCCAGCAGCGTGCCATCCAACTCCGCCTCGCTCAGCGACCAGCGCTGGCCGTACGCGGCGACGAGGGCGGCGGCCACGGCCGGTGCCGTCTCCTCGCCGCTGCCCAGTTCGTCGGCGACGCTGCCAACGGTCGCGGGGTCGAACGGCAAGCCGAGCACGCGATAAACGGGGACCAGCAGGTCGCGCAGCGCAGCGGCGCCTTCCGCCACGATCACGGCCCCGACATACGCCGCACCCGACACAATCCGTTGCCCGAGGCCCGCGAGTTTGACGCGCTGGCCGGCCGCGACGCTGTAAGCGCCCGGGCACCATTCGCCGGCGAGCTCTCGGCGCACCGCGTCGACACCGAGACTGCGCAGAGCAGCGGCGATCAGCTCGGCGTGCTCGGCGAAGCGGGCGTGCAATCGCCGCCTCGGATCAGGGTCGGGCACGGCGACGGCGAGCTCCACGACGCCCTCGGAGAGCGCCGTGGCGCGGCCCCCGGCGAGCCGCACTACCGGCCTGAACCCCGCCGCAACGGCGATCCGGGCGGCCGCTTCGGCGCGGGGAGCGTGCAGGTCGAGCTTGGAGAGGGCGAGCGCGCGCGGTGCGCGTGCGACACGCACGACCGCGGGGAGCTCACCGGCCGCTACCGCCTCGAGCAGAGCGTGCGACAACGCGAAGTCGAGCACGGGATCAGCCAGCGAGGCGCGAACGAGCAGTGCGTGCTCGTGCATGCAGCGAGTATCGCCGCGGCGAGGCCGGAGTCGGACACGCGGGTCGGACACGTCGACGCCGCCGCGGCGGACGCCACTTCGCTTGAATGACCGCCCGATGAGCGAGATCGATCAGGCAGTGGAACGCAACCGCGCCGCCGGTGTCAGCGGGTTGGGCGAGATCCCGCCGCCGCCGCGGCGCAAACTGGCGGTGGTCACCTGCATGGACGCACGCATCGACGTCCACCGGCTGCTCGGGTTGGAACCGGGCGATGCGCACGTGATCCGCAACGCCGGCGGCGTCGTTACGGACGACGTGATCAGATCGGTGGCGGTCTCCCAGCGCAAGCTGGGGACCCGCGAGGTGATGGTCGTCCAGCACACCGGGTGCGGGATGATCGGGCTCTCCGACGACGAGTTTCGGTCGGAGCTCGAGCGGGAGACGGGCGTGCGGCCAGCGTGGTCAGCGGAAGGCTTCAGCGACCTCGAGCAGGAGGTGCGACAAGGCGTCGAGCGGCTACGCCGCAGCCCCTTCCTGCTGCACCGCGACGCGATCGCGGGCTTCGTTTTGGAACTCGAGAGCGGGTTGCTGCGGCGCGTCGTCTAGCGCTCTGCTGCGTCCTCTAGCGCGCTGCGGGCGGCGCGACGGCGCCTCAGTAGCCGAGCGCGAACTTCGCGTCCTCGCTCATCATGTCGGGCGTCCAGGGCGGATCGAAGGTGAGCTTCGGGTAAACCCGCTCGACGCCCGGCAGTTCGCTCACGAACTCTTCGATCTGGTCGGCGATGTGGGGACCGATCGGGCAGCCGGGCGAGGTGAGGGTGTAGGTGACATAGACCTCGCCTCCCTCCACCTGGATGTCGTAGATCAACCCGAGCTCGACGAAGTCGAGCCCCAGTTCGGGATCGATCACGTTTGTCAGCGCTTCGCGGACCTCTTCGACTGTCGGCGGCCCTTGTTCGTCGCGCGCCGCCTCTCGCGGCTCAGCATGCTCCAGCTGGCGATCGTCCACGTGATCGATGCTAGTAGGGTCGGCTGGCGATGCCACTGCTTTGGCTCGCTGGCCTCTTCATCGCGCTGCCGCTCGCCGAGCTCTACGTGATCTTGCGTGTCGGCGACTGGCTCGGGGTAGTCCCGACGATTGCGCTTCTAGCGGGCGACTCGCTGCTCGGCGCGATCCTCTTGCGCAGCCAGGGACGGTCGGTTTGGCGGCGTTTTCGCGCCGCGCTCGCGGAGGGCCGGGTACCGCACCGGGAGGTGCAGGAGGGGGTGATGGTGATCTTCGGCGGCGCCTTCTTGATCACCCCCGGGTTCATCACTGACGTGGTTGGCCTGCTGTTGCTACTGCCACCCACGCGGGCGCTCATTAGGCGCTTGGCGGTGCGTTGGTTGCGGCGGCGGCTGTTCGTCGAGCGGGTAGTCGTGCGCCAGCGGGAGTTATGAGCGACGGGAATCGGAGCGCCGAGCGGACGCTGCCGTCCGCGTTGATCTCCGATTTTGGTGGCGTGTTGACCACCCCACTCGACCGCGGCTTCCGCGCCTACGAGCGCGAATCCGGGCTACCGCTGGCAGAGCTCGGGGAAGCGATCGCCCGAGTGGCCGCTCGCATCGGCGAAAACCCCGTCTACCGCCTGGAGCGCGGCGAACTCACGGAGCGCGAGTTCGCCCAGCTGCTTGAGGCCGAGCTGGACGGTCGCTTCGACTACGTCCGCCTGCGCGAGCTCTACTTCGCGCATCTCGAGCCCAACCTGGAGATGGTCGAGTTCGTCGCAGAGCTGCGCCGTCGCAGCGTACGCACGGCGCTCCTGACCAACAACGTGCGCGAGTGGGAGCAGCGGTGGCGGGCGGTGGTACCAGCAGTCGCAGAGTTGTTCCAGGTGATCGTCGACTCCTCGCGCGTCGGCTCACGCAAGCCCGAGCGCGCGATCTACGAGTTGACGCTGGCGCAGCTCGGTGTCGAAGCGAGCGAGGCGGTGTTCGTCGACGACGTCGAGATCAACTGCCAGGCCGCGGCCGAGCTTGGCTTGGCAACGGTGCACTTTCGCTCGAGCGAACAGGCCCTAGCGGAGTTGGCCGCGCTGTTCGGCGTCACGCAAGCGCCGCGCAAAGCGCCCCGCAACTCCCGAGCGCCGAGCGAGCAAGCGCCCAGCACGCACGAGCAGGGGCAAGCGCCCAGCACGCACGAACAAGCGCAAGCCTCCCGCAAAACGTAGGGAGGCGCGGACTCGCGCCCCGGGGTGCGCGCCACCGCTAGGCGGCTGCGCGTCGGGCCTCTCGCCCCAGTGGCCCGCTCTTTTGGTTTAGGGCGGCGACGTCCGCGCCTCTGCTGCTTAGTGAAGCAGCGCGCGGACGCAAAATCAAGTAGCGATCGCAACGAGTTTTTCGCAATTTGCGGCGGACGGGACGGTGCTAGCGCGCGGCTAGTCGCTGCTGGGAGAATCCGTCACCGATGACCGATCGAGCTCCGAGCGCGCGCAACCAGTTGCCGGGCGTGGCGGCACGGGTCGCCGCGGCCGCCGCTACCTGGCAAGGGCGCCGGGTCGCGATTACCGGCGCTTGCGGGTTCATCGGTCGGGCCTTGCGCCAGCGACTCGAGGCAGCCGGTGCCGAGGTCGTCGGCATCGACAAACGCGGAAGGCGCGAGGCGGGGGTGATCGCTGGCGATCTCGCCCTCCCTGGACCGTGGCAGGACGCAATCGCCGACTGCGAGCTCGTAATCCACTGCGCAGCGCGGGTTTCGAACCTTGGCTCGCGCACGCAGTTTTGGCGCGACAACGTGCTGGCCTTGCGGCGCGTGATCGATGCCGTGGCCGGACGCGGTGCACGCCTCGTGCACCTTTCCTCGGTGCGGGCTTTCTCGGACCGCGAGTTTCCCGACGGCGTTTGCGAGCACCAGCCGGTGCGACCGGACGGCCACTTGTACGTCGATACGAAGATCGCGTCGGAGCAGGTAGCTCTGCAGGCGCACGCGGCGGGCGAGGTGGTGTGCACGGTCATCCGACCGGGTGACGTTTGGGGGCCGGGATCGCGCCCCTGGACGGTGCTGCCGGTCGAGCTCATCCGACGGCGCCGTTTCATGCTGCCGGCGTGGGGTCGCGGGCTGTTTTCGCCGGTGTATGTCGACAACCTCGTCGACGGGATCGTGCTCGCCACGGCCGAGCCGCGCGCCGCCGGGCGGGTGTTCACGATCACCGACGGCATGGCGGTGCCGACGCGCGTCTTCTTCGCCCACTACTGCCGCATGCTCGGGGTGCGCGGGCCGCTTGGCGGACCGACGTGGCTGGTGCGCGCGCTGACGGCGGTCGCGGGCACGTTCGATCGACTCAAGGGGCTCGATAGCGAGCTGTCACCAGCCGCCGTCGACTACTTCCTGCGCTACGGCAGCTATTCGATCGACGAGGCACGGCGGGTGCTCGGGTACGCGCCGCGCGTCGACCTCGCCGAGGGCATGCGCCGCACTGAGGCGTGGTTGCGCGAGCGCGGGCTCGTCGGCGCTTAGGCGGCCGGCACAGGCGGCGGCAGCGAGCTCACGGCAAGGTTTCGCAGACGCGCCCGTCGTGGTCGGCACCGTCGAGGCGGTCGACGTTGTTGGTCGGGCTGCCACCATGAGCGTCGAAGTAGGCCTGGGCGGCGGCTTGGGTGCGGAAGTCCGAGCAGTCTTTGTCGCCCACGGATGCGCGCCCGCCGAGGGTGCCGCCGGCGGCGCGGTAGCCACGCGACCGCCGCGCGAACGACGGTCTGCGCACGGTCGGCGCCGCGCTGCCGCCAGCGCAGGCCCGCCCCCAAAGTCCCCGCCCGGCGGCGCGCGCCGCGGCGACCGCGCGCCGGAAGAGGTCGGCGTACTCGACGTTGGGCGGGATCGTGAGCTGCTGGGCGTAGCCGCGCAGAGCGAGTTCGCGGTTGACGAACAGGCCGTCGCGGCGCCATAGGTAGACGAGCGCGCGGCCGTAGCGGTCGCGCGGCTCGGTCCCGAGCTGAACGTAAACGCGAGTCCCGGGAGCCAACAGCCGTTTGGTGAAGGCGCTTGCTTGGCGCCCGTAGCACTCGACTTGACCGTAGACCTCGGGTGTGTCGATGCCGATCAGGCGCGCACGGCCGAGGCGTGCGAGCGCGACGGTGTCGCCGTCGACGACGTAGGCGACTACGTCGGCGCGCGCCCCGCGCGGGATTGTCCCGTTGCCTGCCGCACGCGCTTCGTGCGTGCGCCCTGCCCTGCGCGCCTGGACGCGCGCCTTCTCGGCCGTCACGGCGCTGCGGGCGTGGTCGCCCGCGCGCGCCCCCGCACGCCCACGCCCCGCCTCGTCGGCGGGACTTGCGCAGCCGCTGGCGAGCGCCGCGGCGAGGGCGGCGAGGGCAACGATGCCCGGCAGCGTCCGTGTCGCTGACTGCGCGCGCGGCAGCACCCTCAATCTCCTATCCATCCCGCCACACTCATCCAGCCGGCCACACTCGCCTCAACCTTCGCCGAGAACTCCCTTGGCGATACTGGCCCACGCTCGCAATTGTCCCGAACCGCCTGCGGCGAGCCGAGCGATGCGCCGTACCCAAAGGCGGTCTTGAGGTCCCGGCCGTACGCCTACTGGCGGCTGTGTCAGTACGACTCGCCGAGCGAACCGGCGTTTTCTGACGTGACCGGCCATAACGTGCCGCTCGCAGCCGCGCGCGCCGGGGCGGTAACGCCAAAATCGCCAAGCGATCCCCGTGAGCGCGACCGGCTCCTCCCGCTCCAGAACGAGGTAAACCCGTTTCTGCAGATCGACTCCAGCTATCTGATAGCCCCCTCTAGAAGCGGGGACTACGCGGCGCTCTCGAGGCTAGGCGACCGCGGCCCTTTCACCATCGAGGCTTGGGTACGTCCCAACCGCTCGTACGGAAGGGACCTTCCGTGCGGTGACCCAGTCCCCGCCCCGAATAACTGCGGGTTCGTGTTGCCGGTAGCGGGCGTGGGCGGGTCCTGGCAGCTTGGTTGGGCGGGTACTGCAGCCGCGCGTGGGCGTGAGGGGTCGTGGGTGCACGACCAGACCCCCGGCCCCTCCATCGGTGCGAACGGTTGGACGTTCACAATCTACGACGGCTACGACTGTCACGGTCAGCCCGATTGCCTACCTGATAACCGTCACTACCAGACTGCTCATCGCCTACAGACAACCATGCCGATCGAAGCAGGGACTTGGTATTACCTCGTTGCTACCTACGACGGCGACACAATGTCGTTGTACCTCAACGGTACGAAGCTCGCCGAAAAGCAGATCGGTACGCTCGGAGCCGTTTACACCCCCTCGGGGTTCTTCCGACTGGGAACTGCGTCCGACGAGGAGGGTCAAGGGAACGAGGGCGTTTCCGACAGCTGTAATTGCACAGTCCTCGACGGGGCGCTGGACGAGGTTGCCTACTACACGCGAGCCCTCAGTGCCGACGAGATCTACGCTCATTACGAAGCTGCCCGGGTCGACCCGCTTACCTCACCCATGGGACCGCCATCTGTGTACCGTGACGGTGTCGCAGATGACGCCCCCTACATTTGGTTCCCGTTCGACGAGCACCACGTCGAGCCGACTAGCCGCGCAACCTGCTATCCATGCCAGAGCTTTGAACGCACGACGCAAGAATCGGCCGGACAGATCTTCACACCGGCGCGCGCAGTGCGTGGTCCGTCTTTTCCCCTCGGTCGAAACGACACAGGTATTCAATTCGACGGTGGGGGACACGTCTCGACTACTCGCGGGCCACGATTCCCCCTACCTGCCGATTTGCAAGACATATCGATCGAGACCTGGATCAAGACGACGCCCGATACCCCAGCCACTCAAGCCTTCTTCGCGATGCCGACCTGCTCCGGCTGTGTTGGCATGGTCGGCTTGCGCCTGAACTAGGGCAAGCTCGAGGTGCGCGCCGACTACGACGGCTTCCCGAACGGCACCTGGCAATCCCTAGGGGGCAAAGACCTCGATGACGGTCGCTGGCACCACGTGCTCGTAGTGCGCGACCTCACCGGCAGCGGCCGCTGGCGCGCCTTCGTGGATGGCGCCGACACCGGCGTGACACGCGAGACGTCGTCGACGTCGCTGCTGCGCGGCAACTACTTCTCCGTAGGCGAAGTCAACAGCCAACTCGAGCTCCCGCGCGGTGGCCCGCTGGCTCTCGACGAGTTCGCTTTCTACACGCGGGCTCTTACAAGCTCGCTCACCGGCTATCAGGACGCGTTGGAGCGCTACAAGCGGATCCTCAAGTACGATAGCGGCGAAAAGTTCCACGTCCTGTCCGCCGCAGCGATGACCGACTTTTATATTCCTGGTTGGGGACTCGAGACGAGCAATAGCCTGAACGGATCGACTGCTTCCGATGGCGGTGGCGATCCCGCGCCTTTCGCTGCAGCGAACCCAGATCTCGCCAACATACCCGGCTCTAACCCGCTCGACCATCTGACGCTCGACTATCTCGGGCCCACCTACCCCGTCGCCCCGTCGAACCCCTCGGTCCGCGCCGGCACCCCCGCGCTCGACACGGAGTTTCTCTCCGCCCGCGGCAACGCGTCGGACAATGTCTACGCCAACGACTCCGACGCGATGGAGGACCGCCAAAGGTATGGCCGTAAGGTCTACGCACGCGTCGCCCACACCGACGACGGCACCGTATGGCTCCAGTATTGGTTCTTCTACTACTTCAACCCAAGTAACACTGGCGGCTCGATCGGCGCTCACGAAAGCGACTGGGAGATGGTCCAGATCCACCTCGATCGCAATCTCCGCCCCGTCGAGACCGCCTACGCCCAACACAACACGGGCCAACGCTGCCCCTGGGACGCGGTCGAAAAGGTCGAGGACAGGCCCGTCGTCTACGTTGCCGAATCATCGCACGCGTCCTACTATGGGCCTGATCGCATACCGGGCCTTCCCGACCCGCGCACTGCCGAACACGCCGACGGGCGCGGCGGCACCCTCGACACAGCCGAACTCGTGCGCATCCAAGACGAAAAGCTACCCCGCTGGCTCCAATGGCCGGGGCGGTGGGGTGATTCGAAGGCGCAGGTGCCATCTATCGAATCAGACAGTCCACAAGGTCCGGCCTTCCAGGTTGCCAAGTGGAGAGCCCCCTCCAGCTGGGCGAATGGCCTCCGATCGTGCTGACAGCACTACTTGCGGTGTCTCCTTGACGCTCTTCGTCGCCGCTCTCCTGACAACGCTCCTCTGCGCCGGACTCGTCTGGATTGCTCTCTTCTTGACCGCACTCGGGTGCACATCCGACACTTCCCACCTGGCCTCGTGGTATCCGGTCTGCAAAGCGTACGAACGCGGTGCCTACCTCGTTTTGGTGATCATCGCCTTCGGCACCCAAGTGGTTGCTGGTGCGCATGCACTCATTAGAAAGCGCATGATGTTGCTCATCGTGGGGCTCAGCATGTCCTTGGTGCTACTCGTTGCACACTTTCTAGTCGTCCCCTTCATCTACTGACATGGGACGCCCAGAACGCGCAAACACCGCTCGACGTCGCTGCGAGCCACAGGAGCCTCGTACAGTGCCGCAGCCTGTAGCGGTGGCTTTCTTCACCGTATTCGCGTCGTTGCTCTTCCATTTTCTCATCTTCTGGGCGTATGGCCTAATTCACGTCGAAGAACACCGTGATATATCCTTCGTTGACGATGTCGAAAACAAACTCGGCATCTTTAGCATTTTGGTCCTTGGCAAGGCGTGGCTGGGGGACTTTCCGCTGCCCATTCTGGGCATCCCACTTGCGATTTCACTCTCCGGCGCTTGGCTAACCCTTCGCGAGCTCCGCCTACAACCCGCTCTTTTTGGCCTGGGCATCAGCACATTGAGCGCCAGCTTCGGACCGATCGTCGTGCATCACATGTTTTGACTATAGAAACAAGGCGTGACTCGGAACGATTTGCGGCATTTTCCGCCTCGTTACTGCGCCGCCGTGCCCCCTGCACTCTCCCGACGCTCTAGTGGTCCGACCAGACGCCATGAATGTCTTGACTAGGGAATATCTTGAGTAGGACAACATTCCTTGCTGGCGAGCACCCGTGACACGTTGGGCCGCCAGCTGGGAGCCCGGGACAAAAAGCGCTCAGTACGATTAGAAGGAGCGCGGTCGCGCCGAAACGCACACGGCTTCCCATACATGGTGTGCCTTACTGACTTCTTGCTGTTCCCCGCGACTCCGAAGCATCACGAGCCTAAAAATGGCGTGCATCATGGAGCCGTAACGCTCCGGTAGGATACGCTTCTCCTACTGGACAACGGCAGCACTAAACACCCGTCCCTACGGACGGTCGCGCCCTTGGAGCGGAGCGATCGGTACAACACCGCTCCGAAGCCGCTCGATTACCTGCTTCACGTTTACGCCTTCACAGCCTTTACTCGCTTTCACTTTTGCCGCCGACACCTCGCCCAGACTTCATCTCGACTAGGAACTTCCCCCGACCGAGGCCGTCTATCCGCAACACGAAGCAGATCGAAGCTGCCTCGGGTCCGCTCTCGGAAAAATCGAGGACAGGCCCGTCGTCTACGTTGCCGAATCATCGCACGCGTCCTACTATGGGCCTGATCGCATACCGGGCCTTCCCGACCCGCGCACTGCCGAACACGCCGACGGGCGCGGCGGCACCCTCGACACAGCCGAACTCGTGCGCATCCAAGACGAAAAGCTACCCCGCTGGCTCCAATGGCCGGGGCGGTGGGGTGATTCACACGGCGTGCCGGATCCTCGTGATGGTGGACGAATTGGTGAAAGCCCAAAAGGTCCACTCTCTAAAGGCGATAAATGGAGCGATCCGAACGCGTGGTCGAACGGCGTTGGTACCTGTTAGCGAACCGCCATCATACCTGTTAGGAAGCGTCCCGTTGTGATAGTCGTCGCCGCTATCACCGCTACACTCCTCGTGACGTTAACGGATCTAATAGAGATCTTCATTCTGCTCGGGCTCCTTTGTAGTAGCGAGAGTCTCGCACCGTACTACGACCATCCGTGCGCTCCCTACGTCTACGGTTACTATCTCGTGCTGGCGTGGCCTCCTATTGCGAGCGTCACAGTAGGCGGCTCGCTCGCAGTTAAGCGTAACCGCTTTCTTCCACTGATACTTGGGTTCGTTGGAGGCCTAATGGTGCTACTTATACTGCCCCTTTACGCGACTTTCGCTTAGCGGCAGAGATCGTTGGTCATGAATCGTACTCATGTCAAGGATCACGCTTCCGGCCCGTCGCCGCTTGCGCTCTGCGCGTTCTTTGTTACGCACTCCTGCGCAATCCAACTCGTAGCTGTCTGGGGCGCGGCGAGTCGCTGCGCTGTACATCTCCGCCCACATCAAGTGAAGTTCTTACACATAGCCTGCCACCTCCTCCTCCAGAGCCGTCTGTGGTTGCTGCTCCTGGTCGTGCCGATCCTCATCACTATCGCGGGGGCAGCACAAACAGTCCGCACTCGAGACAGCCGGTTCGTTGAAATCGCATTCCTCATCGGGGGAGTGGTCGGAATCGTAGTACCGGTACGGTTTTATGTTGGCGACTGAGCTGTGACGCACCAGCGTGTTACGTTCACGAACGGCCCCCAGGGGAGGAAACGAAATGGTGCACTCACCAAGGCAAAGGAAAGACCGTGCTAACAGTTTCACCGCGGCGCATCCGCCGCTCGCCCCCTCGCGCGCGGCAGTCGGTGGCCTGTTGCTGGCCGCCGCACTGACGCTCGTGGGTGCGGGTTGCGGTTCCGACAAGGAGCGGGCGGCTGTCGGCACACCCAGCACCATGGGCGGCACAAGACCGGCGGGCGCCGCAGGCGGCCCACCGGCCGGCGCTGCCGACGCGAGCGAAGCCGCGCAGGCGGCCGGGCAGAGCGTCCAAACCGTTGCTCAAAACGGCCGCACGGTAACCCTCAGCGACGGCACGGTCGTGACGCTGCCACCCAAGCCCCGGCGCACTTCGATCCCGCCCCAACGCGGCTGCGGTAAGCGCACCTACCGCAGCTCGCGGGGTCGGCGCATCTTCTACCTCCCCCCGCGCCCCGGGATCTCGGCCGAACGCAGCGACCAGCGCACCGTCACCGTCAAATACCGCTTCTACCGCTTCGACCGGCGCTGCAAGCCCCACATCATCGAGCTCACTGTGCGCGACGCCGACAAGGCGACCTTCCCGGCCACAAGCGAAGAGGTAGAGGTGCGGGCACTGACCGGCACCGTCCGGATCGCCCTACCCGACCGCGTACTCGGCGCCGACACCGTCGCTGCCAGGGCCTACACCCGCCGCGGCGTGCCTAGCGACAGCGCCATCGTGAGCATCCGCGACGCACGCGCGCAATAACCGTCCAGCACCACCACGTCCCGCGCGGGGCAGCCACGCCCCGTGCGGGGCCCGCTCACAGCGGCGCCGCCGCGCCGCCTCGCTGCACGGCGGCCGTCGCGCGGCCGCCCACTCGCGCCGCTAGTTGTCGGCCCCGAGACGGTCCCAGCAGTAGATCTCGAGCGCCTCGCAGGTCAGCTCGAGCAGCCGCTCATCGGAAAGACGCGGCAGCACCGCCTCCAGCGCCGCGCGCTCGCTAGCACCAGAGTCGAGAGCCTCCTCGCCGCGGAACACAGCAGCGATGCGCAGGGCCTCTCGCCGATGACGGCCAAGCCGCGGGAAGGCGCGCACCAAGAAATCCTTGTTGGCTACTGGACGCCCAACGTCGAAGCCGGCGTGCCACGCAGCGAGCATCGACAGGTTCTCCTCATCGAGCTCCTCCAGAGCGCGCGCGTAGTGGTGCTCGAGCTCGTCCTCGGGGATCTCGTCGACCCAGGCGCGGATGATCCCATCAAGAAGCTGTCTGCGCGCCTCGCGACCAACGCTGTCGGCGATCACCCTGATTGCATCCCTTGGCTCGATAAAGCAAAGCGGCATCTCGTCCCTGGTCTTCCGTGTCGGTCCTTCGAGCCTGCGCGTCGCCCCGGAAGATATGGACGGCTGCCGACGGAAAAAGTTGCCGCCGCCGGCACCGTTGACCATGTGCCGGCACCGTCGACCATGCCGGCACATTTGTCAACGCCGCCACGAAGCTCCCAAGCCGTGCGCCGCTAAGCCGTGGTCGCGGCGGGGGTGGAGCGACCGGTCAGCTCCGGCGGCCATTTGCAAAGTCCGGCGCGACCAGGACACCCTTGGCAGATGCCCAAATGGGGGTTTTCGGTCGGCTCGAAGCGGCCCGCCGCGATTCCCGCCGCCCGCTCGTGTAGCGCCCTCTTGAGCGCCTCCTGCTGGGCGCGCTCGAAGCGCTTCACAACCGGATCTTCCGGGCGCTCGAGAAACACGTGCGCGACCTCCACCGAAGGCGCACCAGCGCACAAAGCGGCCAGTCCATAAATCTCTTGCTGCAAGGCGTAGCGGTCGGCTACCAACTGCGCCGGGTCGCGTGCATCGAGCCGGTCGGTTTTGTAGTCGACGACCACGACGGTGTCCTTCCCGGTGCCATCCGCACTTTGCGCCCAGAGGTCGAAGACACCGGTCACTGTGAGGGGTTCAACCAGCAGGAACGGATACTCGCGTCGCAATTCGCGAAAACCACGGAGGCGCTGGGCAAGCGGACTTCGCAACCAGCGGTCGATCTGGTCGCACAAGAGTTTGGCGTCAGAGCGCCGCTGCTCTTCACTTACGCCGAGGGCAGCGAGCGCCTCCGTCACCTCGTCACGGCTCGGCGGCCGGGGCTTTCGCAGGTCGATCCGCTCCAGCAGGGCATGCACGATTCGCCCCCGCGCCAGCAGGTACGAGAGATCGGCCTGGCGGTCGCCAACCGTTTGCGCCCCACCCGGCGACGGCCGGCCGGCTGGCGCGCCACAAGGGCGGTCGTCCTCGGGTCGACCGGTGAGGCCAGCCACCCGCTCCAGGTAGTAGCGGTAGCCGCAGCGCTCGTACAGCGAGAGCTGCGTGTAGCTCAAGCGCGGCACAAGCTCGGATTTCGGGCGCGGGCGCTCTGTAATCGGTTGCGGGCACACTCGATGTCGCCGCCCCTCGCTCACGGAAGGCGCGCCTGGGCACCCCCGCGGCGGCGCCGCTTCCGGGGAGGCGACGGTCGCAGCAGGCGCAGCAGCCGCGTCGGCAACGCTTCTTGCTGCGGTTTCGCCCGCCACCGTCTCTCCACGCGCCTGCCGTGCGTTCGCCGGCGTCGAGGGCCCCCACTTCGTCACCCGCACCTTGTCGCCGTTCGTGAGAAGCACCGGGAACAACCAGTCGGCGAGCGGGAGCTTCGCGCGATCGGCGTACTCGTCCAGAGCCGACGCGCCCGATGAGTGCTGCTTGGCCCCGCTGCTCGTTCGGGACCGCTCGCGCGGATTGGGCGCCGCTGGCCGCTCGAGCAGCTCCGGGTCGCAGCGACCGCTGAGGATCAAGCGCTCGCGGGCGCGCGTCATCGCCACGTAGACAAGGCGCTCCTCCTCCGCCTGGCCGCGCGCCTTGATCACCTTCTGGAGGTCCTTCCAATCTGCGCTCTCGATGTATTCCCGGTCGCTGTCCGTGGCGAGCGTCGGCGCCGGCCGCAGGCGGGTGGCAAGCCGCGGCCCACCGCCATCGAATACAACCAGCACACCGCTGTCGCGACCGCGAGCCGGTGTGCGGCCGAGGTCGGCGACGATCACGTTGTCGAACTCGAGGCCCTTCGACTGGTGGATCGTGAGAATCCGCAGCGACCCGGCACCCTCACTCGCCAACGCGGCCTCCGGTTCGCGCGCCTCGCCGCCGATCTGCCGCTCGCGTACCGAGTCGCAAAAGCCCCGCAGGTCGCGACCCTCGACGCGCTCGAAGGCGCGCGCAATCAGACGCAACTTGCGCACGTTCGCGAGCCGGCGCACCCCGTCGGGCAAAGACAACAGATAGCTGTGGTAACCGGTGAGCTCGAGACACCGCTCGATCAGCTCCTCCAGGGGTCGTTCGTCGAGGCTGGCGCGCTCGTCCTCCACCGTCGCGACCACCCACTCGAGAAGTTCGCGTTGGTCCTTGGGCAGCGCAGTTGCGACCTCCGATCCGAGTTCCGCCGCGCGGCGTAACCGCTCCCAAAGCGACCCGCGGCGCGGCCGCCGTGCCGACTCGCCGCCCACGCCCCCGCCGTCCCGATCTAGCTCGGGCGCGAGGGCCAACCAGGCGATGCTCTGTGCCTCGAGTCCCACAAGCGGTGACAGCAAAAGCTCCGCCAGCGCGGTCTCGTCGCGCGGGTTGGCGAGCACCCGCAACCAATTGAGCACGTCATGGACGGGGAGCTGGGCAAAAAAGCCGCGGCCGGCGCCGTTGTAGACGGGAATCCCCCGCGCCACCAAGGCGCGTTCGAAAACCACCGCGTCGCTGCTGCTACGCAGAAGCAGCGCCCAGCTGCCCCACTGAACCTCGCCGGGGTTCTCGGCCCCATTCTTCTCCGCCCCTTCGTGCGCAAGCTTCCAGACGTAGTCGGCAAGCAGCCAGGCCTCCGCTTGCCGGGCCTCCCTCGCGGTCAGCGACGCGGCCGCTTGTGCGCCACCACCCGCTCCCGCAGACGAGCGTGCACGGGCCTTGCTGGGGGCGGCGACCACTAGCAGGTCCACGCGCGGACCTTCGTCGTTGCGCTGGGCTTCGCGGCCGGGCTTGAGGTCGCGGTGACGGGCCGCCCACGGTGGGCGCTGCCGACTCTCGCGCGAGGGCTCCGGAGGCTCGCCCCAGAGCTGCGAAAAGGTGCCGTTCACAACGTCGAGAAGCGCCGGATGGCTGCGGAAGTTCGTGTCGACGGCGATCAAGGCGCCGGCCTTTTCAGCGCAATCGGTGGTCTCGGTGAAGAGCGCCACCTCGGCGTGCCGGAAGCCGTAGATCGACTGCCGCTCGTCGCCGACCAGGAAAAGGGTCGGCCGCGGGGCGCCGTCGGCACCCACGGGGCCGTCGCCAGCGGGGGCGCCTTCGCTACCCGCGGACCCCTCGCCACCGTGCAGCGCACGAAGCAGGCGATGCTGCAGCGGACTCAGATCCTGGGCCTCGTCAACGAGGATCTCGCTGAGCGCTCCCCGCCAACGGGCGCCGACCGCGGGATCGCCTTCGAGCAAAGCGACCGCTCGCCGCTCGAGATCGTCGAAGTCCAAGAGCGAGCGGCGCTCCAGCTCGTCGGCGTAGGCGTGCGCGAACTCGTGCAGGGCGCGCGAGAAGAGCGCTTCGTCCGCTTCGGGCGACCCCCCGCCGGGCTCGGAGGTCCGATCGGCGCCGTTCGCTGCCTGCGCGCCGGCACCCGGGAAGAATGGGAGCCCGCACTTCGGGCACCACGAGTTGGAGGCGTCGGAGGATTTGAAGGCGCCGGGCGGCGGTAGTGCACCTGCACGCAGCGCGGCGTGCACCGCTTGCAAGTCGGAGCGCAGCTGCTCGGCACCGTAGCGGGCCATGAACTCGGCGGCACGGTCGCCGACTTCGCCCTTTGCCGCCGTGAACCTTTCGAGCGCAAGATCGAGCGCGCGCTCGGCCACCCGCCGCTGCTCATGCTCATCGAGAACGCGAAAGTGCGGATCGAGACCGGCCCGCACGGCTTCCTTGCGCAACAGGCGCGCGCAGAACGAGTGAACGGTCGAGATCGGCGCCCCCTCGAGCGCCTCGACTGCGTCCGCCAGCGTCCGGTCGCGCTCGCGGTCGGCGATTGCGCGTAGACGACCGGCGATGCGCTCGCGCATTTCCGCGGCTGCTTTCTCAGTGAAGGTGATCGCGACCAGGCGCTCGACGGCGGCGCCAGCTGCGCTGGGCTCGCGCTGAAGCTCGTCGCGGAGCCGCTTGACGTAGCGCTCGACGAGGACACGAGTCTTGCCGACCCCAGCGCCGGCGGCGACGACGACGAGCGGGTCTTCAGAGTTCTCCACCGCCGCCTGCTGCTCGGGGGTTAGATCATCGGCGCTCAGCGCCGCCGGCGCGGCGACGACCTCGTCGAGCGTGAGCGCCGCCTGAGCGTCGGAGGACCCCGCCTCGTCCGCGTCCGCCTCCGACGCGGCGCTAGGCGGGTCCGCTGCGGCCTCCTCGATGTGGCGGCCCGCTGCGGCCGCCTCGGCGTACACGGCGCCTCCCTCGCTGCCCGCCACGAATGACTGCTTCTCGAGGCGGCAGAACCCAGGGTAAGAACAGGTCCCACGACTCGAACAGCGCTCCGCGTTGGGCTCAATGGAAACTGTCGACCCCCCGGAAAGCTCCCCTACAAGCTCGGCCACTCGCTCCTCGACCGCTTCCAACAACTCCTCGAGCTCGTCTGCGTCGAGGCAGAGCGAGCGTTTCGCTTGCCGGCTTAGGCCGGGACCGGCGGCGCCGTCGGAGAGTGCGCCGCGCACGCCGGGGTCGTTGCCGAGGAAGGCGTAAATGCCGCCCTCGGGAGCCAACTTCGCGCCGTCGGCGCCGCGGAGCTCGCGCGCCGCCAGCATGTACACGCCCGCCTGGAGAACCCCGCGCTCCAGCCACTTCCCATGTGCGGCCCCGCTGTCCGGTCGGCCGGTCTTGTAGTCGACGATCACGGCGCGCCGCGCAGGGCCGTCGCCGGCGGGCGCCACATCGATACGGTCGATGCGCCCACGCAGCTTGATACCCCCGAGCTCGAGCGGTGGTGTGTCTCCGCCGAAGGAGACCTCGAGGAGCTCGGGCCGCGGTTCGAACTCCTTTCCCCACAGGAGCTTCGCGTCGAGCCGCAGGGCGCGCGTCACCGCGTGCGCTGCGCGCGCCAGCAAGGGACGCAAGCGCGGCGAATCGAGGTCGACGCCCTCGCCGAGGTGCTCGCGGGCGGCTCTACGCACCGCCGCGCGTACCTGCTCCCTGGGGCACTTACGTACGCGCTCCCTGGAAGACTCACGCACACCCTCGCCCGGGCGCGTAAACAGCTCGCTGTAAAGCCTGCGCAGCGCCCCGTGCACGATCGTGCCGGCGACCAGGGCGTCGGTGTCCGGATCGATCGACCGGGGCCGCACCACCCGCTCGATCAACCACGCCGCGCGACATTGGGCGAAGCGCTCGAGATCGGCGACGGCATACTCGTCGTTGCCGACCAGGAGCCGCAGCGCCGGCTTCGTGAGTTCTGAGGGCAGCAGCGGGCGGGTGACCGGCGGTCGCGGTCGCTGTTGCGGCCGCGGCAACAGCAGCGACCGCGACCGCGACCGCGACCGCGACCGCGACGGTAGCTCGCCGATCCGGCGGCGACGCACCGGGACCTTCGGCATCAGTCGACGCAGCTCGCGCAAGAACGGGGATGGCTCGAGCGGGCGTCCGTCGTCGTCGCACTCGCGCGAAGAGACGACGAGCCGCTCCTCCGCACGCGAGCAGCAGGCGTAGAAGAGGAAGCGCTCCCGCTCGATCGTGCGCGGGCCCGCCTCGAGGCGCAACCCGTAGGAGTCGGCGAGCAGCTTGCGGTGAGCGTCCCCGAACACCCCCTCGACCGGTTCGCTACGCGGGAACGAGCCGGCCTCGAGGCCAGTGACGATGACCGCCCGCCAACGGCGCGCCCGCACCTCGGCGGGGGAAGCCACCGTCACCCGCCCTGTGCGGTCGCTCGCCGGCGACTCGACGAGCGCGCGTTCGAGCGCCCACAGGACGTCGCTGGGCTCGAGACCGAGCGGGTTGCCGGCGGCAGCGATCGACGCAAGCTCGCGCAAGAGACGACGCGTCGCCCGGTGCGCGGCGGTGCCGGCGGGGCGCTTTTCGGCGACCGCTGCGGCCTCTCCAAGAAGCGGTGCGGCGAGCAGGCGATCGAGCTCCCGGTCGAGCCGCTCGGAAAAAGCGTCGACGCCCTGGCGCGCAGCTTCCCGCAGACCCTCGAGCGTGCGATGCAGACGATCGCTCCCGCCGCCGCGCGGGCCACGACTGCGGTCGCCTCCGGAGGCGAGCAGCTCGAGCAGCTCGCGCGCCGTCGTTAGCCCTCGACGCCGCAGTTGCTCCTCGAGGTAATCGACGCGCGCCGGCTCGGCGATCCCGGGCAGCCGCAGGTAACGCAGGATCTCTTCCGCCGCCGTCGCCTCGGGCGACAGCGCTGTTCGCGCGAGCGCCACGAGCCCCGCGCCGAGCGGCGTGTGCGGCAGCGGCAGTCGCGCCGCCACCGTGTGCTCGATACCGAGCGCCGCCAGCGCTGCGCCGACCTCCAGCGAGCGCCCGCGGGTGGGCACCACGACCGCGATCTCCCGCGGGTCGAAACCATCCTCTTCGATCAGCCGCGCGACGCTCTCGGCAACCAGCTCCCGCTCGGCTTCGCCACCACCGGCGCGCAGCGCCTCGATCGCCCCCCCAGGGTCGATCGGCCCCGCCGCCGGTTCGAACAGTCCGCGTTCGAGCTGGTGCAGCGCTCGCGCCCCGCTCCCGCGGTAGTAGCGGGGCGAGGCGGGTAACTCCTCGACAAGCTCGCGGCGTTGCGGGCGCAGGAACTCGACGGTCGCAGCGACCGCAGCGAACACCGGCCGCACGCCGTCGCGGCCGTTGGCGCCGCGGCGCTCGTACGGGAGCGAGACGATCAGCTCCCAGCCCGCCTGCTCGCTGAGCAGCTTCAGGAGGTCGCGCTGGACGGGCATGAAGTCGTCGTAGCCGTAAAGACCGAGAAGCGGCGGCGACGCCGAGCTGTAAAGCGCTTTCGGTCGCTCGGACAGACGCTCGGCGCAGAGGCGGGCGCGCCGCTCGTCGGTCGCGCGCCCGATCCGCTCTAGGAACTCGCGCCGTCGCCGGTGGATCGCTAGCAGCTCGCGCAGCTCGCGGCCCTCGGCGCTATCTGGCCCCGACGCCGCGACCCGCCGCGAGCGCTCCGCCAAACGCTCGGGGTCGGCAGCCGCTTGGTCGAATTCGGCGAGCGCCTCGACCACCGCGCTCACGAAGCCGGGGGTCTTGCTCGCCGCAGCCAGCTCTACGAGCTCGGTGCTCTCGATCGCCCGCCGCGTAACGAGCGCGAGCGCTGGCTGCGAAAGCGGTGCGTCTGCCACCTCCAGGCGCTCAGCGAGATAGTCGACGAGCCCCGGGAAGTTGAGGGCGCGGACACCGAGCGCCGCACCCGCGGCGGCGAGCTCGCGACGCGCGAGCTCTACATCCGCGGCCCGCGGCAGACAGACGATCCGCTCGCGGTCGCCGGCGGAACGCAGGGCACCGAGCACGCGCCCGGCCTTGCCGGCGTTGGCGGGACCGAGCACCAAACGTAACGACATCGTCAGGAAATCATCGGAGCGACCTAACGATCGTCGGCGAGCCGCTCTAGCGCTTCCACCAGCCGCTCGATCGGCATCAAAACGGGCGCCTCGCGGAGCTGGAAGCCGCGGTGAGGCAGCTCGACCCAGCGGCCCACGCGCGCCGTCCCATCTTCGAACAGCTCGACCCGCAGCTCGTCGCGCAGGTCGCCGGCGCGGCCTGCGCTCGCCCCGACGACCGCCCGGCGATCGTCGTCACCGGCAGCTTGAGCGCCGGCTAGCTGCGCAGCGAGGGCGGCGAGCCGCCCGCTGGCCGCCGCCAGCCGCTCACCGAGCGGCCCCGCGAGCGCGCCGGTGGCGGCGAGCTCCTGGCCGAGACGCACCAGGTCGGCCACCGGTAGGCGCGGTGCGCGGCGGCGGATCGTGCCGCCGCTCCACTCGGCGAGCCGAACGCCACCCGGTACCGCTTCGAGCCGCACTTCGTAGCGCTGACCCGCCTCGTCCTCGAGCCCGGCGACCGCTGCCCGTCCCCGCACACCGGGTGAGGGCGCTCCCGGCCGCGGCGCGCGGCGCCCCGGCGAGCGGGCCCGCCCGCGGCTGACGGCACCCGTCGAGCGTTTCGCCGCTTGCTCGCGCAAGGCGAACGACGGGTCGAGGGGCGTGCCCGTACGGCAAAGCGGGCAGTTCGCGAGTAGACGGTTGTGGGCGCAGAAGCGCGGCACGCGCGTGCGAGGCTAGCGCGCATCCGCTAGCGACCGCTGCCACCATGGCGGCGTGCGGACGCTTGTGGTTTCGGACCTTCATCTCGGCGCCGCTTCGGGCTTCGACCTTGCCCTGCGCGATCCCTATCGAGAGGCGCTGGCGGCGGCTGTCGCCGAGGTCGATCGCGTGGTGTTGCTCGGCGACCTGCTCGAACTGCGTGAGCTACCTGCCCGCGCCGCGCTCGCGCGCGCACGCCCGCTGCTGCGCACGCTCGCTCAAGCGGCCCGTGAGCACGCCACCTTCGTGCTGGTACCCGGTAACCACGACCACGCCCTGGTGCGGCCGCTGGTCGAGCGCGAGCGTCTGGCCGGTAGGACCCTGGCTGCCGAGGGGCTTAGACTGCCCGCCACCGACGCCTCCCCGCTCGCCGCTGCGCTGGCCGAGGTGCTGGCTCCCGCAGCGGTCGAGCTCGCTTACCCGGGGCTGCGGCTGCGCAGCGACGTCTACGCGACCCACGGGCACTACCTTGACGCGCACCTAAGCGTCCCGAAGATCGAGTCGCTCGCGGCCGCCCTCGTCGCGCGCACACGCGGGCGGGGGTGGCGACCACTTAGCGCCGACGAGCACGAGCGCGCTTTGGGACCCCTGTACGCCCTGCTCGGCGAACTTCCTGAGCTGGCACCAACACGCGCGCTCGTCTCCGGCGGCCGCCTCTCTCGCACGGTGTGGCTAGCGGCCAACGACCAGCGCCGCACGGCGCTCGGCCGGGCCCGCAAGGTCGCGCTGCTCGGCGGCGTGAAAGCGACCCTCGCGCTGCTGCGCAGAGCCGGTATACACGGCTTCGAAGCGGCACTCGACGGCAACGCGCTGCGGCGGGCCGGTCTGCGCGCGATGGGCCAAGTCGTGCGCTCGCTGTCGATCGAAGCGAGCCACGTGATCTTCGGTCACACCCATCGCGCCGGCCCCTTGCACGGCGACGAGCGCGGCGAGTGGCAGCTACCGGGCGGCGTCAAGCTTTGGAACAGCGGCTGTTGGATCGCCGAACCGGCGTTGGCGAGCAGCAACGGTCTGGGTGGCTACGCGCCCGGCTTCGCGCTGATCGTGGCCGAACGCGGGGATCCTCAACTCGTGCGGCTCGTCAACAGCTAGCTCGCGCGCGGACGCGTGCGGCGTGCGCGCCGGCGCGTCGGCGATGCTGCAGCGGCACCGGCGGCGACCGGCTCGGCCTGCTCTGCGCCGTCGGTCGAAGCACTCGCTCCGTTCGATCCGTCAACCGCGAGCTCCTTCTCGCCAGCGACCGCCGCTGCGCCGCTGCCGTCGTTCGTGGCCGCCCCGCTCGCGGGCACTTCCGCCCCTTCGTCCTCCCCCTCGCGCGGCTGCGCCCACTGCTCGTCGAACTCGACGCGCCAGCGACCCTGCTCGTCGCGTTCAAGACGCAGGCGTGCGCGGAAGGTCCGACCGGAGCGCCCCTTGAAGCCAGTCACCGGCTTCTCGGTGCGCCCGACGGGCGGGTTGTCACCGCGCTCGATCGACGCCCGCAGACTCTCGATCAGCTCCTTGGCGACCTCGGCCGACAGCGTCTTCCCCGCCTTGCGCTTCCAGATGACGAAGCCGCAACCGGGATCGTCCTTCGACCAGCAGGAGAAGCCGCGTCGGTTCTCGACGATCTCGCGTCCGCAGATCGGGCACGGTCCGAGCCGCGCCCGCTCGATCCGCACGTTCTTAAGCTGGTCGAGCTGTTCGACGGTCTTGGTCGTGAAGTCGGCGATGTCGCGCATGAACGCCGGCCGCGTGTCTTGGCCGCGCTCGATCAGCGCTAGGCGCCGCTCCCACTCGCCGGTCAACTCGGCCGAGGTCAGCGGATGATCGCCGAGCAGGCGGATGACCTGCATGCCTTTCTCGGTCGGACGCAGCGTGCGCCCATCGCGCTCCAGGTAGCCGACCTCGATCAGGCGCTCGATGATCGCCGCGCGCGTGGCGGGAGTTCCGATCCCTGAGTCCTTGAGCGCCTCGCGCAGCTCCGGATCCTCGATCTCGCGACCGGCCGTCTCCATCGCCGCGAGCAGCGAAGCGTCGGTGTAGCGCCGCGGCGGCTGCGTCTCCTTCTCGAGCACGTCGACTTTGCGTGTCTCGACCTCCTCGCCCCGCTCGAGCTTCGGCAGTAGCTGGTCGCCGCCGCTGTCGTCGTCGCCCTCCGGCTCCTCCGCCTGCTCCCCGTAGACGGCCTTCCATCCGGCCTCTACCAGCCGCCGTCCGCTGGTGCGGAAAACGTGACCTTCGACGGTCGTCTCCACCCGCGTGCGCTCATAGACGGCGTCGGGGTGGAAGACCGCTAGGAAGCGGCGCACCACGAGGTCGTAGATGCGCAGCTCGTCCGGGCCCATCTTCGATAGGTCGTGCTCGGCCCGCGTGGGGATCAGTGCGTGGTGGTCCTCGACCTTGGTGTCGTCGACGACCCTCTGAAGCGGCAGCCGCTCGAGCGAGAGGACGTACTCCGCGGCACGCGCGTACTGCGGGTTGCGACCAACCAGCTCCGCCGTTGGCTTGATCTCGGAGACCAGGTCGCCAGTCAGGTAGCGCGAGTTGGTGCGGGGGTAGGTGATCGCCTTGTGCTCCTCGTAAAGACGCTGGGCCGCGTTCAGCGTGCGCCTCGCGGAAAAGCCGAAGAGCACGTTGGCGTGCCGTTGCAGCGAGGTGAGGTCGTAGAGGAGCTGCGGGCGCTCACGCTCTTCGCTTTTCTCGAGCTTGGTGATCGTGCCCCGGCGACCCCGCACGGCGTCGGCGATGGCCTGCGCCTCCTCGGCCTTCGGGATGCGCTTGCCGCCGAGGTAACGACCCCGGTAGGTGCGCTCGCCCGAAGCCGCGAAGGCGGCTTCGATCAGCCAGTACGGCTCGGGCTTGAAGTCGCGGATCTGCTGCTCGCGGCGGGTGACGAGCGCCAGCGTCGGCGTCTGTACCCGACCGAGCGAGACCGCCCCGTCGAACGCCGACCGCAGACGGATCGTCGCGGCACGCGTGGCGTTCATCCCAACCACCCAGTCGGCTTCGGAGCGCGAGCGTGCCGCGGCCTCGAGGCGTTTCATCTCCTCGCCCGGACGCAGGTTCTCGAAGGCCTCTCGGATTGCCTGGCGCGTCATCGAGCTCAGCCACAGACGCTTGACGGGCTTGTCGACTCCCGCCGTCTCGTAGACATAGGCGAAGATCAGCTCGCCCTCCCGCCCGGCGTCGCAGGCGTTGACGATCTCGGCCACTTCGTCAGAGCGCATCAGCTCGTGGATCACGCGCAGCTGGCGTTCCGACTTGGCGTCGTTGGGCACCAGCTTGAAGCGCTCGGGCAGGATCGGCAGATCGCTGAAGCGCCAGCGCTTGAGGCGCGCGTCGTAGGCGTCGGGCTCGGCGAGGGTCACCAAATGACCGATCGCCCAGGTCACGATGTAGCGCTCGCCGACTAGATGGGTCCCGTCTTTTGCCTCCTTGAAGCGGTCGTCGAGGGCACGCGCAATGTCCCGTCCGACCGACGGCTTTTCGGCGACCACGAGTGTCTTGGAGGCAACGCTCATCGCGCAGAGAGGGTACGCATGTCGCCCGGCCGACGCCTAATGCTGCCCACCGACCGGCGCTCGAGCGCCTCTCCGGGCAGCTCACAGGCGCTGCCTAGGGAGCGCAAGGCCCGGTGTCGACCGGTGTCGAAGCGCGCGCCAACGCCTGGCGAACGACGTCGTTCGGAACCGCCACACCGGTCGGACGCGCACTGTCGCGAGCGGTCGCGAACACGGTCCCGAGAACCCGTCCGGCAGAGTCGACCAGCGGGCCTCCCGAGTTGCCTGAACGAACAACGCCGCGGAAGGCGGTGACCCGCCGCAAAACCGGTCCGCCGCCGTAGATGTCGCGGGTCAGCACGGCCTCCGTTCGACCGATTCGCGCCGCCCCGATCGCCAGTGGACCGTTCAGCGGGTAGCCGATCACCGCCGCCGACTCGCCAACCGGTGCGGCAGGCGCGAGCGGCAGCGCCGGCAGCGACGACAGCGCCGGGACCGAGAGCACGGCGACGTCGTTGCGCGGGTCGAACCAGATCGCGCGGGCCGGGTAGCGAACTCCGACCCCTCGCACCTGGACCGTGGTGTCGGTCTCGCCCGCGACAACGTGCGCGTTGGTGACGACCACGCCCGGTCGCGCCACCCAACCCGAACCCTCGATACCAAGCCCGCAAGCCGTTCCCAAGACCCGCACCACGCTGCCCGAGGCACGGGCGACGTCAGGGTCGGTAGCGACGGTCGGATCCGGCGGCGCGACACCGGCTGGCGGTGCGCTAATGCGCGGCAGCGGATCGAGCTTCGCTAGGGCGTCTAACAGCGCGCTCGGGCGCGGCAAGTACTCGCCGAGGCGACTGAGGATGAACGAGCGTTGCACCGCCGCCCGTACTTCGCGCCCCTGATCGAGGCGAGCAAGCCCGGTTGCGAAGACCCAGGCGAGCCCGAGACCCAGCGCGGCGAGCAGCACCGCCCCACCGATGCCGTCGAGCAAACCGAGCCGACCGCGAATTCGTCGCCGCAGCTCGGCGCCTAGAGCCTCAAGCGTCGCGGCGGTTATGCCACCGAGAAAGATCGCGGCCGCGAGCGCCACAAACGAGGCGTACGGCGAGCCAGGATCGGAGAGCAGCGTCGGCGCGAGCTTGGCACCGGCAAGGGCCCCGCCCACGAACCCGACGAGCGAAGAAAGGCCGACGATTAGGCCCTCGCCGTAACCGACGAGCGCCATGAAGGCGACGAAGGTGAGGATGATCCAGTCCGCTCCGTTCACGCTCGCCAAACCCGACTCTGCCCCGACCAGCGCACTCAGGCCGGCTTCCCTTGACCCAGCAGCGGCCGGCTGTATGCGCACGGTAGCCGGCGCAGCGTTACAACGGCGTACCGTCGGTCAAGCCCCACGCCGGCGTTAGTCTGATGAGCGCTTGGCAGTCGCTCACCGCAGGTCGTCGGGAGCGGGCAGGAGCGGCGGCGGTCGCCCGCCGCGGCGATCGCTGCGATCGGCGGGTCGCGCCCAGCAGCGACGTCGGCTCCTGCTGCTCGCGGCCAGCCTCACGCTCTTGGCGCTGTTCGGCGTGCTGCAAGCAGCACGCGGCCCCGACCGCCGCCTGGTCGCCGCAGCGGCCTTCGGCGAGGCGCTGGCACGCCGCGACTTGCACGCGATTGCGCGGGCGACCGTCGATCCACGGACCGCTCGCGCACCGTCGGTTGCGCATGTTGCGCGCACCTTTCGCGAGCAGTGGCTGACGGCAACCCTGGGTCGCCTCGAGGTCGGCAAACCGCGACGAAGAGACGGGGCTGTGACACTCCCGGCCGTCGCCCACACCCGCGTATTCGGGAAGCTGCGCGGCGAAATTCGCCTGCGTTTCGCAAGCAACCGCGTGTTGTTCGGACCGGAGCTCGCGTTCCCCGGGCTACGTCCCGGCGAACGCTTGCGCCGTCAGGAGTTGTTGCCGGCGCGGGCTGCGATCCTCGCGCGGGACGGCACGCCGCTGGCGCAGGGACCGGCCTGGGCGCGTTCATCGCCGCTGGGCGCCGCAGCCTTGCCGGTCACCGGCACGCTCGCCCCGCTCGACGGTGCGCGGCTTCGGGAGCAGCTCTACGCAGCTGGCTTCCCGAGCTCTTGGCCGGTCGGGCGCTCGGGCCTTGAGCAGGCCTTCGAACGGCGTCTGCGCGGTCGACCCGGCGGCGTTCTGCTGGCCGGCAGTCGCGTGCTTGCGCGCGCCCGCCCGCGTCCAGCGCCGGCCCTGCGCACGACGATCGACGCGCGTCTGCAACGGGCTGCGGTGGTCGCGCTCGGAGGCCGCTATGGGGGCATCGCCGTGCTCGACGCACGCGACGGCGCGGTGCGAGCACTTGCCGGGATCGCGCTCTCCGGTGCCCAGCCGCCGGGTTCGACGTTCAAGATCGTGACCGCAGCAGCCGCGCTCGAAGCGGGCACTGCGAAACCCGAGGATCGCTTCGCGGTGGCCCGCGAAGCGCGCATCGACGGGGTGCCGATCGCCAACGCCCACGACGAGCCGTGTGGTGGCACGCTCGTGGAGGCCTTTGCGCGCTCCTGTAACTCAGTGTTTGCGCCGCTCGGCGTGCGAATCGGTGCGCGCCGCCTGGTCGCGACCGCGGAGCGGCTCGGCTTCAACCGCCCAGCGCCAGTGCCCGGTGCGGTGACGAGCGTCGTGCCCCAGGCTAGCGAGCTCCGCTCGCCCCTCGAGTTAGCGGCAACCGCGATCGGTCAAGGGCGCGTGCTCGCCACGGCGCTTGCGATGGCTTCCGTTACCCAGGCAGTGGCAGCGGACGGTGAGCGCGCCCGTCCACACGTACTGCCCGGCGCGGCGCGGCCGGAGCGCGCGCTGTCGGCGCGCACAGCGGCCCAGCTCAAGCGCATGATGCGCGCCGTCGTCGAGTTCGGCACGGGCGTTTCGGCAGCCCTACCGACGGTCGAGATCGCGGGCAAGACCGGCACCGCGGAACTCGAGAGCAGGCCGCAAGCCGCGGGGGTCGAGCGGCCGGTCGATGACCCCTCGCGCACCGATGCCTGGTTCTGCGGTTTCGCCCCCTACCGGCGGCCGCTGCTCGCGCTGTGCGTGCTGCTGGTGCGCGCCGGCGAGGGCGGACGCACCGCCGCGCCGGTTGCCCGGCAGGTCTTCGCCACGCTCGCCGCCGGCCCCGCGAGCGACCGCTCGCGTTAAGTGGTGCCCAGAAGACCGCGCTCGCGCAGCCATTGTTCGGTGCGGCGCATGCCCTCCGCGAGGTCGACTGTTGGCCGCCAGCCGAGCAACCGTCGCGCCTTCGCGTTGGAGTAGCCACCGGGCCGCGTCAGGTACAGCACGGTCTCGCGGTTCAGCTCCGACCGCCGCCCCCGCAGCCGCTCGAAGGCCGAGAGCACTTCGGCGAGGACGAGCGCGACGCCGGTGGGGGCGACGCGCGGCGGGGGCTTCCCGAGCATGCGCGCGTAGTGCCCGAAGAACTCCGCGCAGGTGACAGCTTCGTCGGGGGTGATGTTGAACACCTCCCCCGCTGCCCGCTCGTGCGTGCAAACCAGGAGGATCGCGTCGACGAGATCGTCCACGTAGATCGGGCTGAACAGTCCGCTGCCGCGCGCCGGCAGGAGCGCGCGCACGCACGGAGCTCAGGTGCACGACCCGCCGCACGCCCGCAGCGCGTGCTGCCGCGACAACGTTGCGGGTGCCCAGCACGTTAACGCGCCAATGCTCAGCGAGGGGCGCCGCGTTCGACACCACGGCCGCCGTGTGGACAACCACGTCGACCCCCTCCAGCAGGCGCTCCCACGCACCCCGCTCGGCGACGTCGCCGACCGCGGCACGCCCGAGGTCGCCGGAAGGCGGCTCGACGAGGTCGATCCCGCGCGCCTCGACACCGCGCTCGGCGAGGCGCCGACGCACGGTCTGCCCGATAAAGCCCGCGGCGCCCGTTACGAGCACCGCCTTCGCCTCGTTCACTCGCGCGGCCCGTAATTGAGTGGCCCGTGCACGTGCGTCGGCACGACCGGCCACTGCCGCCGCCACGGCGCTAGCTCGGACGAAGGCAAAACCTGTTTCCAGCGGGGATCACGGCGCGAGGGATCGGCGATGGTCTTCTCCTTGACCATCGAGTCGTACTGGTCGATCGAGTCCTCCAGCGTGTTGGCGTTTGGGCACACCTCGCGCCGCATGTTCACGGCGTACTCGCGCACTCCGGGGATCCGCGAGAGGTGGGGCTGCCAGTTGTCGGAAGCGACCCCGTTCTCCGAAGAGACCCAGACACCGTCGGGCGTGTTGATGACCAGCGAGTGATTGCCATCGGTGTGTCCTGGGGTCCAAACGATCGCGACGCCTGGCCCGAGCTCGACGTCGCCGTCGAGCAGCACCAGCCGCTCATTGGGAATCCCGTCGAGCCCGCCCTCGACGTACCAGTACCACTGCATCGGGTGCATCGACTGCAAGGTGGCGACCTCGCGCCACTGCACGAGCAGCTTGGCGTTCGGGAAGTGCGGCAGGATCAGACGCGGATCCTGCACGTGCAGGTGATCGAAGCTGATGTAGTCGACGTCCTCGGGCGCGACGCCGGCAGTGCGCAGCGCCTCGAGCGGTGTCGTGTACTGCTTGTAGGTGAAGTGCTCGAGGAACCGGTAGAGCCGGCTCGATTGCGTCTTCTCGATCATCTGCGTGTAGAAGGGCGCCTCCGCGGAACCCTCCGGCTCCGACGGTTCCCAGACGAGGATGCGTTGGCGCCCCTCGAAGTCGTGGTACCGAACCACGACCATCCGGTTCTTGATCGAGATGTAGGGGTTCAGCGCCCGCGCCGCCCCGTGGAACGCGAACTTCGTGAGGTAGGGCGCCGCCGCAAGATCGATCGACCGCACCGCAATCACCTGGCCCTGCTCCTTGAAGCGGCGCTTGAACTCTTCGACGGCAGCGCGGATCGCCTTCAAGCGGTCACCGCGCGGCCAGATATCGAAAACGCCGTCGAACTCCGGTATCGGCTTCAGGCCCAGCGTCTCCGCCGTGGCTTGCGATGCCATTGGTAGCCCTCCTTCTTGCCCCTTCGGTTGATTGCCCGCAACACCGGACCGGGTAACCCGACTTCGGCTCAGGAGCGCCCTGCGCCGCACTGGCGGGCACCGTTCGGATCGACCACGAACGCGTACGAGCGTCCAGGGATCTTCACCGTGCCCCCGCGTACGAGCCGTGGCCGGAGCTGCGGCACCCGCCCGCCGGGCGCCGTCAGCGGACGGCCGAACCGGCCCCACGCACCGGCACGCTCAGTTGGCGCTCACCCATCAAGCGACGCCACAGCAGCGACGCCCAGTAGTCGGGGTTCGGTCGCAGCGTGCCCTGCTCGAGCAGACCGTAAGTGCCACCTTCGAGCGCCTGTCGGACCACCACCTGCACGCCCGCGCGAGCGAGCTGGCCGAGCTGGTTCAGCCAGAGGAAGCTGGCGGCGAAGCGATCCGAGTAGCCGACCTGGCCGCCGCAGGCAGCCGATCCGGTCTCGCCCAACCAGATCGGCTTGCGCCGCGCGTAGCGGTCGCGCAGCCCCGCGATGTAGCGCAGCGCTGCGAGGTGAGAGTCGAGCCAGCTGGCAGCCAAGGTGTCGCGCGGCACCTTCGGCGGATAGGTGCAGCGGTCGGAGAACGCCGGGTAGAAGTGGTAGTTGATGGCGTCGTAGAGGCTCCCGACCTGCGGCATCACGTCGCGCGCCTCGGGTCCCAGCGGCACCTTGTTACCGCCGAGGATGATCGGCCGTTCGCCGCCCACGTCAGCCGGCGTGAGCAGCGTCCCACTGACGGCGCGTGAGGATGCGCTCGTAGCCAGGGGGCGGTGTGCTGAGCGAGTTGGTCAGGTCGTAGTAGGTGTGGTCGGCCTGAGTGCCGCCGATTCGCAGGTAGGCGGGTCGCCCAGCGGTGAGCGCCTTGGCCAGCCGCACTAGCACCGGACGACCGAAGTCGTAGGGCGGAAAGGTGCGTGTGACGCTCGAATTCGGGTCGGCGAACTCTCCGCCGGTGACGGCGACGATGTCGATTGCGAACGACAAGAACTGCGGCGGGGCGCGACTTGCGGTGCGCGCCCGGGCGAGGTCGGCGCTCGCCGCAACCGCAGCTGCTGGCGCCAGGTAGGCGCCGAGCGCCGCGGCGACAAGGGCGGCGATCAGCGGCCGGGCTCCCCGTCGCCGGGGCAGCCAGTTTTCAAGCAAGGGGACAGGCCTTTGAGCACTCTCACCAGGCACGGTCTTGCGTCGCTGCATTCGCGGCCTACTCCTCCCTTTCGCCGTTTGCCGTGGGGTCCTGCAACGGCTCCCGCCTGCGGCTGATAATACATCTGTCTGCTCTGTTGCTGCAGCAGCAACAGATTGGCATTATGTTTCACATTCCAAGTCGCAGCTCGTTCGTCCGCAGTCGCCGCGATGCGGCGGTGGCAGCACGACGAAGCGGGTCGATCTTCTCCAGGAGAAGACACGCGCTAGGGGTGAAAAACCAACACAGGGGGTGGGTAACCGGGTGCGCCGAGGCGCACCCGGTGCCGTTATGTGAGCCGTACGGCGTGAGCCGCCGAGGCGCCTCCGCTACCAGCGACTGGCGGTAGCGAGTGGCGATACACCCTCCGCAGCCGTCAAGCTTGCGCTGACAACCGTGCCAGCAACCGCCGCGAACACGCCAAGCCACGAGCCGCCGGCCCCCTGCCTCGCCTACCGGGCGTATCGGCTCGGCTTTCCCGAGCGCCAAGCGCGGGCCTTTGCGGTTGCCCGCGATTGGTATGCGCGGGGTCGCAAGCTCGACATGCGCGCGTTGGCGAGCGAGCTCGGCGTCAGCCGGCCGACGCTCTACCGCTGGGTCGGAAGCCGCGAACGGCTACTCGAAGACGTGATTTGGTCGTTTGCCGAGGAGCTGCTAGCGGTCGCCGTGCGACGCGCACGCGGCGACGGCTCTGCGCGCATCATGAGCATCCTGCGCGAGTTCACCGCGCAGATCGTTGCTGCGCCGGCGTTGCGTCGCTTCTTGGAGATGGATGCCGAGATCGCGCTGCGCGTCTTGACCCGGCGCGACGGCGGTGTGGAGGGGCGTTTGGTGCGTGCGGTCGCGGAGCTCCTCGACGACGAGGTGCGCGCCAGCGGCCTGTCGCTTCCTCTCGAGACACCGGAGATGGCGTACCTGATCGTGCGGGTCGTCGAAGCGTTCCTCTACAACGACGCGATCGCCGCGCTCGAGCCGGATCTCGAGGCGGCCGCGATGGTCGTGGAGCTGCTGCTGAAAGGGGCGCAGCCGTCGGCTGGCGCGAAGTCGTCGCACCTTCAGCAGCCGCTACCGGTAAGGCACTGAAGGGCGCCCACCGTCCCCGCCTGCGGTCATGCTTGCCACGTATGGACGAAAGGGAGGACGCGAAGCGCGACGCCGGGGGTCCCGGCGAGACCCATCCGATATCGTCGGCGCCACCGCCAACGCCCGCTTACCAAGCCTGGCTTGCGGGATCGCGGAGCCGCCAAGCGCAAGCGTTCGAGGTCGCGCGGCGCTGGTATCTCGCCGGGCGTCGGCTGGAGATGCTCGCCCTCGCCGAGGAACTGGGCGTCAGTCGACCAACCCTCTACCGCTGGGCGGGTAGCCGCGAGCAGCTCTTGGCGGACGTCATCTGGTCGTTTGCCGACGAGCTCTTCCGGACTGCCGCCGAGCGCGCCCCGGGAAGCGGTGCCGAGCGAATCGTCGAGGTCGTGCGACGCTTCACCTATTGGGTTGCGGAAGCCGAACCGCTAAGGCGCTTCTTGGAAGCCGACGCGGAGCGCGCCCTGAGAATCCTCACGCGCCGCCACGGCGGTGTGCAGGGGCGTCTAGTCGAAGCCTACGAGCGGCTGCTGCGCGAGGAGGTCGAGCGTTCAGAGCTCGCACTTCCGCTGGCCCCCTCGCTGTTCGCTTACGTGATCGTCCGCGTCGGCGAGGCGTTCCTCTACAACGACGCGATCGCAGCACTCGAGCCGGACATCGAGAGCTTGTTGGCGGTGATCCGGGTCCTCTTGGCCGTGGAGCCGGATGCCTGAGGCCGCCGCGCCCGCCGCTCCGGCCGGCGGCTCGGCGAAGGCCCTAGATGTCGAGCTCCACCCGACGCTCCTCGCCGCCGGCACCAGCGGGCGGCCGAATGATCAGCTCGAGCGGCCGATTCTCCGTGTTCGCGAGCGGCAAGCGGAACAGCAGCATCGCTCCCGCCGTGGGGCCAAGCTGCGCGATCGATCCCTCCTCGGGAATGCACTCGTTGGGCTGGAGCGTGCCCGGGTGGTAGGCGAAGGGGTTGTCGCGCGGCAAGGGCGTCGGCTTGAACGTGTTGCCCTGGTTGTCGACGATTTCGAAGTCGTCGGTTGCACGCGCGGGCCGATTGCCGCGGTTGCAGACCTGCATAAAAACGCCGTAGAGCGCTTCACCCGGACGCGCCTCGGGGCCCTTGTAGTAGGCGTTGTCGGGAGGGATGCGAAGGTTGAGCTGGCGGGTGATGAAGACGTCGTAGTCGAGACCCGCGATTGGTATCCGTAGGCCCTCGCGCGCAGCCTCGTCGACGCCGAGCTTCGCCGTGTCGGTGCCGCATCCAACCGCGAGCACGCCGACCAGCAGCAGAGGGATTAGCAAGCGGGCTGAGCGAAGCTGCATCGCGGAGCGGCAGTCTACCCGGCGACCGGCGCCTGGCGCTCTGCGGGAGCACTGGGGCCGGGACCAGTGGCTACTGCGTCGCGCGACCGCTCACCGGCCCAGCGACGGCCGCATCTGGGGTCGCTACCCGCGTGCGCGCCGAAGCGCGGACCCTTCTCGGGCTCGAAACCAGCGATCGAAGCGCGCAGCAGCGGTTTCGACGGTGGCTCCTCGAAAACCATCCGCAGCCGTTCGAGAGCCTCTGCCACTCGTCGCTTCAGCCAGCGTGCACACAGCGCGTCGCGCAGGCGGTCGGCCAGCCGCATCGGATAGGTCTCCGCCTGCAACTCGAGACGCGTGCAACCCGCCTCCTCAGCCATGAAAGAGAGCGCAATCGCCGCGCGGTTGCGCCCGACTCGGCCGTAGCGCACCCGCAACAACAACTCGCGTGGCCGTTCGGCGGCGTAGATATCGAGCTCCGCATAGGGCTTGCCGTACGGCGAGCGCACACGGAACCGAGCGGCGGCACCCCGTCCCACGGGATTGGCGCGTGCCAAGCGGAAGTCGTCGACGAAATGGTCGACGACCGCGGGCCACGCGGCGAGATCCGCCACGAAGTCGTAGACCCGCTCGGGAGCTGCGCAGATCGTCTTCGCCAGAGTGAAGGCCGCCACGAGCCGCAGATGCTACCGGCGGCCACTGGCCAGGACGAAGTGTCGCGCGCGCCGCCCGCGGTCGCTCAGGCGGCGCGCGGTCGGTACGAGCGGCTGCGCGGCGCGACCACCAGCCGCCGCGCGAGCGCGCGCACCCGTTCGCTGCGCACCGATCGACGGCGCTCCTCGGGAAGGCGGGCGAGACAGAGATCGCAGAGGGTCTCGCCCCCATCGAGCTCGTGCCAGCGCTCGCCCGTCAGCAGGGTGCGAGCGCAGCCGCTGCAGCGAAGCTCGCTGGTCGGCGCCAGGCCGACGCTGTGGCGTACAAGGAGTTGCGCGATGTCGGGCATGGCTCGAGGTTCGCCGACGAAGCGGACGTTCCTGCAAGCGTGTGGCCCAGGCCAAAAATGGGTACTAAGCGTTTGAACCGTCCGACAGGTGCCCGCTGCTTGAGGTGCGCCCGTCGCACGGCGCGACCGACGCTCACGCAGGAGGAGCAGGGACAGGCATGGGACGTCCGAAGTTCGAGCCGGTCCGTGAAGCCGGCACATACCATTGCGATGGCTGTGGGTACTTGATCGCACTGCGGGAGGGCGAAGAACTGCCGGCCTGCCCGATGTGCGGCGCCACCACGTTCCGCCGCCACTCGCTGTTCGATCCCCGCGACCCGTTTGGGGCGACGACCGAGACGCAGCTCGACGCGACCGGGCCGTTGCGCAGCGGCGAGCGCCCACCTTGGTTGGAGGAGCTGGCGGCCGAACTGAGCTCAAGCGAAGGCTGCTTCCTTGTCTATGAGACCGCGGACGGAGGTATCGAGCGCGTCGAACTGGCGGCTGGCTGGACTCGCATCGGCCGCTCGATCGCAGCGCAGGTACGCCTCGACGACCCCACCGTGTCGCGCCGGCACGCGCTCGTGTACGTCGACGAGGCGGGTGCGCGGATCCTCGACGACCGCTCTCTGAACGGGGTTTTCGTGAACGGCGAGCGCGTCGAACTGGTGGAGCTGGAACACGGCGACGAGGTCACGATCGGGCGCTACCGACTCTTCTTCTTAAGCGGGGGCTACAGCCACGAGAACCGAGCGGCGCCGACCGCGGGGCTCGAGTCGGCGCACGAAGACGCCGTCGCGTGACGGCGGGGGACCGAGGGCCGGGTCCCGTCTAGCGAGGGGTGCCGGGGGCGGCGAAACCGCCCCCCTCCCCGTCCCCGCGGAACCTTCCCGCCCGGCCGGAGCGATTCCCAGAGACGCTCGTTGCTCGTCGGCTGCTGATCGCCCTGCTAGAGGGGTCGCCCTGCTCGAGGGATGTCCCTGCTCGAGGGGCTCGTCCGGGGCCCCGTCGACGCGCTGGCCCGCTACCGGCCGTCGCGCGGACCGACCCAGAAGGCCTCGCCGACGGTGACCGATCCGGCCACCTCCGCTTGGTGGCGCAACGAGTTGGGATCGCCGTCTTCGTAGGCGAACAAGGCCTCCGCAGGCAGTCGTCTGAGCTCGCCGGTACCGCCGAGATAACGGTCGACCACGCGGGCACAGCGGCGCCCCTCGGCAATCGCTGTCACCACCAGCGACTGGCCGATGCGCGCATCGCCGCACGCGAACACGCCCTCGACGGAGGTTCCGTAGACCGGCGCTCGCACGTTGCCGCGCGCGTCGAGGTCGAGTTGCAGCTCCTTGATCGGACCCTCGTGCTCGGGATGCGCGAACCCGATCGCGATCAAAACGAGGTCCGCCGGCTCGACGAACTCGCTGCCGGGGATCGGGCGCAGGTCACGCGAGCTCGTACCTTCGACGCGACGCGCCCGCACCGCCGTCACATGGTCGCCGTCGCCGAGGATCTCGACCACTTCGCAGCCGAAGCGCCGCTTGCCCCCCTCCTCGAGCGCATAGGTCGTCGGGGTGCGCTTGGGCGGCAGCGGCCAGGGCGACATCGGCGGACGCCCGGACGGCGGCAGCGGCGGATAGACGTCGAGCATCAGGACGTCGCGCGCGCCTTCGCGGAGGGCGTTGGAGATGCAGTCCATCCCGGTGTCGCCGCCGCCGACGACTACGACGCGCTTGCCCCGCGCCGTTATCTCGGCCCCAGGCGGCACATCGCGCGCCGGCCGGCCCTCCATGCGCGCCACCGCACGGTTGCGCTGGTAGAGGTAGTCCATCGCGAAGTGCACACCGCGAAGTTCCCGTCCGGGGACCTCGAGATCGCGGTGCACGCGCGAACCGATCGCGATCACGAGGGCGTCATGTCGGCGGCGGAGCTCCTCGGTCGAGACGCTGCGCCCGACGTCGCAGTCGCATTCGAAGCGCACGCCCTCTTCCTCGAGGAGGCGGACGCGTCGGTCGATCACCCACTTCTCGAGCTTGGCGTCGGGCACACCGAAGCGCATCAACCCGCCCGGCCCTTCGTCGCGCTCGTAGACAGTGACCAGGTGCCCACGCTTGTTGAGCTCGGCCGCAACCGCCAGCCCGGCGGGACCGGAGCCGATTACACCGACGGTCTTACCGCTGCGCTGGTCGGGCGGCTCGGGCTTGATCCAACCCTCCTCGAAACCCTTGGTCACGATCGCGAGCTCGATCTGCTCGATCGTCACCGGGTCCGCGTTGATGTCGAGCACGCAAGCCGACTCGCAAGGCGCCGGGCAGATGGTCCCGGTGAACTCCGGGAAGTTATTGGTGGCGTGCAACTTGACCAGCGCGTCCCGCCAGCGGCCGCGCCAGACGAGGTCGTTCCAGTCGGGAATCAGGTTGCCGAGCGGGCACCCCTCGTGACAGAAGGGAACGCCGCAGTCCATGCAGCGCGCGCCCTGCTCGCGCAGGGTGTTCTCGTCCTGCAGCGAGAAGTAACGCGCGTAGTCGCGCACGCGCTCACGCGGGTCCCGCTTGACGAAGGCTCGGCGCGGGTATTCGAGGAAGCCGCGTAGCTTGCCCACCGCTAACTCCCGACTGGTTCCGGGCCGGCGGCGGCCGCCTCGTGACCGGGGGCGAGCCCCGAAGCACGCCCATCGCCGCCGTTGTCCAACGCTCCCACTAAGGCCAGCGGCTCGGCCGCTTCCGACGGCAGGCGCCCACGGCGGTCTGCAAGCTCGGCCAGCGCCCGCTTGTAGTCGTGCGGCATCACCTTCACGAACCGTTCCAACGACTGCGGCCAGGCGGCGAGCAGGCGCTCGGCGAGCGGCGAGCCGGTGCGTCGCTGGTGCTCCTCGATCCAGCCGTGCAGCTCGAGCGCCTCGTCGGGCGTGATCTCATCGAAGCCCACGAGCTCGGTGTTGCAACGCTCGCGGAAGCGGCCGTCGACGTCGAGCACGTAGGCGATGCCGCCGCTCATGCCCGCAGCGAAGTTGATGCCGGTCGGCCCGAGCACGACCACACGACCGCCCGTCATGTACTCGCAGCCGTGGTCACCGACGCCCTCGACGACCGCGATCGCCCCCGAGTTGCGCACACAGAAGCGTTCGCCGGCCAACCCGCGGAAGAACGCCTTGCCGGACGTCGCGCCGTAGAGGACGACGTTGCCCACGACCACGTTGCGCTCGGCATCGAACGCGGCTCCCTCCGGTGGCCTCACGACCAGCGTGCCGCCCGACAAGCCTTTGCCCGCATAGTCGTTGGCATCGCCGCGCAAGACGAAGGTCACACCGGGCGCCAGCCAGGCACCGAAGCTCTGGCCCGCGGAGCCCTCGAACTCGACCTCGATCGTGCCGTCCGGCAGCGCGTCGAAGCCGCGTACGCGCGCGATCTCGCTCGACAGGAGGCCACCGACGGCGCGTTCCGGGTTTCGAATCTTGCGCCGCAGACGCACGGGCCGCCCCTTCTCGATCGCGGGGCGCGCACTTGCGATCAACTGGTGGTCGGTGTGGTCGTCGAGCACCGGGTCGGGGCCGCGCGTGCGACAACGCGGCGCCTCGGGATCGATGCCCTCCGGGACCGCCAAGAGCGGTCGCAGGTCGAGCCCGCGGGCTTTCCAATGGTCGATCGCGGGATCCGGTTCGAGCAGTTCAGTGCGCCCGATCAGCTCCTGCATCGTGCGCACGCCGAGCGACGCCATGATCCGGCGTGCCTCCTCCGCCACCAGCCACAGGTAGTTGACGACGTGATCGGGCTGACCGGCGAAGCGCTCGCGCAAGACCGGGTCTTGGGTAGCCACCCCGACCGGGCAGGTGTTGAGGTGGCACACCCGCATCATCACGCAGCCGAGGGCGATCAGCGGGGCGGTCGAGAAACCGAACTCGTCGGCACCGAGGATCGCTGCCACCACGACGTCGCGGCCGGTGCGCATCTGTCCGTCGACCTCGACCAGGATCCGCGAGCGCAGATCGTTGCGCAGCAACGTCTGTTGCGTCTCAGCAAGCCCGATCTCCCATGGAATACCGGCGTGCTGGATCGAGGAGAGCGGCGACGCCCCGGTGCCGCCGTCGTGACCGGCGATCACCACGTGGTCGGCGTTGGCCTTGGCGACTCCGGCAGCGACCGTACCGACCCCAACCTCGGCGACCAGCTTCACCGAGATGCGCGCACGCGGGTTAGCGCAGCGCAGGTCGTAGATCAGCTGCTTGAGGTCCTCGATCGAGTAGATGTCGTGGTGTGGCGGTGGCGAGATCAGGCCGACGCCCGGCGTCGAGTGGCGGAGCTTGGCGATGTACTCGTTGACCTTGTGGCCGGGGAGCTGACCGCCTTCGCCCGGCTTCGCTCCTTGCGCGATCTTGATCTGGATCTCGTCGGAGTTGACGAGGTAGTGGATCGTGACGCCGAAACGACCGGACGCCACCTGCTTGATCGCCGAGCGCCGCTCGTCGAGGTAGCGGGCAGGATCCTCGCCGCCCTCCCCGGTGTTCGACTTACCGCCGAGGCGATTCATCGCGATCGCCAGCGTTTCGTGCGCCTCTGGGGAGAGCGCACCGAGGCTCATTCCACCCGATTTGAAGCGCTTGAGGATCTCCGTGGTGGGTTCGACCTCGTCGAGGGGGATCGGGTCGCGATCGGTACGGAAGCGCAGCAGGCCGCGCAGCGTCGTCCGCGGCAGCGCGACCTCGTTGACGTAGCGAGCGAAGCGCTCGTAGGCGTCGGCGCTGCCCTCGCGGCGGGCCGCATGCTGGAGGTTGGCGATCGTTTCGGGGTTCCAGCCGTGGTACTCGCCGTCGCGACGCCACTGGTAGATGCCGCCGTGCGGGAGCAGTTCCGACTCGGCGGTCGGGTAGGCACGGGCGTGGCGGTCGAGCGCCTCGCGGGCGAGGACCTCGAGACCGACGCCGCCGACCCGCGATGGCGTGCCGGTGAAGTAGCGGTCCACGAGCTCGCGCTCGAGACCGACGGCCTCGAAGATCTGCGCGCCGGTGTACGAGGCGATCGTCGAGATCCCCATTTTCGAGAGGATCTTGAGGAGCCCCTTGCCGATCGCCTTGATCACGCGCCGCTCGGCCTCCTCGAGCGAGACGTCGTCGGCTAGCCAACCTTCGCGCTTGACCGTCGACAGCGACTCGAACATCAGGTACGGGTTGACCGCTGCCGCGCCGTAACCGATCAGGCAGGCAATGTGATGGACCTCGCGCGCCTCGCCGGTCTCCACCACGAGACCGGTGCACAAGCGGGTCCCTTCACGCACCAGGCGGTGGTGCACGGCCGACGTCGCGAGCAAAGCCGGGATCGCCGCACGCTCGGCGCCGAGGTTGCGGTCGGACAGGATCAGGATGTTCACCCCGCGCTCGACGAGCTGCGCCGCCTCGTCGCAGATCGCCTCGAGACGACGCTCCATTCCCGCAGGCCCCTCGGCGACCGGCCAGGTGATGTCGATCGTGCGTGCCCAGAACACCTCGTGATCGACCTGGCGCAGCCGCTCCAGTTCGCCGTTGCGCAGGATCGGCTGCGGCATCACCAGCTGGTGGCAGTGCTCGGGTGTCTCGTCGAGCAGGTTCACCTCCGGCCCGATGCAGGCCTTGAGGCTCATCACCACCGACTCGCGGATCGGGTCGATGGCCGGGTTCGTGACCTGAGCGAACAGCTGCTTGAAGTACCTGAACAGCGATGGCCGCTGATCAGAAAGAACGGCGAGCGCGGTGTCGTTGCCCATCGAGCCGGTCGGCTCGGCGCCGTCCCGGGCCATCGGCGCGAGGATCGTGCGGATGTCCTCCTCGGTCCAGCCGAAGGCGAGCTGGCGCGCACGCAGTGGCTCGACGCGCGGCACCCGCGGCTTGCGGTCGGGCAAATCGTCGATGTGCACGACGCGCTCCCGCAACCACTTGCCGTAGGGGCGCCGCAGCGCTAGCTCGCGCTTGATCTCCTCGTCCGGGACGATCCGCTCCTGCTCGAGGTCGACGAGGAAGAGCTTGCCGGGGCGCAGCCGCCCTTTCGCCTCGATCTGCCCGGGGTCGCAATCGAAAACGCCCGCTTCGGACGCCAGGACCACCCAGCCGTCGCGGGTCACGAGCCAGCGGCCCGGGCGCAGACCGTTGCGATCGAGCGTCGCGCCGACCACCCGACCGTCGCTGAAGGCCACCGCGGCTGGTCCATCCCAAGGCTCGATCAACGACTCGTGGTAGGCGTAGAAGTCGCGCAGCTCCTGCGGCACGTCGGAGCGCTGCTCGTACGCCTCGGGAATCAGCATCGTGATGGCGTGCGCCGGCGAACGGCCGCCGAGCACCAACAGCTCGAAGACGCGGTCGAGCGACGCCGAATCGGAGAGGTCCTCGCTCAGCAGACCTCGGATCTTCTCGATGTCGTCGCCGAACAGGGGCGACGCGAGCTGGCTCTCGCGGGCGCGCATCCAGTTGCGGTTGCCACGCAGCGTGTTGATCTCACCGTTGTGCGCCAGCATCCGGTAGGGGTGCGCGAGCTCCCAGCTCGGGAAGGTGTTGGTCGAGAAGCGCGAGTGGACGATCGCTAGGCGCGACGCCAGGCGCGGGTCGCGCAGATCGGGGTAGAAGCGGGGCAGCTGAGGGGCCGTCAACATCCCCTTGTAGACGATTGTGCGCGACGAGAAAGAGGGGATCGCGAGACCGTCGATACCGGCGCGCTCGATCAGCCTCCGGATCACGTATAGGCGGCGCTCAAACGCGTCCTGGTCGCCGAGGTCCGGCGAGGCCGCCACGAACAGCTGCTCGATCCGCGGCGCACAAGCCCTAGCGGTGCGCCCGCAGGCGTCTTCGCAAACCGGAACTGGGCGCCACCCGAGCAGCCGCTGACCGTGCTCGCTGACCGTGCGCTCGAAAACCGTTCGGGCTTCGGCGGCACGCTCGGGATCGCGCGGCAGGAACACCATTGCGGCCGCGTAGCGGCCGGGTTCGGGAAGTTCGAAGGGCAGCTCTGCCCGGAAGAAGGCGTCGGGAAGCTGCAACAGGATCCCCGCTCCATCGCCGGTTTCCGGGTCGGCACCAGCTGCCCCCCGATGCTCGAGCCGCTCGAGCGCCTCGAGCGCGCGCTCCACCACCTCGTGCGAGGCAGGAGCCCGCAAACGCGCGACGAAAGCGACGCCGCACGCGTCGTGCTCGTAGGCCGCGTCGTACAGCCCGCGGGGGGCCTGTTCTCTTGCGCTCACGTTCATAGAGGAGGAGGCCTCCCGCTGGCTTCGGGTGCGCGGACAGCGGGGCCGGATAAGCGTACCAGCGGCCGCTCGGCGCAAGCGATTCTTGTGCTTCCTGCGCGCGACGCGGGAAGGTGTTTGGACAGTCTCCGGCCGCGGCTGCGGAGTCCGCCGTAGGCGCGGCTAGTCGGGGGCGCTCGCGGCGCGATAGGGTCGCGGGATAGTTCGCTGCAGCGAAGGAAGCCATGGCCAAGGTAGTGACGGTTCTCTCCCAGAAGGGCGGCACCGGCAAGACGACGACGGTGCGCACGCTCGCCGACTGTTACCGCCGCGCCGGCCAGCGCGTGCTCTGCGTCGATCTGGATCCGCAGGGCAACCTTTCTGACTACTTCGACGTACCACCCGATGCGCACCCGACGGTCGGTGAGGTGCTCACCGGTCGAGCCAAAGCTCGGGAAGCGATCCACGGCGACGTGCTACCCGCGAACCTCGGCCTGGCCGAGGCCGAGATCGTCCTAAGCGGGAAGATGGGCCGCGAACTCACGCTCCGGCGAGCCCTCAAGGACGTGCGTCGTAGCTACGACCTTGTACTCGTCGACTGCCCACCATCACTTGGCCTGCTCACCGTCAATGCACTGGTGGCGGCCGACCACGCGCTCGTCACCAGCGCCGCCGAGTACTTCTCTTTGCAGGGCGTCGAGCAGGCGCTCGAGGTGATCGAGCTCGCCCGCGACAACCTAAACGAGGACCTCGACTGGGTAGGCGTGGTCCTGAACATGGCCGACATGCGCCTTGTGCACGCGCGCGACGCGCTGGCGCAACTGCGCGAGCGTTTTGGCGAGAAGGTCTTCGAGACGATCATCCGGCGCTCGGTGCGTTACGCAGAGTCGGCCGAGCGCGGCGTATCGATCCTCGACTACGCGCCCGACCTGGCAGTCGACTATGCGGATCTGGCGCTGGAACTCGCGCGCCGCATCGAGCTTTCCGAACCGATCCGCAAACTCAGACAGCTGCGCAAGGAGCTGGCGGAGGCCGGTTCCGCGCGGCGTCTTCGGGGCGGCGCTGAAGGCGAACCAGCAGAGGCGACGGCGCCAACGCCCGACGGAGAACGTTAGGCTGCGCGCGCGATGGCGAGGCTCAGCCTGCGTCCGGCCGACGAGCTCGCTGCGCTCGTGCGCAGTGGCGAGGTGAGCGCGGAGGAGCTGCTCGAGGAGTGTCTGCAGCAGGTCGACCGCGTGGAGCCGCAGGTAAACGCCTTCACCTTGATCGACCCTGACCGCGCCGCCGAGCAGGCACGCGCCATTCGTCCTGGTGACCCACGCCCGTTCTGCGGCGTACCGATCGCCATCAAAGACAACGTCGCGGTGGCGGGTTGGCGACTGACCTTTTCTTCAGACCTCTTCGGGGACTACACCCCGCACCACGACGCCTTTTTGGTGCGCCGCCTGCGCGAAGCGGGCTTCGTGCTGGTCGGCAAGACGAACATGCCGGAGTTCGGGATCCTCCCGGTCACGGGGCCGCGGCGCTTCGGCCCGACCCGCAACCCTTGGGACCTCGAGCGCACGCCGGGCGGCTCGTCGGGCGGCGCGGCGGCGGCCGTGGCGGCCGGGATGGTGCCGGTTGCCCACGGCAACGACGGCGGCGGATCGATTCGTATCCCTGCCGCATGCTGCGGCCTGGTCGGGCTTAAGCCGAGTCGCGGCCGAATCTCACGAGGACCCGAGGAGGGTGACGACTTCCTGGTCCAGGACGGTGTGCTGACGCGCACCGTTCGCGAGACGGCGTTGCTGCTCGACGTCCTCGCGGGATACGAGCCCGGCGACGCGACCTGGGCGCCCCCGCCCAGCCGACCGTTCGCGGAGGCGGTCGAGCGGGAGCCTGGTCGCTTGCGCGTCGGTCTGATCACCAAGCCACCGCTACCGACCGAAGTCGACCCGCAGTGCCTCCACGCCACGCGACGGGCTGCCGAGCTGCTCGCCAACCTCGGTCACGAGGTCGTCGAGGTCGATCCGCCGTGGGGCGAGGTCGACCTGTTGCCGACTTTCACGCGCATGTTTGGCACCCAGATCGCCGCGCTGATCGAGCTCGGTCGGCGGATCGGTGGACGCGACCCCGGTCCCGAGGTGGTCGAACCGCTCTCGCTCGCGATCTACGAACGGATGCGCGAGGGCACGGGCATCGACCTGTTCCTGGCGCTGCTCGAGTTGCAGGGTGCCGGGCGCGCGATCGTCGCGACGCTGTTCGGCGGCGAAGGTCGCCACGACGTATTGCTCACACCTGCGCTAGCGAAGCGCCCGGTAGCGGTCTCCGAGATCGACCCCACGAGCGATGACCCTTGGGGCGAGTTCCGCAAGTCGGGCGAGTTCACGCCCTTTACCGCCGTCTGCAACATCACCGGCCAGCCGGCGATCTCGCTGCCGCTCTATCACGGCGAGGATGGCTTGCCGCTGGCGGTCCAGCTGATCGGGCCACCCGCCGGCGAGGAGCTTTTGCTCTCGCTCGCGGCGCAACTCGAGCAGGCCGAACCCTGGCACGAGCGGATCGCACCGCTCGCCGCCGGCGACTAGCTGCCGGCGCAAGGCGCCCGCGCGCCCTCGACAGCCGGGACCGCGGCGGATATGGTCGCTCGTGAGGCCTAGATGCTCCGTAGCGGTCGAGGGGAGCGCGACCGCAGTGAGGGAGGAAGCAGTGGCGAGTACCCCACAGATCGTCGATCTCACGCGAGCGCGCAGCGGGCGCTCAGGCACGCAGCGCGCCGCGCTCTACACACCTACCGGGCACAGGCGGCGGCTGTCGGTCGCCGCGCGCGGTCTACTGGCGAGCGTCGTGACGGTGGCGACGACCGCGCTTTGCGCGAGCGCTGCGGTTGCGGCGCCCCGCGACTTCGCTCGCTACATCCTGCCGCCGGGCAACTACGGAGGCCTGCCAACCAACGACGACTCAACCGACCAGCTGCCGCTCTACGACGGCCTCACCTACCTCCGTGGTCGCGTCTCGCGCGCCGACCTCGTGCGCTTCTTCCTGCCGATGGACTTCCGGCCGATCGGCAAGACCCGTGTCGAGCCGACGCCGAATCCGGACGTGCGGATCGTCTACGACGCCTACGGCATTCCGCACATCACCGGCAAGACGCGATCCGCCTTGATGTACGGCGCAGGCTGGGTGATGGCGAGAGATCGCAAGCTGCTCTTGCAGCTAGGCCGCTGGCCGGGACGAGCGGCGATCCTCGACATACCTGGCGTCGACGCCTTCTCGCTGGTAACCAGCGCGACGCCCTTCCAGCCGAGCGCGCAGGCGGAAGCGTTGGTGCGGCGTCAGCGCGGCCTGATCCTGCGCACCTACGGCCGCGAGGGTCAGCAGCTGCTGCGCGATGCCGCCGACTACGTGCGGGGAATCAACGACTGGTTCGAGCGGCACGGCGGCCTGCCCGACGGCAAGCCCTTCACCGTCGACGACGGGGCGGCAGTGACCGCCTTCATCGGCTCGATCTTCGGCGCCGGAGGTGGCCGCGAATACGAGAACGCGATGCTGCTGGCGGCGCTCGATCGACGCTTCGGGGCACGGCTCGGCAAGCGGGTCTTCGACGACCTGATGTTGAGCGTCGATCCCGAGTCGCCAACGACCACTCGGCGGCGTTTCCGCTACGGACCACTGACCGGCGGACCAATTCGCGGGTCGGTGACCCTTGACCCAGGCTCGGTACGGCTGATCGACGCCCGGCAAGGTCCCATGGCAGCGCGCGCCGCGCGCAGCGAGCCGCCGCGCAAGCGGATGTCGAACTGGCTACTGGTCGCGCCCCGACGCTCGGCGAGCGGGCACACGCTCGCTGTTCAAGGTCCGCAGCTCGGGTACTACTACCCAGAGATCGTGTATCAGCAGGAGCTGCGCGGTCCCGGGATCCACGCTCAGGGTATATCGGCTGCCGGCCTCGGTCTTTACATGCTGATCGGCCGCACCCGCGACTACGCATGGAGCCTCACGTCAGCCGGGCACGACGTGCGCGACGTCTACGTCGAGCGACTGTGCGAGCCCGGTGGCGGGGCGCCGACACGTGCCTCCACGCACTACCTCTACCGCGGCCGTTGTCGCCCGATGGGGCGCTTTTACGCGGGCAAGCTCGCGGGTCGCGACATCAGCTTCATGACCACCGTGCACGGTCCGGTGATCGGCACGGCGACACTGCGCGGGCGGCCGGTGGCGCTGGCGCGCAAACGCTCCACCTTTGGGCGTGAAGCGCTCAACCTGATGGCACTCAAGGCGATGACCGAGGGGCGCGCCACCACCCCGGAGCGGTTCTTCAAGATCGCGAACCGCTTCGAGTTCACCTTCAACTGGGGGTGGGCATCGCGGCGGGCGACCGCTTACTTCTCTTCGGGCCGGTTGCCGCGGCGAGCGCGGGGGCTCGATCGACGGCTGCCGACGCTCGGCGACGGACGCTACGAGTGGCGCGGATTCCTGTCGTTACGCGAGCATCCCCACGACGTCTCCGGTCCCGGTGGTCTTCTGCTCAACTGGAACAACCAGTCGGCGCCAGGCTTCATGCACGGCGACGACGAGCACTACGGCTCGGTTCACCGGGTCGAGATGTTCAACCGCTGGCCGCGCCGCCCGCGCCTCGAGCAAGTCGTCTCGATCATGAACCGCGCCGCCACCGAGGACCTGCGCGCCACCCTGGTCTGGCCGACGGTGAGAGCGGTACTCGCCCGTGCCAAGGCACCGAACGCCCTAACCGCGCAAGCGGTGACGCTCGTCGACCGCTGGTCGCGCGCTGGCGGCTCGACGCTCGACGCGAACCGCGACGGTTTGATCGACGCGCCGGGTCGCGCCGTCATGGACGAGGCCTGGCCGCGGATCGCCCAGACCGTGTTGCGCGATCGGCTGGGCACGGCGCTCGTCGATCAGCTGACCCGCGTGGTCCCGATCGGTGAGGCCGCCGGCTTCGGCTCCGGCTGGTGGTCGTACGTCGACAAGGATCTGCGGACCTTGCTCGGCAAGCGTGTGCGTGGGCGCTTCGCGCTCCGTTTCTGCGGCCGCGGCAAGATCGGCGTCTGTGCGCGCGAACTGTGGGGGGCGCTTGCGGAGGCGGCCGCGAAACTAGCCGCCGACCAAGGCCCCGATCCGACCCGCTGGCACGCGAAGGCGCCGCGGATCCGCTTCACGCCGGGCCTGATACCCGACACGATGCACTGGACCAACCGGCCCACCTACCAGCACGTGATTGAGTTCGCGCCCCGCTAGAGCGCTCGCACGTCGGCACCGAGGTCGGTGAAGTTCAATCGTCGCACGACCGTGTCGGGGAACCGCGCTCGCAGCTGCTCGACCACTTGACCGGTCTGCTGCCACTCGCACCACACCAGCACGCTGGGACCGGCGCCGGAGATCGTGGCGCCCAGTGCACCGATCTTCGGCGCCGTCTCGACGACCTCCAGCGAGCGCGGATAGAGGTGCTTGCGGCGTGGCTGGTGAATGCGGTCGCGCAGCGCCGAAGCGATCAACGAAAGATCGGCTCGCTCGAGACCGAGCACTAGCTGTGCTGCCGCACCGATGTTGTGGACCGCGTCGGCAATCGGCAGCTCGGCGGGAATCGCGCTCCGTGCCTCGCTGGTCGGAACCGGTGTGGGCGGTACCACCACCACCGCCTCGAGCTCCGGCGGTGGCGGGATCCGCACCACCCGCTCGGGGCCACACACCACGAAGCCGCCGTAGAGAGCCGCGGCGACGTTGTCGGGATGGCCCTCGAGCTCGCTAGCTAGCGCGAAAAGGTCGGCATCCAGCTCGAACATGTGGTCGGCCGCGGCCAGGCCCGCGACGATCGCAGCGGCACTGGAACCGAGACCCCCGCTCGGGGGGATCGCCGAGCGGATCCTGAAGGTGAGGCCGTCGGCGGGACGCAACCGTTCGAACGCACGCACACATAGGTTGGAGCGGTCGAGCGGGATCCCGGGGAGATCAGATTCGACGGCGAAGCGCCCAGTCTCCTCGACCTCGAGTTCGAGCGACAGCGACACCGCCGCCGCCAGCACGTCGTAGCCGGGGCCGAGGTTCGCGCTCGACGCCGGCACGCGCACGACCCGCTTACGGTGCATCGCGCTCATACGCGCGCGACGCCGTCGGCAGCGGGAGCGTCGGTTGTCGCCGCACTGGGATCGCCTCCGAGCACGGCCTCCTCGAGCGCCTCGATGGTGGGCTCGCACGGCACCACCGCGGCCGCGCGGCCGATCGCCGTGTCCGGATCCTTGAGACCGTGTCCGGTAAGCACGCAGACGACCGTGCCTTCGGCGCCGTAGCGGAGCAACCCCGCCACCGACGCCGCTGAAGCCGGCTCGCAGAAGACACCCTCGCGTTCGGCGAGGAAGCGGTAGGCAGCGAGGATCTCCTCGTCGGAGACCGCCCGCACATGACCACGCGAGCTGGTGATCGCTGCCATCGCCTCCTCCCAGCGAGCGGGGTTGCCGATGCGGATCGCCGAGGCGACCGTCTCCGGGTCCGGCACCGGCGCTCCGCGAACCAGCGGAGCCGCGCCCTCTGCCTGGTAGCCGTGCAAAGCGGGGGCAACGCCGACCTCGCAGAAGCCCCGCCACCAGGAAGTGATGTTGCCGGCATTACCGACCGGAATGCACAGCACATCGGGGGCTTCACCGAGCTCGTCGACGACCTCGAACGCGCCCGTTTTCTGGCCCTCGAGGCGGTACTCGTTGATCGAGTTGACGAGCGCGATCGGGTGTCGGTCGACAAGCTCGCGAACCAGCTCGAGCGCGCGATCGAAGTTGCCGTGCAGGGCGATCACGCGCGCACCGTGCATCAGCGCCTGCGCGAGCTTGCCGGTGGCGATCTTCCCCTCCGGCACGATCACCGCGCACCGTAGCCCCGCCCGCGCGGCGTAGGCGGCAGCGCTGGCAGCGGTGTTCCCGGTCGACGCGCAGACCACCGCCCGCGCCCCGTCTCGCAAGGCAGCCGAGACGGCCACTGTCATGCCCCGGTCCTTGAAGGACCCGGTGGGGTTGGCGCCCTCCAACTTCAGGAACACCCGGCAGCCTGTGCGCTGCGACAGTGCGGGGGCGGGCACCAGCGGCGTGTCGCCCTCACCGAGCGTCACCAAAGGTTCGACCGGTAGTCGTTCGCGGTAACGCCAGAGGCTCATCCGCCACCGCCGAGGACGCCCGCAACTAGCTGGTCGCTGCGCGCCACGATCACGTCGCTCCCGGCGCCTCGAAGGTCTCTTCGATGACTCGTATCACCCGCGGGTCGCCGCGCACGACGTCGAGGCGAGCGATCTCGGCGACCGCTGACCGAAACCGCGACTCGAGCACCGGATGGACGACCATCACCAGCCGCGCATCGTCGCCCAGGCCGCGCTGCACGACCGACTTGATGGAAACCTCGTTGCGACCCAGCACGTCGGCGATCCGCGCGAGCACCCCGGGACGGTCCGCCACCTCAAGGTGCAAATAGAACGAGAACTCGACATCCTCGACGAGCTTGACCGCTCGCGGCGGCGGCGGTTGCGCGCCGGCCGGCAACATCGTCGAGACGACGTCGCCGAGCACCGCCGAGGCGGTTTGGATGCCGCCCGCGCCGGGCCCGGAGAGCGTGATTTCGGTGATCGCCGGGCTTTCGATGGTGACCGCATTGAACGCCCCGTCGACGCTCGCGAGCGGATGATCGGCGTAGAGGAACGCCGGATAGACCATCACCGCCAGGCCGTCGTCGATGCGTTCCGCGGACCCGATCAACTTGAGCGAGAGGCCGAGCTCGCGCGCGTAGGCGATGTCGTCGGGCGTGATCCGCTCGATCCCCTCGTAGCGCACGTCCTCGAGACCGACGCGAGCATTGAAGGCGAGGCGCGCGAGGATCGCCATCTTGGCGGCGGCGTCCTTACCGGAGACGTCCTCGGTCGGGTCGGCCTCGGCGTACCCCAGCCGCTGCGCTGCCGCAAGCGCCTGGGCGTAGGTCGCCCCGGTGCGCGCCATCTCCGTCAGCACGTAGTTGGTGGTGCCGTTGACGATCCCGTGTACGCGCTCGATGTAGGCGCCCGCGAGCGACTCGGAGATCACTCGAATGGCTGGGATAACGCCTGCCACGGCGGCCTCGAAGCGGACCTGCACGCCCCGCTTGCGGGCCGCTTCGAAGACCTCGTCGCCGTGTTGCGAGAGCAGTTGCTTGTTGGCCGTCACGACGTGTCGCCCGGCCTCGATCGCGCGCAACACGTAAGTGCGGGCGGGCTCGATACCACCGATCAACTCGACGATCGTCTGGCTCGCGGCGAGGATCTCCTCGAAGTCACCCTGCGAACGCGTCAAAACCCCGACCACATGGGGTCGCCGACCAGTTCGCGCAGCGACCGCGTCGGCGCGCTCCTCGAGCAGGCGATGGAACGCACCGCCGACGGTGCCGTGGCCAAGCAGGCCGACGCCGAAGCGGGCGTTGTCGCTAGACGTCACGTAGTGCCAGATCCTCGTAGGTCTCGCGGCGGACGACGATCCGCGCGTCTCCGTCCTTACAGAAGATCACCGGCGGGCGCGGCACGGCGTTGTAGTTGTTGGCCATCGCGTGGCCGTAAGCACCGGTTGCCGGTACGACCAGAAGATCGCCGGGGCGCGGACGATCGAGGGACACGTCGCGCACGATGATGTCGCCGGACTCGCAGTGCATGCCGGCGACCGTGACGAGCTCGCCGCTCCGACCAGGCCGGTCGGCGAGCTCCGCCTCGTAGCGAGCCCCGTAGAGCATCGGTCGCAAGTTGTCGGACATCCCGCCGTCGACGGCGACGTAGGTGCGTACGCCGGGGATCCGCTTGACGGTCCCCACGGTGTAGACCGTGACACCGGCATTGCCAACGAGCGAGCGGCCTGGCTCGCAGAGAACGGTCACGGCGTCGGGCGCCCGCCGCAGCAGGGCATCCACGTACTGGTCGTAGGACGGCGGTTTCTGGTCGCGCGTGTAGGCGATGCCGAGGCCGCCGCCGAGGTTCAAAAGCGGCCAGTCGCCAAGGCCGGCGAGCACCTCCGCCAACCGCTCGTAGGCAGCGAGGTCGAAGATCTGTGAACCGATGTGTGCGTGCAGCCCGCGCAACTCCAGGCCGATTTGCCGGCAGCGCTCCGCGGCTCGCTCGACTTCTGACAGCCCGAAGCCGAACTTGGAGTCGATCTGGCCGGTCTGGATCGCCCGGTGCGTTTCGGCCGTGAAACCCGGCGTCACCCGAAGCATCACCCGCTGGCCACTGCCGGCGGCCAACCGCTCGAGGCGGTCGAGCTCGTCGAACGAGTCGACGACGATCGTGCCGACCTGGCTCTCGAGCGCGTAGGCAAGTTCCGCCTCGGTCTTGTTGTTTCCGTGCATGTAGATACGCGCGGGGTCGAAGCCACCGCGCAGGGCGAGGAACAACTCACCGCCCGACGCCACGTCGCACGAGAGCCCCTCCTCCCGGAAGAGCGCGTAGGCGGCAGTACAGGGGAACGCCTTGCTGGCGTAGATCACTTCGAAATGCTCAGTGCGCGCTGCGAAGGCCGCGAGATAGCTGCGCGCCCGTGCGCGCATGTCGTCTTCGGCGTAGACGTACGCGGGCGTCCCGAACTCGCGCGCAACCTCCACCAGGTCGCAACCCCCGACCTCGATGCGGCCGGCCTCGTTGACCCTCGTGCCGAGCGGCCACACGTGTTCCGGTAGACCGCCGTCGCCGTCGCGCTGCGCGCGGTCGCTGCCGCGAGTCGTTTGCAAGCTCTCACCCATCGCTTTGCTTTCGGACTGCGGCGCGATTATGCCGCTCTGCGGCCGCACGCCGCCGTGGCGCACCGCCCACGGACCGCGAGCGTGACGGCCCGCTGCAATAATGAGAATCATTCTCATTGCTGTTGAGGGTCCGCCAACAGCGGGACCTTGGCAGCGACCCGCGTCACCCGTAATCGCCGATGCCGACCCCTCCCGCGCCCGAACTGCTTTGGAGCGACCCGCTCGCCCGCAGTGCCGCCACGACGACGCTGCTGGCGTGCCTCGCCCTCGCCACCCTCGGCGTATGGGTGGTCCTCTGGCGCGCTGCCTTCTTCGCCCACGCCTCCTCGAGCCTCGCGTTCCCAGCCGCTGTGGCAGGTAGCGCGCTCGGCGCACCGGTAGCCCTCACCGCCGGCGTCCTAGCAGGGGCTTACGCGAGCATCATCGCCTTGAGCTCCGACGAGGAGCGCGCCCCCCAAGGCGGTTTCCCCGACGCCACCACGGCTTTGGCAGTGGTGGCCGCGTTCGCGGTGGGCGTTATCGCTGCCAGCGAGCTGAACTCCGGGGCGGGAATCGACGCCTTGCTTTTCGGGTCAGTGCTCGCCGCCGGCGGGGGCGCGCAGTTGGGCCTCGCGTTGCTGGCTGTCGCGGTGCTCGCGGCGCATTCGCTGCTTGCCCGTGGGTGGCTCGCGATCGCCTTCGATCCGCCCGCAGCGCGCGCTCTCGGCGTGCCCGTACGGACGCTCCGCGTAAGCTGCCTGGTGGCGGTGGCCGTTTCGATCGCGGCAGCGATCCCCGCGCTCGGCACGCTGCTTACGCCGGCGCTCGCGACGCTGCCCGCAGCGGCGGCGCGCATCAGCCGCGACCAGCTCCGCGGTCTCGCACCGTTGGCGGTAGCACTGGCGCTGGCCGCCGCGACCTTCGGTGTCTACACGAGCTTCTGGCTAGACCTGCCGCCAGGGCCGTCGGTGGCGATCGCCGCCGTCACGGCTTACGCCCTTTGCGCCACTCTCCGCCGCGTTGGCGGGGCGGCAATCAAAGGGAAGTCGCGCAGAGCGCGGGCTAACGCCGCGGATGTGAGAGCGCCCACGTCGGGTGCTGCGCGCGCGGCGAGCGGCGGACCGCGCGCCGCATCCAGTCAGAAGGGTGTGCGCGGTGAGCCGCTGGTGGTCGCCGAAGCACTCACGCTGGGCTACGAGGGAGTGGCCGCGCTTAGTGACGTCACGTTCGAGCTAGCTGCCGGCGAGGCGGTGGCCGTGATCGGGCCGAATGGGTCCGGCAAAACCACCCTGTTGCGCGCTCTCGTCGGGGAGCTGAAACCGCTCGGCGGCCGCCTCGAGGTGCGCGAGCGTCCCGCTTACTTGCCGCAGGCGAGCCGGCCGCGGAGCGAGATACCGCTGACGGCGCTCGACGTCGCACTGATGGGCACCATGGCCGGGCGTCGCTTGCCGGCCCGGCCCCGTCGTACCGATCGCAAGCGGGCGCTGGCGGCGCTGGCAGCCGTCGACATGGAGGCGTTCGCCGACCGTCGCTTCGCCCTTCTCTCGGGAGGCCAGCGCCAGCGCGTGCTGCTCGCTCGCGCCTTGGCACAAGGTTCGCGCCTACTCCTGCTGGACGAGCCCTTGGCTCCCATCGATCCGGGGGCGGCCGCGGAGATCGAGGACTTGCTTTTGACGTTGCGCGACCGCGGCCACGCGTTGCTCGTGGCGACCCACGATCTCGAGTCGGCGCGCCGCTTTGACCGCGTGCTCTGCCTCAACCGGCGGCTGATCGCTTGCGGACCGCCAGAGCGCGTGCTCGTCACCGATGTACTCGCCGCTACCTACGGTCGCGAGCTCTTGATCGTCGAAGGGGAGTCGGGACAACGGCGGGCGGTGGCGGCCCCGCACCGCCACGCGCGGGAGCCGTGAGACCACGATCAGCCAGCAACCGCAGATGACCGGGGCAATCGCAAGCGCTTGGCCGCTAATCGGCTCCGACGCTCTGACACGAGCGGGCCTGGAACTCCTGTTGGTGGGCGCGTTGGCCGGCCCGGTCGGCTGGCTCGTGCTTGGCGAGCGCATCACCTTCGCCGCGGAGTCTGCGGCACACGCGATGCTGCCGGGCCTGGCGCTGGCAGCAGCACTTTCGCTACCGCTTGCGCCCGGGGCGCTGCTCGGCGCAGCCGTCTTTGCCGTGCTTCTGCCGATCGTGAGCAATGAACCGCGTGCGGGCACGGGACCAGCGATCGCAGCGCTCGCTACCGGTGCCCTGGCGATGGGGTCGATCGCGGTTTTTCTTCCTGGTTCCCCGGGTCACCTCGAGCGGCTTTTGTTCGGCGAGCCGCTGGCCGCCGATAACAGCGACCTGTTGATGGCGGCCGCGGCCACGGTTGCAACGTGGTTCCTGCTCGTCCGCTACGGGGCGGCGCTGGTGGCTGCCGCTAGCGATCCCGTCTGGGCCAGCTCGGCAGGCTTCGCAGTCGGGCGGCTGCGGGCCCTCACGACCGGACTCGTGGTAGTCGCAGCGGCGGTCGCTGCCAGCACGGTCGGCAACCTGCTGGCGGTGGCGGTGCTGGTCGCACCACCGCTCGTCGTACGACCCTTCGCCCACGGCGCCCGCTCGTCCCTCGTGAGCGCCGGCGTAGCGGGCGCGACGCTCACGGTGACGGGGCTCGCGATCGCCTACCTCCTCGACACCGCCACCGGCGCGACGGTCGCGCTGACGCTGGTCAGCGGAGCGTTGCTAGCGACCGCTTGGCAGCGGCTGCGAGGGCACGCGCGAGCGCGCGCGTGAGGCCAGCAGAATCGCCGCCCCGACGAGACTCAGGGCGAGCGCAATCAGCTGCGCTGCCGTGAGCCCGGCGACCACCGGTGAGTTGCGACGCACGAACTCGACCAGGAAGCGCTCGCTCCCCGCAAGCACGAGGTACCACGCGAAAAGCTTGGTTGGAGCGACACGATCACGAAACACCCACAGACCAGCCGCTACCAAGCCCATCGTCAGCGTTTCGTAGATCGGGGTGGGGTGCACACGCTCGGTGGTCGGGACGGTGCCGTGCGGATAAGCCATCGCCCAGGGCAGATCCGAACGGATCCCGTAGTCCCCGTCACCGGAGAGTTGACAGCCGATTCGGCCGATCGCGTAGCCGAGGGCCAGCGGCGCAGTCACCGCCCCGAGCAGCCAGCTTCCGAGCGCCCGCCGATGGGCCGCCCAGGCTGCGACCGCCAGTGCACCGCCGAGCAGCCCTCCATACCAAACAAGCCCGGTACCAGCAAAAACTTCGCCGACTAAGTCGCCCCGCACTTCGTCCCAGTGCTCGATCAAGAAGTACGCGCGCGCGCCGACCACCCCGCCGACCAGCGCAGCTACCCCAAGTTCCCACGCTAGGTCGGGTGAGCGACCAAGCTCGGCGAAACGGCGTGCCCCAAGCGCCGCCGCGGCCAGGAAGGCAGCCGCCATCGCCAGACCGAAGGTCTGAAGGGTGATCGGTCCGAGCTCGATCGTCGGCAGCATCCGGCACAGCGTAGTGGAGCGCCTCCTACGATCGGGTGGGATGAATTCGACCGCCGCCAAAGCCGTCACGGCCTGCTGCGCGATGCTTGCGGCGCTCCCCCTCGCCGTGCTCGCCGCGCCGCCAGGGGTCCGCGCTGCCGCCGCAGCGCCGCCGGCCCGGCCGGCGGGCGCGGCGCTCGGCGTCCGCCTGGGCGATCCGACGCTGGCGGTCGTGCGGGCGACGCTGGACGGTCGGGAGCGCAAGCGTCTGCTCGCCGACCAGCTGCCGCTGGCGCTGGCAAGCCACGCCGCGCCACCGGCGCGCGTCGCGAGCGAGCCCGCGGAGTCCGTCGACCCAGCCACCGGTCTTCCATATGCCTGGCAGCTGGCGGCGGTCCGTGCGCCGCAAGCGCTGCGACTGGTGGCGGGCGGACCTCCGGTGGCGGTGATCGACACCGGCGTCGATACGTCTCACCCGGATCTCCGCGGAAGCGTCCGGAGCCGCGTCGACCTGCTCGGTCAGCGCAGCGTTGCCGACTTCGACGGGCACGGTACGTTCATCGCCGGGCTCATCGCCGCTCGCGCCAACAACGGGATCGGCACCCTCGGCGTCGGCGGCAACACACCGCTGATCGTCGTGCGCGCCTCGACCGGCGAGAGCTTTACCCAGCTGGCCCTGGCGGACGGAGTGCTGGCAGCGATCCGCCGCGGTGCGCGCGTCATCAACTTGAGCGTCCAGGCCAACACGCTCGACTTCTTGCTGCGCGACGCGCTCGAGCGAGCGGTAGCGCTTGATGTGCTGGTCGTCGCGGCCGCCGGGAACACGGGTTCAAGCGGCAACCTCCCCCAAGAGCCAGCCGTATCGCTCGGCGGTCCGCGCGGTGCGGTGGGTGCTGGACTCTCGGTGGCGGCGACCCTGCCGAGCGGTGCGGCGGCGCGTTTCTCGACCCGAAACGACAGTGTCAGCCTGGCGGCGCCGGGCGCCATGGGCGACTGCCGTCGAGGCGTGTTCTCAACGATTCCCCGCGCGACCGACACCTCGTTCGACCATGACGCGCCGAAGCTGTGCGGGCCGCTGATCTTCGCGCCCGGACCGTTCGGCGCCGGCCGCTACGCATACGGCCAGGGAACGAGCTTCGCAGCACCGATCGTCTCCGCCGTGGCGGCCCTGGTATTTGCAGCGCAGCCGCGACTGCACGCCGACCAGGTGGCGCGGATCCTGATGCGCACGGCGCGGCAAGCCAACGGGCAGCGGGGTTGGAACCCCGCGACCGGACACGGCGTGGTCGACGCGCAAGCAGCGGTCGAGCTCGCCCGACGGTTCGATGTCACACCGCCGCCGGCGCGCGCGCAAATCGCTCGTATCAGCCCCACCACCTGGCGCGTGCGGGTGCTGCCGAGCCGCGATCCGGTGCGGCGCGGCCAACTGCGCGAAGGCGGCGTGCGCTACGCGATCGTCGTCGAAGAGCGCGGCAGGCGCCGGCTGCTGGCCCGCCCGACATCCCGGCCACCGGTCAGGAGCGTGCGCCTGCCGAGCACCAGCAAGGGCCTGCGGCTGTTCGTCGTGGCCTGCGACCGCGTGCTCAACTGCGCTTCCCGCTCGTTCCCGCTGGTGCGCTAGCAGCCGCGCTACAGGTAGCCGAGCGGGTTGACCGGGGAGCCGCCTACCCGCACCTCAAAGTGCAGGTGCGGACCGCTCGAGTTGCCAGTGGATCCGACGTAGCCAATCACCTGTCCTTGGCTGACCGAGGCACCGCGCGAGGTCGCGTAGCCCGAGAGGTGGGCGTAGCAGGTCGACAGCGAACCGGTGTGCTGGACGCAGATGAAGTTTCCGTAGCCGCCGACCCAACTTGCGAGCACCACGACGCCGGAATCGGCTGCCCGCACGGGCGTACCGGAGGGAGCGGCGATGTCGATGCCGCTGTGCATGTGTCCAGGCCGGGCCTCTCCGAAGACCCCGGTGATGGGGCCGTTCACGGGCCAGATCAGGCGGCCAGATCCACGCTTGACGGGCCCCGCCGAGCTTGGCGCAAAGGCGCGCGGCGCGGCCGCCACCAGAGCCTGCCGGACGCGGCGCTGAGCGGCCTCGAGCGCCGCCAAGTCTTCCTCAACGTGAGCCTTGCTGCGCCGCACGCGGGCCAACAGCGCGCGCCGCTCACCACGCGCTGCAGCTAGCTCTGCGCGCGTCGAGGCGAGCGTGTCGCGGGTCGCCGCCAGCCGATCACGCTGCTCCAGGACGGCGAGGGCACTCCGTCGCTGCGCCCGCTCGAGGGCTGCGAGCTGCAGCGCGCGGCGCCGTGCCTCGTCGCTGAGCTTGCGCACGCTGTCCACCACCTGAAGGTCCGAGGAGGCGAGCCGCTGCAGGTACTCCATACGGTCGAGAAGCTCCGCGAAACCGTCTGACTCCAACACCACCGTCCAGGGGTCGGGGCGGTCGGACTTGTAGATCTCGACGAGCCGCGCTGACAACACCCGCCGCCCCTCAGCGAGCCGCGAGCGCAGCTCCGCCAGCCGGTAGCGCGCGCGCTCGAGACGCCCTTGGATGCGCGCGAGCCGCGCGCGTTCGCGGTCGAGTCGCCGCTGCACCGACACCAGCTGCGCCCGCGTCGCCCGCAGCCGTCCGTTGATTCCCTCGATGCGCGCGTTGAGCGACGAGATGTCGGTGGTCAAAACCGCCTCGCGACGCTCGATTCGCGAGAGCTGCGCCCGCTTCTCGGCGAGCCGCTTGGCAAGCGGCTTCGACTGCACCGCGAGCGGCAGCGCCAGCGCGACCGCGAAGACGAGCGCGAGAGCTATGACGAAGGGCTTCTTCACGAGCGATCAGCACGTTGGCCACGCTTACGGGGTTAGCTGTCGGGCTCGCGCCGTCCGGCGCTACGCCGCGCTCGCGCGGCGACTCGCCCCTACGCCGCGAACGCGGCGCAAATGGGTCCCCCGCTCCCGGCGAACCGGGACTCAGCGCAGGTCGCCGCTACCGTAGCGCCCGACTGGCCGATCGGCCAGTCCTGCAAGCTCGCTTGCGAGCAAGGCGGCCCCCGCGACTGGCGATAACAGCCGTCGCCGGTCTCTATATTTCGTCCTCGAGATGGCGCGTCAGCGAGCCGTACTCAAGCCGGACTTGGGTCTGCAGGTCCGCATGGTGTTCACGATTTTCCTGCTCGGCCTGCTCTACACCGCGTTCGTCGCGGTGCTCATGGCGGCCGGTGCCGGGGCCCTCACGATCGCGCTGGTCGTCGCCGGCCTGGCGGCGGCTCAGATCTTCCTGTCCGACAAGCTGGCATTGGCGGCGATGGGGGCGCGCGTCGTCGAGCCGGAGGAGGCGCCCGCGCTACACGCGATGGTCGAGCGGCTCTGCGTCCAAGCGGACCTGCCGAAGCCCCGCATCGCGGTGGCCGATACGCCGCTGCCGAACGCCTTCGCAATGGGCCGCTCGCAGCGCAAGGCCACGGTGTGCGTGACCACCGGAATCATGGAAACGCTCGAGCCTCACGAGCTCGAGGGTGTCTTGGCGCACGAGCTCGCTCACATCAAGCACCGCGATGTCTTGATCATGACCGTGGTCAGCTTCTTCGCCGCGGTCGCGTCGATGATCATGCAGATGGCGTTCTTCTTCGGCGGCGCGGCGGACGACGAGGATGGCCCGCCAGTCGGCTTGATCCTGCTGGTCGTCTCGGGCCTCGTGTACGTCCTCTCGTTCTTCCTGATGCTGGCGCTCTCGCGCTACCGCGAGTTCGCTGCTGACCGCGGCGCGGCGCTGATCACCGGACGCCCAAGTGCGCTGGCCTCCGCGCTGGTGAAGATCTCCGGTGCGATGCAGCTCGTACCGACTCAGGATCTGCGCGAGGCGGAGCGGATGAACGCCTTCTTCATCGTGCCGGCATCGGCACGCAGCGCTGTGGCCAACCTGTTCTCGACGCATCCGCCGGTCGAGAAGCGGATCGAGCGGCTCCAGCAACTCGAGGCCCAGCTGCAGGCGGTCGCCTGAGCTAACGCCGGAAGAGCGGCGCGGTGGGGCTCCGCGACATCCTCTTCGGCGGCGGGCGCCGACTGCGGGTCCCGGTCAAGCGTGGAAAGGGCCTGTCGGCGGTCGTAGGCGCAGCACTTGCCCTGGAGAGCGAAGCCGCGGCGCGACCCGCCGGTGTGGCTGCGCTCGTCTTCCAACCCCTCCCGACGGCCGATTTCGAATCGATCGTTGCCGAGGCCGAGGAGCTTTTGAAGGCGACCGGGCAGGAGTTCGGCACGCGCGTCGACTCCAGCGCCGACTCCTTCGGCTACCGCTGGCTGGTGCTGCAGGACGAGGACTTCGAGGACCTGGTGGTGGCGCTCGAGCAAACCGCAGAGCAGTTGGATGGCGCCGGCTACGGCGACCGCCTGCTCTGCGCCTTGTTCGCGTTCGAGGAGCAGGCGCGGCGGATCTACCTCATCTACAACTTCAAGCGTGGTCGCTTCTACCCGTTCGTACCGGCGACCGACGGTGAGCGGGCTCGCGACACCGAGCGGGAGCTGCGCCTCAAGGCACAGCTCGAGCAGGAACTGCCGCTCGAGCCCGACTTGTCGCGCTGGTTCCCGCTTTGGGAGATACCCCTCTAACCGCCGTTGCCGGCGGGCTGGTAGGGCCGTGACGGCTGGCCGCGGAGGGCTCCGACCGGCGGCAACGGCAGCGGCGCACCAGCAAAACGCGGCACGACCGCGAGCACCAGACGCGAGGCCGTGCGCCCACCGATCGCGATGGTGTTGATCGTCTGCCCGCGCTCGATCGTCTGAAACTCCCAGGACGGCTGGTCGCCACCCGGCGCGCTGATCACCAGGCGAATTCGCGAGCCGGCGCGGAAGAGGTGCGCGACCGGCCAGAGCGGCACGCGAACGAGTGTCCAACGCCCCCGTGGAAGTGGTGCTGCGTCGCGGGCGAGGTGCGTCGGGTGCGGATCGAGAACGCTCGAGCGCCGGCCGTCCAAGCGCCTGTGCGAGGCCCGCAACCAGCCGTTCTGCACGTAGGTCTCGCTGCCGTCGGGGCGCACCTCCGTCAGCGTCACCTGGATGTCGGTGTCGCGCGCCGTCGAACGCAGCCAGAGGTCGACGCTGCCCGGTCCGGCCACCAGCGTGTCGCGGGCGAGCGGCGCGGTCACGAAGCCGAGCCCGTTGCGTGGGGGCACAGGCCGCCAGTCGTAGGGCGGCTGCGGCCGCCAGGCATCGCTCTCGCTCGCCCCGGGCAGCGTGCGGGAGGGCCGCGCGGCGGGATCGGAGCGATAGGCGACCGCCGCCGTACGGGCTGGCCGCGCACCGAGCCTGCCACGCGCTTGCAGGTAGAACGCCTGCGGGCTGGCCTCACGCGGCGGCCAGGCGGAGAAGCCGAGCTCCCAGGGTGCACCGATCGAGCCAGGCCCCCAGGGACCACCGCCGTTCTCCATCAGGAGCCGCACGTGAGGGTCGCGTTCGAATGCTTCCCGCGCCCGCGCTGCGGAGTCGTAGCCGACGAAGCGCGACTGCACGACCGGGGCGGCGGGCGAGTCCGCGAGCACCCGGTAGAGCACGCCGCCGAGCGCGAGCACCTGGTCGGGTATGCGCGGCACCTCGTCGGCGACATACAGCTTGAGGAACTCGACCCAGCGAGTGATCACACTGGGCGAGAGAGAATCGGGATGCACCCCGTTTTGCAGCGTGATCCACACGCGACGCCGCCCGTTGAGAGCGGCGAGCGCCTCGGGGAAGTGGCCGCCGGTCTGCTCGTCCTGGAACTGGCCCACCAGGAAGATCGGTACCCGCGCCCGAGCTAGCCAAGAGCCAGGAGAGCGCTGCCCGAAGATGCGCGGGTCGCGGTACGGCGTCCGCTCCTGCAGCGCGAGGGCATCCTGCGTTTGCAGGCGCAGCAGCTGATTGCGCGCGCAGTGCAGGTCGCCTTGGCGCACCAACTCGCGGGCGTACGGCTGGCCACCGTAGGGAGCGGGCTGGGCATCGCGCTGACGCTCTTCGACCCAGCGGCGGGCGAACCCGGAGTTGAAGATGCCGCCGGGGTAGCCGGTGCCCTCGTAGAGATCGTCGGTCACCGACAGCGGGGTGATCGCGGCGAGGTGCGGGGGGCGTGTGCCGGCCACGAACAGCTGACTGATTCCCGAGAACGAGATCCCGACCATCCCGACCTTCCCGCCCTTGACCCATGGTTGTGCGGCGACCGTCTCGACGGCGTCGTAGCCGTCGTAAGTGGTGGGTAGGTCGAAGAGGTCGAAGTCGCCGCCCGAGCAACCCGACCCCCGCATCTGCACGCTCACTGTCGCAAAGCCAAGCAGCGGCGCGATAACCGAGCCGACGGCGGTCGAGGTGGCCGGCGCGAGCGGGTCGTTCGGCGCCGGTCCGCCCCCCAGTGCGCCAGCGAGGGCGCTCAGCAAGTCGTGTGGTGCAGCAACTTGGTAGCCGGAGTACTCGATGACGGTCGGGAAGGGACCGTCGGCGAGGGTCTTGCCGGGCGGCAGGCGGAGGGTCATCGCGAGCTCGATGCCGTCGCGCATCCGTACGTAGTTGAGCCCCGGGCGTAGTCGGGTCCGGCGATAGAAGGAGGTCGGCGGGTTGGCGCCGGGCGCGAGCACGCGCAGGCGCGCGACGACGCGCGACTCGCCGCGGCCACGCGACGCGCGTAAGAGCCGGTAGCGACCGGGGCGTAGCTCGCGGAAGATCAGGCTGCCGAAGTCATCGGCCTGTCCTGCGCGTAGCGTCCGACCGCGAGTGTCGGTGAGCACCAAGCGCTCACCGGGACGCGCCCCGACCACGTACGCGTAGCGGATGCCGCCACGGGCAGCGAAGGGAACGCTGGCCGGCGGTCGCAGCTCACCGCCGAAGTCGGTGGCAGCAACGGCGCGTGCCGGCGCAACCGGCAAGCCGCCAAGGCCCGGTAGCCCGAGGGCCCCGCCGATCAGCGCAGTCGCCGCAAAGGCGGTCGACCAACGGGCCGCGAGCGGTTTCCTTGTTAGCCGCAATAGCAGCGGAAGACGGGGGCGTCTGGTCACCGGCTAGTCACCGAGTAGGTAGTGGGGCCGGGCCGACGCTAACCGCTCGGCGACCTATTCGCAAGGCCAAAGCTGGAACAATATTTTCACATCATTGTGTAATAATGCCCAGATGATCGGCACGGCGGCCACCGCGAGTCACCCCCAACCCCGTTCGCGCCGTTGTCCGCGCCGCGCGGGCCGCGAGAGCGGCCCGCGGCCGACCGATCACCTGCTCGCGCACTTCCTCAGCGGCCTCGCCTTCCTGCTAGCCGCGGGCGTGACGGCCACGGTGGGTACCGCGGTTGGTCTTCCGAGATCCTCATGGCTCGCCCTGCACTTGGCGTTCGTAGGCGGGATCTCGCAACTGATCCTCGGTGCCGCCCCGTTCTTCGCCGGCGCACTCCTAGCGGCCGAGGCGAGCCCGCCTGTTCTCTTCCGGCTGGGCCTCTTCACCTGGAATGCCGGCGCTTTGACGGTTGCTGTGGGCTACGTCACCTCGGCCGCCGCGGTGATCGTGGCGGGCGCCGTCCTCCTGGGCGGGGGCCTCGCCGTTTACGTCGCGCGACTCGAGCGGATGCGTCGCCGCTCGCTGCAACGGGCACCGTTGGCCATCGCCTGGTACGAAGGCGCCGCCGCGGCACTCGTTTGCGCCGGCACGATTGGCACGCTGCTCGCCACGGGGCTCTTCGCAGGCGACGGCGACACCGTCGGAACGCACGCTTTGCTCGCCGTCGGTGGCTGGTTCGGAGGGACGATCGTGGGCACCCTCCACACTTTCTTCCCCTCGCTCACCGACACGCGCCTGCGCTGGCCGCGGCTCGAAGTGATCGCACTCCTTGGCTGGTACCCGGGCCTCGGTGCGCTCGCCGCCGGCTATTTCTCGGGATCGCTGGCGCTGGTCACCGCGGGATGGTTCGTGTGTCTGGTCGCTGCGAGCGCTTTGCTCGCGAACGTGCTGGGTTGTCTTAGCCAGCGGCGGTCGCCGCTGCGGCTGCCAGCTTGGCTGGTTGCGCACGGTCAGCTGTTCTGCGTACTCGCCCTCCTGTGGGGCCTGATTCAGACGCTGAGCGGAAACCCCGGCGGAAGCGCGGTTGCGCTGCCGAGAGACGCGGTGTTCGCCCTATCTGCGCTGGCCGGTTGGATCGGACTGACGGTTGCCGGCTCGCTACTGCATCTTCTCGATGTGCTCGCGCGAGTGCGCGCGATCAGAAGGCCAGGAGCGCCGTCCGCAGAACTCGGGCCGCAGACTCGCAGGCGTCCTAGCACCGAACGCACAAGACGCGTCCTCGGTCCACTCGTCGCAGCGGCTCCGGTAGTCCTGCTGCTGGCCTGGATCGCGCAGGTGGCGCCGCTCGAGGCGCCGATCCAGACGCTGCTGCGCGCCGCCCTCGTCGTCTGCGTTGGCGCCACCGGGCTCGCGATCGCCGAGCGCGCGCTCGCTGCCGCCCGCGCGGCCCCACTGCGGTTGTGAGCGACGGGGCGAGAGTGATGGCCAGTGGAGGTGCGGCGAGAGCGATGAGAGCGAACGGCGGCTGAAGATGACTCGGCACCCCGCGCTAGTCGAACTCTCTCGCGATCACCATCACGCGCTAGTGCTGGCAGCGCAGATGCGGCGTGCTGACGCTTCCTCCGCGGGCGGGCTTACGCGAGCCTTCGTCGAGTTCATGAACGATGCGAGCGCCGTTCACTTCGCCGAGGAAGAACGCTTCCTGCTGCCCCTCTTGGCTAACCACGTCGACGCTGACCATCGACTCATTGTGAGAACTCTCCTCGATCATGTGCGCCTGCGAGCCCTGACCACGCGGTGGCTCACGGCAACGCCCCCCGCACCGGACGAGCTCAGGGCTGCCGGTGAGCTCTTGCACGATCACGTGCGCATGGAGGAACGCGAGCTCTTCGCGCTCCTCGAGGCGTGTGCGACGGAGGTCGAGCTAGCGCGTCTCGGCGAGCAGCTTCGCCACGCTCGCCAGAAAGCGGCTTCGACAGCGCCCTAACGCTGCGTTCTAGGGCCAGAAGTCCGGCAGCACCTCGCCGTCGCCTTGGCGGCGGGGCCCGAAAGCGAGCAGCGTCATCCCCTCCGGCCCGGCTTCGAAGCGGCGCGCCACCTGCGGGGCTACGCGCAAAGCATCGAACCGCTGCAGCTCGACGACTTCCCCGTCGAGGCACACCCGGCCCGAGCCCTCCAGCACGACGTAGATCTCCTCGGCACGCTCGTGGCGATGTCCGTAGGGCTGCTTGCGGCCAGGACGCAGGTGCTGCAGCGAGAGCCCGGTTTCGCGCGCCTCGAGCGCACCGCCCGGGAAGCGAGCCGCCAACAGCTCCCCGTAGCCGAAGCGCGGTGCGAGATCCTCGACCTCGAGCAAATTGAGGCGCGTGTAGTCCGGCCCCTGCTGTGACCCGCTAGCCACCGGCGCTCTCGAGGTCGCGGTAGCCGGTCGCGAGAGCCGTGAGCCGGTGCCCCACCGCGCTACTCGGGAACGATTCCCTCGCCGGTGAAGTCACGCCGCGCCTCTTCGAAGGTGATGTCGCGGGGCGGCACGATCACGTCGGACTCCACAAGCTCGTCATCGGCGAGCGGCTCCCCCTCGCGCTCGATCAGCGCTATGAGCTCGTCGAACAGCTCGCGGAAGCGCCGCTCGTCACCCGCTTCGACCGCGGCCACACACGCGTTGTCGAGCTCATTTAGCTGGTCGGCGAGGTGATCGGCGAGCCGAAACTGCCCCTCGCCGGAGATCCGCACGATCACGAGCCCTTCTCCCGGTGCGTGGGCGGCTGGCTGCCCGAATCCTCGGCAGCGGCGCCGAGCTCCCGCCCGGAGCCCGGAACTTCGCCCTTCAGGCGGGCCAGCTCGCGCTCGACCTGGTCGCCTGCTTCCAGCTGAGCGAGCTGGCGGTCGATGTCGTCGCTCGAACCGAGCGCCGTAAGGTCCTCGAAGGTGCCCGCCTGTTCGAGCTCCTCGACGGCGGCGGCGCGCGCCTGCATGTCCTCGACCTTCTCTTGGGCGCGCTGGAGCGCGAGCCCGAGATCGGCCATCTGCTCGCCGACGCCGTGGGCGGCTTCCGAGATCCGGACCTGCGCCTCGGCCGCCGAGTACTGCGCCTTGATCACTTCCTTCTTGGTGCGGAAGGCCTCGACCTTGGCGCGCAGGCGTTGCTCGTTCTCGGTGAGGCGCTGTTGCTGCGCCTCTAGCTCGGCGATTTGCTGGTCGAGACTTTGCAGCTCGCGTTGCGCCAGCGCCTTGCGTTCGAGGGCCGCGCGCGCAAGGTCTTCACGGCCTTGAGCGAGCGCCTGCCGGGCCTGGCCTTCGAGCTTCGCCACCTGCTGCTCGAGCTTCTGCGACTGCATCTGCAGACGCTTCTTCGCGGTGAGGACCTCGGCGATCCCCTTCTTTACGTTCTGGAGCAGCTCGACCTGCTTGCGGTAGCCGTAGTCCAGCGTTTCCGCCGGATCCTCGGCGCGGTCGAGCCACTTCGAGATCTTGGCCTTGATGGTGGTCGAGAGCCGCCCAGCTAGCCCTGGCAAAGCGCCTCCTTCCGTCGCTGCGAGCCGCTGCCCCGCTGAGTGTAGTGAGCGCGCTCTGGTAGCGGCGCCGACGGGCGCGCGACCCCCTCAGGCTGCCACTGCCGAGCCGCTACGTTCACCCGCCGCCACCAGCTCCGCGGCCTCCGCCAAGCGGCGCCTGTACTCCTCGCGCTGGAGCCGCGAGATCACCAGCCGCTGCACCTGGGCCGTGCCCTCAAAGATCTGGTAGATCTTCGCGTCCCGGTACCACTTTTCGAGTGGGCACTCCGTCGTCTGGGCGTACGGCCCGACGAGGTCCATGCAGGTCGCGGTCGCCCACATCGCGACGTCCCCTGCCTTCAACTTCGCCATCGATCCCTGGCCGCCGGTGAGCGGCACACCGTTGCGCGCCATCCACGAGGCCCGCCAGACGAGCAGGCGTGCAGCTTCGATCTCAGTGGCGACGTCGGCGATCGTTTGCTGGATTCGCTGATGCTCGATCAGCGGCCTTCCGCCCTCGCGGGTGCGCTCGAGGTAGTCGAGCGTCCACTCGTAGGCGGCCTGGGCGATGCCGAGCGCCGAGGCGCCGACTAGGGGGCGCGTCATCTCGAACGTGGCGAGCGCGTTCGAAGAGCGTCCGCTCGACTCACCCTTGCGCGCACGCTCCAGCTTGCGCTGCAGTTTTTCGTAGCCGCCGAGCAAGTTCTCCATCGGCACGCGACAGTCCTCGAGCACGATCTCGGCGGTGTGCGAGGCGCGGATGCCGAGCTTCGATTCTTTCTTTCCCTGCCTGAGGCCTGGCGTCCCCTTGGGCACCACGAAGGACGCCTGTCCGCGGTAACCGAGGTCGGGATCGACGGTCGCGACGACGACCGTCACGTCGGCGATGCCGCCGTTGGTGATGAAGACCTTGGTGCCGTTGAGCACCCACTCGTCGCCGTCGAGACGCGCGGTCGTGCGGAGAGCACGCACGTCGGAGCCCGCTCCCGGCTCCGTCACCGCGTAAGCGCCGAGCTTGATCTCATCGCCTGTGCCGTAGCACTCTGGCACCCAGCGCATGATTTGTTCGGGTGTTCCAGACGCGGCGATGCCGGCGGCGGCAAGACCGGACCCCTGGATGGCGAGCGCAATGCCCGCGCAGCCCCAATGCAGCTCCTCGGCGTAGATCGCCGTCATCAAGCCGTCGGGATCGGAGGCCATCCGCTGCATGTGATCGAGACCGTGTAGGCCCCACTCGCGCGCCGCCTTGATCGCCTCCCACGGCACCTCCTCGGTGCGGTCGTAGTGGGGCGCGATCGGGCGCATCACCTCTCTCGCGAAGCGCCGGCAGCGCTCCTTGAACTCGAGATGGTCCGGCGACAGACGGAAGTCCACGGTCAGATCCTCCTTGCTCGCGCCTCGATACTCCTCGCAGCCGCCGCGACGCCTTGACTGGCCAGTCAACCAGCGGACGGGGGCAGGATAGCGGTCGGCTGCTCGGTAAGTTGCTTCGGGAGTGCGAGTGGAGGGGTCTCGGGGAAAGCGACGCGGCAGCCTCGTGCTAGCTGTGACGGCGTTGGTCGTCGCCTCGGCGTTGGTCGGCGCCGGTTGCCAGCTGGGTGGCGGCGGCGATGGTCGGCCACCGCAACTCGGCGCCCGCGCAGGCGATCAGGACGCTGCGACCAAGCTTGGCTTCCCCGCCGTGGCCACGCGCAACACGGTGCGGGTAGGCGGTGGCGATCCGGTGGCCGACGCGGCCGGCGTCGCGAACCTTTTCTACCCCGCCACCACCAGCGCCACTAGGCCCCGCACGGTCGTACTGCTTGACACCCGCCGCTGGCAGGACGCCGTGGCCGCGGCGACGCTAGCCGCCGACCCGCTGGTCGCGCCCTTGCTGTTCTCGTCGGGCGGCGACCTCCCACCCGTCACGGGCGAGACGATCAGACGACTGCGGCCACTGGGCGCCGACCTCGCCGACGATGCCCAAGCGATCCTGGTCGGAAATGGCGTCCCCGCACCAGCCGGTCTCCGCGTCAAGCGAATCGCCGGCGACGATCCCTACGCGATCGCCGCGGAGCTCGATCGTTTCGCGGCGGCGCTGCGCAGACGGCCGTCTCCTCGTGTCTTGCTCTTCTCAGGGGAACGCCCGGAGTGGGCGATGCCGGCTGCAGCGTGGGCCGGTTTCTCGGGCGACTCCGCCCTGCCGGTCCGCAGTCGTTCGGTGCCGGCACCGATCCAGCGGGCGCTCGCACGCCGGGAGGGCAACGCCGCGATCTTTTTGCTCGGACCGGAGTCGCTTATCTCGCCTCGCGTCGAGCGCTCGCTGCGCCGCTTTGGTCGCGTGCGGCGGATCGGTGAGCGCGCACGCAACGCTGTCGAACTGGCCGTCGCGTTCGCGCGCTACCGCAGCGGCACGTTCGGTTGGGGGGTCGTCGTGCCGGGCTACAACTTGGCTTTGGCAAGCACGACCCGGCCGCTCGACGCTGCCGCAGCGGCGCTGCTCGGCTCGAAGGGCATCTTCGCGCCGCTGCTTCTGACCGACCGCGCCGACGCCCTCCCGCGCACCGTGCAGCAGTACCTGTTGAGCATCCAACCCGGGTATGAGGGCACACCGCAGGAAGCGGTCTACAACCGGGTTTGGATCCTCGGCGACGACCGGGCCGTCTCGTTGGGGGTGCAGGGCCAGATCGACCGCTTGACCGAACTCGTACCGGTGCAACCGCAGACGCCCTGAGCGCGGCGAAGCGGTCGGCGAGTCCTGGCAGCCGGTCTCGCTCTAACGTTCCCAGCCGTGAGCGAGTACGAGCGTCCTGACCGCCTGACACGCGAACCGACGATCGAGGACATCCACGAGCTCGTGGGCGCCTCGACGCCGCACTTCGCCCTGCAGATCCGCAATCGCATCCGCAATCTGATCGTCGGCTTGCCCCCCGATCACCCGGTGCGGCGTGAGGGCGAGCGTTGGATGCAGCACCTCGAGCAGGTGGCGCGGGGAGCCGAGGCGCGCGGTCCGGTGGTCGAGGGAGAGCGCGGCCTGCGTAGCTACGTGGGCGACCAGCAGCTGCCCGCAGAGGGTTAAAAAGGACCCGGCGCGGCAGGGCCGCGCCGGGCTACATCGCTTGGCAGCGTGGCGAACTCTCGTCAGGCGGCGGTGGGCGCCGTCCGCTCGAGTCCCGTAAGGTCGGCCACCCTAGCCCGCAGTTCGCGGCCCATCGACCACAGGTGAGCATCGGTGCGCGCACGCTTCAGGAAGAAGTGGAGGTCGTGCTCCCAGGTGAAACCGATGCCTCCGAACACCTGCAACGCCTGCGCGCTCGTGCGCCAACCAGCGTCGCTGGCGTAGGACTTGGCCATCGCTGACGCGAGCGGCAGCGACTCCGGCTCGGACTCCGCCGTCCAGGCCGCGTAGTAGGTGAGCGAGCGGGCGCTCTCGGTCTCGAGCAACATCTGCGCGCAACGGTGCGACACCGCTTGGTAGGCACCGATCGGGCGCCCGAACTGCTTGCGCTCGCGCGCGTATTGGACCGCCATCTCGAGCGTCCGCTGCGCGATCCCGACAAGCTCTGCGGCGAGCGCAACGAGCGCGCGGTCGACACCGGCGGAGGGATCGCCCGGGAGCGGCTCCCCGGAACCCTCGACACGCACTGACGCGTAACTGCGGGTCAGGTCGATGGTGTCGAGTGCTTGTGCCTCGAACGAGCCTCGCTCGAACAGTTGCGCCTCGCCACCCTCGACCGCCACGAGTAGATCGGCCTCGGCAGCATCCGGGACCAGGCGCGCCTCGCCGCCGTGGGTGAGGGCCAGCGTCGCGCTCAGCTCGCCGCGCGCGAGCGGTGCGAGCCAACGCTCGCGCTGCTCGTCCGATCCCGCCGCCTGCAGCACGAGTCCGGCCGCAGCACGCGACAGGAACGGCAGCGGCGCGAGCGCGTAGCCGAGCTCCTCAGCGAGGATTACGAGCTCGACCGTGCCGAGCCCCTGACCCCCGAACCGCTCGTCGACGAAGATCCCCGGCCACCCGAGCTCGCACAGCTCGCGCCAAGCCTCGTCGTCGTAGCGGCGCGCCTCCGCCAGCTCGCGCACGCGATCGGGGGTGAAGCGCGCCGCGAGCAGCTCGCGGGCGGTCCGCTTGATCGCCTGCTGATCGTCGTTGAAGTCGAAGTTCATCTCCTCACCTCAGCTTCGGGAGGCCGAGCACCCGCTCGGCAACGATGTTCTTGAGGATCTCGGTCGTACCGCCCTCGATCGAGTTCGCGCGCGAGCGCAAGAAGCGATAGACCCAGCGCGAGTCCCACACCGGCCCCTCTTCGCCTCGCAGCTCGATCGCGAACTCCGTGAGTGCCTGGCTGATCTCCGACCAGTGCCACTTCGGAAGTGAGCCTTCGGGCCCCGGCACCCCGCGCTTTTGGATCTGCGTGAGACCGCGCCAGCTGGTGAAGCGAAGGGCCTCGACTTCGATCTTGAACTGAGCGATCCGATCGCGGACGATCGGGTCGTCCGCAAGGCCGCGCTCTCGGGCGAGCTCGACTACTTCGTCGAGCATCAGTCGGACCCCCGCGGCAGCCGCCGCACCGAGCCCCGCGCGCTCGTGCATGAGCGTTGTAATCGCCACGGCCCAGCCGTTACCGACCCCGCCGATCACGTTCTCGTCGGGGATGCGCGCGCCCTCGATGAACAGCTCGTTGAATTCCGCCTCGCCGGTGATCTGGCGCAGCGGACGCACCTGCACCGCGTCCTGCTCCATGTCCATGATGAAGTAGGTGAGCCCCTGGTGCTTTGGCGCGTCGGGGTCGGTGCGGGCGAGCAGCATGCACCACTTTGCTTTGTGTGCGTAGGTCGTCCAAACCTTCTGGCCCGTCACCACCCACTCGTCGCCGTCACGGACCGCGCGCGTCTTCAACGACGCGAGATCGGAGCCAGCTTCCGGCTCCGAAAAGCCCTGACACCAGATCTCCTCGGCCGAGAGGATCGGCTCCAGGAAGCGTCGGCGCTGCTCCTCGGTGCCGTGGTGGATAACCACCGGACCACCCATCAGCAAGCCCAGGATGTTCGCTGGCTGAGGAGCCTTGGCCCGGACCATCTCCTCGCTGTAGATCGCCTGCTCGATGACGCTCGCGCCACGGCCGCCGTACTCGCGCGGCCAGGAGACGCCGGCCCAACCGCCCTCGTGCAGCTTGCGCTGCCACTGACGTCGGAACTCGAACGCCTCGTCAGGATCGTCGGGCTCTGGGCCGGGGTGGTTGGCCTCGAGCCAGGCCCGCAGCTCGTCCCGGAACTTCTGCTCGGATGGTGAAAGCGTGAGGTCCATAGCGCCTCCGAAACTAACACTTATTCGATTTGTAAGGCCGGCTCGGCTTTCGCCTTCCGGCGCCCGCACGCTGCTTTCGTCTTAAGCTCACCTGGTGTTCGAGCGACGACAGCGCGGGCTGCTGGCCCGCGCGCGTGAGCGGTACGAGCTCGGTGGGTTGCCAGCCCTTGTTGGCACGCTCGTAGAGCGCCTGGGCTTCCGCCGTCTGGTGATCTTCGAACGCTCGCTGCGCCCGACGAGCGCGAGCGCGTCGCCAAAAATCGAGGGGTTGCGCGTTGCCCCGCTGGGCACCGAGCACGCCGAGCAGTACGCCGCCTTGCGGCCGTTCGGCGGAGCGAAACAGTTGCGCGAGCGACTCGCCGCTGGTTCGCTCGCGATCGGCGCGTGGCTGGGCGCCGAGCTCGTGTCGGTTGCCTGGTGGCACCCTGGCGAGGCGTGGATCCCCGAGATCGGCTTGCACATCGTTCTGCCGTCGCACTTCATTTACGCGTACGACAGCTACACGCGCCGAGATCTCCGCGGTCGCGGGATCACGCCCGCACGCGCACTGCGCACGTTCGCGATGCTCGCCGATCTCGGGTTCACACGGGGGCTGTGTTACGTGCTCGCCCACAACCGCCCGAGCATGCGTGCCGTGCAGAAGATCGGCTGGCTGCCGGCCGCCGAAATCCGCGCGATCGCACTGCCGCACACGGTTCTCCTGAGCTACGCGGGAGCGGACCGTGGGCGTCGACGCTGCGTGCGGCGCCGCGATTCCGGACCGTGGCCAGGAGCGCCGCCTCCGGGGCCACCTGGCGGCGAGGCGTGCCGGCTGCGCCTGCGAGAGCATCCGTTCGCCCCGCCGCCGCTGGGCCCCGACCGCTCCGCGCCGTCTCCTTAGATCCGCTGAATGAGCGTGCCGGTGCCGAGCCCGCCGCCGCAGCACATGGTCACGAAGCCGATCTCCGCGTCGCGGCGTTCGAGCTCGTGCAGAAGCGTGGTGATTAGGCGAGCGCCGGTCGACCCGAGCGGGTGACCGAGCGCGATCGCGCCGCCGTTGACGTTCACGCGGTCCATGTCGGGCTCCAGCTCCCGTCGCCAGGCTGCTACCACAGACGCGAACGCTTCGTTGATTTCGATCAGATCGATGTCGTTGATCGTCATCCCGTTGCGCTCAAGAATCCGCCTGGTGGCGGGAATCGGGCCGGTGAGCATGATCACCGGGTCGACGCCCACGGTCGTCTGATCGACGATCCGGGCGCGCGGCTCGAGACCTAGCGCCTCCGCCTTCTCGCGGCTCATCAAAAGCACCGCGGCGGCACCGTCGGAGATCTGGGACGAGTTGCCCGCAGTGACCTTGAGGTTCTCCTCGCCGCCGACGTAGGGAGCGGCTTGCGGGAAGGCGGGCTTCAGCTCGGCCAGCTTCTCGAGGCTTGTGTCGGGGCGGATGCCCTGGTCGGTTACGTAGGTGGTGCCGTTCACCTGGAAGGGCACGATCTCGCGCTCGAAGCGGCCCTCCTCGGTCGCTTGGTGCGCGAGCCGGTGCGAGCGCAGACCGAGCTCGTCGAGCTCGGAGCGCGGGATCTCCCACTTGGCGGCGATCATCTCCGCGGAGATGCCCTGGGGCACCAACGCGTAGCGCTCCAAGAGCTCCTTCGGCCACGGCGTGCCGACCTCGTCGACCCACTTGAAGCCAACCCCCATCGGGATGTGGCCCATGTGCTCGACACCGGCGCCGATCACCACGTCGTGAACACCGGAAGCGATCAACGCCGCGGCGAAATTCACCGCCTGTTGCGCCGAGCCGCACTGACGATCGACGGTCGTCGCCGGCGTCTCGATCGGTAGCCCGGCCTGCAACCAGGCGTTGCGGCCGATGTTGAACGACTGCTCGCCGTACTGCTGCACGCAGCCGCAAATGACGTCCTCGACGAGCGACGGCTCGATCCCGGCGCGCTCGATAACCGCCTTGTAGCAAGCGCCGAGCAGCTCGTTCGGATGGACGTCCTTGTAGTAGCCCTTCTCCGGGTGCCCGCGCCCAATTGGCGTACGCGCGGCCTCGACGATTACGACTTCGCGCCCAGCACCGTTCCTCATCGTCGCCTCTGCCTCCTCCCGAAAGTCGCGCCTCGGCAGGTATTTCCCGCCCCCCGTTGCGACGCCCTTCCGACGCCGACGCTAGGGTACGTTTTTCCTGACCGGCAGTTCAGAACCATTTGGCTGGCTGGCCAAACCAATGCCCAGGCCAGTTTAGACGGATCGGCAGGCAGCGGGAGCCGAGGGCTCTGCTCGCCAGGCCGATACCAGCAACCTCACGAAGCGGAAAAACAGGACACCCAGGAGGAGGCTTGGCGAACGAGCGAACCGAAAAGCTGGGCATCGTCGGCAGCGGCACGATTGGCGCGGGTCTCGCGCGTGCTGCAGCCGACGCGGGAATCGACGTGCTGGTCTGGGCGCGTGTCCCCGAGCGTGCACGCGCCCGGCTGAAGCGCGATCTGCCGGTAACCAACGACCTAGCAGCACTCGCCGATCGCGAGCTCGTCGTCGAGTCAGTCGCTGAGGAGCTCGAGACCAAGCGGGAGCTGTTGGGCCGTCTCGACGCTGCGCTGCCCGCCGACACCGTGCTCGCGAGCACGACGTCCTCGCTGTCGGTCGCGGAGTTGGCAAGGGCAAGCGGACGACCCGAGCGCTTCGGCGCGCTTCACGTCTTCAACCCCGTCGAGAAGATGAAGCTCGTTGAGCTCGCCTTCCCGGCCGAGGCGAGTGAGGAGACGCGGTCCCTGCTGCACGGTGTGTGCGAGCAGCTCGGCAAGGTCGCGGTCGAGGTGCCCGACGTACCGGGGTTCGTCGTCAACCGCCTGCTCTTCCCCTACCTGTTCGACGCTGTGCGCCTGCTCGAGGAAACGGGTCTCGAACCACAGGCGATCGACACCTGCATGAAGCTCGGCGCCGGGCACCCGATGGGGCCACTCGCCCTGCTCGACTTCGTGGGGCTTGACGTGTCGGCGGCGATCGGAGAGTCGATCGGGGTCGAGATCCCTCCGCGCGTGCGTGAACTGATCGCCCAGGGCCGTCTTGGCCGCAAGACCAAGGCGGGCTTTTACGAGTACGAGTAGCGCGGCCGGCGAGCGGCGGGGCTTCGCTCCGGCCCGGGCGGGCAGCCACGCTGCTCGCACGCCACAGCGCGGGACTCAGCTCGTCCGCGCGTCGGGATCGGCAGCCGCGCGCTCGACCGGCCGCCCCTCGCCGGGAGGCGGCGGCTCTGAGTAAGCCGCGCGCCCGCTGTCGGCACGGCCGTCTTTTTGGCCGTTGCGGTCGTCCTTTTGGCGCTCCTGCGATGGCGGCGGTTCGCCGCGATGGTCGCGGATGCGTACCGCCTCGATGCGGTTCTCACGCACCGATTCGACACGGAGCGAGAAGCCGTCGATCCGCACCAAGTCGCCGCGCTTCGGCAAGCGACCGAGCTGCCCGAAGACATAGCCGCCGATCGAGTTGTACTCGCCGGGCTCGATCGGCAGATCGATTCCGTAGTCCCGCAAATCGGTGATCGGAACGTGCCCGCGCACCCACCAATCGCCGTTGCGCAAACGGCGCACGCCCGTAACCACCGGATCGGTCTCGTCGGCGATCTCGCCGACGATCTCCTCGAGGATGTCCTCGACCGTAACGATGCCCACCGTCCGCCCATACTCGTCGATCACCACAGCCATCGACGCGCGCTCACGCTGAAGGTCGGCAAGGAGGTCGTCGAGGGGCTTCGTCTCGGGAACGATCAAGACGTCCTTGATCGCTCCCTCGATCGGTGCGTCCGGTCCCTCGGTGAGAACGCGTCGCGCCAAAGAGTTGACGTGCACAACACCGCGAACTTTGTCGGTCGACCCTTGCTCGGTGACCACCAGGCGCGTGTGTCCCGAATCGACGCACCGACGCAGCGCCACACCGGCGGTCTCCGAGACGTCGCACGTCACAACCGCCGGAATTGGCGTCATTACGTGACGCGCTTGCTGCTCGTGGAGATGGAAGACGCCTGACAGCATCCCTGCCTCACCGGGGTCGAGCTGGGCGGCGCGCAGACCACGGACGATCAGGTACTTGAGCTCCTCGGCCGTGATCCCCTGCTCGAACTCGGCGCGCGGGTCGACCCGCAGCAGTCTCAGGATCGCGTTCGAAGCGCCGTTCAGCGCGTGGACAGCTGGACGGAACAGCGTGTTGAACCAGCCGAGCGGACGCGCCAGGAACGCGGCCGTGCGCTCCGCATGCACGATCGCGTAGATCTTCGGAACCTGCTCGCCAAGCGTGATGTGCAGCGCTGTCACCAGAACGTAAGCGAGCGTCACCGAGATACCGAGCGCGACCGCGTGCCCGAGGGCTCCCGTAAAAAGCGGCTCGATCAGGCGCGCGACCGCCGGCTCGCCGAGGAACCCAATGCCGATCGAGGTCATCGTGATACCGAGCTGGCAGGCCGCGAGGTACTGATCGATGAGCTCTAGTTGACGCAGAGCAGTGCGGGCACCGCTGCTGCCGGCCTTGGCGAGCTCCTCGAGTCGCCCTTGCCGCGCCCTTACCAGCGCGAACTCGGCGGCCACGAAGAAACCATTGAGGGCGACCAGCGCGAAAACAGCAGCAATCAGCAGCACCGCGGTCATGCACGCACCTCCACGCGCCCCGACCGGGGCGACCCGGCCCCGCTCGGCGGCAAGCTACTTCGAGGCGGATCGTCGTCGCGCATCGGCGAAAGCTCGTTTGAGACGCTAGCACCTCGCGCCGCGACCGAACGGCGCCCCGGGCAACGACAGCGCCGCGGCCGCTAGCTCAGGATCGAACTGGCGGCCACGTCCCCGCTGCAGTTCGTCGCGCACCTGCGCGGGATCGAGCGCTCGTCGGTACGGCCGGTCGAGCGACATCGCCGCCAGCGCATCGGCGAGGTGGAGGAGGCGCGCGGCCGTAGGGATCTCGTCAGCGGCCAAACCATCCGGATACCCGGAGCCGTCGAAGCGCTCATGGTGTTGGCGCACCACGCGCGCCACGTCCAAGCGCCCGATACTTCGCAGCAGCGCCTCGCCGGCCAGCGTGTGGTACCGGACCACTTCATACTCGGCACCTGACAGAGGCCTTTGGCCGCGCAAGATGCGCTCCGGCCAGGCGAGTTTACCGAGCGCGTGGACCGTCGCCGCGGCCTCGGCGAGCTCCACGACGTGCCGCTCGACGCCGGCGTGCTCGCCGATCTCGCGCACCAGTCGCGAGGCGAGGCGGTCGTGGAGGACCGTGGTGGGGTCGCGTCGCCGCAACGCAGCGAGCAGCGCAGCGAGCGGGTCCCCACCAACTTCGTAGCCCAGCCGACCGGCAGTCGAAGCGACACTGTTGGCGGCGGGAACCGGAGTCAAGCTGACCGACCCCGTGGGCTGCGGCTCGGGGCGCACTGGTTGGTCGCCGGCGAGCCCCGAGGCCCCCTCTGCGCGCTCGCGGGCGCGCGCCGCCCCGCCCTCGATCACCGCCAGGCGATGGCGCGCGAGGCTTTGCGCTGAGCGATCACCGGACGCTGTGTCGTCGCCCTGAGTGGCGAGCACCGCGCGGTCTTTGCCGGCTCGCTTAGCGCGGTAGAGGGCGGCGTCGGCGGCCGCCACGAGCTCGTCGCGAGTGCTGCCGTGCAACCCGGCCTGAGCGATGCCGACGCTGATCGTGAGGGGTACCGGCGCGGGGGCGGCCCGCACGACCTCGCAGAGCCGGATCGCCGCGCGCAGCGCGTTGGTCGCGTCGGTCGCCGGCATCAGCACCGCGAACTCCTCGCCACCGATGCGGAACGGTTCGTCGTGCGCGCGGGTGCCGGCGCGCAGGGCGTCGGCGAGCGCGCGCAGCGCGTCGTCGCCGACGGGATGCCCGAAGCGATCGTTGACCTGCTTGAAGTTGTCGATGTCGATCAAGGCCAGCGAGACCGGACCCGCAGCAGACACCAAGAGCTCTTCGAACCGCTCGTGGAACGCGCGATGGGCCGGCAGGCCGGTCAACGAGTCGAGCTTCGCCTGCTCCTTGGTGCGCTCCCACAAAAGCGCGCGGCGCAAGGCCAAAGCTCCGACGTCGGTGGCGCTGCGAACCACCAGGTCGAGTTCGGAGCCCGCTTGCGGCGCGGGCTTAACCGCTACGACCCCGAACAACCGCTCGTCATCACGCAGCTCGAGCACGCAGACGTCGCGACCGAGCGCACCGGCCGGGTCGTGGGCTGCCAGCCGCTGCGGCATCCGCGCGGCCTCGATGCCGCGCGCATCGACCAGCTCGAGTCCCCCGTTGCGGGCGATGTAGACGGCGCAGGCCGACGCTTGCAGATCGTCGACCGCCGCGCGCGCCAAACTGCGCGCCACCGCCTCGGGGTCGATCGCCGCGCTCAACTCGCAGGTGAGGGCGTGCAGCCGCCTGAGGCGCGTCAGCTGTCGCTCGCGTGCTGCCCGCAAGCGCTCGTTCTCGAGGGCGGTCGCGAGACGGTAGGCGATCGCCCTGAGCTCCGCTTCGTCCTCCCGCGAGAACGGCTCATCGGCGCGGCGGCCGACAACCATGATCCCGACGCCCTTGGTGCCAACCAGTCTCGTCCAGGCGAGGTGGGCGAGCCCGCACCCCGCGAGCCATTCGGGAAGCGGCAACTCCCCGGTCGACACCAGCACACGATCATCGGGCAGTTTCGCGAGCAGCGCTCGTGGCAGCGCTACCGGGCGTTGCGGGAGCGCGTGCGCTGGAACCCCCCACTGGCAGCCGAGTGCGAGATCATCGTCGGGTCCCACGAGCAGCGCGCACACGTCGGCCGAGAACAGCGACGCGATGTCCGTCGCCGCGAGCGCGAGCGACTCTCCCGAGACTCCCTCCGGGCGCCCCAGGAGCGTCACCACCTGTGCTAGACGGGTGGCGCGCATCAGTGCCTGCCCGGCCTGCCGCTCGAGCTCCCGGAGCCGGCGCCGCAGACGCTCGTTTTCCTCGCGCAGCTCGAGGAACGCGTGTTCCCAACCGTCTTCCGAGCTGCTGCGCAACGGCGTGGCGCTCAAGGTCTGGGCTCCGCAGCCGGCAGGGCCAGCACCGCGACGCTCGCGTTGTGGAATCCGGTGGTACCGGTTATGCGCCCAAACTCCCCGTAAGTGAAGAAGCCGCAAAGCCTTGTGGTCCCGCAGGCCGTCGCGATCCGTTGTGCGTCGCGCGCTGGCCGGCCGTCGAGCTCCAAAATCACGTTCCCTTCGGCGCGCGTGACGAGCATCGGGGCACCGATCGGTCGCCAGCCGTGCGCGACGCCCACCGCAAGCGGCTCCTCGGTACCCAGCCAGAGGGCGATCACGCCGTTCGTCGTGGTGCGCCCGGCGTGCTGGTAGGTGCGGCTGATGCGCAGATCGTCACCCGCGGCGCCACCGACGATCGGTACCGCTGCGCCGGTGACCTCGTAGGCACCGCGCACGATCTCCCACTGATCGCCGGCCAGGCCGTCGCTGAGCAGGACGAGCGCAGCGTGCGTCGGCTCTCCGCCCGCGCTTTGCGCTTCGGCGCGGGCCAGCTCGGTCGCGCGACGGGTCGCGCCGGCCAGGTCGGGTGCGAGCTCGGCGAGCGCCAAGCCGAGCCGAAGGTGCGCGGAAGAGAGGTGGATCGCGCAACAACCGTGGGCGACTTGGCGACCGGCGGTGAAGGCACCGTCGCTCGAGCAGGCCGCCACCCGCGCCGGCGCCGCCGCGCGCTGAGCGAGCTGAAAGCCCTCGACCGGCTCCTCGTAGCCTGCGCTGAACAGCAGGACGACGTCGCGCGGACGCACCTCGCGCCCACCGAGCGCCTGCTCCACCGCCTCGACGGCCGCGCGCCTGGGATCGTCGCCAAAGGCGCTGCCGACGCCGGGCGGATCGATCCAGCGTTCCTCCAGGCGGTCGACGGCCGGGGCCCGCCCGGAAGTCACGGCACCGTTCCCGACCGCCTCCGGAGGCGGGGGGTTCGCGCTCGAAGGGGCGCTGCTCGGCAAATTCGCGCTTTCGGCCATCGCGTCGTTCGCTGCCGGCCGCTCACTCGCCCCGCTCACGCGAGCGGCGACGCGGGCGGCACCACTCGCTGGATGTCGTCGACGAGTCGCGGCCGCGCTTTAGCCGCCGCGAGGCGGGCGGACAAAGCTCCGACGCCGGCTTGGGTAGGGCCGTTGGGCGCCAGCAGGGCCGCTGGCGCCGCTTGCGCCCCCCGGCGGTGCGCCCCCTGCGGGCCTACTCGGCGGCGAGCTCGTCGATGCGACGCGCTAGCTCGAAATCGCGTTCCGTGAGACCACCCTGCGAGTGCGTGGTCAACGACAAGCGCACGCGGTCCCAGGAGATCTCGACGTCGGGGTGGTGGTTCAGCTGGTCGGCAACCTCGGCGACACGAGCGACGAACCGCACGGACCCCGAGAAGTCGCCGCAGCGGAACTCCTTGACGATCGCATCGCCCTGACGCTGCCACCCTTCAAGGCCGGCAAGCAGTTCCGCTATTCGCTGTTCGTCGAGACGTGGCATGTTTGCTCCCGTACCGTGAAGATCGCCTCGCTAGTCCCTTCCGCTACCGAGTCGCTGTTCGCGCTCGGCCTCGGCTCCTGCGTGGTGGGAGTTACGCACGAGTGCGATTACCCACCCGAAGCGCAGGCGCTCCCGCAACTCACGCGTAGCGTACTGCCGCCGGGGCTACCGCCGCACGAGGTCGACCAGCGCGTCGCCGCCACCCTCGAGCATGGACAGCCGATCTACGAGTTGGATGCTGCGCTGCTCGCAGCGCTGCAGCCCGACCTGATCGTCACCCAAGAGGTCTGCACGGTCTGCGCGGTCTCCTACGACGACGTGCTGGCGGTGGCGGCGCGACTCGAGTCGCGCCCGCGCGTGCTCGCTCTCGACCCCTCGACGCTTGGCGAGGCGTTCGCTGATATCCGGCGACTCGCGGAGGCGTGCGGTGTTGAGGAGCGCGCCGACGAGCTCCTGGAAGCCCTCGGCCGACGCGTGGAAGCGGTCGAGCGAGCCGCCGCGGAAGCGTCCGACAAGCCGCGAGTGGTGGCCCTCGAGTGGCTCGACCCGCCGTGGATCGCCGGACACTGGGTTCCTCAGATGATCGCCCTCGCCGGCGGCGAGGACGTGCTCGGCATGCCGGGCGAACCGTCGCGGCGGGCCAGCTGGGAGGAGGTCAGGGCGGCCCGGCCGGAGGTCGTCGTCGTGATGCCGTGCGGCTATCGCGTGGAAGAGGCCGGCAGCGAGGCTCTGCGCCTGCGTGACCGCCTCGAAGCGCTCGCGGCGCGTGTGTTCGCCGTCGACGCCTCGGCCTACTTCTCGCGTCCCGGACCGCGGCTTGCCGAAGGGATCGAGCTGATCGGCCACCTGCTCCATCCACACCTGATCGCCAGTCCCGGACGTGGTAGGGCGGTCGAGCTGGACCTGGGGTAAGCGGGCGCGCAACTCCCCTAGTAGCCGGTTCCGCTGGATATCGCGATCGCTCCAGCGACCGCCAGCGCAGCGATCGCAACGACCGGCAAAAGCGCGGCGTTTCCACGCAGGCCGACGCTACCGGCACGCCCAAGCAACCACGCAGCGAGCGCCCCACCGAGCAGGCCGCCCAGGTGGCCTCCGATCGAGATTCGTGGCACCAGGAACGTGATCAGCAAGTTCAGGAGGATCCAAGCACCGAGCCCGCTTTCGAAAAGCGGAATCCCGTCCCGCCACATCATCACGGCGGCCGCCCCCATCAGCCCGAAAACGGCTCCCGATGCTCCGACGGTCACCCCGTCCGGAGCCAACAACAGCGCTCCGAGCGCGCCGCAGGCGAGCGAAGCGAGGTAGAGGGCGAGGAAGCGGACAGCGCCGAGTCGCGGCTCGAGAAGATCACCAAGCACGTACAGGGCGAGCATGTTGAAAGCCAGGTGGAAGAGCCCGCCGTGCAGGAAACCGGCGGTGACGATCCGCCACCACTCGCCGGCCCCGACCGCCGCTCGCGAGAGTCCGAGCTCGGCGATCAACGAGCCCGCACCGCCGGTACCGGTGGCCGCACCGCCGCCGAGCAGTTCCCCGGCAAACACCAGCACGTTCAAGGCGATCAACAAGTACGTGACCCGCGGCGCGCCGCCGCCGACGCCACGCACTACGCGCGTGGTCGCACCCGCGCAGTCCGGGCAGCGCATGCCGACCGGCGTGCTGGTCATGCACTCGGGGCAGATCGCGCGACCGCAACTCGAGCAGGAGACGCCGGTTTCGCGGCGAGGATGGCGATAGCAGAAGGCCACTTACGGCAGCGTAACGATCACCGGCGGGCAACCAATCATGGGGTCAACGCGTATAGGGCTTTAGGAACGGTCCAACTCGAAAGTTTCGAGAGGTAGGAGGTATAGAAACGATGCAAGGGCGTTCACCTGCTCAGCTGTACGGGCTCGTATTCGGTGCCGTGCTGACCCTGGCCGGCATCATCGGGTTCTTCTACTCGTCCAGCTTCGGGTCTCCCGGTGATGTCGACGCGGTCCTCGGGATCCTCGACGTGAACGGCTGGCACAACGTCGTACACATCGCGACCGGCGTACTCGGCCTGGCCGCGGCCGGCAACTACGCGTACGCGAGGGGCTACGCTGGCCTGCTCGGCGTGGTCTACGTGATCGTCGCGGTGTGGGGATTCCTGATCGGCTCGGGCGAGTCGATTCTGGGCTTCATCCCGGTCAACACCGAGGACAACGTCCTGCACCTGGCGATCGGCCTGGTCGGGCTCGGCGCCTTCCTTGCCACTCCGGCAACGGAGAGCCCGAGCACCGCAGCTCAGCACTGAACCAGGGTCAAGACGAAGGGTTCGATCGGCCGACCCACGCCGTGGCTCGGCCGATCCTTTTCCGTCCCGGCCTCGCTCGCACCAGCCGCCGACCCGTGCGGCGGGGCTAATCGCTTGGTTAACCGGCTCCCTGTCAGAGGAGTTCGATCCCCGCGATCAGCACGGCGAGCGGCGAGAGGATCGCAGCGATGAAGGCCGCGTGCCAGGCGTAACGCACGAGCCGACCCTTGAAGTCCAGGGGTCGAACCATCCGCGGAGCACCCGGGCGGGTGCGGAAGAACTCGATGCGGTACCGCCCGGGGCGTTTCCAACGGATGCGTGTGCGCACGTAGTAATAGGCACCGACGGGCGGCATTACGAGCACTTGAATGAGCGAGTAGTAGGGAAAGGCGATGAGCCAGCGTGATCGCACCGGCCAGTTGGTGATGGTGGTCATCAGCGTGTAGACGAGGATCAGCGTTGGTAACACGTGTGTGTATACGAAGATGTCGTGCCACTTGCCCTCGAAGAGGATGTAGATCAGGCAGAGGTTGTAAACGGCGAGCGCCGGGAAACGCAGTTGTTGCTCGATGTTCAAAACGGCGAGTTGAAAATGACCAGCCCACCAGCCTTTCCGCTGCCTGAAGAGCTCGCGGAGAGTCGAGGGCACTTCCGTGTAAACGACGAAGTCGATGTGGCGCACACGCATCTGTAGTTGCTCGGCGATCACGCCGGTCTCGATGTCCTCCCCGAAGAACCACATCGAGTGCCGCCTCATGATCGCCTTCATGGCCTCGGTGCGAGCGATCATGCAGGCACCGGAGGTCGCCCATGGCCGCAGGTGGCGGCTGCGCATCGCGAGGTCGTACTCGACGCCTTGCAGGTGCTCGGCGACCGTGTGTCGGCGCGACGGCAAGACTTTCACCGAGCAAAGGTCGGCATCGGCGTCCTCGGCTGCGGCAACGGCCTTGCCGAAATCGTCTTCCGGATACGAATCACCATCGAGCCGCATCATCCAGGTCGTGTCGATCACCGACAGCGCTTTGGCCAGGGTTTGCACAGGACTGATGCGGTGGTCGTCCCAAGATCTGAAGACACGCCACCCCTCAGCTTCGACCCGGTCGGCGAACTCGGCCATCGCAACGGTGTCGATGTTGCAGGCGAGCAACACACGATCCTTGTAAGGCTCGAGGTGATGGCGATTCCGCCAATACGAGGGATCGCCAAACAACGGGATGACAATTGTGTAATCGCGGGTGCTCCGGCCGCTAGGCCGGAGCACCACGCGTGAGAACGGAACGAAGGCGTTCTGGAGGTCGAACGCCAACAGTAGGAGTACGACCGCGAGCGGAGGTAGGAGGTCGGGCAGCACCTCGTTACCGAGCTCGGCGGTCGCTTGTGCGGGCGGCTACGTGCTGTGTTCCTCGAGCGCAGCTACACGCTCGAGGAGTGCCTGGCGATCCTGCTCTGGACTGATCAGGTCGCCATCACCGACCCCGCGTTCCTCCGCCCGGCGGGCAAGCTCGCCCACCGCGAGGAAGACCAACAGCGCAACGCACGTAAACGCTGCGATCGCCGTCAGCGACAGCTCGCTGAGTTCGGGCGGGACTATCGCAGCGGCTGCCACGGCACCGCCGCCGCCGACAGCTCGGATCGACATGGGGGACCTCCTTGCACTCTCCCTGGGGGCTGGGTGATTCGTCCAGTTGAATCACCTGGGGTGTTGATCGTCAGGTGCCGGTAACCCTTGACCTACGACATTCGTCCAGACCGCGAAGGAGTGCTTGAGGCGACGGCGACCGCGGCCGATGAGGCCCCATCGAACAAACGTCCACGGGACTCGAGCATCCTCAAGCGCGCGTCGGGGGCGTCGATTCGCAATGTGGGGGCTACACCGCGGGCCGAGTGCGAGGTTGGTTCCGGGACTTCCGGGTCGCTGCGCCCGCGGCAATCTTTGGGGTGGGGGCGCCGCCGCGATGGGGCGCCCCCGCTCGCTTTGCGGAAACGATTTCAGGCGATGATGCGCCGGCGCCCGCGCGCGCGGCGCAGTTGCGTGCGCTCGAGCGGGCGCCGTATCTGCGACCGCAAACGCGCAGCGGTCGCGGCGAGCCCCCGCGGCCGCGAGCGACGAGCCTGATGCAGCCGCAGCAAGGCCAGGGCCGTCGCTGCCGCCGCCCCACAGATCACGGCGATGAGCGCCCGAAGCCAGCGACGCGGGTCGCGCAGCGCCCGCAGTTCCCAGTCGGCGAGCTCGTCGACGGCCGCGCTGCGGACACCGACTAGCCGCCGCTCGAGGCGCTCGGCAAGGCTCTCTTGCGGCTCGACCGGTCGCAGCGCCCCGCGCAGTAGAGCTTCGACGTCGGCTTCACCCATCTTCGCTTCCTAGGTACCTCGCAGGTAACTACCTCTTCGGCGCCGAAACGCTACGCCCCTTTCTCGCTCAAGGCGTCTCCGGCGCTGGCAGCGTCCCCCTGCGACGCTTCCCCAGCGCGCCCCTCGGGCGCCCCTCGTCGCTCCGCTAGAAGCCGCTCGAGCTGCCGGATCGCACGGTGGAGCAGCACCTTCGTGGCCCCTTCCGAGCGGCCGAGCGCACGCGCGATCTCGCGATTGTCCATGCCCAACGCGAAGCGCATGACCAACGCATCACGGCGGTCTTCGGGGAGCTGCGCCACACACGCGAGCACTTCGCGGGCGTCGGCCCGTTCCTCTGCCAGCTCCTCGGTGCCGTGCGGTGCCACCAGTGGTTGCGCGTCCTCGAGCGGAGTTTGTGGTCGGCGGCTGCGGTCGCGGAACCAGTTGGCGGCCAGGTTGTGGGTGATGCGGATCAACCAGGGCCGCAGCGGTCGTCCGTTGGCTTCCGCGCGTGCACGCTCGTAGTGACGGTAAGCCTGCAGAAAAGTCTGCTCGGTCAGATCCTCGGCGTCGTGATGATTGCCGACGCGGTAGTAGGCGTAGCTGTAGACGTCGCGGAGGTGCGTCCGGTAGAGCTCGCTGAATTCACGGTCGAGCTCGGCTTTCGAGGGGCGACTTGCGCTCACCGAGTAGCGAGGCTAGCCCGCCGTGCTCAGGCTGCGCGTTGCGTGGGCCGCGGTCTGCGAACCCGCTCCAGCCAACGCGCGCGATCGATGCGACCCTCGAGAAGCGCGCGCAGCGACCGCGTTACCGGTGCGTCGACGCCCGCTCGGCGCATGCGCCCCTCGAGGAGGGCGATCGCCTCGAGCGCACCGGCGGGAAACTGGTGAGCCCCTGCCGCTCCGCGGCTGCATGTGTTCTCGGCGTCCTCTGGTTGCTCGCAGCCGTCGGCGGTGGGCCGCGACAGCACGGCGCTGACCAACTCACCGGCACCAGCTAGCCCCGCGAACGTGTCCGGGCGGGCGCCGAGCTGGCGGCCCAGGCGCTCGACCTCCTCGAACACCCGTGCGGCCGCGGCACCAGCGAGGGCCACGCGCTCGTCGCCGACCGCCAAAGCCGCCAGCGCCGCCGCCCCGTTCGCACAGCCGGCGAGCTCGACGCCGACCACGTCGCTCGACTCCTCGACCTCGAGACCACCGGAGCGCAGCGCCTGCGCGACGCGCGCACGCGCACCGGGGTCGGTGGCGGCGACCACCGCACAGGCTTCACCGGCCGCGATGTCGTCGGCACGTACCGGCCCGCCGAGAGCGACGACGGCGCGCGCACGCAAGCGTTCCGAGACGTAGGCCGCCGGCGTCGTGCCGAGGGGCGGCACGAGCCCCTTCGCGGCGACCAGCACTAGCGTGCGCTCGTCGACGACTTGCGCAGCCTCGGCCGTCAACTGTGGGAGCGCCTGGGCGGACGCGGCCAGCACGAGGAGGTCGGGGCTCCCGGACGGCTCGAGCGTCCGCCCGCGCAGTCGCGAGCCGGCCCGCGCGACCGCCCGCGCGACCGCCCGCCCGCGGGTCGTTCGATCCTCCGGCTCCACCTGCGGGCCGCGCGCCACGTTGAGACCAGCCTGCCCGAGCAGCGCGGCGAGCGCTTCCGCTTTCGCTCCGTCGCCGAGCACCATTGCACTGCGCAAGGGCGGGTCGCCGCCGAGCCACTCCCACTGCACCTGAATGTGTGGCCAGATCCGCTCGAGCACCGCTCGCGCGAGGGCCGGCGAGGGACGCTCGACGCGGGGGAAGCGCAGCGGAGCCCCGCAACGAACGCGCACCTTCACGGGCCGCACCAGCAAGCCGCGCCGCGCCCGCTCGGTGCCGGTGACGGCGATCGGCACTACCGGCGCCCCCGATTCCAGCGCCAGTCTGCCAACGCCGCGCCGCGGCTTGCCCAAGGAGCCGTGACGGATACGGGTGCCCTCCGGGAAGATCACCACCGCCTGTCCTCTGCGCAAAAGGGCGAGAGCGGTTTCGACGGCGTCCTCGTCGGACTCGCCGCGCCGTACTGGGAAAGCACCGAGCCAGTTCAGGTACCGCCCCCAGAAACGCCGTTCGAAGAGCTCGCGTTTAGCCACGAAATAGACCGGTCGACGCAGGCAGCAGCCGATCACGAAGGGGTCGAGGAAGCTGCGGTGGTTAGCGGCGAGAATTACCGGGCCGTCGGGTATGTGGCGGTGACCGATCCGCTCGAGTCGAAACCAGGCGTGGATCAGCGGCTGCAGCACCACCCGCGTGAGCCAGTACACAACCTTGTTGACGCCGCGCCGCCGGGTCGCCTCGTGCAGGCGTCGTAAGTGCTCGTCGCGTCTTAGGCGCTTGTCGCTGGTCGGCTGGCGACCCGCCCGGCGATCGGCTCCTGCAGCGGGCTCATCGGCTGCCCCCGAACCGCCCGCGCCAGCCGGCAGCCGCGCGGACGCTGGCGCTGGCGCGCTCACTGTGGAGCTGTCGTTCGCAGGGGCCATGCAAGTACCCGCTACCCACGGCAAGGGCACCGGTTACGCAGGCGCGCTGCGCGCCACCCGTGGCCCTCATCGCGGCCGCCCGCACAACAGGGCAAAGCCCGCCCCCGGACTCGAACCGGGAACCCCTGCATTACAAGTGCAGCGCTCTACCAATTGAGCTAGGCGGGCATCCTTCCTGAGCGTACCGCTGCCCAGCGCCTGGCTGACGCAGAGGCGCGGCAGAGTCGAGGGGCGCACGAGGCGCGCACCGTCGACGGGGAGTCCCGACTCAGGCTGCGACGGCGACCTCGCGCGCTGCGAGGTGCAAACCGACCTTGCGCTTCACCCGCTGGAGCGCGTTGTCGACGGTCTTCGCGTCGCAGCCGATGCGGTTCGCGATCGACTCGTAGGAGTGGCCGTCCAGATACAGCGAAAGCACCCGGCTCTCGAGCTCCGAGAGGCGGGTGGTGAGGCACTCGACGAGGCTGTTGAACTCTTCTTGGCGGATCACCTCCGAAGCCGGATCGCGATCGGGGGCGCCGGGCAAGAGCTCGTCCAAAGTTTGATCGCCCTCGGCCGCCGCGGTGCTCTGGGAGAACGAGACGTACTCGTTGAGCGGCGCGTGCTTGTGGCGCGTGGAGGTCTTAACCGCCGTGATGATCTGGCGCGTGATGCACAGCTCCGCGAAGTTGCGGAAGCTCGATTCGCGGTCCGCACGGTAGTCGCGAATCGCCTTGTAGAGACCGAGGAGCCCCTCCTGCACGAGGTCGTCGGAGTCTCCCCCCACGAGGAAGTAGGAGGAGGCCTTGAGGCGCACGAAGCCGTGGTAGCGGCGAACCAGTGCCTCTACCGCGTCCCGTCGCCCCTCTTTAGCTAGCGCCACCAGGTAGTGATCATCAATCTCTACCTGAAACTTAGGCTTTGTCCGCGAGCGCAGCATGCGCATTGACCCGCGGTCGCTTTCGCGAGCCCGCTCGGCAAGTGCCGCCCGCGGCTGCTCTCTGAGCTGCTGCTGGTGCAGGTCTGCGGTCTTTGCGCGCGCCGATGCAGTTGGAGAGGTAGTGGTTGCCATCGCAAGCTCCTTTCTCGGGTCGAGACCCGTGAAGCCACGTGGCGCCTACCTCCCCTCGGCGCCGGACTATGCCGACTGGCTGAACCTAAGGTTGAGCCTCACGCAACGTATCGGTAATGCAAGCGCCATGTCAAGAGCTGGCTGCGCTTGAAAAATTCCTTGCGGGCGATAGCTCAATGACCCCGACTCAGGAGCGCTCGCGCCGCTGGCCGATCAGCCCGCAACGCTGCCAACGCACCCCGTAGGCCAGCGCAGCGCAGGCCGTCGCCACGTTCAACGACGAAACAGCCCCGGCCTGCTCCAGGGCCACCGTCGCGTCGACCGCCCGGCGCACCGTCTTGCGCGACCCTGCTCCCTCGCTGCCGAACACCAGCACCGCCCGCCCCCGATAGTCGAAGCGATGCCAGGGCTCCCCAGTGGCGTCGGCCAGGTAGCTCCAAGCCCCCGCTGCGCGTGCCCATTCGAGCCACTGCGGCAGCGAGCCAACGCGCGCTACGCGGACATGCTCGACGGCCCCCGCCGATGCCCGGCAGACGACGCTCGTCACAGCGGCGGCGCGCCGCTTGCAGATAACTACGCCACTGGCCCCGACGGCGTCGGCGACCCGGCACACAGCCCCGAGGTTGCGGGGATCCTGGACCTGATCGAGGGCGATTACGAGTGCATCTTCGGCCGCCAGCAGCTCCTCGCTATCGACGTAGGGATAAGGCTCGGCGAACGCCACGATGCCTTGGTGCTCGATCTCGGTGAGCTCGTCGAGCAGCGAGCGCTCGACAACGCGCAGACGATCTCGAACCAGGTCGAGCCACTCCTCTTCCGCGCGCCTTGGCGTCGCCAGCACCTCCAGCGGGCGGCGCCGCCCTGCTCGCAGAAGCTCCCGCACCGGGTTGCGTCCGCAAACCAGCGACGCCGTCTCGTGCGCTAGCTCTAGCTGTGCCCGCTCAGCCCCGCTTCGCTCAACCCCGCTTCGCTCAGGCCCGCCTGAGCGCTGTCGCTCGCCGCTCGCAGCAGAGACGGGGCGCCTCGTGCGAGACGACGCACGCCGCGACGCGCGACCCGGGGTCACCCTTCCCGGCGCACGACTTCGGGACCGGCCGGCGTGTCGCGCACCTCGAAGCCCCGTCGGCGCAGCTCATCGCGCAGCTCGTCGGCACGCTCGAAGTCGCGGCGACGGCGTGCTTCCTCGCGCTCGGCGAGCAGTCGGCGGGCCTCGTCGTCAGCTACCTCACCGTCGCTCGCTGCTAGCAGTTGATCGAGTCCGAGAACCCACAGCATCTCCCGCAGACGCCCCGGGCCGATGCGCTCGCCGGCGTCCAGCCGACGATTCGCGGCGCTGACCCAGTCGAAGATGACCGCGCGTGCGGCGGGCGTGTTGAAGTCGCGGGCAAGTGCCGCGTAAAAGCGCTCGACGTAAGGATCCATACCCGGCGGTTCGGGCGCTGCGGGGTCGAGGCGACGGCCAAGCTCGCGCACGCGATCAGCAGCCCTCGACGCCTCCGCCAGCAGCTCTTCCGAGAAGCGCAACGGCTGGCGGTAGTGGCCACCGACGAAGTACATGATGAGGGCGTCGCGACCGAACTCGTCGAGCACTTCGTAAAGGCGCCGGATGTTGCCGACCGACTTGGCCATCTTCTCCTCGCCGAGCTCGACCATGCCGTTATGCATCCAGATGCGAGCGAGCGGCCGGTGGCGGGCGGCTTCCGTCTGCGCGATCTCGTTCTCGTGGTGCGGGAAGATCAGATCCGAGCCGCCGCCGTGGATCTCGAAGTCGAGGCCAAGGAACGCCTCCGCCATCGCCGAGCACTCGATGTGCCAGCCCGGGCGCCCCTCCCCCCAAGGCGACGGCCACCACGTGTCCTCGCCCGGTTTGCGCGCCTTCCAGAGTGCGAAGTCGTGGGGCGACTCTTTGCGCGCAGCAGCGTCGTCGCCCTCCCCCTGCTCCATCTCCTCGAGCGCGCGGTTCGACAGCTTGCCGTAACCCTCGAAGCTGCGCACGCGAAAGTAGACGTCGCCGTCGACGACGTAAGCGTGTCCTTGGCGGATCAGTTCCTCGATCAGCTCGATGATCCGATCGATCGTCTCGCTCGCCCGTGGCTCGGCGTCGGGACGGCCGAGGCCCAAGCGGTTCGTGTCCTCGATGTAGTGACGCGTCATCCGCTCAGCTAACTCGGTGCTCGGGAGGCCCGCGCGCCGCGCCGCCTCGTAGATCTTGTCGTTGATGTCCGTGATGTTGATGACCAGGCGCACGCGGTAGCCGACGCTCGTGAGGAAGCGCTTGAACAAAGAGAAGACGACGTACGGTCGCGCGTTGCCGACGTGGATGCGGTCGTAGACCGTCGGTCCGCAGGCGTAGATGCCGACGTTCGGGGGATCGCGCGGCTCAAGTCGCCGCAGCGTCCCGGTGAGTGTGTCGTGGATCAAGACCTCGCGCACCGCGCGCAGTGTAGGTGCGGGTGAGCCCGCAAGCGGCGCTCAGTCGATCGGAGGCCGTGGGAGCGCGGTCGCGAGTCGCTCCTCGAGCTGCGCGGCGAGGCGCAGCGCGAGCGGTTCGCAACCGTCACGCGCGACCAGTTGCACGGAGCGCGGCAAACCGTCGTCGCCGATCCCGGCCGGCACTGCTACCGCGGCGAAACCGACGTGGTTCCAGACCGGCGTGTAGGGGTACACCTGCCCCATCGACAGCAGCGTCCGCAGGCCACCTAGCCCCTCCCAGGCAGTAGCTGCGACCGGCGGACGCGCGACGGTCGGTGTCAGGAGCAGGTCGTACTGCTCGAACAGGCGACCGATCCGCAGGCGGTCGCGTTGCTCGCCGGCGCGAGCGCGCGCCAGCAGCGCGTCCGGAATGGCCCGCCCGAGCCGTGCGAGACCGCGCGTGCGGCGCTGCAACCGCTCCGGGCGGTCGACTGCCCGCGCGTCGTCAGCGACTCCACGCAGGTAGCGGGCGACAGCGCGCAGGGGCGATGCCCCATAGGGAATGTCGACCCGCTCGACGACGTGCCCTGCCGAGCGCAGCTCCTCGACAACTCGTTCGAGGGCCGCACGCACCGTCGCGTCGAGCGGGGCGGGGAGCGGCGGTCGCGTCGAGACGCCGACCTTGAGCTTGCCAGGAGCCTCCCCCACCAGCTCGACCCAGGCACGCGCCTTCGCCGAATAGCCGCCGGGCAGCGGAATCGCGCAGGCGTCGTACAGCAACGCCGTGTCGCGCACCGTGCGCGTGAGAAACCCGTAGACGGTCATGCCGTGCCAGGGTTCGCGCAGTGGCGCCGTGGGAACGAGGTCGCGACTGGGCTTCAGCCCCAGCAAGTGGCAGCAAGCCGCCGGGATGCGAATCGAGCCAGCACCGTCCGAACCCGTCGCCGCAGGCACGAGCCCCGCGGCGACCGCCGCGGCGCTGCCACCGGACGATCCCCCCGGGGTGCGCTCCAGATTCCATGGGTTTCTGGTGATCCCCCACGCGAGCGACTCGGTCGCGCCGATCGAGAGCAGCTCGGGGACGTTGGTCTTGCCGATGACGATCGCGCCCGCTGAGCGCAGGCGACGCACCAGTTCGCAGTCCTCGCGCGCGCGGCGCGTGACCGCGGCGCTGCCGAGCGCGGTCAGCTCCCCGGCAACGTCGTGATCGTCCTTTACCGCTATCGGCAAGCCGAGGAGCGGACGCTGGTCGCCGGCGCGGCGCCGCGCGTCCGCCTGCTCGGCCTCGGCCAGTGCGCGCTCGGCGAACACCCTGCGGAAGGCTCGGAGCTCGCGATCGATGCGATCGATGCGCCGGAGTAGGTACTCAGTGAGCTCTCGCGCCGAGAGCTCTCGGCGTTCCAGTAGTCCGAGCATCCCCTCGACGCCGGCAAAAGCGAGGTCGTCGCCGCTTGGCGGCACCTGGCTAGGGGCGCCGCGCTCGACACTCGCTCCGCCTTTTCCCGCAGTCGTATCAGCTTGTGCCATGTCCGTCGCCTCCCTCCTCGAGAGTCGCGATCGCCAGCGCAGCGATGCCCTCGCCGCGCCCCACGAACCCCATCCCCTCGCCACGTGTGAACTTCACGTTGACAGCTCGCTCGGAAAGACCGAGCGCGGCCGCTAACCGCCGCCGCATGGAATCCCGGTAGGGAGCCAGCCGAGGCGCTTCGCAGATCACCGTGGCGTCGACGTTGACCAGTCGGAAGCCTGCGTCGCATACGCGCTCGAGCGTCGAGCGCAGGAGTTCGACCGAATCGGCGTCCCGGTATTGCTCGTCGGTGTCGGGGAAGTGCGCACCGATGTCGGCCAGTGCCGCCGCGCCGAGCAAGGCGTCGATCACGGCGTGGGTCAGGACGTCCGCGTCCGAGTGGCCTTCGAGGCCGCGATCAGTCCCCTCGATCTCGACCCCACCGAGCACCAGGCGGCGCCCGCTTGCGAGGCGGTGAGCGTCGTAACCAAGGCCGCTCCTGAGCCGTCCCATCGCTTGCCCCAAAGAGACCTCACCCGAGCGGCTCGAGGCGTCGGCTGCGCCGCTCAAAAACCGCGATGCGCTCCACCCCGAGGGCTCCCAAACGCTCCACCGCCTCGTCGTAGCGGTAGCCGATCTGGTCGGGTCGGTGCGCGTCCGACGAGAGCGCTACCACCCGGCCGAGCGCCAGGCACTCGCGCAAGAACCCCTCATCGGGGTAGGGCTCGCCGATCGGCTTGCGCCAGCCCGCGGTCGAGAACTCGACCGCGACGTCGCTTTCGGCGAGCGCCTCGAGCGTAGGCTCCCAGTAGTAGCGAGGGTCGCGCTCAGGCCAAGGTCCCGATCGTCCCTGCACCTTTACGAGGTCGGGGTGGGCAAGGATGTCGAATAGGCCGCTGCGCACCGCGTCGGCTAGGAGCTCGAAGTAGCGGCGCCAGACCGTGTCGGGATCGTGCAATCGCCAAACGTCGTAGTCGCGCCAGCGCTCGTCGCCGAGCAGATCGACGATCGCACCGTCGACGAAGTGCACGGAGCCAACGACGTAGTCGAAATCGCGCGTCGCGACTAGCTCCGCGAGGCGATCCTCGCGCCCCGGCAGGTAGTCGACCTCGATACCGAGCCGAAGGTCCGTCTGCTCGCGCACGAACGCGCAGTACTCGTCGAGATCGTCGCTCGCCCAGTGCCGATACCAGGGATGGTCGGAGATCGTCAGCGCCTGCGCGAAGCGGTGGACGTGCTCCGAGACACCGAGTTCGTCGATCCCAAGTTCGCGCGCGCGCTCGCGGTAGCGGCTCGCGTTCTCGACGGTGAAGTGATCGGCGGCGCGCGCGTCTTTCTCGTCCGGACGCAGATGGAGGTGGTAGTCGGTCAGCATTGCTCGCTCCCCACGCCCGTCCGCGTCCTGCAAGCCAGCAGCGCCTCTGCGAGTTCGAGATCTGCCGGCACCGTGATCTTCAAGTTGCGGGGTGTCGACGCCACCAGGCGCACACGCCCGCCGTCGCGCTCGACCAGAGAGGCCTCGTCGGTGGCGGCGGCGAGCTCCCGGTCGGGACGCGCCAGCGCACGTTCGAGCGCCGACCGCCTGAAAGCCTGTGGCGTCTGCACAGCCCAAAGCCGCGAGCGGTCGAGCGTGCGGTCGACGAACCGACCGTCGCGCGACTCCTTGACGGTGTCGGTAAGCGGAACCGCCGCGATCGCAGCGTCGGCCTCCGCAAGGGCGTCCAGGCAGGCTTGCACGAGCGCCGGCGTCGCGAACGGACGTGCGGCGTCGTGGACGACGATCCGGTCCGCACCCTCGGCCTCGCGCAGCGCAGCCTTGACGGAGAGCGACCGCGCGGCGCCGCCCGCGCAGACGCGCGCGACCACACCGCATTCGGCGAGCGCCTCTCGGAACGGTGCGGGATCGGCGTCGGCTGGCACCGCGACGACCAGGAGATCGCAGGCCGGGGCGATCGCAGCGGCGGCGCGCCCCACAAGCGGCTTGCCGGCAAGCCCGACGAGCGCTTTCGGTCGCGCGCCGCCGAGGCGCTCGCCCCGGCCCGCCGCCGCGATCAGCCCGGCCACCACGGCGCTGTCGGGAACGGCCGTCAGGCCGTTGCGGCAGCGCCGTTGCGCTCGGCGTGGGCCTCGCGGATGACCTGTTCGAGGTGCGCCTCGGCCTCCTCCTCGGCCATGTCCAGCGCGTACATCAGCTCCGACGCGAGGATCTTCTTGGCGCGCGTGTACATCTGCTTCTCGCCGGTCGAGAGGCCCTTTTCGAGCTCACGGATGCCGAGGTTGCGCACCACCTCGGCGAGCTCGAAAACGTCGCCGGTCTTGATCTTCTCGCGGTTGTACTTGAAGCGACGGTTCCAGTTTTTCGGCATCTGGCTGACGTCCTCGCGCAGCACCGAGAGGACGCGCTGCACTTCTTCGTCGCTGATCACTCGCCGAAGGCCGGCCCGGCCGGCGTTCTCGGTCGGAACCATCATGGTCATGTCGTTGTGGAGGATCTTGATCGTCAGGTACTCGCGAGTTTCGCCGAGCACCTCCTTGACCTCCTTGCGCACCACCTTGCCGGCTCCGTGGTGCGGGTAAACGACGTTGTCACCGACCTCGAACTGGCAGTTGGCACCGTCGCCGTCGATTGTGATCTTCTCGTCGCGCTCCATGGTCTCGCTGATGGTTCCCTCCTCGAGCGTCGCCGGCGCGAGCGCGCGCCGGTCGTTGACCGTTTACGTCTGCAGGTAGCGGTCGACGAGGTTGATCTCCTGCAGGCGGCGCAGGCCCTCGCGGATCTCCTTTGCGCGGAGGTCGCCAACGCCTTCGACTGCCTCGAGATCCTCGTCGGAAGCCGCGATGATCTCGTCCAGCCCCCGAAACTCCTCGACTATCCGCTGCACTACCAGCCGCGGTAGGCGCGGGATACGCCCGAGGATCCGATACCCACGTGGCGATACCGGCTGATCGAGCGTGTTGACCTTGCGGTCGTAGCCGAGCAGCTCGGCGAGCTGTCCGAAGTCGAGCAAGTCTTGGTGGGAGAGGCGTGCGAGCGTTTCGAGCACGCGCGCGAAGTTCTCCTCGTCGGGATCGACGATGTAGTCCTTGACCAGCGCAGCGCGCTCGGCAGCGACACCGACCATCGTCTCTTCCAGCTGCATTTCGATTAGGCGCCCCTCCGCGCCGAGTTCGACGATGAAGCGCTCGATCTCCATCGCCATGCGCGTCACCAGTTCGGAGCGCTGGAGCACGGTGAGCACGTCGTGGAGGGTCGCGCCGCCTTCGAACTCGAGCGCGGTCAAGCGGGTCGAGACCTGATCGAGGCGGGAGCGGTATTTGTCGAGCGTGGCGAGGGCCTGGTTGGCCTTCGCCAGCACGACTGGGATGTCCTCGAGGATGTACTTGCTGCCGTCGAGGTAGAGGGAGACGACGTTGCGGGTCTGAGAGATCGCGATGACGAGCGCGTTGGTTTGCTTAGAGACACGCTCGGCGGTGCGGTGACGGGTGCCCGTTTCCAGCGAGGTGATCGTCGGATCGGGCATCAGCTGCACGTTCGCCCAGACGATCTTGCTCGCGTTCGGAGACAGGATGATCGCGCCGTCCATCTTCGCTAGCTGGTAAAGCAGTTGCGGCGTGTAGTCGACGTCGATCTTCACTCCACCCGAAAGCAGGAACGCGAGCTCGTCGTGCTCGCCGATACAGATCAAGGCACCGGTGCGGGCGCGAACGATGTTGTCGAGCCCCTCGCGCAGCGCCGTCCCCGGCGCGACCATTTCTAGGGCTCTGACCAGCCGGGGTTCCTGTCGAGCATCGAGCCCGCTGCCATCATCCCCGGCCTGAGCCATAGTGCTCGATGATACGGAAGATGGCGTTTTGATGCGGTTTCCCGGAGACGTCACCGGTGGCTCACGCCCGCCGGCGCTTGCCGTCGCCTGTCCTGAGCGTCCTAACAGGGCTTCCGGCTGTGCTGGCGGTCCTGCGCGGCAGCGGCTGCGCCACGGCAGAGCAGTCGTAGTCGGCTACTTGTCAGTCGGATAGCACGCGGCAGCTGCTGCGGAGGGCGGGCCGCGTCGTGACAACGACCGACTACCCGCTACCGGACAAACGAAGCGCCGCGCTCGCCGCGGTCTATGCCGCCTGCTCGGCGGGCGCGCTGCCCTGGATCTCGGACATCGACTTGGCGGCGCTGCCCCCGGAACCCTGGCGCTGCCCGACGACCGCGAACGCCCGCACCAGCGCCGCCCGCAAATAGCGCAACTCCGCGCCCGGGGCCACCACCGGACCGAGGCCGAACCGCTCGGCTTCCGCCAGACGCCGCTCGGGGCGCGCGACCGCGCGCAGCTCGCCACCGAGACCGACTTCGCCGAAGGCGACTACCCGCCGCCCCGCATCACCGAGCGGAACCCCGCGCACGGCGGAGACCACGGCCAACGCCACCGCCAGGTCCGCGCCGGGCTCGTCGACCCGCAGACCGCCGGCGATCGACACGAAGACGTCGCTGTTGCCGATGCGCAGACCGGCGTAGCGCTGCAGCACGGCGAGCACCAACGCCAAACGGTTGCGATCGATGCCGGCCGTCACCCGCCGTGGTGGCACCGTCTCCGAGGGCACCACCAGCGCCTGAACTTCGCACAAAAGCGGCCTCGAACCCTCGAGCGCCGAGAGCACGACCGACCCAGGCGGCGGCGTACCACCGGCGACCAACCGGGCCGAGGCGTCGACGACCTCGACGAGCCCTTCGTCGGCGAGCTCGAACAGACCTGCCTCGCCGCTCGCACCGAAGCGATTCTTGAACGCCCTCAAGACGCGCAGCCCGCGTTCACGCTCGCCCTCGAAGGCGAGCACGCAGTCGACGAGGTGCTCGAGCGTGCGGGGACCGGCGATCGCCCCGTCTTTGGTCACGTGACCGACCAACAGCACGCACACGCGCCGGCGCTTGGCGACCTCGAGGAGCCGCGCCGCTGTCTCGCGAACCTGCGCCACTGAGCCCGGCGCGCTGGTGAGCACCGGGTCACGCAGCACCTGCACCGAGTCGACGACACAGAGAACCGGCCGTTCCCGCTCGAGCGTCGCGCAGATCGCTGCGACATCGGTTTCGCAGATCACCGGAATCTGGAGCGCACCCGAACCGATCCGCTCGGCGCGCAGACGGACCTGACCGGCCGACTCCTCGCCAGACACGTAGAGGACTCTCTCGCCCTCGGCGGTGAGCGCAGCGGCCGCCATCGTCGTGAGCGTGGACTTGCCGATCCCCGGCTCGCCGCCCAGAAGCACAAGCGACCCGGGCACGAAGCCGCCGCCGAGAACGCGGTCGAGCTCGGCAATGCCGGTGGCGAGCCGGCGATCGACGTCCGCCTCGATATCCGCGAGCCGGCGCGGCACCACGGGCTGTGCGCCACTACTCGCACCGCCGCTCGGGCGCCGCTCGGGCACGCGCTGCTCGACCAGGGTGTTCCAACTTCCACAGCCCGGACAACGACCGTGCCAGCGACGGCTCTCGAAGCCACAGCGCGCGCACACGTGCAGTGCTTGCGTGGCCATCGCAGCGACCGTAGCCGCCCGGCCGGACGCTGTCGGACCACGCCGCGCCGAGCGCGCGGCCGTGCGAAACCGCGGCTAGTCGGCCTTCTCGTGCTCGCCAGCGGGCGTATCGCCGGACTCGCCGCTAGCGCCCTCGGGGAGATCCGGCAGCGCTGGCGGCTCGCTGGAGGCCGGCTCTGCGCCCCCCTCGGCGCTGGCCTGCTCGCTGCCGGCCTTCGCACCGACGCCCACCGGCTCGCGCTTGCGCTCGGGCTTCTGGATCGTGATCCGAACCTCGTCCTCGCCCTCGGGCGCGCGGTCGACCACCACCGTCGAGCCGGGAGGCATGTTCTGCGATAGCACTTCGTCGGCCAGTGGATCCTCGATGTAGCGCTGGATCGCGCGCCGCAGCGGTCGCGCTCCCATCGCCGGATCCCAACCCTTCTCGACCAGCAGCTCGCGCGCTTCCTCGGTGAGGTTGAGCGACAGCTCGCGCTCGGCGAGCGTCTCGCGGATGCGCTTGAGCAAGAGCTCGACGATCTGCTTGATCTCGTCCTTGGTGAGCTTGTGGAAGACGATTACCTCGTCGATCCGGTTGAGCAGCTCCGGTCGGAAGACCTTCTTGAGCTCGCCCATGATCCGGTTCTTCATGTCCTCGTAGGACATGCCGGTCTCGTCCTGGATCGTGAAGCCGAGGCTCGTGTTCTTCGAGATCTCGGACGCCCCGATGTTCGAGGTCATGATCACGATCGTGTTGCGGAAGTCGACCGTACGCCCCTGCGCGTCGGTCAACCGGCCGTCCTCCAGGATCTGCAGGAGGATGTTGAAGACATCCGGGTGCGCCTTCTCGATCTCGTCGAGGAGCAGCACGCTGTACGGCTTGCGCCGGACCGCCTCGGTGAGTTGGCCGCCCTCGTCGTAGCCGATGTAGCCGGGCGGCGAGCCGACCAGGCGGGAGACCGCGTGCTTCTCCATGTACTCGGACATGTCGATGCGCACCATCGCGTCCTCGTCGCCGAACAGGAACTCGGCGAGCGTGCGCGCGAGCTCGGTCTTGCCGACACCCGAAGGCCCGAGGAAGATGAACGACCCGGTCGGCCGCTTCGGGTCCTTGAGGCCCGCCCGGGAACGGCGGATCGCCTTCGACACGGCCTCGATTGCGGCGTGCTGACCGATCACGCGCTTGTGGAGCTCGTCCTCCATGCGCATCAGCTTCTGCGCCTCCGCCTCGGTCAGCTTGAAGACCGGGATACCCGTCCACATCGAGACGATGTCGGCGATCTCTTCCTCGCCGATCTCCGGCCGCTCACCCTCCTCGCCGGACCGCCACTTCTCTTCGAGTTCGCGCTTCTTCTGCGTCAGCTGGCGCTCCTTGTCGCGGAGGTTCGCCGCCTTCTCGAACTCCTGCGCCTCGATCGCGGCCTCCTTCTCGCGCCGCGTCTTTTCGATCTCCTCCTCGAGCTCGCGGTAGACAGGCGGCGACGTCATCGCCTTGATCCGCGCCCGCGAAGCGGCCTCGTCGATCAGGTCGATTGCCTTGTCGGGCAGGAAGCGATCGGAGATGTAGCGGTCAGCCAGCTCGGCGGCCGCCTGCAGCGCCTCGTCGGTGATCTTCACTCGGTGGTGCTGCTCGTAACGCTCGCGCAGACCCTTCAGGATCTGCACGGTCTCCTCCACCGAGGGCTGCTCCACGCGGATCTGCTGGAAGCGCCGCTCCAGCGCCGAATCGCGCTCCAGGTACTTGCGGTACTCGTCGAGCGTGGTCGCACCGATCGTCTGGAGCTCCCCGCGAGCGAGCGCGGGCTTGAGGATCGAAGCTGCGTCGATGGCACCCTCCGCGGCGCCCGCACCGACAAGGTTGTGGAGCTCGTCGATGAAGAGGATGATGTCGCCGCGCTGGGTGATCTCCTTCATCACCTTCTTGAGCCGCTCTTCGAACTCGCCGCGGTACTTGGAGCCCGCGACCAGCGCGGCCAGATCGAGCGTGTAGATCTGCTTGTTGCGCAGGATCTCCGGCACTTGGCCCGAGACGATGCGCTGCGCCAAGCCTTCGACGACGGCCGTCTTGCCCACGCCCGGCTCGCCGACCAGCACCGGGTTGTTCTTGGTGCGCCGCGAGAGGATCTGCATGATCCGCTCGATCTCGCGCTCGCGCCCCACGACCGGGTCGAGCTTGCCCTCGGCGGCCATCTTGGTGAGATTGCGGCCGAACTGGTCGAGCAGCTTGGAGCTCTTCTTCGCCTCGGCCGACTGCCCGCCCTGGCCGCGGGCCTGGCGACCGCCGGGGCCCGAGAGCATGCGGATCACTTCGTTGCGGATCTTCTCCGCATCGGCGTCGAAATCGAGCAGGATGCGCGCCGCTACGCCCTCGTTCTCGCGCACCAGCCCGAGCAGGATGTGCTCGGTACCGATGTAGTTGTGCCCGAGCGAGAGCGCCTCCCGCAGGGCCAACTCCAGCACCTTCTTGGCACGGGGAGTGAACGGGATCTGCCCGGAGGTGACTTCCTCACCCGAGCCGACGATCCGCACCACCTGCGCCCGCACTCGCTCGACGGTGATGTCGAGCGACTCCAGCACGCGCGCAGCAAGCCCTTCCTCCTCGCGCAGGAGCCCAAGCAGGATGTGCTCCGTGCCGATGTAGTTGTGCTTTAGGATCCGCGCCTCCTCCTGGGCGAGGACCACGACTTGTCGTGCCCTTTCGGTGAAGCGCTCAAACACGGGAGCTACGCCTCTTCCCTTGCCTCGTTTTCACGGGTCGGCAGATACCCAGACCTCTCTCCCGGGATATCGGCACCTGCGGCCGACCGGGTGAGCGGATCTGGGTCTTCCATCCGACGCCTGTGGCCAGTCTACCAACGGGTAGGTCGGCCTCCGAAGGGTTCCGCAGCCGCCGTTGCACGGGGCTCTGCGAGCAGCGCCGCCAGCCCGCCCAATCGGCGCCGAGCGAGGCGGCCCGCGCCGACTAGGCGAGCGGTCGCATCGCCGGGAAGAGGACGACCTCGCGGATCGACCGGCGGCCGGTCAGGAGCATCACCAGTCGGTCGATGCCCACGCCGATACCACCGGTCGGCGGCATCCCATGCTCGAGCGCGCGTAGGAAGTCCTCGTCCCACGGTTGCGCCTCCTCGTCGCCGGCCGCGCGCTCCCTGGCCTGCGCTTCGAAGCGGCGACGCTGCTCCTCCGGATCGTTGAGCTCGCTGAAGGCGTTGGCGAACTCGATGCCGCCCGCGAAGCACTCGAACCGCTCGACCAGCCCCGGTTCGCTGCGATGGTCCTTGGCGAAGGGGGAGAGCTCCTTCGGATAGTCGAAGACGAAGGTCGGCTGCTCAAGGTGCGGTTCCACGTGCTTGGACAGCAGGTCGTCGACTAGTTGCGCCCACGTCGCTTGCGGATCGAGCTCGATGCCCCGCTCGCGCGCCGCCTCCATCAGCGCGTCGCGATCCCGCAGTTCCAGTACGTCGAGCCCGGTGCGCTCGGCGATCGCCTCGCGCAACGTCACTCGCCGCCAGGGGCGGTCGAAGCGCAGGGGGCCGGCGTAGTCGATCTCCTTGGCGACGTAGCGCACCAGTTCCTCGAGTTCCTCCGCAACCACCAGGTAGTCGGCGTACGCCTCGTACCACTCGAGCATCGTGAACTCAGGGTTGTGTTTGTGCGAGAGGCCCTCGTTGCGAAAGTCTTTGCCGAGCTCGTAGACGCGCTCGAGCCCACCGACGATCAGCCGCTTGAGATAGAGCTCGGTCGCGATCCGCAAGTAGAAGTCGCGATCGAGCGCGTTGTAATGCGTGACGAAGGGGCGCGCGTGGGCGCCGCCGTAGATCGGTTGCAGCACCGGCGTTTCGACTTCGATGAAGCCGCGCTCGTCGAGCCACCGCCGGATCGCTGTGACGATGCGCGCGCGGGTGACGAACAGCTCGCGCGTCTCGGCGTTGGCGATCAGGTCGAGCTCGCGGTGGCGATAGCGCAGCTCGACGTCCTCGAGCCCGTGGTACTTGTCGGGTGGCGGGCGCAGCGACTTGGCGAGCAGTCGCCACTCGCGCGCGGCAATACTGAGCTCGCCCCGGCGCGTGCGCAGCACGTTGCCCTCGACCCCGACGATGTCGCCCAGATCGAGGCTCGTGAGCAGCTCGAACGACGACTCGCCAAGCCGATCGCGGCGGGCAAGAACCTGGATGCGCGCGCTGCGATCGACGATGTCGAGGAAGGCGGCCCCGCCGTGACCGCGGCGGGCGGCTAGCCGTCCCGCTACTCGGTAGACGGTTTCGAGCTCTTCCCCGGGAGCGAGCTGGCGGTGCCGCTCCTGGATCTCTGCGGCCGGCGTCGGCGTCGGGTACGCGTGCGGATAGGGATCGATCCCGAGCGCGCGCAAGCGCGCGAGCTTCTCGCGCCGGTCACGTTCGAGCGGTCGCTCGGCCCGAGCGGCCTCGGCACCGCCCGCGCCCTGCTCACCGCCGTCTGCGTCCCGCTTACCGCCCCCTCCGCGAGCGGCCGTAGTCGCGTCTTCGGCTTCGGGCACGCCCGCAGGTTACGGTGATTAGGCCGCCGAAGCCCCTAGGCCTCGATCTTCGTGATCTTGAGCTCGCGCGCCGGCCCGCGCGGTACCTGTACGCGCACGACATCGCCCCGCTTGTGCCCGATCAGGGCCTTGCCGACCGGCGACTCGTTGGAGATCTTGTTCTGTGACGGATCGGCCTCGGCCGAGCCGACGATGCGCAGCTTTTGCGACTTGCCGGTCTTTTGGTCCTTTACGTGGACCGTGCAGCCGACGCCGACGACGTCGGTCGAGACCTCGTCCTCGTCGATAACACGCGCGTTGCGAAGCTTCTCCTCGAGCTCGGCGATCTGCTTTTCGAGCATCGCCTGCTCGTTCTTCGCGTCGTCGTACTCCGAATTCTCGGAGATGTCGCCGAACTCGCGCGCCTCCTTGATGCGCTGGGCGACCTCGCGGCGCCGCTGCGTCTGGAGGTGCTCGATCTTGGCTTTGAGCTCCTCGAGTCCTTTGCGTGTAAGAACAAGTTCTCTCGGCATCGCGGTCCCTCCGTTTCCCCGTCGGCTGCGCGCAAATCCCGCCGCCCGGCCGAGGGGACGGAGCAGTGTAGCAGCGGCTTTTCGGCCTCCGAACGGGCTCTCAGGCGGCGGCGCGCAGGGCGGCCGCACGTTGCCGCAGCTCCTCGATCACGGCGCGCGCGTCGGCAACCGTCGCGGCCTCACACAGGCGGGTACGCAGCGACTTGGGGAAGTAAGGGCGCAAGCGCTCCGCGTACCAGGGGTAGAACTTGCGCAGGTAGTGGTCGGCACGTTCGACCCCCATCAGCTCGACAGCGCCGGCGATCACGCGCTCCAGCTCGTCGAAGACCTCCGCCGGCGAGGGTTCACCTTCGTAGCGCCCAAGCAGCCGAGCGAAGAGCCAGGGATTGCCGAGCGCGCCGCGCGCCAGCATCACCGCCTCGGCGCCGACCTCCTGCCACGCGGCCAGCACCCGCTCGTCGTCGTGCAAGCCTCCCGACAGCACCACCGGCACCGACAGCTCCTCGCAAAGCCGGGCCGCAAGCGCGTAGTCCGGTCGGCCCTTGTGTTGCTGCGAGGCATGGCGCGGATGGAAGCCGATGCCGGCGACGCCCGCCTCGGCGGCCAGGCGATGAGCCAGCGCAACGCCGGAGCGATCGCCCGGAACAAGACCCGATCGCAGCTTGCAGGTGACGGGCAAGCCTGACCCCTCGACCGCGGCGCGGGCTAGCGCTACCGCGCGGTCAGGGTCCTCGAGCAAGGCCGCGCCGGCTCCTGCTCGGCAGACCTTGCGCACCGGGCAGCCCATGTTGATGTCGATCGCGTCGGCGCCGGCCGTCTGCACGATCGCGGCCGCTTCGCGCATCACCGCGGGATCGTCGCCGAACAGTTGGATCGAGACCGGATGCTCGTCCGGGTGGATGCGGAGGAATTCGCGTAGCGTGCGCTCGTTGCCGCGCACGAGGCCGTGGCTCGAGACCATCTCGGAGACCACCAGGCCGGCTCCGTAGCGCTTTGCCTGGAGCCTCACGAACCACTTGCCGATCCCGGCAAGCGGGGCGAGCACGAGCCGGTTGTCGAGCTCGAGCGAGCCCAGTCGCCAGGGGCTCGTGAGGGGTGGGCGGGCCTCGCAGGGGGTCACCGGCGTGCGCGCTTGCGCTTGCGTTTCGTGCGCGGGGGAGGCGCTGTGCGGACGCCTCGAGCACTCGCCACCGCGCTTTGGCCGCCCTGCTCGTCGGCGGCCGGGACGGCCATCGCCGGTGCTGGTCCGAGCAACCGGCGGATCGTGAGCTGCTGTCCGAACGACCAGAGCGCCGACGTGATCCAGTAGACAGCGAGACCGGCTGGCACGCGAGCAACGACGCCGGCGAAGAGCAGCGGCATCGCCATCACGAGACCGCGCTGCCCACCCTCCAGCGAGCTAGCGGCGAGCGCGCTGGCGGCAAGCTGAGCGGTCGCGTAGGCGGCGATCAGCGCGATCAACACGGTGCCGTGAGGCTGTGACCCGAGATCCGGGACGAACAGGAACCCGGCATGGCGAAACAGGCCCTCGCGAACTTCTTCGCGCATCAGGAAGTAGAGGGAAATGAAAACGGGAATCTGCAGCAGCGTCGGAGCTAGCGACGCCAGCGGATTGATGCGGTGGCGGCGGTAGTACTCGAGCAGCTCGCGCTGCAAGCGCTCACGGTCGTCGGCGTGACGACGGCGCAGCGCCGTCAGCTCCGGCAGGTGGCGGCGCAGCTCCCGTTGCGCGCGAACCTGCCGTGCGACGATCGGCAGCAAAGCGCTGCGCACGACGATCGTGAGCGCCACGATCGCCAGTCCCCAACCCAGACCGAGGCTGTGAAACGCGCGCAGCACCGCGGCCTCGGCAGCGATCAACGGAGATAGCAGCGTCCCCACGCGCCGGAGGATAGGCGGCGCGTTACGGTGCCCCGTCGCGGTTGCGCTCCCAGATCAGGCGCAGGCCGTCAAGCGTGAGCAGTTCGTCCACCTCGTCGAGCTGCTCGCAATTCGGCGCGATCAAGTGTGCGAAGCCGCCAGTGGCGATCGCCGTCGCTTCCTCCCCGAGCTCCTCCCGCAAGCGCGCGACGATCGCGTCCACCGAGCCGGCGTAGCCAAAAACCACGCCGACCTGGATGGCCTCGCGCGTGCTCTTGCCGATGGCTCGCTTCGGGACCGCGAGGTCGACCTTCGGAAGTCGCGCGGCGCGCTGGCTGAGGGCCTCGAGCGAGACCTCGATGCCCGGCGCGATCACCCCCCCGAGGTACTCGCCGGTTGCGGATACGACGTCGTAGTTGATAGCGGTACCGAAGTCGACGGCGATGCACGCGCCGCCGCAGCGTTCGTAGGCAGCGACAGCGTTGGCGAGCCGATCGGCGCCGAGCTCGTGCGGGTTGTCGATCCGAATCGGCATACCGGTGCGCAGGTGCGGGCCGACGAGCGCTCCGGCACCCCCCAGGTAGCGACGGATCAGTTGCTCGTACTCGGCGGCGAGTGTGGGCACCACCGACGAGACGATCGCGGCGTCGACCGCACCGAGCTCGATCCCGCGCAGTCCGATCATGTCGACCACCACCGTCGCGAGCTCGTCGGCAGTGGCTTCGCGCACGGTCGCGAACCGCCAGTGGTCGAGCAGTCGCTCGCCCTCGTAGAGCCCGAGGTGTGTCTGGGTGTTGCCGACGTCGACCGCCAGCAGCACCGTCACTCATTCCTCCGCGCCGCGCTCAAGGCCCCCCGCGCCGCGCTCAAGGCCCCCCGCGCCGCGCTCGAACTCCTCCGAGCCGCGCTCGACCAGCGGCGCGCCCATCGCGTGGTAGCCGCCGTCAACGTGGATGATCTCGCCGCTGATGCCACGCGAGAGGTCGGACAGGAGGAAGGCGACAGTGTCGGCGACTGGGCCGGGGTCTCCGACATCCCAGCCGAGCGGCGCCTGCGAGCGCCAGAGGTCGGCGAGCATCGAGAAGCCCGGGATGCCGCTGGCCGCCACCGTCCTCACGGGACCTGCCGAGACCAGATTTACACGCACCCCGTGCGGGCCGAGGTAGCGCGCCAAGTAGCGGGCCCCGGACTCGAGGGCGGCCTTGGCCACGCCCATCCAGTCGTAGACCGGCCAGGCGACCGAAGCGTCGAAGTCGAGCGCCACGATGCTGGCGGGACGCTCGAGCAGAGGTTGCAGAGCCGCACCGAGTGCCGGCAGCGACCAGGAGCTGATGCGGAAGGCCAGCTCGGCGGACTCTGCCGGCGTCGTCAGAAATGACCCGCCGAGCGCGTCGGGCGGAGCGAAGGCGATCGCGTGCAACACGCCATCGATACGGCCCAGCGTGCGCTCCGCGCTGCGGCGCAGCTCTTCGTAGTGCGACGGCTGCGAAGCGTCGAACTCGAGCACTGGCGGCGGCTCCGGCAAGCGCCGCGCGGCCCGCTCGGTGAGGCGGCGCGCACGACCGAAGCTAGTGAGCGCGATCGTCGCACCGTCCCGCTGAGCTCTCTCGGCCACCGCGAAAGCGATGCTCTGGCGCGTCACGACACCGGTGATCAGCAAACGCTTGCCGGCCAGCAGGCCGGGCGCGACAGGGGTGTTCTGGCGCTCGCTGTGGTCGACCATCAGGCGGCCGCTTCGATGCACAGGACGGCGTTGTGCCCGCCAAAGCCGAACGAGTTGGAGATGCCGATGAGGGGACGGCCACCCTCCACCGCGAGCGGCTTCGCGGCGTTGGGGACATAGTCGAGGTCGAGCCCCTCTTCCGGCTGCTCGTAATTGAGCGTGGGCGGCGCCACCCGATCGCGCAGAGCCAAAAGCAGCGCGATCGCCTCGACCGCTCCCGCCGCGCCTAGCAAGTGCCCCACCGCCGACTTCAAGGAGCTGACCGGCACTTGCCAGGCCCGCGTGCCGAATACCTCTTTGATCGCCTCCGTCTCGGTGCGGTCGTTGAGCGGTGTCGAAGTGCCGTGAGCGTTGATGTAGACGACATCCTCAGGCGTCACCCCGGCATCCTCGAGGGCGAGCTCGATGGCCCGTGCCGCGCCGCGCCCGCCAGGCTCCGGCGCGGTCAAATGGTGCGCGTCGGAGGTCATTCCGCAGCCCCGCAGGTAGCCAAGGATGCGCGCCCCGCGGGCGCGCGCTGCCCGCTCCGATTCGAGCACCAGCACGCCGGCGCCCTCGCCCAGCACGAAGCCGTCACGGCGGCGATCGAAGGGGCACGAGAGGCCGCTGCGGGAGGTCGCCTCCATGGCCGCAAAGGCGGCCATCGCGAGGGACGTCAAGGCAGCTTCGCTACCACCTACGACAACCGCGTCCGCGTCCCCGTAGGCAACCATGCGGTGGGCGCAGACCAGTGCGTGAGCACCCGACGCACAAGCCGAAGCGACGGCGTAGGAAGGTCCGCGCAGCCCGTGCCGCATCGAAATTACGCCGGCGGCAGCGTTCGCCATCAGCAGCGGCACGGCCAACGGCGAGACGCGTTCGGCGCCCCGCTCCATCAGCACCACATGCTGCTGCTCGATTGTCGCGATGCCACCGATACCGGTCGCGATCAGACATCCCACGCGGTCCGCCGGGTAGTGCTCACCGGCCACGAGGCCGGCATCGCGGAGGGCCTCGTCGGCGGCGACGATCGCGAGCTGCGTGAAGCGGTCGGCGCGGCGCGCCTCCTTCGCCGAAAGATGCTCACGCGGGTCGAACTCGCTGCACCGCCCAACGCCATCGACGATGCCGCTGACACCCGCGAGCCACCGCTCGTGCAGCGTCCGTGCACCGAGCCCGAGCGGCGTCACCGCACCGACTCCCGTGATCGCAACCCGCCGGCGCTCACCGGCGATCGGCTGCGGCCAGGTCTGGGACTGTTGATCCTCGCTCAAGCCCGTGCCGTGGTCGCTAGTAGACGTCGCGTGGCGCAGTGACCGCTTCCCGTGCCGGGCCAGTTCACGACACTCGCGAAGCAATCAAGTCGATCGCCTCACCGACCGTCCTCAGACCCTCCATGTCCTTGCCTTCGAGATGGACGCCGTACTCGTCCTCGACGATCTGGGCGAGCTCGACGAGGTCGAGCGAGTCGATGTCGAGAGCCTCGAACTCCGCGTCCAGCGTGACCTTGTCGGGATCGGCACCGAACTCGACGAGCGCCTTGAACACGCGCTCCTGGATCTGCTCCTTGGTGACTGCCTGCTGAGCCATTACGTCCTCCTTTTGGTTTGTGTTCAAGCGCTGAGGCCGCCGTCGACCGGGATTACTGCACCGGTCACGTACGACGCTTCGGGCGAGCAGAGGAACCGTACGACGGCTGCGATCTCCTCGCAGGTCCCCGCCCGCCGGGCGGGAACAAGCGGGACTAGCCGCTCGCCCACGTCCTTCGTCAGCTCCGTTTCGACGAGCCCTGGAGCGACCGCGTTGACGGTGATGCCTCGGCGTGCGACCTCCACCGCAACCGTCCGGGTGACGGCCGCCAAGCCGGCCTTCGCCGCCGCGTAGTTCGCCTGACCGGCGTTCGCGCGCAGCGGCCCGACGACCGAGACGACGTTGACTATCCGGCCGAAGCGCCGGCGCAACATCGGACCGAGCACGCGCCGCGTCAGCCGAAACGGCGCCGAGAGGTTTACGTCGAGCACCGCCGCCCAATCGTCGTCGCTCAGCTGCGGCGCTAGGCCGTCGCGGCGGATGCCGGCGTTGTTGACGAGGACCAGCACCGGGCCAACCTCTTCTTCGAGCTCCGCTAGCGCCCGCTCGCATGCCTCTGGGTCGGCCACGTCGGCACGCACCGGGAAGGCCGTGCCGCCGCTCTCCCCGATCGCCTCACAGGTCGCTAGGGCGCCGGCCTCGTCGGCACGGTAGTTGACGGCGACACGCCAGCCGTCGCGCGCAAGGGCTCGCGCCGTCGCCGCGCCAATGCCGCGGGAGGCGCCGGTTACTAGCGCCACCCCGACCGTCCGTGGGTCGTCGGCGGCTTGTCGTGCTGCCGCGGGCGCTCTCGATGAGGTCTCGCTCACGCCCACTCGATCACTCCGGCTCCCCAAGTGAACCCGGCTCCGAAGGCGCCGACCAGAACCTTCGCGCCCGGCTTCAAGAGCCCGCGGTCGCGCGCGTCGCACAGCGCGATCGGGATCGTCGCCGACGAGGTGTTGCCGTAGCGATCGATTGATTGAACGACCCGCTCGCTGGGCAGCCCCAGCCGTTCGCCGACAGCCCGCAGGATGCGGGCGTTCGCCTGGTGGTAGACGAACAGATCGATCTCGTCGAGACGCAAGCCGGCCTGCTCGGCGGCAGCGACCGTGACTTCCGACATCTGCTGCACAGCCAAGCGGAAGGTCTCTTGGCCCTGCATGCGGATCTTGCGTTGGTCGTGCGTCGCGTGGACGATGCGCTGCTCGTCGGGCGTCGACGAGAGCAAGATCGATCCGATCTCTGCACCTGGCCGCGGACCCGGCACCACGACCGCGGCACCCGCCCCGTCGGCGAAGAGCGCAGCGGTACCGCGATCACCAGGGTCGGTCAACCGGCTCAGTAGGTCGGCACCGATCACGAGTGCGCCCTGGGAGCGCCCGGACTCGACCATGCCCGCTGCGCTGGCCAGAGCCGACAGAAAACCGGTGCAAGCGGCGCCGATGTCGAAGGCTCCTGCGCCCTCGGCACCGATCAGACCGGCAACGAGCGGTGCTGCGTTGGGGGTGAGATCGTCGGCGGCCATCGTCGCCACCAAGACCAAGTCGATCGCCGCTGCTTCGAGGCCCGCATCGGCTAGGGCAGCACGGGCCGCCGCGGCCGCCAGCTCGGCCAGCGAATCGTCGGCGTCGGCCAGGTAGCGACTGCGCACTCCGGTGCGGGTGACGATCCAACGCTCGTCGACCCCGAGGCGCTCGGCGATTTCGCTCGATGGCACCGCGCGCGCCGGCACGGCAGCGCCAATGCCAGCGATTCGCGCGGGCAGGCTGCGCCGCAAGGGGCGCCTCGTAACCGAGCCGATAGCGCCCGCTCGCGGCACGCCGCGCGCGATTAGCGAGCGGCGCCGCGCGGCACGCATCGGGGCTGCCATCCGGGCGCGAACCGAAGCAAACCTAGCCATCCACCACCTCCGGCGTAGGTGGCCCCACGACCTCGAGGGACCCATCGATCCGACGCACCAGGCCGCTTAGGACACGCCCCGGACCGACCTCCACGAAACGTTCCACACCCAGCGACCTGAGCTCTTCAACAACACCAACGAAGCGAACCGGGCGCACGATCGCTTCGGCGAGCTCGGTCTGGATGTCGGCGAAGGGACGCCCGGTAGCGCAGGCGATCACCGGCACCCCGGGCTGGCGCAGGTCGACTTGCGCTAGCTCCTCAGCAAAGCGCCGGGCAGCTTCTGCCATCAGCGGCGAGTGGAAGGCGCCGCGCACCGGAAGCCGGCGGTTCCCGACCCCGCGCTCCTCGAGGCGCGCTTCGAGCGCCGCGACCGCCGCCTCGGGACCGGACACGACCACCTGTTGAGGCGCGTTGTGGTTCGCTACCACGACCTCCGTGTCGGCCACGAGCTCTTCGGCCTGCTCCACCGAGGCCCGCAAGGCAACCATCGCGCCTGGGACCTGATCAGCCGCCTCCGCCATCAACTGGCCGCGAGCACAAGCCAGGCGCACGCCGTCCACCTCGTCGATCGCACCCGCCGCGACCAAAGCAGTCAGCTCGCCGAGCGAGTGCCCGGCCATCGCGACTGGAAACTCGGTCGCGCGTACGAGCTCCCAGCCGGCGAGCGAAGCGCAGAAAATCGCTGGCTGCGCAAAGCGCGTGCTCTCGTCGGCGCGCTCGAACGGATCGCACCCCAGCGCCTCGAGCACCAACTCGAGCAAATCCGGCCGTACCTCTTCGACGAGCTCACGCATCCCCGGCGCTTGGCTGCCTTGGCCGGGGAACAAGATCGCTGTCGGGCGGTCGATCATCGACGGTTGCTCTCAGTCGTATCGAGCTCTGGTCCGTGGTCTAGGAAGAAAAAGAAAGAGGGCGAGGCACCTCGTGTGCGCGAGGCGCGGCGTCGCAAGATACCGACAGACCCCCGCGGCCGGCGATCCGTCGCTTCTCCGGCGCTTACCCCCCGAACCGGCTCGCCGTTACGCCGTCGCACCCTGTGGAGTTACTTCCCGGGCCCTTTTCGCGACTCGTTCGAAGCACACTCCGAGCAGCAGAGCGGCGTTGGCGATCCACATCCAGATCAGGAACACGACAACGCTGGCAAGCGCACCGTAAGTGCGGTTGTAGGCGGCGAAGCGGCTGACGTAGAGGCTGAATCCGATCGAACCGATGACGACGAGGAGGACCGCCAGAGCTGCCCCAGGGGTGCCGCGCAGCGAGAAAAGTTTGCCGACCCCCGCGAAGCTGTAGAGAACACCGACGATGGCGATTGCTCCAATCAGGATCAGTGGCCAGCGGGCGAGCGCCCATAGGCGCAGCGCGTCATCGCCGACACCGAGCAGGTCGCCGAGCGTGCGCGCGACGCTCCCGGTAGCGGTCAGCACGAAGCCGAGCAAGGCAAGCAGCAACACTAGGGCGACGGTCGCGCCAAACCGCCGCGGCCACGCCCGCCACGGAGGACCCTCGTCGAAGCGCTTCCCGAGCGCCTGCGCAGCCGCCCGCCGAAAGCCCTGCACGTAGGCCGACGCCGACCACAGCGCCAGCGCCGTGCTGACCAAGGCGAGGGGTGTGGCACCGCCGGCGCGCAAGTCCTTGAGGGCGCCGTCGACGACTTCCGCCGCGGGCCCCGGGGCAACGCGACGGACGCGGGTAACGATCTCGTTGGCGGCGCCGGCGTCGAGCAAGCCGAGCAGCGAGAAGAGCACGAGGAGAGCGGGAAACAGCGACAGAAAGGCGTAGTAAGTGAGGGCAGCTGCCGCGTCGCCCATGTTCTCGCGGCTGAAGAGCTCGACCGCGAGCCATAGCCGTGTGCGCGTGAGCCGCCGTATCGGTCGCGGTAGCGAAGGCACGTGGCGCTAGCGACTCCCGTCGCGCTGCAATAGCGGACCGAGCGAGACCACCCGTTGCTCGCGAACCGCTGAGAGGTGTTGGCGCAACGGGGTCCCATCATCGGGCAGCGTGAGCGTCGGCTCGAGCTCCAGCAGCGGCTCGAGCACGAAGCGCCGCGACCTGATCTCGGGATGCGGCAGCACCAGACGCTCGCTGCGGTAGACGAGGTCTCCGAACACCAACAGATCGACATCGACCGGGCGCGGCCCGTGTCGACGCCCCGAGGGGTTGCGACCAAGTTCGCGCTCCACTTGTTTGCAGAGGTCGAGCAGCGACTCCGCGTCGCCTGAGTAGCGGACGTGTGCACAAGCGTTCAGGAAGTCCGGCTGATCACGGACCTCCCCTTGCGGCTCCGTCTCGTAGACGGTCGACACGGCTTCCAGCTCAACACCCTTGGCGACCAGGCGGTCGAGCGCCAGGCGTAGCGCCCTTAGGCGGTCGCCCTCGTTGGAACCGAGGCCAAGGTAGGCGATCGTGCCGAGCACGGCCGCCGCTAGACCTCCTTCCACACCTCCACCGACACGCCCTCAAGCGGAAGCGGTATCGGTGGTTCGGGTTTGGTCGCCTTGACACGCACGCTGACGACGCCGAACCGCTCGACGAGGCGGTCGGCGATCGAGGAACACAGCCGCTCCAGGGTCTTGTACGAGCGCTCTTGAGCGGCCAATGCGATCTGCTCGCAGACGGCGGCGTAGTCGACGGTGTCCTCGAGCCGGTCGGTGAGCGTGGCGTCGCAGTGGTCGAGCTCGAACGTGACATCGAAGACCAACCGCTGACCGAGCTCGCGTTCGGCCTCGGTCACCCCGTGCCTCGTGTACAGCGAGAGCCCGGTGATCTCGACGGTCACGCTCGGCTCGACACCAGCGTCGTCGTCCTCCTCGTAGTCGAACCCGTCTTCGTCTTCGCCCTCGGGCTCCTGGTCGTAAGGATCACGCTCCCAGCTCAACTGACCTCCCCGGCGTCGGTTCGGGTTCGGCGCAACGTAGCAGCGGCTAGACGCAGAGCATCGACATGCTCGGCTACGTCGTGTACCCGGAAGATGCTGGCACCGCGCTCCAGTGCGAGCACGTTGCTGGCGATCGTGCCGGCCAGCCGCTCTTGCTCCGGGCGCTCACAGATGCGACCAATGAAGCTCTTGCGGGAGGTGCCGATGAGAACCGGCCGCCCCAACTCGAGTAGCTCGTCGAGTCGCGCGATCAGCTCGAGGTTGTGCTCCACGGTCTTGCCGAAGCCGATGCCCGGATCGATCCAGATCCGTTCCTCGGCAATGCCGCGCGACAGCGCGAACTCGATGCGTTCCGCCAAGAACGCCTTGACGTCGGCCACAACGTCGTCGTAACGCGGGTCGATCTGCATCGTCCGCGGCTCGCCGCGCATGTGCATCAGCACGCAATCGCAGCGGCGCTGCGCAACCAGGTCCGCCAGCTCCGGCTCAAAACGGAACGCCGAAACGTCGTTGACCACGGTCGCGCCGAGTTCGAGCGCGCGTTCGGCCACGGCGAGCTTAGTGGTGTCGATCGAGATCCGAGCCGCTAGCCCGGCACTGGCGAGTCGTTCGAGAACCGGCACCACCCGGCGAAGCTCCTCTTCTGCGGAGACCGGCTGGGCGCCGGGGCGCGTCGACTCGCCCCCGACGTCAACGATCTGCGCTCCCTCGGCAGCTAGCTTGCGCGCATGCCGTGCGGCGGCGTCGGGGTCGACGAACAAACCTCCGTCGGAAAACGAGTCGGGAGTGACGTTGACGATCCCCATCACCACCGGGAACTCAAGGTCGACCGGGAGGGGACGTTGGGCTAGGGACGCAGCGGGCACGCGCGGGAGTATCGCGCGACCGGCCGGTTAGCGCAGGGGCGGCTGCGGACCTTCCCCGCGCAGCTCGGCGGCACCGCCGGCGAGACCCGGCCGCGGGATCGGGCCAGGGGCCGGGAGCGGCTTGCGTTGGGGCTCGGGCACCGGCTGCGCAGCCGGTGGCGGTTCCGCAGTCTCTTCCTCGCTGCCGAAGACCTCCTCCTCGCTCGCCCCCTCGAGCAACTTGAGGAACTGCTCACGCTCGATCGTCTCGCGCCGGATCAGGATCTCCGACAGGCGATCGAGGTCGGCGCGGTGCTGCTCGAGCACTTGGCGGGCGCGCCGATGCGCCTCCTCGACGATGCGACGGATCTCATCGTCGATCTCACGCGCGATCTCATCTGAGTAGTCCGGCTCGGTGGCGAGCTCGCGCCCGAGGAACGGTTGCGTGTGGTCGTGGCCGAAAACCCGAGGCCCGAGCTTCTCGGACATACCGAAGCGCATCACCATCTGCTTGGCCGTGCGCGTGACCTTCTCGAGGTCGTTGGCGGCACCGGTCGTCACCTCGCCGAAGACAAGCTCCTCGGCGGCGCGGCCGCCGAGCGTCATCGCCATCGAGTCCTCGAGCTCGGCTTTGGTGGTGAGGAACTTGTCCTCCGTCGGCAGGGAGATCGTGTAGCCGAGCGCCTGGCCGCGCGAGATCACCGAGATCTTGTGCACGGGATCGGTGTTCTCGAGGTAGTGCGCGACCAGCGCGTGACCCATCTCGTGGTACGCGGTGATGCGCCGCTCTTTCTCCGACATCACGCGCGACTTCTTCTCCGGGCCGGCGAGCACCCGCATGATCCCTTCCTCAAGGTGACGGTGCTCGATCCTCCGGCTGCCTTCGCGCGCGGCTAGCAGGGCGGCCTCGTTCACGAGGTTCTGAAGGTCGGCCCCGGTGAAGCCAGGCGTCTGCGCCGCCAGGTTGTCGAGGTCGACCCCCGGCGCGAGCGGCTTGCCGCGCGTGTGGACGGCCAGGATCTCGCGCCGTCCCTTCAGGTCCGGACGGTCGACGACGATCTGGCGGTCGAAACGACCGGGACGCAGGAGCGCCGGATCGAGAATGTCCGGGCGGTTGGTGGCGGCGATCAAGATGATGTTGTCCTTCATCTCGAAGCCGTCCATCTCGACGAGCAGCTGGTTGAGCGTCTGCTCGCGCTCGTCGTGACCGCCGCCCAGACCGGCACCGCGGTGCCGTCCGACGGCGTCGATCTCGTCCATGAAGATGATGCAGGGGGCATTCTGCTTGGCCTGCTCGAAGAGATCGCGCACGCGCGAAGCACCGACGCCAACGAACATCTCCACGAAATCGGAACCTGAGATCGAGAAGAAGGGAACGCCGGCTTCCCCCGCCACGGCCCGGGCGAGCAGCGTCTTGCCGGTACCCGGCGGGCCGTACAAAAGCACGCCCTTGGGAATCCTCGCCCCTAGTGCTTGGAATTTCTTGGGGTTCTCGAGGAACTCCTTGATCTCCTGGAGCTCCTCGACGGCCTCGTCGACACCGGCGACGTCGCGGAAGGTGATCTTCGGTTGATCGACCGACAGCCGCTTAGCCCGCGACTTGCCGAACGACATCACCTTCGGCCCGGCCCCCTGCATCTGGTTGATGATGAAGAGCCAGAAGAGCAGGAACAGCAGCATCGGCAGGCCGTAGCTCAAGATCGGCAACCACCCCGACGAGGTCTTCGCCTTTACGTCGACCTCGGCACCGGCGCGCCTCAGCTGGTCGACCAGCTGCTGCTCGGTGTTGTCGGGGTAGGCGGTCTCGTACTTCTGCCCGGACTTGAGCTCGACGTCGAGGCGATTGTTCTTGGTGTTGAGGGTGACCTGCTTGACCCGACCCTGCTCGACCTGGGTGAGGAAGTCCGAGTAGTGGGGCTGGCGCGTGTTCGACGCGGGCGTGATCAGCCGCTGCGCGAACAGCACCAGGACGAAGACGATGAGAATCGGAAAGAGGGCGCTGCGGAAGAATCTCGTCAGTCTCGGTCTCACGTCTCGTCTAGCCCCCTTTTGCCGCTCCGCCGCCTGCTGGCGGCGTCCGGCATCGGGTGAAACCCGAGCGTAGCAGCGGTGTTGCGCTGTCCAATGCGGTTGTCGCGTGGGTGGGGGCGCGCTCCCCGACTGTTTTCGGCTTAACCGCCTGCCGCCTATAGCGCACGAGTGGAGCGCTCGAGCGCCGCCACGTACGGGAGATTGCGGTACCGCTCGCGGTAGTCGAGTCCGTAGCCCACGACAAAGCGGTCGGGGATCTCGAAGCCGACGTAGCGAATCGGCAGGTCGATCTTGCGCCGCCCCGGCTTGGTCAACAGCGCACAGACCTCGAGCGAAGCGGGCGCCCGCGCGCGCAGCGTTCGCAGCAGATAGGAGAGAGTGAGCCCGGAGTCGACGATGTCCTCGACGAGCAGGACGTCTCGTCCCTCGATCGGACGATCCAGATCCTTGAGGATCCGCACGACCCCGGAGCTGGAGGTGGCGTCGCCGTACGAAGCGACCGCCATGAAGTCGACCTCGCAAGGCACGTGCAGCGCCCGCATGAGGTCGCTGATGAAGAAAACGGCGCCCTTCAAAACGCCCACCAGCAAGAGCTCGCGACCTTCGTAATCACGCGAGATCTCGAGGCCGAGCTCGCTCACCCGGCGGCTCAGCGCCGGCCCGTCGACGAGCACCGCGCCGACTGTTGCGTCGGCGTTGTGAGCACTGCCGGTCGGCATCGGACCGCTCACGCTCAATCTACCCGCGACTCCATGCTGCTCGAGAAGTTTGCCGCCGAATGTCGGCCGGCGATGCCTAAGTAGCTTCTCCGGTGGCTTCGGCGCCGACGAGCCGCGCGCTCAGCAGCACCGCTGCATCCCCCGGGCGCGCCGCGAAGCGCTCGCCGAGCGCCACGCCTGCCACCCAGACGATCTCCCCGCCACTCTCGACGACCGGCAACTCGTGCCGCAGCTCACGCGGGACCTTGCGGTCGGTGAAAACGTCCTGCAGCGTCTTCGTGCCGCGCAGCCCCTGCGGCTGCATGCGGTCACCAGCGCGCCAGGCGCGCACCTTTAACGGCTCGACCAAGCGCTCCCGCGCGACTGCGACCTCCTCGGGGCCGGGCTCCGCCGCACTCCCACCGAGGCGCGCCTCGACGCGAAAGCGCCCGAAGCGAATCGAGCCCGGCACCGGTAGCTCTACCGGCTCCGGTCTCGCCGTCGGGGCGGCCTTGCGAAACCGCAGGGAGCCGTATTCGCTGACCGCTTGCACGCCGCCTCCGACGTCGAGGTAGCGGGTACCTCCGCTTCTCGCGAGATCGACAAGCTCCCGAGTGTCAGCGGTCGACAGCGCCACGGGCCGCCCGGCCGCTGCGCTGGCAAGTGATCGCAGGAGGTGGCGACTGAGCGCCGCGGGAAGCCGCTCCAGATCACGCAGCATCAGCGCGCCCGTAGGAGCCAGCTGGCGCGCGGCCTGCCTGGCCTGCTCTTCGACCACCTCCAGCTCCTCCGCGAGCTGGCGCGCGGTCTCGGCGATCGCGAGCTCGACCTGGGGGTTGAGTTCGCGCAGCACCGGTAGGACCTGCGATCGCAGGCGCGCACGTGCGAAGCGCGGGTCGGCGTTCGAGGGGTCTTCACGCCAGCTCAGCCCGCGAGCCTCGAGGTAGGCACGCACGTCGGCCCGCGTGACGCCGAGCAGCGGGCGCACTAGCCGACCCCGGCGCGAGGGCATGCCGAGCAAGGCGCGTGTACCCGGGGATGTCGCGAGCCGGTAAAGGACCGTCTCCGCTTGATCGGTCGCGGTGTGTGCGGCCGCGTAGTCGCCCTCCGCGAGGCGCTCAGCGAGCTCGTAGCGGACACGCCGAGCAGCGTCCTGAAGGTTGCCACGTGCCGGTAACTCGACGCGCTCGACGTACAGGGGCACACCGAGCCGCTCGCACAGTTCGCGGCAGAAACGTTCGTCGTCGTCGGCGCTCGGCCGCAGCCCGTAGTTGACATGCAGGGCCGATACCCGTGCGCCGAGCCTCAATGCGACGTCCACGAGGCAAACCGAATCACCGCCACCCGAGAGCATCACCAGCAGCGGCCGACCGCGCGCGATCAGCCCTGTGGCGCGAGCGCTATCGAGCGGATCGCGCAAAGATCGCGCCCCTGCTACTGCTCGGCCGCCGCGACTCGCCACAGTACGACCGGTCTGCTGAACCCCTTCATCTTGATCTCGCCGATGTTTTCGAAGCGTAGGTGGCGTGTCGCCTTGCCACGCACAGCGTCGACCACGTCGCCGCTCACCAGCACCTCGCCGCCGCTGGCGCGGGCCACGATGCGCGCCGCGAGGTTCACCGCCCGGCCGTAGTAGTCGCCGTCCCGGTAGAGGACACTTCCGTAGTGAATGCCGATACGCGGCCGCGGACGGTCGGGGAAGAAGCTCATCAGGCCGACGCTCCAATCAACCAGCGCACCCGGGTCTTGGCAGACGATCATCACCTCGTCGCCAATCGTCTTGACCAGGCGTCCGCCCTCCGGCAGCGTCGCTTGAACCGCCTCGATCAGGCGTTCCACGGTCGAGAACGCTTGTTCCTCGCCCTCCTCCTCGGTCAGTCGGCTGTAGCCGGATAGGTCGCAGAAGGCCACGGAGGTGCGTACGCGCCCGCTGAGGTGCTCTTCGTCGTCGACGTCAAGCTCCATGTGACCGACCACGTCCTGCTCGATGAAGTGCCGGAGCAGGCGCTCGTGGACGTGCTCCATGATCGGCGTCGCCAGCGGCAGCAGATCGCGCGCGAGATGCTGCATCCGCTCGGCGATCTCGGCGCTGGATACGCCCTCGCGCATCAGCGGCACGTGGAAGTAGAGATGAACCAGGCGAACCTCGGCGTCTGCGATCTGACTGAGCGCTTGACCGTACACGCGCGCGAGCTGCAGGAACGCTTCGTCTGGGAGGCCAGCCGCCAGCGCCGCCGCCACGTGCTTCAGAGCCTCGACGTCGCTGCGCGAGAGGCGGTCGAGCTCACGCGGCAGGCCGAGTGCCGTCCAGATCCGCACGATCAGGTCGGGCTCGAGGCCCGTTGCTTCCGCAGCCTGGTCGAGCGTCATCCGCTCCTCCCCGCCAGGCAGGATCTGTTCCACTGGGCCGTAGGCGAGACGCCCTTCACGCGCGGCTTCGGCGATCCGCTCGAGCGTGTGTCCGCGCGCTCGCAGGCGCGCGACGATGCGAGCGTGCGCGAGGTCCTGGTCGGTCCACCCGTTTCGCAAGTCCTCGACCGCCATCCCTGGAATCGCGCCGCGCTCCACCCAGCGCCTGAGCGTGCCCGGCGAGACACCGACGGCCGCCGCTACGGCAGCCGTCGAGAGCCGCGGGCGGGCGTCGTCGTGAGCGCTGCCCGCGGCTGTCGAGAGCGCCGGCGAGGCGGTGTCTTCTGTTTCTCGGCGAGCCACCAGCCCGACGGTACCGATCGCCGCTCGAGCGCAATGATCGTCGCGTTTAGACTCGGGCAACCGCACGAGTCGCCCGCGCGGGATCGTCTGATCGTTTCTGATTCGAGGGAGGACGTCGGCTTGTGAGCGCCAGCTACTTCGTTACCGGGGCTACCGGCTTCATCGGTCGCCATCTGCTGCAGCACCTTCTGGAGCGCGACGGCACGATTTATGTGCTCGTTCGCGAGGGGTCGCGCGGGCGGCTCAAGGAGGTACTTGCCCGCCTAGGGGCCGACGAAAGCCGCGTGCAGCCTGTCGTCGGGGACCTGACGAAGCCAGGCGCCGGTGTCGACGGCCCCCCAGGTCCAATCGACCACTTCTTCCACCTGGCGGCCGTCTACGACATGGAAGCGGACGAGCAGACGATGGTGCGGGCGAACGTCGAAGGGACGCGCCACGCGGTGGAGCTTGCGAACGAGCTGGGGGCGAGCCGGTTCCATCACGTGAGCTCAATCGCCGTCGCCGGCCGCTACCAGGGTGTGTTCCTGGAGACGATGTTTGATGAGGGGCAACCACTGCCCCACGCCTACCACCGCACGAAGTTCGAGTCGGAACGCGTCGCCCGCGAACAGGTCCGCGGTCGCTTGTTGGTGTACCGACCGGGGATCGTCGTCGGTCACTCACGCACCGGAGAGGCCGACCGCATTGACGGGCCCTACTACTTCTTCAAGTTGATTCAGCGGCTGCGCTACGTATTCCCGCAGTGGTTCCCCTTGGCGGGTCCGGAAGGCGGGCAGACAAACATCGTCCCGGTCGACTTTGTCGCTGCCGCGCTCGACTACATCGCGCATCTGCCAGACGAGCGGTTGCCGGGCGACACGTTCCACCTCGTCGATCCGCGGCCGCTATCGGTAGGCCAAGCGATCAACGAGTTCGCGCGCGCGGCCCACGCGCCCCAGCTCGCCTTGCGGGTAGACCGACGCATCACCGACGCGGTGCCGCGCCAGCTGCGGGCGTTTTTGCGACAGGTACCGACGGTGCGGCGAATCCGGGAGACCTTCCTCCGCGACTTCGGCATCCCGCCGGCGGCCTGGGAGAACCGTGACTTCCTCTGTCGTTTCGATTGCCGCCAGACGTTGGCGGCACTCGAGGGCAGCGGCATCGCCTGCCCGCCGCTCTCCTCGTACGCCGGCCACGTGTGGGACTACTGGGAGCGGCACCTCGACCCCGATCTGTACAAGGAGCGCGGTCTCGCTGCGGCCCTGCGCGGCAAGGTAGTACTGATCACCGGTGCCTCCAGCGGCATCGGTCGGGCCACCGCACTCGAGCTCGGCAAGGCCGGTGGCGAGGTCGTGTTGGTAGCGCGCACGCGCGAGAAGCTCGAAGAGGTCGCGCGTGAGGTCGAGCGGCTCGGAGGCAAGGCGCACGTCGAGCCCTGCGATCTCACCGACATGGATGAGATCGAGCAGATGGGTCGGCGCGTGCTCGAGCGGCTAGGACGCGTCGACATCCTCATCAACAACGCCGGCAAATCGATCAGGCGTTCGCTCGAACGCGAGTACGACCGCTTCCACGACTTCGAGCGCACGATGCGCATCAACTACTTCGGGGCGGTCAAGCTGATCATGACGCTGCTCCCCTCGATGCGACGACGGCGCAGCGGGCACATCATCAACATCAGCTCGATCGGGGTGCAGACCAACCCGCCGCGGTTCAGCGCTTACGTCGCCTCGAAGGCTGCGCTCGACGCTTTCTCGCGATGCGCGGCGCCCGAGACGATCGGCGACGGCGTCAAGTTCACAACCGTCTACATGCCGCTCGTGCGCACGCCGATGATCGAGCCAACCTCGATTTACAAGGCGTTCCCGACGCTGAGCCCTGAGGAAGCGGCGGCGATGATCTGCGACGCGATCATCAAGCAACCGAAACGCAAAGCGTCGCGACTCGGCACCTTCGGGGAGGTGCTGTACGCGATCTCCCCGAAGATGGTGGACTGGATCATGCACACCGCCTACAACATGTTCCCGGATTCACCGGTCGCGGCCGGCAAGGCGGTGGAGCCAACGACGACCTCCGACGCAGATGGCCGTCGTCCGGCGCCGTCCGAAGAGATACCGGCCGAGGCGTTGGCGATGGCGTACCTGTTGCGCGGCGTCTACCTGTGAGGCGCGGCGTCTACCTCTACGGCGCGGCGTCTACCTGCACGGGGCACGCGCACTAGCTGCTCGGCGAGAGCGGCGAGCGCGCGAACGAGCGACGCGGCGCGCGAAGGAGCGAAGGGGCGATAACTACTCGACGAGGTGCGGGTAGTTGCGCTCGATCATCTCCCGGTAGCGCTTGAAAAGCGGCTTGGTGATCGGGATCAAGGCGAGCGTCTTGCGAACGTTGCCCTTCGACTTGATGCGCCGGCGGGCGAGCGCGATCGCGATGTTTTCCTTGCCCTGGAAGTAGCGGTTGGCGACGTCCGAGTTCATCGTTAGTTCGACCTCGGGCTCCCAGTCGATGTCGTCGCTCCACTCCCACCGTAGGTACTGGCCGTCGCGGGGCGGATCAGCGTAGGTGACGTTGACCACCAGATCGAGGTCCGGAAACTCGAAGCGCTGGGGGGTCCGCGCGGCCGCGAGCTTGGGACCGATGTCCGGGTCGCTACCCATCATTTCGAAGGTGCGGTCGACGACCTCCCGGAACTCTTGCGCCGATCGAAAGCGACCCATATACGCAACCTATACCTAGCGCGGCCGGCCTGACATCACAAGAAGGCCGGTCCGCGGGCAACCAAGTTCGCGTAGACGCGCTGTTGCAGGGTGTCGCGCAGCCGTTCCGACACCTCGAAGACGTAGGCGCGGTCGTCGGCCGCCTCGGGACCCCGGCGACTCAACTCCAGCGGCTCGCAGAACTCGATCCGCCAGCGCGCCGGCAGCGGCACGAGACCGAGTGGTCCGAGCAACGGGAAGGTCGGCGTGACCGGGAGCGTCGGCAGACCCAGGAGGCGTCCAAGCCACGGCAGGTCAGCGAGCCGGGGGTGCGCCTCCTCGCTACCCACGACGGCGACGGGCAGCAACGTCGCTCCGGTACGCAACGCGATCTCCACCACGCCGCCACGACCGAACCGCTGAATTCGATAGCGCTGCCCGAACCGGCGCTGGGCCGCGCGCGCACCCTCCGGGAAAGCGATCACCGCCTCGCCGCGCTCAAGCAGCGTGAGCGCGTTGTAGGGAGTCGCAGCGACGCCCCCGAGCTTGCGCACGACGGCCGAAAGCCAAGGCGTGTCGAAGACCCAGTCGAGCTCGAGGAAGCGCAGCTCGCGGGGCTGCGGATGTTCCCGTCGCACCGCGGTCTTGATCATCAGCGCATCCCACGGCAGGAAGCCGGCGTGGTTGGCGACGAGCAGCACCGGTCCGGTTGCTGGCAGCCGTTCGACAGCCACCGCTTCCACCCGCCACCAGCGTTCGTAAAGAAAGTCGAAGAGTGGCTCGAGGGCGCGCTCGAACTCCGGGTCTCGACCCCACTCGTCTTCCTCGTAGTCGCCAGCCAGACGGCGCGACGCCGTCGCGACGACGTCACGCAGTTCGCTCGGGAGACCGTCGAGCACGCCCCCCACAGCGCGACGAAACGCGGCGAGCAAGTCGCCAGGAGCGTCTCGCCGCTCGTTCTCTCTTGACCCGTGCTCCTCGTTCGCCGCGCGCTGCTCTTCGCTCACCGAACCTCGCCGGTCCGCCCGTTCTCTGCCCGACGCTGCGGCAGCGGCGGCGCCGGTCGCACGGGTTGCTCGCCCTTGCGTCTCTGGTCGGGTGCGGCGGCGCTGTGCCACTGTCAGCTCACCGCCTCAAGCACGCGCCGCAACGGCGGCAGCAGGCTCATCCCCTCGCGCGTAGCGGCGAACTCGCGGACCGCCGCCTCTGTCGAATAGCGCGGTTCGAAGCCGAGATCGCGGCGCAAGCGCGTGATGTCGACAGCGCGTCCATAGCGCAGCAGCCTGCGGAAGTCCTCCGAGAAGGTCACCAAACCGAGTCGCGCGAGCTGGTCGGTGACGGCCGCAAACAGCGGCCCAGGCAACGGCATCGAGGGCTTGCCAACGAGCCGCAGCAGGCGCGTCAGACCGATCGTTCCCGGGCCTGCCACGTTTACGGCTCCGCGCACCGGCTTGCGCACGGCAGCGACCAGCGCCGCCACCGCGTCGTCCTCGTGGACGAACTGCAGACGCGGATCAAAGCCCAGGTATGTCGGCACCACGGGCAGTGAGAGATAGCGCGTGAACTGCGTCTCGACTGAGGGCCCGATAGCCGGCTGGTAGCGGAGCATCGTGCAGACGACGGCGGGGCGGCGCCTAGCAAACGCGTCGAAGTAGTTCTCGATCTCGGCCACGTCGCGCTGGAAGCGCGTGCGGGGCGGATACAGGCGACTCGCCTCCTCCTTGAAGAACTGCGGCGCTCCCGGCTCCGCCCCGTAGATGCCCGCCGAGCCGCGGATCACGATCGCCCGCACGGTCTCCGCCTTCTCACAGGCGGTGAGCAGTTGCAAAGTGCCGATGACGTTGATCTCGTGCATCTTGCGCGGGCTCATGTTCGGCCCCGGCTGACGGACGATCTGGTTGTGGACGACCGTGTCGCAACGCACCTGCGGAAGCACGCGTGCCAACACCGGGCTGCGGATGTCGGCGTCGATCACCTCGGTGCGTTCGAGCGTGAGCTTGGGTGGACGCGTGTCGACCGCGAAGACCGCGTCTACCCAAGGCTCCCGTTCGAGCCTTGCGGCCAGCGAGCTGCCGACGTAGCTACCGGCGCCGGTGATTAGCACTCGACGTCCGGCCACCCCGCCTCCGTCTCGGCTCGCAAGTTCGTAAAGCCCATGATCAGCTCGGCTGCTCGACGCTGCCCCCGCCGCGAGCGTTCGCGTCCCGCGCGAGCTCGTCGAGGCGGCGCTCGATCGCTGCCAGGCGGCGTTCGATTCGACGCAAAGAGGCCGCCAACCGCTTGGCGTCCTCACGAGTCGCGGGCAGCTCCGCCTCGATCAAGCCCCGAACGGTGTGGCGGCTGCGCGCGATGCGCTCCTCCGCCCCACGCACCAACTCATCCAGCGCACCGACCAGCTCGTCAACCGCTTCTTGTGCTCGACCACGCGTGCGTTCGGCCGATCCGAGCGTCCGCTGGAGGGCGTGCTCGACGGCCTCCCGCACGGCGTCGGAAAGCTCACGTCCGCTCCCCTTGCGCGCCACTCGGCGCAGTCTCGCACACGCGGTCGCCGCCCTGCGACACCGCCGAGCGGAGCGGCCGCCGCCACGCCCGGCGGTTGCCTGGCGGAGCTAAGGTGGGGCGCTCGTGAGCGCTGGCGAGCAAGCGGCGAGCAGGCTCGATCTTCCACGGGTGCGGCATCTCGAGCCGCAGACGGCGCTGGCCGCGGACGTGATCGTGACCGACGATCCCCGCGCAGCACTGGTGCTGGCGCAGGCTTTGTGTCGCCGGCCACGGATGTTCAACCACGCACGCGGTTTGTGGGGCTACGTGGGTACGACCGCCGCAGGCCGACCGCTGACCGTCCAGTCGGTGGGTATCGGTTCGGCGAGCGTGGCCACCGTTTGCTGCGAGCTAGTGGCACTCGGTGCGCAGCGCCTGGTGGGAATCTGGGGATGCGCGGGCCTGACACACGCGGTGCCCGGCGAGCTAATGACGGTGGCGCGGCTTGTCACACCAGATCCGGTGAGCTCGACGATCCTCGACGGCTGCGAGCCGCGGCCCGACGCGCGTTTGCTCGAGCAGCTCGCCCGCGCCGGAGCAAAACCGGTGCCGTGCGCAACCAGCCCGCTTCCCTTCGAACCAACCCTGGCGAACCGAGGAGCCTGGCTGGAACGCGGGGCGAGGGTCGTTGATCTTGGTGCCGCCGCGCTCCTGGCGGTCGCGAGTTGGACGCGGGTGCCCGCTGCCGCCTTGCTGTTCGTCGAGGCAGTGCCGGCCGACGGCGCAGCCGAGCTGCTAAGCGCGAGCGAACGCGAGCGCGCCCTCGAGGCCGCCGGGCAGGCCGCACTCGCGGCGCTTGCGGCCTGATCGAGCGCCGCTGGGAGCCTCTAGGTAGGCCGCTCGTTAGCTCAGCTGCTCCTTGCGCTCTCGCCGCCCGCGCCACCGGTGCCGGTAGCAGGGCGCGAGGTCGACGCCCGTCGGCTCCTGGCGCCCCCCTTGCTTTGCGACGCGCGCTGGGCGCGCTGGCTGCCCGCCGACTCGGCGAGACGTTGCTCGATGGAGGCCAGACGCTCGTCGATTCGGTCGAGCAGATCTTCGATCCCTTCGAGCCTTTGCGAGACAGCTCGAACGCGCCGTGTCAGGCGCTCGATGTCGGCCGCAGAAGGCAGATTGAGGGCGCCCATCGCCACCTCTTGCGCCTGGGCGGCTTTCTCTCGCGCCTCCAGTGCGCGCGAGACGGCTGCGCTGAGAACAGGGTTGGCGAGAATCTCCTCGACCACCTTCCCCAGCGCTTCCTCGCCCTGACGCGACAATCGCTCCAGCATCCCCTGTCGTTGTCCCTGTGGTGCCATGGGGGGAGCGTAACGGCACACCCGCGGTCGGTGCGAGCGGCGTGCGCGGTCGCCCACGCGACGGGATATCTCAAGCTGAGGTTGAGGTTGAGATTTTCCCCAGTCGGGCGCCGTATATCCCGGAAGGACGCGCCCCCGGAGAGAGGTGATCCCGAAGAGGGTCGCTCCCCTCCGAAGAGCGGTGGCTGCTCTCACTTCCTCCTCCCTCTATCGCGGGCCGCCAGCCGAGCACGATTCACGCCGCGGCTACAGGTGCGCGTAAGGCTGCCGATAGAAGGTCTCAGTCGTGCCGTGAAGCCGCGCCGAGCGCTCCCCTACGCGGTTACCCGTTGCGAAGCGAGACTCGATCACCTAGCGTTGCCGACACGGAGCTCAGCTCTGCTAGCGTCCGCGCGCCTCGACGAGGGCGTGTGAGCCGAGGTAAGGGAGGAATGCAGCAAGACAACCAGGGGATCTTGCGGCGCCTGGCGCTCGCTCTCGTCATGACCCTGGTCGCGATCGCCGCGGCCACCGCCGCCTTCAGCCGGCCGGCATCGGCAGAGCGCGACACCGCCCTCGTGCGGCTGGCAAACGGCCAGCTGGTGCGCGTAACACTCGACCAGGCCGGCTCGACCGTCCAGCAGACGGTCGACACACTCGGTCTAGGCGGCAGCACTTCGACGACGCCGACTGCCCCGACGGTGCCCACTACACCGACCACGCCGACCAACCCCGAGCAATCACCGCCGACCACCGACACCACGACCACGCCGCAGCCGGACACCGGCACCACCTCCACTACGCCGACCACGCCCACCACCACCGAACCTCAAGTCGAGCCTCAGGTCGATCAGCCGCGGGTGGGGCGCGAGCGCCGCGAACGGGCGCGGCCGAAGGATCGCGGCGAGGCCAACGCGGACCGGCCCAAGCGCGCACGCCCGCGACCGCGACCGGCCACCCGCCTGCGCAACCCCGACGGCACGCCGACGCGCTCGAACCCGACTTACACCGAGGTGCTCCCTACACCGCCCGACGCCAAGAGCGTCCCGAACTTCATCATCAGCCGCTTCCGCGTGCCGCCCTTCCTGCTGCCGATCTATCAGGCGGCTGGCATCCAGTACGGCGTGCGTTGGGAGATCCTCGCCGCGATCAACGAGATCGAGACCGACTACGGGCGAAACCTCGCGGTCTCCTCAGCCGGCGCGGTCGGCTGGATGCAGTTCCTGCCTTCGACTTGGAAGATCTACGGCGTCGACGCCAACAAGGACGGGCGCAAAGACCCGTACAACCCGGTCGACGCGATCTTCGCGGCGGCGCGCTACCTGAAGGCCGCCGGTTACGACCAGGACGTGCGCCGGGCGATCTACGCCTACAACCACGCCGACTGGTACGTCGACTCGGTGCTCCTGCGCGCGCGTTTGATCGCCGGCGTCCCGGCCGATCTGATCGGTTCGCTGACCGGCTTGACGGAAGGCCACTTCCCGGTCTACGCACGCGCACGGTACGCCGACGACGTCGCCGAGCGCCAGCTGATTACGCGCCTGCGGCCCGGCCAGAACGCCGCGCGCTTGGTCGAATCCCGCGACGACCGCCGGGGTATCCGCATCTTCGCGCGCGTCGGGGCGCCGGTGGTGGCCGTCAACGACGGCGTCATCAAGAAGATCGGCGAGAACCGCCGGTTCGGCCGTTACATCGTGCTGCAAGACGTTTACGGCAACCGTTACCTGTACGCGCATCTCGGCTCGATCGCGCGCTACTACCCGGTGCCGAAGGCCGATCCGGAGGCGAGTCCGCGGATCGCCAAGGCGCTGTCGGCGCGCAACCGCCGGGATCCGCGTCCGCGCGGTCCTGCCTCGGCTGGCAGTCAGCCAGGAACGCACCGCGACGACCCCGACCCGAAGGCGTCGCGGCCGGCCGACGCGGCACCCGCGCAGCCGTCGCTGCCGCTCAAGCAACGGCTGTTCGCGCACCCGGACCACCCAATGGCGCGTGACAACGGCGGTCTCGAGCAGATTGCCGAGATGAAAGCGCGCAAGGACGGTCGTTTCGAGACCTTCCGCGCCTACTTCTCGCGACCGTTCGGCTTGGACGCCAAGGATGTGCGTCTCCGTCGCCTCCGCAAGGGAGCACGCGTGATCGGTGGGACGATCCTCGGGCGCATCGGTCGCACCGTGCCGGGGCTGGCGGCACACGTCTACTTCGCGATTCGCCCGGCCGGCCGCGGCGCGCCGCTGATCGATCCGAAGCCGATCCTCGATGGTTGGAAGCTGCTCGAAGCGACCGCCATCTACCGCGCATCCGGGCGCAACGTGCTCTACGGCGACGACGGCGACGGCATGTCGATCGGGCAAGTCCTGCTGCTTCCCAAGCCGCTCCTCGAACGGCGTGTGCTGAGCGATCCGCGAATTGACATCTACCCGTGCGGCCGCCAGGACATTCGCTCTGGCCAGATCGACCGACGCGTGCTAGCGGTGTTGGAGTACCTCGCCGAGAGCGGCCTGCGACCGACCGTCACGAGCCTCAAGTGCGGCCACTCTTTCTACACAGCTTCCGGCAACGTCTCCTACCACTCGTACGGCACGGCGGTCGACATTGCCGCCCTCAACGGCATCCCGATCACTGGCCACCAGGAGCCGGGAGGCATCACCGAGCAAGCGATCCGACTGTTACTGAAGCTGCAGGGAACGATGCGGCCCGACGAGATCATCTCGCTGCTCAACCTGGGCGGCCCGTCGTTCGCGCTGCCCGACCACTACGACCACATACACGTGGGCTTCCGACCGCTATTCGGCGAGAACGGCAAGCTCGGAGCCGAGGCCACCGCGATTCTCAAGCCTGGACAGTGGAGCGACCTAATCGAGCAGCTCAAGCGGATCCGCAATCCGCGGGTACCGGTTCGGCCGTCGCCCTACGCGATCCCGACGAAGCGGCACGACGACCACCGCGCGAGCGACGCCCACCAGGGCGACTGACCGACACCTCACTGCCGGCTCGCCAGCCGGCGTTCTGGGCAAAGGCGTCGCGCCGGCAAAAGGTTTGAGCCGATCGCTGCTGGATAACGCGAGGACAGAGCTGACGGGCGACGCTCTGTTCCCTTTCGTGCAACTCGTCGTCCCTCCTCCGCCACCGCTGCCCGCCGGTCGCTACCTGGTGCGGTTCGAGGAAGGAAGTCACCGTGCCATCGTCGTGGTCGGCGGGCCGCCGCGGCGCCTGCGCCGCCGACGACTTCTCCGTCGCACGCGCCGGCCGCGGGCCGTCGCCACTCCAAAGCCGCTGACGCTCACCGTCATCCCGCCCCAGCCACTTCCCGATCGTGGCCAAGCCGAGCGTTGGCTCGGCGAGGTCCTGCGATCGCCAGAGGGAGCGCTCGGGTGGGCGCTGCGAGAGACCAACGAGCTCTTCGCCCGGGCCCGGCAAGCGCACGCCGATAGCTGGCCACCGGACCTCCTGCGGCCGGGCATTCTCAGCGTGCGGGTCGGCTTCGGGCGCGGCGAGCAGGTCGCGGTCGGAGCGTGGACGCGGGCCCGCGAGCTGGTCCGGACGGGCGAGGCGGGCTCCGCTCTCGATTCCTCCGACTCGCTCCTCGCCGATCTGCTGGCGGCCCGCCGGCGCCGCTCGCCGGCGCTCGAGTTGGCGCTCACAGCGCGCGTCCAGTTAGCCAGCGCGCGCCTGATCGAAGCGACGTGGATGCTCGAGGCGGCTGCCGAGGAAGCGGCGCGCGAGGGCGCGGCCGAGGGGTTCGCCGAGGGGGTCGCCCACGGGACCGCCGAGGGCGTCGCCGAGGGGGCCGCCGACGCGGTGGCCGACAGCGCCCAGCTCGCCAGCTTGGCGCGCTCGATCCGGAACCAACTCGCCAGCGTGCCTGCTGCCAACGAAGATCGTGCCGCAGAAGCCGCGGAGCGTCTCGCCCAAGCGGTCGACCAGCTGATCGGGGCGCTCCGGCCCGGTCCCGCGAACACGAGGTGAGGAGTCGCGCGGCGTTCAGCGCCAAAGCCACAGCGCGTGCCTCGTCGGAGCGAGCGCGCGCCTTTCGGGCGATACCTACACGCTCGCCCGCCGGGCGATACCTACGGCTACAGCGCTGCGAGCACCCCCTGGAGTTCGTCGACCACGTCGCCGTCGAGCTTCAACTCGGCCTCGGCGTCGTAAGGGGTGGGGCCCTGCGTGACGAGCGCCAAGCGGCCGCCGCCGAGGAGGGTCAGACGCGGCAAACCCGCTACCGGCCAAACCTCGAGCGACGACCCAATGCAGAGCATCAAGTCGGCGCTGCGGGCAAGATCCTCCGCTTCGCGTAGGGCACGCTCCGGAAGCAGCTCGCCGAACAGCACGACGTCGGGCTTCAGCGGCGAGTCGCAGCGCTCACAAGTTGGCACCTCTACCCCTTCCTGAAGGGCGGCGAGGACCTCTTCGAAGTGGCGTTCTTTGCCGCACACCAAACAGACGCAGCGGTCGATCGAACCGTGTACCTCGATCACCCGCTGGGAGCCGGCGCGGCGGTGCAGTCGGTCGATGTTCTGAGTTATCACCGCCGACACCAAACCCCGACGCTCGAGCTCGGCGAGCGCGTAGTGAGCTGGGTTCGGCGCGACCCCCGCGAGGCTCAAGAAGCGCTCGGAGTAGAAACGCCAGAAGGTGGCGGGATCGCGGCGGAAGGCGTCGATGTGAGCGACCTTCATCGGATCGACACGTTCCCAAAGGCCGCGTCCTGGCGAGCGGAAGTCGGGGATCCCGGAGGGCACTGAGATGCCGGCGCCGGTCAGCGCAACCGCGCAGCGCGCTTCACGCAGAAGTGCCGCGAGCCGCGCGGCTCGGCCGTCAGCGCCCGCGGAACTTCGCCCGGCGTCGCTCGAGGAAGGCTGCGATTCCCTCCCGTGCATCCTCGCAGGCGAATACTCGCGCAAACCCTTCGGCTTCGACACGGAGTCCTTCGTCGAGGTCCGGCTGCGCCGAAACGCGCTTGATCTCCCCGACCGCGAGGGGTGCCTGACCCGCCAGTTTGCGCGCCCAGGCGAGCGCCGTGTCGAACAGCTCGTGGTCGGGAACGACCTCGTTCACCAGTCCGATGCGGTGTGCCTCCCACGCGTCGATCGGATCGCCCACGAGGTTCATCTCGAGCGCTTTCGCCTCGCCGACAAGGCGCGGCAGGCGCTGCGTGCCGCCGAAGCCGGGGATGATCCCGAGATTGATCTCGGGCTGACCGAAACTCGCCGACTCGGCCGCGATCCGTACGTCGCAGGCCATCGCGAGTTCGCAGCCGCCACCCAGGGCCAGCGCGTTGACCGCGGCGATCGTGACCGTGCTCGAGCGCTCCATCGAGCGCATCAGGTGGTGCGCGGTCTCGATCAGCTCCCGACCCTCGCGTTCCGGATCGATGCGCGTGAACTCCTTGATGTCGGCCCCGGCACAGAAGGTGAAGACGTTCGACGACGCGATCACCAGCGCCCGCAAGCGCCCGTCGACCTCCGCCCACAGGTCGGCAAGCTCGCGCAGCGCCTGCGGGGAGAGCGGATTGGCCGGTGGCCGGTTGAGCCAGGCGATGCCGATATCACCGCGCGTCTCCAGCAGCACGGTCTCGCGCTGCGGCCCTTCGTCGGGTCGCGGGTAGGGAAAGAAACCTTGCCCGCTCTTCTTGCCCAGCCTTCCCTGGGCCACGAGGCGGCGCAGGATCGCCGGTGGCGCGAACGCGTCTCCCCACTCTCCGCGGGCTCGCTCGAGCGCCTCCAGGACCTCGTCGAGACCGCGTTCGTCAGCGCGCTGGAAAGGGCCAGGGAGGATCCCCGCGCCGAGCATCATCCCGATCTCGATGTCGCGGGCACCTGCGACCCCTTCCTCTAGCACCAGGCACGACTCGACCAGTGCTTTCAGGGAGAAACGCTCGACGAGCGTGGCCGCGGCGCTACTGGCGCTGGTGCTCATAGAACCCCTTTCCCGTCTTCTGCCCGAGGTTCCCGGCCGCGACCAACTCGCGTAAACGCCCGAGCACGTGGAAGCGCTCCGGACCGTACTGCTCCTGCAGGTGCTCGGCCACGTGCAGCACCGTGTCGAGACCCAGCAGATCGGTCAGGTAGTAGGGCCCCATCGGCGCGGCACCGGACTCGCGAACGGCGCGGTCGACTTCCTCGATCGTGAGACCCTGCTCCTCGGTCGCGCGCCAGATCTCCGAGACCGAGGACATCAGGATGCGATTGACGACGAACCCCGGGACCTCCTCGCACCGGATTGGCGTCTTGCGGATCTGAAGCGCGAAGTTGACGGCTGCCTGAAGCGTTTCCGGGGAGCTGTCCTCGCTTGCCACGACCTCGATCAGCCGCATCACCGAGGCGGGGTAGAAGAAGTGGAATCCGCAGACCTTGTCGGGACGGCTCGTAGCCTCGCCCATCTCGGTGATCGATAGCGACGAGGTGTTCGATGCCAGGATCGCGTGGCCAGGGGTCGACTCATCCAGCTCCGCAAAAACGCGCCGCTTCAGCTCGATCCGCTCCGGGACCGCCTCGATCACGAAGTCGACCGTGCCGAAGGCGCCGTAATCGGTCGTACCGGTGATCAGCGAGAGCGTCTCGTCGCGTTGCCGTTGCGCCTCCTCGTCACTCAGCTTGCCTTTCGCGACGAGCCCTTGCAGCTGCGCCTCGGTGACCTCCCGCGCCTTCGCCAGTCCCTGCTCGACGAAGCGTTCCTCGATGTCCTTGAGGACAACGGGAATGCCGGCGGATGCGATCACCTGGGCGATCTCGCCGCCCATCGTCCCTGCTCCAACCACCGCAGCCTTGAAGACGAACATCGCTCCTCTCCGTGCGCGTCCGACGACACCGCGCTCCGGGCCGGCCGCCGACGCCCCGGCGCGCGATCGGCGGCGCAAGTTACCGAACGTCGGCAGAATGGCGCCGTGCGCATCTCCACGAAGGCTGACTACGCAGTCCGCGCAGCGGTCGAGCTGGCCGCCCGTGCGCGCGAAAACGCCTTTACCAAGGCCGAGACGCTGGCCACGGCGCAGGGACTTCCCTTGAGCTTCCTCGAGAACATCCTGGGCGAGCTACGGGCAGCCGGCCTCGTGCAAACGCGACGCGGCGCCGAAGGCGGCTACAAGCTCGCGTTGCCGCCACACGAGATCACGATCGCCGACGTCGTGCGTGCGGTCGAGGGGCCGCTCGCCTCCGTACGTGGGGAGCCGCCGGAGCGCATAACGTACGCCGGCTCGGCAGCGCCGCTCCAAGACGTTTGGATCGCGGTGCGCGCGAGCGTTCGCTCGGTATGTGAAGCGGTAACGCTCGCCGACGTCGCGGCTGGGCGCCTGCCCCGCCGCGTGCGTCAGCTGGCTGCCGATCCCGACGCCAGGGAGACGCGCGTGCGCCCGGCCGGACGCTGATCGACTAGAGCGTCGCCAGCGACACGCACCCACACGACGTCGCCGCTGCGCACATCGAGCTCGCGGAACCGCCGGCGCGCAAAGCGGGCCTCGGCAGGCGCACCGTCGGCGAGCGTCAGCTCCACGCGAATCTCGGGGCCGAGGTCGACGATCCGCGTGATCATCGCCTCCGCAGCTTCGTCGATCGGCGTGTGCGAGAGCTCGAGCTCGTCGGGCCGCACGATCACCCCGCCGATCTTCGTCGTGTCGCCGATGAAGTCGCGGACGAACGGGGTTTGCGGGTTGTCGTACAGCTCACCGGGAGGACCGACCTGTTCGAGTCGGCCGTCGTTGAGGACCGCGATGCGGTCGGCCAGTTCCATGGCCTCGGCGCGGTCGTGGGTCACCATCAGGGTGGTCGCGCCGAGCTCGTCGTGTAGCCGGCGCAACCACGCGCGCAGCTCGCGCCGGACGTGAGCGTCGAGTGCAGCGAACGGCTCGTCGAGCAAAAGCACTCGCGGTTCGATCGCCAGCGCCCGCGCGAGGGCCATGCGCTGACGCTGGCCTCCGGAGAGTTGGTGCGGGCGTCGCTCGGCGAACTTCTCCAGTCCGACCATCGCCAGCAGCTCGTCGACGCGGCGGCGAATCAGCTCGCGCCGGGCGCGGCGCACGCGTAGACCGAAAGCAACGTTCTCGCGCACGGTCATGTGGGGAAACGGCGCGTAGTGCTGGAAGACGAAGCCGATGCCGCGCCGCTGTGGCGGTTCGTAGGTGACGTCGCGCCCGTCGATCACGACCGTGCCCGCGACCGGCGGCTCGAGCCCCGCCACCACGCGCAGCAGCGTCGACTTGCCCGAGCCGGAGGGGCCGAGCAGCGCCACCAGCTCGCCCTCGGCGACCAGCAGGTCGACGTCGGAGAGCGCCCGCACCGGACCGAACGCGACGCTGACGTTGCGTAATTCGATCAACCGATCACCTCCTCGCCGTCGCGGGCACGCGCCGAGGACGACGCTCCCGTCGTTTTGAGCAGCAAGACGAGCGCTGCGCAGGCCGCAGCGGCCAACATCAGAGCCGCCGCGTAGGCCCCGGCCAGATCGAAGTTCTCGTAGCGCTGCTGGATCAGCAGGGTCAGCGTCTGCGTCTGTCCGACCAGGTTGCCGCTGATCACGCTGACGGCCCCGAACTCGCCGAGGGCACGCGCCAGCGAGAGCACCGCACCGTGCACCAGGGCGAGACGCAAAGCCGGCAGCGTGACCAGCCGGAACGCCTGCAAAGGTCCTGCCCCGAGCGTGAGGGCCGCTTGTTCGCGCTCGCTCCCGAGCGCGCGCAAGACCGGAATCAGCTCGCGGGCCACGTAGGGCACGCAGATGAAGGTCGTAGCTACGACGACGCCGAGCGGCGTGAACGCGACCTTCACCGGGAAGTGCTCCAACCACCCCCCGCGACCGAACAGGGCGAGCAGGGCGAGCCCGACCACCACCGGCGAGACCGCCAAAGGCACGTCGAGCAAGCTGTCGACGAAACGGGTGCCCGGCAGTCGCGAGCGCGCCACGACGAGCGCGACCGCCGTCCCGAAAACCGCGCACACGACCGTCGCGACGAGCGCTGCAAGAACCGTCAAACGCAGCGCCGAGAGCGCCTCAAGAGCGGTCAGGGCACGCACGAACTGAGCGACCCCGGGCTCGAGCGCGCGATAAACGACGAAAGCGAGCGGCACCACCAGCAGCACGCCCAGGTACGCAAGGGCGAGGGTGCGCAAGGCGAGCGCCCCCCACTGCCGGCGAGCGCGCCCTGCCGCCCTGCGCGGCCCTGTTGCCACAAGCTCGGCGCTCACGCCGCCACCACCCCGCGCCGCCGCTCGACGAATCGGAGCATCGCGATCACCGCTAGCGACAACCCGAGCAGAACGCAGGCCACGCCGGCGGCTCCTGGCAGGTCTCCCGACTCCACCCGTTTGAGGATGTAGACGGGCGCTAGCTCGGTCTTGAACGGCACATTCCCGGAAACGATCACCACCGAGCCGAACTCGCCGACTGCGCGGGCGAAAGCAAGCGCCGAACCACTCACGATCGCCGGTGCCAAGAGCGGCAGGAAGACGCGCCGCGCCAGTTGCGCCGGCGAGGCACCGAGCGTCAGCGCCGCTTCCTCGATCTCGCCGCCTAGCGAGGCCAACACCGGTTGCACCGACCGCACCACGAACGGCAACGTCACGAGCGCCAGCGCGGCGACGATGGCGAAGCGCGTGAAGGCGATGTTCACGCCGAGCGGGGAGCCCGGCCCATAGACCGCGAGTAGCGTTAGCCCGGCGACGATCGTCGGCAGCGCGAAGGGCAGATCGACGAGCGCGTCGACGATCCCCCGACCGCGGAAGCGCTGGCGCACGAGCACCCAGGCGAGTGCCGTTCCGAAGACGGCGTTGACGGCCGCCGTTGCCGCCGACACCGCGATCGACAGAAGCAGCGCCGCGCGCGCCTGGGGCGCCGTGACAGAAGCCACGAAGGCCTCGACCCCACCGCGCGCGCCGATCCCGGCGAGCGCGGCAAGCGGCAGCAAGACGACCGCCGACAGCCAGGTCACGGAGACGCCGAGCGCCAGCGGTCCCCCGCCCGCAGTAGCAGCGATGCGGCGCGGGCGCCGGTAGCGCGAGGACCGCGCTCGCCGGTGGTGCCAGCACCGCGCTAACCGAGACCACCAGAACCGCACTACCAAAGGGTGCGAGGACCGCGCTCGCCGATGGTGCGGCCGGGCCGCTTCGGCGCGCGCCTGGTCGCGCCGGTCCTCGCGGTTTTCGGCTCGTACGCTCACCGCCGCGCTTCGATCCTCGACACCAGGCCCTTCTCGGGATCGAAGAGCTGCGCGTCGACGCGCCGCCAACCACCCAACTCGCTGATCGTGTGCAGCCGCCGCGGCGCGGGGAAGCGCTCCGCGAACTCCCGCGCAACCTCCGGGTCCTGGGGACGGTAACCCCACTCCGCCCAGACGCGCTGGGCGGCGGCCGTGAACAGGTAGTCGAGGAAAGCGCGCGCAGCCGTCGAGCGCTCGCCGCTCTTGGTCAGGGCGATCGGTAGGTCGATGCGAAGCGTCTCGTCGGGGATCACCAAGTCGAGGCGTTGGCCCTTGCGGCGGGCGGTGATCGCTTCCGACTCGTACGAGACGAGGACATCCCCGACCCCCGAGGTGAAGGTCTGGAGCGCCTCGCGACCGGACTTCGGTTGCACCTTCACGTGCTCGCGCAAAAGCCGCTCGACGAAGCGCGGGCCGCGTGCCGCGTAGGCGGCGATCAGGTTCCACTTGGCCGCGCCGGAGGTCTGCGTGTTCGGCGTGACCACCTGAATCCCGGGGCGCAGCAGATCGTCCCAGCCGCGGATGCGTCGCGGATTACCCGGTCTCACGATCAGTGCAACCACCGAGTGCGCCACGAACCCGCCGCGCGCCCGTCGCTTCCAGTCCTTCGGCACGATCCCCGCATCGACGAGCCGTGTCACGTCGGGCTCGATCGAGAAGTTCACGATGTCGGCCTTGAGGCCGCCCGCGACCGCCCGGCTCTGCTCGCCCGAGGGCCCGAAGGAGGTCGAGACGCGCACGTCCTTGCCGCCCTTGGTCCTCTGGAAGGCGGGGATCACTTCGTCGTAGACAACTTGGGGGGTCGAGAAGCCAACGAGCGACACGCTCCGAGAACCGCCCGTGGTTGCGGAACCGCCGCAGGCGGCGGCAAGCGTTGCGAGCAAGACAGCAGCCAACGTCGCGCTCAACGCGCGCGCGCTACGCACCGCCCTGCGCGTCGGGAGCGGTCGCGAATCCTCAGTCACCTATTACCCCCTTTCCTGGTCAGGTTTTACACCTTTTGAGGCGGGCGATCGTAGCAGATACTCGATCGAATGAATCGAGAATGTGCAGCTAGACGGCAGCGCGGCCGATCACGCCATCAGCGACGTGGCCTTGCGATTTAGCGGGAGGGGGGCGCGTAGAGCTCGCTGCAGATGCGCTCCACGCTGTCGCGCACGGCACGCAGGAACGGCCGCACCTCGCGCCGCAGACGCTCGAGCTCGGCGCGCCCGGCATCGGTCAGCGAGTAGTAGCGCCGAGTGCGGCGCACGGGGTGCTCCCACTTGCCCTCGATCAGGCCCTGCGACTCGAGCTGGCGGAGCAGCGGGTACATCGTGTTGGGGTTGACGGATAGAACGCCCTCCGTCAGCTTCGCGATCCGCTCCATCAACTGATTCCCGTAGGAGGGCTGCTCGGCGATGAAGTGCAGGACGAGCAGCGGCAGGACTTCCCGGCGCACCAACGCGCCGGTGATCGGATCTTGCGGTCTACCGGCTTGACGGAGGGCCGGTGCCCGGGCGGCGCTAGCGACCGCCTCCCGTGTCGCGCGACGGACATCCCGTCCTCGCGGTGGGCTCGGACGCGACTGCATCGCTCACCATCCTGACAGCGCGACGACCGTTCTCGCCGCCCCTCGGACGATGAGCGTCGGACACCGCGGCGGCCGCAGACACAGCGACGGCCCTTGGCGCATCGAATGCGCGCCGGCGCTCCCACTCCTCACGCAGGATCCCCATCACCACCAGGTCGATGCGCTCCTCGCCGATCCGCACGTGGCGTCGCAGTCGGCCTTCTTCGACGAAACCAAGGCGCCGTGCCAGTGCGATCACCGCGAAGTTGTCGGCAAGTGCTCTTCCCACCACCTTGGCAGCTGGGCGGCTGCGCATCAGGTGGTCCAGGACCAGCGCGTGTGCTTCGGTCCCGTAGCCGCGCCCGGCGGGCATGTGCGGCCCGAGCGTGACCTCGATCTCGTAGATGTCTCGAAACAGCGGATCGGCCCGCCAGTTCCCAAGGCCGGCGAGTGAGCCGTCGCGCTCCTCGATCGCCCAGGCTGCGACATCGGGGTCGCTCGACGACCACTCGATCGCCCGTTCGAGGGTCGAGGCGTCAACTCCCTGCTCGGTGAGGAGGTAGAAGCGCCGGATTCGGGCGTCCTCGAACCAACGCTCGATCTCCGGCAGATCGGCGCGCGCCAGCGGGCGCAGCAACAGGCGCTCGCTGGCAGCTACGTATGTCGGACCGGCATGCATCGCTCGCTTGCTCCTTGCTCGTTTGGCGCTCGCTCGCCGAAGTGCGCTGTGGCATCCGGCCTCCCCCGCCGGCGCTCCACCGCCTCCGCTACCGCTGCCCGCATTCGCTCGGGATCGCTTACGGCAACCGCAACGCGGCGCACCGCGACCGGACGTCCGAAGGGGCGCTCGAGGGCAACCGGCGCGGCCAGCTCGAGGACGAGATCGGTGCGGCCGCCGACCGCCAGCTCTGCGCAGCCGTCGCCGACGAGCCGCAAATAGGGGGCGAGGATGCGCGTGCGGCGATCGACCCGCACCGCGCCGATCGCCGCCAGCGGGATCCGCAGCCGGTAGAGACAGCCGACGCGCAACAGGAGCTGGTCGTCGTACAGGCGATGCGGGTGGCGTTGAATTGAGGCGGCTACGCCCGCAAGCCAAAGCAGTGCGTAAGCACCGGCGGCCGTCCCTGCCCAGGCGACGACGGCTAGCCCGCCGCCCAACGCCAGGTGGAGCGCGAGCGTCTCGGCTACGACCGCCGGCACCAGGGCACCCGCGACCACAAGTTCGAAACCCCCGCCCACGGGGAACTCCGTCGCGCCGTCGACCCCGCCGCGTCGACCCCGCAGGCGCTCGTAAGCCAACAGGAGCGGTGCGCCGAGGACGCAGATTTCGAGGCGCGCGGCGCGCCGCAAGGGCTCCGGCAGGGCAATATCGAGCAGCAGTCCGCGCAGCTCGGGGGCAGACGCCCGCCAAGCGAGGAAGAGCAGCGCGGTCACCCAGGCGGCCTGGGCGGCAACCACCAGCAGCGCGCCCTGGGCGCCACGCGTCACCACGGCGAGCGCGGCGAGAGGCGCCCAGATCACGAAGGCGAAGCGCCGGATCCTGACCACGCGCGGGTCGCTGGCGAGGGAGAGCACGAGCCGGAGCAAGCGTGCTGCTGGTGTCGCGCTTGCTCCGGCACGTCCTCTATCCGCGGACGCACGGTGCTCACCGGGGTGTGCACGCCAGGCGGGCAACGTCTCGCTCATCGCGGCTCACCCACTCGGTCGCTCGCGTCCCCACACGCGGAGGCGAGAAACCGCACGAAGGCCGGCAGATCGAGCATCGCACCGAGACCGCCTTCGCCGCTGGCAGCGGAGGGGCCGACTGCAAGCGGCGCCACATGGAAACCGTCGCGACGCAGGCGCGCCAGGTTCCGCTGCACGGACGGTTTGCCGATCGCGCCGGGGGGTAGTCCCGGCACGACGACCGTCGGACCGGCGAAGCAGAGCGCAAGCGTGGACACGAGATCGTCGGCGATACCGCACGCCAGCTTTGCGACCAGGTTCGCGGTTGCCGGCGCAATCACCAGGGCTTCACCGAAACGCGCCAGGCGTAGGTGCGCGGGGATCGCGCCTCGGTCGCGGCCGTCGACGATCGTCGGCGCCCCCGCGATCGCTGAAAGCGCACGTGGGGACACCAGCTCGGCGGCAGCGCGCGTCAAGGCGAAGCGCAACTCAAGCCCGTAGGTGGCCCGCAACCACGCTCCCCACGCCGGCAGCAAAGCCGCTCCGATACCGCCGCTACAGGCCACTACGAGCCGGCGGATAGGGAGCTTGCGAGGAACGTTCGCGAGTTCGTCGACCGCTGGCTTGCGCGCCGGGATGCGTCGACGCCGCTCGGGGCGTGATCGGCGGGGTGCGGCGACGGCGGAGTTTCGGGACATCGTCAGACCCAACGTGCACTCCCCTCCGTGATCAGGTCCTCGGCTAGCCGCAGCTGCGCGCTCACCAGCGAACGATCGAAGCCGAACGCCCGCACGTAACGCACAAGATGCGCCACCACCTTGAGCGCCGCAAAAGGAGCGGCGGCCGCCAGCAGGTCCGCGGCCGCAAAACCGCTCGCCTCGCAGTAGGCGTCGATCAAGACGCGTCCAAGCGCCGGTGCCAAGCGGTAGCCGGGACCCTCGGCGCGCCCCAGCTCCGCGAGCTCCCCGAGGAAACAGCCGATGTCGTACTCGGGGGGTCCGATCGAAGCCCGATGGAAGCCGATCACTCGGACTCCGTCCGCACGCGACCCGCAGATCACGTAGCCGGGCGTAAGTTCTCCGTGCACCACCGTCGAGCCGGAGCTGGGTCGATCGAAAGCGGCACAGCTCGCACCCAGCTCGTCACGCAGGCCCCCGTGGTCTAGTAGGAACAACTCCTGTACCCGCTCTAGCTCGATGTCGAGCGCCATTCGACCACTTGCCCGGTCGCACAGAGTCTGTACCTGCTCGACGAGCCACGGACGCGGCGGCAGGTGCCGCCAGCGTCTCCGGGCCTGGCGCACGCCGCGTCGGTGGAGTCGCGCGGCCCAGGTGCCGAGCTCGCGTACGCGCGCCGATAGGACCCCTTCGTCGACTCCTCCAGCAAGGATCAGATCGCTCAGCAACTGACCACTGGGCAAACCGGGGTAGACGAGACTCCCATCAGGCGCTACCCGCGGCAACACGGCGATACCGGGGTCCGGAGCGAGCGCGCGCTGGCACAGTTCGAGACGCTCCGCGAGCGCGCGACCGGAGTTTTCTACCCCGTACTCGCGCTCGATCCAAACCCAGCCGCTGGCCGTGCGGACAGTGGTCGTGACGCAGGTGACGCCCTCGACCACGCTCTCGGCCTCGACGACCTCGCAGGCGTCGATCACGCCCGTCGCAACCAGTGTTTTTTGCAACTCCTTAGTCATCTCACCTCCTCTGCAAGGCAGCCCTCTACAAGGCAGCCAGCACGCCTCCCGCCGCGGCGCCCGCCGCCGACCAGCTCTCCCGATCTCGGCAAGCGAGCGCTGAGTCGATCGCTCTCGACAGTCGTTGCTCGGCGTCGTCGGAGCCACGGGCCGCGACCAACGCGCTCGCGGCGATCGTCGCCATCCACGCTCCGTAGCTCGCTGTCCGAGGGCGCTCGTTTTGGCGGTCGCCGGCGGTACCTTCCGGAGGCGCAGTAGCCGATCGCTCGGGGGCGAAAGCCACGCCTGGCGCGACCGACACGGCCAAGCCAGCAGCGGGCTCGGCGAGCAGGCCGCTGCGGGAGAGCTCGACTGCGGCAGTCAGGGCCCGCGCCAGGTCGTCCTCCAAAACGAACGCAACGAGAGCGTCGGCCCGCGGATACTCGGCTGCCTCCGACAGCAGTTTCAGCTCGAACCGCAGACGCGCGGCGTCGAGCCTGCGCCAGAGAGCGAGCGCCGCCCGGTCGGCCGCGCTCGGCAACACCGCACAGTAGACGCGCCACACACGCGAACCGGCGGTGAGCGGCCCCCTGGTTCCCACCGCGCCTACGAATCCCGGGGTGGCGATCCGTCGCACGACCGGTACACGGAGGTACAGCTCGCGCCCCTTCACTGCCGCCAAATCACTGGCCGCGTAGGTCACACGTAAGCCTCCGCGATGGCGTGCCAAACCGTCGCCCAGGCGCTCGAACCCGCCGGCGACGTGGCACCGACCGGCGAGCGCTGCGAGGAAACGCGCGCCCGGGCGCGCGAACCGCGGCGCGTTGAGACCGATCGAGCGCAGAAGCGGCCGGCGGAGCTGCACACGCTCGTAGATCTCCGCCGCGAGCGCGTCCTCGTCATCGTGCCGCCAAGCGCCAGGACCAAGCGCCGCGAGCACCGCCGCGGCGATCGTGCGCGCAGGCGTCCGTCCGGCGTTTGTGAAAGCTCCCACGATCGCTCGACGGCCGGAGTTCACGGCACTTACCGGTCGTTCACTGGGATCGGGCGTAGCGCGGCCGCGAGCGCACCTTCGCAGCCGTTTCTCGATTTGAAGAACAGCCGGGCGGCTTCGCGCGGCGCGCAAATGAGGCGCTTACCGACCAACGCCACGAGCCGTGCGAGCACTCGCTCGCGCTCGTCACCGGCATCGGCGAGCGCGAGCGCGCGCATCAGCAGGGCCGCGCCAAGCAGGCGCGACGCCCGTTCGTCACGGTCAGGCGCGCCGTAGCCGCTGCGGAAGGCCTCGATAGCCCTCAGCGCGAACGCTCGAAGGGGCTCGGTACCGCCCAGCCACTCGGCCGCTGGCCGCCCCGGTCGCGGCCGCGCCGTGCACAACCAACGGCTTACCAGGTCCGCCTCTACGCAAGCGACGTCCCAAGCTGGATCGCCCGCGCCCGCCAGTTCCCAGTCGACGATCGCCACCGACGGTTGGTCGTGATCACGAAAGCTGACGATGACGTTGTCCGCCGTCAGGTCACCGTGCACCAGAGACGTGCGGGACCGAGCGCTCCTCGATGGGCCACCGAGGCGTGCGAGCGCGTCCACGAGGCCGGCGTCGCGGTGCCATGACTCGAGCAGCGAAAGCGCCCCCTCGCCTAGCTCGCCAAAGGCCCCCACTGACACGGCAGCGAGCTGGCTCGGCTGCTGCGCGCTCGGTTCGCCTGGCGGTAGCGAAAGCCGATGGACCGAGCGCAGAGCTTGTCCGAGGAGCGCACCGACGAGCTCCAGGAACGCGATCGGCGGTCGGCGTTGCCGGTGGCGGGAGCTGCAGGCCGGTGAGCGACGAAGACCCTCGGCAGGCGTGCGCTGCTCCCTCGAGCCCGCGAGGTCGCGCAGTAGCGAGTCGAGCGTCACGCCGGGCAACCGCTCGAAGACCAGGGTGTCCTCGCCGGCGTCGAAATGCAACAACCGTGGCGCTGCGCCCGTCGCCGCCGCGAGCGCCGCCATCCGCGCCTCGACCGCGGGGCGCCGGGAGTGCCGCTTCACCCAGACGCCGCGGAGCGGCTCAAAAACGGGAGGAGGCGCGCCCGGATCCGGGCCGCGGGGACGGCCTGCCCGGTCCGCAACGCGCCCCCTCACCAGTGGTCCCCCGTTTGGACCCGTCTTGGGAACGCTCCCTCAGGCCTTAGCTAGTTGCCATCAACAACGCAGCCGCACGGTCAGCACGACCGTGCCAATCGCGCGCGGATCGTCCGCCGCCTCCCAAGCGGGCGAATAGCGCTCCTCGACCTCCTGTTCGAGCTCCCGTGCCTCCTCACCGAACAGCTCCTCCAGCGCCGGCACAAGTGCCGGCACCTGCTGTTCGGACGCGCGACGTACCGTGTGCTCCTTGATCCAGGTCGACACCGCCTCCCTCCTCTCCTCTCGGGCGGATGGACAGGACCTGTGTGAGCTTGTCGGTAAGGCGGAAGCGCGACCATTGCTTATTCCCGCCATTTGGCGGTGGCGGATTCACCCCATCCGGCAAGTGCACGCCGCCCGCGGCTAGCGGCGCGACCGCGGGATGCGCCGCGTCAGCGGCCGACTACGGTTGAACGAGACCGCGCCGGATCGCGTAGCGGGTAAGTGCCACGCGGTCGCGCAGCCCGAGCTTTTCGGCGACGTTGGCGCGGTGTCGATCGACGGTGTGCTCACTGATCCCGAGCAGTGCGGCGATCTCACGGGTCGTGTGGCCTTCGGCTATCAGCTTCACGACCTCGGTCTCGCGCGTGGTCAACGGGTCGTCGGCCAAAAGCCGTCCCTCCCGTGCAGCCTCCACGTACTTACGCACCAGCGCACTCACGCCCTCTGGATAGAAGAACGGCTCGCCGCGGGCGACCGCTCGGCAGGCCTCGACAAGCTCGTCGTCGACGTCGACCTTTCGCACGTAACCACACGCCCCGGCCCGCAGGGCCTCGAAGAAGAACTGTTCGTTGTCGTGCATCGAGAGCATCAGGCAGCGCACCTGCGGGCGCTGACGGTGGAGCTCCCACGCCACCTGCAAGCCCGTGAGACGGGGCATCGCGACATCGAGGATTGCCACGTCGATCCCTTCGCGAAGGGCCAATTCGAGGGCTTCGCGACCATCCCCCGCCTCGGCGACCACCCGCAGATCGGGCTGCGACTCGAGCACCAGCCGCAAGCCCCGGCGCACGAGCGTGTGATCGTCCGCCAACAAGATCCGGATCGACGTTTGAATCGGCTTTCTGGTCAACGTTTCACCGCTCCAGCCGCACCCAGCGCGAGCGGCACTTCTAACTCGACGGTGGTCCCTCGCCCGTCCGCCCGGCGACCGAAGCGGAGGCGACCACCGACTGCGAAAGCGCGCTCCACCATCCCTTGGGTGCCGCGCCCAGCGGTTTCCCCGTCGAAACCCCGGCCATCGTCCTCCACCCGGAGCCGCAACATCTGCTCGTCGCAATCGAGCCGCACCCATACCCGCTCGGCACGCGCGTGACGGAGGACGTTGGTGAGCGCCTCTTGCGCGGTGCGGAAGACGGCCAGCTCGACCTCGCGCGACAGCCGCGGTAACTGCTGCGGTACGTCGGCTCGCACGTCGATGCCGGAGGCCGCCGCGACCCGACGAGCCAGGTTCATGAGCGCGCTTCCAAGACCGAGTTCTTCGAGCGACTCGGGCCGCAGTTCGGCGAGTATGCGCCGCACTCCGTGGAGCGTGTCCTTGATGATCTCGCGGGCCTCGTCGAGACGCTCACGCTCTGCGTCGGGCCCCGTTTCACGACCACGCCGCAGCAACAGCAGAGCGGTCGTCAGACCTTGCCCGATCTCGTCGTGTAGTTCGCGCGCGATCCGCCGCCGCTCCTCCTCCTGCGCTTCGATCTGAGCGCGCGTGCTGCTGCGCTGGGCCTGTTCGAGTCGCGCCAGCATCTCGTTGAAGGAGCGCTGCAGAGCAGCAACCTCGCCAACCGCCGCACCCTCGCTGACGCGCGCCCCTGGCATCAGGCTGGAGATCGCCTGGGCCTCCTCGGTCAGTCTGCGAAGGGGCGCGAACGCCCGTTTCATCAACCAGTAGGCGACGCCCAGCACGAGGCCGAAACCGAGCAGCGCGGACAGTACGTCCTGGGCTCCCCGTGACTCGGGCCCCACCGCAAACACCAGCGCGTCGGCAAGAAGGACGACGGCGATGATCAAAAAGACGCGCCGAAAGAGCGTCGAGGAGCGCGCCGCTGCAGCCGCCGTAGGACCCGCTGGGGACGTAGCGCGGGTCGACCCGTGCAGGTCGTGAGTGTCGGTCGCGGGGTCCCCAAGGGGACCCGCGGCTGCGGGCTCTTCGATCGGCTGGGGCGCCGTGTGGGGTGCGCCCGCATGTGCGGTGCCGGCGCCGGTCACGCCGCGATTATGCCCGCAAATCGGCGGCGCCAGAAATAGCGCCGGGAGGGGCCTCCGTTGGGAGGCCCCTCCCGGACGCGAGGGAGGAGGAGGGAAGTGGCCGCGAGGGCCGGAGGAACGGGGATGCTCAGGCGGAGGCCGCAGCTGGCTCGCGCTGCGGTTCCTCGATGCGACGCGGCATCAGCACCTCACGGGCGATCACCAGGCGCTGGATCTGCGAGGTGCCCTCGTAGAGCTGCATGATCTTCGCGTCGCGCATCAGCTTCTCGACCGGGTACTCCTTGATGAACCCGTAACCGCCGTACACCTGGACGGCGTCGACGGTCACCTCCATCGCCGAATCCGCGGCGAAGCGCTTGGCGTGCGAAGCGACCAGCGTGTTGCGCTTGCCCTGGTCGAGCAGCGACGCCGCCTTCCAGGTGAGGAGGCGCGCCGCCTCGACCTTCGTCGCCATGTCGGCGATCATGAACTGAATCGCCTGGTGCATGGCGATCGGCACGCCGAATTGGATGCGCTCCTTGGCGTACTCGACCGCGAACTCGAAGGCCGCCCGAGCGATGCCGACCGCCATCGCAGCGACGCCAGGACGGGTGCGGTCGAGCGTCATCATCGCCAGCTTGAAGCCCTTGTTCTCCTCACCGAGGAGGTTCTTGGCGGGCACGGCGACGTCGTGGAACGAGATCATCGCCGTGTCGGAGGCGCGCTGACCGAGCTTGTCTTCCTTCTTGTCGACCACCACGCCGTCTGCATCGCGCGGCACCACAAATGCCGAGATGCCGCGATGGCCAGCGTCCTTGTCGGTCTTCGCGTAAACCGTGTACCAAGACGCGTGCGAGCCGTTCGTGATGAAGCACTTGGTGCCGTTGATGACGTAGTGGTCGCCCTTCTTGACGGCGGTCGTGCGCATCGAGGAGACGTCGGAGCCGGCATCGGGCTCGGTCAAGCAGAACGACGCCAGCTTGGGCTCCTCGGTGAGCATCCCGAGGTAGTGCTTCTTGATCTCCTCGGAGCCGGCGATCAGCACCGGCGCGCTCGCGAGGCCGTTGCACATCAGCGAGGTGCCGATGCCCGAGCAACCCCAGCCGAGCTCCTCCTCGATCAAACAGCCGGTGAGGTAGTCGAGACCGGGGCCCCCGTACTCCTCGGGGATGTGGGAGTTCATCAGCCCGACCTCGAACGCCTTCTCGATGATGTCCTGCGGCCAGGTGGCGTCCCGGTCGTAGTCCCAGGCCTTCGGCCGGATCTCTTTCTCCGCGAACTCGTGCGCGAGACGCTGAATCTCTTTCTGCTCGTCGGTGAGGGTGAAGTCGACCACTTCCGCTCCCTTTGCCGGCGGACGCGGCGCGTCACCGCGACCGCACGTTGACCGATTGATTCGTCAGTCAATCGCTGCGCGCTAAGGGTACTAGATGCTCGCCCTAGACCGCACGCTTGCAATCGGCCACACTGGGCTTGAGCTCACCGGCGCCGGAGTTGTCGACCACCAGGTCGCGGGCTGCGTACGCCGAGGGGAGGGGTAGCGAGGTGGACACCAACCTGTTCGGCTGGCTTTTGATCGCGTTCGCGCTGATCGGTGTGGTGGCGGCGAGCCTTAGTTACGTGGGCGTGGGTCAGCTTTACCGCTCGCTCGGCCGGGGCGGCAGCTTCGGACTCGACCTCCCACAGGGGAGCGCCCCCGGTAAACCGGCGGCGACACCTCCCCGCGACCCGCGCGCCGAGCTGGCGATCGCGCGCGAGGAGGTCCGTCAAATGCTCAACGCGAAATCGGATCGCCGGGTAGCGCGCGGCGAACAGCCGCTCGACGTAGAGGCCGAGCTGGAGGCCTTGCTCGGCCCACCGCCGTCGGCTGCGGAGCCGCCCGAGGTCGCCGCACCGGCGGCTGCAGTCGATCGCGACCCGGGGTTGCGCGAGGAGATCCGACAGCTCGTGGTCGCCAATAACGAGCGCCGGGTGCGTCGCGGCGAGCAGCCGCTGGATGTGGATGCCGAGGTGGAGCGGCGCCTGCGTGAGCTCGGCGGCGCGCTGTAGGCTCGCGCTGATGGACGACGGACGACGCTTCGAGCTTGAACAGATGCTCAACCGGCCGGGCACCTACTTCAATCCCCAGACCGAGGTGCTGGTGATCGTCGACGACTCAGCCTCGCTCGACGGCGAGATCTTCAACCTAGAGCCGTTCGAGGGTGCCGAATGGATCCTGATCTCCGACGAGGTGCCGGTCGACGAGGCGCGCCGCGACGAACTGCTCGAGCGCTTCCAGGACCAGTTCGGCGGAGAGACCGGTCGCGAGGTGCACGAGCGCGCGGTGGAGGATCCCGACGCGCGCGAGCTCGAAGGCGAGTAGGCGAGGGCGGGAGGCGCTCCCGGCGGGAGGCCCGCTCAAGCGGCTTTGCGGAGGTCGCGCACGGGGTCGATACCCCAGCGCGCGGCTACTTCCAGGTCGCGCTCGGCGAGCGGCCAGCTGTCGGCACGCGGCGCCCCCTCGTGGTCCGGCGATGCGCCCTTGAGCTGCATGCAGTTGCGGTTGTCCCCGATCAGCGCGAGCTCCTCGACCTCCGCCGCTGACAGCGGCGAGAGCAGTGGCGTCGCCGCCAGCTCGGCGCGCTTGTCCTCGATCGGGCGCGCCTGCGGCCCCGGCTCTTGGATTAGCGTCGGCACGGCACAGACGATCGGGCGCTGCGCCAGCACCCAAGCCACCGCCAGTTGAATCCAGCTCAACCCGTGCCGCTCCGCGACCGGTCGCATGCGATCGATCCGCGCCAGTCCCGCCTCGACCCACCCCGGCGGCCGGAAGCGCCGGTGGTCGCGCTCGGGGAACGGATGCCCCGGCCGCACGTCGCCCCAGAACAGGCCGCCGTGATCGACGACCCGGGCGATCAGCCGCACACCGTGCGCTTCGGCAGCCTCGAGACAGAGCCGCCCAGGCCACGGCTCCAGCGGGTTGAGGATGATCATCGCCCAGTCGACGACCTCGCCGAACCGCTCGAAGCAGCCGATTAGGTCGAGCGTGAAACCGTTGGCCGGCCCGGGGGCGACACCGAGCGATCGGCAGAGACCTTCATCGCGCAGCTTCCTGAGCGCCTCCCAAACGCGTTCGCTTGTGTAGCCGACGCGGTCGGGGTTGTGGAGCAGCAAGACGTCGAGCTGGTCGCTACCCAACCGCTCGAGCATGCGTTCGGTCGCGCGCCGCAAATAGTCCTCGTACTGCTCGGGACCCCGCAGACGGGGATCGGTGAAGCGTGGGTAGCCCTTGAAGCCGAGGCGTTCGCCAGCGTAGAAGTCGTGGCCGACCGCCCCGACTAGTCGGTAGCTGCCGCGCTCGAGACCCCGCAACGCTCGCCCGAGTGCGCGGTCGGCGGCCCCGCGCCCGTAGACGTCGGCGGTAATTACCGTCGCCAGCCTGTTGTCGGGACGCAGCAGCCGCTCTAGACGCTCCTCCGAGATCGGTTCTCCGAAGTTCATGTAGCGGCCACCGCTCCAGGTCCCTAGCGCGAGCGGCGAGAGCTCCACCTGGTCGTGCACTAGCTCACCCAGCGCGCTAGTGGCAGCCGTTCGATCCCTGCGCTCAGCGCTCTCCGCCGTCATGCCGGTGCCCGCTAACGGCGCAACAGCATCGAACAGCGTTGCAAGGCGGCAATGTCGCCGGGACGCGCACGATCGAGACACTCGCCGTAACGCTTGAACTGCTCGCTCGAAGGCGGAGCCGCAGCGCCCCCGCCCGAGCCGCCTCCGATATCCGAGTCGGTACTCGCTTGCGGTGAAACAGCGCCCGTCGCACCTCCGAGCAGCGAGTTCGCGCTGCCCCGCAAGAGCCTCCGCAGCTCCGATATCGGGCGAGCCTGCGCGGGCGCCTCCACGCGCTGTTTGCCACCGACCTTGTCGAACTGCACGGAGAACGTGACGGTGCCTCGTCCGAGGTTGCTCGCCAGTGACCCGCCGGCCTTGCTCAGGTCGAGCTCGACACGCCCTGCCAGGCGGCGCAGGATGCCATCGTCCTTGCCGGCGTAAACATCGAAGGTCGCGGCGCGAACCACCTCGGTCGCGGTGTCGATGAACTGCTTCGGCAGCCGCTGCGGAACCGACCCACCTGTCGAGGAGAGGGCGTTGCGGTTGCGGGCGATGAAGCGGTTGAGGTCCTCGAGCAGGCGACGAACGTCGAGCTTGCCCCTTACGTGCCGCGTCTCAACACCGCCAACCTGCTCGTCGCCCTCGACGCTTGCCCGCGAGAGCCAGCGACGGGGATCGAGCCCGAGCGCTTTCAGCGATCCGCCACCGCTGCGGCGGCGCTTGCGGGCCTCCTGGATTTGGCGCTCAACATCCGCACGCGGGAGCTCGTAGAAGACGTCTTGGAACTTGACGAACGCGCGGTCGCCGGTCGAGAGGTAGCCACTCTCGACGGTCGGACCTCCTGGCGGTCCGACCCGGACCGTCAGATCGACCTTCGGCAGACCGCTTGGATTGTCGATGTAGGGGCCGTTCGCCTCGATGCGGATCGGACGGCCGCCCGCCGCCTCACCCTGCAGCGAGACAGTGGCTTGGATGCGCACGTCGGCGCTCGGTATGCGCTTGGAGAAGGCATCGTTGAGGATCTTCTCGGCATCGGCGCGATCGTCGCCTCCGCAGCCGGCACCGAAGGCGGCTGCAGCCACCGCGACCAGCGCCACGACCAGCGATCGGCGTGGGGCAAAACGGGGCTTGCGGGCGGCTGCTCGCGACTCCAGCACAGTCGACGCCAGACTAGCGCGACCGCGGCGATCTTGGGTGCAGCCGATCGGGTGGGTGACCGAACAGCAACCTCGAACGCCGAGTGCTGTTGTGAATAAACGCTTGGTACCGACGTGGGCAGGGATCACAAGGGGGCGCCGGCTCGTGCGCCGAGGCGGTTTGCCGACGCGCGCCGCCGCGCTACTCGTCGCCGCGGCGCTGCCGGTAGCCGCCGCGCTGCTCGTCGCCGCCGCGCCGCTGGTCGTTCCGGCCGCCGCGAGCGGCGCACCGGCCGCAGCGCGACCTAGCGGCGGCGGGTCAGCGGTAGTCGTGCTCGGCGAACGCGGCGTCGTGCGAATCGCGCGCGATCGCTTCGCTCCGCCGCCCGCGAGCGTCGCGGGGCCACGACCGGCACGCCTGCCCCGACTCGCCGGCCCGACCGGCTCCCCGGCCGTGGTCGTCGCCCGGGCTGCGACCGCCTCCGCCCCGCGAGCGGCCGCCCCCGCCCCACGACCGGCCGCCCCTGCCCGGCCCCGAGCGCGCGGCAAAAGCAAAGCCGAGCGGGCGCTACGTGCCGCGCTCGCCAGCGCCCTCCGCGGCGGTCACATCGACCTCGCGCGCTACCGCCGCTACCTCGGCATCTGGACACGTGCCCGCGCGACCGCTCGTGCGCTCAAACGGCGAGGCATCGCGGGCAAGGAGCTGAGCGCGGTGCTGCGCTCGGTCGAGCGCCTGGCGCTCGCCGGGCGGCTGATCCCGTCGCGCCTGCCGCTCGTGTTTCTCGAGCTCGAGGTCAACGAACGGTTCTGGCGTAGTTCGCGAGTGCCGGCGGCGCGGGCCTGGGTCGAGCCGCAAGGAAGCGAGCTGTTGTTCGCTTACTTCCCGGGCGAGGGGATCCGCTTCCATCCCCTCGGCACGTTCAAGCGCGCCAACCTGCTGCACGCCGCTTGCGTCAAGGCCCTCAGCGAACCGTGTCAACGCGAGCGCCTTGCCCGACTGCTCGACGAGGCCGGAGACGTCGCGAGCCAACGCAGCAGGTACTTCAGAGCCTGGGAGTACATGTTTCGTTTCGGTGGCGGTAACCCGCCCTGGATCAGCGGCATGGCGCAGGCGACCGCGCTGCAGGCATACGCGCGCGCCGCCAAGTTGCTCGGACGCCCCGACTACCTGCGCATCGCGGCGCGCGCGCTCGGCGCCTTCGCGACACGGGCGCCGCTGGGGGTGGTCGCGCGGGGACCGCTCGGCGGCACCCACTACCTCCAGTACTCGTTCGCTCCGCGGCTGTTCATCTTCAACGCCTTCACCCAAGCGGTGATCGGCCTCCACGACTTCGCGCAGCTTGCCGGCGACACGCGTGCGGCGCGCTTCGCAGCGACTGCCCTCGGCGAACTGCGTGCCGAGATACCGCACAGCGACATCGGCGATTGGTCGCTCTACTCCTGGCAAGGACGACCTTCGACACCCGCTTACCACGAGCTTTTGCGGGAACTGGTGGCGAGTGCCTGCGCGCGCGGGCTGGGTGAGGTCTTTTGCACCTACGCCGACCGCTTCCGCCGCTACCAAACCGAGCCGCCGCGCATCGACCTCCTGCAACCGCCCGGTGAGCCCGAGACGCAGGATCAGCCCCCGGTCGTGGAGGTCGGGCGTACGGTCGCAATTCGCTTTCGCCTCTCCAAGCTCTCAGCCGTGGAGTTCACGGTTACGCGCGGCAACAGGACCCTGCTGCGCCGCCTTACCACGCGGTCCCGCGGCACCTGGACGTTCCACTGGCGTCCCCGCACACCGGGCAGCTACACGCTGGTCATCGCCGCCAAGGAGCTGCGAACCGGACGCGGTCTGCGCGCGCGACGAAGCCTGCAAGTCGAGGCAGCGGCCCCCGAGCAGAACACCGCCGGCACAGCGCCTTAGCATGCCAACGCAGCGTGCCGCCGCGAACAATCATCTACACCGGTAAGGGCGGTGTCGGCAAAAGCAGCGTCGCGCTAGCCACCGCCCGCCGCTGCGCTCGCGAGGGTCTGCGCACACTCGTCGTGTCCACTGATCCCGCGCACACCCTGGCCGATGCCCTGGAACGCGAGGTCGGTAGCCGCCCGACGGAGTGCGGCCGGCGCCTCTACGCCCAGCAGGTGCAAGCGCAGGAAGAGATCGAGCGCCGTTGGGAGGCGGTGCAGAGTTGGCTAACCAAGCTCCTGTCGGAACGGGGTGTCGACCGGATCGCCGCCGAGGAGTTGACGGTGCCGCCCGGCATGGACGAGCTGTTCGCGCTCCTGGCGATCAAGGAGCACTACGAACGCGGAGATTTCGAGTGCTTGATCGTCGACTGCGCGCCGACCGGCGAGACCTTGCGGCTGCTCTCGTTCCCGGACGTCGCCGCCTGGTGGCTGGAGAAAGTGATCCCTCTGGAGCGCAAGCTTGTTGCCGCAGCGCGGCCGCTTGCCCGCACTCTGCTCGACGTACCACTGCCCGACGACCCTGTTTTCGATGAGGTGGAACGGCTTGTGCGGGGACTCGGTGGCCTGGCGACAATCCTGCGCGAACGGCGAACTACAAGCGTGCGCCTGGTGCTGAACCCGGAGCGGATCGTCGTGCGCGAGGCGATGCGGACCTACACCTACCTGAGCCTCTACGGCTTTCCGGTTGACGCGATCGTCGTAAACCGCGTCCTACCCCCGGAGGCCGACGATGGCTATCTGGCGCCGTGGCGAGAACTGCAAAACCAGCAGATGGAACTGGTGCGGGAAGCGTTTGCGCCGCTACCGATTCTCGTCGCGCCGATGTTCGCCGAGGAGGTAGTGGGCGCGCGTATGCTCGATCGCTTGGCGGCGGCGCTGTTCGCCGAAGCGTGCGCGCACGAGATCCTCTACGACGGTGCGCGACACGAGTTCAAGGAAGACCCCGACGGCGCGCGCCTGACGTTACCCCTGCCGCTCGCCACACGTGACGAAATCAAGCTGAGCAAGGTCGGCTTGGAACTGGTCGTGCGGGTCGGTGCGCACAAGCGCACGGTGCTGTTGCCCGACTCTCTGGCCGGCTGCGCCCCCAGCGGAGCTCGCTTCGAAGACGGCGTACTCGAGGTCTCGTTCCGTCGCCCGCGAAGTTCGCTGGTAGCTACACCATGAACGAAGACGGCAGACCGCCACGCACCCCGCTTTTCGATCTGTCGCTGATCGTCTACGTGCTCGAGGCGGCTCGACACGCGCTGCCGCCCGAGCTGCGCAGTCGTGCTACCGAAGCGTTGCGCGACTTGTTGCGAGCACTGCGCGACCTCATCGACTGGTACCTGGAACGTCTCGACCAGCCGCAAAGGAAACCGCAGGTCGAGGAGATCCCCCTCGAGTGAGCGCAGCGAGGCGGCGCAAGCCGACCTCGCCGCGCCGCTTCACCGAGGCTGGTCCAGTCGAATTGCCCGGATCGCGTTCTCGTCGGGCAGCTTCGCGAGCACCTGGCGCACGACCTCCAGCACGTCGTGTTCGTCGTGCCCAAGGTCGTCGGCCAACGTCTTGAGGGCTGTCCAGGTCACTTTCAGCTGCGCCGGCGTCAGCTCCAGGCGGTAGGCGACCTCGTCGGGGCCGATCAAATCGGGCTGCTCGGTAGCCATGTTTCGATAGTAGTTGCGAGCGTGCGACTACGCTCGCGGCGGTCGATGGCTGCGGACAGCATCGAGCGAAGTCGCGGCGCACGGCTTGCGCGGCGCCTGTTGCGCGAGGTGGTCGCTAGCTGGCGCGCGCTGGCCGCTGAGCAGCGCGTGATCGCGGTCGTCGCGCTACTTCTCTTGGCCAGTACCTTCGGCCCCTACTCGGCGGTCGAGGCCGCCGAGGGTTTGGCGGCGCTGGCGGTGCTGGCGCTGCTGTGGGCGCGGGCCCACGGCAAACGCTTTCACCTGCCCGGCGGCGATGGCACGGCCGTCGCGATCGCCGGCGGCTGGGCGGCCGTGCTGATCGTCGTGCGACTCTTCGACCGACCGCTCGGGCAGAGCCTGTTGGCGCTGGTTTGCGCTGCGCTGCTGGTGGTGGCCGGCCTGCGCGAGCGCGCGCGCCGTCCCGCCGACGACGTCGGCGCTTACTCGTGACCAGCGAGCTCGCGGCGCATCCGCAACCACTCGCCCTGCTGCTCGCCGTACACAAAACCGTGCCGCTCGTAGAAGCGCCGCGCGCGGAGGTTGTCGCGTCCGACCGCTAAACCGATCTCCAGCGCCCCCTGCTCGCGCCCGTACGCCAGCACGGCTCGCAACAGGGCGCTGCCGACCCCGCTCCCCTGCGCGGACGGTGCGACCGCCAGCTCGTGCAACTCGGCTACGGGCACCCCCGCCTGCTCACCCCACTGGGCGTGACAGGCGGCGAAGCCGACGGCGCGACCGTCGTGAAGCGCGACGAACAAGCCGCCCGGGTCACCGCGCCACAGCCAGTGCAAGTAGGCGGCGACCCGTCCGCGTCCTGTGTACGCGTAGCGTTCGAGACCTCGATAGGCGGCGAGGTACACCTCGACGAGCTCCGGCAGGCGCCGCTCGAACTCGTCACGCTCCAAGCCCACGACAGTCGCACTCATCGGCCGCACAGCAGCATCGTGCTGGTTCAATCGTGCCGTGCCAACCGTCGAACCGCGCCGCGGCGCGCCGCCGCTCGACGAAGCCTCGCTACACGAGTGGTTGCGCAGCGAGACCCTGGCGCTCGCGCGTATCGCTTCGCCATCGGGCCGTGAGGAGCCCCTCGCGGCGCACGTCGAGCGGACTTGCGGGCAGCTCGGCTTGCGCTGCCAGCGAGTGATCGGCGAGCAGCGACTGGCGGGGCTCGTGGTCACCGCTCCCCAGTTCGACGCGCTGCGCTCGCCAGAGGCCACCGAGCTGGCGCTCTGCGCGCACCTCGACACGATCGTGCCGCCCCGTCAGCGCGTGGGACCGCCGCTTGCCGAGGATCGTTGGCCGGCGCGCCCTTACGCCGGTGGTGGTTGGCTCGCTGGGCTTGGCGTGCTCGACGACAAGGGACCGGTGGCGTGCGCGCTCGCGGCCCTTGCGCTCGCACGGCGCCGCGGGCTGCCGCCGGCTGCGCCGGTCGCCGTACTCCTCACCTGCGACGAAGAAGAAGGGGGCAGCGGCTCGGCGCTGCTCGCCCGCCTCTGCCGTCCGCGTCGCGTCGTAGTCCTCGAACCGACCGAGCTGCGCATCTGCACGCGCGCCGCCGGGGCGGTCGAGCTCGAGGTGGAATTTCGCGGTATCGCGGCGCACGCTGCGGTGCCCGAAGCCGGCGACAACGCGGTCGAACGAGCCGCAAGGTTCGTCGCCGCGCTCGACGAGCTGCCCCTCACCCAGCTGCGCGACCCGTTGCTCGGGCCGGCGCGCGCCAGCTGCCTCGAACTGGTGGGCGGCTGGCCGCTCTACGCGGTCCCCGACGCGGCGCGCGTCCGCGTCGAAGCGCGCTTGGTTCCCGGTTGCTCGGTGGCACGCGCGATCGCCGAGGTCGAACTGGCAGCGGCCCGCCAGGGCGGGCGCGTGCGCGTCTGCGAGCGCGCCGAGCCGTGGTCGCTGCCGCATTCGGCTCTTGCCGAGCAGCTAGCGCAAGCCCTGCACAGCGAGGGTCGCCCGGCGCTGGAGGGCGGTATGCACAGCTGGACGGACGCCCACAACTTCGTCGCGCAGGGGGTGCGTGACGCGGTGGTGTTCGGCCCCGGTGAGCTCGCGCTCGCGCACACCCCGCAAGAGCGAGTCGAGCTCCGCGAGCTTTGCGACGCAGCGCGCGTGCTGGCGCGGTTGCTGGTGAGCGAGAGCGCGCCCGCGGCGTCCCCTAACCGGACGTAGCGTTCGCGTTCCTGCTCAACCAGCTGCAGTGTCCGCCCGGACCGCAGCCCACGCCTCGGGATTCCAACCCGGAACCTCCGCCGCCGAGCGGCGTTGCGGACCGACGTAGCGCGCCGTCGGGCGGATCAAGCGACCGCTGCGCTTTTGTTCGAGGATGTGCGCCGACCAGCCGGCGACGCGAGCGCACGCGAACATCGGTGTGAAAAGCTCCGCCGGCACGCCGGCCGTGTCGAGAACGACCGCCGACCAGAACTCCACGTTAGTGGCCAGCACGCGGTCGGGCTTGCGCGCCGCCAACTCCTCGAGCGCCGCCCGCTCGAGGCGCTCAGCAACCTCGACCCGTGGCGACCCGAGCTCCCGCGCCGTCCGGCGCAAAACCCGCGCTCGCGGATCCTCGGCCCGGTAGACGCGGTGGCCGAAGCCCATCAGGCGCTCGCCGCGGTCGAGCACGCGCCGCACATAGGCGGTCGCGTCGCCCTCCCGCTCCACCTCATCGAGCATCCGCAGCACGCGCGACGGGGCTCCACCATGCAGGGGACCCGACAGCGCGCCGACCGCCGCCGACAGCGCGGCCGCGACGTCGGCGCCCGTCGAGGCGACGATGCGGGCGGTGAAAGTGGAGGCGTTCATTCCGTGCTCGGCCGCCGCGATCCAGTAGGCGTCGATCGCCCGCACCGCCCGTGGATCGGCCTGCCCACGCCAACGAATCAGGAAGCGTTCGGCGATCGTGCGGCCGCGATCGACCTCCGCCTGCGGGACCGGCGGTCGACCCGGTCCCCGCGCCGACTGGGCGACGAACGAGAGCGCCATCACAGCGACCCGCGCGAGCTGCTCACGGGCTTCCACAACGTCCAGGTCGAGGAGCGGCCGCAGGCCCCACTCGGGCGCCAGCAGCGCCAGTGCCGCCTGCAGGTCGACGCGCGGGTCACCGCTGCGGACGGTGAGGGGGTGAGGTTCTGCGGGAGGCAGCCCGGGCTCGAAGGAGCCGTCGACCAGCAGGCCCCACACCTTCTCGTAGGGCACGACCCCGACCAGCTCCTCGATATCGACGCCGCGATAGCGGAGCGCCGAACCGTCCACGTCGGGTTCGGCGATCTCGGTGTCGAAGGCGATCACCCCCTCGAGACCGGGGGGCGCTGCGATCAGTTCAGGCACGGTCGCGCAGCTTACGAGACGATGGGCCGGCGAGGGGAGCGCGCTTGGGGGGGCCCCGCCACGCTAGGGCGTCGCGCGAGCGGTTAGCGTCGGCGCCATGACAATCCTCGCCGATCAAGTCGCACGCTACCTGCGAGAGCTGCGACCGACCATCGATCCATTGCTCGCCGAGATGGAGGAGCTCGCACAGCGTGAGGGGATACCGATCGTGCACCGCGAGACCGGCCGCCTGCTCGCCCTACTCTGTCGGCTCGCCGACCCACACGTGCTGGAGGTCGGAACCGCCATCGGTTACTCGACCGTGCACATGGCGCGTGAGTTGCGGCGCGGGCGGATCGTCACGCTCGAGCGCGACCCCGTGCGCGCCGCACAAGCACGCGACTTCCTCGAGCGCGCGGGCTGCGGCGCGCGTGTTGAGGTAGTGGAGGGCGACGCACTGGAGACGCTGCCGCGGCTGGACGGCACCTTCAACCTGCTGTTCCTCGATGGCACGAAGACCGAGTACGCGCGCTACCTCGCGCTGGCCGAGCCACTGCTAGCGCCCGCCGCGCTAGTCGCGGTCGACAACGTCTTGATGGGCGGCGAGGTCGCGTGGTCTGATGATCGCCCCGGCGCGTGGACGCCGGAGCAACGCTCGGCGGTGCGAGACCTCGCGCGCAAACTTGTGGCCTCCGAGCGTTGGCAAGGCGTGGTGCTGCCGGTCGGCGACGGCGTCGCGCTCGCCTCAGCCCAAAAGGTGCAGCACTAACGGCAAGACGACCGTCGCGAGCATCACCAAAACCACCCCGGCCGCGACCAACAGCCGCACGCCGAGCAGGTGACCAGCAGCCCCGATGGCGAGGCCAGCAGCGAAGGTCGCGATGAAAAAGGTCGGGTCGACCTCGAAGCCGCCGGTTTGCTCTGGGAGTCGGGCGAGCAAGAGAACGGTCAGCGAACGGTGCCCCTCGGGAAGTCGCCGAGCCGTCGCCACGCCGGCCTGATCGAAGGCGGCGGGGTACACATCGCCGAACACCTGGTGCGCGGAAATGGGCTCGCCCACGACCCAAGTATCCTTGCCGCGATGCGCGACGGGTTCAGCTCCGCGGACGACGCGCGCGTCCGTCTGGAGCAGGTCGGCTACCTCGCCGACGAGGCGACCGCACTGGTCAGCTACCTAGCCGTGCGGCTCGGCAAGCCGGTGCTGGTGGAGGGGCCGGCGGGTGTCGGCAAGACCGAACTGTCGAAGGCGCTCGCTCGCGCCACCGGCCGTCGCCTGATCCGCCTCCAGTGTTACGAAGGGCTCGATGAGGCGAAGGCCCTCTACGAGTGGAACTACCGCAAGCAGCTGCTGCGGATCCAGACGGAGTCCAAAGACAGCGGCTGGGAGCAGGTGCGCGACGACATCTTCGGTGAGGAGTTCCTGCTCGCGCGCCCGCTGCTGTCTGCGATCCGCGCCGAGGAGCCAGTGGTGCTGCTGATCGACGAGATCGACAAGACCGACCAGGAGTTCGAGGCCATGCTGCTCGAGATCCTCTCGGACTTCCAGGTCTCGATCCCCGAACTCGGCGTGGTCGAGGCGCGCACGCGTCCGCTTGTCGTCCTGACTTCGAACGACTCGCGGGAGCTCACCGAGGCCCTCAAGCGCCGCTGTCTTTACCTGTGGCTCGACTATCCGAGCGTTGAGCGCGAGCTCGAGATCGTGCGTCTGCACGAACCCGACCTCGACGAGCGGGTCGCGCGCAAGCTCGTCGAAATCGTGCAGATGGTTCGTCAGCTGGACCTCAAGAAGCCGCCGTCGATCGCCGAGTCGATCGACTGGGCGCGGGCGCTGGTGCTGCTGGGAGCGGCCGACATCGACCGTGCGCTGCTGGAGCGCACGCTCTCGATCATCCTCAAGCATCGTGCCGATCTCGACGTGGTGGCGGAGCGCATCGGCATGAAGTTGCCGGAGCTCGGCCCTCGCGAGGCGGGCGCCGGAGCGGGATGAGCGAGCGGCGCCGCGGTACCCCGTACGGGCGCCGCGAAACCGCGCCCGGCGGTCCGGGGATGACCGCCCGACTGGTCGAGCTCTGTGACGAGCTGCGCGCGGAGGGCGTGGCGGTCGGGACGTCGGAGATGCTCGACGCGATCGCTGCGCTCGATGCCGTGAGCTGGCGAGACCGCGCGACCTTCCGCGAGGCGCTGGCGGCCACACTCGCCAAGTCGCGCGCCGATCGCCATATCTTCGACCAGGTTTTCGAGCGCTTTTTCTTCCGGGCGGTCGAGCGCGAGGCGGTCGAGCGGGGGCTGCGCGAGCAGCCGCTGGCCGACAGCACCGCACCGGAACTCGACGTCGACGCCCTGCGCGAGCGCGTACTCGAGGCGATTGCCAGCGGATCGGAATCCGAGCTGCGCGACCTCGCGCGACTCGCCGTGGCCGCCTTCGGGCGCGCCGGCGAGGGTTCCGGCGTTGTGGGCGTCGACGTCCAGCGGATCCGCCGCGCGCTCGGTCTGCGCGCCAATCAGCAGCTGCCCGCAGGACAGTCCCCCGAACTACTTGGAAGGGAGGGGCTGCGACGCTTCGAGCAGCTTCTGCGCCGTGAGCTCGAACGTCGCGCAGTGGAGCGGACCGGCGCGCTGCCGCCGAAGCGTCCGCTCCGCGACTTCGACCGTGCGCTTCCCAGCACCCCGACTCAGGACCTCGGCCAGGTGCAGCGCGTGGTCGCTCAACTCAAGCGACGGCTAGCCACCGAGGGCCGCAGCGCACGCGGCCGCCGCCGCTCGGCGATGGTCGACCTGCGTCGCACTCTGCGCGCATCGTTGGAGACGGGGGGCGTGCCGATGACCGTGCGCACCCGCCCGCGCCGGCCGCGCCGACCGAGCATCTATGTGCTTTGCGACGTTTCGACGAGCGTCACGTCGGCGAGCGTCTTTTTCCTTTCGGTGCTGCACGCCCTCCACGATCAGTTCCGCAAGCTGCGGTCGTTCGTGTTCGTCGAGCGGATCTCGGAGGTCACTGACGTCTTCGCACGGGAGCGTTCCTTCGCCGAGATTTCGCGCCGCATCGCGAGCGACGCGGGGGTCGCCGACGTCTCCGGCTACACCGACTACGGCCGGGTATGGCTGGAGTTCCATGACACGGTCGTCGACGATCTCGATCCCCGTTCGACGGTGATCGTGCTGGGCGACGCGCGCACCAACGGCCGCGACCCGCACGAGCTGGCGTTCGCACGGATCACCGCCGCCGCCGGGCGCACTTTCTGGATCAACCCCGAGCCGCGCCTCTACTGGAACTATGGGGATTCGGTGATGGGTGTTTACGAGCCGCACTGCGACGGCGTTTTCGAGTGCTGGACGACGCGTCAGCTGGAGTCGTTCGTGCGTGCGGTGACCGAAGTGCGCCCGGGCGCGGTTCGCTGAGCCGGTGGCCAGTTCGGCAGCGGTCGTACTCGCTGGAGTGGTGCGCCGCTTCGCGCCGGTCCGGCGCGGCGCACCGCCACTGCGAGCACTCGACGGCCTCGACCTCGTCGTCCGACAGCGCGAAGTGGTCGCCGTGGTCGGGCCTTCGGGTTGCGGCAAGTCGACCTTGTTGGAGATTGTCGCCGGTCTGCAAGAGCCCGACGATGGAACGGTCACAACGAACGGCGCGCGCGAGCCAGGGGCGCGGCGCGCCGCCTGCTCCTACATGCCGCAACGCGATCTACTGTTGCCGTGGCGCGACGCGCTCGGCAATGCGGCGCTCGCGCTCGAGTGCCAGGGTCTCGGCCGCGGCGCCGCTCGCCAACGGGCGCGCCCGCTCTTCGAGCGTTTCGGTTTAGGCGAGTTCGAGCGCGCGTATCCGGCGGAGCTGTCGGGCGGGATGCGTCAACGTGTGGCGTTCCTGCGGGCGCTTCTCACCGGGCGTCCCCTGCTCTTGTTGGACGAGCCGTTCGCGGCCCTCGATGCGCTCACGCGCGCCGCGATGCAGGAATGGTTGGCGGCAGCCTTGGCGCGCGAGCAGCGGACGGTTCTGCTGGTCACGCACGACGTGGAGGAGGCACTGTTCTTGGCCGACCGCGTGGTGGTCTTGTCGTCGCGCCCGGGCCGCGTGGTGGCGGAGCTCGATGTGCCCTTTCCGCGCCCGCGGCGTCGGCGCGAGCTCGTCACGGAAGCGAAGTTCGGCGAACTCGAGGCCCGCGCGTTGGAGGCTTTGGGACGGTGAGGACCCGCGCTCTCGCGCTGCTCGTTGTCGCCGCCTTCATCGGGCTGTGGCAGCTCGTCGCCTCGCTTCCGGGGGTCGACAATCTGACGCTGGCGTCGCCGGTCGAGACGGTCCGAGCGCTGCGCCACGACCGTTCACTGCTGTTAGCGGAAGCCGGGGTGACGCTCGTAGAGGTGCTGCTCGGGCTTGTCGTGTCGGTGACCGCAGCGCTCGCTTGCGCCCTTGCGATGCACCTGTGGCGGCCGTTGCGCGATGCGGTCTACCCGCTTTTGGTCGCCTCGCAGGCGATTCCCTTGGTGGTGCTCGCGCCGATCTTCGTGCTCGCTTTCGATTACGGGATCGGTCCGAAGCTGGCGATCGTCGCACTGATCTGTTTCTTTCCGATCACCGTCAACCTGCTCGATGGGCTGCGGTCGGTCGATCCCGAGTTGCTGAAGCTGATGCGCACGCTCGGGGCCGGGCGTTTGCGCACGCTCATTCGCGTGGAGCTGCCGTGGGCGCTGCCGTACTTCTTCAGTGGCTTGCGGGTGGCGGCGTCGGTGGCGGTGATCGGTGCCGTGTTCGGTGAGTGGGCGGGAGCCGATCGCGGCCTTGGCCGGCTCGTCCTTCTCGCCAACAATCAGCTAGAAACAGCGCGCGTGTACGCGGGAGTCGTGATCTTGGCGGCGATGGCGGTCGGCCTGTTCGCCGGTGTGGCGCTGCTCGAGCGCCTCGCCTGCCCGTGGCGTCGGCGGGGGGCGACGCAGTGACCGGGGCAGCGGTGACCGGGCGCTGGCGCGCGCTGCTCGGGCTCCTGCTGGTCGCCGCCGTCCTCGTCGGCTGCGGCGAGAAGCGGGAGCGGCTGACGCCAGCGGGCGAGCGCACCGTGCGAGTGATGCTCGACTGGTTCCCGAACGCCGACCATGCGCCGATCTACGCGGCCGAGGCGGCCGGCTACTTCCGCCAGGCTGGGCTACGCGTGGAGCTGCGCACACCTTCGGATCCGGCGGCGCCGATCCGCGCCGTTGCGGCCGGGCGGGTGGACCTCGCGGTCTCCTACGAGCCGGAGGTCTTCCGCGCCCTCGATCAGGGGCTGCGCGTGCGCTCGGTGGCGGCGCTTGTGCAGCGGCCACTGACGTCGATCCTCTGGCTGGAGCGCTCGGGTATACGCAGCGTTCGCGACCTCGCAGGGAAGCGGGTGGGCTACGCGGGCATCGATTACCAGCGCGCTTACCTGGAGGCAATCCTCGCGGAGGCCGGTGTCGATCCGTCGCGGGTGCGCGTCCGCAACGTTGGTTTCGGCCTCGCACCCGCGCTTTTGACCGGCAAGGTGGACGCGGTGATCGGGGCTTTTTGGAACTACGAGGCTGTGCAGCTGCGCCTCGAGCGCCGCCGGCCGCAGGTCGTCCCGGTCGACCGAGCGGGCGTCCCGAGCTACGACGAGTTGGTGTTCGTGGCGAACGGCGACGCGCTCGACCGTGACCGGGCAAAGTTGCGTGCCTTCCTGGCGGCGGTCGCGCGTGGCGAGCGACTGGTTCGCCGGCGACCCGATTTCGCCGTCACCGCACTGGTTCGTGCGAACCGCGATCTAGATCCGCGACTGCAACGCGCAGCGGTGCGCGCGACGCTCGCTGCTTTCGCACCCCCGCGCGGTCGCCCGTGGGGCTGGCAGGATCCGCGCTCCTGGCGCGAGTTCGGCGGTTGGCTGAAAACGCACGGCATCCTCCGCCGCGCGCCCGACCCCACCGAGGCCTACACCAACGAGCTCCTTGCCGGTGCGGGGTTGTAAGCAAGCGCTCGGGGTCCGGCAGCAGCGCCCCCGCGCATGCGCGGATCAGGAGCGTTCGAACTCGAGCGCCAACGAGTTGATGCAGTAGCGCTGGCCGGTTGGCGGCGGTCCGTCGGGGAAGACATGCCCGAGGTGTGATGAGCAGCGCGCGCAGCGAACCTCGGTGCGGATCATCCCGTAGCTTCGGTCCTCGCGATACTCGACCGCGCCCGGCTCGATCGGCTTGAAGAAACTCGGCCAACCGGTTCCGGAGTCGAACTTAGTCTCGGAACTGAAAAGGGGCGCTCGGCAGGCCGCGCACAAGTAGAGCCCGCGCTCCTTGTTGTGCAGCAGAGCACCGGTAAAGGGCGGCTCGGTACCAGCCTCGCGAAGGATGTGGTAACGCTCGGGAGGCAGCTCCCGACGCCACTCCTCCTCGCTTTTCTCCACCCGACCACCGCTTCCAGACACGGTGCGGGCGTCCGGTCCGGCGCTCGGGTCATCACTACGGTCTTTCGCTCGGCCCTCGCTCACTTTGGTGAACCTCCCTCCGCGCTTGCTAGCGAAGGTTACCAGGAGTGCGAGCCGTTCAGCGCCACTACCGGCACGCTCGGCCGCAGCAACCCGGCCCAGGCGGCACGTGCCAGCGCCGTGCCGGCAAGCCCGCGCCAGGGGGCGAACGGCGCGAAGAACTCGCGCACCTCGCCTTCGCTCGCTCGGCGACCAAGGCCGCCCAGCACGCCAACCAGCTTGAGGTAGGCGAGGTCCGCGGCCGGTAGCGAGTCGGCGTCGCCGAGTCCCTCGAGCGCGACCTTCTCGACCGTCCAACGGCCGATCCCCGGGATCGCGAGCAGCCGCCGCGCAATCCGCTCGTCGCTCGCCCAGCGCGCGCGCAACGCGCGGCCGCCGGCGGTCGCGCCGCCCTCCAAACAGAGCACCGCAGCCGCCGCGCGGCGCAGAGCAAGGGCCCGACCAGCCGACAACCCGCAAGCCTCGAGTTCGGCCGGCGCGGCCGCGGCGAGCGCCTGCGGCGCGGGACCGTCGCCGCCGCGCCCGCCCGCTGTCCGCGCCCCGAAGCGCGCAACCAGCCGCCTTTGGATTGCGGCCGCGCGACCAGCCTCGATGAGCTGCTCGCAAATCGCAAAGGCAAGCGCCTCGAACGGTCGGGCGGCACGCCTTGGGAGCAGCAGCCAGGGCGCGCTGCGTACGATCGGCCGTAGCAGGGGATGGCGTGCAAGCTCCTTGGCCACCGCGGGCAGATCGACGTCGAGGGCGAGCGCGAAGCGCGCATCCTCGAGTGCCGTAAGGCGCTGCTCATGATCGCCGTTTCGCGCCCGCAGCCGTACGCCCCGGCGGGTCATCAGAACCTCCACGTCGATCGTGGCGCCCGCGACCCGCAACGCGCGCACAGCACCGCCCGGCCGACGGGCCCAGGTTCCGCATCCGAACAGCGGCGGCAGGCGCCAACCGCGCGGTGGAACGACAAGCGCCTCGGTCATGGCGCGCCCAGCATCCTCGAGCACAAGCTCTACGCGCGGGCGCGGCCGTCGACTGCCGCCAGCCACCACCGTTCAGCGCTCGCGCAGAAAGTGGATATCAACGAGGAACGAGCGGCTCGCCGCGATCTCCACGCGCCGCTGCCGGCGCCGCGCGCGGCGCCGGGTGACCAAGCCGAACACGCGCCACGGGACGCGCAGCGAGCGGACCAGAACGAACGCCGCAACCCCGAGCAAAAAGCCTCCCGCGGCGGCGGCTACCGCGACCGGTGCCGGCAAGCCCGCGCGCTCGACATCGATCGGACGGACGTCGGCAACAGCGGGTAACGCCTCCCCCACGACCACCGGCGCCTCGACGGGCAAGCTGCCGTCCGCCGACTGCGAAGCGCGCTCGCCGTGATCGCTCACGTGCGGCAGTCTAGTGGCGAGCATGGACGCGCTAGCTGGGGGAGCCGTCGAGGCCCCCACCACCGGCCAGCACGCGCCGGTACACCCGCCAACGCTTGACCACTCGACCGCCCAGCGCGTCGAGGGCGCGGTTCATCGAGCTGTTCGTCTCGAGGATCCAGCTGGCCTCACCGCGGCCGATGCCGGTGCGTTCGGACGAGCGGTAAAGCGCCGCATAGAGCCCCGCCGCAACACCAGTGTGCTGCCACGCCGGCTTGACACCAAGGAAACCTACGCGCACGCGGTCACAGAGGCGTCGCCGTCGCAAGTAGTGCACGAAGCCGAAGGGCAAGAGACGACCGTTCATGCGCCGCAGCACGCGGTTGACGTCGGGAACCGTGATCGCCACCCCCACCGGTTCGCCCTCGCGACTTTCGGCCAGCATGAACCAGTCACGGTCGAAGGTCAGTTGCAGCTCGAACCACAGCTGGCGCAGGTCGTGCTCGTCGTAGGGCACGAATCCCCAATTGCGACGCCAAGCCTGGTTGTAGATGTCGCCGAAAGCGCGAAGGTCTCGCCACAACGTGCGGCGTGACATCGGCCGGATACGGACGCCGTAGCGGGGCTCCAGTTGCTCGGCGACGCGCCAGATGATCGGACGGACCTTCTGCCGCTCCTCGATCCGCAACTCCCAGCTGAGCAGGTCCATGGCCTTCTCGAAGCCGAGCTCTTCAAGCAAGCGCGCGTAGTACGGAGGGTGCCACGGTTGCCGCACGAGCGGCTCGCGATCGAACCCTTCGACGAGGATTCCGCCTTCGTCGTTGAGGGTGAAGTCCATCGGCCCGACCATCGCTTCGCGGCCACGCGCCCGCAGCCAGCCAGCGGCGGCGTCGAGCAGCGCCCGCGCAACTTCGACATCGTCCTCCAGCTCGAGGAAGCCGAACATCCCCCAGCGGTTGCGGTGGAACTCGCAGAAGCGGTAGTCGATGTGCGCGCTGATGCGGCCCACCACCCGTCCGTTGCGGTAAGCGAGCAAGTACTCGGCTTCGCCGCGGCGGAAGAACGCGTTGGTGCGCCGGCCCAGGTGCAGGTACCGCTCGAGCCGCAGCGGGGGCACCCACTGCGGCTCGTTAGCATGCAGCCGGTACGGCAGCTCGACGAACGAGCGCAGCTCGCGGACGCCTCGTACGGGGCGGACTTCGACGGACACCGCGCCGCACTTTATGCAAGCCGCGATCGACCTATTCGAGAAGGCTCGCAGGCACGAACGCCTGGCTCAGTTGCGCGCCGCGCGCGAACACGACCTCGTGCCGTTCTTCCGTCAGCTCGAGGGGGAAGCCGGCCCCGTCGTGCGGATGGAAGGCCGCGAACGGGTCATGCTCGGTTCCAACAACTACCTCGGGTTGACCGGCGACGAGCGCGTAAAGCGCGCGGCGCGGGAGGCGCTCGAGCGGTACGGCACAGGTCTCACCGGCTCGCGTTTCCTCAACGGCACGCTGCCGCTGCACATCGAGCTCGAGCAGCAGCTCGCGGAGTGGATGGGCTGCGAAGACGCCCTCGTCTTCACCGCTGGGTACCTGGCGAACGTCGGCACCATCGCGACGCTCTGCCAGCCAGGCGACACGATCGTCTGCGACTCCGGTGATCACGCGTCGATCCTCGACGCCTGCGCGATGTCGCGGGCCAAGCTGCGGCCTTTCCGCCACAACCGGGTCGACAAGTTGGCGGGCGTGCTGGAGCGAGCGGCGGGCGACGGCGGCGGCGTGTTGGTGGTCGTCGACGGTGTCTTCTCGATGGAGGGCGACCTTGCTCCGCTCGACCGCATCAGTGAGCTTGCACGGGCGCACGGAGCACGCCTGATGGTCGATGAGGCGCACGGAGTCGGCGTGCTCGGGGCTCGCGGTGCCGGTGCCTGCGAGGCGTTCGCGGTCGAATCGGCGGTCGACCTGCGCATGGGCACTTTCTCCAAGTCGCTGGCCTCCTGCGGCGGCTTCGTCGCCGGGCCGGCTGACGTCATCGAGTTCCTGCGCATTCAGTCGCGCGCCTTCATGTTCACGGCGGCGGCCGTGCCGGCCGCGATCGGGGCGGCGCTCGGTGCCCTGCGGATCATTCGCTCGCCTGAGGGCCGTGAGCTGATGGACCGGGTGCTGGCGAACGCCCGCTACCTCCACCGCGGGCTTGCCGAGCTTGGTTACCAGGTCAACGAGCCCAGCCGCTTGCCCGACGGCAGCGAACTGGTGACGCCGATCGTGCCGGTCGTGGTCGGCGACGATTGGCGTGCCGCGCTCCTTTGGAAGGCGCTCTATGACGCTGGTGTGTACGTCAACGTCGCGCTCTATCCAGCCGTTCCGCGCGGGCACGCGCTGCTGCGGACGAGCGTCATGGCCACGCACACGCGCGAGCACCTGGACCGCGCGCTCGCGGCTTTCGAGCGCGTGCGTGACGCCGTACCCGAAAGCCCGCCAGTGACCGCCGCCAGCGCTACAGGCGATGGATCTTGAAGAGATTGGTGCCGCCGGCCTTCCCCGGCGGTAAGCCGGCGGTGATACCGATCTGCTCGCCGGGTCGCGCGAAGCCGGCTTCGAGCGCGGCTCGCGCCGACGACTCGATGAGGTCGATGGTCTCCCGCGGTTCGTCGTGCAAGCGCGGATGTACGCCCCACAAAAAGTTGCAGCGCCGGACCACCTCGATGCGCGGGGCGAGCGCCAACACCGGCACGCGCGGTCGGTAAGCGGAGATCAGGCGCGCCGTAGCGCCCGTCTGGGTGGGCGAGACGATTGCCCGCAGCCCCAGCTGGTAGGCGGCTCCGACGGCACCGAAGGCGATCGCGTGGTACTGGTCGGCGGCCCGCGGCCCGCGCTCGGTAAGCCAGCGCCCGTACGGCAACTCCGGCTCCGTCGCCTCCGCGATCGCCGCCATCATCGCCACCGCCTCGACTGGGTGCTTGCCGATCGCCGTCTCCTCCGACAGCATCACCGCGTCGGTACCGTCGAAGATCGCGTTCGCGACGTCCGCCACTTCGGCCCGGGTCGGTCGCGTCGAGTGCACCATCGACTCCAACATCTGGGTCGCGGTGATCGACGGCTTCGCCTTCTTGCCAGCGAGCGCCAGCAATCGCTTCTGAACGAGCGGGACTTCCTCGATCGGCAGCTCGATCCCGAGGTCGCCGCGGGCGATCATGATGCCGTCGGCGGCCTCGATGATCTCCTCGGCGTTGCGCGCCGCCTGCGGTTTTTCGATCTTGGCGATGAGCGGAATGTCGGAGCCGCGTTCACCGAGCTCGCGACGCACCTGCTCGACGTCCTCGCGCCGTCGCACGAACGACACCGCCAGTGCATCGAAGCCCAGCTCGACGGCGTGCGCAAGCAGCTGCACGTCCTCTTCCGAGAGCGCCGGCAGCGCGGTGGTCACGTTCGGCAGGTTGAGTCCCTGTCGGGAGGCGACCGGTCCGCCGACCTCGACGTTGGCCACCACCTCCCCATTGCGAACCCCGCTGACGCGCAGGCGCACCGTGCCATCCGCCAGGTAGCAGACATCGCCGGGCTCGAGCACCTCTGCGAGCCCTGGCCAGTCAACCGACAGGCGCTCGCTGGTGCCGAGCACGGGGCGTGGTGTGAGGATCACGGTGGTGCCGCGTGCGAGCTCGGCCACGCCACCGGCGACCGGACCGACCCGCAGCTTCGGACCCGGAAGATCGCCGAGCAGAGCGACCTCGCGCCCGGCGCGCGCGGCCGCCTCGCGCACCGCGGCTGCCATGCGCGCGTGATCCTCCGGCTGACCGTGCGCGAAGTTGATGCGCGCAACGTCCATGCCCGCTCGAACCATCCGCTCGAGCGTCTCCAGGCCGCTGCTAGCCGGCCCGATGGTGGCGACGATCTTGGTTGCTCGCACAGCGCCGCCGAGCCTAACCGCAGCGTCGGGACTTGCCCCGCGTCGGCGCCTGCTCGAAAAGCTCGCTGTTTGCGGGTGAGTCGCGCGGAACCCCATTGACGCTGGCCGCTCGAGCGGTTTTATTTGGCGCCGGCCGCGAGAAACGCCGCGCAGCCCTCTCGCGCGGCGGGGACGAGACGCGCACGAGCCGTACCACCGGTCGGCGGGCCGCCGACTAGGTGTTGATCAGTGCGTTCTCGCCTGTTCGCGTGCCTACAGGACCGGCGGGAAAAGAAAGCGATGCGGGGAGGACGGATGGAGAGAGGTTCCGCGGGGTTGGCCGATCGTGAGCGCTCTGCCGACCGCGAACAGCCGCTACGGGCGCTGCAACACGCCAACCGCATTCGCAGCGCCCGTGCCCGCATGAAGCGAGCGATCGCGCGGGGCGAGCTGTCGGTGGCGGAGGTGCTCGTGGAGTGCCCCGAACACGTCAAGACGATGGCGATCGCGGACCTCTTGATGTGCCAGCGTCGGTGGGGAGAGACGCGCTGCCGCCGGCTGCTAGAAACGGTCGGTATCTCCGAGCGTCGGCCGGTCGGCAGCCTCACGCAAAGACAGCGCCTCGTCGTCGCCGCGATGCTCGAGTGGCGGGAGCGGCTCGGTCAGTCCGAGCCGTCGCTGGCCCCCGTGGCACGGCAACCGTTCCTCCGCCTCCCGGGCGAGGTGCCGAGCGCTGTCGGCGGTCGCTACGGAGCTATCCCCTGCTAGGGCGGGGTCCACTAGCGAAGGCGCGGGCGGGCGCCGCGGCCGTCCGCTAACGGAAGCGGAGCCCGCCCGAGCGCCGTACGAACAACCTTTGAAAGAGCCAAAAACAGACGGCGAAGACGGCCGCCGCCAATAGTCCGAGCTGCCAAAGGCGGAGTGTGAGACCGGCTGTGAGCAGCGCCGTCGCTACCACCAGTGCACACAGCCCGGCAAGCAGCGTTGTGTGCGAGCGGAAGCCGGCGAGATGCTCCCTGAGCGCAACCTCCAAGCCGCCGAGAGCGGCCAGCACCAGTCCCGCCGCCATCCGCCGCTCGCCGCCGTTCTCCCAGTCCACGAACGCCCACACCGCCAGCACCAAGCCAGCCAACACCAACAACTCCGAGAGCGGTAGCGGCGCCCAAGGCGGACGCGGCCGCTCTCGCGGCTGCTCCCGGGGCCGCGAATCCGACGCTCGCGACCCCTCCACGCGAGCACGCCTGCGCGCCCGTCTACCCAACTATCGAGGGGACAGTTCGGCGCCGACCGGCGCCTCGGCTAACGGACAGCCAGACGACACCTTTACCCGCCACCAGCCGAGCGCGAGCCCCAACAGACCGAGACGCGGCACGACTCGGTAGCGGGTGCAGCCAGGCTCACCGCAGTCGCGGTTGGTCACCAAGGCTCCGGGGCACGACGCTGGGTCTTCGAACATCCGTCGCCGCAGCTCGCGCATCTGGCGCTCGCGCTCGTGGCTTTCGTCGAGCGCACGCTCTAGCTCGAGCACGCGTCGTATCAGCTCGTCTCGCGTGCGCTCGAGTTCCGCGACGCTTGCCAGGCGGGGCCCACGGCCCCGGGCTTGCGGCACCGCCAGCTCCGCGAGCAGCTCGGCACGCGGCCAAGCGGCCGCCACGAGCGCCGCGTGTCGCCTCTCGAGACGCGCGATTTGACGCTCGAGATCGGCGCGTACTTGGCGGCCACCCGCGGCATCCGTACTGCCAACCCGGATGCGGCGCGACCGCTCGGTGGATGGCGAGGCTAATGCAGCCATCTTCCCCCACGGCGAATTTACCAGCGTCGCGGCGGCCGGGCGCCAGTTCGCCGGCGGTAGGGCGCATGCGGTGCGCTGCCGAACTCCCCTAGCTCTCGCCAGCGATCGTTTCCGCAGCGATCCAGAGGGCCTCTTCGACGGCTAACAGGGGGACGCCAGGCACCCGGATCGCGCACAACTCGACCATCTGCGTCTGCTCGTCGACCTCGGCATCGGCGGCGATCTGTCCGAACAGGACGGCGAGCGGACGGCCGCCGCTCGCGAGTACCAGGGTGCCCGGGTCGAGCGCGATCGAGCGCTCGCGGGTGGTCAGTCGCTCGCCTGCCTTGGCCTCCCGCAGCTCCAGCTCGGCGGCGATCGGGCGGGCGTCCAACGCGATCAGAGCGACGCCCGTCTCGAGCATCGCGATCGCGAGCGCGTCGGCCACCAGCCCGCGCGAGGGGATCCCACCCGCGAGCAGGCGTTCGAGCACGAGCTGCTCAACCGGCGTGCGGTCGACGTCAGGGTCGATCCCGATCTTGCGGAAAAAGAGCCGGTAAGCGAACGGCACGCCCTGGCTGCGCATCGCCAGCGCGCGAGCGCCGTTTAGCCGCTCGCCCAGGTAGTGCAAACGCGCGCGCACACTGTCCGGCGTGCGGTGATCGACGACTGGCACCGTCAAGTGGCGGACCGCGACGCCGGGTAGAGCCTCGGCGATCGCCTCGTCGACGTTACCCCAGCGCGCCGCGGGCATCGCTAGCAATCACCTGTGGGGAGCGGACGCCCTGGCAGCGAGACGGTTCGCGGCGGTCGCGAGATCGTCGGGAGCTACCAGCCCGAACAGGGAGCGCCGGACGCGTCCCCCCTTTTCGATCAGCACGGTCGTTGGACAAACGCCGACGCGATAGGCGTTCGTGATCGCACCGTCGCGGTCGAGAGCCACCGGCAACCGCCAGCGCCGGGCCTTGGCTATCGCGCGTGCTTCCCCGCGCTCCTTGCGCGTGAAGTACACGACGGCGAAACGCACCCGAGGTAGCCCGCGAGCGACCTGCTCGAGACGATCCACAAAGGGCAGACACTCGGCGCCGCGGTCGAACACGAAGGCCAGCACCAGCGGGCGATCGCGCCAGAGGTCGCAGGCGTTGACGACGCCCGCACCGCGCACCTCGCAGGCCGGTGTGCGGCCGGCCCGGCGGGGGCACGGTCGCCGCACGCAGATGTTCGCGTCGCCGCTCAGCGAACCCCGCACCTCAGGGGCGGCGAACGGCGGAGCCTGCGATCCGGGATCCGGCCCGAGCAAGCCGCGCCCGCGGTTCGGAAGCGTGGACGTGACGAACAACACACCGAGGCCCGCCAACATCAGGATCGCCACGAGCCACGACCAACGCGAACGCGGGTACTCGAAGGCTGGCCGCCGTTGTTCGGGCTCCGGATGGGTGCGGTCCCGCTCGGCGAGGCGCTCGCCCGGTGAGCGACGATCCAGCTGCGAAGAGTCGCCGCCGTTCATCGCAAGCTCCCAACCGGCAACGCCTCACCGGCGTCGAGCTCTCGCTGCCGAGCCCGCTCCTGCCGCTCTTCCAGCCGCACGAGCAAAGCCGGCAGGAACACGACCACTCCCGCGAGGGAGAGCGCTAGGTCGATGACCGTCAACAGGCCGAAGGAGCGGAGCATCACGATGTCGGAAGTCGCCAGAACGAGGAAGCCCGCGATCGTCGTGACCGCTGATACGAGCACTGCCCGTCCAGTCGACGCGTAGGTCAGTGCGAGCGCCTTCTCGACTCCCACGCCGGCGCGCCGTTCGTCGCGATAGCGGGCGCACAGCAGTACGGCGAACTCCGTTGTGATCGCGACCACGAGTACCGCGAGCGTCGCCGACAGCGGGTTCAGCTCGATCCCGAGCGGTCCGGGCAAGCGGTGCAACAAGAACGTCACCGCCCCCGACCACCCGGCTGCCAGCGCGACCGGCACGAGCGGCACCACCGCCTGCCGCCGCGAGCGTGTCGCGGCGAGCAACACGAGCCACGCCATCGCCAAAGCGAATGCGAGCGTCGCGAGCCGACCGAGTGGCGAGGCGAGCGTGCCGGCGGCATCCGCCGCGAGCGCAACCGTGCCGACTACGTGCGCCTCGACACCCCTCGGGGGGTCGAGATGGGCACGAATCTCGTCGACCAACTGCCGCTGACGTTCGAGCGGCAAAGCGGCGATCCCGAACGATGCGACTGCCAGCCCCCGCCGCTGGTCGACGACCCCTTGAAGCAGATAGGGCGGTACCTGCGCGAGGAGCTGGCGCGCCTGCGCAGCACTGGTCACTCCGGCCGCGCCGAGCAGCTCGGAGTAGGAGGGGCCGGGGCAAACTGGCGCGTCGCCGTGGCCGGTGCCGCAGCGACGGCCCGGCCGCCAGCCGGCGTCGCGCAAGATCCGCTCGCGGGTCGACTCCATCCAACGCAGGAGAGCGGGGTCGGTGAGATCACGGGTCTTCACGAGCACGTCGACCTGGCCGGCGAAGCCGCTTTCGCGTTGGATGTCGAGGGCCGCTCGCACCGATGGGAGGTCGCGCGGCAAAAGGCGTGAAAGATCCGACTCGACGGGCACGGTGAGACCGAGCACAAGGCCCGCCGCGCCGACTGCTACGCCAACCCGCAGCACGCGGCCTGGCCGAAGCAGCGCGGCGTCGAAGGCGCGTGCAGATGCTGACTCCAAGGGCCGACCGGCGACCACCGCCAGCCTCCGCAGCGGCGCCCAGTGACCCGCGCGTCGCTCACGTCCTTCGACTGGCGGCTGCGCAGCGTCGCCCCCGACTAGCGCGGGGAGCGCGAGCAGGGCAGCGGCGAGCGCCAGCAGCGTCCCCAAGATCAAGAGGGCACCGAAGGTACGGACTACCGGCAGTGGTGAAGCCAAGAGAGCGACGAAGCCAGCGGCTGTCGCGAAGCCAGCGGCGAGCAGGGCGGGAGCGGAGCGGGCAGCTAGTTCCCGCAGCGCGGCGTCAGCCCGCCGGCGCCGTGCGAGCGCCTCAGTGAGGCGCGCACGGACTTGCACGGCGTAGTCGACGGCGAGCCCCACCAGTACCGGCAGCACGGCGAGCGCCGCCAGCGTTAGCTTCCCGCCCAACGCCGCCAGCACACCGAAGGTGGCGCCGGCTGCAGCGAGCGCTGAGGCGAGCGGCAATAGTCGCGCTCGCCCGCGTTGCATGGCGAGCAGAACGAGCCCCATCACCAGCGTGGCGACCACCAGCAGGCGCGCGAGCGCGCCGGCGAGCGTATCCGTGAGATCGGCGACGATCGCCGGGACACCAGTGACCTCGTAGCGCGCGCCGTAGCGCGTGCGGAACTGCGGCGCAGCGACCGCCTCGCGCACCAGCGCGACAGCACGCCGCCGCTGAGCGTCGGTCAGCTCCGGGCGCAGGCGCATTTGGATCAGCGCCAACCGCGAGGACGGGAAGAGATAAGAGAACCGTGCCTTCGGCGTGCCGGCAGGTCTGCCCGGCTCGAAAACGATCGCTGCGACGAAGTTGGGGTCGGCGATCGAAGGCGCACCAGTAAGCCCGTAACGCAGAGCTAAGCGCAGGATCTCCGATGTAAAGCGCGCGAGCTCAGCGCGCTCCGCTTCCTTTGCCGCCTGCTCTTGCACGGCTGGTGGTTGCCCCGCGAGCTGCGCGCGTCGGCGCGCCGTCGACGCCGCCCGACGAGCGCTCGCCAGCGCCTCCTCACGCCGTCGCGCGAGCTCGTCGGAAAGGCGTATCGCCGCGGTGTTGATGAAGGTCGCCGGTCCGTAGACGATCCGCGCGGGGCGCAGGCGGGCAAGTTCACGACAGACGCGCGGCAGTGTTCGAAGCCCCTGTTCGGGAACCCGTCCACCCAGGCACCCTTCGAGCCTCAGGACGCGCGCGAGGTCGGCAGTCAAGAGCGTGCGCTGTAGGTCCCCCCGCACAGCGACGACGATCGCGTCGTCCCCGAAGGCGCGCGCCTGCAAGCGCGTCTCGCGCCAGGTCGTCGAGCCGCGCGCAACCAGGTCGCCGAGGCTCGCAGTTGGCTCCAGGCGGACAGCCGCCAGCACCGCCAACAGCAGCGCAACAACGGCGACCGCGATCGCCGGTCGCCGCGAGCCGGCTAGCGCCGGCAACTTAGCCGCGAGCAGGGCACGCACCCGCTCCATCCCGAATCAAGCCTACGGCAGGGTGAGCGCGCCGGTCGCGGCTCGCACACGCGCTCGAAGATCCCCCACCGCCCCCTACCAGCCAACGCCTCAGGGGAGGCGCTCGAGCTGCGCATAGCGGGTGTTGCTCCCGACCAGAGATCCGAGCGGCGCCTGTTCCCGGCAGACGGGCGCAGGGGGCACCTCCCCTGACTGAGCCTTGCCTGCGTAAGCGATCTGGCGCAAGCGGTCGAGCAGCGGCTGCGGCGTGCTCGGAGAAAGCGTGGGCACGGCGTTCCCCGGTTGGCACAGGTACGAGCCGAATACCCGCAGGCCGCCTTGGACGACGTCGAGCAGCGAGCCCGGCAGCGGATACGGGTTCGAGCGGTTGGTAGCCAGGCGCTTGGGGTAGGCGGTCAAGTTCTCCGGGTTGAGCGGGTTGGTAACCCGCAGGTAGTGGACCGCGCGCCCGAGGATCGCCGACGGCTCGGAGGCTTGCGTGACCGCGACGTCGTTGGCGAAGAACGCTGCGATCTCCCGCCGGTACAGCGACAGGTACTCGATGATCGGGATGAAGCTGCGCATGAACGGGTCGATTCCCGCCAACAGCGGCCGGGTGTCGTCGAGTACGCGCTGGACCGCTGGCAACCCTTGCCGCGAGACTCGGATCAAGGGGTCCAAATCGACCAAGAGAGCCTTGAGGTCGGGTGACAACGCGCCGAGCTCGCGGAAGGTCGGGGAGATCTCGCGGGCCGCTGGCCGCAACTGCGTGACCAGCGGATTGGTGTCGCGGGCGAAGCGGCTGAGGCGCTCGACGGTTACGCGCGACTCGTCAAGGAAGGTGGGGAACGCCCGGATCGCCTCCTCGAGCTGGCGATCCCGGCGGGCGGTGGTCGCGAACACGCGATTGGAGTTTGTGACGAGCCCTCGCAGCTGACCGGAGCGCTCGCTGAGCGCCTCGAACACCGCTCCCGTATCGCGCACCAGACCCCGCGTTGCGGCCTCTTCTCGACGCAGGATCGCCAGCACCTCGTCGGTCTTGTCGGCGAAGGGAGCGAGGCTGGCTAGCGCCGTGTTGATGTCGCCGCCGCGGCGCTCGACCGCCCGGCCCTGCTGGTCCAACCACACTTGAAGCGCTCGGCGCGTGCGCGGATCGAGGGTGCGCAGGATCTCATCGAGCTCGACGGTCGGCGCTACCTGCCCGCGGGGCAAGCGCCCGCCGTCGGGCACGAAACCGGCGGAGCGGTGCCCGGGCGTGAGCTCGACGTAGGTTTCTCCCATCAGCGTCTTTTGGCGCAGAATCGCTCGCGCGTCGCGAGGAATCGGTGCGAAGCGCGGCTCGATTTCGATCGTCGTGTCGGTAAGTCCGGTGCGGGGATCGGGCTCCTTGCTCTTCACGCGACCGACGCGCACGCCAGAGATCCGCACCTCCGCCTCCTCCACCAACTGGGTCGCTTCGGGGAAGGCGACGTGCACGCGGTAACCCTTGGGTCGCAACGGCAGCTCGCCGCCGAAAGAAACCCACAGGAACAACAGGATCCCGAAGCAGGAGAGCGCGAAGCCGAACATCACCAGGATGCGACCGATGCTCGGGGCTTGCTTGATCACCGCATACCCCCTACTGGACCCCGCAGATCTCGCTCGACTGGGGTGCGCCGAGCAGCTCGGAGAGCGTTCCGAGCAGCACGTTGGCGCGGATGATCGTGTCGAGCACGTTGCGTGTCTGGCAGTTGAGAAGCACCATGCCGCGCCGCAGCGGGCCGTGGGCGTCCTGCAGACCGAACAACGTGACGCCGTTGTGGTTGAGCCAGGCAGCCCAGAAGAGGTAGCCCTCCTCGCTCCCCGGCGGGTTGTAGGCGACGCCGTTCAAGAGCCGGTTTAGGAAGGAGAACGAGCTCGCCAAGCGCGGCGCCGAAGGACCAAGCGTGCCGGCAGCATCGCGCAACGCGCGCACAGTTGGGCGCACATCGCGCGCGAAGGGACGCAGCTCGTCGCGCACGGTCGGTGTGGTCGCACGGAACAGTCGGCGCTGAGCCTGCAAGGCGGGCGCGAGCGCCCGCGCCCCGGGCCTCAGCTCTTCCAGCGCGGGGCCGAGTTCGTCGGCTAGCACGCGGGCCTTGCCGAGGGTCCGCTCGGTCTGTGCAAGCGCCGGCGGGAACAGGCGCAGCGCCTGCCGCAAGCTCGCTTCCTCGGCAGCGATCGCCGAGAAGTTCGCATTCGAGCTTTCGACGAGTTCGGCCAGTTGACGATCGCGCTCGGCGAGGGCGCTTGATACCAGCTGGAAGTTGTGAATCACGCGCGCGATGTTCCGACGTCGCTCGCTCAACAGCTCAACGACCCGACGCGCGTCGCGAGCGGTCGGCGCGAACCTCTTGAAGGCCGCGCGCAGCTCAGCCGCGGAGCGGTCGACCGACCCGCCCCGCGCGAATGCCTCGCCGCCGGCGGTCACCAGGATCCGCAGGTAGTCGCGCGCATCCGCGTCGAGCTCGGCGAGGATCTCGTCGAGGTTGACGTCGGGAAGCGTGTTGCGGATCGGAATGCGCGCGCCTTGTGGGAGCCTGCCGGACGCCGGCGTACCGGGATCCAGCGATAGGTACATGTCCTTGAGGCCGGTCTTGGGGCGCAGCAGGATGCTGGCGTCGCGCCAGACCGGCGCGTACTTGCGCCGGATCTTTAGTTCGACGATCGCGCGCCCGTGCTCGACCCGCACGCGGCCGATCTCCCCTACGGGCACGCCGGCGATATTCACCGTCTGTCCTTGCCCGGGAACCAGCGCCTGACCGGTCGGCAGCTCCGCCTCGACGATGTAGAAGTCGCTGCCGAAGACCGGCACCCAGCTGGGCAGGTAGAAGCGCTGGTTGGAGAGTATGTACGTGGCCACCGCCAGTGCCAGCGCTGCGCAGGCGATCAGCGCAACGAAGTCGCGGAGGTGCTTTCTGATTGCGCTTTTCACGGTCCGGCCCCCGTGCGTGCCGAGTTGAGGTCGGGCCGCGGGTTGCGGTAGCAGGGAACGGTGGTGTTGACGGGCGGCTCGCGTGTCGGTCGCACCGGTCGCGTGCCGAGCGGCTGCAGCGGGAAGTTCCCGAACAAGGCACCGCCGGGCAGCGTCTCGGTGCGTACGCGGACCGAGCCACCGCCGGTCTGGAAGCGCGTGTAGAAGCCGTTGCCGTCGAAGTTCTGCGCCTCGCCGGCGAGCCCCACCATCGACTGGAAGAACTCCTGGTAGTTGGGCAAGCCGGTGGTGAGCGGGCCGTCCTGGATCACCACGTCGCCCGTCGGCAACAGCACGTCGAGCGCGCAGCGATTGACCAAATCGGCCTGCGGCAAGAAGCGAATCGTGCCGCCCGTGAGCAGGGCGAGGTTGCGGGTTGCCGGCCGCAGGTCGGCGACGAGTCCGCGTAGCTCGTTGGCCGAGAGCAGGCCGCGCACCTGTCGGAGCCAAGGGAACGCTGCGTTGATCGTCGCCGGCGTTTCGCGCACGCCGGGCAAGATCTCGCGTGCGAAGGCCCGCGTCGCGGGGAACGAACGATCGAGGCTGGCGAGCGCAAGCCTCGCGTTGCGGAGGGTGCCAGGCAAGCGCTCGACGGTGCGAGCGACGTTGTCTTGCTCGGCTGCAAAAGCGCCGACGGTGGTGTTGAAGTTCGAGATCAGCTCCTTGAGCTGCTCTTCGCGGCTCGCGAGCGCTGCCGACACGCGCTGTTGCGCGCGTACAAGACGCGACAGGTCACGGGGCTCGAGACCACGCAACGCGTCGTTCACGATCGCGGTGCCGCGCAGCGCCTCCGGCGAGTCACGCAGCGAGCGGTTGAGCGCCTGACCTGCAGTAAGCCCCTGCACTTCGGGATCTTGATCGGCGTCCTCGCCGGGCAGCGGCGCCCCGCCTAGGGCTCCGCCGTAGCCCTGCACGAGCTCCTGCAGGCGCTTGCGCGTGTCGGCTTGCAGAGTGTCGAGGACCTGGCCGATCTGTACCGGGGAGGCGGTCTGGGTGAGCGGGATCGTCGCGCCGTCGCGGAGGGTCGGTGCGTCCGGCGTTCCGGGCTTGAGGTCCACGAAGAAGTTGCCTTCGAGGAAGATCCGCGGTCGGATCTTCAGTTCGGCGTCGCTGTGAATCGGCAAGGCGTCGCGCTCCAGCGCCATCACGACAACGCTGGCGTGCGAGCCTTTGCCGACCGGTTCCACGCGCACCACGTGACCGACGTCGACGCCTGCGATCCGCACCGGCGAGCGCTCGCCGATGTTCTGCGCGTTGGCGAACACCGCCTTCAGCTCGAACGGCTGACGGAACGGGTTGACGCGGCTGAAACCGAAGTAGGCGAAGAGGACGATCACGACGATCGTCAGCACGCCAGCCCGCAGCGGCGAGATGCTGTCGCGCACACGCCTCACCGCTGCCCCTCCGTGCGGATGCCCTGATTGCCCGGGACATTGCCGACCACTGTGCCGGGCAGATAGGGCTCGTTTGCGGCCTCACACTCGCGCGGCTGACCGGGCGAAGCGGTGTTCGGGTATGGGTTCGAGTGGAGGTGCAGGGTCGGCGTGTTGCCGTTCGCCGGCCCGTTCGACGGCCCTGCCTCCGAGTTCTCGCCGAGCGGCGGAGCGATAACCACGAAGCGTTGCCAGGTGCCGGTGGCGTTGCCCTCGGAGAGGTGATTGGAGACGTTGCGGAACCACAAGGTCACGTAGTTGCAAGTCGTCTGCACCGGCGCCAGGAAGGCGAGCGCGGGACGCAGCGCGCGCGCAAGCCGCGTTAGCTGGCCGAGACCGCGCGGCACCAGCGGATCGGCGGCGAACTCGGCGAGTGTGTCGAAGACGTCAGCTGCGCGGCGGTTGAGCGGCGGTGTGCGCGGCAAGCTGCGCGAGCCGGCAGCGAGCGCGTCGGCGAGCGTCGGAGCGGAGCGCGCGAGCGCGGCGATACCCGGGCGCAGGTCGGCGAAGAGGCCAGCGGAGTTACGTAGGAACGGTCGCTGCTTGGGGAACTCGCGGGTCGCCACCTCGAGCGCCGGGACGGAGCGCGAGATCGTCTCCTGGAAGTAGGGACGCGCGACGCGCGCTAGCGCGGCGAAGGTGATGTCCAGGTTCACGAACAGCGCGGCCTGCTGGTCAGCCACCGGCGCGACCTCGCGCGCCGCACGCTCCAGCGCGGGGAAGAAGCGGTCGAGCCGGGTGGCGGGATCGGAGAGGTTGGCCATCACCGCCTCGAGGTCGGAAAGCAGGCGCGGGAAACGGGCGATCGCTTCGTTGAGGTCGGCCCCTCGACCCGCGAGGCCGTTGCCGAAACCTTGCAGCGCGCGTTGCTGACCGCGTCGCGTGCGCGCATCGAAGGTGTTGAAGAGCTCGTCGAGCTCGACGGGTCGCGGTCGCGCCGCCGCCAGCGACAGCGTCGAGCCGGCGCGGAGCGGACGCGACGAGCTGCCGGGCGTGATCTCCAGGTACTTGAGGCCAAGCGTCGAACGCGGGCGCACGAGCACGCTCGAATCAGCCGGCAGCGGCTCGATCGTCTTGTCGAGCTTGAGCGTGAGTTCGGCGTAGGTTCGACCACGATCGTCGCGGCGAGCGTGGATTGCCGAGATCACCCCCACGCGAGTCCCGCCGATGCGCACGTCGTTGCCCCTGACCAAGTTCGCGGCGTCCGGCAAGCGGACCTTGAGGTCGTAGGTCGGCACGAACGGCAACCCGCGATTCGCGTTGTAAGCGAGAAACACCGCAATCACGGTCACGAGCACGGTGACCGCCCCGACCAAGACTGGGCTGCCCGTCAAAGCCGCTGCGCCCCGCCGCCGCCTCACCGTTCTGTGCCTCCGAGCAGGTAGTCGAGCATCGGTTCGCCGCGGCTCCCACCGAGTGCGGGCGAAGGGCCTCCGGCACGCACCCGTAGATCCTGCAAGGCACGCTCGCGCTGCCGCGACGCGCGATCGTCGCCGTTCAGCAGACCGCCCAGCACGGAGCCGGTCGGGGGCACGTTGCCGCCAGTCGGTGCGCTCGCTGCGTCGGCTGCCGCCGCGCCACCGCGTGCCGCCGCCGTGCTTGCACTGCTACTGCCCTGAATCGGTCGGAAGGTCGCCTCGCAGTTGGTGAACTGCTGGGCGGTGTAGTCGCTGCACACGTTGACGAGCAGGCGCGCCCGCAGGTAGTGCCCGAGCGAGTCGAAGCCGTTGGTGCTGGTGGTGGCGTAGAGCAGGAAAGCCAAGACGTGGCGGATCGCACCGGTGCGATCGAGCGACGCGGTGACGGCCGCCAGGTCGCGCGAGACGGGATCGAGCTCGCGACCGAAGGCCCCGAGCTGGCGCACGATGTCGAGCGAGCGCAGGAGTGCGGGACGCCCACGGCGGGTCGCTTCCCCGAGGCTCTGGATCGCCGGCACCGAGGCGTTCGCGAAGGGCCCGAGTTGCTCGATCACACGGCTTACGTCGGGCCCCGAGCGGCGCAGATCACTTGCCACCGGCGTCGCTTGGTCGACGAAGCTTTCAAGGTCGCCCATCAGCGGGCGCAGCTCGCGCAAAAAGCCCGGCAACTTGGCGATCGATGCGCGGATATCGGCGCGCCGCTCAGCCGTTGCCTGGCCAGTGCGATTGGCTTGCACGATGAAGTCGGCGAGTCGCTGCCGCTCGCGAGCCAAGGGAGCGAGCACCCGGTCGGATTCCTCGGCGAGCTGTGCGAGCGTGCGGTTCTGGCGAGCGAGAATCGCCAGAACCTGGTCGGTCTCACGCAAAGCCGGGTTGGCGCGGTGGATGACTTCGTTGAGCTCGCGGCCACGCCCCGCCAGACCGGTGCCTAGCTCGTCGATCACGATCGCTAAGCGCTGCCTGAAGGGCAGCCTCATGACGTTGTTGATGAGGTCGACATCGACCGGCGAGCTGGTGTTGGAGACCGGCAGAAGGTGCTGACCCTCTCCCGGCCCGCGCTCGATCCGCCGCAACGCGGGCGCGGAACTGGTGCCCGGGTCGCAAGCCACGAACTTCTCGCCGATCAACGACTGGGGCCTGATCGTGCAGCGCGCGTTGGCGCGGAAGGGGGTGAAGCGGCGATCGTCGATTCGCAACACCAGCGCCGCCTTTTTGTCGGGCGTGACATCCAGCGACTCGATCCGCCCGACCACCACCCCGGCGACCTTGACGTCCTCGCCAGGCACGGTCGCGACGGCGTTGTCGAAGATCGCGCGCACGCGGTAGGGATCGTCGCCGCTCGACGATGCGGCGACCGCCACCACGGCGACGGCCAGCGCCAAGAGCAGGGCTATTGCCAGGGTTCGACGACTCATGGTCCCGGGGGCACCGCGGAGGGATCGCAGTTAGGTGCAGCGCGTGGCGCTGACCCGTCAGGCGGCGGCTGTACCGCGCCGCCCGGGCAACGCCGATAGCGACCCGGCTGGAAGCTCGCCAAAGCGTTCTCGTTCGGGGCGCGTGGCTCCAGCGTGTTGCCGTTGAGGCGGAAGCTCCCGAAGATCGGCTGGACGCGCGCGTAGTGGCCGTTCGCGTCGTAGTTCGCCGCGACCGCCCCAAACTTCGTGAACCAAGCGGCCAGATCGGGCGTGTAGAGGCGTGCGTAGTCGACGACCTCGAGCGAGCGATTGAGCGCGCGGATCGTGCGTGGGAAGACGACGTCCGTGAGCGCAGCGAGCCGCGGCGAACGCGTTACAAGGTCGATGAGATCGTTGTCGGGACCTGGTGCGCTGACCAGAACCCGCAGGTCAGCGATCGCTGGCCGTGCCTGCGCGACCAGCGGCGCGAGCTCCCGGAAAAACGGCGCCAGACGCCTCGTAGCCGGCTTCGACGCGGCTACCAAGACATCCAGGTCGTCGAGCGTCGACCGCAGGTCAACGAACGTGGAGCTGGCTTGCCGGAGCGTGCCGGGGAGCTCCGCGAGGGCCCGATCGAGCTGCTGGTTGCGACTCGCGATAGCCCCCGCTGTCGCGTTGGCGTTGGCAACGAGCTGTGAGAGCTCGTCGCGCCGTTCGGCGAGTGCTCCGACGGCTCGCGACGCATCGCGCAGGAACTGTTCGAAGGTCGCCGAGTCGCGCACCAGTTCGGCGGTCAGTCGCGTCGTGGCTTGCAGCGCCGGCGCGAAGTAGCGCGCCGAGCGATCGGCCTCCCGCGCACGGCCCGTGTACGCGTCGCCAGATCCCCGGATCAGTTGGCGCAAACCCTCACGGGTACGCGGTCCGAGCGCGTTCAAGACTTGGTCGAGGTCGACTGGGGCCTGCGTCCGCTCGGCGGGAATCTGACCACCGTCGGGGATCGGCGGGGCGTTGCCCGGGCCGAGTGTCAACTCCACGTAGCGGTTGGCAATTCCCGGCAGCGAGGCCGCTCTGATGCGTGCACTGGTGCCACGCCGAAGCGGCAGCACTGAATCGTCGTCGATGCGCATCTCGACGCGGGCGCGCCCGTCCGCGGTTAGACCAATGTCGGTGATCTCACCGACCGGCCGCCCGCTCGCCCACACCTGGTTGCCAACAACCAGCTGGCCAGCGTTCTCGAAGACTGCGCTCACCCGATAGCCGCCGCCACCGCCGAAGACGACGATCGCGACCACCGCCGCCGCGGCTATCAGCGTTGCTAGGGCCGCGGTTCGGGCGAACGCACGCGTCCCCTTGACGACGGGGGGAGACGCGGTCGTAGGAGGGGGCGGGGGCGGAGCGTTCAACTCGCGCTAATCAGACGTTCGATCGTCCGCTCAGGTAGGCGAGGCGGTGACCTTTCGACGCTCCTCGCGTGGGCATTGACACGGACTCCTCCATCACTCGTTGCTTGGCTCGACCCTCGTCACCGCCGCTTTCACTCACTCCATACCTAACGGGCCGCGCGCGTCGCCAGTGAGGAACTGCCGCACAAAGGGGTTGTCGGACTGGAATAGCTCCTCAGCGGGGCCCGACTCGACGATCCGTCCGCGCCACAACACAGCTATGTAGTCGGCAAGGCGCCTCGCGGACATGATGTCGTGGGTGATCACCACGTAAGTGCCGCCATTCTCCTCGTGCACCTCGCGAATTAGCTCGCAGAGGAGCGCCGTGCGCACGGGGTCGAGTCCTGAGTCAGGCTCGTCGAACAGCACGATGTCCGGTTCGAGAACCAGCGCGCGCGCAAAGCCCGCCCGCTTGCGCATACCGCCGGAGAGCTCGTTCGGCATCTTTTCGGCGGCATCCGCGAGACCCACCTCTCGCAGCCTGCGCATCACAATCTCGCGGATCTCCTCTTCCGACTTGTCCGTGTGCTGGCGGAGCGGGAAGGCAACGTTGTCGTAGAGGTTCATTGAGCCAAACAGCGCACCGTCTTGGAACAGCACGCCGAAGCGCTTGCGCAACTCGAACAGTTCGTCATCGCTGAGGCTCGGCACCGATTGCCCGAACACGCGGACGTCGCCTTCGTCCGGGTACATGAGGCCGACGATGTGCTTGATGCACACGGATTTGCCGGTGCCGGACGGACCGAGGATCATCGAGATCTGCCCCTCGGGCAGACCGAGGTCAAGTCCGTTCAGCACAACGTTGCGTCCGAAGGCCTTGCGCACGCCAATGAACTCGATGGCGTCACGCCCGTCGTGCTTGCGGTTCTCGCCGCGATGGAACTGGTACGGATCCTCCGCTCCGACGGCCCCGCCTATCGTCTCGCTCTCAGCGCCGCCAGGGACCGCCGTGGGATCCCGCTCCTCAGCAGCTCGCGCCGGCTCGTACTGCTCGCTCATGGCTCGTCCCTGCCTCCCTCTAGCCGCCAATTGGGGCGCGCGGATTGGCACCCCAGAAAATTTGCGTTCCGACCATCCCGACTAGGTGCACCATCACGGTATTCACGAGCATCGACTTCGCGGTCGCCGTGCCCACCCCTACCGGTCCACCCGAAGCCGTGTACCCGTAGTAGCAGCCAACCAAGACGATAACGGTGGCCATCGCCATTCCTTTGATCACGCTGAAGAGCAAATCCGGCGGGTTTTGGAACATCCAGAAGATCAAGAAGAACCCGCCCGACGAAACCTCGCCGATCTGCTTTACAACTGCAAGGTAGGAGGCGAAGAAGCCTGCGCCGACGGCCGCCACATATAGGAAAGGAAGCACCAGCCAAGCCGCGAGCAAGCGCGTAGCACACAGGAACAACAGCGAGTCGATACCCATCACTTCGAGTGCGTCGATCTCCTCCGAAATCCGCATCGCACCGATCTCCGCGACGAGACCGGTGCCGACCTTCGCCGACATCATGTAGCCGAAGGCGTAAGGCATGATCTCGCGCAGGTCGCACCACGCGGAGAAAACGCCGGCGTAGGCGGGGGCCCCTACCGAACGGTTGAAGTAAGCGCCCTCGATTCCGCACTGCAAGCCGAGGATGAAGGCCAGGCCCCAAATCACCATCGCCGAACCGAGGATCAAAATGCCTGCCTGTCTCAGCGCCTCCCCGAAGAACCGGAAGACGCGGAGCGAGTAAACGTCGATAACGACACGCGCTGAGAAGCGAGCGATATCGCCGATCGCGGTGATTAGGTCACGGGGTGCGGCGAGCAGGCTGGCACCCATCCTTAGCTCATCCTCTCCGTTTCCGTCTGCTTATCCGACGCGGCACTCACTTGATTGCGGACGTAATTTCGGGGTGTGTCGCCAGCAGGGTCTGCGTGAATACGTAGTTGAAGGCGAAGATCCCCAAGAACTCGATCACCACCGCTTGGTTTACGGCTCGTCCCACACCCTCGGCACCACCGGACGCCGTCATGCCCTTGTAGCAAGACACGATCGCGATGATCGCGCCGAAGATCGTCGTCTTGACAACCGATCCCCATAGATCTGTGGTGGTCGCGTTGTTGAGGAGCGTTGCGAAGAACGGGCCGAGCGGCGCATTGAAGGTGAGCGTGGCCAGCGCGCCACCGAAGATGCCGAAGACCAGCGCGTAGATGTTGAACAGGCCGGTGACGATCATCAGCGCCAAGAAGCGCGGAACGACGAGGTTCTTAACGGGATCGACGCCGAGCACCTGCAGCGCATCTAGCTCCTCGCGGATCTTGCGCGCCCCGAGGTCTGCGGTGATCGCCGTGCCGCCGACGCCGGCGAGGATGATCGCCGTCACGAACGGAGCGAACTCGCGGATCGAGGCGAGCACGAAGAAACCACCGAGGCGGTCGATGGCACCGAAGATGATCAGGAAGTTCCCGGCCTGGAGGCCGGGGGCGCCGTAGCCGAAGGCGATCGTCGAGATCATCAACGGCAGCCAGCAGAGCCTCAGCATGAAGAGGAACTGCTGAACGAACTCGCTGCCGTACGGATACGGGGGCTTGACCGCGGACAGGATCGTCTTGCCGGTCAGGATCATCATGTCCCCGACCTGCTCGAGCAGACTCCGGGCCGGCAAGAAGACCCGCTCAGCTGTCGCCTGAACCACGCTCCTTCTCCTCCCCGCGGCGGGCTTGTGCCGCCGCAGAAACACCCTCGTGAAGCCTACGTGATGGACCTCGGTTAGGGCAACGGAGAACCGTCGCTCGGTCGGCGAGACCCGTGGTATCGTGGCCCCGCTTTGCTGCGGAGGGGTGGTGAGCTCGCGTCGGCTCGCGAGGAGCGGTCGTGCTCCCCGCTGGCGTCGCTGCTGCGGTCGGCTGCGGTCGTGGGCTTGCTGGCGGCCTCGCTCGCCGCGGTCGGCTGCGGACCGCCGGAGCGTCAAGATGCCGAAGCGCCGTCTGGACGGTTCGCCGTCGAGGTTCTCGGCGCACGCTTCCCCTCGCAGCAAAGACTCGCCGAGCGCTCTCGACTGGAGATCGTCGTTCGCAACGTAGGGTCGCGGACGATCCCCGACCTTGCCGCCACCGTGCGGGGGTTCCAGACGCGGATCGCACGCACGGATGTCGCCGATCGCCGACGCCCGGTGTTCGTTTTCAACGCGCGACACCGGCGGATCGGCGGTGAGCCCGAAGCACAAGAGCTGGTGCCCTCGGGCAGCCAGACGGCGTTAACCGACACCTGGTCGAGCGGTCCTCTGCGTCCCGGTGCGACGCGACGCTTGGTGTGGGACGTAACGGCCGTGCAGGCCGGAACTTTCCGCCTGCGCTGGTCGCTTGCGCCCAGTCTCTACGGCAAGGCGCGAGCGATTGATCGGCGCACCGGTACGACGCCGCGGGGAGAGTTCGTTGTGCGCGTCAGCGATCGCGCGCCGCGCGTACGGGTCGCCGACGACGGGCGTTCGGTAGTACCGGCGCGCTAGCCGTAGGCGCGGTCGCGGGTTGCCGCGAACCGCGCTCAGCTACGGCTGCGCGCCGCCGTCCGCAGCGGCGGTTGGCCGCCCGATTTCTCGGAGAGGGCGATCACTTCGTCGGGCGCCTCGCCCTGCGGGATGCGGCCCGACTTCATACCGAAGTAGATGGCCTGCGGATGGTGGGCTACCAGGGCTACCGTCGACTGCTCGGGCTCCAGCGCGTAGCCGCCCGAGAGCTTGATCCCGATACGGGAAAAGCCAAGTAGCCGCTCGACCTTCAGGTGCTCGGCTTGATCTGGACAGGCCGGGTAACCCCACGAATAGCGGCGGCCCTGGTGCGGCGGGATGCCGAGCTGCTCGCGAACCTTGAAGTGGAGCCACTCGGCCAATCCCTCGGCGGTCTGCACCGCGAGCCCGTGGACGTACAGCTGCTCAGCGAACTCGCCGCGCCGCTCGAGTTCTTGGACGAGTTCGGTGGCCTTCGGCCCGACGGTCACCGCCTGCAGGGCAACGACGTCGCGCTCACCGGAGGTCAGCGGCCGGAAGAAGTCGGCCAGACACAGCCGGTCGTGGTCGGGCTGGCGCGGGAACACCAGCCGTTCGAGCTCCCGCTCCGGGTCGTCGGGGTCGAAGACGATCAGCTCGTTGCCCTCGGATGCGCACGGGAAGTACCCGAGCAGGGCGCGCGGCTCGAGGTAGTCCTGTTCCAACCACATGCGCTCAAGACGCGGTCGGAACTCGTCGCGAACGAGCCGCTCCCACTCCTCTCCCTTCACACCTCGTCCGCCCCAGTGCAGCTTGAACAGCACGTGCAGATCGAGGTGCGGAAAGACCTCGTCGAGATCCACCGGGATCTCGCGCACGCCCCAGAAAGGCGGCGTCGGCACGGGCACGTCGGTGCGCACGGCCGAGCGCACCGAGGCGTCGTCGGTCGGCCCCCGCGGACGCCGTTTCTCGCCGCTCTGCCGCAGCTCCAGCGCTTCGCGACGGATGCGCTCAAGGAGCTCGTGTCGCCGCTTCGGATCGACGAGCTGATCCATCACCGCTAGCCCCTCGAAGGCGTCGCGGCAGTAGAAGACGCCGGGCTCGTAGATCTCGTCGGAGTCCTCACGTGGGAAGAGGATGCGACGGCCGAAGTCGCGGTTGATCGCGGCGCCGCCCACGAGCACCGGGAATTGGAGCCCCCGCTCGTGCAGCTCGCGCACGCAGATCGGCATCTGTTTCGACGTCGAAACGAGCAGCGCGGAGAGACCGATCGCGTCGGCGTCGTGCTCAATTGCGCCGTTGATGATCGTGTCGACGGGCACCTGCTTGCCGAGATCGACGACCTTGTAGCCGTTGTTCTCGAGGATCGTTTTGACCAGCGACTTGCCGATGTCGTGCACGTCGCCGAAGACCGTGGCCAGCACCACCGTGCCCTTGGTGTGGCCTTCAATCCGATCGAGATAGCGCTCGAGCCGCGCCACGCAGCGTTTCATCACCTCGGCCGACTGCAAGACGAACGGCAGGATCAGCTCACCGGCGCCGAACTTGTCGCCGACCTCCTTCATCGCCGGCAACAGCACGTCGTTGAGCGTCGGTACCGCGCCGATCTTCTCAACGCAGCGATCGATCCACTGCTCGACGCCCTCCTTGCGGCGCCGCAGGATGTGCCAGTGGAGCGCCTCCTCGGGCTCCATCCCAGCCGTCGGATCGGCGGCCTCGTCACCAGTCTGCTCCGATCCCTTCTGCTCGAAGTGAGCGATGAAGCGCTCCAGGGCGTCGGGCCTGCGGTTGAAGACCAGGTCGTCGGCTAGCTCGCGCTCTTCGGCGGGAATCTCGGCGTACGGGGTGATGTGGTTGGGGTTGACCATCGCCAGGTCGAGCCCGGCCTCCACGCAGTGGTGGAGGAACACCGAGTTGAGCACGGCACGCGCCTGCGGGGATACGCCGAACGAAACGTTCGATATACCGAGCGACGTCTTGCACTCCGGCAGCTCCTGCTTGATCAGGCGAATCCCTTCGATCGTCTCGATCGCCGAGTCGCGCCACTCTTCGTCGCCGGTGGTCAGCGTGAAGGTCAGGCAATCGAAGATCAGCAGTTCGGGGTCGAAGCCGTGCTCCCCGCAAGCGAGGTCGTAGATGCGCTTTGCCACCGCGAGCTTGCGCTCGCGCGTCTTGGCCATCCCCTCCTCGTCGATCGTGAGCGCGATCAAAGCCGCCCCGTGCGCTTTGGCGAGGGGCACGACCTGGTCGAGTTTCTCGCGACCGCCCTCGAGGTTCACGGAGTTCACGATCGGGCGTCCGGGGATCTGCTCGAGCGCTGCGCGGATTACTTCCGGCTCGGTCGAGTCGACCTGGATCGGCGCCGGCTGCGTCAACGAGATGCGCTTCACCACCTCGCGCATCTGCTCGGCCTCGTCCTGGCGCTCGGTCAGCGCGACACAGACATCGAGGACGTGCGCGCCCCCTTGCACCTGGTCCTCGGCGATCTGCACGATCCCGTCGTAGTCGTCGGCGAGCAGTAGCTCCTTTGCCTTGCGCGATCCCTGCGCGTTAACGCGCTCGCCGACGAGCGTTGGTCGCGGCTCTTGTACGAGCGGCGTGGCCGTCATCATCGACGCGACAAGCGGCGGCCCGGGCGCCGGACGCGGCGGCACCTCGCGCCCGCCGACCGACTCGACGATCGCGCGGATGTGCTCGGGCGTCGTTCCGCAGCAGCCGCCAACGATCGCGACGCCGTGCCGCTCGACGAACTCGGTCAGGACCTTCGCAATGTGCTCGGGCGTCTCCGGGAAGATCGTCTCGCCGTTCGGACCCTGACGGGGGATACCGGCGTTTGGGATGCAGTGAACCGGTACCGTCGCGTGCTCGCCGAGATAGCGGATCGCGTCGCGCATGTCCTCGGGTCCGGTCGAGCAGTTCAGCCCGACCGCATCCACTCGCAGCCCCTCGAGGATCGCGAGCACCGCGCTGATATCGGTGCCGAGCAGCATCTTGCCGCCCTGCGGCAAGAGCGAAACCGAGCACTGAATCGGCACGCTGCGGCCAACGTCGCGGAAGGCTTCGCGCACTCCGAAGACCGCCGCCTTGACCTCGAGGATGTCCTGCGCGGTCTCGATGATCACGAGGTCGACGCCGCCTTCCAGCAGGCCGCGTGCCTGTTCACGAAAGACCTCGACGAGCTCGCCGAAGCGGATTCGCCCGAGCTCCGGGTCGTCTGAGGCGGGGAGGTAACCGGTAGGCCCGATCGAGCCGGCCACCCAGCGTGACTCGCCGCAAGCTGCGCGCGCGATCTCGGCGGCGCGGCGGTTGATCTCGACGGTGTGTTCGCCAAGCCCCCATTCCGCCAGCTTCAGGCGGCTCGCCTGGAAGGTGCAGGTCTCGACGACCTCGGCGCCAGCGTCGAGCATCGACTCGTGGACGCCCTGGATAACGTCCGGGCGGTTGAGAACGAGCGCTTCGTGGCACTTGCCCGGCAGACCGCCGTAGTCCTCGCTCGTCAGGTCGAACTGCTCGAGCGTCGCACCCATGCCGCCGTCGAAGACCAACACGCGACGGCGGGCCAACTCAATCGGGTTCGTACGGGGCATGAGCCGACGATGCTAGCGCCGGTGCCGAAAACGCCGGTGGCCGACGGACGCTCGCTAGGCGTCGACCCGCGCCGCTCGCTCGCGGGAGGCACTTACCCGCGGGAGTTCGACGGGGGCCGCGTGCAACGCGCGCAAGCGCAGCTCGCGCCAGGTCAAGCCCTCTCCCACGAGAGCCGGTACGCCGAGGGCGAAGGCCGTCGCGAGCTCGACCGCTTGCAGGATGATCCCGTAGGCGAAGGCATCGGTGCGGCCGACCCCGTAGACCGAAAGCACGGCGACGCAGGCTGCCTGGAAGACGCCGACGTTGGAGGGCGTGGCCGGCAGAACGGCGGTCACGTTGACCGCGAACAGCACCGCTGCTGCCGCACCCAGATCCTGCTCGACGTCCAAGCCGAGCGCCCGTAGCAGCACGTAGCAGGACAAGAGCTGCAGGGCCCACGCCCCCGTCTGACAGGTCGCCGCCCACAGCGCGAGACGCGGTCGGCGGAAGACAGCCAGGCCGGCACGGGCGCGCGCCGCAACCGCGCGCACCAGGGCCAACAGCGAAGCCAGCCGACCACCGCCGCGTGTAAGGGAGTTCGGCAAAAGCCAGGGAAAGCTCGCCAGCAAAAGCACAAGCGCGAGCGGCACCGCCACCACTCCGACCAGGGCTTCCGGGCGAGCGCGTACCGGCTCGAGCGAAGAGAGGGTGATCGCACCGAGAGCCGCCAGCGCTAGGAGGTTGAGGATCGTCTGCGAGACGAGGGTCCCCAGAACCAGCGGCAGACGGTCGCGCACGCGGCCCAGGCGCCGTGCCACCACCAGCGCTCGCGATGGCTCACCGAGGCGCGCCGGCAGCGTCGCCGACATCAGCACGCCGATCATCGTCCCGCGGGCGGCGTCGCGACGGCGCACGCGGATCCCACTGAGCGCGCTGCGCATGATCGCGTGCCACGCCTCTGCCCGCAAGAGCAAAGAAGCCGACATCAGCGCGAGCGATAGCAACACCCAGGCGGGGGTCGCTTTGAGCAGGGCGGAGCCAATCGCGTCAATACCGAGACGCTTGAGCGCCAGCGCAACCAGCGTGCAAGCAGCGAGCCCACCGAGGGCGGTGGCTGCGCGGCGCAGCGCGCGACGCCGGCCTCTGCGCCCGACCTCCCTGTCGGCCCCCGGTGGCGGGATCCTGGCTGGGGCTGGGGGCCGGGGCTGCTCGACTGGACGCAGCCCGAAGCGCACAGCCACCCCACTGGGCATACCCTGCGCAAGAGCCTGCTCGTAGACCTGCTCGACCCGCTCGGCCACGCGCGGCCAGGCATAGCGCTCGGCGTCACGCGCGGCCGCTTCGGACATCCGCGCGAGGCGGTGCTCGTCCGCCGCCAGCTGGCGCAAGCGAGTCGCCAATTCGGCGGCGTCGCCAGGCGGCGCGAGCGTCGCCGCGTTGCAATCGCGCGCGACTTCGCGGTAACCGGGAATGTCACTCGCCACTACTGGTGTTCCGGCAGCCAATGCCTCGGTCAAGACCATGCCGAAGCTCTCGCCGCCGAGCGAGGGTGCTACGAGCACGTCGGCGGCCGCCAGCAGGCGCCACTTCCCGTGCTCGTCAACCGGGCCGATCGGGTCGATGCCGTCGAGTTCGAGCGCGAGCGCCCGTACCTCTTCGGGAGCGGGGCCAGCGACCACCAACTGCGCCTCCACCCCCGCTCGTCGCAAGGCCTCGAACGCACGCAGCAGCACCGGCAGACCTTTGCGCTCGTCGGCGCGCCCGAGAAAGGCGATCCGCAGACCTCGTTGGTCGCGTCGGCTTCGCTCGCCGCCTGCCAACTCTGCGCGGGCGCGGCGCGCGCGCTCGAGGTCGACGCCGTTCGGCACGATCTCGTAACGGCCGCCGTAGAAGCGCCGGGCCGTCCACGCGGCGGCTTCCGACACCGCGATGCGCTTCGCGATCTTCGCGTAGAGGCGGCGCGCTCCAGCGATGTTGGCGGCGAAGTGATTGGCGAACGCCGAGGTGGAAAAGGCGTGGAAGGTTGCGACTACCGGAGCACGCGCGTGCTCGACCGCGTACCAGCTCACCGCCGGAGCGTTCGGCTCGTGCACGTGGACGACGTCGAAGCGCCCCCGCCGCAGTAAGTGGCCGAGGCGAGCGACACCGTTCGGCGACAGGCACAGGTTCGATTGCGACCCGTTGGCTGGGATCGCCAACGTGCGACCCAGCGGGATGATCCAGGGCGCCAGCTCGCGCTCCCGCGGCGCCAGGCCCCGGTGCAACCAGCGGGCGACCCGATCGTTCGGGTCCCACGGCGCGAGCAGCACCGCCTCATGGCCACGACGACGCAGTTCACGCGTCAATGCCTCGGCGTGCTGTCCGACCCCGCCCGGGTAGTTGAGCGAGTAGGGCGAGACGACCGCGATCCGCACTGCCCCATCGTATCGGCCGCCCCGCGACGGCTGGGACCAGCGACCTGCAACACTCGTGGGCAGCGACGCAGCAGAGCGCGGCAATGGCGCAGCGACACTTCGTCAAGTACACGTTCCTCGCGGTAGCGCCGGAGTGGCGGCGGCTGCCAGCCGCCGAGCGGGCGCGCCAGAAGGCCGAAGTAGTGGCCGCGTGCGAGGACTTTGCGGAGCGCCACTTCCTGCGCACCTACTCGCTGGTCGGCACGCGCGGCGACTGCGACCTGATGATTCGGACCGCCGCGCCCACGCTCGAACCGATCCACGAGTTTCATGTCGTGCTCAACCAATGCGCGCTGCTCGGTTATGCGCGTATCGCCTACTCCTATCTCTCGGCCACCAAACCGTCGCCGTATGCGGATCGCCCGCAGCCACTGGCGCCTCGCGAGGGACAGGACGGCCGTTACCTCGTCGTCTACCCGATGTGGAAGAAGCGCGAGTGGTATCGGCTGCCCGCCGAAGAACGGATGCGCATCATGCGCGAGCACATCGAGGTCGGTCGACGCTTCACCGGTATCGACACCAACACCACCTACTCGTTCGGCCTCGACGACCAGGAGTTCGTGGTGGCGTTCGACTGCGACGACCCGCTCGAGTTCCTCGACCTGGTGGAAACGCTGCGCGCCACCGAATCGAGCAGCTACACGCGCTCCGAGACACCGATCTTTACCTGTATCCGCTGCTCCGTAAGCCGCGCGCTCGACGCGCTCGACGGGGAGCGCGCCGTGGCGGCCGTCGAGGAGCTCGCTCGCGAGCGCCGCTAGCCGTCCTCGCGCGCGTCGAAGAGCTGCCCGAGCGCGGTGCGCCGGTAAGCGAATATCTGCTCGATGTCGCGCCGCACAAAGGCGTGATGAACGATCTCTCCGAGCGGTCCGAATGGCAGGGCGTAGACCACGACGTCGCGCATCAGCGTGCCACGCGGATGCGGCTCGAAGCTGTGCGTGTGGTGCCAGGTTCGGTACGGACCGGCAACCTGCAAGTCGACGAACCGGTGCGGCGGCTCCCAGACGACAATCGCTGTGAGCCAGCGCACCGGCAGTCCCCGCACGCGCAACGTGTAGGCGATCTCGCTGCCCTCCTCGACGGTCTCGGGCGCACGCTCAATACGGAAGCGCAGCCAAGGCGGGGTCAGCCGCTCGAGGTTGCGGGGATCCGCAAAGAACGGGAAGACCGTCGCCGGGTCTCCGGGTAGCAGCTGTGTCTGCTCGAAGCGGTGTACGCGAGGTAAACCGATGCGCACGGCGAAGCGCCGACTCACTGCCACTCCTTGGCTGACCATTCGAGCGTCCGGTGGATGAGCGAAGCAGCGAGCGCCGGTGCCAACGGCGCGGCCGGACGTGCAGCGTCCACCAGCTGCTCGGCGAGATCGGGGGCGAGCGGTGCGACCGCGTGCGCGGCCGCATCGAAAGCGAAACGCACGTCGTCGGGATCGAGCGCGATCAGGGCCTCGAACTGGCGGGCGCGGTCGCTGGTCTCGGACGAAAGACGCTCGCGGGCGACCAGCGCGAAGGCGATGTTCTGACCAACCGCTGCCAGTACCCACTCGCGGGCGAGTGGATGGTCGGCGGGTAGGCAGACCTCGCGCGGGGCTTCGTCACCTACGACCTGCGGGCCGCAATGGATTGCCAAGCACAACGGCACCTGACTGGCCAGCGCTCGCCACCGCTCGCGCGCCCGACGGTAGAACCAGAGGCGCTGGAAGGACCCCACGACGACACGCACTCCTGGGGCCGCCGCGGTCTCGTCCTCGAGCGCGTGGCTCAAAGCCAGGAGGGCCGCCTTCGAATGCACGCGCACGTCGAGACGGGGCACGCGGCTACGCAAGTGGGCGAAGATCGACGAGCCCCATGCCTCTTCGCCGATCGATGGTGGGGCGACGGGCGTGTGCTCACCACGCTCAGGGACGCGGCCGGTCACGCGCGCGACCGCCGCCTCCATCGATACGCCCTCGCGCCGCAGTGACAGCACAGCGAGCAGCTGGTCAAGCACCGACGGTGGGTAACCGCGCCGGCCTGAGCCGTCACGGAAGGCGCGCGGAAAGCCGTAGCGACGTTCCCAGGTTCGGATCGTCGCGGTGGGTAGGCCGCTCGCCCGGGCCAACTCGGCGATACTCAGCCGCCGCTCCCGCGCCGGTAAATCGCGTGCCGCCGGCACCGCGCCGTTTTCCCCGCGACTCGCGTCTAGCCCCTTGGCCCCGCGAGTCGTGCCGAGACCCTGATTGCGTGGCTCGAAACCCATCAAGCGGCCCGCTTGAGACCGTGCTCTCGCTGGCCCCCTCGCTGTGCGGATCGGCGCGCTACCGGTTCACCCCATGCCCGCTCCAGCTCGGCGCGCGCCTTCGGTAGGCCGAGTCGGACGCGGCTCTTGACGGTTCCCGCCGGCGAGCGTTCGCGGCGAGCGACCTCGTTGGTGCTCATCCCTGCGATCAGACGCAAGGCGACCGCGCGCCTCTGCTCCTCGGGCACAGCCGCAAGCGCCCGCACCGCTGACCTCGCCTCTTCACGTGCCAGCGCCACCTCGTCAGGACCCTCCGTAACCTGCATCGCTATCTCCTGCTCGGCGAGCCGCTGAACAGCGCCGCTGGCGGCAGAGCGCGAGCGGATTCGGTCGAGCGCCCGACAGCGCGCGACCATCGTTACGTAAGTCTCCAGTGACGCTCGCCGCGGATCGAAACGCTCGGGCCGGTGCCAGAGACCGAGGAAGACCTCCTGCACAACGTCCTCCGCTGCGTCGACGTCGCCGAGGACCCTCAGCGCTGCCGCCCGAGCCAGCGGGGCGCAGTCACGGAACGCCCGCTCGAACACTTCCGGGCTCAGCAGGTCGGCAGGTGTTTCGCGGTGCTCGTCGAGCTTCTTCAGGTTGTTCATCATGACCAACTTTACTGATTCAGTATGACTAAGACAACTGGTGATCGCGCCGCAGGGGCGCGACGCTTGCTTGCTTGGCCCCTGCGAGGCTTGTCGCTGTGAGCACGCAGGAAGGAACGCTCTCGATCGGCGAGCTGGCAGCAGCCTGCGGGCTACCTCAAGCCACGATCCGCACCTGGGAGCGTCGATACGGATTTCCAGAGGCCGTTCGCGCAGCGTCCGGAAGGCGCCGCTACCCGCCCACTGCGGTCGAACAGGTGCGACGGGTGCTGGCGATGCGCGAGCAGGGCCTCGCCCTCGAGGCGGCGATCGCTCGGGTCCGGGCGACCGGCCAGCGGGCAGCAGCAGAGACGCCTCATGAGGCGCTGGTGCGCGCAGGCCGCGGGCTCACGCCGTTGACTTGCCGCAAGCGCACGATGGTCGCGTTGAGCAGGGCGATCGAGGACGAGTGCGCGCTCCGGATGCGCGGCGGAGTGCTCTTCGGACTCTTCCAGCGCCGCAGTTTCTTCGTTGCGTCGCGTGCGCGGTGGCACGATCTCGCGGGCGTCGTCGACGCCTGCGTGGTTTTCGCCGATTTCGCTCGACCGCACGCCAATCGCCTGCTCGAAGTGCCGCTGCCGGAGACCGAGCCGGCGTCTCGCGAGTGGGTGATAGTCGCCGTCTCGCCGCCCTTCTCGCTCGCCTTCTGCGCGCGCGAGCTGGCCGCGTCACCGGCGGCGGTAGCCGACCATCAGCGTCGTTTCGAGGCGTTGTGGACGACTCAGCCGCAGCCGGTGCTGGCTGCCGCCCGCAGCTGCCTAGCGTTGGTCGCGCGTGCCGGTGTTGCCGAGCGAGCTACGCGGCTTGAGCGCTGGCTTGATCCGGACGCGCTCGATGCGGTCACGGAAGAGACGGTCGTCGCGATCGCCAACCGGATGGTCGTTTACGCCGCCGAGGGCGTGTCGGAGCAGCTCGTCGCGGGTCGCTAGCTTGACGCGTGGTCGCCCGGCAGACTGCCCGCGCTCGCGTTCGACGGCGTCGATCCGTAACCACCCTGCGTAGTCGACGATCGCGCCACCGGCGAGCGATAGCAGCTCCAGCGGGTCACGGCTAAGGCGCGCGGCGCGCGGCAAGACACCGGCTTCGAGGTCTTCTAGAAGCGCCGAGACCGTTTCCTGGGCATCTTGCTTGTTAGTCCCGATCACGCCGCTAGGACCGCGCTTGGCCCAACCAGCCACGTACAGCCCGGGCACCGGCTGGCCGTCACTGGCGGGGTCGACGACCCGTCCCTGCAGGTTGGGTACGACGCCCCGCTTGGCGTCGAAGGGCAGTCCGTCGATTGGCAGCGTGCGATAGCCAATCGCCCGCAGCACGAGCCCGCAAGCCAAGCGCTCGCGATGACCCGTTGGGCGCGCGAGGACTCGGCCGTCACTTACCGCTACTAGCTCGTTGCGTTCCAGTTCGATCGCTTCGACACGATCGGCGCCGAGCAGACGTACTGGCGAGCGACGAAACAGCAAGCGCAGTCGTCGCTGCTCGCTGGCCTCGCCACGCTCCGCAAACTCGCGCAAGGTCGCGAGGTTGCGGCGACGCGTCGCGTCGGCCGACTGCTCGAGTGCCAGGCGCGACGGCTCCTCGAGCTCAAGCTCCTCGCGGGCGACGACGACCGCGCAGTCAGGTATTGAGCCCAGTTCCCGCAGTTCGGGGTTGGTGAACGCAGCCTCGGCAGGGCCACGACGGCCGACGATCACGACCTCCCGAACCGCGCTCTCACGCAGCCGCGCAAGCGCGCGATCGGATATGTCGGTTGTTGCAAGGCGTTCGGCAGGCGTGAGGAGGATCCGAGCGACGTCGGCGGCGACGTTTCCGTTGCCGATCACGACAGCACGCTCGTGGCTCAGGTCGAAGTCCAGGTGGGCGTAATCGGGGTGCGCGTTGTACCAGCCCACGAACTCCCCGGCGCCGTGACTCCCGGTGAGTTCTTCGCCGGGAATCCCGAGCCGGCGGTCGACTGCGGCCCCGATCGCTATTACCACTGCGTCGTATACCCGGCGCAGCGCGGCAAGCTCGACGTCGGTACCCAATTCGACGTTTCCCACGAAGCGAAAGCCGGGCAATCGCGCGATGCGGTCGAAGGCGCGTGCCACTGCCTTGATGTTCTGGTGATCGGGAGCGACACCGGCGCGAACGAGCCCCCAGGGCGTCGGCAGGCGCTCGAACAGATCGACCGCGAAGCGGTGCCGTTCGTGGCGCAGCAGGGCACCGGCGACGTAGAAACCGGCGGGACCCGCCCCGACTACGGCTACCCGTAAGACGTCTTCTCCGCTGTGGTGCGCGGACACGAAAGCGAGCCTAACCGCGCCCTCAACGCGCCGTGCGTCACGGGGGGCTTACGCCACGAGCGGCCGACGGTCAGGACGCGGACTGCCGGTCGCGGCCCGCCGATGCCGAGCGCTCCTCTTCACTCTGCGTGAGGGTTGTGTCGCGGTCTTGCCAGTCCCCCATTAGGAGCTCGATCGGCGACGAGACAACCTCCGTTTGACGCACCTTGATGCCTGCGTCATCAGCCGACGTGGTCGCCTCGGTCGCTTCGGCCGTCGGCGACTGGGCGCTCTCCGCCGACGCCGAGTGCGCCGTTTCTTCGGCGTGCTCGGCGTGTTCGGAATGCGCCGGCTCTTCGGCGGGCTCCGCCTGCGCAACCTGCGCCGACTCTTCGGCGTACTCCACCTGCGTAACCTGCGCCGGCTCCTCCGCGTGTTCTGTGTGCTGCGCCGGCGCGGGCTGCTCGCCCTGCTCGGAAGGACCCTCCTGCTGCGGTTCATCGAGGGGCTCGGGCGGCTCGACTTGCGCGGTTTGTTCGAGCGGCTCGACTGGCGCAGCCCCGATCGGTGAGGCCTCTTCCGCGACAGGCTCCGCCACTGTCTCGGTGGGGGTGGCGGGGGCAGGGGAATCGGCCGCAGCAGGGGAATCGATGGGCGCGGGGCGGTCAGCGGGCGCCACCGGGACGGATGACGCGAGCGGTACCGTCGGTTCCTCGGTGGTCGCCTCGGCCTCGGGCACGTTCGCTGCGGGCACGCTGGCCTCGGGCGCGCTCGCCTCAGGCACGTTCGCTGCGGGTGCGCTTGCTTCGTCGGGCACGCTGGCCTCGGGCGCGTTCGCTTCCTCGGCCGGCCCACCGACCTCGAAAGGCCGCGACGCAGTCGGCTGCTCGACGACGCTAACCCAACCGTCTTCCGGCCGCGGCTCCGCCGCCTTCGGTTCGGCATCTTGCGGGAGCACCAAGGTCTCGGCGAGCAGATCGCCGATGCGCTGCCGGCGCGCACCGCTGCGCAGCATCGCGATCGCGCCGACGGCGTACAGGAAGAGCCCGTCAACCAGACGCAACACGTTCCTGATCGCGGCCTCGCGCATTCCGGGCAACGATCCGTCGACCCGGAACACGCGCAGCTTCATCAGGCGCTTGCCAAGCGTCTGCCCGGACAGCGACTCGCAGGCGAAGAAGTAGAAGAGCGCCCAGGCTGTCGCCAGCGCGGCGGCCTCGACACCACCGCCGACGAGGGCGGCGACGACCAGGTAGATCGCCGCGCACACGACGCCATCGATAAGGGCCGCCACCACTCGCGCCACGTCGGTATTGCGACCGCCGTACTCGAGCAGCCCCGAACGAATCTCCATGCGGTCCTGATCGGCAGCAGACCGCATAAGTTAAGTCTCGGGACAGCGCGTTCGCCGAGCGGGTGTTGGCCCGCTGCGAAACGAACAGACCGCCACGTACGCGCCCTGCTGGGCCGCGCGCGATGTTCGCCGTCAGCGCGGTTCGCCGATGCGCGTCACGAGCTCGCCAAGTACCCGCGAACGAACGATCACTTCGTCGCCCGGTTTCAGCCAGACCCGCGGACGCCGCAAGCTACCGACGCCCGCCGGCGTCCCGGTGGCGACGATATCGCCCGCTTCAAGCGTCATCAGAGTCGAGAGGTAGCTGAGGAGCGCCGGCACCGAATGGACGAGATCGGCCGTCGTGGCCTGCTGCATGCGCTCACCGTTGAGCAGCAGCTCGAGATCGATCGCGTCGTGAGGACCTGCCTCGTCGGGTGTCACGAGCGCCGGCCCGATCGGCGCCGAGCCATCGAACACCTTGCCCGGCATCCACTGAGGTGTCGCGAACTGGAGATCGCGTGCCGAGAGGTCGTTGAACAGGAGGTAGCCGGCGACGTGGTCGAGCGCCTCGCTCTCCGGAACGTCCTTGCAGCGGTCGGCGACGACGAAGGCAACCTCCGCCTCGTAGTCGACCTTTCGACTGGCACGCGGCAGCGGGACGGTCGCGCCGGGTGCGGCGAGGGCATTCCGGAACTTCGCGAAGAAGGTCGGTTGCTGCGGCGGCTCTGCACCCTGCTCCTCGGCGTGCGAGCGGTAGTTGAGACCGATGCAGACGATCTTCTCGGGCTTGCGCAGCGGGGGCAGAAGCGACACCTGGTCAAGCTCGGCGACGGGCTCACCGGGCTCAACCGCACCGAGACCGCCCGCACGCAGCAAGGCGTCCAGAGAAGGTTCCAGGCCGGCATCGAGCAGTGGCGAATCGAGCTCGTGCACAACCCCCTCGACAAGTACTCCGGGGCGTGCCGCGCCGTCGCCGTCCGTGAACATCACGAGCCGCACGCGCGGCAATGTAGTCGAGACGTAGAAGTCACGGATTGCGCCACTCGCGCCGCAAGCGCCGAATGGCTCATCGAACGGTGGGTCGTTAGCAGCTGCGTGGAGGCGTCAAACCGCCGCCCCGCAGGACGGCTCCTCGTCAGCGATCCGGAACGACGAGCCGCAACCGCAGGAGGCAACCACGTTCGGGTTCTCGACCTGAAAGCCGGCACCCATGAAGTTCTCGGTGTAATCGACGGTCGAACCGTCGACGTAGCGCAGGCTCGCCGAGTCGACGAACACGCGGATGCCCTGAGACTCGAATACGTGGTCGCCTTCGCGTTGCTCGTCGAGCGCCAGCGCGTACTGGAAGCCGGAGCAGCCGCCCCCGCGGACGCCGACCCGCAGGCCGACCTCTTGCTCGCTGGCCCCCTGGGCGGCCATGAACTCACGTACCTTCTGCGCTGCGAACTCAGTGAGCGTGACCATCGGTCTCGATTGTAGGGCCGCTATCGTCGATCGCGATGCCCTCAGCCGATGAGATCAAGCAGAGGATCGAGCGGGCCCTCCCAGGGGCCGTCGTCCGGGTCGAGGATCTGACCGGCGGCGGCGACCACTTCCGCTGCGAGATCGTGTCGGATCGTTTCTCCGGCCTTTCGCGGATCGAACGCCATCGGCTGGTGTACGGAATCTTCGATGGCGAGATCGGGGGGCCGATCCACGCTCTCTCGCTACGAACACTCGCCCCGGAGGAGGAGAACAGATGAGCGCAGAGGCGCCTAATGACGACTTGACGCGTCAGCAGATCCGCGAATTCATCGAGCGCGCGATCCGCGAAAACCGCGTGATGCTTTTCATGAAGGGCACACCCGATCGCCCGGCGTGCGGGTTCTCGGCGCGCGTCGCCGCGATCCTCAACGAGCTCGGCGTGCGTTACGCGGCGCTCGACATCCTCCCCGACCCACGGATCCGGCAGGAACTCTCGGCGCTCTCCGGGTGGCCGACGATTCCCCAGCTCTTCATCGACGGCGAACTGGTCGGTGGTTGCGACATCGTCACCGAGATGTACGAGAGCGGCGAGCTCCAAGAGCTCCTCGGCGTCGCGGCGCAGGCAGCCGGCGACGCCCAGTCCGCCGCCGGCGAGGCACCTTCTGACGCTCCCGCTAGCGCGCCCCCGAACGCGCCGCCGATCGAGCTCGAGAACCGCCTGCGCGACTGAGCCCGTGCTCAGCCGCGACCGCCGTCGGGGTGGATGTGCTGGCGGAGATAGGCCTCGCGCTTGCGTTGACAGCTGAGACAGCGCAACGCGTCGGGCGCTGCTTGCAAGCGCTCACGCGGGATCTCACGATGGCAGTCGATGCAGATCCCGTAGGTGCCGTGCTCGATCGCCCGTAGCGCTGCGCGGATGCGGTCGCGCTCGTCGCGGAGCAGCAGCACGGTCGTCTCATCGAGCTCCCGATCGTGCAGGTCGGTGGCGAGATCGCTCGGGTGGTTGTCGACGTGCGCAAACTCGGTGCTCTCCTCGCGCCGAGCGACCGAAGCCAACATCTGCTCTACCTGCGCAAGTCGCTGCTCGAGGCGTTCCCGCGCCGCTTTCAGCTCGTCAGCTCCCAACGCCACTCTCGTCGACCTCCAGGTCGCGCCCGAACAATCGACGGGCTTCTGCGACGAGTTTAGGAACGGCGACTGGTTGCGTCCGGCCCTGCAGCGGAAGTGCTGTCGGACGCTGGTTTAGGCTGCGCTCGCCGATGCGCGAGCCAACCGCCGGACCACAAGCGCAAGTAGTCGTCGTCACCGACAGCACCTGCTACCTGCCCCCAGACGTCATCGAGCAGCACCAGATCCGTGTCGTGCCGCTCTACGTGGTCGAAGACGAGCGGCAGGTACCGGAGACCGAGATCGCTGATCAGGCTGCCTTCCACCAGCGACTACGTAGCAGCGAGCGGCTGCCGACCACCTCACAGCCGTCGGTCGGCGACTTCTTGAAGGTCTACGAGCCGCTTCTGACCGACGGTCGGGAAATCGTCTCGATCCACATCTCCGGCGGGCTTTCGGGGACCGTGGAGTCCGCGCGCCGCGCCGCCGAAGAGCTCGAGCGACGCGGCCGCGGTGGCGAGCGAGTGCACGTGATCGACTCGCGCAGCGCCGCCGGCGGGCTCGGTTTCCTCACGCTGGTCGCGGCGGCAGGCGCACAGCTCGGCGAGGACCCGGCGCGGATTGAGCAGCGCGTTGAGGCCGCGCGTGGATCGTTGCGGATGTGGTTCGGTATCGACACCCTGGAGTACCTCCGTCGCGGCGGGCGCATCGGGGCCGCGCGCGCGTGGCTTGGCACCGCCCTCAAGCTGAAGCCGATACTCACGCTCGACGGTGAGATGGTGCCGGTCGAGCGGGTCCGCACGCATCGCCGCCTAATCGAACGGATGCTCGAGTATGCGCGCGAGCTGCGCGACGCCGGCCAAACCGCTTGGGCAGTGCAACACGTCGCGGATCCCGAAAGTTGCCACACGCTGGTCGAGCGTTGCCGCGAGATCTTCCGCTCTGAGCCGCACTTCGTTAGCGAAATCGGGCCCGTTCTGGCCGTCCATACCGGGCCCGGACTGATCGGCCTCGGCGGGCTGGACCCACGGTTCCTGGGTTGAGCTCGATGAGCGAATCCCCACAATCACCACCGGCCGAAGACGGAGGCGGCGCCAGCAGAATCGTGCTCGACCTACCACCGCGCACCGTCGCGCGTTCCTTGCTGGTTGCTGCGGCGGTCGTTGGCGGCCTCTATCTCCTATGGCTGCTGCGACAGCCGCTGTCCTGGATCTTGGCGGCGGCCTTCCTGGCGACGGTGCTGGCCGGACCAGTGCGCCGTCTCGAGCGCGTGCTTCGGCGCCGTGCCCTCGCGATCGCGGTCGTCTACTTGGTGATGCTGGCGGTCCCGGTCGGACTGGCCGCGGCAGTGATCCCGCCGTTGGTGCGCGAGGCGCAGCAGCTGGCACGCAACGCACCGGTTTACGCACGCGACCTCGAGCGCTTCGTCGCCCGCAACCCAACGCTGCGCAAGATCGACCGCGACTATCGCGTCACCGAGCGAGTGCGACAGGAGGCCGCACGCTTGCCGCAGCGCGTGCCCGACGCCGCAAAGGCGCTGCGGGACGTCGGCTTCACAGTCGTGAACTCCCTTTTCACGATCGTCACGGTGCTGGTACTGGCCGCCTTCTTGCTGGCGAACGGCCGCCGCTGGATCGATGCCGCGCTCGCCACGCGCCCACCCGGCCAACGCGCAAGTCTCGAGCGTTGGATCGACGGCACCGGACGCGCGGTCGGCGGCTACGCGGCTGGCGCGCTTGCGATCTCGGCGCTCTCAGGGACGCTCTCTTACGTAGTGCTGACGGTTCTCAAGGTTCCCTTTGCCCTCCCCCTCGCGATGGTGCAAGGCCTGTTTTCGCTGATACCGCTGGTCGGCGCGACGCTGGCCGCCCTGGTAGTCGGGCTGGTGACGGTCTTTGTCAACTTCCCGACCGCCACCATCGCCTGGGTGATCTGGGCAGTCGTCTACCAGCAGCTCGAGAACCACGTCGTGCAGCCACAGGTGCAACGCCGGACCGTGCAGGTTCATCCGTTTGTGGTGATCGTGTCAGTGCTCTTCGGCGCCACACTGCTCGGTGTTTTCGGGGCGCTCGTCGCGATCCCGGTGGCGGCTTCGGTTCAGCTCGCGATTCGCGAGTGGCAGTCGTGGCGTGCGGTAAGCGCGCGAGCGCAGGTCGGCGCCCTCGGCACCGAAGCGCGCCGCGGCGCCCCCGGCAGCGCTGGCTGAGCGTCAGCGACGGCCGGCGATCCAGTTCGTGAGGGCGGCAAGGCCGCCGCCGAGCACGAAGCCGGCGGCGACCGCCCCGATCAGCGCAGCTCGCCGGTGTCGCCGAAACTGGAGGCGCCAATCCGACAGCTCGACCGTCTTGGCGCGCAATTCCTCGAGCGAGCGCGCCAAATCACGGCGGGCGAGCTCCAGCGAGTGCCTGATCTCCTCCGGCGAACGCTGCACCTAGTGAGCCTCCTGACTTTCCGCGGTAGCAGTGGACGGCCGGTGCGAGATCGAGCCCGCGCCGTCGCCGGTGATTTCGGCACGCGTCCGTCGGGCCTCCTCGATCGCAAGCTCCGGAGTTGGCGGCGCACCGCGCCGCAAGAGCCGCCAGGCGACCCAGCCGGCAACCACCGCGGACGCCACAAGCAGCAACGTAACGACGGCGTAGCCGACCCACGATGCGGCGCCCAGCAGGTCGGCGATCAACAAGGAAATGGCGTGCAGGGCGGTGACGACGGCGGCCAGCAAGAACACGCCGGCGGCGGCCGCGATTAGAGCTCCACGCCAAAGGCTCGAAAGCTTGGTCGCAACCTCGGCCTTGGCGAGCGCGATCTCCTCACGCACGATGCGCGCCGAATGGGCCGAAACGTCGGCGACGATCTCGGCGAGCGAGCGCGCCTGGGCGCCGTCCTGTACCTCGCGCGTATGACCGTCGGGCACGTTCATCGCGCCACTGCCCGACGCAAGAGCGCCGCGAACGCGACGCCCAAGACGAACGCACCAGCTAGCTCCAAGGCCGCCCGCTTGTCTTCGGTGCCACCCAGTGCCGCGGCGGCGCCAAGGCTCTCTGCACCGGGGGATCCGCGCGTGCCGGTTCGCGCATCGTTCGGACCGGTTGCAGCTGCCGGTCCGGCGGCACGGGGAGTGCTCCCCGGCGACCGTGCCTCACCGACGGTCTCAGCTCCGGCCTGTGTTTGCGGGGGTAGGGTCACGCGCGCTCGTCGGGCGGTCGTTCACCGGTTAAGCGCCACCAAATCGCCGCCGCCAGCCGATTCGCAAGGTAGGCAGCAAGCGCACCGGTCGCCGCAAGCAAGCCATTCCAGGCGAGACGTTTAACGACCTCGCTCCCACCCACGGCGCGGATTCAAGCAGAGATACCGGCGCGAAGGCGAGAGCCCGCCCGGGGCCGCCCGCTCAACGTGCGAGTGCGCGTCCCGTTGTCGGCGTCAGCTCGAGCCCGCTACAGAGTGCCTCAACGACGAGGCGTTTGGCACGCTCGAACTCCTCTTCGGTGGTCGGGAGCATGCCGAAGATCCATCCTGTCAGGAGCTGCTCGATCGCGCCGTAGAAGAAGAGCGCACCGAAGTCAGCGGGAATGTCCTGTCGAAATGAGCCCTCGCGCTGGGCGCGCTCGACGATTCTCGCTATGCCGTCGTAGGCCTCCCGGATCTTCCCGAGGTGGCGTGCCCCGAACGAGTGCGAGGAGCGCGTGACCTCGACGATGATCACTTTCATCAGGTTTGGGTCGTGGCGGTAAGAATCGACGATGAACGCTGCCACGTGCGCGAGCTTCTCGCGGGCTGGCAGATCGCGACGGTCGATCTCGGCGATCGCGTCGAGCATCAGCTGCCAGCGCTCGAGGAACAGGGTGTTGAGGATCTCCTCCTTCGAGCGGAAGTAGTGGTAAACGAGCCCGTACGCGACTCCCGCTTCGTCGGCCACATCGGAGACCCGGCACTGGTGGAAGCCGCGCTCGGCGAAGACTCGGATCGCAGCGTCGAGAATCAGTCGGCGCTTGTCGGCCGACCCGCTCGAAGCTGAACGCGCTCCCGCTGCCATCGAAAAGCGAGTGAGTGGGCGGCCGTCTCGCTGCGCCCTGCGGTACGAGCGACCGCCTTTGATTGACGAGTCAATCTGGCAGTCTAAAGTGCTGCCCGAATTGGTTGGTGTGAGGGCCCCCGGGGAGCTAAGTCAGGTGCCGTCGCGCCCGCTGAGACGGCGGCAACTCGAACTGCCAGGAGTCCCCTTGCCACCCGCAGCGATGCCGCTCTGGCACAGAGGCCGACCGCGCAAGCGCTGGACCTACATGTTGTTCGCAAGCCGCGAGCTTGTCGCCTGCGCGGCCGTCGCCGAGATCGCCGGACTGCCTCGACGGTGGTGGGCGATCGCGACCCCCGATGGCGCTCTCGTGGGTCGTGCGGCGCCTTTCTTGCGGCGTTTCTCAGTCGCGCCCGAGCGGGTTTACGTGCGCTGCGGTGCAACTGAGTTCACACTCGAGGCGTCTCCCGGCGGCGAGGTGGAGGTGATCTCGCCAACCGGCCGCAGCTTCGCTTGGACACGCAAGCGATACGGACCCGCTCGCGCGCGACTCAGACGGAACCGCACGACGCAAAACTTCGAAGGCGGTGCGCTGCTCGACGAAAGCGCCGGCTACCACCCGCGGCGCACCCGCTGGCGTTGGTGCGCGGGCGTGGGCACAGCAAGCTCCGGGGAGACTGTCGCCTGGAACCCCGTGCGTGGTATCCACGACTCCCCGCAAGCGAGCGAGCGAACGGTGTGGGTCGCCGGCGAGCCGTACGAAGTGCCGGCCGTTGAGTTTGAAGACGATCTCACCGCCGTGCACTGCCCCGACGAAAGCACCACCCTGCACTTTCGCCCCTGGAGCAAGCGCTCAGAACGCCTGCGGCTGGGGTTGATCGCAATCGACTACCGCCAGCCCTTCGGTGCGTTCAGCGGCGAACTGCCCGGCGGCCTACGGCTCGTTACCGGAACCGGTGTTATGGAGTTCCACGATGCCCGGTGGTGAGCGGCGATGGCGCGCGCCCAGGTAACCCCCTGCGGCGCGGCGCTCCCGCTGGGACGGTGCGCCGGCTGCGCAGCTCGCCCCGGCTCAAGCGTGCACGGGCACCCGATAAGCGTCTGGAACCCGCTGGCTGAGCACCGGCAAACGAGCGCGCAGCTCGCGCTGGCGGGCGAACTCGAGCCGGGCACCGGCGACTCCCTCGCCGGCGGCTACCCGCGCCAGCACTGCGCCCCAGGGATCGACAACCAGCGAGTGCCCAAAGCTTTCGTGATCCGGCGGATGTCGACCGACCTGTCCAGCAGCCAACACGAACAACTGGTTCTCGATCGCGCGTGCACGCACCAACACTTCCCAGTGCGCGCGGCCGGTGGGAACGGTGAAGGCAGCCGGGAGCGCCACGACCTGTGCGCCCGCGAGCGCGAGACAGCGAAACAGTTCGGGGAAGCGCAGGTCGTAACAAATCGCCAGCCCCAGCTTCGTGCCATCGGCAAGCTCGCTCACTACTACCCGATCGCCCCGTGACTCGTAGGCCGACTCGCGGTAGCTGGTCGATCCGACATCGACGTCGAAGAGGTGGATCTTGCGGTAGACGGCCGCGATCTCGCCGTCGGGGCGCACGTGCACGGCCGCGTTCGCCGGCGGCCCCTCGGGCCGGCGCTCGAGCAGCGAACCGGCGACTAGGTCGATCGCGAGTTCGCTGGCCAGTCGCCTTGCCCACTCGACGGTCGGGCCATCGAGCCCCTCCGCACGCTCGGCGCAGAACTGCGGGCGACCGAGCCGGTTGAACTTCTCGGGCAGCACCACAAGCCGGGCGCCGTGGGCGGCGGCGCGACGCACGAGCTCTTCGGCACGCGCGAGATTTGCCTCGCGATCCTCACCGGAGTTCATCTGCACCACCGCGCCGACCACGCTCGCGAGTCTACGCCGCCACGCGCCGATGGCCGTGCGCCGATGGCCGTGCGCCGCAAGTCGCGAGCGACGCTGCGCGTCGCGCGCGGGTTTCAGCACTGCCACTCGCTAGCTTGCCGACGACCGCTGCCAGTGCCTTGCGACTTGCGGGGACCAATGCCCAGAGAGCGCCGCGCCTGGTTTCGTCCGCTCGTAGTAATGGGGGCTATAGCTGCGCTCGCGACGGCCGGCTGCGGTGGCGGTCGCAGCGCACCGCAGCGCCTGGCCGGACGCGCGCCACACCGGCCAGCGGCCAGTTCCATCCAGCGGCGCCGCGCACTCGGCGTCCGTGGCGTGGTACCGGCGAGCGTGCCGGTGCTCGGGTTTCACGAGATTCGCAACCCGCCACCAGGGGCCCGCTATCCCGAGCTTTACCTCGACCCGGCGAAGTTCGCGAGGATCGTTTCTTGGCTCAGGCAAAGGGGCTTCCAGGCGGTAACGCTGGAGCGCGTGATAAGGGCCTGGCGCGGACGCGCGACGTTGCCCGAGCGACCGGTCGTGCTCACCTTCGACGACGGGTACGCGAGCGTCTACCGCTTCGCCTTCCCGGTCCTGCAGCGTTTGCACTGGCCGGGCGTGCTGAACCTCGAGCTCGCCGAGCTGCACTCGCCCGATGGACTTCGCCCCCCTGAGGTGCGCGCGCTCTACTCGGCGGGCTGGGAGATCGCGTCGCATACGCTCACCCATCCCGACCTCACCCAGGCCAGCGCACCGCAACTGCGACACGAGCTAGTTGGCTCGCGGAGGCTGATCTCACGCTTATTCGGTGTCCAGGCCAGCGATTTTTGTTACCCGGCAGGGCGTTTCGATCGTCGCGTCGAGCGCGCGGTCGCGGCAGCCGGCTACCGCGCGGCTCAAACCGAGCTGCCCGGGCTAGCCGCGCGCAGCGACGACCCACTGGCGTTGCGCCGCATCATGATCAGGCGCGACGAACCCTTAGCGACCGTGTTTTCGCTGCTTTCGCGGGTGCGCGGGGCTGCACTCTCAGCAGCACCGGTTGTTCGGACAGCGCCGGGTCGCTAGCGACGCGTATCGCTGGCGTTAGTCCTGCTGTCCGCGCATGCGCCGCAGCTCCTGCAGCAACAACTTGCGGTGCAGCGCCGCAATAAGGTCGTGCAATGGGTCGACTCCGGCCTCGATCAAAGCCACCGCGCGCTCCGTCGCCATGCGTCCCGCAAGGCGCTCCATCAGCACTGCGATCTCCTCGCGCGCGAGCTCCTCTAATAGTCGCTTATAGCGCAACGTGTCGTAAACGGTGAAGCCCAGCCGCTCGTCGTAGCCGCCGGCTCGAAAGCGCCCGATCGCTTCGACAATCTGCACGTCGAGCGGCGAGTAGCCGTCTCCGTCCGGCGAAAGCACGCCGAGCTCGGCGAGCCGATCGAGCACCTCGCCCGGCACGCCGTAGCGGCGTTCGAGCTCCGCCCGAGGTGTGCGTTCGCGCTCTCCCTCGAGCGCGCGCTCGAGGATCCGATCTTCGAGCTCGACCAGCGCACGTGCTCTTTCCGGGTCCTCCTCGAGCATCGTCTTGATCAGGCGCAAGGGCAGGAACCGCTCCTCCTGCAGCTGCTTGATCAGCTTGATGCGGTCGACGAACTCGCGCGGGTAGTACGCCATGTTGCGCGAGGTCTTGACCGGCTCGGGAAGCAGCCCTTCGCGCAGATAGTGCTTAATCGTCGCCGTGCTCACCCCGCTCTCGCGGGCGAGCTCGCTAATTTTTAGTAAGTGCTCGCGCCGTCCGTTCGGCGCACCCTGATCGTCCGTGTGTGCATCAGCGCGGCTCGCCGGTGTCGGCTGATCGTGGGGCATCGCGCGCCGCGACCGCAACCCCTCAGGTGGCCGCGCGTTCGACCGGCGGCCCCGCCACGACCCCCTGCTCGACTAGCCGCGCCACCTGTTCGGGCGTATAACCGAGCGCAGTCAAGACCTCCTCGGTGTGTTCACCGAGCGACGGGCCCGGCCCTTGCGGTGCACCCGGCGTGCGCGAGAGCTTCACCGGCACCCCCAATAGCCGAACCGATCCAGCACCTGGCTGGTCTACCGCCACCACCATCTCGCGCTCGCGCACGAGCTCCGAGTCCAGCGCCTCGTCCAGCTCGAGCACCGGCTCCAGGCAGCAGTCGTGCTCAGCACCGAAGCGAGCCCACTCCTCGCGTGTGCGCTCACGGAAGATGCGCTCAAGCTCTCGTTGCGTATCCGAGCCCGGCCCGTCGAACTGGCGCTCGATTAGGTCCTCCCGGCCGATGCCGCGGCAAAAGGCCTGCCAGAACTTCGGCTCGAGCGCGCCGAGCGCAACCCAGCCGTCCTTGCAGGGGTACGGGCGGTAGCAGACAAGTCCGCCAGCGAGTTCGAGGCGCCCCCGCTGCGGCCGTTGGCCGTCGCAGAAGTAGCGCGCTGCAACCATCGCCAGCCAGGAGAGCGAGCCGTCGGTCATCGAGACGTCAACGAACTGCCCCTCGCCCGAGCGTTCACGCTCCCACAGAGCCGCCATGATCCCGAAGGCAGCCATCAGCGAGCCGCCACCGATGTCGGCGATCTGAACAGCCGCCTGGATCGGTGGCCCATCAGGCTCACCGGTCAAACCGAGGATCCCGTTGAGCGCGAGATAGTCCATGTCGTGGCCGGGTCGATCGCGCAGCGGCCCGGTTTGCCCGTAGCCGGTGATCGCGCAGTAGACGAGGCGCGGGTTCTCCTGCCGCAGCCGCTCGTAACCCACGCCCAGCCGATCCATCACCCCCGGTCGGAACGACTCCACGAGCACGTCGTACTCGCGTACGAGCCGCAGCAAGACCTCCCGGCCCTCTTCCTCCTTGAGGTTCAGACGTAGCGAGCGCTTGCCTCGGTTGAGCGCCAAGAACAACGCCGATGCGGCGGAGCGCTCGGCTCCTTCGTAGTGGGGCGGCGACCAACGCACGTAGTCGCCCATGCCGGTGTCCTCGACCTTCAGTACTTCAGCCCCGAAATCGGCGAGCAACATCGTGCAAAAGCCACCCGGCAGGAGCCGCGACAGGTCGAGGACCTTGATGCCTTCGAGAGCGCCCGCCATCACTACGCCCCCGCCCCACTAGCGACCTCGGCGAAGACCCCGACCTCCCGCCGCGGCACGCCGAGCAGCTCACGCGCCTCAGCAACCGTCGCCGGGCGCCGGCCCACCGCCTCCACGATGCGCCGTGCCTCGGCGATCAGATCGCCGTTCGAGCGCGCCATCTCGCCATTCGGCAGGTAGAAGTTGTCCTCGAGTCCGGCTCTCACATTCCCTCCCATTGCGGCTGCCGTGGCGATCAGTCGCCACTGATCGCGGCTGATACCGATCACCCCCCAGTTGTTGCGCGACTCCGCCCCGCCGGGCACCTCGTCGGCCATGTAGCGAAGGTGACGCGGCGTCGCCGGAATCCCGCCGAGCACACCCATCACGCACTGCACCTGCAGGGGCTCGTCGACGAGCCCCATGTCTAGGAGCGGCTCGAGGCTCGCTACGTGCCCAACGTCGAAGCACTCGTGCTCGGGGCGGATACCCAACTCGCGCATCGCGCGGCAGAACTCGATGATCGTGTCGAACGAGTTCTCGAACACCATCTTGAAGACGAAATCCTTCCGTCGCGGCGAGTACTTCGCATAGTTCATCGACCCCATGTTCAGCGCCGCCACGTCGGGACGGAGCTCGCACAGATAAGCGATCCGCTTATCGACGGGCACGCCCACCGCGCCGGTCGAGTAGTTGATGACGACGTCGCCGACCTCCTCGAGGATCGCCCGCGTGATCGCCCGGAAGTCCTCGACCTCGAAGCTCGGCGTGCCGTCCGGCCGGCGTGCGTGGATGTGGATCATCGCCGCGCCCTCGTCGACTGCCCGCCGCGCCTCCGCCGCGTACTCGGCGGGCGTGTAGGGGATCGCCGGGCACTGCTGGCGGTTGGCGACTACACCTGAGATCGCGCAGGTGATGATGCAAGCGTCCTCGAAGCGACTCATCTCTCCTCCCCCTCCCTCACACCGGCATCACGCCGTGCTTCTTGCGCGGCCGCTCGACCCGCTTGCTCTCTGCCATCTCGAGCGCGCGGATGATCGTCGGGCGCGTCTCGCGCGGGTCGATGATGTCGTCGATCATCGCGTTGCCCGCCGCGATGTAGGGATCGATCGTGCGGCGGATACCTTCGATCAACTGCGCCCGGGTGGCGTCGGGATCGTCGGAGGCCTCGATCTGCTTGCGGAAGATGATGTTGACGGCGCCCTCCGGCCCCATCACCGAGATCTCCGCCGATGGCCAGGCGACGATCAGATCCGGCTCGTACGCCTTTCCGCACATCACGTAGTAGCCGGCGCCGTACGCCTTGCGGATGATCACCGTGATCTTTGGCACCGTCGCCCGCGATACGGCGTACAGCATTTTGGCGCCGTGCCGGATGATGCCTTCCCGCTCGACCTTCGTGCCGACCATGAAGCCCGGCACGTCCTGCAGAAAAACGAGCGGGATATTGAAGGCATCGCAGAGGTTGATGAAGCGCGCCGCCTTGTCGGCGGAATCGTTTTCGAGGATGCCGCCCAGGTGTTTCGGTTGGTTGGCGACGATCCCTACCGGCCGTCCGCCCATGCGCGCCAGGCAGGTGATGATCGTGCGCGCGAAGCGCGGCTTGATGTCGAAGTACTCGCCGTGATCGACGATGCGACGGATGACGTCGTACATGTCGTAGGGATGACGCGGCGAGTCCGGCAGCACGTCGAGTAGTTCCTCGTCCATACGGTCGACGGGGTCCGTGCACTCGCTGCGCGGCGGTCGTTCGTCGCAGTTCTGGGGGAAGAACGAGAGGTACCGCTTGATCGCCTCAATGCACTCCTCGTCGGAGGCAACCTCGAGGTCGCCGACACCGGACACCCGGCAGTGCACCTTGGCGCCGCCGAGCTCTTCCTGCGTGACGTCTTCCCCGGTCACCGCCCGCACGAGATGCGGACCGGCAAGCGCCATCGAACCTCGGCCTGAGACCATCGGCACGAAATCGGCGAGCCCCGGGATGTAGGCGGTGCCGGCGGCGCAGGGACCCATCAGCGCCGCAATCTGCGGCACCACGCCGCTCATGATCACCTCCTCGCGGAAGAGGTCGCCGGAGCCAGCGAACAGCGAGCCGGCCGCTTCCTGGATGCGTGCGCCAGCGGAATCGAGCAACCAGATCATCGGAATCCGCTTCTGGAGGGCCATGTGTCGAAGCCGCTGCACCTTGAGCTCACCGGTCATCCCCATCGACCCCGCCATCACCGTGAAGTCGTAAGCGGCGCAGCAGGCCAGGCGACCGTCGATCCGACCGAAGCCGCAGACGACCCCGTCGGCCGGAGCGTCCTTGCCTTCCATCGCGCGCTGCGAGAAGTGCGGGCGACCATGGATGCCGATCTCGACGAATGTGCCCGGATCGAAGAGCAGGTCGAGCCGCTCGCGCGCCGTCAGCTTGCCCTTGGCGTGTTGCTCGGCGATCTTCTCGGGGCCGCCACCGAGCTTGATCCGCTCACGGCGGGCATGCAGATCCTCAACCAGCGAGCGCAACGGCGGCCGGGCGACGAGCTCGCCGGCGCCGGCGCGGGCGGGTCGTGACCCGCCCGCGCCGGCCGCTGCGGCCTGCCTCGCCCCCGTCTCGCCCCCGGTCCCGGAGCGAGGCGCCTCCTCCCTCAAGCCTTCTTCCGCGTTCATCGACCCTTCCACTGCGGCTCGCGTTTCTCGAAGAAAGCGCGCACGCCCTCCTGGATGTCCTCGGTCGTGAAAGCCAGGGAGAGCTGGGCACGCAGGTACTCGAGCGCCTCGTCGAGCGCCATATCGAGCTGGCGGTACATGGCCTCCTTACCGAGGCGCATGATCACCGGCGACTTGGCAGCAAGACGCCCCGCCCACTCGTCAACGAACTGATCGAAGCGATCTGCCGGCAGCACGCGGTTGACGATGCCGAGTCGCTGCGCCTCGTGTGCATCGATGCGCTCACCAAGCAGCAGCAACTCGTTGGCGCGCTTGCGCGGCACGTTGCGGAAGATCAGCGCCATGATCATGAACGGGAAGGCGCCAACGTTGATCTCCGGGGTGCCGAACTCGGCGCCTTCGCGGGCCACTACCAGATCGCAGGCCAGCGCCAAACCCAGGGCACCCGCTAGCACGTGCCCGTTGGCAGCACAGATGGTCGGCTTGCCGAGGCCGAGCAGTGCGTGGAACAACCGCGGGAAGCGCGCCGTGCCGAAGTGCTTGTGCACGAGTGGCACGTCAGCGGCGAAAGCGTCGAGGCTCGCGCCTGCCGAAAAGACACGTTCGTGCGAAGACGTCAAGACGAGGCAGCGGACAGCGTCGTCAGTGCGCGCGCGCTGGAGCGCGTCCTCGAGCTCGCCCATCAGCTCGGCGGTCAGCGCGTTGCGGTTCTCGGGACTGTCGAGCGTGACCCGCAGGACACCGCGCTCGTCGAGCTCGTACCTGATCTGCTGATAGCCGTCGGTCATCGCGACGCCGGCACGCTACCACGCCTGGGCGAAAGTGGAAAGTACGACTGTTTACTTTCGGCGCGTTTCTCGCTACCGTGCCAGGCATGAGCACGAGCCAGACCGTCATCAAGCCCGACCACCAGACCCGCCGTCGGCACTTCATCTTCAACGACGAGCACGAGCAGCTACGCGAGTCGATCCGGCGTTTCGTGGAGACCGAGCTCCGCCCGCACGCCGAGGAGTGGGAGGAGCAGACGTTCCCGAACTGGGTCTTCAAGCGCATGGGCGAGCTCGGCTTCCTCGGTCTTTCCTACCCCGAGGAGTACGGCGGCCAGGGCGGCGACTACTTCTGCAACATCGTCCTCGCGGAAGAGATGGCCGGCTGTGATTGCGGCGGTCTGGCGATGGGTGTTGCCGTGCACACGGACATGGCGACCCCCCCGATCTTCGCCTTCGGGACCGAGGACCAGAAGCAGCGCTACTTGGTGCCCGCGATCAAGGGCGAGAAGATCGCTTGCCTCGGGATCACCGAGCCTGACGCCGGCTCCGACGTCGCCGGCATTAAGACGCGCGCCGTACGCCAGGGCGACGAGTGGGTGATCAACGGTTCGAAGACCTACATCACCAACGGGCACCGCGCCGACTTCATCGTGCTCGTCACGAAAACCGACCCCGACGCCGGCTACGACGGCTTCTCGCTGTTCCTCGTCGACATGGACTCGCCGGGCGTGATTCGCGAGAAGAAACTCGAGAAGCTCGGCATGCACGCCTCCGACACGGCGCTGCTGGCGTTCCAGGACGTGCGGGTTCCGCACGAGAACCTGCTCGGCGAGGAGGGCAAGGGCTTCTACCACATCATGTGGGAGCTCCAGGGCGAGCGCCTGATCGGTGCTGCCGGTGCGGTCGCTGGCGCCCAGCGCCTGTTCGACAAGACGCTGCAGTACGCCAAGGAGCGCACAGCGTTTGGCCGGCCGATCGGCAAGTTCCAGGCGATCCGCCACAAGTTCGCCGAGATGGCAACGAAGATCGAGGCGGCTCGGCAGATGGTCTACAGCACCGCCTGGCGCTTCGCGAACGGCGAGTATCCGGTGCGCGAGATCTCGATGGCGAAGCTGTACGCGTCGCGGATCGCCTGCGAAGTGGCCGACGAGTGTCTGCAGATTCACGGCGGCGCCGGGTACATGAAGGAGTACGGAATCGAGCGAGCCTGGCGTGACCTGCGCTTAAACCGGATCGGCGCCGGCACCGACGAGATCATGCTCGAGGTGATCGGCAAGTCGTACGGGCTCTAGGCAGGTGCTCGGCGCCAGCGCAGAGCGCAAGCCGGTCCCTCCGTTTGGCGAGAGGCATGAGCGCCTAAGAGCCGAGATAAGGGAGTTCGTCGAAGGCGAGCTGCGCCCGCACGCCGACGAATGGGAGCGGGCGCGCTCGTTTCCCGACGACGTCTTCCGGCGCATGGGCGAGCGTGGTCTGCTCGGCCTCAAGTACCCACGGGAGTACGGCGGGAGGGGTGGTACGTGGGTCGACGAGGCGGTGCTGTGCGAGGAACTGGCCCGCTGTGGCTCGGGTGGCGTCGCAGCGGGTATCGGCGCCCATATCGGGATCGCCACACCGCCGGTCTGGAAGTTCGGTACGGAGGAACAGAAGCAGCGCTACTTGGTGCCAGCGATCAAGGGCGAGAAGATCGCGGCGCTGGCGATCACGGAACCAGATGCCGGCTCCGACGTCGCGTCGATCCGCACCCGTGCTGAGCGCGTCGACGGCGGCTGGCGGCTGAGTGGGAGCAAGACATTCATCACCAACGGGGTGCGAGCGCACTTCTTGGTGTTGGCCGCGCGCACCCGGCCCGAAGGAGGGCACCGCGGTCTCTCCTTCTTCCTCGTCGACACCGATCGACCGGGAATCACGCGGCGGCCGCTCGAGAAGCTCGGTTGGCACGCCTCAGACACCGCGGAGATCGCTCTCGACGGGGTCGTCGTACCCGACGACGCCTTACTCGGCGAGGAGCACGCCGGCTTCTACTTGATCATGGCCAACTTCCAATGGGAGCGGCTGCTCATGGCGCTCGGCGCGGTCGGCTCGATGCGCGTCCTGCTCGAGCTGGCGATCGCTCGTGCGCGTGCCCGCCGCGTGCGCGGACGTCCACTCGGCAGCTTCCAGGCGATTCGCCACCGGATCGCCGAGCTGGCGACCGTCCTATCCGTCGGCGAGGCCCTCACGTACCACGCGTTGCGGCTGTTCGCCGACGGACTCGACGCAGTACGGGAAGTCACGCAAGCGAAGCTCTTCACTCAGCGCGCTGCGGTCGCGGTGGCCGACGCTTGCCTCCAGATCTACGGCGGCGCGGGCTACACCTGCGCGGACGGTGTCGAGCGCGCCCTTCGTGATCTCCGGCTGGGCCCGATCGGTGGCGGAACCGACGAAATCATGAAGGAAATCCTCGGTCGGCAAATGGGCTTGTAGTCCCGGCAGGCGCGCGGCTGCTGCCGGCGCTCGCGAATCGTCAATATCACGGCCCGCCGAAACGCGGGGCATCTGCCCCGTCGCGGAGCCAAAGGCAAGAGAAAGGAGCGTGAGAGGTGGGAGTACTGGACGGCAAGGCAGCGATCGTCACTGGCTCGGCGCGCGGCATCGGCCGCGCAACCGCCGAACTGCTAGCTGAGCACGGCGCGAAGGTCCTGATCAACGACCTCGACGCCGACGTTGCGGAGCAAGCGGCCTCCGAGATCCAGGGCGAGACGACGGTCTTCGCTGGCGACCTCACCAAGGAAGGTGTGCCCGACCAGCTCGTTAAGAAGGCAGTCGACGAGTTCGGGCGCCTCGACATCATCGTCAACAACGCCGGATACACGTGGGACGGCGTGATTCACAAGATGTCGGACGAGCAGTTCCAGGCGATGCTCGACATCCACACTGTCGTCCCCTTCCGCATCATCCGGGCGGCTGCGCCGTACATGCGCGATGCGGCCAAACAGGAGCTGGCCGAGGGCAAGGAGGTCTTCCGCAAGATCGTCAACGTCAGCTCCACCTCGGGCATGATGGGCAACGCCGGCCAGGCCAACTACTCGGCGGCGAAGCTCGGCGTCGTCGGCCTCACGAAGACGCTCGCGAAGGAGTGGGGCCAGTTCAAGATCAACGTCAACGCCGTTGCCTTCGGCTTCGTCGAGACACGCCTCACGGCAGCCAAGGAGCAGGGCGAGAAGCTCGAGATCGAAGGCAAGGAGATCGAGCTCGGGATCCCCGAGCAGATGCGTCAGATGGCGCGCATGCTGATCCCGCTTGGTCGCCCAGCCACGCCGCAGGAAGCCGCTGGCGTGATCTTCTTCCTGTGTTCGCCCTGGTCGAACTACGTGCACGGGCAGGTGATCAACTGCACCGGCGGCATGTTCGGCGGGATGTACTTCTAAAAACCGCGTCTTAGTCGACGGCAGGCCAGGCGCCCGCGCGCTCAAGCGCGCGGGCGCCGCGCTTCTGCGGGCGGCTTGCCGCTCTCGTCGGCGAGCCCGGGAGGCGGATACGGGCCGAACCAGTTGTCACGCGCCCCGTCGATCGTGAGGATTGCTCCGGAGAAGTAGTCGCCGCCCGGCGAAGCTAGGAAAGCAACCAACCAAGCGAACTCCTCGGGACGTCCGAGACGACCGAGCGGCACCGTCTTGGCCACCCCCCGTACCACCTGCTCGGGGTACTTGGTGAGCAGCGTCTCGGTTTCGAAGTGGCCGGCGGCAATAGCCGTCAGGCGGATGTTGAAGCGGGACCACTCGATCGAGAGCACTCGCGTTAGGTTCTCCACCGCCGCGCGTGCTGCCGAGGAGTGGGCCATTCCCGGCAGACCGTGGTGCGGAGAGAGCGTTACGTTGCAGATCTTTCCGCCCTCGCCACTAGGGATCATCCACTTGGTGGCGACCGCATGGGTCATCAACCACGTGCCTTCGACGTTCAGGCGGATGACTGTGCGGAAGCCCTTCGGAGTGATGTCCTCAGCCGGCACCATGTACTGGCCGCCGGCGTTGTTGAGCAGAAAGTCGATGCGTCCGTGACGCTCCAGAACCTGCTCCACGAACGCGTCGACCTGCTGCTCCTCGCGCACGTCGCAGACATCAACCGTGATCGCGCCGTCGGGAGCCAGCGACCTGGTCTCCTCGAGCGGCTCACGCCGACGCCCGCAGATCGCGACCCGCGCACCTAGTCGCGCGAGCTCGAGCGCCGCAGCTCGGCCGAGCCCGCTGCCGCCTCCCGTGACGATCGCGACCTTGCCCTCGAGCAAACCCTCCCTGAACAGCTCCGAGCGCACGCCGGCAGCCTATCGCCGGGCGATCGCTGCCCGCCGGCAAATCGCCGGCGTGTTCCACAGCTAGGGTCGGGGTCTCGCTGGTGAGCGGCGGCGAGGGGCTCACTTGCGCCCATCGGGCAGGGACTCGCCCTGGGCCCGGGAAACACCTGCTCGTAAGTGCCTAGCGCGACGCCCGAACCTCTCACACAGCCGCTCGCCGGTGGTCTACCCGGGGCCTGCGTCGAGGTGCACCGCTTCGTTTGCGGTCGCGTGCGCGTCCCCCGCGAGCGGCTCGCGGGCTCACCGAGCCGGCTTGCCCGCTTACGCGGCCTCGGTCTGTGGCCTGGTGGCGAGCGCGTCGCGATCCCGATATTGGCTTTCGCTGTGCGCCATCCGCGCGCCGGCTGGCTGCTCGTGGACACCGGGCTACATCCGGCGGTGCGGGTCGACCCGCGCTCCAACTTGGGACGCCTCGGTGCTCTCGCGTTAGGTGACCCCGAGCTCGCACCAGGCGCCTCAGCAGCGGAACGCCTGCGCGCTCTGGGCGTCGAGCCGCAGATGGTGTCGGTGGTCATCCTCACGCACCTCCACCTCGACCATGTGAGCGCAGCAGGGGAGTTCGCGCACGCGCTCTTCGTGCTCGATCGCGCCGAATGGGACGCGGCCTTCGCGGCAGGCCCTCTCGAGGGATACGTGCGCGCGCAGTTCGACCTTGCGTTCTCTTGGCGCACGATCGATTTCACGCGCGAACCGGCGCGCAGCCACGCCACCTTCGGCCGCACTTTCGACCTCTTCGGCGACGGCTCGGTGGTCCTCGTTTCGACCCCCGGACACTCCGCAGGCCACCTATCGGTGCTGTTACGCGCGCGTAAGCGCCAGGTGTTGGTGTGCGGCGACGCCGCCGGAACCTACGAGACCTTACGTTCGCAGGCGATGCCCGCGATCGTCCACGATCGCCACCTCTACGAGCGCTCCTTGCAAGAGTTGCGTCTGTTCGCGCGCGAGTACCCGCAAGCGCTGCTTGTGCCGGGTCACGAGCCGAGCTTCCTAGCGGGGCCTGGCGACCTCGCGCTTTAGCGCCTACTGCGCTCGGCGCGGAGGCGCGTGTGCAGCTCGCGCACGCGCTCGAAGACGAGCTCCGAAGCGCGCTGCGACTGCTGACGACGGGGGCGTTCGACGCGCTCGAACGCCATCGGCGTCCCAAAGGCAACGGTCACCTGAGGAAAACGCAGCCGCCGCCAGTCGCGCGCCCGTTCGGTCCCGACAATCGCGGTTGGCACGACCGGTGCGCCGGATTCCAGAGCCAGGCGACCGAGGCCCCAACGCGGTCGGCCGAGCTCGCCGGTACGCGATCTGCCGGCCTCTGCGTACATCACGACGAGGCCGCCTCGCTCGAGCACCGTGAGGGCGCTCGTGAACGCCTCCTCGTCGACCACGCCGCGACGGATCGGAATCACCCCGGCGTGTGTGAGCACGAAGTCCAGCGGCGGCTTGAAAAGCTGCGACTTGGCGACGAAACGGACCTTCCTCCGCAGGTATACCGCGACGAAGAAGTGATCGAGAAACGAGAAGTGGTTCGGCGCGATGATCGCCGGGCCGAACGGCGGGACGTTCTCCAAACCGCGTGCCCGCGCCCGGTAGAAGCCGACGGTGTAGGGCGTCAACACGAAACGGCACAGCTCGTAGATCCAGTCGGGGTCGCGCTCGCGCGCGCGCCGGTGGTAACGCGCGAAGTGCTCGGGCGGGCGCGGATCTCGATAGGCCTGCGGCTTGAGTCGTGTGCGCGGCGCCTCGGTCGTTGTCACTACTTCGGCCTGTTCGGAGTGGTGTCTAGGTGACGGTGCGCAGCTGCGTCGGCGGCAGCTGCTGTCGGTGACAGCGACGACGCTGCGCGCGTCGCTTGAAGTGCGCGCCGCCACCCCTCGAGCAGGTACTCGCGCTCCGTGTCGCTGATGCGCGGCTCGTAACGGACACGTTCCCGCCAACGGTCACGCACGTCTTCGCTGGACCAAAGCCCGGCGCCGACGCCGGCGAGCAGGGCAGCCCCCAGCGCAGTGGTTTCGTTGACCTCCGGCACTGCCACCGGAATACCCAACACATCCGCTTGAAACTGCATCAGGAAGCGGTTGACCGTCGCTCCCCCATCGGCACGCAAAAACTGGGGCTCGAGCCCCGTCCGCGCGCGCATCGTGGCAACAGCGTCAGCGCTCTGGTAGGCAATCGCCTCGAGGGCCGCGCGCGCTAGATGCGCGCGGCCGGTGCCGCGTGTCAGACCGACGATCGTCCCCCGCGCGTGGGGATCCCAATGCGGCGAGCCGAGCCCGGTGAGCGCCGGCACGAAGTAAACGCCCTCGTTGTCCGGCAGCGACGCTGCGAGCGCTTCAGTCTCGGCTGCGTCGGCGATCAGACCGAGTCCGTCGCGCAGCCACTGCACGGCCGCGCCGGTCACGAAGATCGACGCCTCGAGCGCGTACGTCGGGCGATCATCGAGGAGCCAGGCGATCGTCGTCACCAGCCCGTGCGCGGGTGGCGGTAACCGCTCGCCGACGTTCTCGAGCACGAAGCTGCCAGTTCCGTAGGTGTTTTTCAACTCGCCGGAGGCGAGACAGGCCTGCCCGAACAGCGCCGCCTGCTGATCGCCGGCGATGCCGGCCACAGGAACTCGACCCCCGAAAACCTCGGTCTCGCCGTAAACAGCAGCGCTCGGCAGGACTTCCGGAAGGGCGCTGCGCGGTACCTCGAAGAGGGCGCAGAGGTCTTCGTCAAAAGCGAGCGCTGCGAGGTCGAACAGCAACGTTCGGCTGGCGTTACTGGCGTCCGTTGCGTGTCGTCCGCAGAGCTGAAAACAAAGCCACGAGTCGACGGTTCCGAAGCGTGCGCGGGGCCCTGCCTCAGCGACCGCCGGTTCGTTGAGGAGCAACCACTGGATCTTCGTCGCCGAGAAGTAGGGGTCCAACAGCAAGCCGGTGCGCTCGCGTAGAAACGGCTCGCGCCCGTGCTCTCGCAGCTCCTGACAGCGGTCGGCGGTTCGCCGATCCTGCCAGACGATCGCCGGGGCTAGCGGCTCGCCGCTGCGCACATCCCAGGCGACGACTGTCTCGCGCTGGTTGGTGATCCCGATTGCACGCAGCTGGCGGCCTTCAACGCCGGCCGCGCGCAGCGCGTCACGGGCCGCGTGCAACGCGCTCTCGACGAGCTCCCGCGGGTCGTGCTCGACCCAGCCGGGACGCGGGTAGTGCTGTTTGATTTCGCGGTAGCCCCGGCCGAGCGGGCGGGCATCCTCGTCGAAGAGGATCGCCGTCGAGCCGGTAGTACCTTGGTCGATCGCCAGGATCATGCGTCGTTAATGAAACCGCGGCGCGGCTTTGATACGCCCCGATGGTCGCGCGCGTCGCGCTGGCCTGTATCTTGGCGCGCCGCAGAGGGATCAAGCAGGAGGAGGTGCAGAGCGGATGCCGGAGGTTCCCGCGCACATAACGGGCACGGTCTGGAAGATCGAGTGCGAAGTAGGCCAACAGGTCGAGGAGGGCGACACGCTCGTGATCCTCGAATCGATGAAGATGGAGATGCCGGTCGAGGCCGAGGAAGCCGGCGTCGTGAAGGAGATCCTCTGCGAAGAAGGGCAGGCAGTTTCCGAGGGAGATCCGCTCGTCATCCTCGAGTAGCGGCGCCGGCCCCGCGCCCCGCTTTGCGGCGGAGGGGAGCCATAACGCCGTCCCAAATCCCCACGAGCGCATCGACCAGCGCTTCGTCGTCGACACCCGTCGAGCCGATGATGTGCTGGTAACAGGTCCGCTCGGTGCCCCAAACGAGCGCTACCGACAAGGCCCGCGCTTGTGTCGGCTCGACGCCGTCGGCACGCAGGCGACGTTCCGTGCCCTCGATGAAGCGCTCGACCAGCGCGCGCCAGAAGCGCGCTGTCGGTTCGTCGTATGTGGATGCTTCGACGACCGCCCGCAACAGCGCTGCGTGGCGACGATGCAAGGCGAGGATGGCGCGTAGCGCCGCGGTCAACTCGGCGCGCGTACCGGCGCCACTCCACCACCGGTCAGCCCGCTCGTAAAGCGCTTGTGCGACCGTCTCCGTGAGCCGCTCGAGCAGCTCGCGCTTGTCACGGAAGTAGAAGTAGAACGCGGTCCGCGTCAGTCCGGCGCGCTCAGCGATCCGCGCGACGCTCAGCTCGGCCAGCGAGAGGCCGTCGCCGAGCAGCTGCTCCGCTGCCTGCAGCAGTTTCGCCTCGCCCTCGCGCGGCCCCGTCACCGCATCGTTGCGCCGCGACAGCACCCCCCTGCGGGCTGTAGCGGCACCTGGAACGGCGGCACCTGGAGCTTGATTTTTCGCTGGGGCCCTAGGGGACACGGTGAGCTGAGTGTATGACACGAGGTCGGGTGCGCGTTTGACAAGTTGCTTGACATATCGTCAAGCGCGCGCTTCAATCAAGCCCCGAGCTCGCGCAACAGCGACCGGCTCACAAGGAGGCACGATGGCTCACCTGCTCGAACTCACCCAACAGGGCGACCCGGGGACAATCGTCGACGAGTCGCAGCTCGACAAGATCCAGCTCCAGAACCCCCAGCAGCTCTACGAGCTTTGGGAGCGGCAGCAGTGGCAGGCGCACGGAATCGACCTTTCCCGCGACCCTGCGGACTGGCAGGCGCTTTCCGATGACGAGCGCGAGTACATCTTGTGGGGCTTGTCGTCGTTCTTCATCGGCGAGGAGCGGGTTACTACGCAGTTCTCGGGGCTGGTGATGGCCTACGAGGACCAGTCCGAGGAGGCCTACCTCGCCACACAACAGGTCGACGAAGCGCGCCACACGCAGTTTTTCGGCCGCTACTACGACCAGGTCTTCAGCATCGGCGGTGGCATCGACGCTCAGCTCGAGCGCGTGCGCGAGCACGTCAACGACGCGTTCGTAAGGCTCTTCGACGAGGTTCTGGTCGCGGAGAACAAGCGCCTGATCGCCGATCCCTCAGACCGCGGCGCGAAGATCGACTTCATCACGACGTACATGATGGTGATCGAGGGCACGCTCGCTCTCACCGGCCAGTACACGATCACCACCTTCCTTGAACGGCGAGGCATTCTGCCCGGCTTCATCGAGGGGTTCCAAAACATCAGTCGGGACGAGCACCGCCACGTCGCCTACGGCACGTGGTATCTGCAGCAAGCGGTCCGTCGTGATCGGAGCGTCGGCGAGCGCGTACAAGCAAAACTCGCCGAGCTTCTTCCGATCGCAGCGGAAGTGCTGGTGCCGCCGGGCTGCTCACTCGAGGACGAGTGGGAGATGTTCGGCTTCACGCGCAGTGAGGTTCATGGTTACGCCTTCCAGGCGCTGTCGCGCCGCATGAAGGCCATCGGTCTCGGTATCCCGCAACTCGTCTGAAGGCAAGTCCGGGCGGCGCTGATCCGTGGCGCCGCCTGACCGCATCGGAAGCGTCGCCGGTCCTCCTTACGACTGACCGATCGGTCAACGTCGGATCTATGATCGGCGCGCCGGCGGGGCGCACTCCCCCGGCGCGCCGATCTATGAGCACCACCGCTGCGCGACAGATCGCCTCAGGCAAGCTGCTGCTCGACGAGCCCCTCGAGGGGGTCGTTCGCATCACGATCGCCAACGAACGCCGGCGAGGAGCGCTCGATCAGGAGATGCTCGACGCGCTGGCGGAGGAGCTGGGACAGCTCGATGCGCGCTGTCTCATAGTGCGCGGGACGGGCAGCGTCTTTTCTGCTGGCTATGACATCGGCGATCTCGACGGGAGCGACTTGGCGGAGGCCGCGGAGCGGCTCGTGGCACATCCCTTTCACGCGGCCATGGAGGCGCTCGAGCGCTACCCCTACCCGGTCATCGCGCAGCTCAACGGCCACGCCATCGGCGGCGGGCTCGAGCTCGCCTTGACCTGCGACATGCGAGTCGCCGCCGCCGGCATCAAGCTCGCCATGCCGCCAGGCAAGCTCGGCCTGATCTACTCGCACACCGGCCTGCGGAAGTTCCTTGACGTGTGCGGGCCGGCGATCACCGCGGAGCTCTTCTTCACAGCTCGCAACTTCGACGCCGAGCGGGCACTGCGGGTCGGACTAATCAACCATCTGGTGGCGGCCGAGGAGCTCGAGTCGTTCACGCTCGATCTCGCCCGCGACGTCGTCGCCTGTGCGCCACTCTCGTTGCGCGGTAACAAGCGGATCATTCGTACTCTCCGTGCACACCGCTGGCACTTGCCGGCGGAGGTCGAAAAGGAGCTCGTGGCGCTGCGCGAGTCGTGCTTCGCGTCAGCCGACTTTCACGAGGGCATCCGCGCTTTCGCCGAGAAGCGCACGCCCGAGTGGCGCGGCCACTAGGGCGAGCAGCCGCGCCGCGCAGCGAATTCGTAAGATCCCCGCCCACGCGTTCCGTCCGGAGCGCGGCGTAGCTTCGACGTCGAGCGAACGCGTTCGCTGCAAGGAGGTGCACTGGCGGTGCCGCCGTTGATAACGCGGGAGGAGGCCCTCGAGCTCGGGAAGATCGAGGACCACGCGGAGATCGAAAAGCTCGTCGAACGCGCGTGGCGTGTGCGGCTCGAGCGTTTCGGCGACTCCACCGACCTCTGTTCACTCGTCAACGCCAAGTCCGGCGGCTGCGCCGAGGACTGCGGTTTCTGCGCGCAGTCTCGGTACGCCGAGGCCGACACGCCGATGCACCCGATGATGGAGCCGGAGCAGATCCTCGAGCACGCGAAAGCTGCCGAGGCCGCCGGCGCGCACCGCTTCTGCATGGTCACGCAGGGCCAGGGTCTCTCCAAGCGCGATTTCGAGAAGATCCTCGAGGGCGCCCGGCTGGTGGCCGAGCACACGAACCTGAAGCGCTGCGTCTCGATCGGTCACATCTCCCCGGAGCGCGCGCGCAAGCTCAAGGAAGCTGGCGTGCAGCGCGTTCATCACAACGTCGAGACGGCGCGCTCCTACTACCCCGAGGTTTCCACCACCGTCCGCTACGAAGGACGCCTACGGACCATCAAGGCCGTCAAGGAAGCGGGGCTCGAGACCTGCGTCGGCGGGATCCTCAACCTCGGCGAGTCGCCCGAGCAGCGGGTCGAGATGGCGTTCGAGCTCGCCGAACTGAACCCCACGAGCGTTCCCATCAACCTGCTGAACCCGCGCCCGGGCACCAAGTTCGGTGATCGTCCCTTGATGGATCCGTGGGAGGCGGTCAAGTGGATCGCGATCTTCCGGCTCATCCTGCCCGATGCGCTGTTCCGCCTATGCGGCGGGCGCAACGAGAACCTCGGGCTCGGTGAGTTCCAAAAGATGGCGGTGAAGGCTGGCCTCAACGGCGTGATGATGGGCAACTTCTTGACCACACTTGGCTCGGACCCGGCCTGGGACCGGAAGCTCTTCACCGATCTCGGCCTGAACGTCGCGCGTCAGCCTGACAACGGCGCCAACCCGCGGCCCGACAACCGCTCCGGTTGGCTAGAGGGCGAGACGCCTCGCACGCCGATCGACGATCTCATCGACAGTCAGTCAGAGGCACCGCTTTGGAACCCCGCGCGCCAGCTCCGTCGCCGCAAGAAACGGCACGTGCCGCCGCGTCCGGACGGCGCCCCCAACCGCGGCTTGCGCGTCGTGCAGGTCGATCCGAACCGCGAGCGCGCGGTAACCGCCTGAGCCTATGCAGAGCGAGCTCGAGCAGCGCCTCGCCGAGCTCCGCGACAAGGGTCTGTATCGGCGCCTGCGGGTGATCTCCGGCCCGCAGGGCCCGCGCGTCTTGCTCGACGGCAAGCCGGTGCTGCTGCTGTGCTCGAACAACTACCTGGGCTTTGCCGATCACCCGCGCGTGCGCGGCGCCGCAGCACAGGCGGCGATGCGTTACAGCGCCGGTGCCGGCGCCTCTCGGCTGGTCAGCGGCAACATGACAATCCATCGGCGCCTCGAGGAGCGACTGGCGGAGTTCAAGGGCTATGAGGCCTGTGTCCTCTTCGGCTCCGGCTACCTCGCCAACACCGGCGTGATCCAGGCCCTAGCGCGCGAGGGCGAGGTCGTCCTGTCGGACGAACTCAATCACGCCAGCATCATCGACGGTTGCCGGCTCGCCAAAGCCGAGCGCTTCATCTACAAGCACTGCGATCTCGAGCACCTCGAGTGGGGACTACGCCAGGCCGCCGGCCGAGCCAGTCTGATCGTCACCGACTCGGTGTTCTCGATGGACGGCGATATCGCGCCGCTCGAGGGGATAGTCGAGCTCGCCGAGCGCTACGACTGCCGAGTTATGGTCGACGAAGCCCACGCCACCGGCGCGATCGGTCCCGGCGGTCGTGGCGCCGTCGCAGCGGCCGGGGTGGAGGACGCGGTCGACGTGCTCGTAGGGACGCTGGGTAAGGCGCTCGGCTCCTACGGTGCTTACGTCTGCGCCAATCGCACGCTGGCGAAGTACCTCGTCAACACCGCCCGCACGCTGATCTTCTCGACTGCTCTGCCACCCCCCACGGTCGCCGCTGCACTAGCGGCGCTCGAGCTCCTGGAACAGCGGCCGGAGCGGGTCGAGCGCTTACAGCGCAACGCGCGCGTACTGCGGAGCGCGCTTGCCGAACACGGCATCAAGGTGCGTTCCGAGACGCAGATCCTGCCGCTGGTGGTCGGCCCCGCGGAAGCCGCTACCGCCGCCTGCGAGCGCGCGCTCGAACGCGGCGTCTTCGCACAGGCAATCCGCCCCCCGACGGTGCCTCCGGGGACCTCGCGACTGCGCCTGACGGTGATGGCCTCGCATACGGAAGCCGAGCTGCGTGACGCAGCGCGCGTGCTCGCACAGGCGGTAAGGGGCGCCCAAGCGGAAGTAGCCCCGAGCCAGTTCGACGAGTCGCGGGCAGCACTCGTCGCGTGATCATCGCGCGAGTCGGACGGGCAACCAATCGTGCGCGGGCTTTTTGTTACGGCCACTGACACCGAGGTCGGCAAAAGCGTCACCGCAGCCGCGCTGATCGCAGCGCTCGCTCATGCTGGCCGCCGGGTAGCTGCCTTCAAACCAGCGGTCACGGGGCTCGATGAGCAACCCGGACCGTTCGGACGCGACCACGAACTTTTGGCGACGGTCGCCTCCGCCGGTCAGACACCAGAGGAGGTAGCCCCTTACCGCTTCGGTCCGCCACTCTCGCCCCATCTCGCAGCCGAGCTCGCAGGCGTCAAGCTCTCGCCGACTCGCTTGCTCGATCACGCGCGCACCCAAGCTGCGCGCGCCGAGCTCCTCGTCTGCGAGGGCGTGGGCGGCCTACTCGTGCCCCTCACACGGGATTTCCTGATCCGCGACTTGGCTCGTGCGCTCGACCTACCGGTAGTCGTCGCTGCGCGTCCCGGCCTGGGGACGATCAACCACACGTTGCTGACGCTGGAGGCCGCGCGGTCGGCCGGGCTCACGGTCGCGGCGGTGGTCTTCACACCGTGGCCCGATCGCGAGCAAGCGATTCACCGCTCGAACCTGGAGACCGTGGCCCAGCTCGGGCGCGTGCGCTGCCTGACCTTGCCAGAGACGACACGCGGCCAACTTGCCGCAGCCGGCAGTCAACTCGATCCCCTCGCGTTGCTCGCTTAGCCGAGAACGCTCCCGGCTCAAGCGAGCGTCAGCAACGTAAGTACTGCCAACAGTGCGAGCAGCAGGACCGTTGCCCGCTTCAGTCCCTCGCCGGAGGCGCGCTCGGCAACACGAGCGCCCAGCGCTCCCCCGACGACGCAGGTCGGCAATGCCAAGGCCCACGCTGCCAGTGGCGCGCGGTGGTAAACGGCCAGATGCGCGACGAGACCGACGAGCGCGGCCACGCCGACGACCAGCGAGGCGGTCGCGGCTGCGGCGCGGACCGGTACGCGCTGCAGCCGAACCAAGATCGGCAGCGCCAAAAAACCACCCCCGATCCCGAGCATGCCGGTCAGCGCTCCCAGTGATAGACCGGTTCCCAGGGCAACGCCGCGCTGCAACGGCGGGCAGCGGGCGTCACCAGTCGGCAGCGACGCTTCGTCAGCGGTTCCGCGCCGAGTCGACGGCGCGCCGCTAGCGATCGCGAGCGCCCCAACGAGGAGTGCAACAGCAGTGGCAATCGTTAGCGCCTGCGCCGACAGTGCGCCGTTCGCGAAAGCTCCTGCCACCGCGCCGACCGCCACCGGCACCGCCAGCGCCGCAGCCTGTTCGAGACAGGTGCGACCGGCACGCAGGTGTCTCGGCAGTGCCGCCGCCGCCGAGACCGCGACCATTCCCAACGCAACCGTGGTCGCGCGGTGGATGCCCTGATTGCCGAACTGCACGAGCAAGGGCACGGCGAGCAGCGATCCACCAGCGCCGAGGGCGCCCACGGCAACCCCCACCAACAACCCGATCAGCGCTAGTTCCCACACGTGAGGAGAAACGCACAACCCGATGCGCGCCAAGCTCGGTCCACGTTCCGGCTGACGTCGCCGGGGCGCCGGCGGTAGCGACGGTCAGGCGCCCGAGCGATCTCGCACCCGGCCATCTCACAAGCCTTTACAACCGTAATGTTGTCCACGAATGCTAGGATATCGAGCCAATGACGGAACTATCGCGCACGGAAATCCCCGCGAGCGGGGCGGTGGGCATGCCGAGGCCGCTGACGGAGGCCGCTGCGGAGCGCATCGCCAGGCGCTTCGCGGCGCTCGCCGATCCGCTCCGAATCCGGATTCTCGACACGCTCCGCGAGCGTGGCGAATGCTCGGTGGGTGAGCTAGTCGAACTGCTGGGTGCACGACAGCAGAACGTCTCCAAGCACCTCGGCATCCTGCTCCAACAGGGGATCGTGGCGCGACGAAAGGAGCGCACACGCGCGCTCTATCGGATCGCCGACGACACAGTTCTGCAACTGTGCGAGTTGGTCTGCGGCAGCATCGAGCGCGAACTCGCGGAGCTCGCGCGGCTGGTAGGGACCGACAACAGGGCGGTGCAACAAAGATGATCTTCCGCTGGATACCTCACGACGATCTCGGGTGTGCCTCGTTTCTGATCGGCGACGAGCGCACGGGGCGCGCGGCGATCGTCGACCCCAAGTTCGAGATCGACGAGTACCTGCTGCTCTCCCGCCGGTTCGGGCTGTCGATCGAGCATGTGCTCGAGACTCACAACCACGCCGACCACGTCTCGGGCCACGGCCGACTCGCGGCTGCCACCGGCGCCACGATCCACATCCATCGCCTCGCTGAGCCCGTTTACGAACACGAGCCTTTCGACGACGACTTCGAGCTGGCGCTCGGCGACGTGCGCATCAGGGCTCTGCACACGCCCGGGCATCGGCCGGAGCACACCGCCTTCCTGGTCTACGACCTCCGCCGTTCACACGAGCCGTGGGCGCTGCTGACCGGCGACTCACTGTTCGTGGGCGACATCGCGCGGCCCGACCTGGCGATCGATAAGGAAGCCGGGGCACGCGGCATCTTCCGCTCGCTGCGAAGACTGCTTGCACTACCTGACCACGTCGAAATATGGCCAGGCCACACCGGCGGCTCGCTGTGCGGCGGTGACACCGTCGACCGCAAACCAAGCTCGACGCTGGCCTTCGAGCGCGCCCATAACCCCATGCTGCGACTCGCCGACGAGGAAGACTTCGTGCGGCGCGCCACTAGCGCGCTACCGCCGCAGCCTCCGAACTTCCAGAACATCGTGGCGCTTAACCGCGGGCCGCTGCTGCGGGAAGGTGTAGAGGCGCACCCGTTGACACCGCGACAAGTAGAGGTGCGGCGGGGCGAGGGAGCGCTCGTCGTCGACATTCGAACGCCCTTCCAGTTCGACGAGGCGCACATTCCGGGTGCCGTGTCTGTGCCGGCAGCCCGCCCAGGCTTCGGGACGAAGTTGGCATGGATCGCCGATCCCGCGCAGGAGCTCTTGTTCGTCGGACGCGACGACGCCGATGCGCTACGCGCCGTACGACTCGCGGAAGCGGTCGGCTTGCGGCGGGTCGCCGGCTACCTGGCAGGGGGCATGACTAGCTGGCGCGAAGAGGGCCGGCCGGTGGCGCGCATCCAACAGATCACGGTCGCAGAGTTGCGCGAGCGCTTGGCGAGCGGCGAACCGATCCGCGTGCTCGATGTGCGCGAGCGCAGCGAATTCGAGCGCTCCCACTTCCCCGGTTCAATCAACGTTCCGTACCACGAACTGCGCGACGGGCCGCCACAGATCGCTCCGGACGAGCCGGTAGCGACCTTATGTGCATCGGGGGCACGAGCGGGCACGGCCGCCAGTCTGCTCGCCCGACACGGTTTCCAACGGGTGCTGCACGTAGTCGACGGCCTCGGAGCCGACAGCGGCTCAAACGCCTGCCTGGAGAGCACCGCCGCCACCGGTTACGCGGGCTGACCACCTACCGCAGGGCGCGCTCGGTACGCTCCGAGCGATGAGTGCTGCCACTGCTGCGAGGGTCGATCAGCGACCTTGCGTGGCGATCGCAGGCGGCGGCGTCGCGGCGTTAGAGGCTGCTTTGCGCGTGCGACGGGTAGCCGGTGAGCGTCCGCGCATAGTGGTGGCGGCACCGAACGACGAGCTCGTGGTGCTGCCGGAGACGGTGGCCGAGCCCTTCGGCTGGCGAGCAGCGCTGCGTCTCCCGTGGCAAGCGATCGCTGGCGAACTCGACCTCGAGCTGCGCAAGGGCGCTGTCGAACTCGTGGACCTCGAGCGCCGTCGGCTGTTGCTATCGGACGACGGCGGTGAGGTCGGCTACGACGGTCTGCTGGTCGCAACCGGGGCCAAGCGTGTACCGCCATACGCGCACGCCACGGTCTTCGATCCCCTGCGCACGGACACCGGCTTCGCGGGCCTGGTCCGCGATCTCGAGCAAGGCTTCTGCCGTCGACTAGCGATCCTCGTGCCACCTGGCCCCGGATGGCCGCTACCCGCCTACGAGCTGGCGCTGCTGTTCGCCGCCAGGGCGCACGAGATGGGGATCGATTGCGCGGTCACCCTCGTCACCGAGGAACCGGCACCGCTCGCGATCTTCGGTGAGCGCGCGAGCGTCGCCGTCCAGCGCCTACTCGCGGAGAGCGGGATCGAGACCCACTTCTCTGCCGTTGCGCACGTCGAAGAGGGGCGTGTGCTAGTTCAACCCGCCGCCACCGAACTCGTTTGCGATCGCATCGTCGCGCTACCGCGCCTGGTCGGCCCGGCACTGCACGGACTGCCGGCAACCGTGGACGGCTGGATCCCGATCGACTCGTCGTGCCGCGTCGTCGGAACCACCGGGCACGTTTTCTGCGCCGGCGACGCTTCGGCCTTTCCGGTTAAGCACGGCAGCATCGCGTGCGCACAGGCCGACGCCGCCGCCGAATGCCTGGCCACACGCCTAGGCCTGGCTCATGTCGGCTGTCACTCGTTCCGCGCAGTGGTGCGGGCGAAGCTCTTTACTGGTGGCGCGCCGCTCTACCTGGAGGCGCGCGTAATTGCTGGCCGCGGCTTCGAGTCGACGGTTGCTGATACCCCACCTTGGGGCAGCGAGACCAAGATCGCCGGCGAGGAGCTCTCGTCCTTCGTCGAGCGGTTCGCCGGCCAAGAGCAATAACGCGCTAGTACCTTGCCGCCCATGAGCGAGAGCGACCGTGCGGCACGCCTCGCCGCCGACGATCACCGCTACCTCTGGCATCCCTTCACGCAACAGCGCGTCTGGGAGCAGGAGGAGCCACTAATCATCGAGCGTGCCGAGGGCACCGACCTCATCGATGTCCATGGCCGCCGCTACATCGACGGCGTGTCTTCGTTGTGGTGCAACGTCCACGGGCATCGTCACCCGGTCATCGACCAGGCGGTGAGAGACCAGCTGGAGCGCGTAGCGCACTCGACGATGCTCGGCCTCACCCACCCACCGGCAATCGAGCTCGCCCGCAAGCTGGTGGAGATCACCCCGGCGCGCCTTACCCGCGTCTTCTACTCCGATAACGGTGCGACAGCCTGCGAAATCGCGCTCAAGATCGCCTTTCAGTACTGGCAGCAGCGGGGCGGTGAGTTCCGTCGCAAGACCCGCTTCATCGCGCTGCGAGAGGCGTACCACGGCGACACGATCGGCTCGGTGTCGGTCGGCGGTATCGACCTCTTCCACTCCCTCTACCGACCGCTCCTGTTCGACGCTCTGCGCGCCGAGCCCGGCGACGCCGGGGACCTGGAGCGCTTGCTCGAACGCCACGCTGAGGAGGTTGCCGCCGTCATCCTCGAGCCGCTCGTGCAGGGCGCGGCAGGGATGCTGCTCCAACCGCCGGGCTACTTGCGGCGAGTGCGCGAGCTGTGCGACCGCTACGACGTGCTGCTGATCTGCGACGAGGTGGCCACTGGTTTCGGGCGCACCGGGCGCATGTTTGCCTGTGAGCACGAGCAGGTCGAGCCCGACCTGCTGTGTCTAGCCAAGGGGATCACCGGTGGCTATCTGCCGCTCGCCGCGACGCTTGCGACCGAGGAGATCTACCAGGCTTTTCTGGGCGAGCCCGAGGAGAACCGGACCTTCTTTCACGGTCACACGTACACCGGCAACCCGCTGGCCTGTGCGGCCGCCCTCGGCTCGCTCGAGGTGTTCGAACGCGAGCGCACGCTCGAGCGGCTCGCACCGAAGATCGAGCTGCTCAGCGAGCTCTTGGGCCGCCATGTCAAGCCGCTGGCGAGCGTGCGCGAGATCCGTCAACGCGGCTTCATGGTCGGGATCGAGCTGCTCGGGTACGACCCGGCGTTAGTCGCTGGCCATCGCGTGACGCTCGAGGCACGCCGACGCGGTGCGGTTATCAGACCGCTCGGCAACGTCGTCGTGCTGATGCCCCCGCTCGCGATTTCCGAACAAGATCTCGAGCGTCTCGTCCAGATCACAGCCGAGTCGATAGTCGCGGCCACACGCGACCTACCGACACCGGCTATCGCCGCCTCCTAACTGGCGGCAAGTTCCTTTCGGCGAGTTCCGTTACTCCTCGAGCGGCTCGAAGTCGCGCTTGCGCGCCCCGCAGACCGGGCAGAACCAGTCGTCGGGAATCTCCTCGAACGGAGTGCCCGGCGGGATTCCACCGTCGGGGTCACCCTCCGCCGGGTCGTAGATGTAGCCGCAAGAGGTGCAGATCCACTTCTGGAGCGTTGTCGTCTGTGCGTCTCCCACGAGCCCGGGAGCGTACCGACTGGCGACCCCAACCCGGCACGAACTACCTGTGGAGGCGTCGCGGCGATACGCTCGCTCCGTGTCGTTCGACCGGCCGCCACCGGCCGAAGCGCTGCGGGGCGACGAGCCCACAGCCGAGCCGCGCCCAGCCGCGACCGTGATTCTCCTGCGCGACGGCGAGCAGGCATTGGAGGTGCTGCTCGTGCGCCGCAGTCCGACGCAGCGGTTTATGGCCGACTTTTGGGTGTTCCCGGGCGGCGCCGTCGACGAGGGCGAAACCCTGGCGCAAGCGGCGCTGCGCGAGCTGCGCGAGGAAGCATCGATAGCACTCGCCGGAGAAGAGGCGCTGGTTCCGCTCTCGCGCTGGATCACGCCGCGCGAGGTTCGTGTGCGCTTCGACACGCGGTTCTTCGTCGCGCTCGCCCCACCGGGATGCCGACCACGAGCCGACGGCAGCGAGTGCGTCGACGTCCGTTGGATGGCTCCGCGAGCAGCGCTGCGCGCCTGGCGGGAAGGCCAGCTGAAACTGGTCTTCCCGACGATCAAACACCTCGAGCTGCTGGCACCGTTGCCCTCCGCGGAGGCTGCCATCGCCTTCGCGCGATCTCGCGAGATACGTCCGATCGAGCCGCGCGTGGTGGTTGAAAACGGGAGTCCACGCGTCTTGTTGCCCGGCGAGCCCGGCTACGACAGCGCTTGACGACGGCCTCGGCGCGGCGCCGTCTCAGCGCGCAGGAAGGTAGTCTGAAGAGCGAGCACGCGCCCCCTGTGCTCTTTGCCTCGCGACTGCGTAGCGAGGCCACCGATTGCGTGCGGCGTCGGCCGGCATAACGGCCACCGCTGTTTGCGCCAAAGCCGAAGGCCTACATGTCACAACGATCGACGACAGATAGGCGTTTGACAGTGGCCGTCACCGGCCCCACCGGTGACCTCGGACGTGCGCTGGTACCCGCACTCTTGCGCAACCGGCGCGTCGGGCGCGTGATCGGCATGGCGCGACGGCCGTTCGACGCGCGCAGCGCCGGCTGGCGGCGTTTCGAGTACCTGCAAGGCGACATCACCGATCGCCACGCGGTGCGCGAGCTGGTGCGAGGTGCCGACGTCGTCGTACACCTTGCGTTCGCCGTCTTGGGCGCCTCCGACGAGACTTGGGAGCTGAACGTGGGCGGCTCGCGAATCGTCTTCGAGGAGGCGATCGAGGCCGGGGTCGGCCGCATCGTCTACGCCTCGAGCGTTGCCGCCTACGGCTTCCGTGACGACCTGCCGGCGCGCATCGACGAGCGTCAGCCGACGCTCGGCTCGCCCGAACACCCTTACTCGGCGCAGAAAGCCGCAGTCGAGCGAGCGCTCGAGGCTCTGCTCGAGACCAGCGGCGCTCGCACCCAGGCGTGGGTGATGCGTCCCTGCATCGTGGCCGGGCCGCGAGCGCGCACACTGATCGAAGAGCTCCCCTACGTACGCGCCGCGCGGGCCCTGCCCGGGCCGGTCCGCTCGATCGTGCGCTCGGCGCCGCTGCTGCGCCCCGTGCTTCCCGATCCGGGCGTGCCCTTCCAGCTCGTGCACGAGGACGACCTTGCGCGTGCCTTCGTAGCGGCGGTTCTGGGCCGCGGCGAACCGGGTCCGTACAACCTCGCCGGCCCCGGCCAGCTGACGATCTCGCGGCTCGCGCGTGAACTCCGTTGGCACGCGTTGCCGGTGCCACGGGCGGCAGTCGTCGCCGGCGGCGAGGTGTTGCGCCGGTTGCCCTTCGCACCCGCCGAGCTCACCTGGATACACGCTCTGCGCCGCCCAGTGCTGATGCGTTGCGAGCGCGCACGCAAACTGCTTGGCTGGCAGCCGCGACGCACCGCGCTTGCGACGCTGCGCGCGACGATCGAAGCGGCCCGCCGCGCCGGCACGCCGTTGCTGTAGGTTCACGCGCCGTGCGCGCGGTGACGTTCCAGGCCCCGGGGAAGGTACGCGTCGAGGAACGGCCCGAGCCAAGCGTGCAGGACCCCGAAGACGCGGTCGTGCGGGTCGAGACGACCGGCATCTGCGGCTCCGACCTGCACATCTTCCACGGCCGGGTGAAGATCGAGCCAGGCTTCACGCTCGGTCACGAGTTCGTCGGCACGGTCGTGGAAACGGGCGCGGCGGTCACCGAGGTGGCGGTCGGAGACCGTGTGCTCGGCTGCTTCTGTACCGCTTGCGGTCGTTGCTTCTTCTGCCGTCACGGCGACTTCCACAAGTGCGACCACGGACGCGTCTTCGGACACGGCAAGACGCTCGGCAACCTGCAGGGTGCGCAGGCCGAGTTGGTGCTCGTCCCGCACGCCAACCTAACCCTGCGACGCGTCCCCGAGGGCATGCCCGACGAGGTAGCGCTGTTTGCCGGTGACGTGATGGGCACCGGCTACCACGCCATCGTCGACGCTGGCCTCGTCGCCGGCGAGACCGTTTGCGTCGTCGGTCTCGGACCGGTCGGTCTGTGCGCCGTGCAGGCGGCGCAGGCTTGCGGGGCGGCGCACGTCTTCGCCGTCGACCGGGTGCGCGACCGCCTGGCGCTTGCCGAGCGCCTAGGGGCGCGTCCAATTGACCTCGAACGCGAAGACCCGCGCGAGCCGGTGCGCGCTGCGACGGACGGGCGCGGCGCGGACGTCGTGGTCGAGGCGGTAGGCCACCCCGATGCGCTGGAGCTCGCAATCCGTCTAGCGCGCAAGGCGGGGCGGATCTCCGGGATCGGTGTTTACGCCGAACGAGTGCAGGTGCACATGGGTCTTGTGTGGATCAAGGCGCTCTCGCTACGCACGGGGTTCGCCAACGTAGTCGGTCACCTCGATCGCGTGATCGCGCTGCTACAGAGCGGCAAGCTCGACCCGCGCCCGCTCGTTACCCATCGTTTGTCGCTCGACGAAGCTGCGGAGGGGTACGCGATCTACGATCGCCGAGAGGCTCTGAAGGTCGTTCTCAAGCCCTGAGGAGGGAGGCGGCGATGTCTACGCAAGCAGCGAGCAACCAACTCTTGGAGGCGGTCCGCCGCTTCCTCGCTGAACCGAAGCGACTGCTAATCGACGGCGAGTGGGTCGAACCGGCGGACGGTCGGCGCTTCGACGATCCCGATCCGTCCACCGGCGAGACGATCGTTGCTGTCGCTCATGCCGGGGAGCAGGACGTCGACCGGGCCGTGCGGGCCGCCCGACGGGCGTTCGAGGAACGACGGTGGCACGGGCCACCCCCCGCCCAGCGCCAACGGATCCTCACGCGTATCGCCGAGCTGATCGAAGAGCACGCGGACGAGCTCGCGCAGATCGAGTCGCTCGATGGCGGCAAGCCAATCGCGCTAGCTAAGCGCGTCGACGTGCGGCTCGCGGCCGAACACTTCCGCTACTTCGCCGGTTGGCCGACGAAGATCGAGGGCGCGACCCTGCCCGTCTCGCTTCCCAACATGCACTGCTACACGCGTCGCGAGCCGGTCGGGGTGTGCGCGCAGATCATTCCCTGGAACTTTCCGCTGCTGATGGCGGCTTGGAAGATCGCGCCCGCGCTCGCCGCCGGCTGCACGGTAGTGCTGAAGCCCGCCGAGCAAACGCCGCTGAGCGCGCTGCGGCTGGGCGAGCTGTGCCTCGAGGCAGGGGTGCCGCCGGGAGTGGTCAACGTACTGACGGGCGCCGGCGACACCGGGGCAGCGCTGGTCGAGCATCCGCTCGTCGCCAAGATCGCTTTCACCGGCTCGACCGCGGTCGGACGCGAAATCGGCGCGAAGGCGGGACGCGCTCTCAAGCGGGTGACGCTCGAGCTCGGCGGCAAGTCACCGAACGTGATCCTGCCCGACGCCGATCTCGAGCGGGCGATAAAGGGATCGTTTCAAGCCATCTACTACAACACCGGCCAGGTCTGCACGGCCGGCTCGCGGCTGTTCGTGCACAAAAGCCAGTTCGACGAGGTCGTCGCCCGGTTGGCTGAGCAAGCGCGAGCGGCGAAGGTCGGTCCCGGCCTCGACCCATCCACCCAGATCGGTCCGCTGGTGTCTCGAGAGCAGGAGCAGCGCGTCCGCAGCTACATCGAGCGCGGCGTGTCGGAGGGCGCCGAACTCGTCGCCGGCGGCGACGGCCAGAAGCCGATCGAGGGCGGCTACTACGTCGCGCCGACGCTGTTCGTGAGCGAACGCGACGACATCACGATCGCGCGCGAGGAGATCTTCGGACCGGTGCTGGTCGCGCTTCCGTACGAGGACTTGGAGGAGGTGGCGCGGCGCGCCAACGCGACCGAATACGGACTCGCCGCAGGCGTTTGGACACGCGACGTCAGCAAGGCCCACCGGATGGCAGAGCTACTGGAAGCGGGTGACGTCTACGTCAATATCTGGGGACCGAGCGACCCCGCGGCACCGTTCGGGGGCGTCAAGGCGTCGGGCATTGGGCGCGAGCACGGTCGCGAGGGTCTCGAGGCCTATCTCGAGACGAAGACGGTTTGGGTGAACCTAGCCTGAGACGATGGCGGCCGGCGAGCGACCGGTGGTGCTCGCAAGCGGGAGCTGGGATCCCGCGTCGGTCGCCGTGCGTTGGCTCGATCGCCCCTACCAACCGCCGCCCGAGCTGGAGCGCGAGGCCGACCGGGCGATCGCTGCGCTCGCCGAGCGTGGCTCCCCGACCCACGATGGCCTCGCCGCTCGGCTGGCCGACTTCCGCGCCACGAGCGAGCGACTGGAGCTCGAATTGCAGCCGGCGCGCTGGTCGCTGCGCCTGGTCGGTGGCGATCGCTGCCGCTCGCTGACGGCCCTCTGCGTCGTGCGGACCGAGGACGGTCGTTGGCTCGCCGGCCGCCGCGCCTCCTGGCTTGCCACCTGGGCGGGACGCTGGGCGCTCGGAGCCGGCGGAGCGGTGGAGGTCGGGGAAAACCCGGCCGAGACGCTCGCCCGCGAGCTCGCCGAGGAGTGGCGACTCGAGCCACGCGAGCTGCGGGTTCGCGCGCTTCTCGACCTACCCGGCGGAATGGCGATGATCGTCGGCAGCGCTCTCGTCGCGGCCGACGCCGAACCGATCCCCGACGAAGAGCACGATGCGTTCGCCTGGTGGCACCCGGATCCCGACCGTTGGCCTCCCGAGGCCGACGAGCGGCTGCGGGCAATGGCCCGCTGGCTCGCCTAACGGCCGGGAGCGAGGCGCCACACCCCGCCCTCTAGTGAAACCGCGTAGACCCGACCGCGGGAGTCCTCACCGAAGGACACGAGGCTGGGCACACGCAGTCTCGTGAAACGGACGCTCGCGCTACGCCCGCGAGGGAACGAAGCGATCCGGATCCGGGGGTCGCAAAGGTCTCCGTAGACGTACTTCCCGCGCAGGCGGCCGAGCTCCGGATCGCGCAGCACGTAACCGCCAATGATCGAGCAGACCGGCAGCTTTTGGTGCAGCTCTTGTAGAACCGGCCGCACGTAGCGCCCCGGGCCGCGCAACGGGCCCTCGCGATAGCGCAGCAAACCTTCGAAGATCGGCCAGCCGAAGTTGACCCCGCCAGGGGCTACGCGACCCCCGCCGGGCGAACGAAGCAGGTCGATCTCTTCGGCCGCATCCTGGCCGACGTCGGCGATCAGCAGGTGCCCCCGCAAGCGATCGAACGAGAAGCGGTACGGGTTGCGCAGGCCGTAGGCGTAGATTTCGTCGCGGCCCGCCCGCCCAACGAAGGGGTTGTCGCGTGGCACCTCGTAGCCGCCATTCGGACGCGGGCGGATGCGCAACAGCTTGCCGAGCAGCACGCTCAGGTTCTGGGCGTTGTCGTCTGGATCACCGGCACCGCCCCCGTCACCGAAGCCCGCCCAAAGTAGGCCGTCTGGACCGAAAACGATCTGACCGCCCTTGTGGTTGGGCCGATTGTGCACTTGGGTGATCACGTTGCGACGCGTGCTGGGAAGCGCCCGGTCGGGGTCCTGCGAACTCGTCAAGAACTGGTCGATGACGATGTATCCGCGCTTGTCCGTGTAGTACACGAAGAACCGACGAGACCGCCGGTAGTCGGGCGCGAACGCGAGCGACAGCAGACCTCCCTCGCCTTCAGTCGAGACGCGCGAGCGGATGTCGAGAAACGGTCGCGGCAGAATCCGCCCGCGACGCACCACTCGTACGGTGCCGTCGCGCTCGGTCACGAACAGTCGCGAGGTGTCGGCGGGAGCGGCCGTGACGTACGTGGGTGCCGCGAACTTCCCGACCAGCTTGAGCCGCAAGCTGGGGGGCGCAGTCACCGCCGGCTTGCTCGACTCGCCCGTGCGTGGTTGCGACGCGCAAGCGGGCAACGGCAAGCACACGACGATCAGAGCAGCGAGCATCGCGCTGCGGATCAAGACACTCGATCGAAAATCGGGCTGGCCGGATTTGAACCGGCGACCTCTCCGACCCGAACGGAGCGCGCTACCAGGCTGCGCCACAGCCCGCAGGGGAAAGCCTACCGCTGTGCACACGAGCCGTGGCAGGGCAGCGGCTACGGACCGGCGTCGATTTCCGTGAGCTTGCGCCGATCGCGCACCGCCAGCCACCCCCAGCACCCTAGACGACGAGACCCTGCCAGCGACGCACCAGCGCCCGGCCGAGGACCTCGCCTGGAAGGCCTCAGGAAGCGACCGCGTTGTAGTAGCGCAGGGCGAGCCCGGTGAGCAGCGTCTCGAAACACTGCTCTACGGGCAGGCCCTCGCGACGGGCGTACTCGCCGAGGCCGATGCGTTCGATCTCCTCGCTTTCCGCGATCACCTGATCGACGAGCTCCGGGTGACGGTCCGAGAAGTAGGCGCCGATCGAGTAGAGGCTTGTCTCCATCAGCGCTTGTAGGAACTGCTGATCGTCGCCCTCGACGACCGGTGCGCCGCCCTCGCCCACCCGTGCGCCGCTCTCGCCGACACCGAGCGGTTCGTCGTCACGCGACGCCGGTTGATCGGGCCTGCCACGACTGCCCGCCATGCGCCCCCGAACATACAGCGCGCGAGCCTGCGACGAACACTGGCCGCGTGCTAGCCGGCCACAGCCACACTGGCCGCGTGCTAGCCGGCCACAGCCGATGCTGCTCTGGTGAGCGGTACGCATCTCAGGCGCGCGGAAGCGTCGCGCCGAGCGCCGCTAGCGCGAGAGTCCGCCGCCTGTAAGACCCTTGACGGCGGCGCCCAGCCCGTCGGTCAGCCCCTGGGTGGTGGCGCCGAGGCCGTTCACCGCACCCTCGACGGTCGTGCCGACACCCGTGATCGCATCACCGAGGGGCCGGTTGCCAGTCGCATCACCAACAACGCCGCCCAGTGCACGTGTCGTACCGCCGACCGTGCTGCCGACGCCGCCGATTACACCACCCGTGGCACTGCCCGTTCCCTGCACAGTGTTGCCGAGCGTCTCCCCGACACCACCGACAAGACTGCCCGTGCTGCGTTGTACGTCGCTCGCGCCACGCCCCGGGTCGATCTCTCGCACAAGCGGCAGCACCGACGACGGCTGCGAGTGCGAGCGATCCCCGTGCGGCCCAACAGCAGCGGGGCTACTCGGCGCCTGCCGCACACGCGAATCGCCGCCTTTAGAGAGTCGACTGCGGCCGCCGCCCGAGAACCCTCGCCCGTCCCGCTCGTCGGTCGCGCGCTGCGCCGCGGGGGACCGCTTGCTGTCCTGACTAGGGCGCGGCGCCCGCGGACTTGCGCTGCCCGCCGTTGACTGCGGCGCGACCAGCGGCACGGGGTGACGGATTGGGGACGCAGGCTTGTCGCCCTCGATACCAACGGCCGCGCCAAGCGCGGCGAGCGCGGCGACGGCAGCAGCTACGCCCTTGCCTGCGCTCGCTGGCAGGTCCGGCGCGGCCGGCATCCCGGCGCCCGCGATACGTGCAGCCAAGCGCTCGAAGAAGAGCGGTAGCGGCGACAGTGCGGCAGCGACCTTGTCGACCAGCGTCCGCAGCGGCTCGACCCCGTGAGCGCGCGCGTAGCGGCGGCAGAGCACGCAGCGGCGGCAGTGGCGCGCGAGCAGCCGTTCGTCGGCGCCGCGCGCTCGCCCACTGGTGATCCGCGCCACGGCGTCACGTGCGCTGCGGCAGCGGGAGCCGTCGGCGAGGAGCTCGTACTCGCGCTCCAGTCGCCGGCGGGCCCGGAAGATGGTGCTCTCCACGGCGGACCGCGAAAGCGCGAGTTCGCCCGCGATCTCTTCGTAGCTTCGCCCCTCGAGCTCGCGCATCACCAGCGCCCGCGCCTGCTGCCGCGGCAGCTCGTCGAAAGCCCCACGCAACAGCTTCAGCTGCTCACGCGCGGAGACCTCGACGTCCGGCTCGCCGGAGGGCTCATGCCCACTCCCGAAGACACCCTCGAGCGGCACCTCGTCGGCCCGGTTGGTGCGCCGCCAAGAGTCGATGGCGGCGTTGCGCGCAATCTCGAAGAGCCACGGTTTGAGCGCCAAGTTTTGTTCGCTGCTGCGGATTCGACGCAAGGCCGAGAGGAACGTCTCCTGCAGAAGATCCTCGGCGCGCGCATCGTCACCAGTCAGGCGACGCAAGAACGACAACAGCGGCCGCCGGTAAAGACGGTAGAGCTCCTCGAAAGCGCGTTCGTCGCCACGCCGTATGCGCGCGACCAGCACGCGATCGTCGACCGTTCCGACGCCGGCCGGTTGTTGGGGGTCGACCGCTGTGGCCGGTCTCGTGACTGTGGCGGTGGCAGCGCTCATCCTCGCCTGCGCCCGACACGTGCCGAGCTTGGAGGCGTTCCCGCCTCAATCCCTCTGCCCGTGGGGTCGCCTCCCATGCTACACGCAGCCTGGTAGGTTCGCCAGCCGGTAGCGTGCCCGAGGTCGCCGGTGCCTGCGCGAACGTGCAGCCCTCGTGGCCCAGCAAACGCGCAGCGCTCGTGGTGACGGCTAACTTGCTCGCTCGTGCCCACCGTCGAAGAGATCGTCGCGCACCTCGATGCGCTGCTCGACGTCAGGCAGTACACGGACTGGTGTCCGAACGGCCTGCAAGTCGCCGCCACCGAGGACCGTCAGGTGTCCCACGTCGCGACGTGTGTGTCCGCCCACGCCGGGACGCTCGCCCGGGCCGTCGAGATCGGAGCCGAGCTCGTACTCGCCCACCACGGCCTCTTCTGGGGCTCGGGCCCGACGACGATCGCGGGACCGCTGCGCGAACGCCTGCGCACGCTGCTGGCTGCCGACGTCGCGCTGGCCGCCTACCACCTACCGCTCGACGCGCACCCCGAAATCGGCAACAACGTGTTGCTCGCCCGCGCGCTTGGGCTGAACGTGCGCGAGCGCTTCGCTGAGGTGCGCGGACACGCGATCGGCTTCGTGGCCGAAGCTGACCCGCCGCTGACGATCGAAGAACTCGTCCAGCGCTGTCGCGAGCTCAGCAGACGAGAGCCATTGTGCCTGCCGTTCGGACCGCCACTGGTGCGCCGCGTGGGAGTCGTAAGCGGAGCGGGCGCTGAGGCGCTAACGGAGGCGCGAACGGCCGGCATCGACGCGTTGTTGACTGGCGAGCCGCGCGAGGCTGCCTTCGCGGAGGCACGCGAACGCGGCGTTCATTTTTTGGCCGCCGGCCACTACGCCACGGAAACGCTGGGGATCCAGCGTCTCGGGGAGGTTGTCGCCGCGCGCTTCGGTGTGCGGCACTCGTTCGTCGACTTTCCGAACCCGATTTAGCCCGATTTAGTGACCGGCAGCGGCACCTCTGCTGGCTACTTGCTGAAGGGTTTGCAACGTCCCCTGGCGGGGGTAACCTCGAAATGATCGTTACAAGCGAGGAGGAGGAGCGGTTCCACGATGGCGATCCACCTGACGCCCACCGAGCTCGGCCGTGAGGCGGGAATGCACCGGCGAGAAGTGATCCGCAAATGCGTCGAACTCGGTGTACCGATCCTCAACGGCCGCATCGACAAACAGCTCTTCCTCGAGACCGTCAGAGACGAGCAGCGGCGCTCCGAAGGCGCCAAACGTTCGCAGGTGATCCGCGCTTGATGCTGCGAGCTCGGGCCGCCAGCACAACAGCCAGCTGCGCACGAATCTTCTAAGGGCTAACCCTCCCCCGGGCGCTCCTTAGAATCCGTACGACGGGCTCGACGGAGCCCTTACGAGGAGCGCCAGGAGGAGGGCACAGGATGGAAGCTCGCACGATCGAGACCGGTCTCGGCACCGGCTCGCGCACGATCGCCGATCTCGTCCCGCTGGCCGCGGAGCGCTACGCCGACAAGCCCGCGCAACGCTTCAAGGTCGGTGACCAGTGGCAGGATCTCACTTACCGCGAACTAGGCGACCGCGTGCGCGAGGTCGCGCTCGGCCTAGTTTCGCTGGGGATCGAGCCTGGTGACAAGGTCTCGATCCTGTCGCACACGCGACCCGAGTGGACGCACGCCTGTTTCGGGATCGTCGGGGCCGGCGCCACCTTCGTGACGATCTACCAAACGAACTCGCCCGAAGAGTGCGAGTACGTTCTCGCCCACTCTGACTCGCGTGCGGTGTTCGCCGAGGACGCCGAGCAGGTCGCGAAGATCCGCGCGGTGCGCGAGCGCCTGCCTCAGCTCGAGCACGTAATCGTGTTCGATCCGTCGGGACTTGAGGGAGACGACTTCATCACGCTCGACCAACTGCGGGAGCGCGGACGCGCGATAGAGGCGTCGGAGTACGAGCGTCGTTACCGGTCCGTGACGCGTGACGACATCTGCCTCTACATCTACACGTCCGGCACCACTGGACCGCCAAAGGGCTGTCTACTTTCGCACGGCAACTACCGCGACATCACTGATGCGGTGGTGTCGCAGGCAGTCCTTGAGACCGACGACGTTGCCTATCTCTTCCTGCCGCTCGCGCACGCGTTCGCGATCCTGATCCAGTTCGCGTCGATCGATCTCGGCGTCACCATCGCCTACTGGTCGCGGGATCCGCAGAAGATCGTCCAGGACCTGCAAGAGGTCAAACCGACCTACTTGCCCTCGGTGCCGCGCATCTTCGAGAAGATCTACGCGCTCGCAACGGCCGCTGCACCCGACAAGGAACAGTTGGAGAAAGCCGTCGAGCTGGGTCTCAAGGTGCGACTGGCGGAAGCGCGAGGAGAACCGGTCCCCGAGGAGCTGAGGAAGGCCTTCGAGCGCGCCGACGAGGAGCTTTTCAGCAAGGTGCGCGCAATCTTCGGTGGCCGTTTGCGCCAGGCGACCACCGGCGCCGCTCCGATCGCAAAGGAGATCCTCGAGTTCTTCTACGCCTGTGGGGTGCCGGTCATGGAGGGCTACGGCATGACTGAAACGGCGACTGTCGCCACGGTCAACGAGCCCGACGACTTCCGATTCGGTTCGGTCGGCAAGCCGCTACCTGGCGTCGAGGTGAAGATCGCCGAGGACGGCGAGATCCTCGTGCGCGGGCCCAACATCTTCCGGGGTTACTACAAGGAGGAGGAGGCAACGCGCCGGGCGATCGATCCGGAGGGTTGGCTGCACACCGGCGACATCGGGCGGATCGACGAGGACGGCTTCCTCTACATCACCGGCCGCAAGAAGGACATCATCATCACGGCCGGGGGCAAGAACATCACGCCTGCCAACATCGAGAACCAGCTCAAGCAGAGCCCCTGGATCTCACAGGCGGTGGTGATCGGTGATCGTCGGCCGTATCTGGTCGCGCTGATCACGCTCGATCCGGAAAACGCGCCGCAGCTCGCCGCGAAACTGGGGATCGAGGAGTCCGATCCGGCCAAGTTGGCGGCCGATCCCCGGGTGCGCGAAGAGATCCAGAAGGTGGTCGACGAGGTCAACTCGCACTTCGGTCGCGTGGAGCAGATCAAGAAGTTCGCGATCCTGCCGCACGACTTTTCGTAGCCGACCGGCGAGCTCACGCCAACGCTCAAGGTCAAGCGGCAGGTCGTGCAAGAGAAGTACGCGCACGTGATCGACGGGCTGTACGGCGACAGCTGAGCGCGCAGCCGCGCTCGCCTAGCGTCGCGACCCGCTAAGAGCGCGCGGTTTCCGAGCGCGGCGGCGCGGCTGCGTAGCGATGCCGAAGACCGATCCCACCGACACCGGCGGGCTCTTCATCGGGCGACGTCCGGGCACCGCGCGTACGCGTCGGTATCGCGTCGGCGATGCCCGAAGGTCGCCGCTCGTCGCTCTGCTCGACCGCGCGCTCGCGGCCGCGCTCTTGGCGCTCGAGCTGTTGCTGTGCGTGAGCGTGCTCGGTCCGCAGCCGCTCGCTTGGCTGTGGTTGGGTTCGCACTTCGAGTACCTCACGGGAAGCGCTCTTGGCGGCATCGTCGTTGCGGTGCTCGGCTCGCTCGCGACGCTGCTCCTGACGCTGGCGGTCGCGCGTCGTGTCGACCACGCTTGGAAGCTCGTGCGCCGGGCCGCCGGACACCGCCAGGACGAAGGCGCGCTGGAGACCGTCTTCGGTGTCTCGGTGGTCGTCGCGGTAGCGGTCTTCGCCGTCTGGTTCCTGGTAGTTCAAGGTCCGGGCCCGCAACTCGCACCTGCCCGGTGACGTGAAAAGCGCGCCGAGGCGCCATGATCAGGGCGGTGGGTTTGCTCGACCGCTACCGCCAGTACGACGACGTTCCCCCGGAGGTGCTAGTGGCCGCGGCCGAGCGGCGACGCGAACGGCGGCGCCGCGCGTTGGCGCGAGCCGAGATCGTCGACCTCTCGCGCACCGAATCTCCCCAGATGCCGGACCCGGAGGTCGTGAACGCGGCGATCGCCGCGCTACGTGGTCCGATCAACCTGCCACCCGACCGTCACGCCGCCGGCCTGCGCTCGGCCCTCGCCGAACGACTCGGCGTCGAGGCGGCACTGATCGCGGTCGGCCACGGCATCTCCGATCTGCTCGAGCGGGTGCTCGCACACCTGGCAGGCAGCGAAGAGGTGGCGGTGACCTGGCCATCCCATCCGCTTCTGCCGCTTGCGATCGAGCGCGCCGGCAAGAAGGCGCGGCCGATCGAGCGCACGAGCGAGGCCCTAGCGCGCGCGGCGAGCGCGGGTTGCGACCTTCTGATCTGCAATCCCGACGACCCCACTGGTCACTACTTCACGTCTGCGCAACTCGCGGCGGTCGCGCAGACTCTCCGCTGCGAGCAGCTGCTGATCGTCGACGAGGCACTGATCGACTACCAGCGCCGGGAGCACCGCGACGCGGTGCTGCGCCTGTCTAACCGCTGCAACGTGGTGCTGCTGCGCACTTTCTCGAAGGCGTTCGGCCTCGCGGGCTTGCGAATCGGCTACGCCGTGCTGCCGCCAACGCTCGCCCACCGAGCGGGCTTTGTGACACCGACCCTCGGGGTATCGGCGCCGGCGGTGGCCGCGGCGACCGAGGCGCTCATGAGGGAAAGTTGGGTCGAGGGGCAAGTCGGCCGCATCGTCGCCGAGCGCGAACGCCTGGCGCGCGAGCTCCGCGCGCGGGGCTTCGACGTTTCGCCGAGCGAAGCCAACTTCCTGTGGGTGGCGAAGCTCGGCATCGACGGCCGGGAGCTCGCTCGCGCCCTCGAGCGGCGCGCCGTGCGCGTGGCTTCGAGAGCGGCGTTGGGCGACCGAGCGCGGGTGCGGATCGCGGTGCGCGACCGAGCGGCTAGCGACCGGCTGCTCTCGGCGCTCGATGCTTGCCTTGCCGAGCTAACGCAGGGCCGAGCGCATCGCTCCCGCAGCTAAGTTGATCGCTGCCCTCCTGGGGCGAGCGGCGGTTAGCGCACACCGGCTGCCAACGCCCGACCGGCCCGAGCCGGAACGGTCACGATGCGCCCCAGGCGCGAGCCTCGACGTCTCCTCGGCAGGGAACCGAGTGCCCGGCGCAGACGGACGGGATCGGCGGAGATGCCATGTCGCGCCCAAATCGGCGCCAGCTTGTCGCTTTGTTCGAGCAACCGAGCGCCGACCGTGCGAAACGCGCGCCGCGCAACCGTGCGCGCCCGCGCAAAGTCGAGGATGTGTGTCTCGAACATCAGGCGGTCGTCAGGATCGGGCTCGATGAGAAGGATGTCCGTCCCCGGGAAACGTTCTTGCCAGCTCAGGGCAGCGCGCTGGAGGCGCTCGTGCGCCAGCATCTTGAACGCTTGGTAACCGATCGGCGCGAACCCCCGATCGGCGAGCGTTTCGGTCGCCTCGGCGCCCTCGCCGCGCAAATTGCGATATGGCACGAGCGGGTTCAGTACGACGACCAGTTCGGCGCCGTGCGCGACCGCGACGTCGATATTGGTGGTCGAGAAGATGCCGCCGTCGACCAGCGACCGCCCGCCGATGCGACGAGGCGTGTAGACCATCGGCAGGGCTGCCGACGCCGCGGCGGCGGCGGAGATCGGCACGTCGTCGAAACCGCGCTCCCCGTACACGACGCGCTCACAGCTATCGATATCGGTTGCAACCAGGTAGAGCCGACGAGACAGTTGCCGAAAGTCGTCGGTCAGACCGGGCCCGGAAAAGGTCTCGCGGAGGTAGCGCTCAATCCCCCCGCCGTCGTAGAGCCCGTTCGGCAAGCCGTCGGCGAGCCGCGTGACGGCATCGACGAGCGAGACTGAACCGGGGCGCGTCGCCATCTGCGCAGCGATCGCCAAAGCGCCGAGCGGCACCCGGTAGGTCGCTCGCGCCAGACCAGCGAGGTTCAAACGCATCAAGGTTCGTCGACCCGGTCGACGCAGGCCGGCCGCTTCCTCATCTCCCTGCAGTGCGGCGAACAGGCGCTCGGCCGACACGCCGTTAGCGACGAATGAGGCGACGAAGGCCCCCGCACTGGTGCCTACGTAAATATCGAAACGACCGATCGCCCCTGGGCCAAGCAGGATCTCCAGAGCACGCAGCGCCCCGATCTCGAAGGCCCCGCCGGTGAAACCGCCGCCCCCTAGAACCAGCGCGGTCCGCCCGCTACGGGACTTGGTGGTCCGAGCACGCCGTCGCTTGCCACGGTTGTTCGTGCCGGCGTCCGGCGAGAGCGTTTGGCGATCGGCGCCCGCCGCTGAGGCGCTTCCCGAGGAACTACCGGACGCGCTGCGGCCGGTTCGGGCAGCGCCGTCGTTGGACTGCTCGGCGTGCGCAAGCACCGCCCGGCGCCTGGCTCGCGCGGCCTCCTTGCCCGGCCCACCCGTGTGGGGCGGCCCTGCCAGGGCGATCAGCTCCCCCATCCCGTGCTCCTCAGCATACTTGGCTGGCCGACCAGGCAACCCGCTAGCAGCGAACAAGGGTTGTCGCTCAGTGCCGAGCTGCCGCCCCTTAAGCTGGCGCGGCGTGCGCGTGTCGGTGTCGGTGAGAGCGCTGAGGTTCGCCCGGATCATGCTGATCTCGCTCCTGTGCACAGGAGCGCTCGCCCTCGCCGGCATCGCCGGCGCGGGCGCTCCCGCGGCGACGGCCCGCGCTTCGGCGGAGGGCGGCGCTTCGGCACCACCGGTCGCCGGTACCGAGCCTTCCCAGACCAAGCCGGCGGCACCGCAGCCAAGAGGTAGTTCCGCCGGCAATTCGGAGCGCGGCACGGCGCAGTCGCCGCGCTCGCTGTTGCCCACCCGCTTGCGCCGGCTCCTGGCGCGACTCGGCGGCGGTGGCGCCGCACTGATCGTCGACGAGCGGGGCGTGGTCGTCGCTTCCTTGCGTGCGCGAACGCGGCTCGTGCCAGCGTCGAACGTGAAGCTCTTCACGACCGCTGCAGCGCTCGAGCTTTTCGGTCCCGAGCAGCGGTGGCAGACGCGGGTGGTGACCGCGGCCTGGCCGGACACCGAGGGCCGTGTCAGCGGCCCGCTCTACCTCGTTGGCGGCGGCGACCCAACGCTCGCAAGCGGTCTCGGTGGGCCTACGGCGGGCACCGGCGGACCGACCCTCGCCGCGCTTGCGCGCGCCGTTCGCGACGCCGGTGTCAGGCGGGTCGACGGCCCGATCGTCGCCGATGCCAGCCGCTTCGACCGCCTCACCGGGGGCCCGGCATCGGCGTGGCGTACGAGCATTTGGGTGGGGCCGCTTTCCGCGCTCGTCGTCGATCGCGGGCTGGCGCCTTCGGGTCGCAACTTCGTGGCCGACCCGGCGCTCGCCACGGCACAGCGGTTTCGACGGGCGCTAAGCCAGCTCGGGGTCGCTGTGAAGGGCCGCGAGACCCTGGGAACCGCGCCGGCCGACGGGCGAGAGCTGGCGGAGCTGGCGTCGCCCCCGCTGTCGCTGATCGTTCGCGTCACGAACCGCGACTCCGACAACTTCTTCGCGGAAATGCTGCTCAAGCAGCTCGCGACCCGTGCCGCGACGCCGGGGAGTACTGAGCTGGGTTTGCGGATCGAACGAGCGGTATTGCAACGACTCGGCGTGCAACCCAAGCTCGTCGACGGCTCCGGCCTTTCGCGCGCGAACCGGGCGTCGCCCAGCGAGATAGTGCGGCTGTTGCGCAACGCGCTGCGGCGACCTTGGGGCCCACAGTGGCTGCGCTCACTGCCACTAGCCGGGCGCGAGGGTACGCTGCGACGACGTTTCCGCAGCGGCCCCGCACGCGGACGCTGCCGCGCAAAAACCGGAACCTTGACCGGTGTCACGGCGCTTTCCGGCTACTGCCGGGCCCGCAGCGGCGAGCGCTACTGGTTCTCGCTGCTAGCCAACGGCACACCGACGGCGCGGGCACGCGCCACCGAAGAGGCGGTCGTGCAGGCGCTTGCGGACAGCTGAACCGCAGCCGCGCGAGGGGCGAACCGAACTGTGCGAAATCGATCAGCCGCTGGTTAGCGAGGAGACGCGCTCCTTGCCGATGAGCTCGAGTAGTTCCTGCTCACCGATCGTCGGCACGCCTAGCTCGCGCGCCCGCTCGAGTTTCGAGCCGGGGTTGTCGCCAACCACGACGTAATCGGTCCGTCGCGACACCGAGCTCGTAACTCGGCCGCCGGCGCTCTCAATCAGCTCAGTGGCTTGCTCGCGAGTGAGGTGCGGCAGTGTCCCCGTGAGCACGAAGGTCTTTCCCGATAGCGGTTGCGCTTCGCTGTCCGCGGCGGGGGGTTCCTCCTCGAAGCGCAGTCCGGCACGCCGTAGACGCTCAATGAGTTCGCGCGTGTTGGGGTCGTCGAGGGCCTCGCGAATCGTCCGGGCGAGGATCGGACCGATCCCTTCGACCGCCTCGATCTCGTCCTCGGATGCGGCGAGGAGGCGGTCTATCGAGCGGAAGTGGCGCGCGAGATTGCGGGCGTTGACCGCTCCGACCCCGGGGATGCCGAGCGCGTACAGCACACGATGGAAGGGCTGGCTGCGAGAGCGCTCGATCGCGCGGACGAGCTTTTCGGCCGAGGTCCTTCCAAACCCGCGTAGCGCAGCGAGGCGATCGACATCGAGCTCGTAGATGTCGGCGACGTGCTTGATCAGTCCTTCCTCGAGGAAGCGCCGGACGTTTTCCTCCCCGAGACCCTCGATGTCCATCGCGCCCTTCGAGACGAAGTGCTTGATGGCCTGGAAGATCTGGCCGGGACAGCCGGCCCGGTTTGGGCAGATCGTCCACACGCTGCCTTCCGGCTTGATCGTCTTGGTGCCGCAGGCCGGGCAGCGTTCGGGAGGCTGCGGTGGCGGTGGACGGTCCGGTCGCCGGACGGCGCGCGCCGTCGGCGAAACGACCTGCGGTATCACGTCGCCGGCACGCATCACGATCACCTCGTCACCCTCGCGCACGTCCTTGCGCCGAAGGTCCTCCTCGTTGTGGAGAGTTGCCGTTTTGACGGTGACGCCGGAAACCTGGACCGGCTCGAGCTCGGCGTACGGCACGAGGTGCCCGGTCCGACCAACGTTCCAGCCGATGCGACGCAGGACCGTGGTCGCCGTCATCGGCGCGAACTTCCAGGCGATCGCGGCCCGCGGTTCGCGGCCGGCCACGCCGAGTACCCGCCAAAGCCGCAGGTCGTCGATCTTCACGACCACTCCGTCGATTTCGTAGTCGAGCTCGTCGCGACGCTCCTCCCACCGCTTGCACGCCGCGATCACCGACTCCACGTCATCGTGCAGTTCGACGTCGGGGTTGACCCGGAAGCGGTGAGCGCGAAGCCACTCCAGCGACTCGTAGTGGGAGTCGAACGAGATGCCCTCGGTCGCCCCTACGCCCCAGCACCAGATCGAGAGCGGTCGCGATGCCGTCACCCGTGGATCGAGCTGGCGAATCGAGCCAGCGGCAGCGTTCCGGGGGTTGGCGAACGGCGGCTCGCCGCGCGCGATCCGCTCCTCATTCACGCGTACGAACTCTCTGCGCGGCATGTAGGCCTCGCCGCGGACCTCGATCAGCGGCGGAGCGTCGGGGATCCGTAGCGGCACGGCTGGGATCGTCTTCAAGTTCTCCGTTACGTCCTCACCGATTTCGCCGTCTCCGCGGGTGGCGCCACGCACCAACCGTCCGTTTTCGTAGACGAGCGAGATCGCGAGACCGTCGATCTTCGGCTCCGTCACGTAGCGCAGGCGCGCCAAGTCGACCCCTGCACGCCGCAGCAAACGGAGATTGCGCTCAACCCAGGCTCGCAGCTCACCTTCGTTGCGGGCGTTGGCGAGCGAGAGCATCGGCTGGAGGTGACGGACCTGACGGAACTGGGGTGCTGGCTTGCCACCGACACGCTGCGTGGGCGAGTCCGGTGTGCGCAGCTCCGGATACCGCTCTTCAAGCGCGCGCAGCTCGTCGAGCAGGCGGTCGTACTCCTCGTCGGAGATCTCTGGATCGTCAAGTACGTAGTAGCGCCAGTCGTGGTAGGCGATCTGTTCTCGTAACTCTTCGGCGCGCTTGCGGGCCTCTTCCGGTATCCGCTCGGCTGCGCTGGCCACGGCGGCGATTCCCCTAGCCGGTTAGCGCGCGGTTGGCCAGCGCCCGTTGGAAAACCGTCGCGAGGTCGAACTCACCGAGCCGTGCGAGCGCCTCGCCGTCGTTGAGATCGAAGCGCAGCGGGGTCAGCGCAAGGAAGCCCTCGTCGATGGCCTCAAAGTCGGTCCCGGGCTCTTCGTGGTAGCCGGGAGTGGCGCCGTAGATCCGGTAGTGGCGGCGACCGTCGGGCCTTTCGCCCTCGAGCTTGAGTTCGTCACGGTAGATGCGCCGGCCGAGTTTGCAGGCCCGCACGCCGCGGACCGGGCCAGCCGGCACGTTCACGTTCAGGACCGTGCGCGGTGGCAAGCCGAGTCGATCGACCATCGCCACAAGCTCCGCTACAAAGCGCGCGCCGACTTCGAACTCCTCACGCTCCCAAGCCGACCCCCGCGGCTGGAAGTCGGTGCGGCCGGCCTCCGCCTGCTGGGAGACGGCGATCGCCGGGATCCCGAGCAGGGCTCCTTCGAAGGCCGCCGCAACCGTCCCCGAGTAAGTGACGTCGTCGCCGAGATTCGATCCATGGTTGATGCCCGAAACGACCAGGTCGGGGGGATCCCCGACGAGTCCGAGCGCGGCGAAGCGCACGCAGTCAACCGGCGTCCCATCGGTGGCGAAACCGCTGCCGCCATCTCCGAAGCGGATCTCGTCGACCGCGAGCGGCTGCCGCGTCGTGATGCTGCGGGCACTGGCGCTGCGGTTCGAGTCGGGTGCGATCACCGCTAATTCGACGTCGGGAAGCCGTGCCAACAGCGCCTCCCGCATCACGTGGAGACCGGTCGCCTGGATCCCATCGTCGTTGGTCAGCAGAACGCGCACGAGCAGCGAGGATATCCGGGCGGGTGAGGCACTTCAGTAGCGGACGTGGGTGAGGTACAGACCGTCGGGCGGAGCCGTCATCCCTGCCTCGGTCCGCGGGCGGCCGGTCAGAAGTCGCGCGAGGCGCGCCGGATCGTGGCGCCGACGGGCCATCTCGACCATCGTCCCCACAAGCGTTCTGACCATGTGCCGCAGGAAGGTGTCGGCCTCGATCTCGAAGGCGATCAGGTGCTCACTCTCGCGCAGCCAGCGCGCCTCGAGCACGACCCGTTCGAAACGCACGTGATCGGTGTCTGCCGGTGTGAAAGCAGTGAAGTCGTGTGTGCCGGGCAATAGGCCAGCGTAGGCTTGCAGCAGCTCGAGGTCCGGCGAGAAGCCGAGCTGCCAGGCACGGCCGTGTTCGAAAGGGCTCGGGACCGCGCGGGTGTAGATCCGGTACCGGTAGCGGCGCGAGCGCGCGTCGCGGCGCGCGTCGAAGCCTTCCGGAGCGTCCTCCGAGCGCAGCACCCGCACGTCGGCGGGCAGACGGGCATTGATCGCGCCGGCGGGTAAGGCCCGGCCAGGGTGGCTTACGACCTGGCCGAGGGCGTGGACACCGGCGTCGGTGCGTCCCGCCACGGTCGTCGCTACCGGGATGCCGCAAAGCTCCGCAAGCGCGTCTTCGAGAACTCCTTGGACGGTTCGTAGGCCCGGCTGCCGAGCCCAGCCGCGAAATCCGCTGCCGTCGTACTCCAGCAATAGCTTGGCGCTCACCTGCGGAGCTGCCGCCAAGAAACCGTGACTCGAGCTTCAGACGAGCTCGAGCAGAACGATCTCCGCGGCATCGGAGGGCCGCGGTCCGAGCTTCAGAATGCGCGTGTAACCGCCCTCACGTTCGCGGTAACGCGGAGCCACCTCCTCGAAGAGCTTGTAGACGAGGAACTTGTCTTGGCCGAGGCGGGCCATCGCCTGGCGCCGGGCGTGCATGTCGCCGCGCTTGGCGAGCGTAATGAGACGTTCGAGTTCGGGCTTGGCAGCCTTCGCCTTCGCCTCGGTCGTGCGGATGCGACCGTGCTCGATGACTTCCCGGCAAAGGTTCATCACGAGCGCTCGACGGTGCGCCGCGTCCCGACTCAACTTTCCCCGTTGCTTACGGTGCCTCATCGCTCGATCACATCCCCGGCAGACCGACCGTCTTTCGCTAGCGCAGCCTAGCCCTGTCGCAGCGAGAGACCACGCGCTGCGAGCGTCTCCTTGACCTCTTCGATCGACTTGCGACCGAAGTTCGGGATCGCTGCGAGCTCAGCCTCGGTCTTCGAGATCAGGTCGCCCACGGTCTGGATGCCGGCCCGCTTCAAGCAGTTGTAGGAGCGGACCCCGAGCTCGAGCTCCTCGATCAGGATGTCGTCCATCGCGGTCCGCGCGCCGCCGCCAGCGGCGGAACCGTTGCCAGAGTCGCCGACGAGCGCTGCACCCTCGCGCCGCAGCTCTTCGACGCGCGAGGCGTCGGTAAAGATCGCGAGGTAACGGATAAGGATCTCGGCTGCCTCGCGGAGCGCTGCTTCCGGGTCGAGGGAGCCGTCGGTCTCAATGTCCAGGATCAGCTTGTCGTAGTCGGTCCGCTGACCGACACGAGCTGCCTCGACGCGGTAGCTGACGCGCTTCACCGGTGAGAAGATCGAGTCGATCGGGATCACACCGATCGGCTGGTCTGGCTGCTTGTTTTCCTCCGCCGGCGCATAACCGCGCCCACGCCCGATCGTCAGGTACATCTCGAGCGTGGTCTTCTTCTCGAGTGTCGCAATATGGGCCTCGGGGTTGAGCACCTCGACACCCGCGGGAAAGTCGATGTCGCCGGCGCGCACCTCGCCGGGACCAGTGGCGACCAGCGGCGCCTCGATCTCGTCGGCGTCGGTGTGCATCCGGCAGACGACCTCTTTGAGGTTGAGGACGATGTCGGTTACGTCCTCCTTGACCCCTGGAATCGTCGAGAACTCGTGCGCGACGCCCTCGATCCTCACGCTCGTTACTGCCGCCCCACCGAGCGAGGTGAGGAGCACGCGGCGCAACGAGTTTCCGAACGTGTAGCCGAACCCTTTGTCGAGCGGCTCGATAACGAACCGGCCGCGTCGGTAGTCGGCTTTCTCGACGGAGATCTGCGGTGTCTGGAACTCGGTCATGGCGGGCTTCCTTGTCGGGTTCTCGCGCGCACCCGAGTGCTACTGATGGCGCGCGCGTAAGACGCTTACTTCGAGTAGAGCTCGACGATCAACTGCTCTTGGACCGGTGCAGGAATCTCGTCCCGCTCGGGCCACCGCAGTACCTTCGCGGTGAGGCCGTCGTGGTCCGCCTGCAACCAGGCCGGCACGGCAGACGTGAGTTCGGTCGCCTCACGCACCGCCGCCTCGGCACCGGATCCCGGTTTGAGCGTGATGACATCGTCTGGACGCACCTGATAGGAGGGGATGTCGACGCGGCGTCCGTTGACCAGCCAGTGGCCGTGGCGGATGAACTGCCGTGCCTGACGCCGCGAGGCGGCGAATCCGAGACGCACGAGCACGTTGTCGAGGCGGGTTTCCAGCAACCGGAGGAGGTTTTCGCCGGTCGCTCCCGGTAGCCGGCTGGCACGCTCGTAGTAGTTGCGGAACTGCCGCTCGAGCACTCCGTAGTAACGACGTGCCTTCTGCTTTTCGCGCAGCTGGAGCCGATACTCGGACTGCCGCACACGTGCGCGTCCATGTTGCCCTGGTGGGTAGTTGCGGCGCTCGATCGCGCACTTGTCGGTTAGACAACGCTCACCTTTGAGGAAGAGCTTCTCCCCCTCGCGTCGGCAAAGCTTGCATACGGGTCCCGTGTAGCGCGCCATCGATCAGACCCTCCGCCGCTTCTTCGGGCGGCAACCGTTGTGGGGATGCGGCGTGACGTCCCGGATCGAAATGATCTCGAGGCCCGCCGCTTGTAGCGAGCGGATCGCGGTCTCGCGGCCCGAGCCGGGACCTTTTACGAAGACCTCGACTTTCTGCACACCGTGCTCCATTGCCTTCTTGGCAGCCCCGTCCGCGGTCACTTGGGCGGCGAAGGGCGTCGATTTGCGCGAGCCACGGAAGCCGGCTGAGCCAGCCGACTCCCAGGCGATTACGTTGCCCTCGCGGTCGGTGATCGAGACGATCGTGTTGTTGAAGCTGGTCTTGATGTGCGCCTGACCGACCGGCACGTTCTTCCGCGCCTTGCGTCGACCACGCTGCTTTGTGCCCTTCTGAGCCATCGATTACTGGACCTCGGCGTGCGCGCTAGTGCTTGCGGACCTTCTTCTTGCCGGCGCCGGCGGCGCTGCCCTTGCGCGGTCCCTTGCGGGTACGGGCATTCGTCTTCGTCCGTTGCCCACGCACCGGCAGCCCGCGCCGATGGCGCAAGCCCCGATAACACCCGATCTCCATCAAGCGCTTGATGTTCTGGGCTCGCTCACGCCGCAAATCGCCCTCGACGACGAGCTCGTTGTCGATGATCTCGCGCAAACGCCTGATCTCGTCGTCGGTCAAATCCTTGACGTATGTGTCGGGATCGACACCGGCCTCGGCCAGCACCCGCCGCGCGGTCGAGCGGCCGATGCCGTAGATGTACGTGAGGCCGATCTCGACCCTCTTATTGAGGGGGATGTTGATTCCGGCTATCCGCGCCACGGCCGGCGGCCTACCCCTGCCGCTGCTTGTGACGCGGGTTTTGACAGATCACGAGCACCGCGCCGCGGCGCTTGATGACCTTGCACTTTTCGCACATCGGCTTGACCGAGGGTCGGACCTTCATCGCTCCGTGATCTGTCGCCTACTAGAGAGGAAGTGCGCGGAGCCCAGGAGTCGGCTGCGCGCCAGCGGGCAAGACTAGCAGCAAACGGCTGTCGCACGCGGCCAGCTAACGACCGCGGCCTTAGCGTCAGCGAACCTCTCGGTGGGGCGTGAGCGCAGATTCCGCAGATCCTCGCTCCGCCTTCTCCGACGCGCTCTCGCGCACTAGCGCGGCGGGGGCATCGGGATCCCAGGGCGTGAGGATGCGCGGCCCTTCGCGGGTCACCGCGATCGTGTGCTCGAAGTGCGCGGCGAGCGATCCGTCGCGGGAGTAGACGGCCCAGTTGTCGGGCCCCATCTCGACCTCGTGGCCGCCGGCGTTGACCATTGGCTCGATCGCCAGAACCATGCCCGGCTCGAGCAGCGGACCGGTGCCCGGTCGACCGAAGTTCGGGATCTGTGGCTCTTCGTGCATCGCGCGCCCAACGCCATGACCGACGAGCGCACGGATGACCGAGAAACCGTCCTGCTCGACACGTTGCTGAATGGCGTGGGAGACGTCGCCGAGATGGGCCCCGGGTTGGGCTTTGGCGATTCCTGCGTAGAGCGCCGCGCGCGTAGTGTCCAGTAGGCGGCGCGCAGTCGGCGAAGGCCGACCGACCGCGACGGTTAGAGCGGCGTCGGCGATCCAGCCGTCGAGCTCGACGCCGACGTCGAGCGAGAGCACGTCACCCGGGGTCAGCTCGTAGTCGTCGGGAATCCCGTGTACCACCAACGAGTTGGGGGAAGCGCAGATCGAGGCCGGGTAGCCGTGGTAGCCCTTAAACGCCGGCTCAGCACCGCGGGAGCGGATGAAGCGCTCGGCGAGTGCGTCGAGCTCTCGCGTCCGCACTCCCGGCCGTGCCCGCTGCTGCAAGAGGCGCAAGCACTGAGCGACGATCGCGCCGGCAGCCGCTATCCGCTCGATCTGTTCGGGGCTCTTGAGCTTTGCCACTGCGCCCGAGGTTAGAGCTCTGCCTCGAGGCGCAGTGTCGCGAGCGTCGCGCGAATGTGCCGGTGGACCTCGTCAGGATCGCGCGTGCCGTCGAAGCGCCGCAGCAAGCCGCGCTCCTCGTACCACTCGACGAGTGGCTCGGTCTCTCGGTGGTAGACCTCGAGCCGCTTGCGGATCGTTTCCGGCTTGTCGTCGTCGCGCTGAATCAAGCGCGAGCCATCCTGGTCGCACACACCAGGCGTCTTGGGGGGATCGAACTCAACGTGGTAGACGTGCTGATTTTTTGTGCAGATGCGGCGGCCGGAGAGCCTGCGCACGACTTCCTCGTCTGGCACCTCGATCAGCAGCGCCGCCGTCAGCTGCCGACCCCTTTCCGCCAGCGCTTTTTCGAGCACTTCGGCTTGCCGGATCGTTCGCGGGAAGCCGTCGAGCAAGAAACCGTCGCGCGCATCAGGGTCGTCGAGCCGCTCCATGATCAGGTCGCAGACGAGCTCGTCGGGAACTAGCTCACCGCGTTCCATGTACTCGCGGGCGCGCTTTCCTAGCTCGGTGCCGGCGCGCACCGCCTCGCGCAGGATGTCGCCGGTCGCGAAGTAGGGGATCTCGAAGTCCTCGCGCAGGCGCTCCGCCTGCGTACCCTTTCCGGCCCCTGGGGGGCCCAGCAGCACGAGGTTCAGCTCGCTCACTTCAAGAACCGCTCGTAGTTGCGCATCATCAGTTGCGCCTCGAGCTGTTTCATCGTGTCGAGGGCGACGCCCACAACGATCAGCAACGAAGTACCACCGAACGCAAAGTTCGTAGACGTCTGGTTGGCCAGAATCGTCGGTAGCGCTGCCACGGCGGCCAGGTAGATGGCGCCCGGCAGGGTGAGGCGCGCAAGGATGCGGTCGAGGTACTCGGCGGTCGGACGACCCGGGCGCACACCCGGGATGAAGCCGCCGTACTTCTTGAGATTGTCGGCCTGCTCTACGGGATTGAAGGTCACGGCGGTGTAGAAGTAGGTGAAGACGAGGATCAACAGCGACTCGGCGATCAGGTAAGGGGCTCCGCGGTAGTCGAAGAACGCTGACAGGTCACGCGCCCAAGCGGCTTGCGAGATCTGGCCGATCGTCGGCGGGAAGGCCATCAGTGAAGCGGCGAAGATGACAGGAATAACTCCCGCCATGTTGACGCGTAGCGGCAGGTAGGTGGCACCACCGGCTTGCATCCGCTGCCCGACGGTACGGCGCGCGTACTGCACCGGTATGCGCCGTTGACCCTCCTGGACGAACACGACCGCGGCCGTCACGGCCAGCACCAAGAAGGGCGCGATGACCTGGAATACGCGATCAGGACTCGTCCACCAGGCTTGGATTCCCTGTGGCAAGCCCGCCACGATGCTTGCGAAGATCATCAACGAGATGCCGTTGCCGATACCGCGTTGCGTGATTAGCTCGCCGAGCCACATAACCAGAACGCAGCCGCAGGTCAGGGTCGCCACGATCACGATCACGTGCCCGAGCGTGAAGGCCTTAATGATGTCTGCGCTCTGCGTCCGGTAGATGAAGATGAAGCCGATCGACTGCAGGAGGGCGAGCCCAACGGTGAGATAGCGGGTGTATTGGGTGATGCGCTCCTGCCCAACCTCGCCCTCTTTCCTCAACTTCTCGAGCGAAGGCACCACCACCGTCAGCAACTGGAGAATGATGGAGGCGGTGATGTAAGGCATGATCCCGAGCGCGAAGATCGAGAAACGCGAGAGCCCACCGCCGGTAAGCAGGTTGGCGAGCCCGAGCGCCCCCGCCGATTGGAAGCGACTTTGGATCTGATCGAGAACGTCGGTGTTGATGCCGGGCGTCGGGATTTGCGAGCCCAGCCGATAGAGCGCGAGCATCGCCGCCGTAAAGGCGAGCTTCTTGCGGATCTCCGGGACCCGCAGCGCAGCTGAGACGATCCCGAACATTGCGGGATTCAGCGCCCGATCAGCTCGACGCTGCCCTTCGCTTGCTCAATCTTCGCTCGCGCGCTCGCCGAGACCGCGTGGACGCGCACCGTGAGCGGTTTCGTTAGCTCGCCCTCGCCGAGGATCTTGACGGGGATTCCCTTGCGTTTGGCGAGCCCTCGCGCCCGCAGCGTCTCGGGGGTGACGACCTCGTCGGCCGCGAAGCGCGCTTCCAGATCGCGCAGATTGACCGCCTGGCTGAGCGTACGCCCGAAGCGCTCGAAAGGCATCGACTTCTTCATGTGCGGCCCGCGCAACTTTCGGAGCCGCATGTGCAGCGGATTCTGCCCGCCCTCGTAGGAAGCCCGGCGCTTGTTGCCTGATCGGGCACCGGCACCTTTTGTGCCGCGGCCAGCGGTTTTACCTGTCCCGGAGCCCTCACCGCGACCCACGCGTTTGCGGGTACGCCGCGACCCCGGAGCAGGGCGCAGGTTGTGGAGAGCTGGCTCGCTCATGCGACCTCCTCGACTTCGACGAGGTGGCGGATCGCTTGGATCTGGCCGCGCACCGCTGGCGAAAGGGGTCGCTCGGTGGCCCGGCCGATACGTCCCAAGCCGAGCGCCCGCAGTGTCTCAAGCTGACGCCGACTCGCGCCGTTCGCAGACCGCACTTGGCGGATACGGATCTTCGCCGTGCTCATCGGTTGTCCTCCGAGTTGGAAGCGTCGGCGTGCGCTCCGACCGGCTCGAGCCCCAGAACCTGACGGACGGTGAGGCCACGGATCCGCGCGACTTCCACCGGATCCCGCAGCTTGCGCAGCGCGTCGACGGTCGCCCTCACGACGTTGATCGGGTTTTGGCTTCCCAGCGATTTCGACAAGACGTCGTGCACGCCAGCGAGCTCGAGCACAGCGCGCACACCACCGCCGGCGATCACACCCGTGCCGGGTGCGGCGGGCTTGAGCAAGACCCGCGAGGCGCCGTGCTCCCCGATCACCTCGTGAGTGATCGTGCTGCCGTGCATCGGCACCCGAAACATTGCGCGCCGCGCCTTCTCTACGGCTTTTTGGATGGCAACGGGAACCTCTTTGGCCTTGCCGTATCCGACGCCGACGTTGCCGGCCTCGTCGCCAACGACGACCAACGCCGTGAACGAGAAACGGCGACCCCCCTTGACGACCTTAGCTACGCGGTTTATCTCGACGACGCGCTCCTGCAGTTCCGCGCCGCCGAGTGGTCTTGCCCTATCCCTTGCTGCCATCCGAACTTGACCCTAGCGAAACCCCGTTGACCGCTCCCTCGGCGACTAGAAGCGCAAGCCGCCTTCGCGGGCACCTTCGGCAAGCGCGCGCACGCGACCGTGGTAGCGATAACCGTTGCGATCGAACACACACGTCTCGATACCCACCGCTCGCGCCCGCTCGGCGAGAATCTTCCCGGCTTGGCGGGCTTGCTCCATCTTCCCGAGGTTGCGGAGCTCCGGCTCCGTCCACACCACGTGGGCAAGCGTGCGGCCCGCGTCGTCGTCGATGAGTTGTGCCTGAACTCCGCGGTTCGAGCGGTGCACGGAGAGACGCGGACGCTCTGCTGTGCCGCGAATCCGCGCGCGCACACGGCGCCGGCGGCGCGCCCGCCGGACTCGCTTCATGCGCCTTTCCTTCGTCTCGATCACGTTCTCTTACCGACCTTGCGGGCGACGTACTCGCCCTGGTAGCGGATGCCCTTGCCCTTGTACGGCTCAGGTGGCCGCACCTTTCGGATACGCGCGGCGACCTCGCCGACCAGCTGCTTAGAGATGCCCTTCACCACGATCTGCGTTGGCTGCGGCACTTCGAACTCGATCCCTTCCGGGGGCTCGAACTCGACCGGATGCGAAAACCCGACCTGCAACACCAGCTTGCGTCCTTGCAACTGGGCGCGGTAACCGACGCCCTGGATCTCGAGGCGTTTCTCGAAGCCGCGGGTGACGCCTTCGACCATGTTCGCCACGAGCGTCCGAGTAAGCCCGTGCAACGCCTTGTGGTGACGACGGTCGGTCGGGCGCCGGACGACTAGCTTGCCGTCCTCCTCGACTACCTCGATGTCGCGCGCGATCCGCTCCTCGAGCTCGCCTTTCGGGCCCTTGACCTTTACGCGCTCGGGCTCGATCCGTACCTCGACGCCTTCGGGCAGCGGAATCGGCTGTTTTCCGATGCGACTCACGACTGCGTTCGCCCCCAGATAGCCACTACCAAACCTTCGCGACTAGCTCGCCGCCCACACCGAGGCGCCTCGCCTCGTGGTCCGACAAGACCCCCCGCGAGGTCGAGACGATCGCGATACCGGTCCCACCGCGCACCTTCGGAATCCGCTCGACCGACACGTACTGCCGCCGGCCCGGCTTCGATACGCGCTCGAGGCCCGAGATCGCGGGCTTACGATCCTCGCTCCAGCGCAGCTTAACGACCAGCCGGCGCCCGACCGCCGCCGGTTCGACCCGATAGTCGTCGATGTAACCCTGTTCCTTGAGGATCCGCGCGATCTCCGCCTTGAACTTGGAGGAGGGCATCGCGACCTCGCTGTGGCCGGCGTTGATCGCGTTGCGCAGGCGCGTCAGGAAGTCGGCTATCGGGTCTGTCAGCGTCATCTTGGTGCTACCAGCTCGCCTTCGTTAGCCCGGGGATCATGCCCTCGTGCGCGAGTTGGCGTAGGCAGATTCGGCAGAGACCAAAGCGCCGCAGATAGGCGCGCGGCCGGCCGCAACGGCGGCACCGGTTGTAGTTCCTTGTCTGGTACTTCTGGGGACGCTGTTGGCGAACCCACTGTGACTTTTTGGGCATCTGTCTGGTTCCTTTCGAAGCGTTCAGGAGTTATTGCTAGGAGCGTCGCTAGTAGCGCCGGAGCCGCTATCCGGCCCTCCCGCTCGGAAAGGCATGCCGAGCTCACTTAGCAGGGCAAACGCTTCCTCATCGGTCGCAGCTGTGGTGACAATGGTGACGTCCAGACCTCGGACCTGGTCGATCGAGTCGTAATCGACCTCGGGGAAGATGATCTGCTCCCGGATACCGAACGTGTAGTTGCCGCGACCGTCGAAGGAGCGCGGATCGAGACCCCGAAAGTCGCGGATGCGCGGGATCGCGATCGTCGTGAGGCGGTCGAGAAACTCCCACATCCGTGCTCGACGCAGCGTCACGGTCACACCTACAGGCATGCCTGCCCTTAGCTTGAAGCCGGCAATCGAGCGCTTGGCCCGCCGCACGTTGGGCCGTTGGCCAGCGATCTGTGCGAGCTGCGTGATCGCCGACTCGAGAACGTTGGCATCTTGCTTGGCGTCCCCGACTCCCATGTTGAGAACGATCTTCTCGAGCCCTGGTACCTGCATTGGGTTGCGGTAACCAAAGCGCTCCTGCAGGCGCGGACGTACCTCGCGCTCGTAACGCTCGCGAAGGCGTGGTTTGACCGCGACGCCCGCTTCCATCAGTCGATCTCCGCGCCGCTGCGCTTCGCGATCCTCACCCGTCGGCCGTCACGACGAACGACCCCGACCCGCGTCGGCTGCCCGCTCTTGGGGTCGACAAGCATGACGTTCGATACGTGGATCGGCCCCTCACGCTCGAGGATGCCACCGACTTCCTGCTGGCGCTGGACATCACGGAGCGTGCGCGGCCGCAGGTGTTTCTTTTGGATGTTCACGCCCTCTACCCAAACGCGCCGCTTAGCGGGATCGACGCGCAGGACGCGACCGGTCTTCCCCCGGTCCTTGCCGGAGATCACACGCACCATGTCGTCCTTGCGGATGCGCATTCGAGCCATCGCCTTCAGAGCACCTCGGGCGCGAGGGAGATGATCTTCATGAAGTTGCGGTCGCGAAGCTCTCGGGCCACCGGCCCGAAGATACGCGTGCCACGCGGGTTGTTCTGGTTATCGATCAAAACCGCGGCGTTCTCGTCGAAGGCGATGTAGGTGCCATCGTCGCGCCCGTACTCCTTGCGCGTTCTGACAACCACGGCACGTACCACGTCCCCCTTCTTGACCGAGCCGTGAGGGATCGCTTGCTTGACGGTGGCCACGATGACGTCGCCCACCCGCGCGTAGCGACGGTGACCTCCCCCCAGCACGCGGATGCAGAGGATCTCCCGTGCGCCTGTGTTGTCGGCAACTTTTAGTCTCGACTCTTGCTGGATCATCGGGCCCGCTCGAGGATCTCCAGGAGACGCCAGCGCTTGGTGCGGCTGAGCGGTCTCGATTCGACGATCCGCACGACGTCGCCTTCGCGCGCCTCGTTACGCTCGTCGTGCGCGTGGAGCTTCTTGGAGGTGCGGACGATCTTCCCGTAGACAGGGTGCGGCTGCTGCCTCTCGACCCTGACAACGATCGTCTTGTCCGCGCGCGCAGAGGTTACTACTCCCTCGCGCACCTTGCGGCGCCTTTTGTGGGCGCCGGCTGCCGGCGCCTGTGAGTCGCCATCACCGGCTACCTGTGGTGCGTTTTGAACGGCTTGCGCCTTGCGGCGCTCGCGCTCGCGCAGGCGCCGCCGGCGGCGTGCTGCGCGCTTGGCTTTGCGCAGCTGCGCGCGCTCTTCGGCGAGCTGCGCGGCGCGCTCGCGCTTCGAAGGTGTTGCGTCCTGCTCCACGGCCACTGCGACCCCCACTAGTTCCGTTCGGCGCGCTCACGTCGCAGCGCAGCTAGTGCGCGGTCGACGTCCAACCCTCGCTCGCGCGCGATCGTCAAGCCTCTGGCTATGTCCTTCTTCACTTGCTTGATGCGAGCAGTGTTTTCGAGTTGCCCGGTTGCGTGCTGGAAGCGCAGGTTGAAGAGCTCCTGCCGCGCGGCATCGATGAACTCGACCAGCGCGGCATCGTCGAGCTGTCGCACCTCGGTGGCCTTCACTGCTCCGTGCCCTCCCGCATCACGAACTTGGTCTTGATCGGGAGTTTGTGACCAGCGAGTCTCATCGCTTCACGCGCCAGCGGCTCCGGCACACCGGCGAGCTCGAACATCACGCGGCCGGGCTTGACGACAGCGACCCAGCCCTCCGGGGAGCCCTTGCCCGAACCCATCCGCGTCTCCGCAGGCTTCTTCGTGTAGGGCTTGTCGGGGAAGATGTTTATCCAAACCTTCCCGCCACGCTTGATCTTGCGGGTGATCGCCACGCGCGCGGCCTCGATCTGGCGGTTCGTGATCCACGCGGGCTCGAGCGCTTTCAGACCGTACTCGCCGAACTCCACACGGGTGCCCCCTTTCGAGACCCCGCGCATGCGTCCGCGGTGCTGTTTGCGGTACTTGACTTTGCGAGGTTGGAGCATCTGTCACGCCTCCTGCGACGGGCCAGTCCGTCGCTCTTCCCCGCCGCGGCGACCACCGTTGCGACCGCGACCGGGGCTGACGGCCCGAGGAGCCTCGATCTCGGTGAGGTCCTGGGCGAACCCCTGGGGCATGATTTTGCCCTTGTTGATCCAGACCTTCACGCCGATGCGGCCGAAGGTGGTATGCGCCTCGTGGAATCCGTAGTCGATGTCGGCGCGCAGAGTGTGCAGCGGCACGCGCCCATCCGAGTAGCCCTCGGTGCGTGCCATCTCGGCGCCGCCGAGCCGACCGGACACCTGGATACGAACACCCTTCGCGCCCGAGCGCATCGCGGAGGTCAGAGCCCGCTTCATCGCGCGGCGGAAAGCCACGCGGTTCTGGAGTTGCTCGGCGATCGCCTGAGCAACGAGCTTGGCGTCGAGCTCGGGGCGTTTGATCTCCAGGATGTTGACCTTCACCGCTTTGCGCGTGAGGTCGTGCAGCTCCTTGCGCAGCGCCTCCACCTCGCTGCCGGACTTCCCGATCACGATGCCCGGCCGCGCGGTGTGGATGTTCACCTCGACTTCGTTCTTGTTCTTCTTGATCGTGATGTCGCTAAGACCAGCGTGCGCGAGCTTGCCGATGATGTGCTGGCGAATTCGAATGTCCTCCAGCAGGTAGTCGGCGAACTCACGCTCGCTGAACCAGGTCGACTTCCAGTCGTGGATGTAGCCGACCCTCAGCGCCTCTGGATGAACTTTTTGCCCCACGGACTTACCTCCCGCTGACGATCGGCTCGAGCTCGACAGTGATATGGCTGGTGCGCTTGTCGATGCGGGTCGCGCGGCCGAACGCGCGCGGTCGCCAACGCTTGATGGTCGGACCTTCGTCGGCCCAGATGCGTGCAATCCGAAGTTCGCCGGGAGTTAGCTCGTGTCGGCTCTCAGCGTTAGCGACCGCCGAGTCCAAGAGCTTGAGGACGTCGCGAGCAGCTGCGCGCGGCGTGTTTCTCAAAAGCGCCCGCGCCTCCTCGACGGGCTTTCCGCGGACGTGATCGATCACTAGCCGGACCTTCCGTGGCGTGCGACGCACGTAGCGCGCTCGTGCGCGAACAACGATCGGCTCGCCGGTGGCTTGCGCTTGCGCCTCGGGGGCCCGTTTCTCCGCCGCCTTGGCGCCACCGCTGGACGACTCCGCCTGCTGCTGCTGAGTGGGCTCTTCCCGCCCCTGCTCGGACTGCTCGGGGCTCTGCTTGTCGCGCTGCTCGCTCATCGACCCTTGACCTTTTCGCTGCCAGCGTGACCGCGGTAGGTGCGAGTCGGCGCGAACTCGCCGAGCTTGTGGCCGACCATCGCTTCCGTGATGAAGACCGGTACGTGCTTGCGGCCATCGTGGACAGCGATCGTGTGGCCGACCATTTCGGGGAAGATCGTCGAGTCGCGCGACCAGGTCTTGATGATCTGTTTCTCGCCGCGCTCGTTGAGCTCCTGGATGCGTCGCATCAGACGCTCATCGACGTAGGGGCCTTTCTTCGTCGAGCGACCCATCAGCGGTTGCCTCCCTTCTTGCGACCGCGACGACGTCCGCGGACGATCAGGCGATCGGAGGCCTTGCGCTTCTTACGCGTTCGATAGCCGAGGGTCGGCACGCCCCACGGAGTCACCGGGTGGCCACCAGGCGTGTGATGAGCCTCGCCCCCGCCGTGCGGATGGTCGACCGGGTTCATCGCCACCCCACGCGTTTGTGGACGGCGACCGAGGTGCCGTGAGCGCCCCGCCTTGCCGAGGGTGATGTTGGCGTGCTCGGCGTGACCGATCTGTCCGACGGTGGCTCGGCACTCGGCAAGCACCATGCGCATCTCCCCAGACGGCAACCGCAGCGTGGCGTAACGACCCTCCTTGGCGACCAGCTGAATGGCGGCGCCGGCAGCCCGCCCAAGCTGGCCACCGCGGCCCGGTGTCAGCTCCACGTTGTGGACCGTGGTGCCCGTCGGTATCGCGCGCAGCGGCAGCGCGTTGCCAACGCGAATCTCGGCCTCTTCCCCGGACATAACGACGTCGCCGACCGCCAGTCCTTCGGGGGCGAGGATGTAACGCTTCTCCCCGTCCGCGTAGTTGAGAAGCGCGATGTGCGCACTGCGGTTCGGGTCGTACTCGATGGCAGCAACACGCGCCGGTACACCGTCCTTGCGGCGCTTGAAGTCGATCAGGCGGTACTTGCGCTTTGCGCCGCCGCCGCGGTGGCGTGAGGTGATGCGCCCATAGGCGTTCCTGCCGCCGGTCTTCTTGAGGCCGTGCGTCAACGACTTCTCGGGACGCTCGCGCGTCACCTCGTCGTGGGTCGAGTAGGTAGCGAACCTACGCCCAGGCGTTACCGGTCTGTGCTTCTTGATCGCCATCTCACTCGTTCGCCTGACCCTCGAAGAGCTCGATCGAGTCCTCCGGATGGAGGGTCACGATCGCCTTCTTCCACCGTCGCCGGTGCCCAGAGTGAACGCCGCGGCGCTTGGGCTTCGGCTTGACCCACGCGGTACGCACGTCGCGCACGCGCACCCCGAACTGCTGCTCGACGGCGCGCCGGATATCGACCTTGGTTGCCCGCTCGTGCACGCGGAACGTGTACTTATTGGCTGAAAGGAGCGCGTAGGTCTTCTCGCTCAGCACCGGCTCGATCAGCACCGATCGGGGATCGCTCATGACTCGCCCTCCTGGTCGCCGGCGGTAACGCCCGCAGGACGCACCGGGGGCCGCGCGATCGTCGATAGGTATTCCAGCGCCCCGGGCGTGAGCAGCAGACGCTGAGCAGCGAGCAGGTCGACGACACCGACCCGATCCACCGGCGCCGTCTCGCATACGGCAAGGTTGCGGAAAGACTTGACGCAGGCGTCGGCGCCGGACTCCGCCACCAGCAACACGCGCCCCTCGCCAGGGAAGCGCTGCAAGGCCTCGGCACCGCTCCGCGTTTTCGGAGCGGGGAAGGCTGCGGGATCGACGAGGCGGAGCGAGCCACGCCGCGCGTGCAGCGACAGCACGCTGCGCAAAGCCAGTCGCCGCGCCTTGCGATTGACCTTCTTCACGTAGGAGCGTGGCTTCGGTCCGAAAGCCACACCGCCGCCGCGCCGCTGCGGTGTCGAAAGCGGTCCGACACGCGCGCGCCCGGTGCCTTTTTGACGCCACGCCTTGGCGCCGGTCATCGCTACCTCGCCACGCGTGAGCGTCGAGTGCGTGCCGCGCCGCCGGGCCGCGAGCTCTGCGACGACCGTGAGGTGCACGACCGGCTCATTGAAGTCGCAGTCGAAGATGCTCGGATCGAGCTCCAGCGGACCGCTCCCGCCAGCGATGAACTCGGCTTGCAATGCGGCGCTCATCGCTCCCTGCGTACCTCCACGTAGCCGCCGCGGGGACCGGGCACGGAGCCCCGCACCAGCAGCAAGTTCTCGTCCGGCACTACCTGAACGACGCGCAGGCCACGCTGAGTGACGCGGCCGCCCCCCATTCGACCCGCCATGCGCAGCCCTTTGAATACGCGGGACGGATCAGCGGCCGCGCCGATCGAGCCGGGCTTACGGATGTTGCGCGAACCGTGCGTTTCCGGACCACGCTGGAAGCCGTGGCGGCGGATCGTCCCTTGGAAGCCCTTGCCGATGGAGGTCCCGGACACCTTGACTATCTGGCCCGGTTCAAAAACCTGCTCGACGCGGAGTTCGGCACCTACTTCGAGCTCACCCACCGGGCCGCGAAACTCGCGAAGCAGGCGCAGCGGCGGCACGCCTGCCTTTCTTAGATGACCGAGCCGCGGGCGGTTGAGAACCTTCTCGCGAACCGGTTCGTACCCCAGTTGAATTGCGTCGTAGCCGTCACGCTCCTCGCGACGCACGGCGGTGACCCAGCAGGGACCGACCTCAAGCACGGTCACACGCTCGAGCTTGCCGTCCTCGCCGAACAGCTGCGTCATCCCGAGCTTCTTGCCAAGCAGACCGTTCACGTCAGACGAGCTGGATCTGAATGTCGACCCCGGCCGGCAGGTGATCGAGGCGCTGCAAGGAGTCGACGGTCTTGGGCGTCGGCTGATGGATATCGATCAGGCGCTTGTGCGTGCGGATTTCGAAGTGCTCGCGCGAGTCTTTGTCCTTGAAGGGGCCGCGGATCACGCAGTACACGTTGCGCTCCGTGGGCAGCGGCACCGGACCCGAGACGCGCGCACCGGTGCGCACGGCGGTCTCGACGATCTCCCGTGCGGCAGTCTCGATGGCCGAAGGGTCGTACGCCTTGAGTCGGATGCGGATCTTGTTTTGGGTCACAGATGCCATCGTGCGAGCCTCTCCCTACGCGCTCGGGGGCGGGCATGCGCCCGCCCCCGAGCAACGCTGAGAAGTCGATCCCTACTCGAGGATCTTGGTCACCACCCCCGAGCCCACGGTGCGGCCTCCCTCGCGAATCGCGAAGCGGAGACCTTCGTCCATGGCGATCGGCTGGATCAGCTCGACGGTGAGCTCGACGTTGTCGCCGGGCATCACCATCTCGGTTCCCTCCGGTAGCTGGCAGACACCAGTGACGTCGGTGGTGCGGAAGTAGAACTGGGGCCTGTAGCCGTTGAAGAACGGCGTGTGGCGACCGCCCTCTTCCTTCTTAAGCGCGTAGACCTGCGCCTTGAACTTGGTATGCGGGGTGATCGAGCCCGGAGCCGCCAGCACCTGCCCGCGCTCCACAGCGTCGCGCTCGATACCGCGCAGCAAGCAGCCGACGTTGTCGCCGGCCCGCCCCTCGTCGAGGATCTTGCGGAACATCTCGACGCCGGTGACGACCGTCTTCTGCGTCGGGCGGATACCGACGATCTCGACCTCGTCGCCCGTCTTGATGATTCCCTGCTCGATCCGGCCGGTGACGACGGTGCCTCGACCGGTGATCGTGAAGACGTCCTCGATGGGCATCAGGAACGGCTTGTCGAGCGGACGTTCGGGCTCGGGGATGTAGGTGTCGAGCGCCTCGGCGAGCTCGAGGATCCGCTTCTTGTACTCCTCGTCCCCCTCCAGCGCCTTCAGCGCCGAGCCCTTGATGACTGGAACCTCGTCGCCGGGGTACTCGTACTCGGAGAGGAGCTCCCGGACTTCCATCTCGACCAGCTCTAGAAGCTCCTCGTCGTCGACCATGTCGACCTTGTTGAGGAAGACAACGATGTACGGCACGTTGACCTGCCGTGCCAGCAGCACGTGCTCACGCGTCTGCGGCATCGGTCCGTCGGCAGCCGAGACGACGAGGATCGCGCCGTCCATCTGAGCGGCGCCGGTGATCATGTTCTTGATGTAGTCGGCGTGGCCCGGGCAGTCGACGTGCGCGTAGTGCCGCTTCTCGGTTTGGTACTCGACGTGGGAAGTAGCGATCGTGATTCCGCGCTCTCGCTCTTCCGGCGCGTTGTCGATCTCCTCGAACGACTTGGCCTCACCACCGACGGTCTCCGCGAGCACCTTCGTGATCGCGGCCGTCAGGGTCGTCTTGCCGTGGTCGATGTGACCGATGGTGCCGACGTTGACGTGCGGCTTGGTGCGTTCGAACTTCTCCTTTGCCACTCCCGTTAACTCCTTTCTCGAAGTCTGTTCTCAAGCATTCGTAGGGCGACGCTCGGCCAGCGGAGGAAACATACCCGTTAGCTAGCGGCGCCTACCGGCTCGCCCGCTCGGCTCTCGACGATCTCGCGGGCGATTTGCGGAGGCACTTCCTCGTAGTGACTGAACTGCATCGTGTAGGTAGCCCGTCCCTGAGTCATCGAGCGCAGGTCGGTCGCGTAGCCGAACATCTCCGCCAGCGGCACACTGGCGCGCACGGCAATCGCATTGCCGCGCTGCTCTTGGGACTCGACACGCCCGCGCCGGCGGGAGAGGTCGCCGATGACGTCGCCGACGAACTCCTGCGGCGTGACGACCTCGACCGCCATGATCGGCTCCAGCAGCACCGGATTGGCGCGCTTGACAGCCTCCTTGAAAGCCAGCGATCCGGCGATCTTGAAGGCCATCTCGCTCGAGTCGACCTCGTGCGCCTTGCCGTCGACGAGGCGCACGCGGACGTCTTGTACCGGATACCCCGCCAAGACCCCGGACGCCATCGCCTCCTCGATGCCCTGCTCGACGGCTGGGATGAACTCCGAGGGCACGGCGCCGCCCTTGACCTCGTTGACGAAGTCGAAGCCTTCGCCCGCTGCCGGCTCGACGTCGATATAGACGACGCCGTACTGGCCGGCACCACCGGTCTGCCGGATGAACTTGCCCTCGACGCGCTTGGCGGTGCCCTTAATCGTCTCCCGGTATGCCACTTGCGGACGGCCAACGTTGGCGTCGACACCGAACTCGCGCCGCAGACGGTCGACGATCACCTCGAGGTGCAGCTCGCCCATCCCGGAGATCACCGTCTGACCGGTCTCCTCGTCAGTCCGCACGCGGAACGTCGGGTCTTCCTCGGCGAGCCGCGAAAGCCCCACCGAGAGCTTCTCCTGGTCGGCCTTCGTCTTCGGCTCGATCGAGAGGTGAACGACCGGCTCCGGGAACTGCATCGTTTCGAGCACGATCGGGTGCTGCGGATCGCAGAGGGTGTCGCCGGTCGAGGTCTGCTTGAGCCCCACCGCCGCCGCGATGTCGCCGGCATAGACCTCCTCCTGCTCTTCGCGGTGGTTCGCGTGCATCATCAGGAGGCGCCCGATCCGCTCGGTGCGACCGGTCGTCGCGTTGAGGACCTTGGAGCCGGCTTGCAGCGTTCCCGAATAGACCCGGAAGTAGGTGAGCTTGCCCACGAAGGGGTCGGACATCACTTTGAAAGCGAGCGCTGCGAAGGGCGCGTCGTCCCGAGGCTCCCGTTGTTCGACGCGCGGCTCACCGTGCTCGTCCGCGGTCCCGGGAACGATCCCTGTCACCGGCGGAATGTCGAGCGGGCTCGGGAGGTAATCGATGACCGCGTCGAGCAGCGGCTGAATGCCTTTGTTCTTGAAAGCCGCGCCGCAGAGCACCGGGGTCAGCGGTGGCCGCTCGCCGGCGTGAAAGTCGAGCGTCGCCTTGCGCAGATCGGCCTTCAGGCGGGCGGGCTCGATCGGCCGGTCCTCGAGGTAGTCCTCCATCAGCTCGTCGTCGTACTCGGCGACCGCCTCGATGAGCTCCGTGCGCGCAGCTTGCGCACGCTCGAGCTGATCGGCGGGGATCTCCTCTTCGCCCCACTCGCGGCCGAGCTCGTCGTGCCAGACGATGGCCTTCATCGTGATCAGGTCGATGACGCCGCGAAAGTCGGCCTCGGAGCCGAGGGGCAGCTGGATCGGCACAGGACGCGCGCCCAGCCGATCGATCATCGATTGCACCGACGCGTCGAAGTTCGCCCCGACGCGGTCCATCTTGTTGATGAAGGCGATGCGCGGGACCCGGTATTTGTCGGCCTGTCGCCAGACCGTCTCGGACTGCGGCTCGACCCCCGCTACGGCGTCGAAGACCGCTATCGCGCCGTCCAGCACGCGCAGCGAGCGCTCGACCTCGACCGTGAAGTCGACGTGCCCCGGCGTGTCGATGATGTTGATGCGGTGGTCCTTCCAGAAGGCGGTAGTCGCCGCTGAGGTGATCGTGATGCCGCGCTCCTGCTCCTGCTCCATCCAGTCCATCGTGGCCGCGCCCTCGTGCACCTCACCAAGCTTGTGGGTGCGGCCGGTGTAGAAGAGGATGCGCTCAGTGGTAGTCGTCTTGCCGGCATCGATATGCGCCATGATGCCGATGTTGCGCGTCCTCTCGAGTGGAACTTTGCGTGGCATGGTTTCTCGATCGACTTCGGGTAGCGGAGCAGAAAAAGGGCCCGGTCACCCGGGCCCGACACCGACAAGTTCGCTTGCCCGGTTACGTTCTATCTCGGCAGCGACTCCATGTCGTCGGGTCGGACTCCGGAGAACCAGCTGACGGAAGACACGCACATCGAGAGGGCGTCCTCCGCCGGAACGGCAGGGGATGGTAGCAGAGGGCCGAGGGCTCTCCTCAAGCGCACGGCGCGGTTTGCGCGTCGTGATCCGGCCGGGGCGGCGCTGCTCGCCGCGGCGACGCTCGCAAGCGCCATGCTGGCCGTGTCGGAGGCGCTTCCGGTCGCCCGCGTCGAGCTCGCCGCGGGTTCTTGCGAGGTCATCAACGACGCCAATCCCGCGCTTGCGGACCGGTGTGTCGTGAGCGGCTTCGAGCAACACGCCGGAGCGATGCTGCTGATCGCGCTGGTAGCCGCCGTGATGGCCCTCGGCGCGACCGTTGGGCGGAGCCTCCCGGCGTCGGTTGCCATGGGAGCGCTGGGCCTAGTCGCCCTCCTGCTTACCCTCCTAATCGATCTGCCCGAGACCACCCGCACCGGAGCTATCGGAAGCGACTATGAGGGCGCTGTCGGTAAGGCTGGTATCGGCTTCTACATCGAACTAGTGGCCGCTCTCGCGATCCTCGCACTCGGCGTCGCGACGTTCACGAGAAACCGGCGCAAAGGAAGCTCGGCACGACGGCCGTCAAGAGCGCAAGCCGACCCCGCTCGAACAAGCGAAAGGGAGTTGCGCGCGCAGGAAAGCTCGGGCTGAGCCCTGACAGCGCGCTACCAGCGATAGTGGGCGAACGCCTTGTTCGCTTGCGCCATCCGGAAGATGTCGTCCTTCCGCTTGTAGGCGCCGCCCTGCTGCTGCTGAGCGTCGAGGATCTCGTTGGCGAGGCGTTCAACCATCGACTTCTCGCGACGCTGACGAGCGAACTGCACGAGCCAGCGAATCGCAAGTGTCCGACCACGGCGAGCCGGAACTTCGACCGGCACTTGATAAGTGGCGCCACCCACGCGACGCGAGCGCACCTCCAGAACCGGCGTGAGCTCCTTGATCGCTTTCTCAAGCGCCTCGACGGGCTCCTGACCAGAGCGCTTGGCGGCTAGATCGAGGGCCTGATAGACGATCCGCTCCGCGAGCGACTTCTTGCCGTCGCGCATCACCTTGTTGATCAACTGCTGAACCAACCGCGACCCGTAGACCGGGTCGGGCTCAATCGGACGCGGCGGCGGCGAGGCGCGGCGGGGCATTACTTGGCTTTGACCCCGTAGCGCGAGCGTGCCTTCTTGCGATCAGAGACGCCGGCCGCATCGAGGGTGCCGCGGATGATCTTGTAGCGCACCCCCGGAAGGTCCTTGACACGCCCACCACGCACCAGAACTACCGAGTGCTCCTGCAGGTTGTGACCTTCGCCGGGGATATAGGCGGTCACTTCCATGCCGTTGGTAAGACGCACCCGGGCTACCTTCCTCAGCGCCGAGTTCGGCTTCTTTGGCGTGACCGTGTAAACACGCGTGCAAACGCCGCGGCGCTGCGGTGCAGCGACGCGATTCCGCGTCCCGCTTCCCGACTTGAGACCCGGGGTCGCGACCTTCTCGCGCTTACGCTCGCGGCCCTTGCGTACTAGCTGATTGATCGTCGGCATGCGGCGGCTGATAGTAGCAGTGGTCGGCCGAGCGAGCCGTTCAGTGCGCCGGCGATCGCGCTTGGCGTGCCTGCGATCCGATCGTTAAGCGCCGGCCCGCGCTTGAGCTGCCCTGACCGGGGCAGGTAGCAGGGTTGCCGCCGTGACGATTGCGATGAAGGCGGCCACCTGGACAACGAGCGTAAGCGGATCCGAAGGCAAGGGCTCGGCAAAGACGAGGAGACCGCCGGCGATTGCGGTCACGTTCGCGGAAGCGCTGGTCACGGTGATGACGCCGACGGCGTCGCCGACCTGCAGTCCCCGGGCTGAGGCGTAGAAGCCCGCGATTGACGCCGCCAACGCGCTCACAGCCCAGGGCGAGACGAGGGCAACGGGACCAGCCGCGGGCAGCGCGGTCGCAAGCGCCTTGAGCGCGACATCGGAAACGCCGAAGAGCACCCCTGCAGAGAGGCCGAGCACGACCCCTCCGCGGGGATGGCGCCGGAATCCCGGACTCAAGGCCAACGCCAGACCAATCGACAGCAGCGTGCCCTCGAACAACGCCATCGCTGCTGCCGAATAGCCGTTACCGCTGCCACCCCCCGGGTTGGTCACGGCCAACAGCATCAAGCCGCTCGCCGTGAGACCTACCCCGAGCCACTGGCGACGCCCCACGCTGTGCCCGAAGCCGCGCTCGGCGAGCACAGCGATGAGCGCAACGCCTCCCGCCAGCACCGCCTGGACAAGCGACAGTGGCGCGAGCGCGAGCGCAGCGACGTGCAGCAACCACGCACCACAGGCGACCGCCATCCCGAGCGCGAACCATCGCGACCGAAACAGTCCGACGGCGCTCTGCAGCGGGTGTTTGAAGGAGACGGGCGGGGCCTGCATCGCGCCCCGGTGCTTGAGCAGGAACGCGACGTTGGTCGCTACGGCGCAGGCAAGCGCGAGAAGAAGTCCTAGTTGCAGTTTGAGCTCCATCGCCCTCGTTTCGAGCCTCGAAACCGGTGTCCGTCGCCCTACGACCTATCGGTTCCGCTTGCACGCGCGTAAACCCTGCTGCCACAAACTCGTAAATCCGCTGATCGCGGAGAGCTGCTAATGAGAGGCCGCAATGCGACCACTCCTGTTTGTCGACGTCGATGGCGTGATCAGCCTCTTCGGTTTCGACAGCGACGTTCCCGCAGCGGTCGAATGGGCATACGTTGATGGGGTTCCCCACTGCCTGTCACTGGCCGCCGGACGCGAGCTCGTGCGGCTCGCTGGAGCTTTCGAGCTGGTGTGGGCCACGGGCTGGGAAGAGCGCGCAAACGACTACTTGCCACGATTGCTCGGGCTGCCTTGGCCGGAGCTGCCGGTCGTTCGTTTCGACGGGACTCCAAAACCGGGGGGTGCACACTGGAAACTGCCTGCGATCGAGCGCTTCGCGGGCTCCAGACCGCTGGCATGGATCGATGACAATCTCGACGAGTCGTGCCACCAGTGGGCGCGTCGGCGAGGCGCGCCAACCTTGCTCGTCGAAACCGAGCCCTCGCGCGGCCTTACGCGCGACCACGCGGCGCGCTTGCTGTCGTGGGCCCGCTCTCTCGCGAGCAGTTAAGACGAGTCGTCGTCGCCCTGGCCGCCGAGATCTGCGATCTCCTCACCGAAGGTGACCTGCTCGTCACCGTTGCCGAGACCAAATCCTTCGATCTCCCCGTCGGTCAAGCCGAGCTCCGCTGCTAGGTCGCTGTCTTCGAGCAAACCGAACTCGTCTTCCGCGCGACGGACGGGCTCCGCCGGCTCGACCTCCAGGCGCCGGTAGCGGCGGAGTCCAGTGGCAGCGGGGATCAACTTGCCGATGATGACGTTCTCCTTGAGACCTTGTAGGCGGTCGACCTTGCCCTCGAGGGCCGCATCTGTCAGAACCTTGGTGGTCTCCTGGAAGGAGGCCGCTGACAGCCAGGACTCGGTCGCGAGCGAGGCCTTGGTGATTCCGAGGATGACTTCCTCGAACTCGGCGGGCTCCCGCCCTTCGGCACGCAACCGTTCGTTCTCTTCGAGCACTTCCAGGCGATCCACGAACTGGCCCGGCAGGTAGTTCGAGTCACCCTTCTGCTCGATCCGAACCTTCTTCATCATCTGCCGGACGATGACCTCGATGTGCTTGTCGTTGATGTCGACGCCCTGCGAGCGGTAGACGTTCTGCACCTCCTCCACGAGGTACAGCTCTGCCGCTGTACGGCCCTGGGTTTCGAGCAGGTCGTGCGGGTTGATCGAGCCCTCGGTTAGCGGCTGGCCCCGCCGCACCTTCGCGCCGTCCTCCACGAGCAGGCGCGTGCGCTGCGGGAAGGTGTACGAGTGCTCGTTGCCCTTGGTGTCGGTCACCGTCAGCCGCAGACCGCGCTCGGTTTCCTCGATCGTGACGGTTCCGTCGACCTTCGCGACTTCGGCCATGCCCTTGGGCTTGCGCGCCTCGAACAGCTCGACGACGCGGGGTAGACCCTGCGTGATGTCGGCACCGGCCACACCACCGGTGTGGAAGGTGCGCAGCGTGAGCTGCGTACCAGGCTCACCGATCGACTGCGCGGCGATGATTCCGATCGCGTCACCGATCGCCACCACCTTGCCCGTGGCGGGGGCAACTCCGTAGCAGCGCTGGCAAACACCCTGGCGGGTGCGGCACTTGAGAACGGAGCGCACCGGAAAACGCGGGTTTTCATCTGGATGAGCCTCGAGTAGGAGCCTTGCGTGCTCCTTCGTGATCAGCTCGCCGGCAGCGACGAGTGGCTCGCGCTTTTTGCCGATCTTGATGTCCGCGGCGGCGAAGCGACCGGGCAGGCTCAAGTTCAGCTCGCCGTCCTCGCCGCGCAACGGGACCTCGATGTACTCGTCGCTGCCGCAATCCTCCTCGCGCACGATCACGTCCTGGGCGACATCGACGAGACGGCGGGTGAGGTAACCAGAGTCCGCGGTTCGCAGAGCCGTATCGGCGAGACCCTTGCGTGCTCCGTGGGTCGAGATGAAGTACTCGAGCACCGACAAGCCCTCGAGGAAGTTGGACTTGATCGGGCGCTCGATGATCTCGCCCTTCGGGTTCGCCATGAGACCACGCATGCCGGCGAGCTGGCGGATCTGCTTGAAGGATCCGCGCGCACCGGAGTTGGCCATCATGAAGATCGGGTTGAGCGGATCGAGGTGCCGCTCCATCGCCTGCCCGACCTCTTCGGTCGCCTGAGTCCACTTCTCGACGACCGCCTCGTGGCGCTCCTGCTGGGAGATGAGACCCATGTTGTACTGGTTCTCGATCTCCTCGACCTCGCGCTCGTAGCGCTCGAGGATCTCGCCCTTGTCGGGCGGCACGTCGCAGTCGTTCTTGGAGATCGTGATGCCGGCCTGCGTCGCGAAGTGGAAACCGAGCTCCTTGAATGAGTCGAGAACCAGCGCGGTCGCGTAGGGACCGTGCCGATCGACCAGACCCTCCACGACCCCGGCGAGGTCCTTCTTCCGCAGCGTGCGGTTGACGAACTCGTAGCTGTCGGGGTCGAACTCGCCTTCCAGCGTTTCCTCGAGCGCTCGCTCGACGCGCTCGTTGAAGATGATCCGCCCGACGGTCGTGAGCAGGTGATGACCGCGGTGGCGTTGGCGGTACTCGGCGAGGTCGTGGAGAGTCACAACCCCGGCCTCGTAGGCGAGCTCCGCCTCCTGCGCCGAGCGGAAGACGTGCGGCCGTGGTCCGCGCTTGTCGGTGTCCCACTTGCCGGCGAAGAGCTCCCGCTCGAGTTCGGCCAGCTCCTCCTCGCTGGGCCCGTAGGTCAGGTAGTAGGTCCCGAGGACCATGTCCTGGGTCGGGGTAGCGAGCGGCGCCCCATGAGCCGGCGAGAGGATGTTGTTGGCCGAGAGCATGAGGATCCTGGCCTCCGCCTGGGCCTCCGCCGAAAGCGGCACGTGGACCGCCATCTGGTCGCCGTCGAAGTCCGCGTTGAACGCCTGGCAGACGAGCGGATGGACCTGGATCGCCTTGCCTTCGACCAGTACCGGCTCAAACGCTTGGACGCCGAGTCGGTGCAGGGTAGGCGCGCGATTGAGCAGTACGGGGTGCTCCTGGATGACCTCCTCGAGCACGTCCCAGACCTCGGGGACCATCGAGTCGACCAGCTTCTTCGCGGCTTTGATGTTCTGCACCGCCTTGCGCTCGACCAAGCGCGCCATGACGAACGGCTTGAACAGCTCGAGCGCCATCAACTTGGGTAGGCCGCACTGCCAAATCTTGAGATCGGGACCGGCCACGATCACCGAGCGGCCCGAGTAGTCGACGCGCTTGCCCAGTAGGTTCTGCCGGAAGCGACCCTGCTTGCCCTTCAGCATGTCGCTCAGCGACTTCAGCGGGCGGTTGCCGGGGCCGGTAACCGGGCGTCCGCGCCGGCCGTTGTCGAACAGCGCATCGACCGCCTCTTGAAGCATCCGCTTCTCGTTGTTGACGATGATCTCCGGCGCGCCAAGGTCCAGCAGCCGCTTCAAGCGGTTGTTGCGGTTGATCACGCGGCGATAGAGATCGTTGAGATCCGAGGTTGCGAAGCGGCCACCGTCGAGCTGGACCATCGGCCGCAGATCGGGCGGCAGCACCGGGATCGCCTCGAGAATCATGTACTCGGGCTTGTTGTCCGAGTTCAGGAAGGCAGAGACGACCTTCAGGCGCTTTACGGCGCGGCTCTGCTTCTGGCCCTTAGAGGTACGAATCTCCTCTTCGAGCTCGTCGCGCAGCGCTTCGAGATCGACCTGCTGGAGCAGGTCGCGAACCGCCTCGGCACCCATACCGCCGCGGAAGTACTCACCCCATCCATAGGGCGAACCGAAGCGCTCTTTGAGCTCGCGGAAGAGCGTCTCGTCGGGGATGATCTGCTTCGGCTCGAGCTCTTGGAAAAGCTCCCAGACCTGACGCAGGCGTTCGCAAGCGTCCTCGATGTAGGCCTCGGTGTCGCGGATCTCCGACTCGATCAGCTTGCGGACTTCGCGCTCGAGCTTCTCGCGCTCTTCGTCGCTCAGCTTTTGAACCTTGACATCGAGGGTGTCGAGCCAAAGCAGATCTTCGTCGGAGAAGCCTTCCTGTGAGCCCGTGCGCAGGTATTCGATGCGCCTCTCGAGCGACTCCTTGAGCTCCTGAATGCGCTCCTCGCGCTCGGCCTCGTACGCGTCGAGCTGCGCCTGGACCTCTTTTTCGAGCTTCGGAAGATCCTTCTGGCGCGCTTCTTCGTCGACGTAGGTGACGATCGACGCAGCGAAGTAGAGGACCTTCTCGAGCTCCTTCGGCGCAATGTCGAGCAGATAGCCGATGCGGCTTGGGACACCCTTGAAGAACCAGATGTGGGAGACCGGCGCAGCGAGGTCGATGTGCCCCATGCGCTCGCGGCGAACCTTCGACCGGGTGACCTCGACGCCGCAGCGCTCGCAAACGATCCCCTTGTAGCGGACGCGCTTGTACTTCCCGCAGTAGCACTCCCAGTCCTTCGTTGGACCAAGGATGCGCTCGCAGAAGAGGCCGTCGCGCTCGGGCTTGAGCGTGCGGTAGTTGATGGTCTCCGGCTTGGTTACTTCGCCGTGCGACCAAGCCCGGATCTGCTTCGACGAAGCGAGACCGATCTTGATTGCGTCGAAGTTGTTGATGTCGATCACTTGCTCTTGCGCTCCTCGCTGCTCGCGCTCAACGCTTTCCCGACCGCTTGCGACTTAGTCACTGGCCTGTGCTGCCGACGACGGCGCTACGACTCGCCCTCGACGTACTCGGCATCCTGCTCCGCCGGCGACTCATCGGTCTGACCGCCTTCGCCTTCGAGCTCCAGCGTGTCCTCCGATTCGTCGGCGGCTTCCTCGCCACGAGCCCGAACTCCCGATAGGTCGATACCGAGCTCCTCTGCCGCACGGAGCAGGTCGTCCTCGTCGTCGCGTAGGTCGAGGCCGTCCCCCTCCTCGCTCAGAACCTCAACGTCGAGGGCCAGCGACTTCATCTCCCGCAGCAGCACCTGGAACGACTCCGGCACCGACGGCTCGGGGATGTTCTCGCCCTTAACGATCGCCTCGTAGGCCTTGACCCGCCCGACGGTGTCGTCGGACTTGATCGTGAGCATCTCCTGGAGCGTGTAGGCCGAGCCGTAGGCCTCGAGCGCCCAGACCTCCATCTCGCCGAAGCGCTGCCCGCCGAACTGCGCCTTACCGCCGAGAGGCTGCTGCGTGACGAGCGAGTAGGGCCCGGTGCTGCGTGCGTGGATCTTGTCATCCACCAGGTGCAGCAACTTGAGGATGTACATGTAGCCGACCGTGACCTTCTCCTCGAAGGGCTCCCCGGTGCGGCCGTTGTAGAGGGTGACCTTGCCCGAGCAGCGCATACCCGGACGGGCGCTGCGGTCGATCTCGAGGTTGATGCCGCGCTCCTTGCCGTGCTCCTCGGCCCAGCGGCAGAGCGCCTCGTCGACGTCCTCAACGCGGGCGCCGTCGAAAACTGGCGACGAAACGTAGACCCGACCGCCGTTCTCTTGGGCTCGCTTGTACGCCTCCGACCCGTCGTCGTACCAGCCGTTGGCGGCCACCCACCCGAGATGAGTCTCAAGGATCTGGCCGAGGTTCATTCGGCTCGGCACGCCCAGCGGGTTGAGGATGATGTCGACCGGCGTACCGTCTTCGAGGAACGGCATATCGGCCTCGGGCACGATCTTCGCGATTACGCCCTTGTTGCCGTGACGACCGGCAAGCTTGTCGCCTTCCGCGATCTTCCGCTTCTTGGCGACGTAAACGCGCACTAGCTCGTTGACGCCGGGCGGCAGATCGTCGTCGTTGTCGCGAGAGAAGACCTTGACGTCGATGACGACGCCGCCCTCGCCGTGCGGAACTTTGAGCGACGTGTCGCGGACTTCGCGCGCCTTTTCCTTGAAGATCGCTCGGATCAGCTTCTCCTCGGCGGTGAGCTCGGTCTCGCCCTTCGGGGTGACCTTGCCGACGAGGAGGTCGCCCGACCCGACCTCGGCGCCGATCCGCACGATGCCCCGCTCGTCGAGGTTGCGAAGCGACTCCTCCGAGCGGTTCGGTATGTCGCGCGTGATCTCCTCGTCGCCGAGCTTCGTTGTGCGCGCGTCGATCTCGTACTCCTCGATGTGGATCGAGGTGAGGACGTCCTCCTTGACGAGGCGCTCGGAAATGATGATCGCGTCCTCGAAGTTGTAGCCCTCCCAGGACATGAAGGCGACCAGCACGTTCTTGCCGAGCGCGAGCTCGCCTTGGTTGGTCGAGGAGCCGTCGGCCAGAACGTCGCCGGCTGCGACCTTTTGTCCGCTCTCGACCGTGGGCTTCTGATGGATCAGGGTGCCCTGGTTGGAGCGCATGAACTTGTGCAGCAGGTACTCGTCGGTGCCGCCCTCGTCGGCCTCGACCACGATGCGCTCGGCATCGACGTACGTGACCGTGCCGGCCCGCCGTGCCAAAACCACGTCACCGGAATCGATTGCCGCCCGGCGCTCCATCCCCGTGCCGATTAGCGGCGGCTCGGTACGCAGCAGCGGCACTGCCTGGCGTTGCATGTTCGAGCCCATCAGCGCGCGGTTGGCGTCGTCGTGCTCGAGGAACGGGATCAGCGCGGTCGAGACCGACCAAATTTGGTTCGGCGAGACATCCATCAGGTCGACCTCGCTCGGATCGGCCAGCACCAGCTCGCCGTCACGGGAGCGGCACTCCACCGACGGCCCCTTGAGCTTGCGCGTCTTGGGGTCGATCGCCGCGTTCGCCTGGGCGATGACCTTGTCTTCCTCTTGCGTCGCGTCGAGATGAACGATCTCGTCCGTGACGACGCCGTCGCGGACGACCCGGTAGGGCGTCGTCACGAAGCCGAACTCGGACACCTGGGCGTAGGTCGAAAGCGACCCGATCAAGCCGATGTTCGGGCCCTCTGGGGTCTCGATCGGGCACATCCGACCGTAGTGCGTGGGGTGTACGTCGCGCACCTCGATCGGCGCCCGTTCACGCGTCAGACCACCGCTGCCAAGCGCCGATAGCCGTCGTCGATGGGTGAGGCCAGCCAGCGAGTTCGTCTGGTCCATGAACTGGCTGAGCTGGTGGGAGCCGAAGAACTCCTTGAGGGCCCCCACCACCGGCCGAATGTTGATGATCGTCTGCGGCGTGATGGTGTCGGCGTCCTCGCTTGTGAGACGCTCGCGAACGTTGCGTTCCATGCGCGAGAGACCGGTGCGGAAAGCGTCCTTGATGAGCTCACCGACCGTGCGCACGCGCCGGTTGCCGAAGTGTTCGTACTCGTCGAGGCGATCGGCGATCGGCTCCTGCGGGAGCGATTGCGCCTCAAGCGCAAAGTCCTTGATCGGCTCGCCGTGCTCGTCGAGCCCACTCTCGGGGATGCCGAGATCGCGGGGCAAACTCACAAGCTCCTTGACCAGCGCGACGATGTCGCGCGGCGTGAGTACCCGCGTGTCCAACGGCTCGTCAAGTTGGAGCCGGGAGTTGAGCTTGTACCGCCCAACGCGCGTCAGGTCGTAGCGCCGCGGATCGAAGAAGAGGGTGTGCAGAAGGTTGCGCGCTCCCTCGACCGAGGGGGGTTCGCCCGGGCGCTGCTTGCGGAAGAGCTCGATCAGCGCCCCTTCCTCGGTCTTCGTGAGCTCGGTGTCAGCCTCCAGCGTGAGACGGATGTACAGCGAGTTGTCGAAGAGCCGCAGGATGTCCTCGTCGGAACCCGTCCAATCCGGGAAGTCCCGACGCATGTACTCGCCCATGGCGCGCAGGAGGACGGTGATCGGCAGCTTGCGCTTGCGGTCGATGCGGGCGTATACACGCCCTTTCTTGTCGATCTCGACCTCCAGCCAAGAGCCGTGATGAGGCATGATGTTGGCAACGAAGACCTGCTTCTCGCGGTCCTTCGGTGCCATCACGTAGGCGCCGGGCGAGCGCACGAGCTGGGTGACGATCACGCGCTCGGTGCCGTTGATGATGAACGTGCCCCAGTCGGTCATCCACGGGAAGTCCCCCATGAACACCGACTGCTGGCGGATCTCGCCGGTTTCGCGATTTTGGAAAGCGACCTGGACGTTCAGCGGACGCGAGTAGGTGAGGTCTTTCTCCCGGCACTCGGCGATCGAGGCGCTCGGCTCGCCGAACTCGATCGACTCGAAGACGACCGCGAGGTTTCCGGAGTAGTCCTCGATCGGCGAAATGTCGTCGATCGCCTCGCGAAGCCCGCCGTTTTCGGGGTCAACGAGCCACTCGAAGGATCGTCGCTGGATATCGATCAGGTTCGGAAGCTCCAGGGTGTGGTCGAGACGCGAGAAGCTGCGACGAACCCGAGTGGCGTTGGCGCGTGACAAAGCGACGACTCCCTCCGAGGTCGGTTTATCGGCGGACTTTGGGACAGCGGAGCGGGCGCAAGGCGCGACCCACCAGCCTATCAAGTTCGGGCGGCTTGGCGCAAGACCCGCCCGGCCGGGCGGCCTGCCCGGCGGCCATCACGGACCCCGTCCGCGGTGGTGAAGACTGCACCCCTTCTCGGAACGGCTGCGTCTATAGGCCGCTGGGAAGATTAGCGGTTCACGCCTCGACCCCGCCCAGTGACTGAGGGCGCGGAAGCGAGGGCTGGTTGGCAACCAGCTCGAGCTACTTGAGCTCGACGGTTGCTCCGGCCTCTTCAAGCTCCTTCTTGAGCTTTTCGGCCTCCTCGCGGTCGACGCCCTCCTTGATCGGCTTGGGAGCCTCGTCGACCAGCGCCTTCGCTTCCTTGAGACCGAGACCGGTTGCGGCGCGAACAACCTTGATCACCTGGATCTTCTTGTCGCCCGCGTTAGTGAGGATCACGTCGACCGTGGATGGCTCCTCCTCGGCTGCCGCACCGTCCCCACCGGGCGCACCGGCAGCCGCCACGGGAGCCGCGGCGGCGACGGCAGTTGCGGAAACTCCGAACTCCTCTTCGAGCGCCTTAATGCGCTCGGCGAGTTCGAGCACGGAGATGCTCTTGAGCTCCTCGATCCATTCCTCGGTGGTCAGCTTCTTAGCCACTTGTGCTTCCTCCTGATCTCGATGCTTGCCTCAAACCTTGTGAGCTACGGGACCCTTGCGAACCGGGACGAGAATTAGTCCTCGCCGCCGGCAGCGGCGTCGCCGGCCTCCGCGCCCCCGATGAGCCCGCGCTCGCGAATTTGCTCGAGCTGGACTGCGAGCCCGCCGAGCAGTTGACCCAGCCCGCGCGCCACGCCGGTCAGAGGCATTGCGACAAGCCCAACCAGCTGTGCCACGAGCTGTTCTCGGCCGGGCAGTGCGGCCAGACGCGCCAGCTCAGCGGCATCGACGACCGCTTCGCCGAGCAGGCCTCCTTTCGGCTCGAGCACGTCGTGCTCGCGCCGGAAGGTTGCGATCGCCTTGGCGGCGAGAACCGGGTCACCATCCGGAGCAACGAAGGTAAGAGCGGTGGGCCCAACAAGGACCTCTTTGAGCGCTTCGCGGCCGGCTCGCTCGGCGGCTAGGCGTGCGAGCGTGTTCTTGGTAACACGAAACCGTGCGCCCGCGTCCGCCAGCTTGGTGCGCAGCTCCTGGGCCTGCGCGACTGTGATACCGCGGTAGTCAACTGCGAAGACCGCCTGGCTCTCGGCGAGCTGAGCCGCTACCTCTTCTACGACCTTTTCCTTGTCCTGTCTTGTAAGACCCATCCGAAACCTCCTCCACAAGCGTTGCGGCCCGCCGAGGCGGGCCACGGAAAGCGCTCACTGAGGAGGCTCCATCTCGGACCCGCCTGCTCCGGACTTACGCCCGCTTCGGGCGCCGGAGGTCATCGGCGAGGGGCCGCGCGAGCGGCGGCCGTCAAGTGCGCGTCCCTCACGCCGCCGCGGCTGCCACCTCCTCGACGATGTCGCGGGTCCGCGTCGGATCGACCTTGATACCCGGTCCCATCGTCGGCGCGATGGTGATCGAGCGGATATAGCGGCCCTTCGCCGCTGCCGGCTTAGCGCGCATGATCTCTTCGATCACCGCTGCGTAGTTCTCGAGCAGGGCACGTTCGTGGAAGCTCAGCTTGCCAATCGGAACGTGCACGATCCCCGAACGATCGGTGCGGTATTCGATCTTGCCGGCCTTCGCGTCGGCGACAGCTTTTCCGACCTCGGTGGTCACGGTCCCCACCCGGGGATTCGGCATCTTGCCCTGGGGCCCGAGAATCCGCCCGAGCTTGCCGACCAGCGGCATCATGTCGGGGGTCGCGATTGCCACGTCGAAGTCGGTGAAGCCGTTTTGGACCCGCTCGACCAGATCCTCGGCGCCGACGAAATCGGCGCCGGCTTGCTCAGCCTCCTTCGCGGCATCGCCTTTCGCGAAGACCGCGACCGTCACCTCTCGCCCCAGCCCGTGCGGCAGCGCAACTGTCCCTCGCAGCTGCTGATCGGCATGGCGGACGTTGAGTCCGGTCCGTACTGCAACCTCCACCGTCTCATCAAAGCGCGCCGGTTCGAAACGCTTCAGCAAAGCGATCGCCTCGGCTGGTGAGTACGTGCGCTCGCGATCGACGAGCGCAAGGTTGCGACGGTAACGCTTCCCACGGCGCGGCATGACTAGTCGACCACCTCCACGCCCATCGAACGCGCCGTGCCGGCGATGATCTTCTCGGCCTGATCGAGATCGCGTGCGTTCAGGTCAGGCAGCTTCTGCTCGGCGATCTTGCGGAGTTGCTCGCGCGTAATGCGACCGACCTTGTTGCGGTTCGGCTCGCCCGAGCCCTTCTCGATGCCGATCGCTTGCTTGATCAGAACGGCAGCGGGCGGTGTCTTCGTGATGAAGGTGAAAGAGCGGTCCTCATAGACCGTGATCTCGACCGGAATGATCGTGCCGGCCTGCTGCTGGGTCTGGGCGTTGAAGGCCTTGCAGAACTCCATGATGTTGACGCCGTGCTGACCCAGCGCAGGGCCTACCGGAGGGGCAGGGTTCGCCTGCCCGGCCGGCACCTGCAGCTTGATCGTGGTGAGGACCTTTTTAGCCACGAGCGCGAAAAACTAGACGGTCTTCCCTGTCAGCGGCTCGCCCGCCCCGTCAGCCGATCTTCTTGACCTGGTCAAAGCCGACCTCGACTGGCGTCTCACGCCCGAAGATCGAGACCAGCACCTTGAGCTTGCCTGCGTCGGGGTTGATCTCGGCGACCTCGCCGGAGAAGTCGGACAACGGGCCGGAGACGACCTTGACCTGGTCGCCGACCTGGAACTGCGCGCGCTGACGCGGCCGCTCGATCACCTCCCGCTTGAGGATCCGGTCGACCTCCTGCTGGGTGAGCGGCACCGGCTCGCCCCGCGGACCAACGAAACCCGTAACGCCAGGCGTGCCCTTGACGACGGACCACGATTCGTCGGTCAAGTTCATGTTGATCAGCAAGTAGCCGGGCATCGTCCGCTGCTCCTTCTGAACCTTCTGCCCGTCCTTGAGCTCCTGGACCTGCTCGGTCGGGATGACGATCTGGCGCACGTTGTGCTGCTGCCCCATCGTGCGCAGACGGTGCTCAAGGTTCTCCTTGACCTTTTTCTCGTGGCCTGAATAGGTGTTGACGGCGTACCAGCGGAACATGTTTGGGAAAGGGCGTTACCTAAAGGATCAGTTGAACGAGGCGCGAGAGGACGGCGTCGAGGAGGCCGAGGTAGGCGCCCGTGATGATCACGAAGGCGATCACTACCCCGGTGAGTCGCACGACGGTCTCTCGGTCGGGCCACTCGACCCGCTTGAGCTCCGCCCGGACCTCGCGCAGGAATTGTAGGACGCGGAAGCCCTGGGGCGCCTCGCGCCCGGTCGAGTGGTCGGTCTCGACCTCTGCTTCGGATCGACGACGCGGGGCCTTCGGGGAGCTCGCGGTTAGCTCGGAAACGCCTTCGGACAAGGCGTCCGGAGCTTCGCCCTGCAAGCCCAGCTCGCGGGCTCGTCGCGCAGCCCGGCGAGCCTCCGCCCGTTCACGGCGACCGGCCACGGGCTAGGGGCGTGCCGACGCGGTCACCGCGTCTCCTTGTGGAGCGTGTGGCGTCCGCACCAGCGGCAGTACTTCCGCAGCTCGATCCGATCGGGATCGTTGCGCTTGTTTTTCTCGGTCTGATAGTTGCGGCGCTTGCACTCTTGGCAAGCGAGCGTGACCGCTATGCGTACTTCTCCGCGGGCCATCTCTCCAGAGGCGTCGGTGACTGGTCGATTGCGGGCACAGCGGAAAGCTGGCCCCGGCGACCCGCCGCAGTCTAGCGACGCTGCCGATCCGGATCGCCGGCGCGCCGCTGCGAGCTCGGCGCTCTACTATCGGCGAGACGCGCCCGAGCGCGTAGTACGCTGGCGCTCCCTGCCGCCGTAGCTCAGTCGGTAGAGCACTTCCATGGTAAGGAAGGGGTCCCCGGTTCGAGTCCGGGCGGCGGCTCTCGGCGGTTTCGCCGATTTGTCGCCTGTTACGTGTGGTGGTTCGATGTGCCGCGCCCTGCGTCGCAGCCTGGAGTGCGCGGGCGTACTAAGGGCGCAGGTGTCCCTCGGGTATGCGCGCCACTAGGGCTTGAAGCGGCCCCCGGCTGCTCGCGTACTCGCCGTCGGCGCGAGTGGAGCTACTGGCGTGCGCGCAGCCGGCGCGAGTGGGGGGGGCAGGATTCGAACCTGCGTAGGCATACGCCGCCAGATTTACAGTCTGGTCCCTTTGACCGCTCGGGCACCCCCCCGCGGTGGCGCCGGACGATTCTAGGGATCGCGTGGCAACGCGGGACGTCCCCCGCCACCTTCGAGACGAGTTGCTCGCGCCGGCTAGACGGCGTCGCGGAGCGCCTGCGCCTCGGGCAGTTGTTGGAGCTTGCGCAAGGTGTTGTTCTCGATTTGGCGGATGCGCTCGCGCGTGACGCCGAAGGCGCGACCGACCTCTTCGAGCGTCAGCGAGCGGTTACCGCGCAACCCGTAACGCAGCTCCAACACCTCGCGCTCGCGGGGTGGCAGCGCAGCCAGCGCACGCCACACGCTTTCCCGACGGATCGCTTGCGAAACCTCTTCGAACGGCGACTCCGCATCCTCGTCCTCGACGAAGTCGCCGAGCTGCGAGTCCTCCTCCTCGCCGACCGGCTTGTCGAGCGAGACCGGGGCCTGCGCAACGCGCAAAATCTCCCGTACGTCGGCTACCTCCCAGCCCAGCTCGGCAGCGATCTCCTCGGGCGTGGGCTCGCGCCCGTGCTCCTGCACAAGCTGCCGCTCGACCTGGCTCACCTTGTTCATCTTTTCGACCATGTGGACGGGGATGCGGATCGTCCGCGCCTTGTCGGCGATCGCACGCGTCACCGCCTGACGGATCCACCAGGTCGCGTAGGTCGAGAACTTGTAACCGCGCCGCCAGTCGAACTTTTCTACCGCCCGAATCAGCCCCAGCGAGCCCTCCTGGATGAGGTCGAGGAACGACAAGCCCCGGCCGAGATAGCCCTTCGCGATCGACACGACGAGGCGCAGGTTGGCCTCGATCATGTGCTGCTTGGCGGCCATGTCGCCCCGCTCGATGCGCTTGGCGAGCTCGACCTCTTGCTCGGCCGTGAGCAGGTCGACGCGACCGATCGAACGCAGGTAGAGCCGCAGCGAGTCGAGGCTTGTCTCTTCGGCTTCCGGAGCGGGCAAACCGAGGCGCTGTGCGGTTTCCTCGGAGAGCGAGTCGGCGGCCCCGCCTAAGGCTCCCTGTTCGTCGAGCCGATCGTCAGTAGCGACGACCTCGACACCGGCCTCCTGCAGCTGCCCCAGCAGCTCGCGTAGAGAGTCGCTGTCGAGGTCGAGCTCCTCCACGCAGGCCGCGACTTCCTCGGCCGTTACGTACCCGCGCTCCCGTGCTTCAGCTGTGAGCCGAGCGAGCGCTTCGCCCGGTGCCGCCAGCTGGTCGTGCTCGTCGAGCAACGCGACTGCGACGTTCGTGTCCTCCAACCCTCGCTCCTTCGAGACGCCCATAGGTCTTCCCTCCGCGGAGGGTTACCGCTCACTCCTACGAATTCCCTCTGGAAGCCCCACTCCGGGGCGTCGCGACACGAGTCGCGAGGAGCCGCGCCCGACCGGGGGCGGGCGTCGGGCCGAGCGGGAATATACCCACGCCGGCGGAAGCACGCGGCGCTTACGCGGCCGACCGGTAGTCGCCGCCCGATATCTTCCGGCGGCAATGGGCGAGCTGCGCGCCATCGAGGTACCGGACGTGCAGGCGCGGCGTCCGCTTTCCACCGTCAGCCTGACGCGTGTCGGCGTGACCGGCGTGGAGAAGGTTTTGCGCGTAAGAAGCGATGGCGACGAGCAGCTCTACTACGCCCAGCTGGAGTGCTTCGTCGACCTGCCGCCCGACCAAAAAGGCGCGCACATGTCGCGGTTCGAGGAGGTCGTCAACGAGGCGATCGACGAGGTCGTGCTGGGCGAAGCGTTCAAGGCCGAGACGCTCGCCGCGCACATTGCCGAGCGCGTGCGGGAGCGGCAACGCGGCCTGCGAGCGGAAGCACGAATCGCCGCCCGCTATCCGATCTCGCGGCCTGCGCCCGCTTCCGGCGTACCCACGCAGGAGATCTACACGATGTTCGGCGTCGCCGTGGCGTCCGAGCGCGGCACCCGGCGGATAGTCGGTGTGCAGGCGCAGGGCATGACTGCCTGTCCCTGCGCTCAGGAGCTTGTGCTGGACCGCGCCCTACGGCGCCTCGAGCAAGCGGGGATCGCAGCGCACGAGGCGGCAGCGGTTTTGCGCGAAGTGCCCGTCGCGACGCACAACCAGCGGGGGATCGGCACCCTCCACATCGGCGCCACCGAGAGCTGTGCAGAGGGTGTGGAGGCGACCGACCTGCTGGCGATCGTCGAGAGCTCGATGAGCTCGGAGATCTACGAGCTGATGAAACGCCCGGATGAAGCGTTGGTGGTCGAACGCGCCCACCGTACGCCGCGCTTCGTCGAGGACTGCGTGCGCGAGATGGTGCGGCAGGCGGTGGAGCGCTACGGCCATCTCGGGGACGACTGTTTCATCCATGCCCGCCAAGAGAACCTCGAAACGATCCACCGCCACAACGTCGTCGCCGAGCGTTCGGGGCTGGTCGGCGAACTGCGACGGGAGCTCGCGGGTGGCGGTCACGTGCTGCACCACGTGACGATGCGGGAGTGGCTGGAGGCGCGCGAGACCCTGCCGCAGTGAGCTGTGCGCCGCGCGCTCGCAGCGCAGGCGCTCAAGGTTGCCGACGAGCCGACCGATGCAACGCGCAATGGAACTGCGCGACGAGCTCGCTCGCAATGAGCACAGCGACGGCCGCCCGGCCTTGACCCAAGACGCGGCGCTCTGTATCGCGATCGTGGCGACTGCTCTCCCGTTCGCTCGCGACGTAAGCGAGGAGGTCGACCGCTGGTTGCGCGCGCTGCGCCTGCACGGACGCGCTGGCCAGGCGTTGCAGGCGCTCGGCGTCGGCGAGCGGCGGCTCGCTGCCGATGCCCCGCTGACCTTGGCGCAGCGAACGGGAGCCCCTGGTCTCGGTCCGCGGGTGGTCGACGAGGTCGTCGCCCGCTCGGTCGCCTCAGCGAACCGGCGCGGCGGGGATTGTGCCGACACCGCGGACGTGCTCGAGGCGCTGATCGCGATCTACGGGCCGGCGATGGCAGATGCCTTGGAAGACCACGGCAGTTCGCTGGCGGAGCTGCGGGCCCGCCTCGCCCGCTCGCTCCCGACGCCTTGAGCGATCACTGCGCGGCCCCACGGAGCGCGTCCGCCGACCCCCACAAACCGGCCCCAGCGACCAGTTACCCCGGTCTTCGCCGGTCACCGACGCCGAGTTCTAGGCGGCGACGGAAGTTGACGAAGTAGTCGACGCCGGAGAGGACGGTAACCGCAACCATCGCCCAGACCAGCACCCGGACGATCACTGCCTGCGGATCGGGGGCCGCGATCAGCGCAGTCACCGCGGCGACCTGCACAATCGTCTTGAGCTTGCCCAGAAGGCTCGCGGGGATCACGATCCCCTGCTGGCCTGCTGCGACGCGTAGCGCCGAGACCGCGAACTCGCGTGCGATCACGACCATCGCGACCCATGCCTCCAGCCGACCGAGCCCCACTAGGGCCAGCAGCGCGGCGGCGACGAGCAGCTTGTCGGCCACCGGGTCCATCACCTTGCCGAAGGTCGTGACGGCATGGCGCGACCGCGCGATCCACCCGTCGAGACCGTCGGTCAGAGCGGCAAGGGCGAATACGGCGGCTGCGATCAGTGAGCCACCGTGCGCCTCAAGCGCCAACACCACGACCAACACCGGCACCAACAGGATGCGGATGATCGTCAGCGTGTTGGGGAGATTGAGCGGCACCGGCGCGGATCACGTCAAGAGGCGTCGAGCGATCTCCGTTGTGCGCTCCGCGCCAACAGCTCGAAGCCGATCGTGCTGCCAACTGGGCCGAGCGGCGAGACCGTCGCGCCCAGCAACCACCAGGGGAACAGGCCGCGTCGGCAACCGTGCGCGACGGCCAAGCACAGGCCGATCCAGCCGATGCCGTGGGTCCAGCCGAGGATCGCTTCCCAGCGCTCGGAGAGCGATCCCAGCCACACCACGAGCAACGCCGCGAAGACCGTCAGCTCGGCGAGCGAGTACATACGAACGCGCTGGAAGTAGGACAACTCGGCTCTCCGTTCCGCTTTGCCCGCCTGCGAAGCCGCCGGTGGGATTCGAACCCACGACCCCGCGCTTACGAGGCGCGTGCTCTGGCCACTGAGCTACGGCGGCACCGCTGGCGCAGTCTAGCCCCGGGTGGGAGCCGTTCTCGCGCGGGGGCGAGATCGGTAGCGCAGGGGCTTCTTTAACAACGTGTACGTAGCACGACCGCCCTTGCCGCGAAGGTTCCGCGGACTGCGCACCATCGCAGTGCACGACTTGAGGGTCGTAGTGGCGGAGACGATATGTGCGCGCCTCTTGGGGCTCGCCGGGCTCGCAAGCTTGCCGGTCGACGTCGTGATCGCTCTGCAGCGATGCAGGAGCATCCACACTTTCGGGATGCGGTTTCCGATCGGTGCAGCCTTCGTTGGCCGCGACGGCCAGCTGTTGGCGGTGCGTGCGAGCGTGCCGCCCGGTCGCGTGACCTCTTCCTTGCGTGCCAGCCTCGTTCTGGAGTGGCGTGCGGGCGCCGTTGCCACGAGCTCAGTCGCCGAGCTCGCGCGCGAGGTCACCTGCGCACTCGATCGAGAGCGCCTCGAGTAGCAGCTCCTGGCTGGGGTTCAGTCGCAAGGCGAGCCGCGCGCGCTCGATCCTGTCGAGCACGCCCACCAGCGAGCGCGCCGCAGCCGGGAAGCCCGCTCCCGCCGTCGCGGCTCCGGCTCCCTCGCCAGCGGCCCCTGCGCTCGCGGGCAGTGCGGAGAACAGCCGCTCGCGCAGCACCAGTTCGCAGAGCAGCAATGCCAACGAAATGGTCGCGTTCTGCTCCCTTCGGACCTCGCGGCGGGCGAGCTCATCGAGTTCTCGTTCGAGGCTCCGACGGCCGCGGCCAGCACCTTCGATCAGGGCTTCGAACTTTTGCTTGGCGCGCTGCGCCGCGCGCTCGCCGGCGCCCCGCGCACGCGCCAGGAGCTCGCTCTGCAACTCCGCGCCGACGTCTCCCCGAAGCCACGCGTCGACGATCTTCCGCGCCAGCTCGAGCAGCTCCTGCCCATCCGCCGACGCCAGCCGGCGCGCCCGCGCCAAACTGCCAAGGGCGAGCCGTGCGCTCTGTCTTGCTCGCTCGGGATCCACGCCCTCGGCGCGCAAGCGTCCCTCGATCGAGGCCGCCGGAAGCGGATCGAAGCGCACCGTGCGGCAGCGTGAGACGACCGTTTCCAGGACGCGGCCGAGCTGATCACTAACGAGGATCAGGTGGGCGTAGGCAGGTGGTTCCTCGAGAGTCTTCAAGAGGCGGTTGGCGACGTCTCCGCTCATCGCCTCCGCGCGCTCGATCACGAACACCCGCCGCGACCCAGCGAGCGGTGTTTGGGAGACCGCAGCGACCACCGGGCCGTCCACGTCTTCGACGCGCATACCGTGCGCACCGGTCGGCACCACCCACACGAGGTCGGGGTGGGTTCCGGCTAGAGCAGCGCGCCGCGCCCGCTCGGGATCGTTCGCACCCAGCGCCAGGATCTCGGCCGCGAACCAGCGTGCGCACTCGCGCTTGCCGGTGCCCTCGGGCCCGTGGAACAAGTAGGCGTGGAGCGGTCCTGCTCGTAGGTCGTGGGCGAGCACCGTGCGGGCGTGGGGTTGCTCGGCGAGCAACGTGTTCACCGCGGTCGGCAGGCCTGGATGCTCCCGGGCCAAGCCGCCTGTGCGGGTTGTCTGCTCAGCGCTCGCTGCGAGCGGTGCCGCACCGGAGCTTGCGGCAGCGCTCACGCCAGCGCCTCCCGTCGCGACCCCGCGCCGGCGGCCAACGCAGCGCGCACGCGCGCGTAGATAAGGCCATGCAACTCGGTTACCGGCAACGTCGCGTCGAGCCGGACGTAGCGTTCGGGGAAACGTTCGGCGAGCGCACGGTAGGCGGCCGCGACAGCCTGCTGGAAGTCACTGCCGGCAGCTTCGAAACGGTCGCTCGTGCCGTCGCGCTGGGCCGCCGCGGCGGGGTCGATCTCGAGCAGGAAGGTGAGATCGGGACGAAGCCCGTCTAGAGCGAAGTCGTTGATCGCTTCCACCGCCTCGATCCCAAGGCCCCGCGCCGCGCCCTGGTAGGCGAGCGAGGAGTCGAGGAAGCGATCGCAGACCACCACCCGCCCATTCGCGAGCGCCGGTCGGATTACCTCGGCCGCCAGTTGACCGCGTGCGGCAGCGAACAGAAGCGCCTCGACCGGGGGTTCGATCGCGACGCGCTCGTCTTTGAGTAACTCGCGTAGCCGCTCGCCGAGCTCGGTGCCACCTGGCTCGCGCACCAAAAGCGCCCTCTCGCCAAGCGCTTCCGCGAGCATCCGCGCTTGGGTTGTTTTGCCGGAGCGATCAAGACCTTCGAAGGTGACGAAGAGGCCGCTCACCGACGCCAACGTACCAGCGCCGACCGGCCCACCGCGGGTAGCATGACCGGGCGATGCGCGCAGTGGTCACCGGCGGCGCCGGTTTCATTGGGTCGAACCTCGTCGACGCCCTACTTGAAGAGGGGCACGAGGTCGTCGCGATCGACAACCTCTCGACCGGTCGCCGCTCAAACCTCGCAGGCGCGCTCGCGCGCGGTGCGCGCTTGGTCGAACTCGACATCTGCGATCGCCAGGCGCTGCTGGAGGCGTTCGAAGAAGCGCGACCCGAGGTTGTCTTTCACCTGGCAGCGCAGATCGACGTGCGCAAGTCGACTGCCGATCCGGCGTACGACGCGCGGGTGAACGTCGAGGGAACGATCAATGTTCTCGAGGCGGCACGCGCGACGGGAGCCCGTCGGGTCGTCAACAGCTCGACCGGTGGCGCGATCTACGGCGAGGGCCAGATCTTGCCAGCCCCCGAGAATCACCCGGTGGCGCCCGAGGCCCCCTACGGTCAGTCGAAGTTTGCAGCCGAGGGCTACTGCGAGCTCTTCCGTCGCCTGCACGGGCTCTCGACGATCTCGCTGCGCTACGGCAACGTCTACGGCCCCCGACAGGACCCCCTCGGCGAGGCGGGGGTGATCGCGATCTTCTGTGGTCGGCTGGTTGCCGGCGAGCGGCCGACGGTCTACGGCGACGGACACCAGACGCGCGACTACGTCTACGTCGGCGACGTCGTCGAGGCCAACCTGCTCGCGGCAAACTGCGAGGCAACCGGTGCGTTCAACATCGGCACGGGTGTCGAGACCAGTGTGCTCGAGCTGATCAAGGCGCTCGCGCCACACGCGCACGCGCCCTTCGAGCCGGAGTATGCGCCGCCGCGGCTGGGCGAAGTCCGCCACATCGCTCTCGACTCCTCTCGCGCCGCACGCGAACTCGGGTGGCAGGCGCGCACGACGCTCGCCGAAGGTCTCGAGAAGACCCTGTCCGCCGTTAAAGCGGCGGCCTGAGCGGGCACCAGCGCCGGTCGCCGAGCGGGCAGCTTGGTACGTCCGCCGGGCGCGCCAGGATGGTCGTCCCGGTTCCGTTCAGATGCCACACTAGCTTCAGCCAGGAGGGGTGAAGGAGATGTCCCGCAGCAGCAGCAGCGCCACACGTCTATCGGTCCGCAGCACCGGTCGGGGGCTTGCGATCGAGCGGCGCTTCACGCAGCCGGGCATCCACCCCTTCGACTGCGTCGAGTGGGAGCTGCGGGACGCGGTGATCGGCGATCCCAAGAACCCGGCGTTCCGTCAAGAAGGAGTTGAGTTCCCGAAGTTCTGGTCGCAGAACGCGACGAATATCGTCGCCCAGAAGTACTTCCGCGGGCGCCTCGACTCGCCCGAACGCGAGCGCTCGGTCAAGCAGATGATCGGCCGCGTGGCCGGAACGATCGCGCGCTGGGGGCGGGAGCTCGGATACTTCGCGAGCGAGGAGGACGCCGAGGCCTTTGAGGCTGAGCTCACGCACATCCTCCTGCACCAGATGGCGGCGTTCAACTCGCCGGTCTGGTTCAACGTCGGCTTCGAGGAACACCCGCAGTGCTCGGCCTGCTTCATCCTCTCGGTCGAGGACACGATGGAGTCGATCCTCGAGTGGAACACCAAGGAAGGCTTGATCTTCCGCGGTGGATCCGGTTCGGGGATCAACCTCTCGCGCATCCGCAGCTCCAAGGAGCAGCTCTCGAAGGGCGGCTACGCGAGCGGGCCGGTGTCGTTCATGCGCGGTGCCGACGCTTGGGCGGGGACGATCAAGTCGGGAGGCAAGACGCGCCGGGCCGCCAAGATGGTGGTGCTCGACGTCGACCATCCCGACATTCGCGAGTTCATTTGGTGCAAGGCGCGCGAGGAAGAGAAGGCGCGCGTGCTTCGCGATGCCGGTTTCGACATGTCGATCGACGGCGAGGACTTCGCGTCGATCCAGTACCAGAACGCCAACAACTCGGTGCGTGTCAGCGACGAGTTCATGCGTCGCGTCGAGCGCGGCGAGCTGTGGGAGCTGACGGCGCGCACCACCGGTGAGGTGATCGAGCGCGTCGACGCGCGCCAGCTGCTGCGCGAGATGGCGGAGGCCGCTTGGCGCTGCGCTGACCCTGGCATCCAGTACGACACCACGATCAACGACTGGCACACCTGCCCAAACTCGGGGCGCATCAACGCCTCCAACCCGTGCTCCGAGTACATGCACGTCGACGACTCGGCGTGCAACCTCGCGTCGATCAACCTTCTGAAGTTCCGCCGCGAGGACGGCTCGTTCGACGTCGAGGCCTTCGAGCACGTCGTCGACGTGATGATCCTCGCGCAGGAGATCATCGTCACGCCGTCGAGCTACCCGACCGAGGAGATCGCACGCAACGCCCGCGCCTTCCGCCAGCTCGGGCTCGGCTACGCCAACCTCGGCGCGCTTTTGATGGCCAACGCGCTGCCCTACGACTCCGACGAGGGTCGAGCGTTGTGCGCGGCGATCACGGCGCTGATGACTGGGCGTGCCTACCGCACCTCGGCCGAGGTGGCAGCGGCGCTCGGGCCGTACGAGCGTTTCGCGGAAAACCGCGAGCCGCACCTGCGGGTGATGCGCAAGCACCTGGCGGCCGCGTACGCGATCCCTGATCGCCACTGCCCGGACCGCGAGCTCCTCGAGGCGGCGCGTGCAACCTGGGAGGACGCGGTCGAGGCCGGCGAGCGGCACGGCTACCGCAACGCCCAAGCGACGGTGCTGGCGCCGACCGGAACGATCTCCTTCCTGATGGATTGCGACACGACCGGGATCGAGCCGGACTTCTCGCTCGTGAAGGTGAAGGAGCTGGTCGGTGGCGGGCGGATGACGATCGTCAACCGCACGGTGCCGCTGGCGCTCCGTACGCTCGGCTACTCGGACCACCAGATCGAGCAGATCGAGGCTTACCTGCACGAGCACGGCACGATCGTCGGGGCGCCAGGCCTGCGCGAGGAGCACCTGCCGGTGTTCGACGTGGCGGTCGGCGAGCGCGCGATCTCGCCGGAGGGTCACTTGAAGATGATGGCGGCGGCCCAGCCATTCCTTTCCGGCGCCATCTCGAAGACCGTGAACCTGCCCGAGCAGACGACGGTCGAGGAGATCGAACGCCTCTACATCGAGGGCTGGAAACTTGGCCTGAAGGCACTGGCGATCTACCGCGACGGCTCGAAGACGGCACAGGCTCTGCGCACCAACAAGAGCTCACGGGAGGATGCCGCCAACAAGTCGGCGGGCGGTGCCGCTGAGCAGCAGGAGTGGCGCCCGGTGCGGCGGCGGATGCCGCGCGAGCGGCAGTCGATCACGCACAAGTTCTCGATCGCCGGCCACGAGGGCTACATCACCGCCGGCATGTACGAGGACGGCACGGTCGGCGAGATCTTCCTGACCGATATCGGTAAGGAAGGCTCGACGCTGCGCGGCATGATGAACGCGTTCGCGACGGCGATCTCGATCGCGCTCCAATACGGCGTGCCGCTCGAGACGCTGGTGCGCAAGTTCAGCTACATGCGCTTCGATCCCGAGGGGATCACCACGAACCCCGAGATCCCCTTCGCGAAGTCGCTGCCCGACTACATCATGCGCTGGCTCGCCTCGCGCTTCCTCGATGCGGATATCCAAGAGGAGCTCGGCATCTTGACGCCCGAGGTGCGGGCGCGCAAGGCACGCCAGGAAGCGCTTTTGCGCGGCGACACGGCGGGGCCGGCACTGGAGGCGACGGGTGACGGTTCCGGCAACGGCGCGAACGGCGCCAACGGCGGGGCGGATCGGCGCGACGGTGCGGCGACCACCGGTACCCGCGGGCGCGAGGGCGCCGGTGCGGTACCGGCGGCGACAGCGCTCACCGACGAGCCCCCGACGGTACCGGCGAGGCTGCAAGGACTGGATCTCGGGCCGGCGTGCCGCGAGTGCGGCGGGATCATGCAGCGCACCGGCGCCTGCTACACCTGCTCGAGCTGCGGCAACAACACGGGCTGCGGCTAGCGGGCTGCGCGGTTAGCGCCGGCTGGCGCGGGCGTGCGTCAGCTCGCCGTCGATCGTTGTTCGTGCGCCCTCGGTGAGGGCGAACGCTGCGGCGATCAGCTCGTAAGAGCGGACGCGATCGGCGTGGTCATGACAGATGGTGAGCAGGATCAACTCGTCGGCGCGGTACTCACGCGCGACCTCCTCTAGTCCTCGCCTGACGGTTCCTGGTGACCCGACGATCGCCCGCCGCCCGCTGGCGCCGGGGCGGCGGGGACGACCGGCTAGGTAGGCGAGCGCACGCTCGACGGTGGGGACCGGTATCAGCTGTCCGCGGCGCAGTAGCGAGCCGAGCATGCGGGCGGGGGCGGCTAGTCGCTCCGCCTCCTCGTCGGTTTCGGCGCAGAGGGTGAGTACGCCTACGGCTACCCGTGGTTCGATGCCGCCCTGCGCGCAGCGGAGCCGGTAGTCGGCGACGATCGCTGCGCCGTGTGGGTTGATGAAGTCGGCGAAGGCGTACGGCAGGCCGAGATCGGCGGCCCACACGGCGCTTTGGGGCGAGGAGCCGAGCAGCCACACTTCGGGGCGCTCAGGGAGACCGGGTAGCAAGCTGGCGTAGCGGGTGAAGGGGTGGTCGGCGGGCAGCCCGTCGCGCAGGTAGCCGAGGAGCTCGGCGAGCTGCTCGGGGAAGTCGTCGGGCGCGGGCTGGCGGCGGTCGCGTTGGAGGGCGTAGGCAGTGATCGCGTCGGTGCCGGGGGCGCGACCGATGCCGAGGTCGATGCGTCCTGGGAAGAGGCCGGCGAAGGTGCTGAAGGTTTCGGCGACCTTGAGGGGACTGTAGTGCGGGAGCATCACGCCGCCGCTGCCGACTCGGATGCCAGTGGTCGCCTGGGCAATCGGACCGATCAGCGCTTCGGGGCTGGCGCAGGCGAGGGCTGGCGTTGCGTGGTGCTCGGCAACCCAGTAGCGGTGGTAGCCGAGCTCGTCACAGCGCCTTGCGAGGTCTACCGAGTTGCGCAGCGCCTCGGCCGGATCGGAGCCTTCAGAGATCGGTGACTGGTCGAGGACACTGAGCCGCACGACACTCATCGCAACGAGCCAACAGTAGACACGAGGACGTACCGTCCGGCGGTCCAACCGCCCTTTCCGATCGACCGTGCCCAGCGTTCTCACGAGGATCGCCCAAATCGCGGACTGCTGATCGGCGGAACGCCCGACCTTCCGGGACATATCTCAATCCGAGCTCAGCCCCCTAGCAACGGGACTTACGATTGCCCTTAGGATCCCGGGTACAGTGTCACCGCCTCGCCCCAATACCCCTCTCGGGACCGGGCGTCAGCGACCCCGCGCACGCGTGCCAGAGGAAGGGGACCGTTCCTCTCGCCCCTTGCGCCTACCAACACCGCAGGGCCTGGCACGACGCCTGGTTGTTGTTCTGCCGATCGCGCTTCCCGCAGCGCTCGCTGTGTACGCAGCATGGCCCGGCCACATGTCAAACGACAGCCTCGCGATCATCACACCCAGGCTGAAAGCGGTCGTTACACAGATTGGCTGGCACCCTTGCTTGCAGCGCTTTGGCACCCCTTCTACACACTCGGGGTCGGGCCCGGTTGGATCTTAACGGCGCAGCTGATGTTGTTTAGCACCGCCGTTTTTGCATTGTTCCGACTGGCCTGCCCAACCCTAATTGCCGCACTTGCGACCGGCGCTACGCTCATCTGTCCTCCAATACTCAGTATGCTGATCTTTCTGAGTCGCGACACGTGGTTTGCAGTATTCATGACCGCCGCAGTCGCCGCTCTTGCGCACTCTGCGCACCCCTCTCGCCGGAGCAGCCGGCGTCAAATGCTCGCGCTTCTAATCGCCGCCGCGTGCTTGCTGCTCGCCCAAGCTGCACGCCAGAATGCTTTCCCTGTTATCGCTACCGTCGTCACCGCGTACTCGTTTCTGGCCTTGCGCCGTAGCGGCTCCCACCGAAGTGTGATCCGCCTTGGGATAGCAGGCGCCGCCGGACTACTGTCGGCGATCCTCGCCCTCGCCGTTACTGAGGGGGCCAAGCGCTTGTTACCGATTAGCCGTCTTCATCCCGAACAGGCTCTTTACGTATACGATCTAGCCGCCCTCTCCGATCGCGCGAACACCCTATTGCTCCCGCCACGCCCGCGCATGCGAACGGTGGGTGAACTACGCGCTAAGTGGGTGCCCGAGTCACCTCGTGCACTGCTGTTTGGTCCGGATGCGCCTTATCCCGCTCCCCTCTCTTCACGCGACGTGTCCGAGCTCGCGGCCCGATGGCGCTCCGAGATCCTCCACAGACCGGTAAGCTACGTTCGAGTGCGTACTCGACTCCTTCTGTCCCTGCTCGGCGTCAGTCAACGACCGGTGTGGGTAACACATCCTGGTATCGACCCCAATAATCTCGGTCTTGCGCTGCATTTTCACGGCGCTAACCGCGTTCTGCGAACGTATCTCGGTGCTTTTGCCGACGAGCGAAACAATGGTTCGGTGATCTACAGACCGATGCTGTGGATAGTCGGTGCAATCGCCCTGCTCGCAGTATTGCGCAGACGCACCCTCGAACGCGTGTACTTCGCAGGCACGCTCTTCGTGGCCAGCGCGATCGGTTATAGTTTTGGCCTGCTGGTGATGGCACCTGTTTCTGCGTACCGCTATGGATTTCCGGTGTTGCTGTTCTCGTTTTTGGCGTTAGCGACAGGCGTATTAGCCGCCGTGGGAAGAAGGCGCGCAGCCCCGGTCGAGCAGGGAGCCGGGCCAGTCGACAAGCTCCGCTCAGCGCGGGGCATCGCCGGCGCACGGGCGGTATGAGGAGATGGTCGCTAGTTACCGTTGATGGGCTCTAGTTACGCTGGTTACGCCGTTGTGGTGAGGAAGGCCCTGAAGACGTAAGGTAAGGTAAGGTAAGGTAAGGTAAGGTAAAGTACGTGGCTCCTTCTAGATTCCTGGCTGATCGTTATGCGTCCTAGCGTCTGCTTCGTCACGCGCGAGCTCTACCCATTTTGGGGCGCGGGTATTGGGGTCCAAGTCGCGGGAACTTTGGCGGCGCTGGCCGATGCCTGCGACCTGACAGTTGTTACCACGGCGGCGCATCGCGAGCGCTTCGAGCGCTGCCGGGGCTCGCTACCGCGGTGGCTTCAAGGTGTGCAGGTTGCGTTTGTAACAGAACCCGAGCAACGGGGTGAGTACTACAATCACATGCACGCCTACAGCGCTGGTGTTTTTGAGTGCTTGCGCGAGCTCTTTCCGCGCCGTGGCCCCGACTTAATCGAGTTCCCCGACTACCTTGCGGAGGGTCTGGTCACGGTTCAGGCGAAACGCGCTCAGGACCCCTGGTTGCGTAACACCGCTGTCGCGACGCGCATCTACACGACCGCTGAACTATGTGCGGTGCTCGAGGGCCACCTTCCTCAAGATTTCGAGACGGCAACAGTACTCGCAGCGGAACGGTACTGCCTGAGCCACGCCGACGCGTTACTTTGGGCTGGGGGCGACGTGTTGGCAAGCTACCAGCGCTACTACGGCGGAAATCAGCTGGCACCCGCCTTGCGTATCAGACACGCACTTCCCGATCCCGAGATCTTCCAGCAAGCTTCTCAGGGGCCGGACGATCCCAGGCCGCTACGGCCCTTGCGATTTCTCTACATGGGCCGCTTAGAACGGCGAAAAGGGGTCGAGGACCTCGTGGAGGCATTCCTCTCGCTGGCGGAGCGGTCCTGGGAACTAACGCTGGTCGGTGGCGACACCGAAACTGGCCCGCTCGGAGCCTCTCTCCGTGTCCAACTCGAAACCGTTGCGGCCGGGGATCCCCGCATCCGCTTCGAGAGCGGCGTTCCCCGCACGAAGCTCGCGGAGTTATTGGCAAAGCACGATGTCGTGGTTTGTCCTTCTCTCTGGGAGAACTGGCCAACCGTGGTACTCGAGGCGTTCGCGTGCAACCGGCCGGTCCTCGCAACGCCAGTGGGCGGGCTTACCGAGATGGTCCGCAGCGAAGACGCAGGGTGGCTCGCTCGCAGCACCGGCGCGAGCGCCCTGGCCGACGCGGCTGAGGAACTGGTCAGGAACCCACAAATCGTTCGCACCAAGATCGCGGAGAAGCGGCCTAGGCGGGCCTTCAACCGCCTGGCAGACCCAAAGCTTGTGAGAGCAGGTTACGATTCACTACTTCGCTCCTTCAGAGATCGGGCAAAGGCGCGTTACATACCACGCAGCACGCCGTACACTTACAACGGTGGCAGGGAGTCCCGGCTGAGACTAAGCACACCTCGTGCTACGCCGCTCGTCTCGATCGTAATCCCTTACTTTCGGATGCATAAGTACGTTGAGGAGGCGGTCCAATCTGCTGTCAGGCAGACCCATGAGCGCATCGAAGTAATCGTAGTTAACGACGGGAGCTTTGAACCTGAGGCGCGCATTCTCGATCTCCTCGTAACGCGTTACGGAGTGCGTGTGTTCACGCAGCACAACCAAGGTCTAGGAGCGGCCCGCAATGCGGGCATCGCGCACGCCCGAGGCCGGTACATCGTACCATTAGACGCCGATGATGTGCTGGAGCCGCGGTTCGTTGAGCGGACACTCGAAGCCTTGTGCGGCGACCCCAGCCTCTGTTACGTAACGACATGGTCCCTTTACGTCGACGACAGCGGAGAGCCGCTCGGCAACGGCTACCAGCCATTAGGGAATGAGGCCCGCGAGTTGCTGCTTCACGGCAACGTTGCCGGCCCCGCAACCGCCCTGATGCCGACAGCGATCTTTCATCGCGGCTTCCAGTACACAGAAGATCTTGTGTCGTACGAAGACTGGGACCTCTACGCACGCTTCGCCGAGGCCGGTCTCTATGGATGCGTTATTCCTGAGCGGCTCTTCCGGTACCGGGTGCGCGGCGACTCGATGCTCCGCTCGGTAAGTGAACGGCGGATGGCGCGTCTCCACGGAGAGCTGGCGGCACGCCGAAAGGAGGGGCAAAGCAGTTGGACGTGCAGGAACGCTTGAGTCTCGAAACGGTCGCGTCGGACTCGCTTATCGCGAGCGAGCACGTCCTTCGCTACGAACTCGCCGCATCGCTGTGTGCCGGTAAAAAGGTGCTCGATCTCGGCTGCGGAACCGGCTATGGCAGTGCGATCCTTGCCCGTAGTGCTCGCGAGGTGGTTGGCGTAGACATCGATGAGGCCGCGATCGGGGCCGCCCGCGACGCGTTCTCGGCGGTCTCTAACGTCGAGTTCGCGGCAGTCGATGCGCTCCATGCGCTTGACCGCGGAATTGGCGGCTCCGTCGACGTCATCGTCTGCTTCGAGGTGCTCGAACACCTCGCACAGCTCGATGCGGTGGTCTCGCGACTGGCAACCCGGGCTGAGACTGGAACCGCACTCATCTTCTCGGTCCCGAACAGCAGGACGTTCGAAGAAGACAATCCTTACCACGTCACGGACTTCGACTACTACGCGTTCCAGAAGCTGCTTGCGGCATTCCCCGAGCCACGTATCGCGCTCTTTCAGTTTCACGCCGAGGGTTCGGTAATCGTCGAGTCGCCGGATGAGCTGCCACGCGATCAAATCCAGGCCGAGATGCGTCTAGCGGAGCATGGGGAGCCGGAGTATGCAAATCACTTCCTCGGGCTCGTGGGGTGGGATCGTGAGGCGGTAGAGGCCGCCCGAGCTCGCCTGCGCTTCAGCGTGGCTCCTACCTACAACCGTTACATCCGAGCAATCGAGCTCTCTAATCGCCGCCTCTGGCGCGAGAACGCGCGGCTGGCGGCGCGGCACATCGGCTCCGCGCGTTCTGGGGCGGCGAGCATGCAGGCCACGATCAAGGAGCTCCGAGAGGAGGTAGCCGAGCTACAAGAGAGGCTCGCTCAGCTGCGCTCGGATCTCGCCAGACGCCAGGAGGAGCTACAGCAGGTGCAAGGGGAGCGTGACCGCGCGCTCGCGCTCCTTGCTACACCACGCCACCGGGCTGTAGAAACGCTGCGCAAACGGCTCGCTCAGCACGGCTGGCTGTTGCGTTTGGTGCGCGCCCTGTGGGGCCTGGTTCGGCCGCCCCGAATCGACTAGCGGCGACCGGGCCGAGTTTTGCCGGCCTGCGCGAGCCGCTTCCGCTTCTCCCGCTCCTTCTTCTTGCGCCGCCGCTCGTTGCGCCAGCGAACGACTCTTCGATCCCCGCGTCCCATTGTGCGCGGAATGCTGCCAAAAAGTCAGGTGGCAGTCGCCGCCTCGCGGGCTCTCCCGCTTTCAGCCGCGTGCCCGCAGGCCGCTGGCGCTTGCCTCGAGCACGCCGGCGAGCGAACGGATTTGCTCGAGGGCGCGCGGAAAATCGACCCCTGGCGGCACCAGCAACTCCAGCACGTACGCGCTCACCTCGTCCTCGCGACGACTGCGCAGGCCCTCGACTTCAATCCCCTGCTCGGCCAGTAGCGCCAACAGCGGATGCAACGAAGCGGCGCTCGCAAGGACCACTTCCAGCAGCACGAAGTCGCGGCGCACGGCGGCGGCGAAGCGCTCGCGCAGCCCGCGCAAGCCGACCAAGGCGACAAGCCCCAGCAGCGTCGTCGCCACCGCACCGAGGTAGTAGCCGGCACCTGCCGCCATCCCCACCGCCGCCGAAATCCACAGCGCGGCGGCAGTCGTCAAGCCCCGAACGCTGATCCCCTGGCGAATGATCGCGCCCGCACCGAGAAAGCCGATGCCGGCGACGATTTGGGCGGCGATGCGGGTCGGGTCGTAGTAGGTCGCCGCGGTCCCGCCCGGCCCGGGCAGCGGGCGACGGAAATCGAGGAACGCGTAGGCCGAGACGAGCGTGAAAAGCGCCGACCCCAAGCCCACCAAGATGTGCGTGCGCAAACCTGCCGGCTGGTCGCGCGCCTCGCGCTCCAGCCCCACCAGCCCGCACAGCACGACCGCCAGCGCAAGTCGTGCCACGAGCTCCCAGTCGCCAATACCGATGCTCCTCACGATGCCGCGCTCCTTATCCTCTCACCGCGTCCGCGCCCGGCCGTGGCTCGTAGCCCGCGGTGAGGCCCCGTCAGAGATATGAGCGACCATCCAACGTCCGCACCGGCCCTTGAGATCGAGCGTGCCACGAAGAGCTTCGTGGTCTCGCGACACCAGTTCTCGACCCTCAAGGAGCGTGCGCTCCATCCCCTCAAGGCGCGCGAGGTTCAGCGCCGAACCGTTCTCCGCGACATCTCGGTGAACGTCGCTCGCGGCGAGTTCTTCGGCATCGTCGGGCGCAACGGCAGCGGAAAAAGCACGCTCCTCAAATGCATCGCCGGCATCTACCAGCTCGACTCCGGCCGGATCCGTGTTTACGGCCGGCTGGCGCCGTTCATCGAGCTCGGTGTCGGCTTCAACTACGAGCTCACCGCGCGCGACAACATCCTCACCAACGCCGTGATGCTCGGACTCTCGCGACGCGAGGCACGGCGGCGCTTCGACGCGATCATCGACTTCGCCGAGCTGCACGACTTCGTCGACATGAAGCTCAAGAACTACAGCTCGGGGATGGCCGTACGGCTCGCTTTCTCGGTCGCGATCCAGGTGGACGCCGACATCTTCCTGGTAGACGAAGTGCTGGCCGTCGGCGATGCCGCCTTCCAGCAGAAGTGCTTCGCCGAGTTCCGCCGCATGCGCCGCGAAAACCGCACCGTACTGTTCGTGACCCATGACATGGCGAGCCTTACTCGTTTCTGCGAGCGCGCGATGTTGATCGAAGGGGGTCGATGCATCGAGCTGGGGCCGGCAGAAGACGTCGCGCGCCGCTACAACGAAGTCAACTTCGGGCGGCTCGCCGACGCCGAGATCGGACCGCCCGGGCGCCACCTGCGGGCAGTGTGGTTCGAGAACGGCGACGGTCGGCGCACCACACACGCCGACCAGGGCGGTCAGGTCTCGCTTTGCTGCGAGATCGATCCGCCCCCGGTAGAACCGGAGGGCGGAGCGCTCGCCCTCAAGGCAACTCTGCGCAACGACGTCCGCCACACAATCGTGGTGCTCGACACGCGCGCCCCGCAGTGCAGCGGCGCCGAACGTCTCGGCGCCCTTGCGGAAGCTGGCGAACCGTTCGTGGCGAAGCTCTCCTTCCCCTGCCAGCTGGCGCCGAGCGCTTACTCCGCCACGGTCGAGCTGGTGCGGGGCGACCAGCTCGTCGACCGCCTCGAGGACGCTGCTGCCCTGACCGTCCACTCGCGCTTCTTCTCGGGCGGCGTTTGGGACGCGCCGTTCGAACTGACGGTTGCTGGTGCCCCGGTAGCGGCCGGAGGGGCTGCGTCGAGGTGAGCTCCTCAGCTACGCAAGCAACCCCCCGGCAGCCCACTGAGCAGGTTCGCGGGGGACCGGCGCGCGCGATGTACGCGTACGCCTACGACCCGCGGCCGGAAATCGTCGGCAGCGACCCGCGCCGCTTCTTCGCGCTGGTCTTCACGCTCGCCGTCAACGACTTCAAGTTGCGTTTCTTCGGCTCGGTGCTCGGCTACCTGTGGTCGCTGATGCGGCCGCTGCTGCTGTTCGGCGTGCTCTACGCGATCTTCACCCACGTCATCCGCTTCGGCGGCGACATCAAGTTCTATCCCGTGTACCTGCTGACGGCGATCGTTATGTTCAACTTCTTTGCCGAAGCCACGAACCGCTGCGTCACCTGCCTGCTAGAGAGCGAGAGCCTGATTCGCAAGGTTCGCTTTCCGCGCCTCGCGATCCCCGTGAGCGTGGTAACGAGCAGCCTCCTGAACTTCCTGCTCGCGCTGCTCGCAGTCTTCGTCTTCTACGCCGCCCAGGGTGTCGAACCGCAGCTGCGCTGGCTTGAGATGCCGCTGTTGATCCTGGTGCTCGCGCTGTTCGCGCTCGGTTGCGGAATGCTCCTGTCAGTCCTCTACGTGCGCTTCCGCGACGTGCAGCCGATCTGGGAAGTAGCGCTCCAGGTCCTCTTCTACGGTTCCCCGGTTCTTTACGTCTTGACGGTCGCACCGGAGGCCTTCCAACGCAAGCTGTTGGCGAACCCCATAGCCTGCGTGCTTACGGAGATGAGACACGCGATGATCGACCCAACGGCACCCGACCTGTTCGAGTCGATCGGCTCGAACTGGAACCTGCTGGTGCCCGCAGGCATCCTCATCGGTACGCTCGCGCTCGGCACTTACCTGTTCGCGCGCGAGGCGCGAACCGCGGCCGAGCGGTTGTGATAGCCAAGGGGTACGGGCGAGGTGAGCGAGCACACGCAAGCACAGTCGACGCCCGAAACGGGTGACGGCGCGGCCCCCTCGGGGACCGAGGGGGAGCGCGATCTGCGCGCCCGCATCGCCGCTCTCGAAGCCGAGAACCGCGAGCTGCGCGCCCTGCTCGAGCGTCGCGAACGCGAGCATGTCGAGCAGTTGCGTAAGGTCCACGAGGCGCTGGGTGAGGCCCAAGAGCGGTTGTACTGGCTCGACCGCTGGCACATCGACCTGAACGCGCTGATGGAACGCCCGGCCGGCGAGCGGGCGCGCGCGGCGGCGCGTGTGGTGCGCGACGTGACACGGCCGGTGCGTTCGCTGGTGCGGCGTCTGCGCAGCGCATGACACGCGCCGGTGAGCCAACGATCGGGGTCGTGATCCCGACCCGTAACGCCGCCCGCTGGCTCGAGCGCACGTTGGCCGTCCTGCGGGAAGAGCCCGAGCCCGCAGAGGTGCTGGTGGTCGACTCCGGTTCGAGCGACGGGACTCCGGAGATCGCGGCGCGTCAGGGCGCGCGGGTGGTCTCGATCGACCCGCGGGAGTTCGGCCATGGGCGCACGCGCAACCTCGCGATGGAGCTCACCGATGCCGACCTGGTCTGCTTTCTCACCCAGGACGCCGTGCCCCTGCCCGGATGGCTTGCAAGCTGGCGCCCGGCTTTTGCGCGGCATCCACGGGTCGGCGCAGCGTTCGGGCCGCAGCTCCCGTGGCCGGACACCCCGGTCCCGGTTGCGCGCGAGCTCGACGAGTTCTTCCCCCGCTTCGCGCACCCGACGGCGCCCGACGAACCAGCTGTGCTCGGGTCCCTCGACGACCCATTCCTCTCCAACGTCAACGCCTGTTACCGCCGCGACTGCTGGCGCGAGCTGCGCTTCCCGGACGTCCCATACGGCGAAGATCGCGCGTTTGCTCTGGCGATGCGCGAGGCGGGCTGGTCGCTCGCTTATGTGCCGCGCGCGCGTGTGCGCCACGCCCACGCTTATCCGCCACTTGAATTCGCTCGCCGCTACTTCGACGAGTTCCGCGCTTTGGCGCTGGTCTTCGGTTACCGGGAGCGTTGGCTCGATCCCGTTGCCCTGCTGCGTCGGGTGCTCGGGGAGACGCTTCGCGACGTGCACTGGGCGCGCCGGAGGCGGGGCGTGGGCGCCGTTCGGACACTCGCCCGGTCGCCGCGCTGGGCGCTCCACCACGCGATCCGCGCAACGTTCGCGCCGCTCGGCTCGCGCGGTCTCGCGCTGCCTGCGCCGCTTCAGCGCGCGCTCTCGCTGGAGGGCCGCGCTATTCGACGCGGCGAGCTCGCCGTGGGCGCTCGAGGTGCAGACGAACGTGGCGTGGGCGATGCTGCGCTCGCTGTCCGAAGAGTCGAACCTTGGGATGCTGCCGACCCCTACCTTTGCGGGCGCCTCGAGCGCGAGGGTCCGGCACCGACGCGCCCGCGCCTGGTGCACGCGAGCAACGGCGACCGGCCCCTGCACGTCGCTTTTGTCGTTCCGCCGTGGGAGCGAGGCAGCGGCGGCCACATGACGATCCTCCGCTTCGTCCGCTACCTCGAACAGCGGGGGCACACGGTAACGCTTTGGCTGCACGATCCCCGCGCCGAGCGCCGATGGGCGTGGAACGGCGTCCTTCGTCACTCGATCGTGAGCGACTTCATGCGGGTGCGCGCACCCGTGTTCAACGGGTTCGATCAATGGCACGGTGCTGACGTTGCAGTGGCGACGGGTTGGGAGACGGTGTACCGCGTGTTGCTACTTCCCGATGTTGGTGATCGCGTGTATTTGGTGCAGGACCACGAGCCTGACTTTTTCCCAGCGTCGGCGGAGCGGGTTTTGGCCGAGCGCACCTACACGTTCCCGGAGCTTCGCATCGTCACGGCGGGCCGCTGGCTTTCCGAGCTTTTGCGCGAGCGCTACGACGTGGAGAGCGACTTCTTCAGCCTCGGTGTCGACCACGACGTGTACAAGCCGGATCCCCGCGTCGAGCGGATACCGATGAGCATCGCAATGTACGGCCGCTTCGTTACCGGACGACGGGGCGTGCCGTTGGCGCGCGACGCGATCGCGTTGTTGTGGGAGCGGGGGATTCGCCCGCGCGTGTTTGTGTTCGGCACCGAGGATCCGCCAGGGCTGCCTTTTCCCTATGAGTTCGTGGGAGTGGTTCCCCCGTCGCGCCTCGCGCGTCTCTACAACGAGGTGACCGTCGGCATCGCCCTGTCGCTCACCAACTACTCGCTCGTACCACTCGAAATGTTGGCGTGCGGACTGCCGTGTGTCGATGTCGCTGGAGGGAGCTTGGAGCGGGAGTTAGGTCGTGATGCGGGGGTGGTTTACGCGGAGGCGCAGCCGGCGGCAATAGCCGACGCGCTCTTTTCCGTCCTCTGCTCAAGTGCAGAGCGCCGACGCCAACTCGCCCAAGCCGCCACAGCCGCCACCGCGTCACTCGAATGGGCTGATGCTAGCGCTCGTCTTGATCGGCTTCTCCGCATGCTGGCGCACTCCGAAACACCGGTCCTCTGACAGCTCCCGTTGCCTGGCTCGGGAGTAAACACACCTCGGCGCCCAGCCCTCGCTCCTACAGCCAATACCGGTTAATCGTCGCGGCCAGCGCCGAAGCAGCCCACAACACGCATACGCCGATTCCCATCACCCCGACGCCGCGCCGCAGTCTCACCGGAACGCTCTTCACCGCGGCCGGCACTAGTGCGAAGAAGGCGGGAAGCAGCGGCAACAAGTACCGCGCCTGCCGGAACGGTGGGCCGCCCGCCTTCACTGACGTATAGTCCGCCCACGCGATCACCACTAATAGAATCCCTGTCATCACTGGTAACACTGCGGCCAGGGCCCGCACCCTTCGATCGTGTAATACGCTGCACTGCCGATCGCGCTGCGCGTGGTTCCGAGCCCACGTTAGGGCAGCGAGACCGAGCACGCAAATAAACATTACCGCAACGACGACTTTCGTCCATGAAGGCGTCGCGTAGTCTAAATATCCAAAGCGGCCCGCTAGTCCGCTCAACCACACATCTTTTAGTGGCTGGCCCGGAATCAGATCTTGTTGCCACGGCATGCGCGGCAAATACAGCTGCCAGGCCCAGCTCACAAATTCCCGTACCGACCTACCTGCAACAGACGTAGAGCCAGCTACTGCACTAGCCTGATCCGTTACCGCTCGCGCCAGAAGCGGACGCGAGCTTACTAGGGACCAAGCCGTGTACAACAGCATTGGCATCCCTATTCCTATTATGAAAGCTGCGGTACTCCTGAGCGCACTCCACCCGCCGTGCCGGCGGAGGTGTCTAAGGGTACCGAGAATCGCGAAAAAAAGAAAAGCCGGTGCCAGGGCGCTGCCAGTAAGCTTGACAAGTGAAAGACAGGCTATGCCTAACCCTAATAACGCAGCAAGCCAGCGCCCCCCATAGCAGATTAAACGTAGACCTAAGAACAGTGTGACTGCCACAAGCGCAGCTAACGCCACATCCGGATTAACACCCCCGCCGAGAAATGCACCAAGTGGAAAGAGGGCCGCCGCGATACCTACCGCAAGCGCCAGTCGGGGCCGTCCTGGCTGGAGCTCCCCTATGAACGCGTATAACGCTAGCACGAGCAGGGCGAACCACAATGCGCTTATCATCCGCATAAGGAGGAGTTGCTGGGGAACTGTTTTGAAGATAACGGCGGGAAGGGCTAGGGAGAAGTAGTAGAGAGGCGGCTGACCCGTGGCGTTAGTGCTCACATCAGCCATCGTGTTCGACAACGCCGTCACTTGATCAATCTGGTGTCTCAACTGATCCGACCAGGGCGGTCGCCCGGAAGGGTTGAAGGCTACCGATCCGGTTTGAAAGGCAGCGTGGATTGCTGCCTCTTGGGGAGATGCAAGATCCGTGAACCGGCCCCTGGTGGAAGGACCGGTGCCATGCTGTGCGAGGTATACAGCGTAGGCATAGTGCACCTGCTCGTCCGGCACTTGGAAGGGTGGCACCAACAACGCCCAAAGAGCGGCGTGGGCCCAGGCAAGAACTAGTAGACCTGCGATCGTCTTACGGTGCGAGTTGAAAGTGCGTGAGAAAAGCGTGCGCAGAAGGATCAGGAGGGCGATCGACAAGGCGCAACCCGTTAGTAGGAGCAAGGTGATTGCGCCGGCGGGTGGTAGCGCGATGGCAGCGCCGAGAGATAGGCGCCGCAAAAGATCGGCCAGCAGTAGCAGGCGGGGCTGAGACTTGGCGCGCTCCAGGCGTAGCGCAGGTGTCGCACCGATTCCCAGCAGCTGAGCACTCTCACCGCTTCGGCCGCGAATACAGACCCGGGCTGGCTCGCGAACAGGGGGAACGGATAGGACCACCCGGGCTTCTCGGCCACGCAGCCGCAGAAGCGCTTCCGGACCGGGCTTGGCGCGGCCGTCCGAGCGGACAATGGCCTGGAGGCTCGTTTGACCACCGGTGCGGTCGACGTTCAAAGACCTTACGACTAGGCGTGCTCGAAGCGGCTCAGGCCCGAGTGCGGGTACGTTCACACAGCGCTCTGTAACGCGGTGGCCGAAGGTGGTGACTGGCTCACTTGGTGAGGCTGGGCTGACAAATTCTGGGAACCGTACGGGCCAGGAGAGGTAGTAGACAGCTCCAACCAGTGCCAGCGCACCGAATGCCGCGATGATCAGTCCTCGCCGCAGCCCGCGCTTCATGGCGCCACGACGCGCCCCCCTCACTTCCGCCGCAGCCCCAAAATGCTAAGCAGGAACGATGAGAAAAAGACTTGAATGCCGACCGTTATGAGCGTGGCTGCGAGCACCGCGAGGCGTTCCTCGCCCAGGCGACCGAAGCCCCGGTCGGCCCATGTGAGAGCGATCGCCCCGCCAATCACCAGCCCGATCAGGGTGACGGCGCCGCCAAGAAGCAATCCGTGCTCGAGCCGGAATCGCGAGCGTGCCCAATCGAACCAGCGGTCCTTCTCGCCCATGAAGTAGGTGCCGTAAGCGTGGGCGCAAAGGCCGAGGGCAAGGACCTGTGTCCCCACCACAGCCAGAAGCGAGCCCGCGATCATCGCGTGCAGCTGCCAGGTACGACCAAACAGTGGAAGGCCGGTAAGAACCGTCGTCATCGCGAACGCACCAGCGAGCACCATCGCAGCGCCCGGAAGGACGAACAGGTGCGTTGGGCTGTGCACCAGCAGGAACCGCAAATGCCGCCAGCCGTCGCGGAAAGTGCTGAGCTTCGACTCACCACCGCGCGGGTGATACTCGATCGGAACCTGCGCTATCCGGAGCTTCTCCTTCGCCGCCCGAATCACCATCTCGGAAGCGAACTCCATGCCGGTGGTGCGCAGATCGAGACGGGGCAAGATGTCGCGACGGAACGCCCGCATACCGCAATGTGCGTCCTTCACGCCGGTGCGGAAGAACAGATTCAAGATCCCCGTAAGTACCGGATTGCCGACGTAACGGTGCAGCCAGGGCATTGCACCGGGATGGATGTTGTCCATGCGGTCGCCGATCACGAGATCAGCGCCCCGCTCCAGCTCAGCGAGGAAGCGAGGAATGTCGGCGAAGTCGTAAGTGAGGTCGGCATCCAGCATCACCACGTAGTCGCCACGGGCCGCCGCGAAGCCGGCGTGGTAAGCGCTCCCGTAACCACGCCGCGGCTCGTGCACCACCCGCGCGCCCGCGCGCCGAGCAAGCTCCGGGCTGCCGTCCTCGGAACCGTTATCGGCGACGATCACCTCGCCATCGATCCCGTGCTCGCGAAAAACGGCCTGAGCGCGCCGCACACACTCCTCGATCGTCTCGGCCTCGTTGAGGCACGGGATCACAACCGAAACGCGCGGCCCGGATCTGCGCCGCGCGCCACGGGGCTCGCTCGCTGGTTGGCTGAGAGTGCTGCGTTCCATCAATCGAAAACGACGGCCGCGTCGCGGGGCGTCTGACACGGTCGGCTCGAAACAGTTCCCGCGCTCGTCAGCAGCCCGCGCATCCTCCTCCTCCTCGAAAACCCCAAGAGCTCGAGGAGTAGCGGAACACGCGGGCCACGGCGACGCAAGGATGGTACCGGCGCCGGAAGAATGCGTCGGCGTGCGCGTCTGCATCATCTACGACTGCCTGTTCCCGCACACCGTTGGTGGCGCCGAGCGCTGGTACCGCAACGTTGCCGAGCGGCTCGCCGCGGCGGGGCACGAGGTCACCTACCTGACGCGTCGCCAGTGGCCGCGCGGCGCCGATCCCGGGGTACCCGGGGTGCGCGTGGTCGCGGTGGCGCCCGGGTGGGGGCTCTACACACGGGACGGCAGGCGGCGCATCATGCCGCCCCTCGCATTTGGCATCGGCGTGCTCCGACACCTCCTGCGCCACGGGCACCGCTACGACGTCGTCCACACAGCCTCGTTTCCCTACTTCTCCGTGCTCGCGGCAGCGCTCGCGCGCGCCCTCCACCGCTACGAGCTGGTAGTCGACTGGCACGAGGTCTGGTCACGCTCGTACTGGCGCGAGTACCTGGGACCCCTTGGCCCCGTCGGCGCATGGGTGCAGCGGCGCTGCGCGCGCGTACGCCAGCAGGCGTTCTGCTTCTCCCGCCTCCACGCCGAACGCTTACGAAGCGAAGGACTACGCGGCGAGCCGACCGTCTTGCGCGGGGAGTACGCGGGAAGCGCCACTCCGCGCGCGCCCGAACCAGCCGAACCGTATCTGTTGTTCGCCGGCCGCTACATCCCCGAGAAGCAAGTGCCGCTGCTCGTCCAGGCATACGCGCAGGCAGTGCAACGAGCGCCCGAGCTGCGCCTCGAGCTGCTCGGCGACGGACCCAAGCGCCCACAAGTCGAACAGCTCGTTCGCCGACTTGGTCTCGAGGACAAGGTCGCTATCCGCGGCTTCGTGCCGCCCGAAGAGGTCGAAAGGCGGATCGCCCGCGCGCTCTGCCTCGTCCTCCCCTCGCGGCGCGAGGGCTACGGCATGGTCGTCGTCGAGGCGGCCGCCCGCGGCGTGCCCAGCATCGTCGTTGCGGGGCCAGACAACGCGGCGGTCGAGTTGATCGAAGGGGGCGAAAACGGCTATGTGTGTCCTGAGCCGAACGCCGCTGCCCTCGCCGCAGCGATCCTCAAGATCCGCGACGCCGGCGCGGATCTGCGCGCACGGACGGCGCGCTGGTACCAACGCAACCGCGAGGAACTCTCGCTGGAGCGGTCGCTGGCGACACTTCTCGCCTTCTACGGACGCGATGTTGCGCGACCTCCGCACAACCCGCCCTCCGCAACTCAGAAACGCCTCGCGCAGACCTCCGACCGCTGACGGCAAGACCAAGCCTTAGGGTTCGCCGCGTGAGCGTCAGAGAACGCCTGCGCCAGCTCTACGAACAGGCCGACCAGGAGAACCGGCAAACGATCCTTCGCCTCGTACTACCGGCACCGGGCGGCACACTCCTCGATGTCGGTTGTGGCGATGGCAGCTGGACCCTCGAAGTTGCCAGCCGCACCGAGGCAAGCCATGTGATTGGTCTCGATGGGTCGTCACCGCTCATCTCCGCGGCGAGTAAACGCGGGATCGACGCACGACTAAGCGAACTCGCTGAGGAGTGGCCGCTTCCCGAGCACTCGGTTGACATCGTGCACTCCAACCAGGTAATCGAACACCTTTCCGACACCGACCACTTCTTCCGTGAAATACGGCGTGTACTGAAGCCCGGCGGGTACGCGATCATCTCGACTAACAACCTTGCGAGCTGGCACAACCTCTTCTTCCTAATACTGGGCTGGCAGCCACCAGCGGCCCACGTATCCGACGAGGTGATCGTCGGCAACCCAATCAACTTCGACCAAGGCGTCACCTGCGGGGAGGGCTCGTACCCGCTTCACCGCAGGCTCTTCACGCACCGCGCACTTGCGGAACTAGCAGGTCATCACGGCCTCACCCTCGATGCTGCAAGAGGAGCTGGTTACTACCCGCTGCCGGCGCGCGCGGCGCGAGTCGCGGCGCGACTCGACCCCACGCACGCTGCGTACCTCGCTCATCGCTACGTTGCCGGGGTTTCGGCGAGCGCAGCCCGATAGCTCGCGACCGTCGCCTCGGCGCACGCATCCCAGCTGAACCGGCGAGCCCGCTCGAGGCCGGCCCGACGCAACGCAGCGGCTAGCTCGCGGTCGAACAGAAGGCGCTCGATCGACGCCGCGATCGACGCTTCGCTGAGGGGATCGAAATAGAGCGCCGCAGGGCCGGCAACCTCGGGCAAGCTGGCGCGGTCCGACGTCGCTACCGGTACCCCGCGCGCCATCGCCTCGAGTACCGGCAGACCGAAGCCCTCGTAGAGCGACGGGAAGACGAACAGCCAGGCAATCCGATAGACGGCCTCGAGCTGCTCCGGCGGCAGCCAGCCCAGAAACACAACGTGGTCGCCGATTCCCGTTCGTTCGGCGAGCTGCTCGAGCTCGCGCTCGTATGGAGTCGGATAGCCCGGTAGCACGAGCAGCGGCCGACGCTCACGAGGGATCAGCGCAATGGCGCGAATCAAGCGCTCCAGGTTCTTGTGAGGACGCTTCGCCGAAACCGACAGCGCAACCGGGCGCGGTGCAGCAGCGAGCCGCGCGCTTAGCGCGCTGGGTAGATCGTGAGTGCTCGCCGAGGATCGCTCTCCCGGCGCGCTCTTGCTCAGGGCTTCCGCCGGCGAGCTGGTCGCGGTAACCGGAACTTGTCCGAGGCCCTCGGGCACGACGTCGACGCGCTCGCTTGGTACGCGCAGCAGGCGTACGACCTCGTCGCGGGTCGCTCTGCTTGGCACGATCACGCGCGCAGCGGTCCTCGCAGCAGCCGGCACGAGCAGCGCCATTCCTAGCGCCCGCGGACCAAAATGGGTGCGCGGAAAGCGCGCGAAGGCGAGGTCATGGACCGTCACCACCCGCCTCACCCGACCCCACGTAGGTCCAGTGGAAGCCAGGCTGTGCACGAGTTCGACGCCGAGACGGTGCGCGAGCCGCGGCACCTCCAGCTGATCCGCGCGCACCCAGTCAAGCCGTCGGCGGGGATCGAGGGGCAGCAGAGCAACCTCGGCCATGCGCGCGAGCCGATCATCCGCCAAGGTGCTGGATAGCAACAGCACAAGCTCGATGTCGCGCCTCCGCGACAGCGCCGCCACAAGCTCGCGCGTGTACGTCTCGAGCCCGCCCATGCCGCCTTGCGACAAGAACGCCGCGTTGATCGCGATGCGCACGGCGGGGCAGCGTAGCCATCGCGAGCCGCTGTGCGGCGGTGCGCTCGCCCAGCCCTAGCCTGTCGGCGGTGGCGAAACCGCGGCGAATCGCACTGAACGCCCTGTTCCTAGCGCCGGGCCAGTCCGGTGGAACCGAAACCTACCTGCGAGCGTTGGTGCCGGAGCTCGCGCACCTCAGGCCTCAGTGGCGATTCGCAATCGTCACGACCGGGCGCGGCGCAACGGCCCTGCGCGCTGACGGTTTCGAGGCCTTCGCGGAGATCGTCCGCCTACCCGCCGAAGAGTTCCGCCGCACGCGCCGGCAACTGGCGGAGCAACTGCTGCTACCCGCTCTCGTGCGGCGGCGCGGCTTCGATCTGTTGCACGATCTCGCTGGGACGGGGCCGATCTTCGACCCCGGCCTCGCCAGCGTCGCCACTGTTCACGACTTGATCTTCAAACGCATTCGGACCATGGGAACCCTCAGTACGTGGGGCATGGGGTTCGTGATCGAGCGAGTCGCGAAGCGCGCAAACGCCGTGATCGTCCCCTCGCAAGCCGCGGCAAGAGAGATCGCCACGACCCTGCGACTGGAGCCCGAGCGGATCACGGTCGTACCGCACGGCTGCGGGCGGCAACCAGCGACCCGTCCGGACGCGCAAGCTGTGGTGCGCGAGCGTTACGGTCTGACCGGCAAACGGATTGTGCTCTGCGTCGCCGCGCTGCGCCCCCACAAAAACCAAGCGGTGCTGGTGCGTTCGCTGCCGCTTTTGCCGAGCGACGTCCAACTGGTCCTCGTCGGCCGACCGGAGCCTTATGCGCAAGAGCTGCGGAAGCTTGCAAGGCACCTCGAAGTTGCCGCGCGCGTTGTCATCACCGGAACCGTTACCGACGAGACGCTGGAAGGACTTTGGTCGCTCGCCAGTTGCGCGGCGTTTCCAACTCTCGCCGAGGGATTCGGCCTCCCGGTCCTCGAGGCGATGGCGCGCGGGGTGCCCGTCGCCTGTTCGGACATCGCGGTGCTGCGCGAGGTCGGTGGCGACGTCCCCACCTACTTCGATCCGCACGACCCGCGCGCAGTCGCCGAAGCCCTCAAGGTAGCGATGGAGCGTGGTGACAACGGTGCCGGACCAGCTCGTGCGGCGTGCTTCTCCTGGCGCCGCTCAGCGGAGGCGACGCTCGAGGTCTACGATCGCGTGCTCGCACGTTCGTGACTGACCACCGACGAACCGGGCACGCTCGTCACTCAGGGATCACAGATGAGTGAACAGATCCGGCCACGCGTCCTCTTGATCCGTGGCCACCAAACCAACTCCTGGCACCTGCGTCCTTGGCGTTACCTAACGGATCGCTACGACATCGTCGTGGCGCAAACTCGTCGTAACTGGTTCGACACAAGCTCTCTGGGCCTCGCGACAATCGAGGCGCCCGCTCTCCGCGACCTGCTGCCGCCAGGCCGCATCGGGCACGAGCTCGCCCGCATCCCGGGCGATCGCTACCTGCGGCCACGGCGACTGTTCCGCGGTTTCGACATCGTGCACTCCCAAGACCTCGGCTTTTGGTACTCGATGCAAGCTGCCAAGTACCGACGCGAGCTCGGCCACAAGCTCGTTCTGACGGTGTGGGAGACGATCCCTTTCATCGACGCTTACCGCAACATCCGCACCCGTCCCTACCGTCGGCGAGTGCTCGCGGAGACCGACCTGTTTCTGCCAACCACGGAACGCGCTCGCGCGGCGCTGCTGCTTGAAGGCGCGGAGCCCGAGCGGATCGAACTGTGCCCGCCAGGCATCGACGACGAGTTCTTGCGCGCGGGTGCTGGACCGTCGGCGGGCGAGGAGCCAGGCGGACACGATGACAAGCACCGAACAGCCGGGCGTGAAACCACGAGCGCCGGAGAGAGCGGGGGCCAGCACTTGATCCTCTCCGCCGGACGCCTGGTTTGGGAAAAGGGCCACCAGGACGTACTCCGTGCAGTCGCTGCAATTAAGCGCGGGCTCGTGGAGCACCAGCTAGCCCAGCCCCCACGGGTCTTGGTCGTCGGCAGGGGACCCGAGGAAAGGCGACTCAAGCGATACGCACGCGAGCTTGGGATCGGCGAGCTGGTCGAGGTTCGTCGAGAAGTGCCGTACGCCGAGATGCCCGCGCTCTACCGACGGGCGTCGTGTCTGGTGCTCGCAAGCTTGCCGATCTGGTCTTGGGAGGAGCAGTTCGGGATGGTCATGGCCGAAGCCGCGTGCGTCGGACTCGCGATCGCTGCCGCGCGGTCAGGCGCGATTCCCGAAGTCGCACCGCGGGGGGCGCTGCTGTTCGATCCCGGCGACTGGCTGACGCTTGCGCAGCTGCTCGTGCAGGGACCGTTGTCGCGCGAACCGGGCGCCCGCGTCAGTTATCCGCGCGAGCAGGTGGATCGCTACTCGGGGCGCGCGTTCGCCGAACGCCTCGATCGCGCCTACCAGCGAGCACTCGGGGGCTTCCTGGGCAGCAGCGCCTCTCGAGCGAACCGCGCCGAACCAGAACTTGAACGGACCCGATGCGGGTCCTGCTGACCATTCACCACGATCTCGATCGAGACAGCGGAGCGCCGGGAGCGACGCTTTCGCTCGCCAAGGGCCTCAAACAGCTCGGGGCCGAAGTCACGATCTTTTCGTTCGACGACCTCCCGCGGCGCCTGCCTGCGCTTGCCAAAGAGGCGTTGTTTCCCGAGTTCGTGGCACGCGAGTTGTGGCGCTCCGCGCACCGCTACGACGTGGTCGACGCTTCGACGGGTGATGCCTGGCTTTGGGCGCTCGGGCGCAGACGCTCGCCGACACTCGTGACGAGATCGCACGGCCTCGAGCACGTCGGCTGGCAGGCGGAAACCGCCCTCCCGGGAGCCGAAGCACCGCGCCTGCACCTGCGCACACGCCTCTATCACGGGTGGTGGCGGCTGCGGGAAGTCGAGCTATCGCTGGCTTTGGCGGACGCCTGCGTGTTCTTGAACTCGGGCGACCGCGAGTGGGCCAGCGAGCGCTTCGGCATCGAGCGTACGCGTTGCTTTGTGGTCGGAAACGGTCTGCGAGACGAACTCCTGGCGGCCGCCGAGACCGTCGAAACCGGCGACCACGTGGCGATCGTGGGCAGCTGGAATCCACGCAAGGGTTGCCTGACTGCGGCCACGGCGATGTCCAAGATCGCGGCGCACAACCCGCGCGCCCGCTTTCGCTTGTTGGGGACGGTGGCCGACGAGCGGCAGGTGCTGAGCTCACTCGACCCCCAGCTGCGACCGCGAGTGACGGTGATCCCGCGCTACCAGAACGCCGAACTACCACGGCTGCTTGCGGGCTGCGGGGTGATCGTCGCACCGTCGCTAGCTGAGGGATTCAACATCGCCCTGCGCGAGGCAGCTGCCTGCGGCCTGGCACCGGTCGCCAGCGACATTCCCGCGCATCGTGACTTCGTTGAGCACGGCAACAACGGTTTGCTGTTTCCCGTAGGAGACGCCGAGGCGCTGGCTCGACAGGTACTGCGCGCGCTCGACGACCCGGAGCTCAGGAGGAGACTCGCAGAGCAAGCGGCGCGGGCGGCTCGAGCGCTCCGTTGGCGAGCAATCGCGGAGAAAAACGCGCGCATCTACGAGCGCGCCGCCGCATTAGGACGGCCCCGTAAAGCGAAGATGCTTGCGACCCTCGTAAGGCGGCCCTCGTAAGGTTGCGCGCACGTGACCGAGGAGCGCGAACAGACGCCAGACACACCGAAGGTCAGCGTGGTGGTGCCGACGCGTGATCGGCACGCCTCGCTTGTGCGCACACTGGCGGCCCTCGAGCGTCAGGAGGGCGCACCTAGCTTCGAGGTAATCGTCGTCGACGATGGCAGCGAGCCGCCGGTCGAGTCGGCGCGACTGCCGCGCCCGCCTCGGCTACGCGTCATCCGCGGGAGTGGTCAAGGGCCGGGCTCCGCACGCAACCTCGGCCTCGCGGCGGCGCGGGGGGAGATCGTGTTGTTTACCGACGACGACACGATCCCCGCGCCGCAGTGGATCGCCGCCGCTTATGAGCGCCTCCGCAAGGATCCGTCGGCGGTCGGCGTGGAGGGCCCGGTGCGCTCCGCCCCATTCGACGCTCTATCCGAGCACAGCGTGCTGGTCGAGCGACCGGGGGCTCACGTCACCTGCAACATCGGCTTCCGCCGCTCGCTGCTCGACCGTGTCGGCGGCTTCGACCAAAGCTTCTTTGCGCACTGCGGCTACTGCCACTGCGAAGACCTCGACCTCGCCTTCTCGGTAGCCCGCTTCGGACCGATCGTCTTCGAGCCGGAGATGGTCGTCGAACATCCGCCACGCCCAATGCGCTACCGGGAGCGCATTCGGCGGGCTCGCGGGGCACGCGCCGAGGCGATCCTCTTCGCTCGCCACCCCGAGCGCTTCGGCCGCGCACGACACCTTCCGCCGCGGCTCTTCGCCCTGGTGTCAGCGTGCCACCACTGGCTCGAGACGCTGCGCCGCGGCGACCGTGCGGGCAAGCGCCCGATTAGGTGGCTTCTGCGCTATGCGCTCACGGCCCCGGCAGCTCTCGCCGTCGCCGCCTGGTCGCTCGTCCGCTGGCCCCAAAGACCGCGGCTCGCGAAGCGCGGCGGGGGGCCGGAGCGCCTCACCGAGCTCCCGGTAACCGGCTCCCCGGCCACAGCGCGTCGGTGACCTCGCGCGGCAGAAGCCGCAAGCGCCACGCCACGAGCAGAAAGGACGCGCTGGCGAGGAACGCCGCCGCGACCTCGGCGATGGGCAGGAGGTGGCCGACCGCAAAGCAGGCAGCTGCGATCGCTAGTGCCTTGGCGACGGGGCGCAGATCCGGCGCCGTCGATGAGTCAGCGCGCACCAAGAAGAACAGCAACGAGCCCGCCAGCGCGAGTTCTCCGACCACGGCCGCGAGCGCCGCGCCGGTCGCACCCAGCACCATGACGAGCGGCACCCCCAGGGCGGCAACCGTCGCTAAACCGACCAGGTTCACCGTGATCAGCGCTCGCTGCTGCCGGATCGACACGAGCGCTAATGCCCACGCCTGCGTCACGAACGCACCAACTAACCCGAACACGTGGATCGATAGCACTGGGGCCGCGCCTTCGTAGCGACTCCCCCCTAACAGCTCGATAGCCGGTCGCGCTGCGATCGATACCGCGATCGCCAAGGCCAAGCCAGCTACGAACGCTGCCTCCGTGGACCGCTGCATGGCGTACGCCAAACGTTCCCGGTCGTAAGCCCCGGCGTGCGCCAGCACCGGAAAGGCCGCGCCGACCATGAGCTGGGGAACGCCGACCAGCACTTCGACCACGCGATAGGAAGTCGCAAACAAGCCGGTCGCTTGAGCACTCGCAAGGACCGACATGAGGATCACCAGCGCCCGCATGTAGACGACGTTGACGACGCTCGACGCGGCGACCGGGAGCGCCTCCGCGAGCAGGCGTCGCCATTCCCGAGGAGCGAAGCGCGGTCGCAGCGCACGCGCGGAGCCGATCAGCAACACGGCCACAAGGACGCTCACGGCCCCCGCCGCGATGTGGTTCAGGAAGAAAGCAGCGAAGGGCGCGCCGATCGCTACCAGGCAGGCGATCCCGATCGCGATCGCTGCTTGCCTTGTTAGCTCGACAGCAGTGGCGCTGGCGAAGCGCAGCTGGGTGGTGAGCGGTACGACCAGTGACCCGGCGACCACAGCGAGCACCGTCCCCGCGCCGGCGAGTGCGATGCCTTCGAGCATCGGGCGCTCGTAACCCACGGCGAGACCGAACAGCAGCGCCAGCAGCACGCCGATCGGCGTGATCACGAGCCGCAGCGCGACCAGGTCGGCAAGCAGCGCCCGCCGGGCGCGCTCGGTCGGAGCGGTGGCGTACTCGCGCTGACCGATCAAGGTGAGGCCGGCGTCAGCCAGGCCACCGACGATCGCAACGACCGACATCACGGTGACGTAGCGACCGAAATCGGCGACCGACAGGTATCGGAGCAGCAGCACCGACGCGGCGGCCGTCAAGACGGCGCCGGCGGCGTAGCCCAGGGACCTGACCAGCCCGCCACGGATTACGCGGCCGCCGGCCTCGCGTGACTCGAGCGCGGCGCCCGTCTGAGACCGCGCCTCGGCTCCGCTCATGAAGCTCGGTGGCCGCCGGTGCGCTTGGCGAGGAGATCCACGAAAGGCCGATCGAAGCGTGCCCGCTCGACCGGAACTAGCGTGCGTGAGCGTTCGTCGATCGCCTGAGCCTGAAAGTCGAGCTCGGCAAGCGCGGCCAGCAGGTCGTCGGGAGAAAAACCGGCTCGTTGCAGAGTGCCGGGGTTTAGTTCGCAAAAGAGGGTGATGTCGGGGCTTGCCGCGATGATGCTGTGGGATCCCTGAAGGGCCGCGACCTCCGCGCCCTCCACATCAAGCTTCATTACGTGGATCGGCGGCGCCTCGACGAGCAGCTCGTCGAGCGGCACGCAGTCAACCTCCACTTCTCTCTCGCAACCATCCTCGGTGCTGAAGAGGTTGCTTAGGAATCCCTCCTCGTTGACGTGGAGAGTGGCTTTCTGACGCTGATTCGAAACCGCCACGTCGAGCACCGTCACCCGCTCCGCGAGGCCGTTCAGTGCGAGGTTTCCCTGGAGAAGAGCGCGGGTCTGCGGATTCGGCTCGACCGCAATGACACGTCCGCTAGGCCCAACCGCGCGCGCAGCAAGCAACGTGAAAAGCCCGATGTGGGCGCCCACGTCAACGACCGTCCCGCCCTCAGGGATCGACTCGACGAAAAGGTCAAGCAGGTAATCCTCGGCCCCGCCTTTGATCGTGCGGATGTAGTGAGCGTGTGAGGCAAACGGGGCGCGCAAGCGCAGGCCCCGCACCTCCTCCTCCATCGTTCCGAGCGCGCGCAGCGCATACGGACGCACGGCGTCGATCGCCCTACCGAAACCCAACCGCCGAGCGAGGGCAGCGACCTGCTCGGCACGTTCCAGGCTTGTCAGGCGGCGTGGCATGAAGCTTCTGACGACCGGTGACCAGCGGCCGCGCTCGGCGCTGATCAGCGCAGGCGGCGCGGGCAGCAGCCCCGCATCGTAGTGGTGGTTAAAGGTCCTCGTAATAGCGTCGCGGCGTATGTTGAGGCGACAAGATCCCCTGGTCGTAATCGGCGCCGGGATCGTCGGGCTGGCGACCGCCCGCGAGCTGCAACAGCGTCTGCCACGCCAGCGCGTGATCGTGCTGGAGCGTGGATCCGAGCCGGCACTCGGCCAAACGGCCCGCAACAGCGGTGTCGTGCACGCCGGCATCTACTATCGGCCGGGCTCACTCAAGGCACGGCTATGTGTGGAAGGCGGGCGGCTGCTTGCCGCCCACTGCGAGCGCCTCGACCTGCCGTTCGAACGCTGCGGCAAGGTGATCGTCGCGCGCGACGAGCGTGAGCGGCCGCGACTCGAGGAGCTTTTGCGGCGAGCGCGGGCTAACGGTGTGCGCGGCGTCGAGATCGTCGACCGCCAGCGACTCGCAGCCATCGAACCGCACTGCGTCGGCGTCGCGGCGCTGTGGTCGCCGATGACCGCGGTCACCGACTTCCGCGCGGTCGCCCACTCGCTTGCCGACGAGCTGCGCCAACTTGGCGGCGAACTGCGGACGCGGGCGCAGGTCGAGGCGATCGGACGGGGTCCGACCGGTGCCACCGGCAACTCCCGCCTGACCGTCGCCCTAGCCAACGGCGAACGGCTCACAGCGAGCTTCGTAGTCGCCTGCGCCGGTGCCGATGCCGACCGCCTGGCGGCCGCCGCTGGACTCGCTCCGCAAGTTCGAATTGTGCCCTTTCGGGGCTCATACCGGACGATCAAGGCCCCCAGCTCGCAGCTCGTGCGGGCGCTGATCTACCCGGTACCGGACCCCGAACTCCCGTTCCTGGGGGCGCACCTCTCGCGGCACGTCGACGGCGTCGTGACGCTCGGACCAACCGCGCTGCCCTGGCCGCTGCGCGGGCTGCCGAGCGGCACCGGAGTCTCCGCCCGCCGTGCGCGGGTTCTCAAGCACCTCATCCACTCCGCCCGGTGGCCCGGCACGCACCGGGCGCTCTGGCGCTACCGCCGCGCCGGCGTGCGCGAGCTCAGCCGCTGGCTTTGGCCGCGCCTGCTCGTCGCCGATGCGCGCAGCTACGTACCGGCACTCGACCCGCGTGATTTCGCTCCCGGCCCCTCCGGTATCCGCGCGCAAGCGGTCGCTCGTGACGGCACCCTCGTCGACGACTTCCTGGTCTCCGAAGGCCCCCGGATGCTCCATGTCCTCAACGCGCCGTCGCCTGCCGCCACCTCGGCGTTGGCCCTCGCGCGACTCATCGCGGATCGGGTCGAGGCGCGCCTTCGCTGACCGATCGCCGATCGGTTCCAGGCGTGTCTTCGCTGACCGGCAAACGCCTCAAAAGCGACCGCGCGAAGGCTCGCTCGGCAGGCTTGAGCGCCGTCACGAACGCCACGAACCAGCCCACCAACAGCGCGACCGGGAGCACCAGCAGCGCCGGCCACGCAGCCTCCCCGGCGACCGCCAAACCCGCCCAAGCCGCGGCCAGCGCGAGGGCCGTTGCCAACCATCCGGGAACCGCCGCCGACAGGAGCTCGCGCACCGTGAGGTCGAGGGCTTGCCGGAGTCGCCAAACAAGCCAAAGTGCCTGCAGCCCTGCGGGTACAGCAAAGGCGAGCGCGGCACCCGCTACGCCCAGCGGCGGTATCGCAACCAGCGCAAGCAAAACGTTGGCCGCCAGAGCGGATGCTGCTGTCCGGGCGACGACGGCAGTCCGACCGAGCGCGACCAGGATCGCACCGGCGATCGCGCCGGCACCCTGCAGGAGCCAGTAGCTGCACAACAGTCGCAGTCCGCTGGCACCCGCAACGTAGCGCTGGCCGAGCCACACCTCGAGCAGCACCGCTGCGCCCGCAGCGACCACCGCCGCCGCCGGTGCCGTAAGCAGCAACGCGTAGCGGATCCCCCGCTGCGCGAGCTCGCGCAGGCCAGCAACGTCGCCGCTCGCATGCAGCCGCGCCGCGGTTGGCAAGACCGTCGTGACCAGCGCCGCGCTCAGCGCCCGCAACACGTTGTGGGCCCGCAACGGTCCCTCGAACAAACCCACCAGTCTCGCCGACCCGAGCGCCCCGAGCAGCCCGCGGTCGGCGGTGTAAGCCACCGCGTTGGCAATCTCAGCGCCCGACAAGCCGGCGCCCGCAGCCAACAGCGATCCGACGGTTGCGCGCTCCGGCCGCGCCGCCGAGCGAGCGACGAAGCCGCCCGCCAGCGGTCGTGCGGCAAGCGCAGTCAAGCCGACCGCCGGCGGCAGCGTCCCAGCAGCACCGATCAGCACCCAGAGCGGCGCCGCCGTAAGCGCCAACGCGCAGACGAGCGCCGCGTACGCGACGATCCCCGCGACCTCGCAGACGGCGAGGGCGACGAAGCGGCCGCGCGCCCGCAACACATCGCGAAAAATCGTGAGCGGCCAGCCGATCGCGGTAACCGTGGCAAGCAACAAAGCGCCGCCCTGCGTGTCGCGCGCAAGCTGACCCTCGAGCCCCAACACGAAACTCACCGCCGGCCCACAAATCGCCAACGCCAGGGCAGCGACCAGTCCGCCACCGGTATAGAGCACCAGCGCACTGGCGAAAACCACGGAACGGCGCTCCCGCTGACCCGCCCCGAGGCTCGCCGCTAACTCACGCACGGCAGCCGCCGCGGCCGCGTTCTGCACCACCAGCAGATAGCCCGCCAACGACGAGAGCAGCCCGAAAACACCGAATTCGCGCAGCGACAGACGCCGCCCGACGACAGTCGTCACGATCAACATCGCGAGCAGACCTGCCGCCTGCGAGCCCTGCTGCGCGATCGTGCCGAGTGCGAGCCGCCGTCCCCGCAGCGGCCGTCGCTCCGGGCCGCGGAGGTTCGTCAGGTCGCTCACCGGCCGCGCGACCTTACACTGCGGAAGACCGCGACGCTGGCATCGAAGCGGTGTTTAAGCAAAAAGGGTGCGAACCGCCCCCTGGCACCCGCTCATGGAGACGTCCACGACCGCATCTTCACCATCGGCCACCGAGACCGCGTCAGTCGACGGGCGGGTGGCGCGCTGCCGAATCCTCGGCGTGCCAATAGCGCTGGTCGACTACGAGCGCGCGATGGACATCATGGACCACCTCATTGACACGCGGCAGCGGGGCTACGTTTGCGCAGCCGCGGTCCACGCCGTGGTCGCAGCCGATAGCGATCCCGAGCTCGCAGCGGCACTCGACCGCGCGACCCTGGTGGTGCCCGATGGCATGCCACTGGTGTGGGCGGCGCGGGCACTCGGTCACCAACTCGCAGGGCGCGTCTACGGGCCCGAGCTGATGGCCCGCTACCTCGCCCGCTGCGCACGCGATCGCCGCCGCATCTGGCTCTACGGCGGCCACGACGAACAGTGGCTGGAGCGACTTGAAAAGCAACTGCGCAAGCGGCATCCCGAGCTTGAGATCGCTGGCTCGTGGTCGCCACCTCACCGCCCCCTAACAGCCACCGAGGAGCGTGAGCTGGCGGCTCGCATCAACCACGACCAGCCGGACGTCGTGTGGGTGGGTATCGGCGCCCCTAAGCAGGAGAAGTGGATGGCGCGCATGCGCGACCGCCTCGAAGCTCCCGTACTCTGCGGCGTCGGCGCGGCCTTCGACTTTCACGCCGGGCGCATCTCGCAGGCGCCGCGCTGGATGCAGGAGACGGGCCTCGAATGGCTTTGGCGCGCGCTGCAGGAGCCGGTGCGGCTGGTGCCGCGCTACCTCGCGACCAACCCGCGTTTCATCTGGCGCGCGTTGCGCCAGGTGCTGCGCGAGCGGCGTGGCCGTTAGCTGCCGCCGGCAGCCGGCCGTAAAGTTCGGTACGTGGGCGCGCGCGTCGCGGTAGTGGGTCTCGGACGGGTAGGGCTGCCGCTGGCCCTGTCGTTCGCCGACCATGGCCTCAGCGTGATCGGCATCGACCGCGACCGCAACGTGCTCGAGGCGGTTCGCTCCGGTCACATGCCGTTCCGCGAGCGCGGCACGCAGGCGCTGCTCGAGCGGGCGCTCGCGAGCGGGCGGCTGCAAACCGCCGAAAGCGTCGTCGCCGCGGGCGAAGCCGAAGACATCGTGCTGACGCTCGGCACGCCCGCTCACGAGCACATCGAGATCGACGTTGGGCAGATTCGGTCCGCTCTCGACGACCTCTTACCGGTCTTGCGCCCCGGACACGCGCTGCTCTTGCGCTCGACGGTGGCACCCGGGACGACCGAGTGGGTCGCCGGCTACATCGAGCAGCGACGTGGGCTGCGTACCGGCCGCGAAGTGTTTGTCGCACACGTCCCAGAACGCATCGCGCAGAACCGCTTCCTCGAGGAGATCGGCACGTTGCCGTGCATCGTCGGCGCCTCCGACCCCGAGTCGGCACGCCGCGCAGCGGACCTCTTCGCGGTGTTTGGTTGCGAGATCCGCCACACCACGCCCGTGCAAGCGGAGCTGGCGAAGATCTGGACGAACATCCTCCGCTACACCCAGTTTTCGCTCCCCAACCTTTTGATGATGGAGTGCGAGCAGTACGGCGCGAACGTCTTCGAGGTCATCGACTTGATCAACCGCGACTACCCCCGGGGCGGCATCGCGAGCCCCGGTCTCACCGCGGGAACCTGTTTGCGCAAGGACTTCGCGTTCTCCGAGGAGCGCTCACCCGCCCCGGGGATGCTGCTCGCCGTTTCGCGGGTGCACGAAACGGTCCCGCGCTTTCTGGTCGATGGCCTCAAACGCCGTCTCGGTGGCAGCCTCCGGGATCGCAAAGTGGCCGTGTTGGGCCTCACCTTCAAGCGCGACTGCGACGACACCCGCGATTCGCTCTCCTACAAGCTGATTCGCCTATTGGAGCGCGAGCTCGCGATCGTCGCCCGCCACGACCCCTACGTGCCCGACCAGTCCGATCCACTCGACGAGGCGCTGGCCGACGCCGAGGCCGTGGTGATCGCCACCAACCACAGCGTCTACGACGGCATCGCGCGACGCCTACGGCAGGGCGTCATCGTCGCCGACCCCTGGAACGCCTCGGGCACCGGCGTCGTGTTTGCCCGCGTCGGTGCGCCCGACGGCGAGCGCGAGCTCTCCCCATCGACCATCGCTAGCCGGTCACCGGCGCCGACGGAAGACGACGCCTCGTGAGCCGGGTGCTGGTCACCGGGGGCTCCGGCACGATCGGGCGTGCCGTCGTCGAGCGACTGCTGAGCGAGCCGGGAGTTGAGTCGGTCCTGGTAGTCGATCAGGTACCGCCGCGCTCGCCCACCGCGGGCTTCGAAGTACGGATCGGCGACCTGCGCGACCCGGCGGTGGCGCGTACCGCCGTGCGCGGACGCAGCCACGTGATCCACCTCGCCGCGATCGTCGGCGGCATCGCCAACTTCCACCGCCAGCCGCAAACGCTGCTCGCCGCCAACACGGCGCTCCTGAACACGGTCTTCGACGCCGCTATCGCCGAGGGCGTCGAGCGCCTGGTCTACGTGTCTTCCTCGATGGTCTTCGAACGCGCCTTCCGGTTCCCGACACCGGAAGAACACTTGCTCGAGTGCCCGACGCCGCGCTCCGCTTACGGCTTCTCGAAACTCGCCGGCGAGGTGATGTGCCGCGCGGCGCACGCCGAACACGGGCTCGAGTACACGATCTGTCGCCCGTTCAACGCCTACGGGCCCGGCGAGATGCCGGCTGACGAGCCGGGAATCGCGCACGTCGTCCCCGACCTTCTGCGCAAGTCGCTGGCCCGCCAGCGCCCACTCGAGATTTTCGGCTCGGGCGAGCAGACGCGAACCCTTACCCACGTCGACGACATCGCGGAGGGGATCGTGCGGGCGACCTTCCATCCCCGCGCGGCCTGCGAGGACTTCAACATCTCGGCCAGCGAAGAACTCACGGTCGCCGAGATCGCGCGCATCTGTTGGGAGGCGTGCGGCAACGACCCGGCGGAACTCGAGTTGCGGAAGCTGCCGTCATTCGAGGTCGACGTCAAAAGGCGCTGGCCGTCGATCGAGAAGGCGAAGCGGCTGCTCGGCTTCGAGGCTCGGATACCGGTTGCCGAGGGAATTCGGGCGACCGCCGACTGGCTACGCCAGAAGCTCACCGTAGAGGCTCATTAGCGAGGCGAGGTAGCGCTCCTTGCCGTACTCCGTGCGCGCCCGAGCGAGGGCCGCCTCGCCCTCCGCGGCACGACGATCCGGATCGACCCACAGTGCCTCGAGGCGGGAAGCAAAGGCATCTTCGTCGTGGAGAGGCACGCAAGCGTCACGGCCGAGAATCTCGGGTAGCGCACCGACGTCGGTAGCGACCGCTGGAACGCCGGCAGCTAGCGCCTCGAGTGCCGAATAGGGGGCGAACTCGGGAAACTCCGAGGGAAACAGAGCGCAAGCGGCCTCAGCGCGCAGCGCTCGGAGCTCCCGTTCGCCGACCCAGCCCACGAACTTGCAGTTCGCGGCGAGACTCTCGGCGAGCCGCTGCAAGCGGGGCCGGTCGGGCCCCTCACCGGCAACCACGAGCGGCACACCAACCGCCGCACAGGCGCGGATCGCTCGTTCAATCCCCTTCTCCGGGGAAAGGCGCGCGGCGACCAGCGCGTAGCGCCCGTGCCCGGCGCCCGATGCCCGTGCGCACGCCCCATCCGGCAGGTAGTGGGAGACCACGAGCGTGCGTGCCGGCGGCACACCGATCTGCTGGACGCGCTGGCGCGCGTATGCCGAGGGCACCACGAAGCGATCGACGGCCCCAAGGGTGCGCTCGAAATGGCGCGCCAAGGCCGCCGCGTAAACCGCCGACTCGAGGCGCGAGCGGCGACAGCGGTGAACCACTGCGGGCAGGGTGAAGCGCCCGCGGCAGCTCGAGCAGGGGCGGCGGTCGCGCCACGCAACGCCGATCGCGCAGGAGAGGCGGAGGTTGTGGAGCTGGAGAACGGTTGGCACCCCGTTGGCATGAGCCGCCTCCAGCAAGCGCGGGCCGAACGCCGGCAGCAAGTTGTGCGCGTGCAGCACGACGCGACGGTCTGCTGCCCGCTGCCGGAGCTTTGCCAGGAGATCAGCGAGTGAGCTCTCGCCACCGCCAGCCAGCAGCAGGCGCGCGGCCTGCGCCCGCGACAGCGCAGAGGAACGCCGTTCGAGCAGCTCCCAGGGAATGCCAGCCTCCTGCAAAGCCGCGAGCTGCAAGGCAACACAACGCTCCTCGCCCCCCTCGAGGCGGTAACGGTTGTGTGCCACGACCACGGCCGGCAGCGACATGCCGGGCTACCCTACGCGCGCCGATGAGCAAGCCCGCGGTGTCCGTGGTGGTACCCACCCGCGATCGGCCCGACGAGCTCGCGCTGGCGCTCGCCTCGCTGAGCCGTTTGCGGGGACGCGAGCAGGCCGAGCTGATCGTGGTCGACGACGGCTCGCGCGATTCCACCGCCGAGAGACTCGCGCGTGCGCACGGGGCCCGTTACCTCCGCCACCGACAGGCCGCCGGCTTGAACGCCGCGCGTAACACAGCGATCGACGCTGCCGAAAGCGAGCTGATCGCGTTCGTCGACGACGACGTGGTGGTGCCGGAACAGTGGCTCTGCGAGCTGCTCGCCGGGGTCACTCGCCACCGCAGGGCCGACGCTTTTGCCGGCGCGATAGTCGCCCGCATCGAGGGCCTCGCCGGGCGCGGATGCGGCCGGCACGCGCCCCCGATCACGGCGCTCGACCTGGGGCACGACGACCGGCCGGTGCTGGCTGCCTGGGGTGCGTGCATGGCGATCCGGCGACGGGCGTTCGAACGCGTTGGGGTGTTCGACGCCTCGCTCTCGGTAGACGAAGGTGACGAAGCCGAATGGTTCGAGCGCTTGCGGGCTGCCGGTGGTCGTGTCGTTTACCTCGGAGCTTGGCGCCTTGAGCACGTCCGGCGGGGGCGCAGCGCCCGCGTCTCGGCACTTTTGCGCGCAAGCTACCGACGCGGACGGGGGGCCCGACGGAGCGACCAGCGCCGCGGTCAAGCACCGTCGCTGGCCGGCGAACTCAGAACTCTGGTCGGCTGCGGCTGGCACGTCGCCCGCCGACGTTGCCCTCAAGGGCTGCTACTAGCCGCCCACGCACTCGGTCGTACCGTCGAAGCGACCGGCGGTCGCGAGCGGTGAACCGCGAGCCACGCCGCGAGGACGTACTCTCCGGGAGAGTCGGCTACGTCGGCCGCCGACAGCCGCTTCTGCGCCTCGCCGACCGCTTCCTCGACCTGCTCGACACGCTCGCCGGCACTCGCCGCCGGCTCGACCGCGTCGCTCCGCGCTTACCGCGGCGTCGCATTTTGGCGCTGTGCTTGTACCGGTCGACGCGCGCCGAGACCGTACGCAACCTCGTCGGCGACTTGCTTTCGAGCTCCCGCCACTCGGTGACGGTGCGCCTCGGGGCGCTCGATGCAGGAGCGCCGGAGCTTGCGCGGCTGACCGTCGCCCGCCACCTCGACGGCGGCAAATTCGAGAACCTCGACCGGCTGCTAGCTGAGCACCCCTCGTGGGGCGAGTTCGATTGGCTGCTGGTGATCGATGACGATGTCGTGCTGCCACCGCGTTTCCTCGATCGACTGGTAACTGCCTGCGAGGTGTTGGGCTTCGACCTCGCGCAACCAGCACTCTCGAGAGCGAGCCATGGAGCGTGGCAGGTGACCCGTCGGCGCCCTTGCCTTCTGGGGCGTACGACCCGTTTTGTCGAGATCGGCCCCGTAACGGTCTTCTCGCGTCGCGCTGCTGGTGCACTGTTGCCGTTCCCGCCCCTCCGTTACGGCTGGGGACTGGAGCTCCACTGGGCAGCCCTGGCCGCGCGGAGCCGCCTGCGGCTCGGGATCGTCGACGCGGTCGTCGTTCGTCACGAACAGACGCCGGTCGCAGCGACCTACGATGCCGACGCGGCGATCGAGGAGGCACTGCGTTTCCTGCGCGAGCGCCCCTTCTTGCCGGCCGCGACGGCAGCTACGACGCTGGCGCGGTACCGGCGGCTTCCGGCGAGCGTGTCGGACCGGTGAGCGCGCCCGTAGATCAAGCCCAAGTCGCTGATGCGCGCAATGCAGGGCGGCGATCGCCGCGTCGCCGGCAGCGGCCGCTGCGCGTCGCGGTAGTCGCTGAGTGGTACCCCTCGTCACTCGATCCGGTGCACGGCATCTGGGCGCACCGGCAAGCGCTGGCGGTGCGCGAACTCGGTGTCGAAGTACGCGTGCTGGCGCTGCGTCGACCGGTTCCGCCGCTGCGCACGGTGCGCGCGCTTGGCAGGTTTCCGCCCGATCCCGCACCGCTCCGGAGCTGGCTTGCCTCGCAGCCAACACTGTGGCGAACGGAAGAGCTCGACGGTATCCCCATCACACCGGTGCCACTTGTCGCCCCACCGCGACCCTGGAGTTACGGGAGCTGGGCCTGGTGGATCGCGCCGACGCTCGGCCGTGCCCTGCGCGCGCTGCGCGCGCGCTGGCCATTCGACCTCGTACACGCGCACAACGTGGTGCCGACCGCACACGCCACCGTCCTCAGCGAGCTGTGGCGGAGCGGCGTACCGGTCGTCGCTTCAACGCACGGACCGGACGTCATCAAGGTGCCGGAGCGCGGTCCGCTGGCGCGCCGCGCGCTCAAAACGGCCCTCACCCGCTGCGACCTTGTGTTGGCCAACAGCCGCTGGGCAGCCGAGCGCTGCCGTGCGCTCGCGGGACTGCCGCTAGCGACGCGGGTGGTGCACCTCGGTGCCGACCTGCCAGATCCGCACGAACTGCCGCCGAAGCATCCCCGTCTGACGATCGTGACGGTCGCGCATCTGCAGGCACGTAAACGGCACGAGACGGTCCTGCAGGCACTCTTTGCTCTGCGCGACCGCCTCAGGGTCGACTACCTGGTGATCGGTGACGGCGAGGAGCGACCGCGGCTCGAGCGGCTTGTGGCGGAGTTGGGGCTGGGCGACCGCGTGCGCTTCCTCGGCCAATTACCGCACTCCCTGGCGCTAGCCGAGATGCGCCGCTGCCACGCCTTCGTTATGCCGAGCGTGGAGGAGCCGTTCGGCGTTGCTTACGTCGAGGCGATGGCCGCCGGCTTGCCGGTGATCGCAAGCGCCGGCGAGGGTGGCCCGGAGGACATCGCGACGGCCGGCGGCGGCATCCTGCTCGTACCGCCGGGCGACCACGAGGCCACGGCGAGCGCGATCCTGCGCGCCCTCGGACCGGAGCGCGAGCAGCTCGGCCGCGCGGCACGCGAAACCGTGCGCGCCAACTTCACCTGGCGGCGCTGCGGGGAGCGCACGGTCGCGGCCTATCGCGAACTGCTCGAGGGTCCGCCAGCCACCACCGAACGGGAAAACCGGGGGAGCGCTGCCGTCGATGGCGTCCGCTAGGAGCAGAAAAGACGCGGCGGCAAGGCGGTCGTCAGCGAAAACCGCTTGTGACGTTCTGCTGGTCTCGCTTGGCACTACGCCAGGCCTGCGCGTATCCGACCGACTGCTGGCGAACGCGCTCGCGGAGGCTGGCGTGCGGGTCGCGGCGACGCGCGTCGGTGTCGGGCTCATCGGTCGCTTGCGCCGCTTCTATCCCCTTACCGACCTGATCGAGGCGTACGCAGCGCGACGCGCTCTGCTGGCTGCGCTCCAGCGGGTGCAGCCGCGCGCACTCCTCTTCTCGACGACCACCAGCGCGCTGCTGGCTCCCACCGTGGGGCTGCCGTACGCCGTCTGGTTCGACGCGCCGGCCCACCTCAACCGTCCCGGTCCCCAGAACGCACTCCTGCACCGCCTCGAGCGAGCACGCTTCGAGCGTGCGCGGCTACTGCTTCCTTGGAGCGAGCCGGCGCTGCGCAGCGCACCGGCGAGCCACGGCCGCCTGCTGCTGCTTCCGCCGCCGATCCTTTCTGGTGGCGCCGCTCACGCCACCGCGACAGCCAGCGATCCCAGCTCGCACCAGCGGCGCCCCCGCTTCGTCGCGTACACCCCGGACCCCAAAGCGAAAGGCCTGGATCTGCTGGTCCGAGCTTGGCTGCACTGCGAGCACCTCGGCGGCGCACTGGGCGGTCACGTCAGCGGCGTGAAGAGCGGCGCGGGACGTCCCCGCCTCGAGGTTTTCGGGATCGAGCGCGAGCGGGCGCGCGCGTGGCTTGCCCGGCGGGGGTTGCCGCTGCCGGCCTCGGTTCGGGTACTCGGCCGCCGCTCCGAACAGGAGTTCCGCAAGCACCTCGTCGGCGCAGTGGCTTTCGTGCACGCCGCCCGTTGGGAGGATTTCGGACGGGCTCCTTTGGAAGCGCTCGCGCTGGGGGTGCCGCTGGTCACCTGCGCCGCGGCAGGGCCGTACGCGGCGCTAGCGCTCGCGCGGCGGCTGGCGCCGGAGCTGGTTGCGCCGCGCGACGACCCCTCACAACTGGCGGCCGCGCTGGTGCGCGCGCTCGCGATCTCCGACGAAGACCGACGCCGTTACCAGGTCAGCGCGGCCCGCGCCGTTGAGCCGTTCACCCACCGACACTTCGAGCGAACGGTGCGCCGCGAGCTAATCCCGAGACTGCTCGATCAGCCGGCCAGCTGAGAGTCCCGAGCGACCGCAACATGCCCGGCTACCGCCGCCTCGACCGCATCTTCGAGGGCCGCTGCGTCGCGCTCGAGCGGCCAGCTCCGTGTCAGCTCGATGCTGGCCTGTGACATGCGTGCGAGCAGCCCCGGCTCGTTCGCCAAGCGTTCGAGAGCGTTCGCTAGCGCCGCGGGGTCGCCCGCCGGCACAACCAGTGCGTTGCGGCCGGGGACGGCGATGTCGCCGATCGCCCCGACCCGCTCGCTAAGTACGAGCGGGAGACCACAGGCCGCCGCCTCACGAACGACCGCCCCGAACGGCTCGAAGTCGCTAGCCAGCAGGAAGACGTCGGCCTGCCGCAGCACGTTCGGTTGGTCGGGGGGAGCGACGAAGCCGCGCAGCGAGGCGGGCGCCTGTAGCCGTCGCGCGAGCTCTTCGAGCTGACGCCGGAGGGGCCCGTCGCCGACGATCTCGAGCGTCAACGAAGCGCGCGCCCGAGCCACCGCCTCGATCGCGAGATCGTGGCGCTTCTCGGGCACTAGCCGTCCGACGCTGACCACCCGCAACGGCCGGCCGAGCGGCTCTCGCCGGACGTGAGCGACCCGCTCGTAGGCGTCCAGATCGGCTGCTTGCAGCACCACTGCGACACGTTCCGGTGGGACGCCGGCGGCGAGCAATCGCCTTCGGGCCCGGCCACTGGCCGCCAGGAGTCCGGCGGCGTGGCGCGCGATCAGGCGCTGCAAGGCTCGCTGCGGCGCACTCAACACCCGCTCGCTGGCTTCGGTCACTTCGCTGAAGACAAGCCACGGCCGGCGCCGGCGGCGGCACCAGGCAATCGACGCCCAGGTCAGCGGCCCGAACTCCGAAGAGACCACGCAGTCCGGTGCGATCTCGTCGAGCGTCCGCTGCAACCCGCGCGGTACGGTCAGCGGTGTGGGGCCTCGTCGGGGTAGCTCCACACCGTTCAGCGTTCGTGCCTGGTAGCCGCGCGGACGCGGGAACCAGGCGTCCGGTTGTTGCCAGGTGCGCTGCCGCGCACGGGCGTAAACGACGTGCGGCTCCACCCGCCCGCGCGCCGCTAGAAGCGCGAACAGAGGCTCCCGGTAGGGCACCGGAATCGGGAGCACGAAAGCGCAGCGGACCGCCACCGAGGTCGGCGATTGTAGGTAAGGTCCGCGCCGCTTCCGGTGCCGAAGCGGCGGCTCCGGTCGGGCACCGACGCCGGCCGCGAACCGCAACTTACGCTGCCCACCCGCTATTTGTGGAGTACTGATGCCTAGCTCACGCACTTCGCGGCGTTCGCTCGCCACCAGTTCGGCGGCGGTGATCGTGCTCGCTTTCGTGGCCGGCCTGACGCTCCCGGCGCTGCGTCCTGCCGCCGCCAAGGCATCTCCCCGCCAGGTGATTGCCGACTGTGCAGACGACGGCACGCTCTCGCGTCGATACAGCCAACGCGACCTCGCCGGCGCGCTGAATTCGCTTCCCGCCGACCTCGACGAGTACTCGGACTGCCGGGGCGTGATCGAGGGCGCGCTGGCCAATAACGCCCTCGGCTCGCACCATCGCCGCAGCGAGCTCGCGCGCTTGTTGAGCACGATCGGTCCGTCCGCCGCCAGGCCCGAGGACCACGCGGCGCTGACGACCACGCTCGACCGGTTGTCGCGGGAGCGGACGCTCGGTCGCACGCCGACCGTGCGCCTCGACGACGGCACGGTGTTGCGACCGGACGGGGGCGGCGCGCTGCGCGCCGCCGGGCTGGTCGGACCGCTCCCGGTGCCGCTGGTCGGCGCGCTCGGCGCACTGCTGGCGCTCGCCCTCGTTGGCTCGGTCCTTGCCCTGCGCAGCAAGGTTCCCCCCTCGCTTTCGGCGTTCGCTCACCTCAAGCGCCTTGCCTTCCGACGCGGCAACTAGGGCGGTCGCGGCAGCGCTCGCGGCGGCACTGGTGGCGTGCGCCTTTGTCGCGAAAAGCGGCACGGGCGTGCAGTCCACCGCGCTCGTGCTAGCGGCGGCCACGCTCGCCGCCGGCGCTGTGTGCACCTGGAGCGTGCTGAAGGGTCGCGGCGCTGGCGGCGCCTACCCGCTGTTGGCAATGCTCGGCGCGCTCGCCCTGATCAACGCGCTCTCGCTTTTGTGGTCGGCTAACCCCGACGCCAGCCTGATCGCGGCCGGTCGCGCGCTCGCTTATCTCGCGGTGGCGGCGGGTGCGGCTTTTCTTGCTCGACGCTGGCCGCATCGCACGCACGTCCTACTGGAAGCCCTGCTGATCGGCGGCTTCGTGATTTGCGCCTACGGCCTGGCGGCGCGCATCTGGCCCGGGTCGTTAGGCAAGGACGAGCTTGGCGCGATCGCCAATCGCCTGGGACAACCCTTTGGTTACTGGAACGCCCTGGGCGGCGTCGCGGCGATGACCGCGCTCCTGGCGCTCTGGCAAGCGACTCGCCACACCGCCAGCGAAAGCGGGCGGGCACTCGCCGTGCCGGCCCTCGGCGTTGCCCTCTTGGCGCTCGCGCTAACGCAGTCACGAGGCGCCCTTGCGGCTTTCGGTGCCGGTTTGGCGATCTGGCTGCTGGCGGTGCCGCGGCGCGCGGCGAGTGCCGCGCCACTGTTCGTCGCGGCGCTCGCAGCCACTCCGGTGGCCGCGTGGGCGCTGTCGCAACCGGCGTTCACGGTGCGTGCCGCGTCGCTCGGTACGCGCGAAGCCGCCGCTGGCGACTTCGGTCTCATGTGCCTCGCCTTGGTGCTGGTATTGACCGTGGTCGGGGCCCTGTGGGTGCGCCTCTCGCCCGGCTGGACGCTGCCGATCGGCGTGCGGCGGCGGCTTGAGCGCGTGACGACGGTCGGTGCGCTCGCGCTCTGTGCGCTCGCCCTGCTAGGGATTGCGCTCAACGCCGAGACCGTCACGACCAAGCTCGAGCGGCGGATCGACGATCTCGTTAGCGAACGCGCGCCGCAGCCCACGGAAGGCGCTGGACGACTGGTAGCCACCTCCTCGACGCGGTCCGCTTACTGGCGAGAGGCGCTCGACTTGTTCTCCGAGCGCCCGCTGACTGGCTGGGGCGCAGACGCCTTCGAGATCACCCGCCTGCGCCACCGCCACGGCCCGCTCGGGGCACGCCACGCGCACGGCTACCTCGCACAACAGGCGGCGGATCTCGGGCTGCTCGGTGTCGCGGTCTCGCTACTAGCGCTTTTCGCCTTTCTGCCGGCGGCGGCTCGAACGCTCGGCGTCGGCAGGCGACGAACGCTCGCTGCGCTCCCCTGGGACGACCAGCGCTGCGCGTTGGCGGCGGCAGTGGTCGTGAGCCTCGCGTTCGGTGTGCAGTCGTTCCTCGACTGGACTTGGTACGTCCCGGCTCTGGCGCTGCCCGCGCTCGCCTGCGCCGCCTTCGTCTCGGCGCTGGGTCGCGACAACGCCGAAGTACCAGCGCGCACGCCGCTCGCGCCGGCCTGGCGCCGCACACTCGCCGCCCTGACGGCGGCGGCGGCGCTCGCTGCGGCCTGGACGATCGCTCAGCCCGCCCTCGCTGCGCGGGAAACCGAGCGGTCCTTGCAGGCGTTGGCCCACGGCCAGGCTCGTGCCGCGCTCGACCATGCCGAAAACGCGCAGCGAATCGATCCCCTGGCGCTCGACCCGCTGCTTGCGGCGGCAAGAGCGGAGGTCGCGCTCGGACGCCCGGCAACTGCACGGAACACGCTCGCGACAGCGGTCAGCCGGCACCCCCAAGACCCGCGGGCATGGCTTGCAGCCGCCCGCCACGAACTGGTCGTCGAACTCCGTCCGGACCGCGCCCTTGAGCTAGTCAAAGGGGCGCTGTGGCTGGACCCGGAGTCGCGCAGCGCACGGGAGCTGTTCCTCACCGCCCGCGCCCGCTTACACCTTGTCTGTGTGTTGCGTGCGCGTTACGCTGCTGCTCGGTCGCAATCACGTCCTGTCCCGTTAGCGAACTATGCGATCAGCGGTTGCCCCCCGGTTTCTCAACGTGGCAAAGCCCGGTAGCGCCCGCCTCTCCAAGCGCTGGAGCAGGGCGGTCGCCGCCTCGGTCGCGGTCGCAAGCTCTTTAGCGCTCCCGGCGGCCTCACCTGCTCCGGTGGCAGCGAAAACGCTCTGGCTTTGCAACCCCGTGACGCTGCGCTCCGACCCCTGCCGCCCACCGACATCAACGCTCGTACTCGACCCTTCCGGCCAGCGCCAGCGGATCGAGCACCCGCAACGACCGCGACATCCGCAGTTCGACTGCTTCTATATCTATCCGACGGTCTCCGATTTCCCCGGACCGCAAGCCCCCCTACGGATCTTCCCCGAGCAGCGCTCGATCGCCGAGTATCAGGCCGCGCGCTTCTCCCTCGCCTGTCGGGTATTCGCGCCGGTGTACCGTCAGCTGACTTTGCGCGGCATCACGGTCGATGCCGGCAAAGTGACTCCCGAGATGCGCGAGCAGGCTTACGGCGATGTGCGCGCTGCCTTTTTGGATTACCTGCGGCGTTACAACCGGGGCAGGCGGGGGGTGGTGCTAATCGGTCACTCCCAGGGCACCTTCACGCTGCGGCGACTGTTGCGAGCGGAAGTCGATGGGCGTCCAACCCGACGCCGCCTGCTGGTTTCGGCGCTCCTGATCGGCGGCAACGTGCTCGTACGCCAAGGCAGTGACCGCGGCGGCGACTTCCGGCACCTCCGGGTCTGCACCAGTCCGCGTCAGACGGGCTGCGTCATCGCCTACTCGACATACGGCGAGCGGCCTCCTGCCGACGCCGTGTTCGGCAACCCGCGCGTGTCCTTCGGGTTGCCGCTGCCACCAGGGCCGGTCGAAGTCGCGTGCACCAACCCCGCCAACCTGCAGCCTGGCGGGAAGGGCTTGCTGACGCCGATTTACCCATCGCAAGCTTTTGCCCGGGGAACGACGATCGGCGCGCTCACCGAGCAACTCGGCACGCCCCGCGTCGAACGGCCCGGGGCCTTTTGGCTGAAAGCGCCGCGCTCCTATACAGCGGGGTGCGTGCGCGCCAACGGCGCGCACGTCTTGCTGGTATCGCCGCGCCGCGGGGCACCACCCCTGAAGCCCGTCCCGAATGCCAGCTGGGGGCTACACCTGGCGGACGTGAACATCGCTCTGGGCAACCTCGTCGAGCTCGTGGAGCGGCAAGCCGCTACCTGGCGCGCGCAGCGCCGGCGTTAGCGGCCGCCCCAGTGTCTTGGCGCCTATGGGCGGTGCGCACGCGCCAGCAGCAAACCGGCTCTGTGATGCACCGCGACGTTGGTGAACCCGAGATCGTCGAGCGCCCGCGACAACGACCGTCGCGTGTAAAAGCGCAGGTGCGGGGAGAACGGGTCGAGGTCGCGCTCGATACCGACGAGCGCCCACTTGAGCGCCGTTAGGCGCGAGTGCGCAGGCGTCGTCAGCGCCAGCAGGCCACCGGGGGCGAGCACTCGCCGTAACTCCGAGAGCCAGAGCTGCGTGTCACGGACGTGCTCGATAACGTCGATCGCAACCACCAGTTCGAACTCGCAGTCGGCAAACGGCAGCGGGGCGTCTGGCTCGATCTCGACCACTCGCGCGTCGCGCGGACCCTGGCGCCACGCCCGTTTGAGGGCGACCGATGAAACATCGGCGAGCACCACTTCGCGTGCCGGGATTAGCCCACTGTGGCGAGCATCCCCGCAGCCGATATCCAGCGCCCGCTCGGCGGGCGGCAGCGCCCTCACAAATCGCACAACACGAGGGTCCGGAGGATGTTCAAGCTCGGGCACAAGCTCCCATAGCTCGTCGTCGTAGCGGCTTGCCAAGGGCTCGCTCCCCGACGACGTCAGCTCACCAGGCTCCCCGCGCCCGCAGTACCGCGGGCACGGTGCGAATCAGGATCGCGAGGTCGAGCCATACCGACCACCGCTCGAGGTAGAGGAAATCGAGCCGAACGAGCTCGTCGAAATCGAGCTCCGAGCGACCGGACACCTGCCAGAGCCCGGTGATTCCCGGCAACACCAGGTACCGCTTGCGGTGCCACTGCTCGAGCCGCAGGTAGTCGCGCATCGGCAGGGGGCGAGGCCCGACCAGTGACATCTCGCCGCGCAACACGTTGAACAGCTGGGGCAGTTCGTCGAGGGACCAACGGCGCAAGACCCGCCCGAGCGGCGTGACACGGGGGTCGTCGCGGATCTTGAAGATCGCGCCGTCCTTTTCGTTCTCCTCCTCGAGCAGGTCCTGGAGGTCTTCGGCACCCTCGACCATCGTCCGGAACTTCAGGCAAGGGAACGGACGACCGCCGATGCCGGGCCGCATCGACCGGTACAGAATCGGGCCTCGCGAGGTCAGCTTGATGGCCAGCGCGATCGCCGCCATCAGCGGCGACAACACCACCACCAGCGACGCCGCAACCACGAGGTCGAAGAGCCTCTTGACGACGAAGTCCACGCCCTCGAACACCGGTGGGCGCAGCTCGAAGAGCGGCAGCGCCTGCCCCGGAACAAACTCCACACGGTCCATCAAGATCTCGAGCGTCGAAGGCGCGACCTTCACGCGCACGCCGGCCTGGTGGCACCGTTCGACCAACTCGACCGCTTGCTCGGACGGAAACTCCGGATCGCAGAGCAGCAGCTCTTCGACTGAGTCGAGGTGGCGATCGATCGCTTCGAACGATCCGAAGTCGCGCAGTCGGTGGGCGTGAAACCCGTTCCCAGCGCGCTCCCCTTGATCGCCGATCAGCACGTACCCAAACGGTTCGATCTCGGAGCTGTCGCGGAGTGCCTCGGCAACGCGCTCGACGTGCCCGGGCCGACCGACCAGCAGCGCACGGCGACGGAACCCAGCGGCTCTAAGTACCCATCCGCTGAGACGCTCGAAGCCCCAGCGCAAGACGCCGACGTAAACAACGGCGAAGGCCAGGGAGGCGTAGAACACGTAGTAGCTTCGGAAGTGGTGGCCCTCGATTAGGGCGTACACGAGGATCACCAGCGTCGCTTGGAACAGCGACGACCCGACCTTCGAGAGCCCCGGGCGCTGCGCCCGCTCCCGGTAGAGACCGGAGCGCGCGAACAGCAGCATCGCCACGAGGCAGGCGAGCGGTGCGTAGTCGGCCGTCTGGGAGCCCACGTACGGACGTGCAGCGGGCGCGATCGTTGCCGCCTTGATCCACAACGCTGTGTAAATCGCCGCGCTGATCGCCGCAGCGTCGATCGCGACGAGCATCACCACACGCGCGACCACGCGCAAAGTGTCGAGCCGCACCAGGAAGCTCAGCAGCGGACGGCGCGGAGCACGGATATCGCGTGGCGGCATGGCAGCCGGCGGCGCGAGCTCCCTGAGCTCCCTGAGCTCCTTGAGGTTGACGTTGGTCAACGCCCAGCTATCCCCCGTTTTTTCAGAACAAGCTCCCAGCCGGCGAGTTGCGGTGCCGGCCGCAGCGATTCTCGCAGGCGCCCACCGCATACACCATCGCGCCGACGCCAATGGCTAGGATCTCTTTGCATGGTTGTCTGGTCGACCAACCAGGCAACTCCCACCCCCGGCGGACGCCACTGCGATTCGGCGGTCGCCAACCGACAGCCGACCCAAGCGCGGAGGTTTCGCAATGAACGAGGCTCCCCCGATCGTCGCTGAGCAGATTTCTTACGAAGACCTCTATCGCCGCTGGGAGCAGCAGAACTGGCAGGCGACGGCGATCGACTTCTCGAGCGATCGCGAGCAGTGGCACGAGCGCCTATCGGATATCGAGCGTCGCGCAGCGCTCTGGAACTACGCGTTGTTCTTCCACGGTGAGGACGCCGTCGCCGACAACCTCTCCCCCTACATCGACGCCGCGCCGCGCGAGGAACAGAAGTACTTCCTCACGACCCAGCAGGTCGACGAGGCGCGCCACGCCGTCTTCTTCGGCCGCTTCATGCGCGAGGTGGTCGACTACGGGGGCGACTTCCATGGGCTGCTCGAACGCACGCGACCCGAGCTGACCTGGGGATTCCGCAAGACGTTCGAGCTACTCGACGACGTCGCCAACCGCTTGCGGCGTGACCGCTCGCGCCCCCAGCTGGCGGCGGCGATCTGCCTCTACCACTTGGTGATCGAGGGAACGCTCGCGCAGACCGGCCAGCACTTCATCGAGGACTACCTCACCGAGCGCCAGTTGCTGCCCGGCTTCCGGGAGGGCATGGGCAACGTCGCGCGCGACGAGCAGCGCCACATCGCCTTCGGTGTGCGCATGCTTTACGACCTGCAGCGCGAGGATCCCGACTGTCGCCACGCGGTCGCCGAGATGCTGCGCGAGGTGCTGCCCTTCAGCGCCGCCGTGTTCGTACCGCCCGGCTGGGATCGCCGCTACACGGAGGTGTTCGGCCGCACGATCGAGGAGATCTTCGCGATCGGTGCGACTTCGCTCGAGCAGAAACTGCGTGCCGCGGGCATGCCGGTCGAGGAGCTTCCCGGTCCGCCGGTGATGCCGCTCGGCCTGAGCGCCGAGGAACGCGCGCGGCGAGCGATCAAGCTGATCCAGGCGGGGGTGCTCGGCGAACCGAACGGGCCCCCGCGTCGCGACCCCGAGACGATGGAGCTGCTGTTCGACATGGTCGCGCGGACGCTCGACCCCCGAGCTGCGAATGGCGGCTTGGTGGTGCAGTGGGACTTCCGTGACGCCGAACCGTGGTTCATCCGGATCGTTGATGGCCGCGCGGAGCCGCAGCGCGGGCGCGTTGAGAACCCCGACGTGACACTCGCGGTCAGCTACGACGACTGGGTCGATGTGGTCGCCGGGCGCAACGACCCTCGCAAACTGTTCCTACGGGGCCGTCTGCGTCCCCGTGGTCGGATTCGCTCGCTTGTGCGCCTCGCACGGAGCCTCGGCCGCTAGCGCTCACGCGCGGCCGTCTGGTGCTCCTGCTTCTCGCGATAAACGCGCCGATCCGCAGCTCTGTAGAGCGCGTCGAAACTTTCCCCGTCTTCCGGGAAAACCGAGATCCCCACGCTGATCACCTGTGGTGCGATGGCGCTGCGAATGCGCTGCGCGAGTCGCTCGGCGCCGGGCCGATCCGCGCCGTCCGCTAGCACCATGAACTCGTCGCCCCCCAAGCGCCCGATCGGGTCGGCTGTGCGCACCACCTGACGCATCCGCCGCACGAGCTGGACCAGCAGTCGGTCACCGGTCTCGTGCCCGTAGACGTCGTTGACGCGCTTGAAGTCGTCGATGTCGAACTCGATGAGGGCGAACGTGCCGCGGGTACGCCGCGCCCGCTCCCGGGCCGCTTCGAACTGCTCAGCGAACCCGCGTCGGTTCAGACAACCGGTAAGAGGGTCGGTGCGCGAGATCATCGCTAGCTCTTCGCGCCGCCGGCGCGCCATCGTCGCCTGCCAGACGCAGGTCCCAGAGACGACCGCCACGGCGCCGCAGAAGACGAACGTCTCCGTCCAGCGTGCGTCCCCGTCGAGCAGACCGACCGCGGCGGCCGCGCCGAGGCCGACTGCGCCCACGATCGCCACCAGCCAGGTCTCGTAGACGAGACTGGCGAAGACGACCGGAACGAACATGAGAGGTGTCAGCGGACTGTCCAGCCCGCCGTCGAGGCTCGCGTTGAAGGCGACCAAGGTCACGCACGAAAGGCTCCAGGCGGCGGCGATCAACTGTGCGCGCAAGGACGTTTTGAACACCACGCGTAAGGGGAGCACCGAGATCACGGCGATCTCGACCAGCACCGCGCAGAGCGCCGCAAGCATGAGCGAGCGATTCGGTCGCTCCCAGGTCGCGACGATGTACGGAACCGTCAAGACGTAAGCGATCAAGGAACACGCCAGCCCTCCGAGCGTATTCGCCCGCGCTCGCTCCCGCTGCTCTTGCTGCACGCTTCGCTCCTCCTCGGTAACCGGCCCGCCCCCTGCTCGGGCCGGTCGTTGGTCACCGCCGGTCGCGCCGCGGGCGTGCGGCGCAAAGGGTCTTGAGGAGCGAGGTCGGCAACTCTGCGAATTACCCGAGCGGCGGGACGGACGCTCGTACAGATGTCGAGCGCCGCTCAGGCGTCGCTGCGCCTGGTCGCCCGCCGCTCCGCCCAGCGCTGACGTTTGGTGCGGTAGACACCGGCGTCAGCCGCTCGGTAAAGCTCGTCGAGGGTGCGGCCGTCGTGCGGGTAGACGGCCACGCCAATGCTCCCCGTCTGCGGCGAGAGGGCGCGCTCGATGCGCTCCACGAGCGCTTGCGCTCCCTCGCGATCGGCGCCAGGGGCGAGGATCACGAACTCGTCACCGCCGAGCCGCGCGATTTCGTCGGCGTTGCGCATCACCCCTCGTACACGCCGCACCAGCTGAACCAGCAAGCGATCCCCGGCCTCGTGTCCGTAGATGTCGTTGACCTCTTTGAAGCCATCGATATCGAACTCCACGAGCGCGAAGGGAACGCCCGTGCGCTCGGCTTCCTCGACCGCTCGCTCGTAGCGCTCCGCAAAGCCACGCCGGTTGAGGCAACCGGTCAGTGGGTCCGTGCGGGAAGCCTCGGCCAACTGGCGGCGCCGCTGCCGCCCCATGTGCGCCTGCCAGACGCAGGTCCCACTGACCAGCGCCAGCGCCGACGTGAACATCAGCACGTGCGCCCAGCCGACGTTGTCGTCGAGCAGGCCGATCGTGATCGTCGATCCGAGACCTGCCAGACCGACCGCCGCGACCAGGGGAACGCTGCCGTACGAGACGCTGGCGAAGACGACGGGAACGAACATCATCGCCGCGATCGGACTGCGCAGCCCGCCGTCCAGCGCGGCGGAGACGGCGACCAGGGCGACGCACCCTATGTTCCAGAAGGCAGCGACGCCAACTTGCCGCCGCCGTGTTCCGAAGACGAGCGATGGCGGCAGAGCGACGATCGCTAGCGCCACCAGGTACGAGACACCGAGGGCTGCGAGGAGTGCCGGTCGGTGCGGACGCCCCCAGGTGGCGAGGTGGTAGACGGCTGAGATCGAGAAAGCGACGGTCAGCACTAGCAGACCGCCAAGTGCGTTCACGCGCGAGGAGCGGTGGGAGCGGGTCTCCATGGGTCGGGTCCAGCCAACGTATCGGCAAGCCTTGATCGTTTTCCAGCGGAATGGGCGAATGTTCGGGCGGTTGGGCGCGCGCTTGCATCGGCGCGCTCCGGTGGTGGTCGCACTGGTCTCGATCATCGTGCTCACGGCGATCCTGCGCTTCGCCACCCTGGAGCTCCAGAGCGTCTGGTACGACGAGGCGCAAACGGCACGGCTTGTGTCGCTGCCGCTCGACTCGATGCTTCACGCGGTAGCCCGCGAAGAGTCGACGCCGCCGCTCTTCTATCTGCTCGAGCGGGCCACGACGAGGCTGTTGGGAGACGGCGAGGTCGCCTTGCGCGCTCTGTCGGCCCTTGCGGGACTACTCACCGTGCTGGTTGCGATGGCAATCGCAAAGGAGGTGGCAGGTCGCCGCGCAGCAGCGGCGACGGGCGTCGTTGCGGCGCTCTCGCCGTTGCTCGTTTGGTACGCCCAGGAGGCGCGTAGCTACTCCCTCTACGCGCTCCTGGTAAGCGCAGCCTTGTGGGGGTTCGTGCGCGCGCTGTTGCGCCCCGCGGCGCGCCGATCGACGCTCGTCTTCGCCGCGAGCGGCTCCGCTGCGGTACTCACCCACTGGTTTGCGATCGCGCCTATCGGAGCGTGCGCGACCTACCTCGTTTACCGAGAGGTCGTCGCGCGCCGGCAAGCGCGGCGGTTTCAGCTGGCAAGGCCGACGGTTGCGGGGCAAGCGGGCCCGCTCGCCGCTCTACCACTCTTCACGGCGGTCCTCGCGACGCCCCTGTTGCTCGCGCAACGCTCAGCTGACCACGCCAGCTTCATCGCCAGCGAGCCGCTCGCGAGACGCCTCGCTCAGCTGCCCAAGCAGTTGCTCGTGGGCTACGACGCTCTGTTCGAGCCCTGGTCGGCACTCGCCGGCGCGATCGGGGCGGCGCTACTGCTCGCGCTAGCCGTGCAGCGCGCGCTCGGGAACTCCGGCGGCGTGCGCCGGATCGCCTCCCCGACCGCCCACCGCGCGCTTGCCGGCGCGGCCGCTAGCCGTCCCCTCGAGCCACCGCAAACGGTCCTGTTGCTGCTCTTCGTAGCGGCGTTGGCGGGGGTCGGAGCGCCCCTCGTAGCGGCACTGCTCGGCGAGGATTTCGTGTTGACGCGCAACGTGCTGTGGCTCGCCTGTCCGCTCGCTGTGCTCGTGGGCGTTGGCTTCGCTCGAGCTCCCCGGTCAGTCGCTTGGCCGGCCTTGGTGCTCGTGGTCTCGGCAGCCGCCGCGGGCACCGCGGCGCCGCTGGTCGACCCGCTCGCCCGCAAGCCCGACTGGCGTGGCATCGCGCGGCTCGCGGCGCACACGGTTGGGCCTGTCGGAACAGTGGTGGTCGCTCCGGACGGGGTGCTGCCGGTGCGCTACTACGAGCCTCGGCTGAGCGTTGTCACCGTGCCACCGAACGATCCGTCGAAGCGGTTTCTGTGTGCCTCCCCGGCGCGCAAGAGCGGGTCGAGCCCGAGAGCCCCGACCTTGTCCGATCTCCCCTGCCCGGTTCAGGTTTCCACGGGCGCCGTCGGCGACGCTTCGCGCAGCCCCGACCGGGCGCCGCTGAGGATACGGCCGTTCAAGCGGCGGACGCTGTTGGCGGTGTTGGTGGAGCCGGTTCGCGCGCCTCGACCACGACCAGCCGAACCAGCCCCGCAATCGGCGCGCTGAGCGCCCCGCCCAGCGGGGTGCGCGAAGCGCGCGAACCACCTGCCCGGCGGGCGTTCGGACCGCCCTAATCCGCCCCGTCCGAGGGGAGCCGGGTATCTCCGAATGCGCGTTTGTTCGCAATTTGCGAGGAAATTGGGTGGCGCAAGGGGGCGAACATGCGGATGATCACGCTCTACCCCGAGAGCAAAGGACGAGCGCGCTAGCCGCGCGCCGGCTTACCGCTCGCCCCCTGCCCCTTTTTCGAAAACCGCTTTTCGCATTGCACCCGCCCCCACCTGCACGCAGGTAATCGCCTCCCCATGCACGCAACCGCGCAACCATCGAGCACACATGAGACCAACGGCCGTCTCGCTACGACCGCCGCCGAGGAGGGCGCGCCAACGCGCCGCCGCGAGCGCCGCCGCAGCTGGCGGCGCCGGCGAGAGCTCGAACAGGCTGCGCTCGACCTGATCAGCCGACACGGGACTGAGCTGCTCGCTTGTGCGAGGCGCTACGCACAGACGAGCGAAGACGCCGAGGACGCTTATCAGCGCGGCCTCGAGATCCTCTTGACCAAGGCTCCGACCACCAGGGTCGATGATCTCCTGCCTTGGCTTAAGACGGTGGTCAAGCACGAGGCGTTCGCGCTCCGCCGCCAGCGCGAACGCCACTCACCGCTATCCGAAGACGGATCCCCGCCCGAGCCTTCGCTCGCCGGTCGCGCCAGCGACGCCGGCGATCACGTCGCCAGATACGAAACCCTGCGACTGGGCGCCGAGGCGCTCGGCCGCTTGAAGCCGCAGGAGGTCCGAGCACTGCTGCTGCGGGCGGAGGGCTACTCCTACCGGGAAATCTGCCGGCTCACCGGTTGGACTTACACGAAGGTCAACCGCTGCCTCACCGAAGGTCGCAAGGCCTTTTACAAACGCATCGACGGAATCCTCGAAGGCGAAGAGTGCGAGCGGCTCGCGGACTCACTGTCCCGTTTCGCGGACGGCGAGCTGCGGGACCCGGAACTCACCGCGCTCCGCCTGCACCTGCGTGGCTGCCTGCACTGCCGGCGCGTTCTGCGCGAGTACCGCGGCGCCCCGCAAACGCTTGCCGCACTGCTGCCGATCGGTGCCGCTGGCGCGGGGCTGGAGCCCGGTCGGCGCGGGCTCGAGACACTGCTCGCAGGCGTGCAAGACCGGCTCGCAGCCTGGCTCGATCGGGCGCAAGCGACGGCCGACCTAGTCGCGGCGAAGAAGGCCGCAGCGATCGCTGTGTCCGCCGTCGCGATCGCCTCCGGCGGTGCCGGCATCAGCCGCCTCGCGACGCCGGTGCGGACGGATCCCCGCGCCCCCAAGCCCGAGGCGTGGCTCGAAGTCGGCGAGCGGAGCAACGTGCACCCGCGGCCCGCAACGGGCACAGCGCCGCGGGACGACGCCTCGCCAAGCGGTACCGAGAGCACAGAGCAAGCGACGAAGAGCGGCCCCGAACCCAGGAGCACCCGCGGGCTCCAAGGCCCGGGGGCACAGGCCGGTCTCGAGTTCGGCGTGGAGGCGGCCGCAGGATCCCCGAGCGCCGGCGCTCCGCCGACAAACGACACGGCGCGCCCGCAGTCGTCCTCCCCGTTGTCAAACGCAGCGCCCGCCCGCACGGATGCAGCGCAGACCAACGTCGGCTCGCCGACGCCGTCTTCTACGCAAGGGACGCCCTCAACCGGCCCAGCCGCCGCGACGGTGGAGGAGCGCAGCTGGGCCGGCGAGTTCGAGCCTTGAGAGCGGCGCTCGGGCTGCGCCAAGACGCGCGGCGCGGGCAGCAGCCCCGCTAGCGGCTCCGTATCCTCTGCCGCATGGCCACGCGACCGCGCCACAAGCCCTCGATTGCCCCCGTCGTCGGACCGGATGATCCGCGCCGCTTCACCGACTCGGGCATCGAAATCAAAACTGTCTACACCTCCCAGGACCTCCCGCCGGACCTCGACGAAAAGCTCGGGATGCCCGGCGAGTTCCCGTTTACGCGGGGCATACACCCCGACATGTACCGCAAGCGGCTCTGGACGATGCGCCAGTACGCCGGGTACGCGACCGCTCGCGAGACCAACCAGCGCTTCCGCTACCTGATCGAGCACGGCTCGACTGGCCTGTCGATGGCCTTCGACTTGCCGACTCAGCTGGGCCGCGACTCCGACGATCCACTCTGCGAGGGCGAGGTCGGGCGCACCGGTGTCGCGATCGACTCGATCGAGGACATGCGGATGGTCTTCGAAGGGATCCCGCTCGACAAAGTCTCAACCTCGATGACCATCAACGCGCCCGCCGCGGTCCTGCTCTTGCTCTACGAATTGGTGGCCGAGGAACAGGGCGTACCGTCGCACGAGCTGCGCGGCACAGTGCAGAACGACATCCTCAAGGAGTACATCGCGCGCGGCAACTTCATCTATCCGCCGGGCCCCGCGATGCGCCTCACAACCGACCTCTTTGCCTATTGCAAGGAGCGGATCCCGAAGTGGAACACGATCTCCATCTCGGGCTACCACATGCGGGAGAAGGGTTGCTCGGCAGTCCAGGAGGTCGCCTTCACGCTCGCCAACGCGATCGCCTACGTGCAGGCGGCGATTGACGCCGGCCTCGATGTCGACGAGTTCGCGCCGCGGATCGCGTTCTTCTTCAACGGCCACAACCACGTTTTCCAAGAGGTCGCGAAGTTCCGCGCGATCCGCAGGATGTGGGCGAGGATCATGAAGGAACGCTTCGGCGCGAAAAACCCCCGCTCGATGATGGTCAGGTTCCACACGCAGACCGGCGGCTCAACGCTGGCTGCGCAGCAGCCCGAGAACAACATCGTGCGGGTCGCGCTCCAGGCTTTCGCCGCGGTCTGCGGGGGCACCCAGTCGCTGCACACGAACGGCTTCGACGAGGCCCTCGCTCTGCCCACCGAGAAGGCGGCGCGAATCGCGCTCCGCACCCAGCAGATCATCGCCCACGAGTCGGGGGCCGCCGACACCGTCGACCCCTTCGCCGGCTCCTTCTTCGTCGAGCGGTTGACCGACGAGATCGAGGAGGCCGCTCAGGAACTCATCGACCTGATCGACGAGATGGGTGGATCGGTCAACTGCATCCAGTTCATCCGCCAGCAGGTCGAGGAGTCGGCTTGGGCGTACGAGGAGCGCCAGCGCGTCAAACAGGACATCGTCGTCGGCGTGAATGAGTACGTGTCAGACGAACCCGACGACGTCGAGATTCTGAAGATCGATCCGCGGACCGAAGAGGAACAAAAGGCCCGCCTCACGCGCTTCAAGGAGAATCGCGACCAGGAGCTCGTACGCCGGCGCCTCGAGGAGTTGCGCGCTGCCTGTCACAGCAGCGAGAACCTGCTCTACCCGTTGCGGCAAGCACTCAAGGACCGCTGCACGCTGGGCGAGGTGTGCGGCGTGATGCGCGAAGAGTTCGGCGAATACCGGGAGGCTTAAAGGTGGCGGCGCGTTCGGCGCGCCCTGCGCGCCGAACGCGCCGCTCGAAGGTCAGTCGCCCCCGCTCGACAGGCAGTTCAGTGCGCCCCGCCGTGCGCTCCCGCGCCACCCATCGGCGACGATTTCGGCTGGGGCGCGCCCTCGTGCATGGTGGCGGACGAGCCGTACCACTGCTGCCGCCAGCGCTTCATACTGCGGATCTCGGCGGTCTGCGTGCGCACGATGTCGCGTGCCAAGCGCTTGAGCCGTGGATCTGAGCCCCGTTTCAAGACCACTTTCGCCATCCGCACCGCTCCTTCGTGGTGCGGGATCATCATGTCGATGAACGCCCGATCGAATGGCCGGGCCGTCTCGAGCATCGCGGTGTCGTGAGCCATCCCCGCCTCGCTCATCGACAGGCCGAGCAGTTGCGGGCGGGCGCTTCCCGGCTCACCCCCGAAGAGATCGCGGTGAACCAGGCGTAGCTCGCGGATTTCGCGCTCCTGGGCGGAGATGATGGACTGGGCCAGCCGGCGGATCTCCGGATGCTCAGCGCGACGGGTGGCGACGCGCGCCATCGCAATCGCACCTTGATGATGAGGGATCATCGCCGCGATGAACTCCCGGTCGGTGGCGCGACCGGGAGCGGCGAGCCCGCGTTCGCCGCCGCCCGACGAACCACCGCAAGCCGCGAGCAGCGCCGCCACGGCCACGCCTGCGAGACCGGCCAGCAAGCGTGGCCGCGCGCGGTCGGCACGTGCGCTAACCGCTTGTGCAACACCCGCGGCCGGCCGCGAACTCGAGCTCGAGTCGCGACGATCGGATTCCAGTTCTCGACGCTCGGTGACGGTCGTTGAAACCATACCCCCGCATTGTATCCACAGCGGTCACTCGGACACCCGGCCAACCGAACCCGACGCACCGCACGTGGCCGCCGTGCGGGCCGAGTAGCCGGCTCCCATCATCGACTTCCGCCCCCCGCTAGAGTTCCCGCCCCGATGCGCCAGAAGTCGCCGGAGACGTTCGAGGAAAAGGTGGCGCAGCTCGAGGAGCTTCGCCAACAGGCCCGTCACCCCAGCCCCGAAGCTGAGCGCAAGCAGCACGAGCGCGGCAAGCTAACGGCGCGCGAGCGGATCGACAAGCTGCTGGATCCCGGTTCGTTCGTCGAAGTCGACACCTTCGTGCGCCATCGCACCTTCGACTTCGACATGCTCAAGAACCGGCCGTGGGGCGACGCCGTGGTCACCGGCCACGGCACCATCGACGGGCGCCCGGTCTGCGTGTTCTCCCAGGACTTCACCGTCTTCGGCGGCTCGCTGGGCGAGGTAATGGGCGAGAAGATCTGCAAGATCATGGACCTCGCCGCCAAGATCGGCTGCCCGGTGATCGGCATCAACGACTCCGGCGGCGCGCGCATCCAAGAAGGCGTTGTGTCGCTCGGCGCCTACGGCGACGTGTTCGTCCGCAACGTGATGTCGTCGGGCGTGATTCCCCAGATCTCGATCATCGCCGGACCGTGCGCCGGGGGCGCTGTTTACTCACCAGCGATGACGGACTTCATCTTCATGATCAAGGGCACGTCGCACATGTTCATCACCGGTCCCGACGTGATCAAAACAGTGACCGGTGAGGAGGTCGACTTCGAGTCGCTCGGCGGCGCGATGACCCACGCGACGAAATCGGGGGTCGCACACTTCGCCTGCGAGGACGAGGAGAGCTGCTTCGAGGACGTGCGCTACCTGCTCTCGTTCCTTCCCCAGAACAACCTCGAGCTACCGCCGCGCATGGACACCGGGGACGACCCTGATCGCATGGATCCCGAGCTCGATCGGGTAGTGCCCGACGATCCCGCGAAGCCGTACGACATGCGCGACGTGATCCACCTGATTGTCGACAACGGCGAGTTCTTCGAGGTTCAGGAGCACTTCGCGCGCAACATCGTGATCGGCTTCGCGCGACTCGGCGGCCGGGCCGTCGGCGTGGTCGGCAACCAACCGAATCAACTGGCCGGCGTGCTTGACATCGACGCGTCAGAGAAGGCGGCTCGCTTTGTCCGCTTCTGCGACTGCTTCAACATCCCGCTCGTCACGTTCTGCGACGTGCCCGGCTTCCTGCCCGGCACGAGCCAAGAGTGGGGCGGCATCATCCGGCGTGGCGCGAAGTTGCTCTACGCCTACACGGAGGCGACGGTGCCGAAGGTCACGGTCATCACGCGCAAGGCGTACGGCGGTGCCTACGACGTGATGGCGTCGAAGCACATGCTCGCCGACTTCAACTTCGCTTGGCCGACCGCGGAGATCGCGGTGATGGGTCCCGAGGGCGCCGTCAACATCATCTTCCGTCGCGATATCCAGAACTCGCCGACTCCGGAAGAGCGGCGACAGAAGTTGATCGCCGATTACCGGGCTCGTTTCGCCAACCCCTACGCGGCGGCGGAACGCGGGTACATCGACGACGTCATCCTTCCCCACGAAACGCGCCCGCGGCTGATCCGCGCACTCGAGGTGCTCGAGACCAAGCGCGTCGAAACACCCAAGCGCAAGCACGGCAACATCCCCCTCTGAGCGCCGGTGCGCCGGCGCGAGTGGGCGGCTTGGGCGGCCTTTGCTCTCGCCGTATGGATACCCACGATGTTCGCCTGGCCCTGGTGGGCGGGTGGTCTGCACAGCGACGTCCCGACGCTACGTCGCTACGGACTTGCACTCGCCAGCGGGTCCCTCCCCTACCGGGACTTTCCGTTCGAGTACCCGCCGCTGGGCGCACTCGCGCTGGCTCTGCCCGCGCTCGGTGGGTCGGGATCTTTCCGCACATTGTTCGGACTCCAGCAGCTGGCTGCGCTGGCCGTCACAGCCTGGGCGCTCACGCGCGTCGTCGCCTCCCATACCCGAGGCGTCACGGCCGCCTTCACGATCGCCGGCCTACCGTTGCTGCTAGGCACGGTCGCCTGGGTCCACTTCGACCTGGTGGCGGTCGCCTGCACGGCGCTGGCCGCTGAGCGACTGCTCGCCGGCCGCTGGCGCGCGTGCGGTTTGCTGCTAGGCGCTGGAGCGCTTGTGAAGCTCTTCCCGTTGGCCGCACTTGCACCCGCCTGCGCCTATCTGTGGGCGCGAACAGGCAGGCGCGCGGCTATCGAGCTCGCAAGCTGTGCTGCGCTGGTGGTTCTGGGCGGGGCCGGGGTTGCGGCTCTTTTGTCGCCGCCGGGCGCACTCCACGTGCTCCTCTACCACCTGGAACGCCCACTGGAAATAGAGAGTGTGTGGGCGCTCGCGCTGGCAATTGGCAGCCTGCTCGGCGGTGACGCAAGGGTGGTGTTCAGCCACGCGTCCGTCGGGATCCAGGGTTCGGGCGCGGGCTTGCTAGCGGGCGCTTCATCGACGATCACACTTTTGGCCGTTGCGGCGACCGCGGCCGCCGCAGCTAGCGCGGGGCGCAGGGGAAGAAACCGCGATAGCGCGATTTTCGTGCTCGCGGCTCCGCTTGCGTTGGTCGCCTTCGGGAAGGTGCTCTCGCCGCAATTCCTGGTATGGGGTTGGCCGCTGATCGCTCTTTGCTGGGCTCGCGGGCGGTATGCGCTCGCGCTGATCGGCGCGGCGGCTCAGCTGCTCACGCTGGTCGAATTCCCTCACCACTTCGCGCGGCTGGCGGCGCTCGACCCGCTGGTGATCCTGTTGACACTGCTTCGTGACCTCACCCTCGTCGCTTTCTTCTCGGGGCTGCTGTATGCGCGCCGCGAACGACTCGCCGCGACGGTGCCGTCCTTGCGCGCGCTCGCTCGCTAGGTTTCCGGCCAGTGACCCGCAACGGACGTAACCGCCCGCGACGCCCGAACATCGAGGTAGCGCATGGTGCCGCTGGCCCCGAGGAAGCAGCGGCGATCGCGGCCGCGATCGAGCAGTTCTTGCGCGACACCGCGCCGCCCCCGCGGGCGCCCGAGCGGCCGCGGGGGGGCTGGTTGCGCCAGGCGATGCTCGAAGCAATCGACCGGCTGCCGGTGCGCACGTCCCCGTGGGGGGACCCGATGCCCTGGGGCCGCTAGCCCAGAGCAGCCCGAAGCGGCCGATCGGATCACAGCCGCAGGCAGACGGTGCAGCGCGCGTGTAGTTCGCTACGCTCGCGCGCGGTGAGCGGCACGAGCACCAAAGCTGACACGATCACTGCGCGCGAGCTCGCCGATCGGCTGGCGCGCGGCGAGGTCGATCTCGTCGACGTCCGCTCGCCGGAGGAGTACGAGCGTGGCCGCATTGCGGGAGCCGTACACCGCACTGCCGACGAGCTGGCGGCCGACCCCGGCGACCTGGGGACACGCAAGTTGGTCGTCTTCTACTGCCGCTCGGGCGAGCGCTCGGCACCGGTCGCCGATGCCTTCGTGGCTTCCGGACGCAAAGCCGCGTCTTTGGAGGGCGGTCTGGAAGCGTGGGCGCAAGCCGGTCTCGAGTTGGACCCGCCGGACGGTGAGGTAGCTCCCTACATCTTTCTGCCGCCCAGCTGAGCTTTTGCCTACTCCTGAGGCGTTCGCCTAACCAGGTAGGCAATCGGCCGCGGAGCCGTCGTCGTTCTCCGGCGCGCTGCGCTAGCGCCCGCCCTTGCGCAGCCTCGCCGAAAATGCCAAATATCAGAAGAGTTTTGCTTATTTCTCCTCTATACTCGCGCCGCCGTAGAGCTCTCCCTCTCCCTGCCCGTCCCGTGGGCAGCGCAAACCGAACCGCTCTTAGGGGGTCAAGACTTGGAGGCGACTACCAGCAACAAGGGCTCCGGTCGCGGGTCGCTCGCGAGCCCCGAGCGAACCTACGAGAACGTCCCCGGCCACGTGATCCCGATCCTGGAGGAAGAGCTCCAGGACTTCGAAACCCAGGCGACGCGCTTTCTGCGCGGCGAACTCGATCCCGACCGCTTCCTCGCGCGGCGCCTGAAGCAGGGCGTCTACGGCCAGCGCCAGGCTGACGTCCACATGGTGCGCGTGAAGCTTCCGTTCGGTGGCGTCACACCGGACCAGCTTGATGCGCTCGGCGATGTCGCAGCGCGGTGGGCCCCGCTCGGCAAGGGCCACATCACGACGCGGCAGAACGTGCAGTTCCACCACGTACCGCTGGTCCACGCAACCGAGCTGCTCCAGTTCATCGGCCGGGTCGGACTTTCGACACGCGAGGCCTGCGGCAACACCGTCCGCAACGTGACGGGCGATCCGTGGGCTGGGGTCTGCCCCGACGAACCTTTCGACATCACGCCCTACGCCGCGGCCTTCGTCCGCTACTTCGTGCGCAACCCGGTGTGCCAGGACATGCCGCGCAAGTTCAAGGTTTCGTTCAGCGCCAGCGACGACGACCGCGCGGTGTCGCTGATCCACGACCTCGGCTTCATACCGCGCGTGCGCGACGGCGTGCGCGGCGTCGAAGTGCGAACGGGTGGGGGAACCTCGATCATGGCTCGACTCGGGGGAACCCTCTACGACTTCGTCGCGCTCGACAACGGCGACTATCTCAAGGTCTCCGAGGCGATCATGCGGATCTTCGATCGCCAGGAGTGGCTGCGCAAGAACCGGGCACGCGCGCGCCTCAAGTTCCTGGTCGACAAGGTCGGTATCGAGGAGTTCCGCGCGATGGTCGAGGAAGAGCTGCGCGGCGAGTGGGTCGCCGAGCGGAACTTCGATCCGCATCCGTTGCTCTTGCTCCACGACGAGGAGGCCAACGCACCGGCGCCGCGCAGTTCTTACGCAGCTCCGAACGGCGACTCACCGGAGTTCGAGCGTTTCCTCGAGGCCAATGTGCGACCGCAGCGGCAAGCCGGCTTCTGCACCGTCGAGGTGAAGGTGCCGCGCGGCGATCTCGCGCCGGCGCAGTTCCGTGGTCTCGCGCAGATCATGCGGGAGTACACAGGTGGCTACGCGCGCACCTCGATCCAGCAGAACCTGGTGCTGCGGTGGGTGCGCGAGGAGGCCGTTTATGAGGTGTGGCAGCGGCTTTGCGAGCTCGGTCTCGGCGATGCCGGGGCACACGAAGTGACGGATGTCGTCAGCTGCCCGGGAACCGATTCCTGCAAGCTCGGGATCACTGCCTCGATGGGGCTCAACCGGGCTGTTCAAGAACGCGTCGAGCAGCTCGGAATCACCGACCCGCTGACTCGACGCGTGCACATCAAGATCTCCGGTTGTCCGAACGGGTGCGGCCAGCACCATCTCGGCACGATCGGTTTCTACGGGGCCTCGCTGAAGATCGGCGATAAGCAGCTGCCCGCGTACGTCGCACACGTCGGCGGCCGCTACGAACACGGGGAGACGGCGTTCGGTCAGCGTCTCAAGGTGCGCTTGCCGGCGAAGCGCGTGCCCGACGCCGTGGAGCGTTGGCTCCGCCTCTACGAGCGCGAGCGCGAGGCGGGCGAAACGTTCGCTCGCTTCGTCGACCGAGTGGGCACCAAGCCGTTCGAGGACGCCGTCCGCGACCTCGCCTTACCGGTCGACTTCAACCTCGAAAACCTCGCGATGTTCATCGACTGGAATCGCCGCGAACCGTTCAAGGTCGTACGCGGCGAGGGGGAGTGCGCCGCCGGATGAGTGGCGGGGCGACAGCCGCGCGCGAGCTCCCTGCCGGCCTCGACGCTGCAAGCGTCGAGCAAATGTCGGCCGAGCAGCTGCTCGCCTTCGTGATCGAGCAGTTCCATCCGCGCCTCTACGTCGCCTGCTCGTTCCAGAAGGAGGCGTCGGTGATCATGGACATCGCGCTGCGCATCTCTCCCGAGGTGCGCTTCTTCACGCTCGACACCGGCCTCCTCTTCCCCGAGACCTACCACACCTGGCGGCGCCTCGAGCAGCGCTACGGCATCGCCATCGACGTCTACCAAGGCCCGTCGTTGGCTCGCCAAGCAGTGCTCCACGGCGACAAGCTCTGGGAGCGCGATCCCGACGCCTGCTGCGGCTTGCGCAAGGTCGCGCCGCTGAAACAAGCACTCGCGCGAGTCGACTGTTGGGTGACCGGCATTCGCCGCGACCAGTCGCCGACGCGGGCGAACACGCCCAAGTTGCATTGGGACGAGCGGCACGGGCTGTGGAAAGCGAACCCGCTAGCTGACTGGTCGGACAAGGACGTCTGGCGCTACATCGCTGCTCACGAGGTGCCTTACAACCCCCTGCACGATCGCGGCTACGAGTCGATCGGCTGCACGCACTGCACGCGACCTGGCAGCGGACGCGAAGGCCGCTGGTACGGGCACGCCAAAACCGAGTGCGGACTACACGGATGAAGCCGGAGGAGACGCTCAACGAAACGCTTCCCAGTGGGCACGCGGCGCTCGAGCACGTGTCGACCCAGCTGCGCGCGCACGACCCTTCCGCAGGGTCTCGCAACGTCCCGGTGGTCTCGCACCTGCGAGCACTCGAGGCCGAAGCGATTCACGTGCTGCGCGAGGCCGCTGCCGAACTCAGCCCGGGCGTGCTCCTCTTCTCTGGTGGTAAGGACTCAGCCGTCCTGCTGCACCTAGCCCACAAGGCTTTCTGGCCCGCCCGCATCCCGTTCGCGGTGATGCACGTCGACACCGGGCACAACTTCCCCGAGGTGCTCGAGTACCGCGATCGGATGGTCGAGCAGTATCAGTGCGAGCTGATCGTTGCCTCCGTTCAGGAGTCGATCGACCGTGGGCGTGTGAGGGAGGAGCGGGGACCGCGCGCGTCGCGCAATCGCCTGCAAGCAGTGACGCTGCTCGATGCGATCGAGGAGCACGGCTTTCGGTGCGCCTTCGGAGGGGCGCGTCGCGACGAGGAACGAGCCAGAGCCAAGGAGCGCATCTTCTCGTTGCGCGACGACTTCGGGCAGTGGGATCCGCGCCGTCAACGTCCGGAGCTTTGGAACCTCTACAACACGTTCCTCCGCCCGGGCGAGCACATGCGCGTCTTTCCGCTCTCGAACTGGACGGAGCTGGACGTGTGGCGCTACATCCGCGAGCAGGGGATCGAACTGCCGTCGATCTACTTCGCGCACCGCCGGCAGGTGTTCGAGCGCGACGGCATGCTCTACGCGCTCTCCCCGTACGTGCAGCTACTACCCGGCGACGAGCCGTTCGAGGAGACCGTTCGCTTCCGAACGGTCGGTGACATGACCTGCACCGGCGCTGTCCGTTCGCGAGCAGCCACGCTCGATGAGGTGATCGCCGAGATCGCCGCGACCCGCGTAACCGAGCGCGGCGAGACACGCGCCGACGATCGCATCAGCGACGCGGCGATGGAAGACCGCAAACGCGAGGGCTACTTCTGATGGCAGGAGCGGCGGTCAACGCACTCGCCCTCGACGCCCTCGACCCGCAGCCCGTCGAGCTCCTGCGACTGGCGACCGCGGGCTCGGTTGACGACGGCAAGTCGACCTTGATCGGTCGCCTGCTTTACGACGCGAAACAGATCTTCGAAGACCAGCTCGAGCACGTCGTCGAGGTCTCGAGACGGCGTGGCGACGGGCACGTCAACCTCGCGCTGTTGACCGACGGCCTGCGCGCCGAGCGGGAGCAGGGCATCACGATCGACGTCGCTTATCGCTACTTCGCCACGCCGCGGCGGAAGTTCGTGTTGGCCGACTGCCCCGGCCACGAGCAGTACACCCGCAACATGGTCACCGGCTGTTCGACCGCCGACGTGGCGGTGATCCTGGTCGACGCCCGCCGCGGCATCGTCGAGCAGTCACGCCGGCACGCGGCGATCGCCACCCTGCTCGGCACCCCCCACCTGATCGTCTGCGTCAACAAGATGGATCTCGTGGCGTTCGACGCGGCGGTCTTCGAGCGGATCGCCCACGAGTTCGGTGAGCTTGCATCGCGGCTCGGCGCGCGGGACGTGCGCTTCGTCCCGATCTCTGCCCTTCACGGCGACAACGTCGTCGATCGCTCCCAGCGCACTCCCTGGTACTCGGGACCGACCCTGCTCGAACTGCTGGAGACGCTGCCGATCGCTGCCGACCGCAACCTCCGTGCCCTGCGCTTTCCCGTCCAGTGGGTGATCCGCCCGCAGGACGACCGCTGGCACGACTACCGCGGCTACGCGGGACAAGTCGCATCCGGGATAGTGCGCGTAGGCGACGAGGTCGTGGTCCTGCCGTCAGGCGCACGCAGCCGCATAGCCGCCATCGAGACCGCCGACGGAGCGCTCGAGACCGCCTACCCGCCACTCTCCGTGACCGTGCGTTTGGAGGATGACATCGACGTAGCCCGGGGAGACCTGATCGCTCACCCCTCCACCGCACCAGCACTGACGCGCGAGCTCGAAGCGACCGTCTGCTGGATGTCCGAACAGGCGGCGACACCACGTGCTCGCTATCGGCTAAAGCAGACGACGCGCTCGACACCGGCACGGATCGAGGCAATCGAACACGTGCTGGACGTCGCGACGCTCGAGCGTGCCCGTGATGTCGATCGACTCGAGCTCAACGACATCGCGCACGTTCGCATCCGCACCGCCGAGCCGTTGGCCTGCGACACCTACCGCGACAACCGCGCAACCGGCGCCTTCATCCTGATCGACGAGCAGACCGGGGAGACGGCGGCAGCGGGCATGGTCGAAGCGGTGCGCTGACGATGGCGACGGCCGCTGAGCGCAGCCCGAACGTCGTTTGGCAGCGCACCCACGTCGACCGCGCCGCGCGCGCAGCGCGAGGGTGGTGCGGCGCCGTGGTGTGGCTGACGGGCTTGCCGTCGTCCGGTAAGTCGACGATCGCCGCGCGTGTCGAAGAACTCCTGGTCGCCAAGGGACGACCGGCCTATCTGCTCGACGGTGACAACCTGCGCCACGGGCTGTGCGGAGACCTCGGCTTCTCCGCTGCCGATCGCAGCGAGAACATCCGCCGCGCCGCGCACGTCGCAGCGCTCCTGGCGGACGCGGGCCTGGTCGCTCTGGTCGCGCTGGTCTCGCCGTTCCGCGCCGACCGCGAGCGAGCGCGCGCGATCGCCGCAAAGGCTGCGATCCCGTTCGCCGAGGTCTATGTCGCGACGCCACCCGAGGAGTGCGAACGACGCGACCCGAAGGGACTTTGGCGGCGGGCGCGGAACGGCGAGATCCAGGGTTTCACGGGCGTCGACGACCCCTACGAACCGCCAACCGAACCCGACCTCGTGTTGACACCCGAGTTCGCAGCGTTTGAAGCGGCCCAGCGGGTGCTCGAGCTGATCGAGCGCATCTCGCCAACCGCTGGGCCCGCACACGCCGGCAGCTAGAGCGCGGATGGATCCGCTGCTCGTCATCTTCGGGCTTGGGGTCGGCGTCCTCGTCGGTCTTACCGGCATCGGCGGGGGATCACTGATGACGCCGTTGCTGATCCTCGTCTTTGGTGTCAAGCCGGTGACAGCGATCGGCACCGATCTCGCCTACGCGGCGATCACGAAGACGGTCGGGGGCTACAAGCATTGGCGGCAGCGCACTGTCGACGCGAGCGTGTGCGTCTGGATGGCGCTCGGTTCGGTACCCGCTGCAGTCGGCGGCGTTTACGTGCTGCAGCTGCTGGAAAGCGCGCTCGGCGACGGTCTCGACACGACCCTCATCGCGGCACTCGGAGTGACCCTGATCGTCACGGGCCTCGCGACGCTCGTGCGCTCGATCTTCGCGCGCCGCTTCTCGGCAGGGGAGCGCTCGACCGTCGAGATGACCGCGCGAAGGCGACTCGTAGCCGTCGTTTTCGGAGCGGTCGTCGGCTTCGTGCTCGGCGTTACATCGGCAGGTAGCGGTGCCCTCATTGCGGTCGGTTTGATCTTGTTCTTTCGCTTGACGCCGACTCGGGTGGTGGGCACCGACGTCGTTCACGCCGCGATCCTGCTGTGGGCCGCAGCGCTTGCGCACCTCGGGGCGGGCAACGTCGACTACGGTCTCGCCGCACAGATCCTTGTCGGATCGGTTCCCGGGGTGTGGATCGGCAGCCACCTGTCGGTGCGCGTTCCGACCGGCGCCTTGCGGCTAACGCTCGCGCTCGTCTTGTGCGGCGGTGGCCTCGGGCTGTTGGCGAAGGCCGGTCTCGCCGTACCGACCGCGGCGATCGCGCTAGCGCCGATCACCGCGGCGGTCGTCGTCGCTACCGGCCTGCTCCGCGCACGCCGCGCGCGTCTCGGCACACTCGAAACGTCCCCCCACCCGCCGCGCGCCGTCGAGTCCCGCGGTTAGGCCGTACGCCGTCGCGAACGCCCTCCGATTACTCTTCCCGGTCGCATGTTCGACAAGGTCCTCGTCGCAAACCGTGGAGAGATCGCGATCCGCGTGATGCGGACGCTAGAAGAGCTCGGGATCGCCAGCGTCGCCGTCTACTCCGAGCCCGACCGCGACGCGCCACACGTACGCCGTGCCGATGAGGCGTACCTGCTCGGTCCCGGTCCGGCCCCCGAGAGCTACCTGAACATCCCGAAGATCATCGAGGTCGCGCAGCGCGCGGGCGCGCAGGCGATCCATCCGGGCTACGGCTTCCTCGCCGAGAACGCGAGCTTCGCCCGCGCTTGCGCGGAGGCCGGAATCGTCTTTATCGGGCCGCCGCCGGAAGCGATCGAAGCGATGGGCTCCAAGACTCGCGCCCGCGAGCTCATGAAGGCGGCGGGCGTGCCGATCGTTCCGGGCACAACCGACCCCGTCGAGTCGGTCGAGGAGGCCGCGGAGATCGCCGCCGAGATCGGCTACCCGGTGGCCTTCAAAGCGGCCGGTGGTGGCGGTGGCAAGGGCTTCCGTGTCGCCGAGTCGGAGGACGACCTCGAAAAGGCCTTCGAGGGCGCTTCGCGCGAGGGCGAGAAGTTCTTCGCCGACCCGACCGTCTACATCGAGCGCTACATCCCCGACCCGCGCCACGTCGAGGTCCAAATCCTCGCCGACGACCACGGCAACATCGTCTACCTGTTCGAGCGTGACTGCTCGATCCAGCGGCGCCACCAGAAACTGGTCGAGGAGGCGCCCGGTCCGCTCGTCACGCCAGAGCTGCGCGAGCGGATCGGCCAGATCGGTGTCGAGGCGGCACGCGCCGTCGGCTACCGATCGGCGGGTACGGTCGAGGGCCTGTTGTCCGGCGACCAGTACTACTTCCTGGAGATGAACACCCGCGTGCAGGTTGAGCACTGCGTGACCGAGATGGTCACCGGCGTCGACATCGTGCGCGAGCAAATCCGGATCGCTGCCGGCGAGCCGATCTCCTTCAAGCAGGAGGATCTCGAGATTCGCGGGCACGCGATCGAGTGCCGGATCAACGCAGAGTCAGCCGCCAAGAACTTCGCTCCCGCTCCCGGCAAGATCACGCACTATCGCGAACCGGGCGGTCCGGGAGTGCGCGTCGACTCGGGCGTCGAGGCGGGTTACGAGGTCCTGCCGCTCTACGACCCGATGATCGCGAAACTGATCGTCTGGGACGTCGACCGCGAGGCGGCTACGCGGCGCATGCTGCGCGCCCTCCACGAGTACGAGATCGGGGGCATCCGCACGCTGATCCCGTTCCACAAGAAGCTGCTCGCGACCGAGCAGTGGGCGCGCGGCGAAACCTGCCGTGACCTGCTCGGCGACAAGAAGTGGCTGAAAACCCTCGAGGAGCCGGAGCGCGAGGCAGCCGGTGAAACGGCTCCGAGCGACGAGCCGGCGGAGGGCGAGAAGGTCGAGCGGCGTTACGCGGTGGAGGTCTCGGGGCGCCGCTTCGACGTTCGCGTGATCGGCCCGCCCCCGGCCTTCGCCAGCAATGGTTCAGCCCCGGCGCAAGCTCCGGCGACCCGCAAACCGCCGCAACGGCGCCGTTCGGGATCGTCCTCCAGCGACGGTGCGTCGGGCGAACTCGTTTCGCCAATTCAAGGAACGGTGCTGAAGGTCGCCGTCCAAGAAGGCGCAGAGGTCGAGCAAGGCGCGTTGATCTGCGTGATCGAGGCGATGAAGATGGAGAACGAGATCACCGCGCCGGTCGCTGGCAAGGTCGTCAAGCTCGGCGTGAACGAGGGCGGATCGGTCTCGATCGGCGAGACGATCGCGGTCATTCAGTAGCCGCCCGGACGCGCGATCGCTGTCTCGGCGCGCACGCGAAGTCGCTGGGCGAGACTCGCTCCGCTCGCCGCCGCGACGGTCGCATCGCAGGCGACGATCGTCGCCTTGGCGCCGATACTGGCGGAAGTCGCTCGCGAATTCGGCACCTCGGTGGGTACCGTCGGGCTGGCACGGTCGGTGCTCGCCGTGGCAGCTGCCGGCACATCGCTGCCGGTCGCGACGGCTGGTGGACGCTTCGGTCCCGCTCGGCTAATCGCCGCCGGCGGCGCGTGCGGGCTGATCGCATGCCTGCTGATCGCTAGCGCGCAGTCGCTGACGGCGTTTCTGCTCGCGCACGTGGTGGCAGGCGTGGCCGTCGCTTGCCTGTTGTCGGCGGGCTTCGCTGGTGCCTCGGCCTTCTTCTCGGGGCGCGACGTCGCTTGGGCGCTCGGCTTTGTCGTGGGGGCGCAGTCGCTGGCGTGGATTGTCGGGAACCCGATCATCGGCTTGCTCACCGAGGCAATTTCCTGGCGGGCGGCTTACGCGGTGCCGGCCACGGCGGCGCTCGTCGCGCTCGTCGCCGGGCTCTTGGCGCCGAAAGCGAGCCAGCGCGGCGCCGGTCGATCAGGGCTCGGGGCACTGGCGGCGATTTGGCGCAATCCGGGAGCGCGACGGTGGACGGTCGCCGAGCTTACGGCCTTCGCCGCCTGGACGGCGGAGCTGACCTACGCTGGCGCGTTCTACGTCGAGACCTATGGCATCCCCGCAGGCCAGGTCGGTCTGCTGCTGGCCTGCGGCTCGACCGTCTACCTGATCGTCTCCGCCGCGACCGGCCGCCACCTCTCGAACGGCCGGGCGCGCCGCTACGCGGTCGCTGCAGCGCTTGGCATGGGGGTCGCCTTCGTGCCGCTCCTGAACCTCACGCCAAGCGTTGCCTTCACGCTCGCAGCGTTCTGCATCACGGCGCTTTTTGCGGCCCTTCGTTCGACGGCGTCAAGCGTGCTCGCGATCGGCCAGATACCGGACGGCGAGAGCACGATGATGGCCGCACGAACGGCGGCCGCACAGCTCGGCTACGTCGTCGGAGCAGCGTTCGGTGGCGCGGTGATCACGGCGCGGGGCTTCGGCGCGCTGGGCTTTTTGTTGGCCGCTGGCATGCTGCTCTCGGCAGTGCTGATGCGGCCGGTACCGGCGACCGGCCTCAGACGCCGAGAGCCTTGGCCGCTTCCCGAAGGTTCTTGACCACCACGTCCGGCTTCTTGCGGGCCTTCTCCGGCGGTTCCTCGCCGTGGCGATTGACCCACACCACCGGGATCTTGAGCTTGAGGCAAGGCTCGATGTCGGTCTCCCAACCGGACGCCACGTGCACCCACTGCTTCTTGCGATCTTCGAGCCGTCGCGCGCACTCCTTGAAGTGGGCCGGGTCGGGCTTGTACGAGCGAACCTGCTGGGCTGTCACGACGAGGTCGAAATCGACCGTGAAGTGCCGCCGCGTGGCACCAAGAAGCTTGTCGTCGATGTTCGAGAGGATCCCGATATCGACCTTCTTGCGGAACCGCTCGAGCACCTTGTTGGTCTCGGCAAACGGCGGCCACCGAGGCACGCTCTGCGGCAGGAAGTTCGAGCGCACGTTCTCGAGCTCCCAGCCGAGCTCCCGTGCGACGCGCACGGCAGTGCGCCTGAGGACCTCGGCGTAGAGCTCGTAGGAACCGCGCATCACCTCCCGCAAGGTCTTCATGAAGAGCGGGATCAGCTGGTCTCGATCGATCGTGAAACCGTCTTTCGCCGCCTCGTCTCGGAACGCTTCGTAGATCCCGGTCTCCCAGTCGATGAGGGTGCCGTAACAGTCGAAGCTGACGAATTTGACGGTCTTCGGTAGGGCCAAGGCTCTCCTGTCGATCGAGGGTTCGGTAGTGTTGCGCGGCGTTCCGGCGGGGCGTCCGCCGAAGGCGGGCGCAGATTCTACGAACAAGGCATGGATCTTCTCGAGTACCAGGGCAAGCAGCTTTTCCGTAAGCACGGCGTGCCGGTCCCCGAGGGGCGGCACGCAGACAGCGTCGAGGCGGCAGTTGCCGCGGCCGAGGAGCTCGGCTATCCGGTGGTCGTCAAGGCGCAGGTGAAGATCGGCGGCCGGGGTAAAGCCGGCGGCATCAAGCTCGCCAAGAACCGCGACGAGGCGCGATCCCACGCGGAGTCCATCCTCGGCATGAACATCCGTGGGTTCACGGTCCACGAGCTTTGGATCGAGCGAGCCTCGGAGATCGACGAGGAGTACTACGCCGCCGTACTGCTCGACCGCTCCGCCAAGCGTCCGTTGGTGATGCTGTCGCGAATGGGTGGGATGGACGTCGAGGAGATAGCGGCACGCGACCCGCAAGCGATCGTCCGTCTACACATCGATCCGTTGCTCGGCTTTCAGGACTTCCACGGTCGGCGCCTGGCCTTCGAGGCGGGCATCGCACGTGACGTTGTCCGCCCCGTGGGAGCGGTTCTCGCCAAGCTCTACGAGGTCTTCGTAAGCGAGGACGCCACGCTCGTCGAGGTGAACCCGCTGCTGGTTACTAAGAGTCGCGAGGTTGTGGCTCTCGACGCCAAGGTCACGCTCGACGACAATGCCCTCTGGCGTCACCCGGACAGCGCGCAGTTCCGGGACGTCTCCGCGGAGGACCCGCAGGAGCGGATGGCCAAGGAGCGCGGCATCCAATACGTCAAGCTCGACGGCAACATCGGGATCCTCGGCAACGGCGCCGGGCTCGTGATGTCGACCCTCGACGTCGTCGCCCAAGCTGGCGGGAAGCCGGCGAACTTCTGCGACGCCGGCGGCGGCGCCAAAGCTGACGAAATCGTGGCGGCAGTGGAGGTGATCCTCTCCGATCCCAAGGTCACCGCCCTGCTCTTCAACATCTTCGGCGGCATCACCCGCTGCGATGAGGTCGCCCGAGGCCTGGTCGAAGCGTTCCGACGACTCGACATCTCGGTTCCGGTAGTGGTTCGGCTGGACGGCACCAACGACGAGGAGGGGCGCCGGATCCTTGCCGAGGCGCAGCTCGAGGGTGTGCACGTCGAGAAGACGATGCTGGACGCCGCCCGTCGTGTCGTCGAACTCGCCGGTCCGGTTCCCCAGGAGGCACACGCATGAGCATCCTCGTCGGTGAGCACACCCGTCTCGTGGTCTCCGGCCTGACTGGCCGGGAGGGCTCGTTCCACGGCCTCAATAACAAGCGCTACGGAACCAACGTCGTAGCCGGCGTCACGCCCGGAAAGGGTGGCAGCGACGTCGAGGGCATTCCGGTCTTCGACACCGTCCACGAAGCGGTTGCCGAGACCGGGGCTAATACCTCGATGATCTTCGTACCACCGCGTTTCGCTGCCGACGCGATCCTTGAGGCGACAGACGCCGGCGTCGAACTCTGCATCTGCATCACCGAGGGAATTCCCGTGCACGACATGCTGCGCGTCTACACGCAGCTCAAGCGCGAGGGTCGGACGCGCCTGGTCGGTCCGAACTGTCCGGGCGTGCTTTCTCCGGGCAAGGCGAACGTGGGCATCATCCCAGCGCACTTCTTCAAGCCCGGCTCGGTTGGCCTGGTCTCTCGCTCCGGGACGCTGACCTACCAGATCGGCAACGAGATCGCTCAGCGCGGCCTCGGCAACTCGACGATCGTGGGCATCGGCGGGGACCCTATCGTCGGCTCCTCGTTCATCGACATCGTGCAGATGTTCGAAGACGACCCGGAGACCGAGCTCATCGTGTTGGTTGGGGAGATCGGCGGCGACGAGGAGGAACGCACGGCCGACTACATCGCCGAGCATGTTTCGAAGCCGGTCGTCGGCTATATCGCCGGCTTCACGGCGCCTCCTGGCAAGACGATGGGGCACGCCGGCGCGATCATCTCCGGCTCCAAGGGAACCGCCCAGGCGAAAGCGGAAGCGCTGGAGGCGCGTGGGGTGCGCGTCGGGCGCAACCCCACCGAAGTCGCCGAAATCGTCGCCGAGACGCTCGGCGCCCGCGTCTGAGCCGGTAACCGGCGGGTAGCGGCGCCCGACGTCCGTGGCTTCGCTGGCCGGGCGGTCCAACCTCAGCGGGGCCCAGGTATCGTCCCGGACGTGAGCTCACCCGACGTCATCTCGCTCGCGCGCGGCGCGCCCTCGCTCGACATCGTCCCGGTCGACGAGCTGCGCGAAGCTGCCGATCGCGCGTTCCGCAGCCACCCCGAGCACTGCTTCTCTTACGGCCCGGCCGCCGGGCACCCGTTGCTCGTCGAGTGGATCGCGAAACGGCACGGCGTCGAGCAGGATCAGGTGATGGCCACCAACGGCTCGATGCAGGCGGACGCTTTCTTCTTCCAGGAGTTCGTTGGCGCAGGCGACTTGGTGGTCGTAGAGGCGCCAACCTACGATCGCACGCTGCTGATGCTCCGCGAGCTCGGCGCCGAGTTGTTGGCCATACCGCTCGAAGCCGACGGGCTGGATGTGGAAGCGCTCGCACGCGCGCTCCAAGCGGGTGCGCGACCCCGCTTCGTACACGTCATCCCGAACTTTCAGAACCCCGCCGGCTGCACGCTCTCGCTCGAAAAACGGCGGCAGCTGCTGGAGCTCGCCCGGCGCTACGACTTCCTGATCTTCGAGGACGACCCCTACGTCGACGTCCGCTTCGAGGGGGAAAGCCTCCCCCGAATCTTCGATCTCGACGGGCGTCGGGAGAACGTCGTCTACGTGTCCTCTTTCACGAAGACAGTGTGTCCCGGCGTGCGCGTCGGCTACCTGCTGGGACCACCCGAAATCGTCGCCCGGCTCCGTCGGCGCGCCACGAACACTTACATCTCGCCGTGCGTAGCGTCGCAGGGAATCGTCGCTGAGTTCTGTCGCGGCGGCGGTTTCGAACGTTCACTCGAGCGCGTGCGCACAGCGCTGCGTGAGCGGCGGGACGCGATCTGCGAGGCCGTAGCAGAGCATCTTCCGGAGGCACGGTTCGTGAAACCCGAAGGGGGCTACTTCCTCTGGATCGACCTTCCCGACGGTGACGTGCGGGAGCTCGAAGCGCGGGCGCGCGAGCGGGGGGTCGTAGTGGTCAAGGGCACTGACTTTTTCATCGAGGGTGGCGAGCAGTCGTTGCGGCTCGCTTACTCGGCGGTGGCCCCCGCTCAGTTGCGGGAAGGGGTCGCAAGACTCGCAAGCGCCCGTCGCGAGCTCGTCGGTACGGCCCAACCCTGAAGTCCGTTGGCCGATCCCAGCGATCGTCGTTTCGGGGCGGTCGCCGTCGTTGCCCACGCCTTCTTGATCATCCGCCGGCGAGCCCTCGCACTTGCCACGGTCGGGCTACTGGTGGCAGTACCGGCACACCTCGCGGTCGGGGGCATCGGACTCCGTGACTTCGGGGCCAGCTACGCGGCTCGTCCGCAGCCGACCGAGGTCCTCGTCACGACCCTGGTCGACTTGCTCGTGGTCGTGCCGCTGGCCGGCGTGGCCGCAACACTGCTCGTAGTACGCGCTCCCCAGGAACAGGCTACGGGGCCGGGACGCGCGCTCGAGTTCGGGCTCGACCGCTACCCGAGAACTGCGGCCACCATTGCGCTCGCAGCGCTCGGAATTGGCGGGGGTCTGCTGCTGTTCGTGCTCCCCGGGATCTACCTAGCGGTGCGCTGGAGCCTCGCCTTGCCAGTCGTGGCGTTGGAAGGGCTCGGTCCGGTCTCGGCGCTACGGCGCAGCGGCGAGCTGACCGCCGGTGCTTTTTGGCGCGCAAGCCTCGTGCTCGCTTGCGGATGGCTGCTCGCGAGCGCGATTACCCTCGCGATCGGTGCGCCGTTCGAGTCGCTCGCCCGTTCCGCCAACGATGCCAGCTGGTCACTGTTGGGCCAAGCCTTCACGAGCGCCTTAGCGATACCGGCGTACACCGTGTGCACGGCAGTTTTGTACTTCGATCGTCGATCGAACGGAGCGCTAAGGGAAGCGGTCGACCTAGGCGCGGGCGGCCAATCCGGAGATGGCCACGAGTGACTGGCCTAGGTCCGTGTGACGGGCCTAGCCCCGCCGGATCAGCGTCCCCAGTGGTGTCGCGCCATCACGAGCTGCTCCGGTAGAGCAGTTCGGGGCGGCGGCGATGGGTCGGCCTTCACCGAGACGGTCTCAGCGACGCTACGGGTTATCTCAAGGCGCTCGCCGGAGTCCGTCACCACCGAGATCCACTCCTCACCGCGATCGGCGACCTTGCCCTCGAGCCCTGGGTAGAAGCCTGACTCCTTGAGGTAGTGGAGGACGTCCTCGGCCTCGTTCTCGAAGCGGATCACCTTGATGCGTGCGCCGACCTCGCAATCCGCGAGCGGCACCGCCTGCTCACGCTGACCCTCGAAGATCGGGTGGCCGTGCGGGCAGGTCTTGGCGTCACCGATCGCTCGCAGCATGCGCTCCTCGACGATCGGGGACATCCAGTGTTCGAGACGCTCGGCCTCCTCATGGACTTGGTCCCACGGAATGTCGAAAACGTCGGTCAAGAAACGTTCGATCAAGCGATGCCGGCGCACGATCGTGGCCGCCTGTTCGCGACCGCGCTCGGTGAACTCAAGCGTCTTGTCGGGCTTGCGCACGATGTAGCCGTCGCGCTCCAGGCGCCCCACCATCTCGTGCACCGTCGGCGGCGAGACCTGCATTGCGCGCGCGATGTTGGCGCCGGTCAGCGGCAACCCCGCTTCCTCGAGCCAGTAGATCGTCTGCAGGTACTCCTCTTCGGCGACCGTTGCGTGTTCTCGCGACATCCGCTGCCCATCCTATCCGCGCAAATTCGCGAGCATTCGAGCTATGGCGAAACTGGAGCTCGAGGTAAGGCGCGCGGACATAACCAAGCTCGAGGTCGACGCGATCGCCAACGCCGCGAACACGCAGCTCCTGCACGGCGGCGGTGTGGCGGGGGCGATCGTGCGAGCCGGGGGCGAGGAGATCCAGCGCGAGTCCGATCGCAAGGCGCCAATTGGGCTCGGCGAGGCGGTCGTGACGGGCGCCGGCAAGCTCCCGGCGAAATGGGTCATCCACGCGGCGACGATGGAGCTCGGCGGGCCCACCTCGGCCGAGATCATCGAGCGCGCTACGCGCAACACCCTGCTCAAAGCCGAGGAGCTGGGCTGCCGCTCACTCGGACTCGTGGCGTTCGGCACGGGGGTCGGAGGCTTCCCCTTGGACGAGGCGGCACGAATCATGGTCCGGGTAGTTCGCGAACACCAGCCGCGCTCGCTGGAACGTGTGATCTTCTGCGTGCGCGGTGAGGAGGCAGAACGAGCGTTCCGCGCGCAGCTCGAGGATCGCGCGTGACCAAGGCGATCGCGAGGCCACGTCTGCCCGCTCTCGTTGCGCCCGACAGTTTCAAGGGAACGATGGCCGCCGATACGGTGGCTCGCGCGATCGCTAAGGGGCTACGCAGGGCTGCGTTCGAGAGCATCGAGCTACCGCTCGCCGACGGCGGCGAGGGCACCGCTCAGGTGCTGCTGAGCGCGCTCGGCGGAAGGTGGATCAGCGCGCGTGTTAGCGACCCGCTCGGGCGCCCGCGCGAGGCGTCGTTCGCTCTGCTCGCCGACGATCGCACGGCGGTCGTGGAAGTCGCGGCGGCCGCGGGTCTGCCGCTACTAGCACCAGCCGAGCGCGACCCCTTGCGCGCCTCGAGTCGCGGCGTCGGCGAGCTCATCGCCGCCGCCGTACGAACCGGCGCACAGCGCGTGCTGGTTGCCGCCGGCGGCAGCGCCACCGTGGACGGCGGAGCAGGTGCGCTCGCTGCGCTCGAAGAACACGCCGTCGACTGCGAGCTCGTGGTGCTCTGCGATGTCCGCACCTCCTGGGAACGCGCCGCGCGCACCTACGGACCGCAGAAAGGCGCCCGCCCCGAGCACTTGCCCGTGCTTGAGAAGCGGCTCGACGAGCTCGCCGAGCGCGCTCCCCGCGACCCCCGCGGGGAGCCTTACACCGGTGCAGCGGGCGGCCTCGCTGGCGCGCTCTGGTCGTGGTACGGGGCGCGGCTCGTGGCGGGGGCGCCGTACGTGCTGGACAGCGTCGGCTTCGACCAACACTTGCGCGCTTGCTGGTTCGTGATCACCGGCGAAGGCAAACTCGACCAACAGACCTTGGAGGGGAAGGTCGTTGCGGAAGTCGCCACCCGCGCCCGTCAGCGCGGCGTCGCTTGTCACGCGATCTGCGGCGCCTGCGCACTGAGTGCGTTCGACCTGCGCCTACTCGACCTCCAAGGCGTGGCGACCGCGGGAACGCCGGAAGACCTCGCGCGAGCGGCGCGCCAGCTGGTGGAGCGCGAGCATCCCTGCAACGGCCTCGATCGCGGCGCGCCGAGCGCGTAGGCGAGGGGCTGATCCAGCCTCTTCGACACCGCCAGCCGAGGCGAACGAAGTGCGGGCGCCCGCGGGGCGCCCGCATCCGCTCTCGCCTCGGTGAAACCGCCCCGGTACCTCGCGACGAGGCACCCAGATCGCATGAGTCGTACCGAGTTATCCGTCTTCTACCGCGTGCCGAAGCGCGGCCGGAACCCCCTGTACTCCGGCGTGTGCTCCCACTCCTCGTCGGTCTCGGCGAGCACCATCTGGCCGATCGCGCCCACGCCGACGAGCGTGACCACTGCGCCGATCAGGCACAGCACGCCGCTGGCAAGCGGCACACCGACGCCGATCAGGAGCGGACCGACCGCGGTGCACGCCGCCATCCAGGGCGCGACCAGCCGTCGCCGGGCGAGACCGAAGGCGAGGACGATGAACCCCGCCACGACACCGTAGGCGAGCAGGTAGATCGGCACGAACGTCCCGGCCGTGTCGTGGAGACGCTGGAACAGCGTCACCATCGCGGCGCGGTCGGGCAGACCTGCGGCCGTCCAGCCAACGAGACCTTCGACGGCCACGTAGGCAGCTGCCGCCATCAGCCCGATCAAGCCGATCGCGCCGCCCAGGTGTCCGACGGCTGCGTCGCGCTCACGCAGCATGTGCATGAGCCCGAGTACGACCGGCACCGCGAGAACCAACGCGAACCCGATCACGAGGTTCGCGAGCAGCCAGCTGTCGCGCTTGCTCGCGATCGTCGCGAGCTGGCCCCCTACCGAGTCCTCGAGCCCGGGATGGATGATCATCCCGACGAGGAGCGCGACTGGCGCCACGACCATGCAGGTCCCGGCCACTAGCTTGCGGAAGTGATGAGCCCGACTCGTGCCCATCGCGTTTCCCCCTTCGAATCCGTCTGGATCCGATCTTGGAGCGATCCGATGGGCCTTACCGGCCGAGCGCCGGGCGGCCACCGGACCGCCCGCGTTACGTAGTCATCAACCGTTACTCACAAATGTAGCCGTAGTTACATTCTCGGTCACGCGCAGGCAGACTGCGCGTCGACGCCCGCGAGCGATCTCACGACGGCTTCGTAAAACCCCTCGCCGCAAGCTGCCTCGGTGGTCTCGACGTTGTCGAAGTGCCCGAGCTCACGCGCCAGCGAAGGATCCTCCTCGAGGGCATTTCGAACGAGGAAGAAGCGGCTGACGAGCGGCGCAACGGCAAGGTCCTCTCGGGAGTCACCGATAGCTACACAGCGTGCCCGCCCCAGCCCCCGGATCGCCATGTGGCGCGCGACCGCGAAGGCCTTCGAAGCGGGTTGCGGCAATAGGTGGTAGGCGTGGGCTGGGCCCGGCAGGGGTAACTGGCACTCGCCAGCCGGCAGCACCCCGTTGTCGACCAGCCGCAGGTCGCCAAACCCGGCGTCGGCGAGTACCTGCTGTGCTTCTTCGAGCTCCACGAAACCCCGGAACAGGTGCGTTATTCGGCGCTCTCGATGCCATGGCGAGTGCGGCTCGAGTCGCCCCCGGAAGCGCTCGAGCAGAAGCGCCGGTGCGCCGCTCGCAGCGACCCGGTCGAAGACGGTCTCGCCACTCCTGCGCGGGAGCCAGCGGTCCGAGACCAGCAGGAAGTCCTCGCCCCCCACCGCCAGCCCTCCCCCGAGCTCGTAGATGAAGGCGTCCTGCCCAATCAGGCGTGCATCCTCCGCCACTTGCACGCGCTTGCGCCCCGACATCAAGACGACCTCAACGCCTGCCCGGTGACACAGCTCGAGGGCGCGAGCGGGCAACAGCGTGAAGCGCCCATCGACGGTGCGAAAGAGCGAGGCACCCGCGCCCAGCAAGGTGCCGTCGAGGTCGGTGTAGATGCACGCAAGACGCGACTTCAAGAGCCCCTGGCGGAAACCTCGATCACCTGTGCGCACCGAGCGTCACGAACGGTGGCCGCTCGATGATTTCGACCTGCACTAGGCGGCCATCGGCTGTCTGCAAGGGTGGCGCCTGGCCGTCGCGTAGACGACCTTCTCGACGCAGTCGCTCCAGCACCACCCGCAGCACCGCGTAAGCCATGGGCGCCAGATCCGGCAGAGGCTGGTGGCGGTTGCGCCTGACCTCGAGGTCGACCTGAGCCATCTGGTCAACGCCGATCAGGTCTCGTACGTGCAAGAGCATCGACGTCTCGATGGCGTAGCCAGTGGCGAAGGGAACCCGCTCGAACAGGCTGCGCCGGGCTGCCACCTCGCCGGCGAGCGGCTGCACGAAGCCTGCCAGCTCGGGGTAGAAGGCCGACAGCAGAGGGCGCGCACAGAGTTCCGTGACGCGTCCTCCGTCGAGGGGCCGCTCCTCGCCCTGACGACCAACGAACGGCCGCCGGAAGAAACCCTTCACGAACCCGACATCGTCGAAGACCAGCAGAGGCCCAAGCAGACCGACCGGAAAATGGCGCGGGAAGCGGCGTGTGTCGGAGTCGAGGTAGACGATCAGGTCGCCGCGGGCGACCGCCAACGCCCGCCACATCGCATCGCCCTTGCCGAGCGCCTGACCGAACTCGGGCAGGAGCGCCGATTCCTGATGCACCTCAGCACCGTGCGCTGCCGCTACCTCGGCGGTGCCGTCGGCGGAGTTCGCATCGATCACCAGGATCTGGTCGATCAGATCACCCAGCGTGCGGAGCTTCGTGACGATCTCGCCGATCGTGTCCGCCACCTCGCGCGCCGGCAGGACCACTGAGACCGTCTCGCCGCGCGAGCGCTTCAAGCGAATCAGCTCGTCGAGCCGGAAGTCGCGGTGATGGAAGGTCTTGATCACGACGTTCCTGGGGCCGTACCGCTCGGCGAGTCGAGGCGCGAGGTCCGCCTACTATCGCAGGCCGTGCCCGTGGTGCCTACTCCCAACGCTTTGGCCGCACTCGTCGCCCAAGAGGGCGGCCGCAGCGACGGTCCGACCGTAGTTCGCTGCGAGGAGCCCCCGCGCGACGGCTCTGCCGTTCCTCTGCCGAGCGAGCTAGCCGAGCCGGTCCGCGAGGCGCTCGCCCGCAACGGCGTGACTGCGCTGTGGCGCCATCAGCGTGCTGCCTGGGAGGCGGCGCGCCGCGGGCACGTAGTGGTCGCGACGGGCACCGCTAGCGGCAAGTCGCTCGCCTTCAACCTACCGGTACTCGACGTGCTGGCCAAGGACCCCTCGGCCCGCGCTCTCTACCTCTACCCGAGCAAAGCGTTGGCGCAGGATCAAGCACGCAAGCTAGCGGAGCTACAACTGCCGTTCCTACGGCCGGCGATCTACGACGGCGACACACCCCACACCGAACGCCAGGCGATCCGCCGTCAAGCCAATCTGATCCTCACCAACCCCGACATGCTCCACCTCGGGATCCTGCCCAACCACGCTCGCTGGGCGGGCCTTTTGCGGAACCTGGCCGCGGTGGTCGTCGACGAGTCGCACGTCTACCGCGGAGTCTTCGGATCACACGTAGCGTTGGTGATTCGACGCCTGCGTCGAATTGCCGAGCGTTACGGCACGCGTCCGCGCTTCCTCCTTGCGTCAGCCACGATCGCCAACCCAGGTGCGCATGCCTCCACCCTCACCGGCGAACCGGTCCACGTGGTGAGCGACGATGGAGCGCCATCAGCGGGACGCACGATCGTGCTGTGGAACCCGCCGCTGATCGACGAGAAACTCGGTCTGCGCGCCTCACCACTGGTTGAGGCGGCGCGGCTGCTCGCACAGCTGATCGTCGCTGGCGTGCGCAGCATCTGCTTCTTGAACTCGCGACGCGGCGTCGAGCTCGTCCACCGCTTCACAGTCGACCGCCTACGCAGCGACGGCAATAGTCGACTGGCCGCGCAGGTCTTGCCGTATCGCGCTGGATACACGCCCTATCAGCGTCGAGAGATCGAGCGCAAGCTGGTCTCCGGTGAGCTGCGAGCGATCGTGGCGACAAGCGCCCTCGAACTAGGGATCGACATCGGCCACCTCGATGCCGCGCTGTGCGTCACTTTTCCGGGAACCGTCGCCAGCCTCCGCCAAATGTGGGGCCGCGCAGGACGGCGTCGACCGGGACTGGCGGTGTTCGTGGCCGGCGAAGACGCGCTCGACCAATTCTTCTGCCGCCATCCCGAGGACTTCCTCCAGCGGCCCGTCGAAAGCGCGATCGTCGACCCGGAAAGCGAGGAGATCCAACTCGCTCACCTTTGGTGCGCGGCACACGAGCTCCCGCTGACCACCGCTGACGAAACCTTCTTCGGCACCAGCTTCCAACAACGGCTTCGCCGGCTGGTACGGATCGGCGCCTTGCGTGAGCACGGCGGTCGCTACCTAAACCGCTCGGCGGCATTTCCAGCCGAGCGCGTGCCGCTGCGCAGCGCGAGCGCCGAGAACCTGACGATCGTCGATCGCGAGAGCGGCGAGGTGCTCGGAACGGTCGAGCGTGCGCGCGCTCTCACGCTCGTGCATCCAGGTGCTGTCTACATGCACCTGGGGGTGCAATACGAGGTGTGTGAGCTCGATCTCGACGCCGGCCGCGCAATCGTCGAGCCCTTTCGCGGCGATTGGTACACGCGGCCGCGCCACGACACCGACGTGACGGTCGAAGCGGTGCGCGCACGCCAGGAGCTGGCGGAAGGCGTGGTCCTCAGCTTCGGCGTGATCTCCGTGCGCCAGACGCTGCTCGCCTACCAGCGCAAGCGCCTGCGCGACCACGAGCCCCTCGACCTGGTGCCGCTCGATCTGCCCCCGCAAGATTTCGTCACACAAGCGTTCTGGTGGGAACTCCTCAGCTGGGATCGACTGGGGCTCTCTGAAGAGGAGCTGCCGGGTGGCCTCCATGCGGCCGAGCACGCGCAGATCGCGGTGCTGCCGCTGCTCGCGATGTGCGACCGCTGGGACATCGGCGGCCTTTCCACCGCGCGACACGGCCAAACCGGCGTGCCAACGGTTTTCGTCTACGACGGCCACCCTGGCGGCGTGGGGATCGCTCGGGTTGGCTTCGAACGCTTCGGGCGACTCTGCGAAGACGCCCTACGGATCGTCCAAGAGTGTCGCTGCGAGGGTGGCTGCCCCTCCTGCATCCAATCGCCGAAGTGCGGAAACCTCAACGAGCCCTTGTCAAAGGCGGGCGCCTGCACATTGCTCGGCGCCTTGCGGGACGAGTTCGCACGGGCGATCAAGCTGTCCGCCCGCGTCGACGGCTGAGCCACAACGGGAGTCGCACTCGCCCGCGCAGTTGCGCGGTAAGCCCAGCGCATGGTGGCGCTCGCTCTGCAAGTTCCCTTGCAGAAGGAAGGAAACGACGCCGGTTCGCTCAAGGCCGCTGCCGCGCTGCCGACGATCGCCGCTAGATGCGATCGCGTCGCATCGTGCTCCCCCTCGCGGTCACGCTGCTCGCCGCCACGCCCTCCGCCTCGGTGGCGAGCGGCGGGGCCGCGTACGTTCCCCAAGCCGGCAAGCTGTCGACGCGCAGCGGCGGTAGCGCACCCCCCGCCGCCCGCAGTTCGACAGACGCAGCAAGCGGCGCCGCTCCGCGCTACCGGGACCGGGCAGCGGCACAGCGCACTAGCCGTGAGCGCCCAGTCCGGGGGCGGTCACGACGCCCGCGCGGTCGTTTGCGGCCTCGCTTGCGGCCCGCCCGCGTCGTCGCCTTCAACATTTCGCAACAACGGCTTTATCTCGGCGGACCGGCACTGCGCGTGTCTCTGCGCGTCGCCGGTCGTGGCGGGCCTTGGCGAGTCGAGCTGCAAGCTAGCCCGGCGATCGCTGGCGCACGCACCGCTGCTGCCCGATCGTCAATCGAGCTCGGGGTGGCCCGCGCCAACCGCGACCTAGCGGCGACCGTAACCCCCGAGGCGCTCTCTCCGACCGGCGGGGAGGTGATCCTCAGGCCACGCCTCGCGACCGCGCGAGGCGCCAGGGTGCCGCTCGCGAACCTGCCGGCAGTCGCGGTCCGTGTGCTTGCCAACGCGTTCCCTCTGCGGGGTCCCTGGCGCCTGCCCGGACCCGACGGTCGATTCGGTGCGCCGCGCGCTGACCATCGCCACGAGGGTCAAGATCTCGTTGCTGCCGAGGGGACGCCAGTGGTCGCCCCGGCCGCAGGCCAAGTAGTACGCGTCGCCTATCAGCCAGGGGGAGCCGGTCACTACGTGGTGTTGCGGGATCCTCGAATGAGGCGCGACTACGTCTTCATGCACCTGCGGGAACGCTCGATCACGGTCGTCGAGGGTCAGACGGTGGCGACCGGCGCGCGCATCGCCGAGGTCGGTTCGACCGGGCGGTCGAGCGGCCCCCACCTGCACTTCGAAGTTTGGGTCGGGCGCTGGCGCGACGGGGGGCGCCCGATCGATCCCCTGCCGCTGCTCGAGACCTGGGCCCGCAACGAGGGTCTCGGGCCAGACGCGGGGCGCTAGCCCGCGGCGGGGCTACGGTTAAGGCGGTGAACCGCTAGCGGGGGCTCGGCGCTCCCCGCCGATACGCGGGAGCCAACGTCAAGAGCGAGCGGCCGAACCCAGAAAGAGCCAGAGGAGGCGGCAGTGGCGGAGACCGGTGCATCGGTGAAACACGGGATCCTCAGCGAGGATCTGCGCGAAGAGCGTGAGCAGCTGATCGCGATGCTCGAGCGCGCTTACTGGATGGAGCTCGAGACGGTGATGAGCTATCTGCAAGCGTCGATCAACCCGGACGGGGTCCGTGCTCAGGAGATCAAGGAGGCCCTAGAAGAGGACATCCAGGAGGAACTCGAGCACGCGCGTCGCTTCGGGCAACGGATCAAGGAGCTTTACGGCGTGGTCCCCGGCTCCCTGGAGTTCAAACCCGAGCAGTCCTGCCTGCAGCCGCCGGAGCATCAAACCGACGTCGTGCACGTGATCAAAGGCGTGATCGCCGCCGAGACAGCGGCGATCGAGCACTACAACCGGATCATCGAGTTCTGCGAGGGCAAGGACTACGTCACCCAGGACATGGTGATCGGGATCCTTCACGACGAGGAGGGGCACCGCCGCCTGTTCGAGGGGTTCCTGCGCGAATACGAAGCCGAGGGCCTGGCCTGAGGCATCTGCTCTCCGGCGGGCAGGTAGCAGCCGACCGGCGCCTCCGGATCGGCAAAGCGGCGCTACCATCGACGCCCGCGGCGAGGTAGCTCAGGTGGTAGAGCACACGACTGAAAATCGTGGTGTCGCCGGTTCGAGTCCGGCCCTCGCCACTGAAGTCGAAGCACCGGCTGCGCGGGAGCGGGGTGTCGCGCTCCCGCACGTGGTGATGATCGGTGCCGGGCAGCTCGCTCGCATGACGCACCAGGCAGCGATCTCCCTGGGCGTCGACTTTTCGGTGGTCGCGCGCAACGCAAGCGAGTCAGCCGTGCTCGGGGGAGCACCGGCGCGGATCGCCGACCCGACAAACCGGCGCGAACTCGAATCAGCTCTGGCCGGCGCAAGCATCGTGACCTTCGATCACGAGCGGATACCCCCGGACACGCTACGCGCCCTCGCGGCAGCCGGCCTTAAGTTCGCGCCGTCCGTTGACGCCAAGCTGTTGGCCCAGGACAAGGCGCACGCGCGCCGCGAGCTCGCACGGCTCGGGTTTCCTGTACCCCCCTTCACGGTGGCCGAGCAGATCGACCAGGTCGAGTCCTTCGCCGCCGAACACGGCTGGCCGTTGGTCGCAAAACCACCGCGCGGCGGCTACGACGGCCGGGGCGTGTTCGAACTACGAAGGCTCGCGGAGGCAAGGGCCCTGCTTGCCGAAGCCGGCACGCTGGTGTTGGAGCCGCGCCTCGAGCTGATCGGCGAGCTGGCAGTTCTGGTCGCGCGCTCGACAACCGGCGAAATCGTTGTCTACCCGGTCGTGGAGACGCTTCAAGTCGACGGCATGTGCCGCGAGATCGTGGCGCCAGCGCGCGTTCCACCCGACGAGGCGCGTTTGGCGAGCGAGCTCGCTTGTTCGCTCGCCGAGGCGATCGATGCGACCGGCGTGCTAGCGCTCGAGCTGTTCCGCACGGAGCGCGGTCTGCTGGTCAACGAGCTGGCCTTGCGGCCGCACAACTCTGGCCACTACTCGATCGAGGGCTGCGTCACGAGCCAATTCGAGCAGCACCTGCGGGCGATCCTTGGCTGGCCTCTCGGCTCCACGACCTTGACCGCGCCGGCGGTCGCCACCGTCAACGTCATCGGTCGCTCGACAGAGCTCGATCCGCGCGCGTCGCTGGGACGCGCCCTCGCCGTGCGCGCCGCGCATATCCACCTTTACGCCAAGCAACCGCGGCCCGGCCGCAAGCTCGGACACGTAACGGTCTGCGGCGATGACCTACAGAGCGCGCTGGCGGAGGCGCACCGAGCGGCTCGCATCCTCGAGGGGCAAGCGTGAGCCCGACACCGCAGGTCGGCATTGCGATGGGGTCGGACTCCGACCTGCCGGTCATGCGCGGGGCCGCCGAAGCACTCGAGGAGTTCGGCATCCCCTACGAGCTGAGGATCGTCTCGGCCCACCGCACACCGCGGGAGATGCTCGATTACGGGGCGAGCGCCGCCGAACGGGGTCTCAAGGTGTTGATCGCGGGCGCCGGCGGCGCTGCCCATCTGCCCGGGATGCTCGCGTCGGTAACGGTGCTGCCCGTGATCGGCGTCCCCGTGCCGCTCAAGCACCTCGACGGCATGGACTCCTTGCTTTCGATCGTGCAGATGCCGGCGGGCGTACCGGTCGCGACGGTCGCGATCGGGCAGGCACGCAATGCCGGCCTCTTGGCCGCGCGCATCATCGCACTCGAGGATGCGCGCGTGGCGCAGGCCGTGGAAGACTTCCGCGCTCGACAGGCCGAGCGCGTGCGCGCAAAGGATCGCGAAATCCGCGCCGGCCTCCGCGACTAGCGCCTCCAGCGACCGTAGGCACACCGGAAGGGAGAGCATGCTCGAAGGCAAGCGTCTGATCATCACTGGCATCGTCAACGACCAGAGCATCGCCTTTGCGTGCGCTAAGCGCGCGCAGGAGCTCGGCGCCGAGATCGTCGCCACCGCTCGTCCGCAAGACCGCGAACTGTGCGAAGAAGCGGTCAAGCAGTTGCCGAGCGAGCCGGAGGTGATCGACCTCGACGTCACCGACCTTTCGCACTTCGACCGTCTGATCGAACACTTGCGGGCCAAGTGGGGACAGGTGGACGGCGCCCTGCACGCTGTCGCCTTCGCCCCCCGCGAGACGCTCGCCGGCGATTTCCTCGACGTACGGCCTGAGCGCGTGAACCTCGCCTTCAACACCAGCAGCTTCTCTTACATGTCGCTCGGCCGCGTGCTCCGCGAGCTCTGCCCACCGGAAGGCGGATCGCTCGTCGGCCTCGACTTTGACGCCGCGGTGACGTGGCCGATCTACAACTGGATGGGCGTCTGCAAGGCGGCGCTCGAGTCGATCAACCGCTATCTCGCTTTCCACCTCGGCGAGCGCCTCATCCGCTCAAATCTGATTGCCGCCGGACCCCTCGAGACGCGTGCCGGTAAGGGAATCCCGGGCTTTGAGATCCTGACCGAGGCGTGGGCCGAGCGCGCCCCGCTGCCGTGGGATCCCAAAGACCCTTACCCAGTCGCCGATGCGGCCTGCTTCTTGTTCTCCGACTTCTCGCGCGCGATAACCGGCGAAATCCTGCACGTCGACGCCGGCTTCAACTTCGTCGCCGCGGGGCGTAAGCGGGCCGCTCAGGGGGCAGCCCAGACCGGCACAAGCTGACCCGCGATCGGCGCTGAGTCGTCCGACACGAGGAAGCGCACGACGCGCGCGATCGCGCGCGGGTCGACCCAGCTCGAGCGGTCGGCGCCCGGGTTAGCGCGGCGGTTAGCCTCGGTGTCGATCACTCCTGGGAGGATCGCGTTAGCTCTGATCCCGCGCTTGCGGTACTCCACGTCGATCATGCGCATCAAGGCGAGCAATGCAGCCTTCGAGATGACGTATGCCGAGGCACCGGCAAACGGCTCTAGGGCGGCTCGAGCGGAGGTCACCACAAATGGCCCTCCCTGGCGCTCCAGAAGCACCGGCAAAGCCGCCCGCGCGAGGTTGTAGGCAGTAGTCAGGTTCAGGTCAAGAAGCTCACGGAAAGCCGTCGGGTCGGTTTCGTGGAGCGGCGGGCCAAGCGCAAAACCGCCGACCACGTCGACCACCGCGTCGAACGGTGCGAGCCTCGACACGGCCTCCCCAGCCTCGGCAAGATCGGTGAGATCGGCCGCCACCAACTCGAGCGCGGGAAGCCGCTGCTTCAGTTCCGCCATCGCGGACTCGTTGCGACCGATTCCTTTCAGCTCGTACCCGTGCTCGCTGAGCTCTTCAGCAACAGCACGCCCGAGCGCCCCAGTCACGCCTGCGATCAGAACCACCCGCTGACCCACCGACCCCCCTTTCTCAGCTCCCGAGACACCAACGGGGAAACGTCCGCTCAGGCCTCTAGTTTCGCTTCTGTATGCGTCAGCCTTCGCTCGGCGAGAGCGCTCAACCAAAACCGAAGCAGTTCGTGCGCGAGTTGTCTCACGGCGCGCACGTGGAATCGGTGTTCGTGGTTCGCGAGCGCAGTCGTCGGCCGACCCGCCAAGGTGGCGAGTTCATCCGACTGAGCCTGGCCGACGCCAGCGGCGCGGTCGAAGCCGTCGCTTGGGACGACCTCGACACTGTCGAGGAAATCTGTGAGCCGGGGCGCGCAGTCGTGGCACGCGGACAGTTCGATGTCCACGAGCGTTTCGGCGCGCGGTTGCGCCTGCACAGCGTGCGCCCCGCCAAGGACGACGAATACGACCCGGCGGATCTCCTCGACGGACCGGCCACCTCCTACGAGCGGCTCTGCGAACAGCTCGATCAACTGGTAGCCACGATCCAGCGTCCGCACTTGCGCCTTTTGGTTGAGCGGCTGCTGAGCCCCGACAGCGAGACCGGCCGGCGGTGGCGAGTGGCCCCAGCGGCGAAGCACTACCACCAGGCCTACCGCCACGGGTTGCTCGAGCACTCGCTAACGGTCGCGCAAGGGGTTTCCGCGATGGCGGCGACGTTTCCCGGCATCGATCGCGATCTGGCGGTAACCGGGGCGCTGCTGCACGACATCGGCAAGGTGTTCACCTACGAGGAGCGGGGCGGTGCCGTCGAAATGACCGACGTCGGTCGTCTTCACGGCGAGATCGCGCTCGGCTACTACGAGGTGCGACGCGCGATCGAGCAGCTGCCGGGGTTCCCGGCCGCCGACGCCCAAGCGCTGCTGCACATCATCCTCTCGCACCACGGGAAGCTCGAACACGGCAGTCCAGTCGTGCCGTGCACGCGCGAAGCCACGTTGGTGCACATGGTCGACAACCTCGGTGGCACGCTCGGTAGCTTCGATCGCATCGAGAAGCAGTTGCCAGCTGGCGAGCGCTGGGCTCCGTTCGACCGCGGAATCTCCGCCTCCGCCTACTTTCCGAGCCGTGCCGAAGGCGCCGACCAAGGGTCCTCTGACACGGCAGCCGACACCCGCGCCGCGGCCGCGGAGTCCGCAGAACGACGCGCTTCACGAGGCGGTTCGATCGCAGCTTGACCGCCGCTTCGCCGAACTTCTAGCTCACCGCAAATAGCGGTGAAAAGCGTGCTCGGGACGCTAACCGACAGGCGTCGGGGCCGCCTATCCTGCCCCTCGTGGCGAAGGACACGGACAAACTCATCCGCCAGCTCTCCTTGATCTCGTACTTGATGGCCGAGCGGCGTCCGGTAACCGCGCTCGAGATCAAGCAGAACGTCGAGGGCTACGCGGAGATGAACGAGGAGGCCTTCGCCAGGCGTTTCTACGCGGACCGAGCGGAACTTGAGGCGCTAGGCATCCGACTGAGAGTCGAAAAGGCCCCGGACGGCTACTTCGAGTCCGAGACCTACCAGCTGCCACCCGAAAACTTCTACCTGCCGCCGATCGAGTTCACCGACCAGGAGCTCGCGGCCCTGCGCACCGCGCTTGCCCTGCTGGACGGCGAGTTTGCCTATGCCGAGCCGCTGCGCCTCGCCCTGCAGCATCTCGCCTGGGGCAAGCCCTCGCCGCTGGAGGCACCAGAGGAAACGTCCGTCGCCCTCGCGATCAAGGCCGGGCCGGGCGGTAAAGAGCTCTCGCAGCGCCTCCAGAAACTGGAGAACGCGATCTTCCGGCGCAAGACGGTCGTGTTCGACTACTACACGATCGGTCGTGATGCGGTCGAGACGCGCAAGGTCGACCCTTATCACCTGCTCTATAAGGGCGGGCAGTTTTACCTTATCGGCTACTCCCATGAACGGGGGGCAGTGCGTGTCTTCCGGGTCTCGCGGATCCGCGGGAAGATCGGTTACGCGACGAAGGCCGAGCGAGACTTCGCGCGTCCAGCCGATTTCGATCCGCGCGAGTACGCGCGGCGCGTTGGCTGGCAGCTCGGGGAGCGCCGCGGAACGGCCCGCGTGTGGCTGTCGGATCGCATCGACTGGTTGGTTTTGCGCCACTTCGGGCACGCCGGAAAAACGACTCCAGCGGCCGAGGTGGCTGACGCTCCCGACCACGGGATCGTTTTCGAGACCGACTTCGCCGACGAGCGCGCCCTGGTGTCGTGGGTGCTCGGTCTCGGCAAGCGGGCACGCTTGCTCGGTCCACCGGAGCTCGTGGCGGAGCTCGACCGGCGGCTCGAGCTGATCGTCGAACGGCACCGTGGCGACTTCGAGCTGGCGCCTGAACGGCCGCCGGCAGCCGAGCAAGCGCACGAGGATCGCCGGGGCGCGAAAGCCGACCAGACGAACGAGCCTTCGATTCGGCCCGAACGGTTCGCGCGGCTGATCACGCTCGCGGGCATCCTGATCGAGGCCGCCCGCGAGGGCCGCAAGCTCTCCGCAGCGGAACTGTGTCGCACGCTCGCGATCGACGAAGACGAGCTGCGCCAGGACATCGATCTCCTGAACGTCGTGAACTTCGGCGGGGGCAGTTACGTGCTCTACGCCGAGGTGGCAGGCGACACGATCGAGGTCGATCCAGAGCCTTACGGTGACAGCTTCGCGCGACCGGCGCGGTTGTTGCCGCTCGAAGCGAAAGCGCTGATAGCGGCTATCGATTTGATCGGCGAGCACCTGCCCGAGGGCTCACTGACCTCCGCCCGCGAAAAGATCGTCGCTGCGCTCGGTCGCGACCCCGCCCAGGAAGAGCTCTACATGACCCACGCCAGCGGCGACGACAGCGAGATCGCGCGGGTGGTCAGCGGGGCGATCGCCCAAAGGCGGCTGCTCGATATCGACTACTACAAGGAGCATGCCGACCTATTGGAACGGCGATGCATCGAGCCGTACAAGCTGATCAACGGGCTCGAGGGGTGGTACGTCCACGCCTGGGATCTCACCAAGGACGCGCCCCGCAGTTTCCGCCTCGACCGCATCAAGACGGCGGCAATGCGCGAGGAGCGCTTCACGCCTCGCGCAGGCGTCGAGCCGGACCTCAAGGGCTGGCCGCGCACCGGCGAGGTTCCGAACGCGCAGCTAGCCCGCGTCTGGATCTCTCCCGAACGGGCCCGTTGGGCGCGCGAGGACCGACGCGTCGTGGCAGAGCTCGAGGACGGGTCGGTGATCATCGCACTGCCCTACGCCGGTCACGACTACCTGGTGCGCGAGATCCTCAAAGAGGCCGGCGACGCGGTGGTGCTCGAGCCGGCCGACGCGCGACAGGCGATCTTGGAAGCGGCCTTGGAACTCGCCGGGGCAATCGCCCACAGCTAGCTACAAAGGCACCCCTCAACGACAACGAAATAGGCTGCCGCTGATGCCTTCGCGACGCGAACAGATTCGCATGAGCGAAGACGAGGTGCGCGCCTTCCTCGCCGAGCAGAAAACTCTGCAGTGCGCCACGATCGGTCCGCGCGGTTGGCCACATCTGGTGCCTCTCTGGTATGTGCCGGACGGCCTCGAGCTGAGAGCTTGGACTTTCCGCAAGTCGCAAAAGGCCCGCAACCTGGAGCGCGATCCGCGCGCCACGATCGGTATCGAGGCGGGCGAGCAGTACCACGAGCTGCGCGGCGTGATGATGGAGTGCACGGTCGAGCTCGACTACGACGTCGCCTCACTCGAGCGCTTCGGTAGCGAGCTCTTCCGCCGCTACTTCGGCGAGCTGAACGACGACATCCGCGCGATGGTTGCGGCGCAGGCGCCCAAGCGGGTAGGTTTGCGTTTCGTGCCCCGGCGGATCGCGAGCTGGGATCATCGCAAGCTCGCACCCGGTACCTACTGACCGGCCAGCTCTTGCCCCCATCGACCAGTACCTGAAGGCGACGAGATGTCCGAACTCAAGGGTCTGATCCTGTCTGGCGGGAAGGGGACCCGACTGCGGCCGATAACGCACACCCGCGCTAAGCAGTTGGTGCCCGTGGCCAACAAGCCCGTCCTCTTCTACGGACTGGAAGCGATGGCGGCGGCGGGTATCCGCGAAGTGGCGATCATCATCGCGCCGGAGACCGGCCCCGAGATCAAGGCTGCCGCCGGTGACGGATCGCAGTTCGGGCTCGAAATCACCTACATCGAGCAGGACGCACCGCGCGGCCTGGCCCACGCGGTGCTGTGTGCGGAGTCGTTCATGGGTGCAAGCCCGTTCGTGATGTACCTGGGCGACAACCTGCTCCGCGACGGCATCACCGAACTCGTCGAGACCTTCAAACGGGAACAGCCCGATGCGCTGATCTTGCTAACCCCTGTCCCCGACCCGCAGCACTACGGAGTCGCCGAGGTTGACAACGGTCGCGTGGTGCGCCTGGTCGAGAAGCCCAAGGATCCGCCGACGAACCTCGCGCTCGTCGGCGTCTACATGTTCACGCCCTCGATCTTCGAGGCCGCCCGCGAGATCGAGCCTTCGTGGCGCGGAGAGCTCGAAATCACCGACGCGATCCAGCGACTGCTTGATCGCGGTCTGCGCGTCGATCCCCACGTGGTGCACGGCTGGTGGAAGGACACCGGCCAGGTGCAGGACATGCTGGAGGCGAACCGCCTGATCCTCGACGACCTCGAACCCGAGATCGAGGGTGAGGTCAGCGACTGCCGAGTCGAGGGGCGCGTGCGAATCGAGGAGGGCGCCCGCGTGGAGCGCTCGACAATCCGTGGTCCGGCGATCATCGGTGCGGGGTCCCGGATCGTCGACGCCTACATCGGTCCCTACACGGCAATCGGCAACGACGTGACGATCGAGCGCGCCGAGCTCGAGCACTCGATCGTCATGTCGGGCTCGGAGATTCGCGACCTCGATCATCGGGTCGAGGCGAGCCTGATCGGTCGCGACGTTCGCATCGGGCGGGGTCCACGAGTGCCGCGCGCCTACCGCTTTGTGGTCGGCGACAGCGCGGAGATCGCGATCCTGTGAGTCGCGTGGTCGTCACCGGCGCCGGCGGCATGCTCGGCCGTGCCGTGCTTGAGGAGATCGCCGGCAGCGTCGGCTTCACCCACCAACAACTGGACGTCTGCGACGAACGCGCCGTCCGCAGCGCCCTACAACGCGAACGGCCTCACTGGGTGGTGCACTGCGCCGCCTACACGAACGTCGACGCTGCCGAGTCGGAGCCCGAAGTGGCGAACCGCGTGAACGGTGAAGGCGCCGGGATTGTCGCGCGGGCGGCCGCAGAGGTGGGGGCGGGAATCGTCTACATCTCGTCCGACTACGTGTTCGACGGCTCGAAGCGTTCCCCGTACGTCGAAGACGACCCGACCAATCCGATCTCCGCTTACGGGCGATCGAAGCTGGCCGGTGAGCGTGCCGTCAGCGAATCCAACAACAACCACCTGATCGTGCGCACTGCCTGGTTGTTCGGGCCTTACGGTCGCAACTTCGTGGAGACGATCCTTGCGCTTGCACGCGAGCGCGAGTCGTTGCTAGTTGTCCACGACCAGGTCGGTTGCCCGACCTACACTCGGCACCTGGCTGCCGCTATCGCCGCGCTCCTCGAATCGCCGGCGCGCGGTGTGCACCACGTCGCGGGCGGCGGTGCCTGCTCGTGGTTCGAGTTTGCCAGCGAGGCGGTCCAACTAGCGGGGATCGAGTGCGCCGTCGAGCCGTGCACCACCGATCAGTTCCCGCGTCCCGCCGCGCGTCCGGCGAACTCCGTACTGCGCGCTACGCGTGAGCAGACCCCGCGCTTGCCGCACTGGCGGACCGGTCTTCGTGCCTATCTGGCCGAGCGGGGGCTGCTCGCAAGTAGGCGCGAGGACGACGTAGTACCGCCGGAGGTCAAGACCGGATGAAACTTCTCGTCACGGGAGCGTGCGGATTTATCGGCTCCCAATACGTGCGCACGGTGCGCGAGCTGCGACCGGACGATCAAATCGTCGTGCTCGACAAGCTCACCTACGCTGGCCGGCGCGAAAACCTCGAGGGCGTTGATTGCGAGCTGATCGTCGGCTCGATCGACGACCCCCAGATCGTCCGCGAAGCGATGGAGGGGTGCGACGCAGTCGTCAACTTCGCCGCCGAGTCGCACGTCGACCGGTCGATCAAGGCCCAGTACGACTTCTGCCGCACCCACGTGCTCGGAACCGCGGTACTGCTCGATGCGGTACGCGAGTTGGGCGTCGAGCGCTACCTGCAAGTCTCGACCGACGAGGTCTACGGATCGATCCTCGACGGCTCCTTCACCGAGCAGTCACCGCTCGACCCAAGCTCGCCGTACTCGGCCACGAAGGCGGCCGGCGACCTGCTCGTCTCGGCCCACGTCACCACCTACAAGATCGACGCTGTCATCTGCCGCGGCTCGAACAACTACGGGCCACGCCAACACCCCGAGAAGCTAATCCCGTTGACGATCCTGAACGCCCTGCACGGTGATCCGATCCCGGTCTATGGCGACGGTCGTCAAGTCCGTAACTGGCTGTTCGTTGAGGACTTCTGCCGAGCCATCGATTTGGCCCTGCGCGAGGGCCGGCCTGGTGAGGCCTACAACGTGGGTGGGCCGGACGAATGCGAAAACCTCGAGGTCGTGCGGCGCGTGCTGGAGCTGACGGGGCGAGACGAGTCGTTGATCGAGCACGTCCGCGATCGTCCGGGGCACGACCGCCGCTACTCGCTGTCCTCGCAAAAGATCCGGGAGGAACTCGGTTGGGAGCCGCAAGTGCGGTTCGACGAAGGGATCGCGCGGACCGTCGCCTGGTACCGCGACAACCGCTGGTGGTGGGAGCCGATCCGACGCGGCGAGTACCGCGAGTACTACGAGCGCCACTACGGACGACCGCTAAAGAGCGCCACGTCGGCTTAGCGACAGTGCCTGCGCTCGCGCTCGCGCCGCGGGTTTGCAGGCGCCATACGCCGCACGTAAGGTTGTTACGTGGGCGCCCCGCCGGAGGAGGGTTACTTCCCACGCGGCCGATCGCTGCTGAGACGCGTGCACGAAGAGCGCCTTGTCGGGCTTCACTACGGGCAGCGGGCGCTCTGCATCGGTGCCCTCGATCCCCGCAACTTCATCGGCACCGCGCTGCACACGCGCGGTCGCGACGCACCCTTCCAGCGGCTCGCGCACACGGCGATCGCGTTCGAGCGCGTGTTCTTTGCACCGCGGCGGGAGGCCGACGCGATCCTCGAGCGGGTACGCACGTTGCACCAGCGCGTGCGCGGTGAGTTGCCCAAGCCAGCCGGGCCGTACCCCGCCGGCACCCCCTACTCGGCGTTCGACCCAGAGCTGATGCTCTGGACCGTCGCCGTCACCTGCGACTCCGCCGCCTGCTTCTTCGAGCTCTTGGTGCGACCGCTCGAGGACGACGAGCGGGACGCTCTGTGGCGTGACTACCTGCTGTTCGGCGAGCTTTTCGGGATGCCGCGGAGCGTCGCGCCCACGAGCTGGCGCGAGTTTCGGGAGTGGTACGAGACGCGCCTCGCCAGCGATCGCATGTACCTCACCGAGGAGGCCCGTCACGCAGGCCTTTTGAGCGCTTTCGAGCTGCCGCTGCCGCGGGGACTTGCGCCCGCTAAGCGCCTGCATGACGCGTTGATCCTGGGCAGCCTGCCGCAGCGCGTTCGCGAGCTCTACGGACTTCCCTTTGGACGCCAGCACCGTGCGGCCTTCACGATCGCGGTCGCGCTGCTGCGGGGCACCCGTTCTTTGGCGCCGCGCGCGCTCACGCGAGGTCGGTGCGCTAGTGCCTACGAGCTCGTCGCGCGGACCGAGCGCGCCCGCATCGCGCGCGGCGAGCGAGTGGCGCGGCTGCTGCCGATCTCTTGAGCGGAGCCGGCGGTCGCCGGGCCGCTCAGGAGCCGAGCAGCTCGACGAGCCTCCGCTCGAGCGCCGCGGAGAGCGTGTCGTGAACCTCTCCCTCCGGGAACCGCTCGACCAGCTCCTGCAGGAACCCCTCGATCACGAGTCGCCGTGCGGCCGCTTCGGGAACTCCGTGGGCGCGCAGGTAGAAGAGCTGTTCGCGGTCGATCTGCGCGACCGCTGCGGCGTGGGTGCAGCGAACGTCGTTGGCCTCGATCTCCAGCCCGGGGATCGCGTCCGCGTGCGCATTTCGCGACAGCAGCAGGTTCCGCGACTCCTGGAAGGCATCGGTTCGCTGCGCACCAGGGTCGACCCTGATCATCCCGCGCCAAACAGCTGTCGCGCGGTCGCTGAGGATGCCCCGGAAGGCCAGGTCTGACGTGGTGTGCGGAGCCGCATGCTCTTGCGTGGTGTCGAAGTCGAGGTGTTGGCGCGCGCGGCCGGCGTAGGCACCCGTGACGCGCGCCCAAGCGTTTTCTCCGACCAGCTGCGTCTCGGTCCGGAACTTCCCGTTGGCACCGCCGAAGCCCAGCACCACCCAATCCAGTCGCCCATCGCGCGCGACCCTCGCGCGCTGGGTGGCGAACCCCCAGGAACGCTCCGAGAGACGCTGCCCGCAGACATAGGTGAGGCTCGCCCCCTCGCCGACGACAATCTCGACCACCGCGTTCAGCAACGCGTCGACCCCTTCACCGGCCTCGCCGAGTGGCCCCAGGTACTCCTCGAAAACCTCCGCCTGAGCTCCCCGCTCGAGGACGATCAAGGTGCGCCACGGAAGCTGCAGGTGCTCGCCGCAAAGGCCCGCACGGACCACCAGCGGCAGCGAAACGCGCACGCCCTCGGGCACGTAAACGACCGCCCCGTGCCGCCACGCGAGCTCGTTGCGGGCGACGAACGGATCGTCGACGGCGACGATCGAACCGAGGTTCCGTTCGACGACCGAAGGAATCCGCTCGATCGCTTCCTCGAGCGGCAGGAGCAGCGCTCCACCAGGGGCCTCGCCCCCGTGCGCCCGCCATTGTCCGTCGACGCAAGCAAGCTCGAGGCCCTCGGGCAAAGCGTCGAACAGGGGAATCGGCGAAGCCGCCGCAGCCGCGTCGACGGCCGGCAGCTCGTAGCGTTCGAAGTCGAGGCCGGAAAGGTCGGTGAACTCCCAGCCTGGGGTCTTGCTGTCCGGGAGGGGCAGTTGAGCGGCCGCCTCCGCCGCCCGGCGTCGGCGATCGGAGAGCCAGCTCGGTTCCGTGCCGCGCGCGGCGGCAGCGCTAGCCAATCGAACCCTCCATCTGGAGCTCGATGAGGCGGTTCATCTCGACCGCGTACTCCATCGGCAGCTCCTTGACGATCGGCTCGATGAAGCCGTTGACGATGACCTTCGAGGCTTCCTCTTCCGGGATGCCGTGAGCCATCAGGTAGAAGAGCTGCTCTTCGCCGACCTTCGACACCGTCGCCTCGTGGCCGACGTCGACCTCGTCCTCCTTGATGCGGATCGTCGGGTAGGTGTCCGAGCGCGAGTGCTCGTCGAGCAGCAAGGCGTCGCAAACGACCTTCGAGCGCGCACCGCGCGCACCCTTGGCGATCTCGAGCAGGCCGCGGTAGCTGGCACGGCCACCGTCCTTGGAGATTGACTTCGAGAAGATGTTCGAGGTCGTCTCGGGAGCGGCGTGGATGATCTTGCCGCCCGCGTCCTGGTGTTGACCGCGACCGGCGAAAGCGATCGACAGGATCTCGCCGTGCGCGCGCCGTCCGAGCAGGTACACGCTCGGGTACTTCATCGTCAGCTTCGACCCGAGGTTGCAGTCGACCCACTCGACCGTCGCTTCCTCGTAGGCGACGGCGCGCTTGGTGACAAGGTTGAAGACGTTCGTCGACCAGTTCTGCACGGTCGTGTAGCGAATCCGTGCACCGGGCTTAGCAATCAACTCGACCACCGCCGCGTGCAGCGAGTCGGTCGAGTAGATCGGCGCCGTGCAGCCCTCGACGTAGTGCACGTAAGAGCCTTCGTCGGCGATGATCAAAGTGCGCTCGAACTGCCCGACGGCTTGCGCATTGATGCGGAAGTAGGCCTGGAGCGGCATCTCGACCTTCACGCCGGGCGGTACGTAGATGAAAGAGCCCCCTGACCAGACCGCCGAGTTGAGCGCCGCCAACTTGTTGTCGTTGGGGGGAATGACCGTGGCGAAGTACTCCCGCACAAGGTCCTCGTGCTCGCGCAGGCCGGAGTCCATGTCGAGGAAGATCACGCCCTGCCGTTCGAGGTCCTCGCGGACCTGGTGGTAGACGACCTCCGACTCGTACTGCGCCCCCACCCCGGCCAGGAACTTGCGCTCAGCCTCGGGAATGCCCAGACGGTCGAAGGTCCGCTTGATCTCCTCGGGAACCTCGTCCCACGAGCGCGCTGGCTTCTCGGACGCGCGCACGAAGTAGTGGATGTCGTCGTAGTTGACCTGCTGCAAGAGCGGCGAGCCCCAGGTCGGCTGCGGTCGCTGGAGGAAGTGCTCGAGCGCCTTCAGCCGGAACTCGCGCATCCACTGCGGCTCCTGCTTGTACTCGGAGATCTGCTCGACGATCTCGCGCGAGAGGCCTTTCGGCGACTTGATGAGGTAACGCTCGGGATCGTGGAAGCCGAAGCGCTCCGCGTAGTCGGCGTTAATGCGTCGAAGCTCTTCTTGCTCTTTGAGCTGCTCGGTCGTCGCCATGGTTCAGGGGACCTCCAGCTTGATCACGCCGTTTTCGATCACGACCGGAAACGTCTCGACCGGCTCGTATGCCGGCAGCGTCAAGGGACGCCCACTCGAGAGCTCGAAGAGCGAGCCGTGCCGCGGACACTCGACGGTGCAGCGCTCGGGATCGAACGGGCCCTCGGCGAGCGGTCCGTCGTCGTGCGAGCAGCGGTCTTCGATCGCGTAGATCCGCTCGCCGCAGTTGAACACACCGATCTCGAGATCACCATGGCTGACGATCCGCCGTTCGCCGGGCGGCAACTCGGAGAGCCGACATACCTCTACTAGCTTGGTCATCTGCGAAAAGGCGCGATTGGTGCGGTGAGTTGCTAAGTCCGACCGCGAGAATCGGAATTGCGAGCGAAGTGTAGCGCGCTGCCGCGCCGGCCGGCCGCCGCGCCGCCCGAGACCGGGAGCAGAGCGCTCACAGCCCGTGGCGAGCGGAGGGCGGAACGGGTAGCGACTCGGGCGTGCCCTCCTCCCAGGCCGCTGCCTTGCCAAGGGCGGCGCTTTTGACCACCTTGAGCGACAGCAAAGCGCACTTCATGCGCGTCGCCGAGACCTCGATCCCGAGCAGGTCGAGCACGTCGTCGCGCCCGAGGCGCAGCAGCTCGTCGACCGACTTGCCGACCAGCTCCTCCGACAAGAGCGATGCTGCCGCCTGGCTGATTGCGCACCCCTGGCCGGAGAAGCGGACGTCGGTGACACGGTCGTCTTCACCGAGACGCATCTGCACCCGCAGCTCGTCCCCGCAGAGCGGGTTCGAATCCTCGAACTCAAGGTCGCAAGGTTCCAGCGTCCCCCAGTTGCGCGGATGCTTGTAGTGCTCGAGGATCTGCTCGCGATAGAGATCGTCCATCCCCGCGCGGCTAAGCGGCCGCCTCGACCTCTTCCCGGATCCAGCCGTAACCCTTCTGCTCGAGCTCGGCGACGAGTTCGGGGCCGCCCTCCTTGACGATCCTGCCCTGGTAGAGCACGTGCACGAAGTGCGGCTTCACCAGGTGGAGGATGCGCTGGTAGTGGGTGATGATGAGAACGCCCATCTCCGGCCCCGCGACGGAGTTCACGCCCTCCGCGACGATCCTCAGAGCGTCGATGTCAAGGCCCGAGTCGGTCTCGTCGAGGATCGCGATCTCGGGGCGCAAGAGGGCGAGCTGTAGAACCTCCATCCGCTTCTTCTCGCCCCCCGAGAAGCCGTCGTTGAGGTAGCGGTTGACGAAGTCGCGGGGGACCTGCATCAGGTCCATCGCCGCTTGCACCGTCTGCCGGAACTCCTTGAGCGAGATCGGCTCCTCCCCCCGCGCTTCGCGATGGGCGTTAAGGACGGTGCGCAGGTACTTGGAAACCGTCACGCCCGGCACCGCGACCGGGTACTGGAAGGCCATGAAGAGTCCCATGCGGGCCCGCTCATCGGGATCGGCGTCGGTGATGTCCTGTCCCTTGAAGAGGATCTGCCCCTCCGTGATCTCGAGGTCGGGCCGACCCATGATCACGTTGGCGAGCGTCGATTTACCGGAGCCGTTGGGCCCCATCAGGGCGTGAATTTCGCCCTTGTTTACGGCCAGGTCGACGCCTCGAAGAATCTCTTTGTCCTCGGCTCTGACGTGCAGGTTTCGAATTTCCAGATCTGCCATTGCTTCTCCGCTCTTGGTCTCGGCTAGAGAGTTGAGTAGGGCCTAGCCACGCTAGGCGACAACCGGCGCGCTGGCAGCTGTGTCGCTGCCGCGCCTCTTGCTCTTGCTCGCACGACCGCCGCGCTGCTGTTCGCTACGCGGCCCCTGCTCGGCGAAGGCAACCAGTTCGGCCAGCGTCGTCTGCTGGAGGGCGCGCGTGATGCCGCCCTGGACGCGCGTCCAGAGGAGCTTGGTGGCACAGGTCCGGCCGCGGTCCGCCTCGTGCGAGCAGGCGACCCGGTCGGGACGCACCGACACGAAGCAGTCCATCGGAGCGATCGCCCCCTCGAGCGCGGCGACGACTTCATCCATCGTGATCGAGGCCGCCGGTCGCGCGAGGGTGTATCCACCGTGCGCCCCCCGCACGCTGCGCACGAGCCCCGCGCGCTTGAGGCGGGCGACGACGTGCTCGAGGTACGAAAGCGGCAGCTGTTCGGCGTCTGCGATCGCCTTCAGCGAGACCGGATGACCGATCTGCGCCCGCCCGAGCTCGACCATCAGGCGAACCCCGTACTCCGCTCTCGCCGAAAAGATCACGGCGAAATCCTACCAGCGGAGTAGCAAATAAACGACGCCCGCTGCGGGAGTGGCCACGGCTGAACTCTTACCGAAAGTGAGTACCCTCGGCCCTCGTGTCTTCGGTGCCGGCACTCGAACTGCGGGGTCTCACAAAGCGTTACGACGACGGCACCGTCGCACTGCGCGACTTCGATCTAGTGATTCCCGACGGCGCCTTCTTCGGCCTGTTGGGACCCAACGGGGCCGGCAAGACGACGCTGATCAGCGCCGTCTGCAACCTGATACGCATCACCGCGGGGGAGGTACGCGTCTTCGGCGAGCCGGGCGACTCACTGCTGGCCCGATCGTGGGTCGGGCTTGCCGAGCAGGACATCAACCTCGACCGCTTCCTGACCGTGCGTGAGACGCTCGTCTACCACGGCGGCTACTTCGGGATGACGAAGAGAGAAGCGGAGGAGCGCGCCGCTGAGATGATCCGCGTGTTCGACCTCGAAGCAAAAGCCGACGTGCGGGCACCACGGCTGTCGGGCGGCCAGAAGCGGCGCCTGCAGCTGGCCAGAGCGCTGATGCATCGGCCGCGACTGGTGATCCTCGACGAACCGACGGCGGGGGTCGACTTCGAGCTGCGCCTCGAGCTTTGGCGCTACATCCGCAAGCTCCACGAGAACGGCACGACGATCCTCCTTACGACGCACTACTTGGAGGAGGCGGAGGAACTGTGCGACGAGATCGCCTTGATCCGCGGCGGACGCCTGCTGGCGCGCGACACTGCCGATGGGCTGCGTGAACGCTACGACGCGGACTCGCTGGCGGAGGTGTACGTGAAGGCGATGGGGATGGAGACGACCGCCGCGTGAGCGCCGGCTCGAGCTCCACACCGGTCCGCTCGCTAGGGCGGCGTCCACGCAACCTCGCCCGCGACCGCCAGGCGCCCGACGGGATGCGCGGGATGGCGTGGCTTGCGCGGCGCGAGATTTTGCGCTTCAGCAAGGTCTACACGCAGACGATTCTGGCCCCGGTCGTATCGTCGGCGCTGTTCATCCTCGTCTTTGGACTCTCGCTTTCGGGGCGCATTCGCGGCATCGACGGCATCCCCTACGACCAGTTCATCGTCCCCGGTTTGGTGGCGATGTCGATGGTGCAGGCGGCCTACTCGAACAACTCGGCGACGATCTTCCAGGCCCGCTTCGACCGCTACATCCACGACGTGCTGTCGGCGCCGATGCGCCCCTGGCAGATGACGATTGGGTTCCTCGTCGGTGGCGTGTGCCGGGCGCTGCTGATCGGCGCGCTTTTGGTCGCCGTTGCGGCGCCGCTCACCGGTGTCGGTGTCGCCCACCCGCTGGTCCTCGCAGCCGCCTGTGCGCTCGGGCTGTTGGCGTTCTCGGCGCTCGGCTTGATCGCGGGGATCTACGCGCAGAGCTGGGACCACACAGCGTTCATCCAGAACATCGTGATCGCACCGCTGGCGTTTGTGGGCGGGACCTTTTACTCGGTGTCCGTGCTGCCCTCGCCGTGGCAGGAGATCTCGCACGTCAACCCGCTGTTCTTTCTGATCAACGCCTTCCGCTACGGCTTCCTCGGTCACTCCGACGTCTCGGTCGCCTTGTCGCTCGCCATCTGCGCCGCGCTGGCGCTGCCCCTCTACGCCTGGGCACAGTGGCTGTTCGCCAGCGGCAAGAAGCTCAAGGCGTAGGGGCGCAGACAGGGTGGGCTTACGTGCAAGTCGCATCTCCTGCATGCTCCTAGTACGCAGCCTCTAGCACGCCCGCTCTGCTCGATCGGACGGCTTGACTGTGGCACGACGACAACCGCCGCAACCGCCCCCTAGCGCTCTGTCGGCAGCATCGCGCGACGAACGACTTGCCATCGTGCTCGGCGATGAGCGCTGGCCGGCGGCGCTGCGCGCGCTCGAGGAGCGGATCGTCGCCTGCCGACGGTGCCCTCGCCTGGTTACCTGGCGCCAAACGGTGGCGCTGGCCAAGCGCGCTGCTTACCGCGACTGGGAGTACTGGGCGAAGCCCGTCCCGGGCTTCGGCGACCCCGCCGCACGCCTCCTCCTGCTCGGACTCGCACCAGCCGCCCATGGCGGCAACCGCACCGGTCGGATCTTCACCGGTGACCGCTCCGGCGACTTTTTGTTCGCGGCGCTGCACCGGGCGGGTCTCGCCAACCAACCGACTTCGCTCGCTCCCGGCGACGGGCTCGAGCTGCGCGACTGCTTTGTGACCGCCGCCGTGCGCTGCGCCCCTCCGCACAACAAGCCGACGCCGGCCGAGCGCGACGCGTGCCTGGAGTGGCTGGTGGCGGAGCTCGGTCAGCTCGAGCGGGTGCGCGTGATCGTCGCGCTCGGAGCCTTCGCCTGGGACGCAGCGCTGCGCGCCGACGCGCGAGTGAGCGGTCGACCGGCGCGCCCGCGTCCGCGCTTCGCCCACGCCGCCGAGACGCAGCTGCCCTCCGGACGCGTGCTCCTCGGCTGCTACCACCCGAGCCAACAGAACGTTTTCACCGGACGCCTGACCGAGGCGATGATCGACGCCGTGCTGGCGCGGGCGCGCAGGCTCGCCAGCGACCGCGGCTGAACGCCGAAGCCCGCCGCTACGCTCGCCGATCGGTGGGCTCAGACCCGTTGGCAGCGTTCTCGGCGCCGGTTAGACAGTGGTTCAGGCGCGCCTTCGAGCGGCCGACGCGCGCCCAGGAACTCGCCTGGCCGGCGATCGCCGCCGGCGAGCACGTGCTCGTCTCCGCGCCGACCGGCTCGGGCAAGACGCTCGCCGCCTTCCTCGGAGGAATCGATCGCCTCGTGCGCGAGCCGCTACCTGAGAAGAGCGGCGTGCGGATCGTCTACGTGTCCCCGCTCAAGGCACTGTCCTACGACGTAGAGCGCAACCTGCGCACACCGCTGCGCGGCATCGCCGCCCAGCCCGGTGGGGAAACAGCGAGCGCGATCCGCGTTGGTCTGCGCACCGGTGACACGCCCCAGCGTGAGCGTCGGGCGATGCTCCGTCGCGCCCCCCACATCCTCATCACCACGCCCGAATCGCTCTACCTCATGCTCACCTCGCAGGCACGCGAGCTGTTCGCGGGCTGCGAGTGCGTGATCGTCGACGAGGTCCACGCGCTCGCGCCAAGCAAACGTGGAGCGCATCTCGCGATCACGCTCGAACGACTGGAGGCTGCAGCGGGTCGCGAGCTCCAGCGCATCGGGCTCTCCGCCACCGCCTCCCCGCTCGATGAAGTCGGTCGTTTCCTGGTCGGCAGCGAGCGCCGCTGCCGCGTGATCGATGCCGGGGAAAAGCCGCGTCTCGACCTCGAAATCTGCGTGCCCGTCGAGGACATGACGGAACCCGACAGCGGCGGCGAGCTCGCGCCCACCGCCGACGGAGCGGGTACCCAGCGGTCGATCTGGCCTGCGATCTACCCCGCGCTGCTCGAGCTCATTAGCGAGCACCGCTCGACGATCGTCTTCGTCAACAACCGCCGTGGCGCCGAGCGTCTGGCGATGCGACTGAACGAGCTCGCGTCGGAACGCGCGGGCCGGGCGGTCGTGATCGCGCGCGCCCACCACGGGTCGCTGTCGCGCGAAGAGCGCAAGGCGGTCGAGGAGCTGCTCAAGGCGGGCGAGATTCCCTGCATCGTCGCTACCTCGTCGCTCGAACTGGGTATCGACATGGGCGCGGTCGACCTGGTTGTCCAGGTCGAATCGCCGAAGGCAGTGGCCACGGGCCTGCAACGCATCGGCCGCGCCGGCCACGGCGTCGGCGAAGTCTCCAAGGGACGCATCTTCCCGAAGTTCCGCGGCGACCTTCTGGAGGCCACGGTCGTCGCAGAGCGGATGCGAGCGGGAGCGATCGAGCCGATCTCGGTGCCACGCAACCCACTCGACGTGCTCTGTCAGCAGATCGTCGCGATGGTTGCAAGCGCCGAAGAGCTGGCGGTCCGCGAGCTGCACGCGCTCGTGCGACGGGCCTGGCCGTTCGCCGAACTCTCGCGTGAGCTGCTCGACGAGGTGCTCGACATGCTCGACGGTCGCTACCCATCGGAGCAGTTCGCCGAGCTGCGGCCCCGGATCGTCTGGGACCGCGTCGCCGACACGGTGAGCGCGCGTCGCGGGGCTCTCCAACTGGCGACCGTCAACGCCGGCACGATCCCCGATCGCGGCTTGTACGGCGTGCACCTGCCCGATGGACGGCGGGTCGGTGAGCTCGACGAGGAGATGGTCTACGAGGCGCGCCCCGGCCAGACCTTCCTGCTCGGCGCGACGACCTGGAGGATCGAGGAAATAACGCACGACCGGGTGATCGTCACGCCCGCGCCAGGCCTCCCTGGGATGGTGCCCTTCTGGCGCGGCGAAGGGGCCGGACGACCGAGCGAGCTCGGCCGCGCGATCGGCGAGTTCGTGCGCAGCGCAGTCGACGCCGACCCGCGCGAACTTGCCCGCCGCTACGGCCTCGACGAGCGCGCCGCGCGCAACCTCGTCGCCTACCTGCGTGAGCAGCGAGCCGCGACACGCACCCTCCCCTCCGACCGCGCGGTCGTCGTCGAGCGCTTCCGAGACGAGATCGGTGACTGGCGCCTCTGCGTGCTCTCGCCCTGGGGTGGCCGCGTGCACGCCGCCTGGGCGCTCGCGATCTCGGCGCGGATACGCGAAGAGCTTGGCATCGAGTGCGATGCGATCTGGTCCGACGACGGGGTCGTGCTGCATCTCCCCGACGCCGAGGAGCCGCCGCGCGGGGAGCTAGCGCTTGTCGACCCGGACTCGCTCGAGGAGTTGATCGTCTCGGAGCTGCGCGGCTCGGCCCTCTTCGGTGCTCGCTTCCGCGAGAACGCAGCGCGAGCGCTGCTACTTCCGCGCTCCCGACCGGGCAAGCGCACACCGCTCTGGCAGCAGCGCCTCAAGGCGCAATCGTTGCTGGAGGTCGCCGGACGCTACCCGCGTTTCCCGATCGTCCTCGAGACCTACCGCGAGTGCCTGCGGGACGTGCTCGACTTGCCTGGTCTCGAGAGCCTGCTGCGACGCATCGAAAGCGGCGAGGTCGCCTTCGTCGAGGTCGCGACCGAGCACGCGTCGCCGTTCGCGTCTTCGCTGCTCTTCGACTACGTCGCGACGTACATGTACGAGGGCGACACTCCCAACGCCGAGCGGCGTGCCGCTGCGCTCGCCCTCGACCGCGAGCTGTTGCGCGAACTGCTCGGACAAGACGAGCTGCGCGAACTGCTCGACGCCGACGCGATCGCCGAAGTCGAAGCCGAGCTCCAGCGCACCGCCGAGCGGCGCCGGGCGGCGAACGCCGAGGAACTTTTGGACGTGCTGCGCGCCGTCGGCGACCTCTCGGAAAGCGAACTAGCGATGCGCTGCGTGGGGTTGGTCTCGCCACGCGCCCTGACAGGCGAACTCGAGCGCAAGCGCCGAGCAGTGCGCGTACGCATCGCCGGCGAAGAACGTTTGATCGCCGCCGACGACGCCGGCCTTTACCGCGACGCCCTCGGCTGCGCGCCGCCACCCGGCCTACCCGAACGGTTCCTCGCCGACGAGCCGGAGGCGCGCCTGCGTCTAGTGCGCCGCTTCGCGCGCACACACGGGCCGTTCACGACCGCTGAGGTTGAGCAACGCTATGGGCTGCCACTGCTCGCCGAGCTGCGCGAACTCGAGCGTCGCGGCGAACTGGTGCGCGGCGAGCTACGCCCCGGTGGCCACGAGCGTGAGTGGTGCTGCCCGGAGGTGCTGCGCCGCCTGCGTCGCGCCTCGCTGGCGCGCCTGCGGCACGAGCTCGAGCCGGTCGAACAGGCCACTTACGGACGTTTCCTCAGTCGTTGGCAGGGCGTCACCGGAGCCCCGACCGGCGGCAGCGAAAGCTTGCGCGATGCACTGGTCGCCCTCCAGAGCCTGGCGCTGCCAGCCGAGACGTGGGAAGGGGAGGTTCTGCCCGCGCGACTCGGTGGGTACTCGCCGATCTGGCTCGACGAGCTGTTGGCCAGCGGCGAAGTCGTGTGGATCGGGGCGGGCGCCCGCGGGCGCAGCGGCCGAGTCGCCTTCTACTTCCGCGAGGACGCACGATTGCTCGGTGCCCCGAGCGACCCCACGCAGCGACCCACAGGGCCCCTCCACGAAGCGCTGCGATCGGTGCTCGCCGGTGGTGCCCGCTTCTGGTACGAGTTGGCCGAAGAGCTTTCCGATCACCCAGCCGAGGAGCTGGCCAGCGCCCTCTGGGATCTCGTCTGGGCGGGTGAGGTCACGAACGACTCGTTCGCGCCGCTGCGGGCGCGCCCGCGTGGCCGCAGCGAACATCTCCGGCAGCGACGGCAGGGCACTCGGTTCGCGCGCCGGCGCCGCGGCCCCGCCCCCCATCTGGTGGGGCGCTGGTCGCTCAGCGAGCGCCTGTTCCGCGATCCCCCCGCCTACGGCGCGCGGATGCGGGCGCGCGCCGAGCTCCTGCTAGAGCGCTACGGCGTCGTGACTCGCGAAACCGCGCGCGCGGAGGCGATCCCCGGCGGGTTCGCTGCGCTCTACCCCGAGCTCCAGAAGCTCGAACTGCTCGGGATCGTGCGCCGGGGTTACTTCGTCGAAGGGCTCGGCGGCCTGCAGTTTGCGCTGCCAGCTGCGGTCGAACGCCTGCGCGCGGCACGCGACGAACCGGAGGAGGCACCCGTCGTGCTCTCGGCGGTCGATCCCGCGCAGCCCTACGGGCTCGTGCTGCCGTGGCCGAAGCGCCAACAACGGCACCGCCCGCAACGTACGTCAGGGGCTCAGGTAGTGCTCGACAGGGGGCACGCTTGCCTGTACGTGGAGCGCGGCGGCAAGGCACTCTTGACGCTCGCCGAGCGTCCTTTCGAACGCGACGGATCGCCGAGCGCCTGGCTGGTGCGCTCGCTGCGCGCGCTTGCGGAAGCGGCAGCGCGCGGCAACTGCCCGCGCCTGGCGCTAGAACGGATCGACGGCGAGCCGGTCAGCGACTCGCCGCTTGAGCCGCTGCTGCTCGAACTCGGGTTCCGACGGGGACCGCGCCGTCTCGTGCTCGGTCGCTCGCGCTAGTCGCGCCCGCGAGGTGTCCAGCGGAACGAGCGAGCAGCGAGCACCACGCCGAAAGCCCCCCAGCCGACAACGACGGCGAGGTCACCGAGCGCTAAGGGAACTCCCGTGGCACCCGGCTCGAACGCGCGCAGAAAGACCTCCAGAAGGTGCTTGAGCGGAAATATCTCGGCGACCGTGACGAGCCACGCCGGTGCTCGGTCGACGTCAAAGAACAGCCCCGACACGAAGTACAGCGGTAGCGCCATCGCGTTGGCCACCGCCGGCGCCGACTGCTCGTTCGGTATTGCCGCCGCCAACGCCAGCCCGAGGGCGCTGAACGAGGCGGCGCCGACGACCGTACCGATGGCAACCGCGGTAAGCGGCGTGCCGGGCACGGCGACACCGAACAGCAGTCCGCCCACGGCGATTACGACGGCGACCATCAGGAGCGCGAGCAGGCATGAAGCGGCGACCTCGCCGAGCACGTAGGCGAGCGGTGGCAGCGGCGTGCCGCGCAGACGCTTGAGCACGCCCCGCTCGCGCCGCACGACGGTTTGGATGGCGAGGTTCATGAAGGTCGTGCTGACGATCCCGAGCACCGCAACGCCGGGGACGTAGTAGGTGGCGACGCTGATGCCGCGCCCCGGAAGCCGCTGGTTGCCGAAGATCGCCGACAGCAACACGAGGAACAAGACCGGCAGTAGCACCGAGAAGAAGACAGCTGCGGGATTGCGCAGGAACGCGCGCAGCGAGAACCGTGCCTGCCAGGGAACGAGTACCGCCAACGAGGGCAAGCGCTCCACTCGTGCGCTCACGAGGCGTGCTCCTCCGCTCGTGCTGGCGACCGTTGGTCGCCCGCGGTCGCCGCACCGGTGAGCGTGAGATAGATCTCCTCGAGCGTCGGGCGCCGCACCTCGAGGTCCGCAAGCTCGACGCCGGCTGCCAACGCCCAGTCGACCAGACACTTCAGCGGTTCACGGGGATCTTCCGCCGCAAGCGACCAGCGCCCATCTGCGTCGGGGTGACCGACCGGGGGCGTCTCCCCCGGGCGGTCGATGGTGAACGAGATTCGGTAGCGGCCCATCAGCGTCGCCAGCTCGCTGGGTTTCCCCTCGCCAACGATTCGTCCGCCCACGATCACCGCCACCCGGTCGGCGAGAGCCTCGGCCTCCTCCAGGTTGTGAGTGGTTAGGAAGATCGTGGTGCCGGCGTCCCGCAGTTGCCTGATCAAGTCCCACGCGGCCCGACGGGCGGCGACATCGAAACCGGTCGTCGGTTCGTCGAGGAACAAAAGCTCGGGGCGACCAACCAGCGTCACGGCGACGTCGAGTCGACGCCGCTGACCACCGGATAGCACTCCCACCCGCCGTTTCGCGAGGTCGCTCAAGCCGCACATCGCGAGGAGCTCGCCGAGCGGTCGCGGCGACGGGTAATAGCGGGCGAACATCGAGAGTGTTTCGCCCACGGTCAGATACTCGTCGAGCGCGGTCTCCTGGCAGACGATGCCGATCCGCGCGCGCCAGGCACGGTCGGCTCGTGCTGGATCGACCCCGAGCACGCTCACCTTCCCGGCGTCGCGGTGGCGGTAGCCGGCGAGGATCTCGACGGTGGTCGTCTTGCCTGCGCCGTTCGGCCCGAGGAAAGCGAAGACCTCGCCCCGCACAACCGCCAGATCGACGCCGCGCACCGCCTTCACATCGCCGTAAGAGCGCTCGAGGCCTCTGACCAGCACTGCGAGCCCAGCCGTCGACGGCGAGGTCTGCGTGCCCCCGACGGAGACGGTCGGTGAGCCGGTTGTATCCATGGTCCGCAACTTAGCCGGCCCGCCCGTGCCGCTCACCGCCGCGCGCCGCGGCGCCGGAAAACGCCCCGGCGAGACAAAGGAAGGCGCCCCCTAGCATCAGGATCGTGCCCGAGGGCGACACGATCCATCTCGCCGCCCAGCGGCTGCGGCGCGCACTTTGCGGCGAGCGGATCGTGCAAGCCTCGGCGCCCGCCGCGCGACTTCCCTCGCTCTTGCGCATCGGGTCACTGGTGGGCCGGCGGTGCCTTGACGTCAAAGCCCGCGGCAAGCACTTGCTGATCGAGTTCGAAGGTGATGTGCTGCTGCACTCCCACCTGCGGATGAGCGGTAGATGGGTGGTTCGGCCGCGCACGCCGCCGCCCGACGTGACCGAATCCGATCGAGCGGATCCGGCCGCAGGGGCGAAAACCACAACTGCCGCCCGTCGGCACGCGACCAGACGGGGGCAGCCCTGGCTTCACTTGGTAACCGAGCGCCACGAAGTTTTCCAGTACGGCGGGCCGCTCTTAGAACTTCGCACGCGCGCCGCGACCCGCCTCGAACCGCTCTTGGCAGGTCTCGGGCCGGACCTCCTGGCAGCGGACTTCGATGCGCAAGCGGCAGCGATCCGGCTACGCGCACTCGACGCTCGCTTGACGATCGCCGACGCACTGCTCGAGCAGCGTGCCGTGTCGGGGATCGGCAACATCTGGCGCTCGGAAGCGTGCTTCGCTGCGGGCATCGATCCCTTCCGCCGCCTCGCAGATACCGAGCCGGAGGACCTCCAGCGCCTGCTTTTGACTGCCCGCGAGCTGATGCTGCGGGCAGTCGCCAACGGCAGCACACGGCCCCGACCCGCCAACGTCTACGGGCGTGCGCACCAGCCGTGCCGGCGCTGTGGCACCCCGATCCGTGCCCGCCGTACCGGCGAACAGGCGCGCACTCTCTACTGGTGCCCGTACTGTCAAGGGGAGACACGCGACAAGGGAGAGGGAGCGGACACGTGAAGCGTGTTGGGCATAAGGGCGCAGCCGCCCACGTCGCACCGGGCAACACGCTCGCGAGTTTCGACGTGGCGCTCAGGCTCGGGGTCGACATGATCGAGTTCGACGTCTTGCGCGACGCTCACGGCCGGCTCGTTCTCGCGCACGACGAGCACGACCTCCTCCACCGCGAGCCGGTGACGCTCGAGGACGCGCTCGACCACTTGGCCGGGGTGTCGTACGACAGCGTCGAGTTGGACGTCGACCTCAAGCTTCCCGGCTACGAGCGCGAGGTTGTGGCGGCGCTGGCCGCTCGCGGATTGCTGGAGCGGACCCTCGTGTCGAGCACGTGGCCGCAAAGCCTCGAGCTGATCGGCAAGATCGCGCCCGGGCTGCGCAGAGGGCTCTCGGTCCCGCGCGTGCGCCGTGACTACACGCGCACGGCGCTCGCGCTGCCAGCCTACGCCGTGCTCGTCTGGTGGCGACGACGCCTACCGGCGCGCGCCGCCCGGGCGATTCGCTCGGGCCTCTGCGAGGCACTGATGGCGCACCGCCTGCTGGTCGGACCGCGCCTGCTCGAAGCTGTGCACGAAGCCGGCGGCGAGCTGTACGTCTGGACGGTGGACGACGCGCGGGAGATCGAGCGGCTGGAGCGGCTCGGTGTCGACGGCGTGATCACCAACGACCCCTCCTTGTTCTCCTCGCTCGCTGGCCGGCGAGCGATCACAGCCGAGGAGGCGGCGTGACGACCACCAAGGATCGCGCTGCGTCGGCGATCATTGGCGACGCGCCGACCGCGATGCCCGCCAGCCGCGGGCGCGGTTCCGGCGTGTCCGCCTCGGGAGGAGTTCCGGTGCCACGCCAAACGCTCGTGATCGGACGCGAGGAGGCCGCCGACCTCCTCGCGCGAACCGATGTCTTCTCGGCGCTCGACCGCCCGCAGCTTTTGGAGCTCGCCACAGTCGCCGTCCCACGCAGCTGGCAACGGGGCGAGGTGATCTTCCGCGAAGGTGACGAGGGCGACACTTGTTACGTCGTCCGTAGCGGCGCCGTGCTGCTCACCCGTCAGCACCGGGACGGGCGAACGCTGGCGATCGCCGAACTGCGCGCCGGGCAGATGTTCGGCGAGCTCGCGCTCTTCCGGGGGGAGCGCCGATCCGCCACCGCCGAGGCACTCGAGGCGACCACCGCGCTGGCGCTTCTGGCCGGCGACGTCGAACGCTTGATTCGAGCCGACCCCTCGATCGCGCTACGCATGCTGGCGGCCATGGCCGAGCGGGTGAGTCGCACCACCGACCGGCTCGTGCAACAGTCGTTCCAGACGGTCCCTGGTCGGGTGGCGGCGACACTCCTCGCACAAGTCGCAGCCCGCCAGCGCGAGGGTGCGCCCCCGCGTGACGTTGAGATTCAGGTGACCCAGGCGGAGATCGCGACGCTCGCCGGCACCACGCGCGAGAGCGCCAGTCGGTTCCTCCAGGAACTCGCACGTGACGGAGTGGTCACACTGAGGCGCGGGCGCGTGATCGTCCACGAGCCCGAACGCCTGCGCAACTACATCCATTGAGGGGCCCGTGGCGAGAGCTGACCGCGAGCGGCCGCCCGACGAGTTCTCTGCCGGTGGCGTGGTGGTCAGAAGGTTCGCGGGGCGTCCGTTCATCTGCGTAGTGGAGCCGCGCAAGGGCGTGCTGGCGCTGCCCAAGGGCCACGTCGAGCCGGGCGAGACGCCGATCGAAGCAGCAGTCCGAGAGGTGCGGGAGGAAACCGGCTTGACGGTCGAGCCGGTTTGCGAGCTTGGTGAGACTCGCTACTGGTACACGCGCGGCGGGCGTCGGGTTTACAAGCGGGTGGTGTTCTTTCTCTGTCGCTACCGGGCAGGCGCGTTGCGCGATTACGACCGCGAAGAGGTGCTCGGCGCGTCCTGGATACCGCTTAGCGAAGCCCCAGAGCGGCTGTCTTACCGCGGGGAAAGGAAGATCGCGGCAAAGGCGCAAGCGATTGTCGCCGAGAGGACCGCGCCGGCCGCCGACGAACGGTAGGCTGCGCCGCCGTGTACGTGCTCAACTTCTACTCGCCGGTCTTCATCGACCAGCTCAGGCGCGGCCGCAAGACGGCGACCATTCGGCTCGGCGACAAGAGCCAGAAGTACCGCAAGGGCACGGTCGTGATGGTCACCGTCGGCTACCAGCATTCGCCGCGTGAGCGGATCTTCGAGGCGGTGATCGACTCGGTCGAGGTCAAGCGCGTGCGCGACCTATCGCCGCGCGACATCGAGCACGACAACCCTGAGTTCCGCCGCCTCGAGGAGACGATCCACTTCCTCGAGCAGATCTACGGGCGCAAGATCAGCCACGACGACACGGTCACGGTGGTCCGCTTTTCGCAGATCGTCGACCGCCCGCCGGAGCTGACGGAGCGCATGCGGCCGTCCGCACCGAGCCAGAACTAGCGGCGCCAGAACTAGCGCGAGGACCGCACCAGCGTGGCTCGCAGCGCACGTGCCGCAGCGGCGCGGTCGGCTGCGGCGGGGCAAGCAGCCGCCCGATAACGAGCGCTGCCTCGAGCCGACAGCCGGCGACGCCGCGATCCTTCGGGAGCGCTCTCCGACCGTGAACCGTCGAGGCCGCTCTCGGACCGTGAAAAGTCAGTGAATACCTGTGACATCTGGCACTCGCCGTGTTAGAGTGCCGAGCCGTGGCACTCGTGCCATGTGAGTGCCAAACAGGCGGTTAAACAAGTCTTCGACGCGGAACGGAGGTTCTGCCCATGAAGTTGAAGCCTCTAGGCGATCGGCTGATCGTGCGGCCGATCGAGGAGGAGGAAAAGACCCCGAGCGGCATCGTGCTGCCCGACACCGCGAAGGAGAAGCCGCAGCGCGGTAAGGTCCTTGCCGTCGGCGAGGGTCGCTGGGACGAAGACGGTGAGCGCCGTATTCCGCTCGACGTCTCGGAGGGCGACGAGATCCTCTACTCCAAGTACGGCGGCACCGAGATCAAGGTCGACGGCGAGGAGCTCCTGGTGCTGCGGGAGTCGGACGTGCTCGCCAAGGTCGAGGGGTAACGACTTCCAAAGGAGGAGTCCCTGATGGCACACAAGGAGCTCAAGTTCGACCACGAGGCGCGCCAGGCGCTCGAGCAGGGCGTTGACACGGTCGCCAACGCCGTGAAGGTGACGCTCGGGCCGAAGGGCCGTTACGTGGTCCTCGACAAGAAGTTCGGCTCGCCGACGATCACTAACGACGGCGTCACGATCGCCCGCGAAATCGAGGTCGAGGATCCGTTCGTCAACCAGGGCGCGCAGCTCGTGCGTGAGGTCGCGACGGCGACCAACGACGTTGCCGGCGATGGCACCACCACCGCCACTGTGTTGGCCCAGCGGATGGTGCGCGACGGCCTCAAGAACGTCGCCGCTGGCGCCAACCCCATCGCCCTCAAGCGCGGCATCGAGCGCGCGGTAGACCAGGTCGTCGAGCGGATCAAGGAGATGGCGACCGAGGTCGAGGGCAAGGAGCAGATCGCGCGTGTCGCAGCGATCTCAGCCGGCGACGACGAGATCGGCGATGTGATCGCCGACGCGATCGAGAAGGTTGGCAAGGACGGCGTCGTCAACGTCGAGGAGGGCCAGACCCTCGGCATGGACCTCGAGTTCACCGAGGGCATGCAGTTCGACAAGGGCTACATCTCGCCCTACTTCGTCACCGACCAGGACCGCATGGAGTGCGTCCTGGAGGACCCCTACATCCTCATCGCCAATCAGAAGATCGGCGCCGTCCGTGACCTGCTGCCGGTGCTCGAGCAGGTAATCCAGGCGGGCAAGCCGCTGCTCGTGATCGCGGAGGACGTCGAGGGCGAGTCGCTCGCGACGCTCGTCGTCAACAAGCTCCGCGGCACCTTCCAGGCGTGCGCGGTGAAGGCCCCGGGCTTCGGTGATCGCCGCAAGCGGATGCTCGAGGACATCGCGATCCTCACCGGCGGCGAGGTGATCACCGAGGAGATGGGCCTCAAGCTCGAGAACACGCAGCTCTCGCAGCTCGGGCGGGCCCGTCGCGTGGTGGTCACTAAGGACACCACCACGATCGTCGACGGCGCCGGCGATCCGGAGCAGATCAAGGGTCGGATCAACCAGATCAAGACGGAGATCGAGAACACCGACTCCGACTTCGACCGCGAGAAGCTCCAGGAGCGGCTGGCGAAGCTCGCCGGCGGCGTCGCCGTGGTGAAGGTTGGTGCCGCCACCGAGACCGAGATGAAGGAGAAGAAGCACCGCGTCGAGGACGCCCTGCAAGCGACTCGCGCGGCGCTCGAAGAGGGCATCGTGCCGGGCGGCGGCGTGGCCCTCTTGCGCTCGCAGAAGGCGATCGACCTCGACAAGTTCGAGGGCGACGAGCGCACCGGTGCGCGAATCGTCTACCGAGCGCTTGAGGAGCCGTTGCGGCAGATCGCCGAGAACGCCGGCCTGGAGGGCTCGGTGGTGGTCAACGACGTCCGCGAGGCCGAGTCGAAGGGCATCAACTACGGTCTCAACGCGGAGACCGGAGAGCTCGTCGACCTGGTCCAGGCGGGCGTGATCGACCCGGCGATGGTGACCCGCTCGGCGCTCCAGAACGCCGCTTCGATCGCCAAGAACATTCTCACCACCGAGGCGATCGTGGCGGAGATCCCGGAGAAGGAGCAGGCGGGCGCTGGCATGCCCGGCGGCGGCGGCATGGACTTCTAGTCCGCCAAACCACCGCTTCCCAGTCCTGCGGCGGGCCCGGCCAGACGGCCGGGCCCGCCTTCTCTTTGCAAGCGGGCTCGCGCTGAGGGGCTCGCGCTCAGCGACAGGGCCGTACCGAGAGCACCGCGCGGCGCGCCCGCACGCGCAATTCGAGCGACTGCGTGGACCGCAGCCAACGCCAGTTGCGCGGCGGCAGGACGCACCCGGAGACGAGTACGCGGCAGGGAGTGAACGGTCTGCGGAGAGTCGCAAGCGAAGCGCGGACGAGATAACTGCGTGTGCGCTTACCGGCGATCTCCAACCGCCACCCACGCCGGCGCTCCGTCGAGCGCACGAAGCCGTCTTCAAGGAACCTGCGGCTTGAGCTGCCACGCGGAAACGCCAGGAGTTCCAGACGATCGGCGCGGTCACGAAGCCTGATGACTCGGCCACCACCGTAGGGGGCGAGCGTTTCGACATCAGGGCTCAGCAGGGGGATCAACGCACCCGAGCGCACCAGCACCGGGATCTCAGCGAGTGGCGCCGGCAGCTCGAGTTCGCGCCCGCCAGCGAGCAGCCGCGGTTGTTCTAGCCGTAGTAGGCCCGGCCGTCGACCGACCGCAACCGATCGCCAGAGGTCGATCCAGGTTCCCGCTGGTACATACAGTCGGCGGCTGCGGGCACCTGGCGCAAGGACCGGCGCGACCAGCAGGTCGGGACCGAACAGGTACTCGTCTTCGCGTGCACTTGCCTGCGCGTCGCGTGGATAGGCGAGCGCGAGGTGCCGCACGATCGGCATGCCAGTGCGCTGGTACTCGCGATCGGCAGCCAATAGGTACGGGTACAAGCGGTTGTGGATGGCCGCGTAGCGCGCCCAGTTTGCGATCTGGTCGGGATCCTCGACCTGTGGCCGGTCGCGGGGAGGCAGGGCGAAGCCCGATCGTTGCGTGCGCATCACCGGCGAGAAAGCACCGAACTGCACCCAACGCTGGAGCAACTCGGGTGTCAGACGGTTATCGCCAAGGGCGAAGTAGCCGCCGATGTCAGAGCCCCACACGGACACGCCGGAAAGACCGGCGCTGAGCGCGAGCTTGACTTGCGAAGCAAGCCCGTCGAAGTCCCAGCCGGTGGTCGGGTCACCGCTCCAGACCACCTGAGCGCAGCGGGCTGCGCCCGTGTAGCCGGAGCGTTGAAAGCGAACGAGGGGACGCGGTGCAGCACTCGCATAGCGGTAGGCCTCGCAGTGGTAGAGGCGGGGGTAGGCGTTGTGGAGGCGCGTACCCAGGGTGCCATCGCTAGCGAGTGAGTCGAGCGGCGTGTACTCACCGAAATCCTCCATCCACCCGTCGTGTCCGTCGGCGACCGCCTCGTCGAGCACCCGCCGGAACAAGGCACGCCCGGCAGGTGCCGAAAAGTCGAACTGTCCGACCAGGAACATGCCGGTGCGACGCCCGACGGTCTGGGCGGTCGGATCGGCGCCCGCTCGCGGTCGCGCTTGCCGACCTGGTCGCCGCAGGGCAGGTAGTGGGTGTAGGTCTGGGCGACCGATAACGGGGCGCCAGCGGCCCTGAGCTTGCGAATTTGGGCGACGCGTTCCTCCACCTCACCGCCCGGCTGGTACCACGGACCAAAGACCCATGGCGCCGCGACCGGTGGCTGTCGCCCAACGTAGGCGGTGAATTGGCCGAGTACATCCCTCGGCGTGCGGCCCGCGAAGAAGTGCAAGCGCAGCTCGCTCGGTGCCCCCACGAGACCGGTGTCGCGCGGTCGATCCACGACCGACAGCGACCAAACAGCCGCGTTGCTCGCGCCGAGCTGGTGGTAGACGGTTTCGTCGTTTTCCACCAGCACACCGATGCCTCGCGTCGAGAGCACCCACGGGACGGGGTAGTAGGTCGCGTCGGCGCGCGCGCGGAACCCCCAGGGAGGCACGAAAAGGGAAACTAATGTGCTCTCGGCGCCGGGCTGATAGGGGCCATCAGCGACGTACGACTCGACTTCGCGCCCTGAGTGATCGACGGCATCGGCGCGCTCTCCGAGTCCCAACAGTCGCTCCCCAGCAACCCTTCGAAAGCCGATCTCGAAGCTCGAGGGCGGCGGCAGGAGGCGGTCGGCGCTCGCCCACAGCGAAACGCCGCCGGAAGGTCCTCGTGCGATCCGCACGAGCAGCCGAGTGCCGGTGGGATCGTCGGTCGCGACCACCAACCTCAGGCCCTGGTCATCCCGTGTCGCCGCCAACACGCGCGTAGCGCGCCGCCGCCCGAGCACGGTCGAAAAACCCAGCTCGGCGCCCACTGCCTCCTCGAGCACCGCCCCACCGCGCCGCGCACGCACGGTTAGGCGCCAGGGATCGGTCTCGACGGTGGCGACGGTCTCGTCGCCGACGACGGACAGCGAACACCGGTCCCCCCGAGACCACAATACCCGCTCGGGTTCTTGGCGAGGTACTGCTGGTGATACTCCTCCGCGTAGTAGAAGGGTCCCGCCGGCGCGATCTCGGTGGTGATCGGCCCGAAACCGGCCTTCGCCAGCTCCTCGCCGTAGCGGTCGCGAGCGGCTCGCGCCAGCGTCAGCTGGCGCTCGTTCGTGCTGTAGATCGCCGATCGGTACTGAGTGCCGATGTCGTTGCCCTGGCGCATGCCCTGGGTCGGATCGTGCTCTTCAAAGAAGCTCCGAAGCAGCTCGCCGTAGTCGATCTTCTGCGGATCGAACACCACGAGCACAACTTCGGCGTGACCGGTGAGTCCGGAACAGACCTCCTCATAAGTGGGGTTGGGAGTGAAGCCGCCGCTATAGCCGACGGCGGTCGTGTACACCCCCGGCAGGCTCCAGAAGACCCGCTCCGCCCCCCAGAAGCAGCCCATGCCGAAGATCGCTCGCTCTGTGCCCTCCGGGAACGGCGGCGCCATCGGCGTGCCGAGAACGAAATGTCGTCCAGGCGTCCAGATCGGTTGGGACCTGCCCGGCAGTGCCTCCTCTGGGCGGGGCATCGCGACCTTCTTGCGCCACGACCACATAGCGATCAGGAAAGCACGCGTGCGACCGGCAACGGCTCTACCCCGAGTGATCGCACGTCGGCCGCCGTCGAATCCACGCACAGGCCCGACTCGAGCAGCAACTCCGCCTCGTCAGGTGCGGGGACCGCGTCACCTGCAAGGGAGCTACTCCACGCTAGGGCACGCTGGACGAGCGGCCACGGCATCGGCACTAACGGGCGCCCCAGGCCGAGCGCCTCGAGCACGGCAGCGCAGAACTGGCGCTGCGTTAGCAGCTCGGGCCCACAAAGCTCAACCGTCGCCGGCAGCGAAGTGAGCGCGACGAGGCGCTGCGCGCAGGCCGCGACGTCGTCGGCCCAGATTGGCCGGTAGCGAGCGGTCCCGCGCCCGATCAGCGGCACGAAGCCGAGCCCACGGGCACAAGCCTCGATCGTCTGCAGGTAGCGGTCACCGCGGGCATAGACAAGCGACGGCCTAACGATCGTCGCCCGAAGACCCGATTCGCGAACGATCTGCTCGGCCACCGCCTTGGCCCGCAACAGGCGCGGTCGGGCCCAAGGGCGGGCACCGAGCGCGGAGAAAAAAACAAACCGCTCGACCCCCGCCGCTCGCGCGGCGGCGACCAGCCGCGCCGTCCCGCCTACTACGACCTCCTCGATCGTGGCGCCGTCGGCGTCGCGGTTCGCCGACGCGAGGTGGACGACGGTTTCGACACCGCGCATCGCGGCGCGCGGTAGGGGCGGTTCAGCGAGGTCGGCGATCGCGATCTGTACCCGCGCCCGCAGGTCGCCGAGCTTGGTCGGGTCGCGCACCAGGCAACGCACCGGCCGATCGGCGGCGACCAGCCTGTTGACGAGCGCGCGGCCGACCGTTCCGGTTGCGCCGGTGACGAGCAGCAAGGCCGACCCCGATTAGTGGGCCATCGGCAAAGGTGTGCCGCTGATACCGGCTCCGCGCGCCGGGGACGCCAGCGACGGCGGGGCGGGTGGCATCTCCGCGACTAGGCCACGCGCGGCGTGGCGAATCGCCTGCGACGCGGGCGCATCGGGATCGACCAGCACGAGCGGCTTCCCTTGGTCGGCGCAGGCACGAAGTTCGGGCTGCAGCGGCACGCTGGCAAGCAGCGGCGCGGCAAGCTCCTCAGCTAGCGCTTCGCCACCCCCCGACCCGAAGATCGCGTGCCGGGAGCCGTCGGGCGCCACGAACGCCGACATGTTTTCGACCACACCAGCGATCTCCAGCCCGTAACGCCGCGCCAGCTCAGCAGCGCGCTTGGCGACGCTCTGAGCCGCCGGCTGAGGGGTGGTCACGATCAGGAAGCGCGCCTGCGGCAACAGTTGCGCGAGCGTCATCGAAACGTCGCCGGTTCCCGGCGGCAGATCGATCAAGAGGTAGTCGAGCTCACCCCACTCGACGTCTTCTAGGAATTGACGGAGCGCTTTGTGGAGCATCGGACCCCGCCAGGTGATCGCCTGGTCGCGCTCGGAGAGGAAGAACTCGATCGAGATCACCCGGATCCCGCCGTGCGCAACTAGCGGCACGATCTTGCGCTGCGCGGACACCCGCGGCCGCCCGTGGACACCGAGCATGCGGGGAATCGAATAACCCCAAACGTCGGCGTCGAGCGCAGCCGCTCGATGCCCCTCGGCAAACAAGGCGGCAGCGAGGTTCGCAGTTAGCGTCGACTTGCCGACGCCGCCTTTGCCGGAAGCCACGCAGATGACGTTCGCGACCTGTGCGAGCGCGCCATCGGGCAGACCTTGCGGGCGGCCGAGTTGCTGCTGCAAGCGTTGCTTCTCCTCGGGCGACAAAACGTCGAAGGCCACGTCAACCGAGGCCACGCCCTCGATACCGGAGACCACCTGCCGCACCGAACGCTCGAACTGCGCGCGGATCGGACAGCCCGGAGTGGTCAGAGCAACCACAACCGAGACGCGGCCGTCCGGCGCGATTTCGACAGAGCGGACCATCCCAAGCGAAACGATGTCGCGCCGCAGCTCGGGGTCGATGACGGCCCGCAGCGCCTCGATGATCTCCGACCTACTCGGCACGCCCGCGATTGTCGCAGAACGAGTGCGGCGCCTCGTCGAGGCGCCGCACCGGGAGGGAGGAGGGTTTTCAGGGTCGTTTGGTCAAACGAGCCCGGAGGCTTGCGACTGGAGGCGCGACAGCAAGTTCCGCAGCTCGCGCTGTGTCTGGCTTACCTGGCGCTCGAGCTCCCGCCGGTTGCGGCGCAAGGTGCGCTCAGCGCTGCGTCGACGCTGCCGCAGCTCGCGCTCGAGCTGGGTGCGCACACGACGCACCTCCCGTTGGAGGCGGTTACGGGCGGTCGCGCCGCGCCGCTCCAAGCGCCGGAGATTTTCGCGCACTTGGCGCTGCAGCTGCTGGAGCTCGGCCTCCGGGTCGTTCGCAAGCGGCCGAACCGCCTCGACCACTGCGTCGCGCGCCTCGAGCACCGCACCGACCTGAATCAGCAGTGCGCGCTCGGCCTGCTCGCCGACGCTGCGCAGAACCGCGGCGGGGCCACCCGCAGAATCGACCGCGGTCGTGCGGGCACCGCCGGTGCGGCTCGCGCTGGCGCGGCTCGTGGCACGACGAGCGCGGGTCGTAGAGCGCTTGGCGCCAGAAGCGGCGCGTCGGGCGCCGGTACGGGCGCTTGCGCTCGTACGCGCGGCTCCCGTGCGGGACGCACCGTTCCCGGTCTGCGACGGTCGTGTCGCCTCCGTGGTGGTCCTCTCCTGCTGAACGTTCGTAGTGGTTTCGGCCATCTTGATCACCTCTTCGATTTGTGTTCGCGAAGTTTATTAGATCTAACTAGCTCCGTCACCCGCGCACTTCTACCCTGGCCGCGGTGGCAGAGAACTCGCTCTTCACGATCGGCCATTCGACCCACCCGGCACGAGAGTTCGCGCAGCTTGTGGCGAGCCAGGGGATCGATCTGGTCGTCGATGTACGGCGCTTCCCAAGCTCTCGGCGCTACCCGCACTTCGCACGCGTCAACCTCGAGCGCGATCTAGGCACACACGCGGGCGCCGACTACCTGCATCTTCCGCACCTCGGCGGGCGCCGAACCCCGCGAGCGGACAGCCCGAACCTGGGGCTCGTATCGCCACAATTTCGCGGCTACGCCGACCACATGCTGACCGACGAGTTCCGCGAGGCGTGCGCGCAGTTGCTGAAGCTCGCGGATCACCACCGGCTAGCAGTGATGTGCGCTGAAGGTGATTGGCGGCGCTGCCACCGGCAACTGCTCGCGGACGCCCTCCTCGTCAGCGGTGCGGTAGTCCTCCACATCCTGCCTGACGGGCGACTCGAGCGGCACCGCTTAAGCCCACTTGCCCGGTTCGACGGCACACGCTTGAGTTATCCCGGCGCAACCCTCCCGGACATTCGTTGATTCGCCGGCCGTGGGCATCAAGTCCGGCAGTGTGGTGCCGACGGGTGGTACGTGCCCCCCGGAGCACGCCTGCAGCCAGCACGCTTGCGCAAATGTCGCGCAGACCCCAATCCTGCTGGCCCGAGGGGGAGACGCGAGCGAATAACCAGATGTGGCGGCGCCGCACTGCTCACCGTGTCCGCGACCTTGCTCGCTGCGGCGCTCGTGCCAGCTGGAGCGGCGTTTGGTTCCGCTGCCAGCAAGGTGGAGGTGAGCTGTGCACGTGCAGCGGCCGCCGCCGCCAACGTTGCCTCGTTCGCGAGCTTGCCGCCAGCGCAGCGACGATCGAGAAAACGGGCCTTCGTGCGCGCGGCACTGTGCGCTATCAACGCCGTTCGCGCTGAGCACGGTCTACGCCCCATGCGTCTCAACCCTCTCCTGACGCGTGCCGCCGAGCAGCATTCGAAGGACATGGTTAGGCGCGGCTACTTCTCGCACACCGCGCCCGGTGGGCGGTCGTTCCTCGCACGCATCGCGAAGAGCGGCTACCTGCGGCGGGCGCGCAACTGGACAGTCGGCGAGAACATCTCCTGGGGTGTCGCCGCGGCAGCTCGCCCGAGCAATACGGTCGAGATGTGGATGAACAGTCCGCCCCATCGCGCGAATCTGTTGTCGCCCCTGTTCCAGGAGGCGGGGATCGGTATCGCCGCAGGTGTGCCCGGCCAACCGGCCGCTCCCGGTCTTACGTACACGGTTGACTTCGGCCGCCGCCGCTAGCGCGCGCCGCTAACTACTGCCGGTCGCCCGCCGAGCCCCAAAAAAGCGGGCGCAGACGCGCGACCAGCGCGGGTGCCCGGGCGGCGATCAGCCGGGCGCGTGGTCGTGCGTCGAGCGGCAGGTCGAGACCGAGCGGCCCCAAGTCGAGGCTCCCACCCGCTTCGCGTACCACGAGCTGGGCTGCGGCCAGATCGACCGCGCGCACCGGCCGCAAAGCAACGACGCCGTCGACGCGACCCTCGGCCAACAAACAGAGAGCCGCAGCGACGCCCCCGAGAATGCGCACGCGCTCGGCTCCCGAGCTGGCGATCGCGAACGCTTGCTCGGCGACCGCCCCGGGATGAGCGCACTCCAACGCCAACACCTCGAGCTCTCCCCGCGGCGCGTCACCCAACGTGAGGCGCACGCCCCTCGCAAAGGCGCCCCCGCCAGCCTGCGCCCACCACTCGCCGTCGCCCGCCAGCTCAGCGATGTAGCCAAAGTGCACCGCGTTGACCGTTTCGCCCTCGGCCACCGCGAACGAGATCGCCGCGAAGGGAAGCCCGCGTTTCGCGTTCAAGGAACCGTCAACCGGGTCCAGCACGATGCGGGTGCGGCCGCCTCCGCCCACCGAAACCAGGCCGCGTTCCTCGGACAGCACCGAAGCCGCCACACCGAGTCGTTCGAGCTCGTCGAGCGCGGCCTGCTCGGCGACGGCATCAACGGTCAGCGAGACGTCGCCCCCTGCACCGCGACCCCGTGGCTCGCCCCGCTCACGCGTGCTGCCGAGCCCGGCTAAAGCAGCTCGCGCGCATTCAGCGACACTGCGCGCGATCGCCAGCCAATCTCGGCTCCCGCCGCCCACCATGGGCGGCGTATCCTAGGGTCGCATGGCGCCCGAAGCGGACGCTGCTGGCTCGGCGGGGCCCGATGCCGTAGCGGTCGAACGGCGAGCGCAAGCGGACCAGGTGGCCGGCGGGCAACGGAACCCAGCGGTACCCCGTTGCGACTCCGCCGAGAGCGAGCCGCGCACCACGTTGATCTCGGGCCCACCGGGCGCCGGCCGCACGACGTTGCTGCTCAACCGCTTCCTAGCGCTTCTCGAGGCGAGCGCGGGGGGGAAGCCGTCCGCCAGCCTGCTCACGGCGGATCGACGCTCCGCCGAGCTGTTACTTGCCCGCACCGAGGCGCAGATCGGCTGCGCCTTCGAACGTTTGAACGTCCTCTCGGTAGCCGACGCAGCGGCGCAGATCCTGCGTCGACACGCGCGGCCGGCCGGCCTTGATCCGGCGTTCCCGCTCGTCGACCGTGCAACGCGGGTGCTGCTGATTCACGAGCATCTCGATCACCTTGCCCTCGTCGCCCACGATCCCGCCTCGGACCCTGCGGTACTGGCAGCAACCTTGGTCGAGGGGATCGACCGCCTGAAAGGCGAGCTGCTGTTACCTCGTGATGCGCTCGAGCGTGCCGAGAAGTCGCTGAGCAGCGGCCGTGACGACGCCGAGCGTGCGCGGGCCGCTCGCGCGGTGGAGGTCGCGCGTGCTTACGAGCTCCACGAGCGACTACTTGCTGAACGCGGCTGGATCGACCGCCCGGGAGCGGTGTTGCGAACGGTCGAGTTGCTACGCCGCGAGCCAGAAACGCGCCGCGCATGCGCGCGCTGGCTTGGTCACCTATTCGTCGATCAGTACGAGCGCCTAACGCTCGCCGAGGCGGCGTTGGTGGCGGCGCTCGCGGCGCACGCCGAGACCGTCACGGTTGCCGTGCGAGATGAGTTCTGGGTGCGCGACGGCGAGGCTGCCCGGCGCTCGCGGGAGGTCGCCGCCGACCTCGGGCCAACGCGCTCAACCGTGCGCCTCACGCCGACTCACCGCGAGCCGGTGCGGATCCTGGTCGCCAGCGAGACCGACGCGCCCGCCGCGGGTGATCGCTCCTATCGTTCGGCGTCCTCCGGTTGGCGTTTCTTGCATTTACCACGGGACCACGACCCGATCGAGGCGACAGCGCGTGTCTGTGGCGAGCTGGTTGCGGCAGCCGCGGACCCCGGCCTGGTCGCCGTGGTCTGTGAGGAACAGGCCTCGGCGGAACGGATCGCGCTCGCGCTCGAGCGACACGGGGTCCCGGCGAAGACAGCCGGCCGGGGAGCATTCTTCCGCCGTCCGGAGGTCCGCGATGTGCTGGCGTGGTTGCGTGCGCTCTGCGATCCCACCGATGCAGCGGCGGCAGTGCGCGCGCTCACGCGCCCCCCAATCGCTCTGGCCGCGGCTGATGTCGCGCGCATCACGCAGGTCGCGCGACGCCGTCGCGTCGAAATTCCGCGAGCCGTCGAGATCGCGTTGAGTGGCCCGCAGCTGTCGCCGGAAGGGCGCGAGCGCGCGAGCACCTTCCTGGAACTGTTTCGACGCGCATCGCAGGCAACGACGCAGGTGCGGCCCGACGCTTTCGTTCTGAGGCTGATCCAACGGGTCGGGCTCGATCGCAGCAACTCTTGCACGGAGACAGCGGCCGTCGAGCGTGCTCGAAACCTCGCCCTGCTGGTCGAGGTTGCCGCACGCCTGGCCGACCGCGACCCCGACGCGAACGTTGCCGACTTCGTGCGCTTGGTGAACGTCGCGGCTCGCGCCGGGATCGAGCCGGAGCCAGCCGATGGCGCTGGTGGGGGCGTGGTCGTCGTCTACGCCGGGGAGCCGCCGGTCGACGAGGTCGCGCGATTGGTCCTCCTCGCTGGTCCGACCACGGATCTTGCGTGGCTCGTCGAGCACGCCGCGCAGGCACGGGAACAAGTGGTCGTAGTGGACGCTGGCAGCGTCGCAGCGCGCGAACTGCGCGAGCGGTTGCGAGCGGAGGCCGAGGAGTTGGTCGCCGATCCGCTCGCCCGAACACCGCTCGAGCTACTGCTCGGCGAGCTGCGCACCCGGCTCAACGAGACGATCGACGAGGTCGCTGAGCGGATCGCCGAGATGCGTCTCGATACGCACGTGGAAATCGATCGGGCGGTGGTCGCGTGCCTCGAACTGATCGCGGTAACCGCGCTGGCAGCCGGCGGTCGCAGCGATCGCGAGGCGCTGGCGATGCTGCGCGACGTAAGCGCGGTGATCGCGCGTGCGGCGACACCGGCCCAGCGCGAGCTCTTGGCGAACTCCCGCCTCGAGGAACTGCTGACGACGAGTCACGGCCAGTGGCGAGCCGACCGAGCAGCCCCTGGTGTCGGCACCGAGGAACGCCTCGATCCGTTCATCCCGCGCAGCGGCGAGGGCCTGATGCTCTCCGCCTCCGACCTCGAGACCTACCGCCTCTGTCCCCTGCGTTACAAGTTCGCGCGGGTCTACCGGGTGCCGCAGGAGCCGACCCTTCAACAACGCTTCGGGATCGTGCTGCATCAGGCGCTCGAGCGCTTTCACCTCCACGGCGACGGCTCGCGTAATGCCCTGCTGCGGGCGCTCGAAGCCTGCTGGCGCAGGTCAGGCATCGGTGATGGCCCCCGCGAGCGCGCGCTGCTCGAACGCGCTCGCAGAGCGCTCGAACGCTATTGGGAAAGCCTCTCCGCCGACGACTCCGGTCGTCCCGTCTGGTTCGAACGGAACTTCGCCTTCCGACTCGGGCCACACCTGGTGCGGGGCCGTGTGGACCGCGTCGATCTCCACCGCGACGGCAGCTACGAGCTGATCGACTACAAGACCGGCAAGGAGCGCTCCGCCGTCGACCTTGCCGACGACATCCAGCTTTCGCTGTACCAGCTCGGCGCGCGCGAGGCCTGGGGCATCGAGTGCGGATCGCAGAGCTACCTCTATCTGCTCTCGGGCGAGAAGGTGGCGGTACCGGCCACCGAGGAGAACATCGAGCGGGTGAGCGAACGCGTACGCGAACTGGCCGCCAGCATCGCGGCACAGCGCTTCGAACCGCGTCCCGAGCCGCATCTTTGCGCCGCCTGCGACTACCGGATCATCTGTCCGGCCAGCGCGCTCTGAGCCGGCGCGGGTAGCGACGCGGGCCACCGAACGAGCAGCCGCGCGGAGCGTCAGCCCTGCTCGTCGTCGCCCGGCTTGCGGCCGCTGCCGCGCTGGCGCAAGAAGCGTTGGAAGTCGCGCGCGATGGTGTCGCCAGAGGGGATCCGGCGGGGGCCGGCGAGTTCCTCGTCATCGTCCGCCGCCGACTCCAGGCGCTCGACGAAGGCACGCGCCTCAGGATCCTGTTGGACGGCCGCCGTGACGCGTCGCTCGTACTCCTCCGCCGCTTGCTCGAGCTCCGAGGCCTCGACGACGACCTTCGCGGCACCTTCGAACGCCCTGACTAGCGCCAACGCGACCTTGGTGTTCGGCGTCGCGGCGACATAGTGGGGCGCAGACGCCCAGAGGCTGATCGCCGCGAGGCCTGCCTGCGCGCAGGCGTGGTGAAGAACACCGACGATCCCGGTGGGACCCTCGTAGCTCGAACGCGAGACCCCGAGCCGGTCCAGCACACTCGGGTCGGACGCGAACCCGGTGATCGTCACCGGGCGCGTGTGTGGAACATCGGCGAGCAGCGAACCGAGCGAAACCACCAGCCGCACGTTCAAACGCTCGGCTAGGTCGAGCACGAGTCGTGTATAGGTGCGCCAGCGCAGCGAAGGCTCGACGCCGCGCAGAACGATTAGATCGCCATCCGCCCCCGGCACCTCGGCGAACGAGAAAACGTTGCGCGGCCAAGTCAGCTCGCGCTTACCGTCGGCGGTCAACGAGACAGTCGGACGGACGGCCGTGAAGTCGTAGAACTCTTCCGGGTCGATGTGCGCGAACTCCCGCGCGCCGAGACGCCGATGGATGAAATCGACCGCGCACGATGCGGCATCGCCGGCGTCGTTCCAACCCTCGAACGCGCAGACCAGTACGGGTCGTCGGGCGAGCGGTAGTTCGTCAACGATCAGCGGCGAACTCACGATTTCACGGTAGCCGACGGAGCTGCCCGGGGCGCAGATCGTGCCCGCCGCCGCGGCGTCGAATACCCCTACACGGGTGGTGGCGGCACGCCCGCCGTCGCGACGGCGAGAAAGTGGGAGACCACGCGAGCGGTCTCACGCTCGTCGATCGGGCCGACCCGCAGAGCCCACGAGCGCCCGTCGATCGACTGGATGATGCGCGAGTTCAACCCCGAAGCGTCGAGCGCCGAACGCAACTGCTCGGCACTGGCAAGACCGTGGCGACCGGTCCACCACACATCGAGTCCGAACCGCCCGTCCCCGACCGGCCACAACGTCAAACGATCAGGGGGCTGCGTATCACGAGGCGAGAGAGTCATGCGCCGAGGGTGATCGGCGCGAGCGGCCCCCGCCTTGAGCCCAGCACCGCCCGCCGCGCGCTGGCGATCCCCGCGGCCCGCCGGGCTCGACACGATCCTTCGACTCCGTCCGCCCCCGTGCGCAGCATTCGCATCGTGGGGGAGAAAGCCACAGCGCTCGACGACAACGGGGCGGGAGGACCGCCGCTGGCAGCGCTGACAGCGGGAACCCCGCTATCGGGCGTCTACGCGTGCACGCGCAAGGACCTGTTGGTGGCGCGCAACGGTAGGCCGTATTTGGCGGTCGAGCTCGCCGACCGCAGCGGCCGGATCACCGCTCGGGCCTTCCGCGACGCCGCCTCGTTGGCAGCGAACTTCGAGCGCGGCGATCTCGTGCAGGTCGAGGGCCAAGTCACGCTTTTCCGCGGCGAGCTCGTCGCCGAGCTGCAATCGATTCACCGGGTCGAGCCTGAGGCAGTGGAGCTGGCCCGTGTACTTCCCCACACGCGGCGCGATCTCGGCGAGCTCGACGGCTTCTTCGAGTACCTGGCGCGCGAGATCACCGACCCTCCCCTCGCCGCGCTGGTGCGTGCGTTCGTCGACGACGACGAGTTCCGGGAGCAGTTTCGCGAGGCACCGTGCACGCGCGATGGGCATCACGCTTACGTCGGCGGCCTGCTCGAGCACACGGTTGCGGTGGCGACCCTCGCTCACGAGCTCTGCCAGGTGCACCCCCGCCTCGACCGCTCGCTACTGCTGGCGGCGGCGCTGCTTCACGACGTCGGAAAAACTCGTGAGTTCCAGCTCGGTGGGGAAATCACGCTGACTCGGGAAGGCGAGCTAATCGGCCATCTCGCGCTCGGACAACGGCTCGTGGAGGACCGCGCTCGGGCGCTTCCCGCACTCGACGACGCTCGCCTCGACGCGCTGATCCACTGCCTGCTCACCCACCACGGGCCGGAGCTCGTCCCGGGCAGACGCTTTCGCTCAGCCGAAGCGGCGGCTTTGCACCGCCTCAATCAGCTGGACGCTGCGGTGCACTCGGCGCTGCTGCGGCCGGCGGCTTGAGAGCTCGCCTGGCCAGACGCCAGGCGAAAAACAGCTGGATACCGGCGAAGCTAACCGCAAGCGCGCGGTCGGGTAGGGCGTTCGCCAGCTCGGTTCCCACCACCACGCCGACCGGCGACATTGCTCCCACAAGCAAACCGTCGCGGAGACGCACGTTGCCGTAGCCGTGCTGCCGCCACGCACCAACGACAGCGACGAACGCGACTGCCAAGAGCGAGGTCGCTTCCGCCTCTACCTGGGACATCCCGAGGAACGTCACGAGCCCCGGTACGAACAGCACCCCCCCGCCGACCCCGAGCAGACCGCTCGCCACACCTGCCGCCAAGCCGACGACGACGAGCCCGACGACGTCGCCCACACTCATCGAAGTCCGCGGGAACCCTTCACCGCTTCAGAAGAACGCGAGTTTGATCGCCGATAGCACCAGTACGACGCTGAAGATCCCGGCAACCGCTCGTTCGGAGAGGCGTTGCTGGAGGGCGACTCCGGCGACCACACCGGCCAGCGCTGGCGCTCCGATCACGGCCGCCGCCGCCACGTCGACGTTGCCGTGGAGGGCATGCGCGGCGGCTGCGAGCGCACCGATCACCGCAATCGCACACAGTGAAGTGCCGGTCGCTAGGCGTTCGCCGTAGCCGAGCCACACGATCAGCAGCGGCACGATCACCGTGCCGCCACCAATTCCGAAGAGGCCACTGAACGCTCCGCCCGCGGTGCCGATCACGGCGAGTCGGGCCAGACGGGCGCTCATCAGCTCTGCATACTAAGGAGAGTGGCGCTCGCTCCCCCGGAGGCGCAGGCAGCCCTCGAGCCGCTCCTGGCGGAGCCCGGCCGCTCCGCCGTGCTCTGCGACATCGATGGCACGCTTGCCCCGATCGTGGAGCGCCCGGAAGAAGCGCACGTCAGCGAAGAGATCGCACGCCTGCTCGCACGGCTAGCCCGCCGCTACCGTCTCGTCGCCTGCATCTCCGGGCGCCGCGCGAGCGAAGCCCGGCGGCTGGTCGGTGTCGGCGCGATTGCCTACGCCGGTTCGCACGGTGCCGAGCTGCTTTTGCCCGGGGCGCGCGAGCCGGAGGTCGCTGCCGAGTTCAGATCGTGGGAAGGGCGTGTGCACCGCTTCGCGGACTCGCTGCCGGCGCGCGAGCTCAGGCTCGCGCAGATCCGCCGCGAGGACAAGGGGCCGATCGTCGCCTTCCATTGGCGCGGTGCGCGCGACGAGCGGCGTGCACTAGCGATGATCGAGGAGATCGAGCGCCGCGCGACCGCCGCCGGACTCGCCGTTCACCGCGGTCGCAAGGTCCTCGAGTGTCGACCACCGATCGAGATCGGCAAACATCGCGCAGTTCGTCAGCTGGTCACGCGGTTTGGCTTCAGTAGGGCTCTGTTCGGCGGCGACGACGCGACCGATGTCGACGCCTTCGCCGAGCTCGAGCGGCTGCGTGCCGACGGACACTTGGAACAGGTCGTGCGGGTAGCGGTGCGCTCCGACGAAGCCCCGCCCGACCTCTATCGCTTCGCCGACGTCGTCGTCGAGGGAATCGGCGGCTTCGCCTCGCTGCTCCGCCGACTGGCGGAGGGATGACGTGCGCTTTCGCGACTTCCTGAGGGCCTCGGTGCTGTTGCTCGCCGCGGCCGCTACGGCACTCGCGGTGGGCGCGATGTTGGCGATCTCGCGCCGCGACGACGACTTGCTGGCGGCGCTCGCCCTCGCCTGGCTCGTACTGGCAGCGGTCCTCGGGACGATCCTCGGCGCACGCCAGCGCCCGACCGCTGGGATCACGCGACTGCTCGCTGGAGCGCGCACGACGACGACGCTCCCCGAGCTCGAGCCCGGAACGATCTTGCTGAACCGGCACTGGCCGCTGGCTTTGATCTCGCTAGGGGCGACGGTCGCTGGCGTCTGGTTCCCCCAGGTCCCGGCGGTTGCGGCCGGCTACGCGCTGTTCGCGGCCCTGCGCTGGCGCCACCAAGCACGGGCCGTGCAAGCGATCGAGGAGCGTGACGGCGTGGAGTTTTGGCTGGAGCGCGGCTCGCCCTTCAAGCCGCCTCGCCTACTCCGCTTGCCGGGACTGCGCAAGATCGAGCCGCAAGGGGCCGAGCACTCGCCCGCCGGGCGACCCCCTCACGCCCGCACGCGCTTGCGTCGACGCGCGAGCTGGTCCCAGCTCAGCGTGTTCGCGATCGAGCGGGGCGCCAGCCACGCGCGGCGCGCGGTTGCCACGCCGTAGCGCACGACGTCAAGTCCCTCGACCGAGTGCGCATCAGAGTTGATCACGAGCATCACGCCCGCTTCGGCAGCCAAGCGCGCCCAGACCTCGGAGAGATCGCGGCGGTCCGGGTTGCTGTTGATCTCCAGCATCGTGCCGGTCGCCGCGGCAACCTCGATCAGCCGCTCAACGTCGACCGCATACGGGTCCCTGCGACCGATCAGACGACCAGTCGGATGCCCGATCGCGTCCACTAGGGGGTTCTCCATTGCGGCCGCGATCCGCGCCGTCATTTCGCGCTCCGACAGAGCGAAAGAGGTGTGCACGCTGGCGATCACCCAATCCAGGCGGGCGACCAGCTCCTCCGGATAGTCGAGCGAACCGTCCGGACGCAGCGATATCTCGCTGCCAGCCAAAAGGCGGATGCCCTCGAGCTCCGCATTGAGCGCAGCGATCCGTTCGATCTGTTGTTCCAACTCGGCTGGCGAGACGGCGTTGCCGAAACCGTGACTGGCGGAGTGATCGGTGATCGCCAGGTACTCGTAGCCGCGCTCGCGCGCGGCGAGCGCCATCGTGCGCGCGTCAGCGCGTCCGTCCGAGAGGGTGGTGTGGCAGTGCAAGTCGCCACGCAGCTGTTCGACCGTGATCAGATCAGGCAGCGAGCCCACCTGCGCCGCCTCTACCTCGCCCCGGTCCTCGCGCAGCTCGGGTGGGACCCATGCCATCCCCAGCAGCTCGTAGACGTCGTCCTCCGACGCCACCTGCAGAGGCTTGCCGCCCCGTCGCACGCCCGCCGGCCCCAGCTCGACGCCCTTCTCTTGGGCGATTTGCCGAAGGCGCTCGTTGTGCGCGCGCGACCCCGTGAGCCACTGCAGCGCTGCGTAATGCGCAGCCGGCTGCACCGACCACAGATCCACCTCGATGCCGTCGTGCGTGACGACCAGCGCGCGCCCCACGTCATCCGACCGCACGCCGGTGAGACGTGGGTCGCCGGGGCGCGCCTCGGCCACTGCACCGCTCCTTGCGAGTAGACCGGCAAGCTCGCTTGCCGAGCTGGGAGCGACGGCCAGCAGGTCGACGTCGCCGGTCGCCTCGACGCCGCGCCGCAGACCGCCAACGGCGTGGCTTGTCTGTACGCCAGCGGTGGCGGCGAGCGCCTCGGCGATGCGACGGGCGGCGTCCTCGGCATGCGAGATCAACAGCAAAGGCCGTTCGTCGAGCGGGCGCTCGCGCAGGCGCTCGACCGCGGCACGCAGACGCGCCACCGTCCGCTCACCGAAACCCGGGAGCTCACTCAGCTGCCCGGTCTCAAGCGCGCGTTCGAGGTCCTCGAGCGAGCCGACACCGAGCCTCTCCCACAGCAAGCGCGCCCGCTTGGCACCAAGCCCCGGTACGCGCATTACCTCGAGTAGACCACGCGGATACTTTGCTTGCAGGCGTTCGAGCGCAGGCGTCGTCCCGGTCTCCACAAAGTCACGGATCTTGCGAGCGATCGTCGGTCCAACGCGGTCGAGCTCGGTCGCGCGGCCCTGGCGTGCCAGTTCGGCGACGGAAACGGTGGCGTGTCGCACCGACTCCGCCGCTTGGCGGTAAGCGTTCACCCGGTAAGGGTCCGCCCCGTCAAGCTCGTAGAGCGCCGCGAGGCGCTCGAGCATTTCCGCTATGTCGACGTTTCGGAGCATCGGGGTCGCGCTACTCGGCGACGGCGACGCGTCCGGCTACTGTAGGGCGCTGTGCCGTCGGCCTGGCTGATAGTGCCCACCTACAACGAGGCGGAAAACCTGCCCACGCTGGTGGAGCGCGCGTTACGCGCGCTCGAACACAGTGAGGTCGATCCGACGCTGCTCGTGGTCGACGACGCCTCCCCGGACGGAACCGGTCGCATTGCCGAAGAGTTGGCGACCAGGGAGCCGCGCCTGCGTGTTTTGCACCGCTCGGGCAAGGCGGGTATTGGGCCCGCGTACGTGGCCGGCTTCGAGCACGCCCTCGCCGAGGGTGCGGAGCTCGTGCTGCAGATGGACGCCGATCTGTCGCACGACCCTGACGACCTGCCGCGCTTGATCGCACCGGTGCTCGCCGGGGAAGCCGACCTGACGCTCGGCTCGCGCTACGTAGCCGGTGGCGCGATCGAACGGTGGGGCCCGCTGCGCCGTGCGCTTAGCAGGGCGGGCTGCAGCTACGCGCGCCGCGTGCTCGGAGTCGACGTTCGCGACCTCACGGGCGGCTTCAAGTGCATGCGGCGGCAGGTTCTCGAGACCATCGGCCCGGCCACGCTGCGCACCAACGGCTACGGGTTTCAGATCGAACTCACCTATCGCGCGGTGCGCGCCGGCTTCGTGGTCCGCGAGGTACCGATCACCTTCCGCGAACGCGGCCACGGCAGCTCGAAGATGAACGCCGCGATCGCGCTCGAGGCAGCCTGGCGAGTGCCTGCGCTGCGCTTGTCGGTCGGCTCCCGCCCGCGCGACGCTATCTTTTTTGAAGCAACGTCTCGAGAGGAGAAGAGCAGGTGGCAGGATCGATCAAGGACGTAACCGACAGCACCTTCCAAGCCGAGGTAGTGGAGTCGGACAAGCCGGTGCTGGTTGACTTCTGGGCTCCCTGGTGCGGGCCCTGCCGAATGATCGCGCCGCACCTCGAGGAGCTCGCCGCCGAGCGCGACGACTTGCGGATCGTGAAGCTGAACGTCGACGAGAACCCGGAAACGGCGGCTCGCTTCGGCGTCATGTCGATCCCGACCCTCATCCTCTTCAAGGCGGGGCAGGCTGTTCACCAGATCGTGGGGGCAATGCCCAAGAACCGCATCGTGCAGGAGCTCGAGCCAGCGCTCAGCTCCTAGTTCGCCACGCCCAGCTCAGCTCGACGCCGGCTCGAGGCCGATAACGATCTCGCGTCCGTCGACCCGCGCTTGGAAGCGCCGCTCAGTGCGGTCGGCGCCGTAGGCAACCTCTAGGGCGAGCGTCTCGCGGGCGATTTCGCGCTCGAACTGACGGGCGACGGCGAGCAGTTCGTCGTCGCCGGCCAAGGCCAGGCGGATGCGATCCTCGACCCGCAAGCCGGCCTCTTTGCGAGCGTTCTGGATCGCGTGCACGAGTTCTCGAGCAAGACCCTCCCGGCGCAGCGCTTCGTCGATCTCGAGATCGACGCCGACGGCATGCGTGCCGGAGCGCTCGACCTGATAGCCCTCTAGTGGCTCGAGCACGACCTGCAGGTCGTCGGGGCCCAGCTCGATTCGCTCGCCTTCGAGCTCGATAGTCACGGGCTCGCCAGCGCGCAAGCGGCTCGCCACTTCGGCTCCCGGCAGTGCAGCGATGGCCTCGGCAAGTCGCGGCATCCGTGGCCCGAAACGTGGGCCGAGGCGCCGCCAGTTCGGCTTGATCGCGACCCGTCCGAGCTGCTCCGCTGCTTCGACGTAGCGAACGCTCTTGACGTTCAGCTCGTCACGCACCAGGTCCTCGAAGCGCTCGATCGCCGCACGCTCGCGCCCGGGCGCTAAGACCGCCGCCTCACGCAGCGGCTGGCGCAGCTTGACGCCGGCCTGAGCACGCGCGGCCCGCCCCAGCTCGACGACCTCGCGCACCACATCGATCTGCCACTCGAGCTCGCGGTCGCGAGCGCCGGGCTGCGGAAAGTCACAGAGGTGCACCGACGTCTCGCGACCGTCGAGGTTGGTGTAGATCGCATCGGCCAGGAAGGGCGTAAACGGCGCGATCAGCTTCGCCAGCTCGACGAGCACGTGGCGGAGCGTCGCCAAGGCGGCGGGCTCGCCGTCCCAGAAACGCCGGCGCGTGAGGCGCACATACCAGTTCGACAGCTCGTCGACGAAGTCGGCGATCGCCCGCCCGGCGCTCGTCGTGTCGTAGTCGTCCATGCGCTCGATCACGCGCTCGCAGAGGCCAGCCAGGCGCGACAGAAGCCAGCGGTCGAGCGGCGCCAACGCGACCTCGTCGAGCTCCGGCAGCTCCTGCTCGGCGAGGTTCGCGTAGAGCACGAAGAAGTGGTAGGTGCTCCAGAGCGTCCGCAGGAACGGGCGCGTCGCCTCGCCGACCGTCTCCAGCGAGAAGCGGTAGCCGTCCCAGGGCTGCTTGGCGGTGAAGTAGTACCAGCGGAAGGCGTCGGCCCCGAAACTGCCGATTACGTCCCACGGGTCGACGACGTTGCCGCGCGACTTCGACATCTTCTGGCCCTGCTCGTCGAGGATCAGCCCGAGGCACAGGACGGTCCGGTAGGGGCTGCGATCGAACAGCAGGGTCGAGACCGCGAGCAACGAGTAGAACCAGCCACGGGTCTGGTCGATGGCCTCGCTGATGTAGTCGGCGGGGAAGTTCTGCTCGAAGCGCTCGCGGTTCTCGAACGGGAAGTGCCACTGCGCGAACGGCATTGCGCCCGAGTCCCACCAAGCGTCGATGACCTCCGGCACCCGACGCATCGACCCGCCGCATTGGGGGCACGGGAAAACGACCTCGTCGATGTAGGGCTTGTGCAGGTCGTCGGGCACCGCGCCAGCGAGCTCGCGCAGCTCGGCGATCGATCCAACGCAGTGCAGGTGCCCCTCGCCACAGCGCCAGATCGGCAGCGGCGTACCCCAGTAGCGCTCACGCGAGAGCGCCCAGTCGACGTTGTTGGCGAGCCAGTTACCGAACCGACCGTGCTTGATGTGCTCGGGGTACCAGCGCACCCGCTCGTTCTCTTCGAGCATGCGCTCGCGCACGGCGGTGGTACGGACGTACCAGCTCGTCTTGGCGTAGTAGAGGAGCGGTGTGTCGCAGCGCCAGCAGTGGGGATAGGAGTGGACGATCTCCTCGGCGCGCAGCAGCCGTCCCGACTCCCGCAGCGCCTCGATGATGCGCGGGTCGGCGTCCTTGACGAATAGCCCCGCGAATTGCCCCATCCGCTCGTCGAAGGTGCCGTCCTCGCGAACCGGGTTGTGCACCGGTAGGCCGTACTCCTGCCCCAGCCGGAAGTCGTCTTCGCCGAAGGCCACCGCCGTGTGCACGACACCGGTGCCCTCCTCGACCGTCACGAAGTCGGCAGGAAGCACGGTGTGGCCGTGGGGTCCCCAATCGGTGATGAAGTCGAACGGCGGGCGGTAGCGACGGCCGACCAGCGCCGAGCCAGGCATCCGCTCGATCACTTCGGCATCCTCGCCGAGCACCCGTTCGACGAGCTCGGCAGCGAGGATCAACTGTTCGCCCCGGTAGCGCACGCGGGCGTACTCGACCTGCGGGTTAACAGCGAGGGCCGCGTTCGAGAGCAAGGTCCAGGGCGTGGTCGTCCAGCCGAGTAGCGACGTCCCGGGCTCGTCCACCAGCGGGAAACGCACGTAGACGCTGGGGTCGCTGACCTCGCGGTAACCGAGAGCAACTTCGTGCGACGAGAGCGCGGTCCCGCAACGGGGGCAGTAGGGGACGACTTTGTGGCCCTCGTAAAGCAGACCCTTGTCGAAGACTTGGCGCAGCGACCACCAAACCGACTCGATGTAGTCGTTGGTGAGCGTTGCGTAGGCGTCGTCGAGGTCGATCCAGAAGCCGATGCGCTCGGTCAGGCGGTTCCAGTCCTCGATGTACTTGAACACCGACTCCCGGCAACGCTTGTTGAACTCGGCGATCCCGAAGCGCTCGATCTCCTGCTTGGAGCTGAGCCCGAGCTCACGTTCGATCTCCAGTTCGACCGGCAGACCGTGGCAGTCCCACCCGGCCTTGCGCTCGACGAGATAGCCGCGCATCGTCTTGTAGCGCGGGAAGACGTCCTTGAAAACCCGCGACAGCACGTGGTGAGAGCCAGGACGCCCGTTGGCCGTCGGCGGCCCTTCGTAGAAGACGAAGCGGGGCGCACCACGGCGTCGCCGGATCGACTCCTCGAACACGCCGTGACGACGCCAGCGCTCGAGCACGCTTTCCTCGAGCCGCGGCAGGTCGACGCTCGGCTCCACTGGCTCGAAGCGAGGCATGGCGCGCGATTCTACGGCGCTGATGGGCTCAAGCTAGGAGCGCGTCGGCGAGCGGACGATCGGTCGCCGTTTGCGCGCCGGCTGCTCGACGAGCAGTGAAGGCCTTCTTGATTGACGGACTCGAGCCTTCGGCCAGTACGCGTGGCGCCTCGACCGCCTCAGTCGGTGTGCGGCCAAGCGTCGGCAGCGAGCGATCACCGCGCACCGGCATCGAATCGCGGTACTCGAGCACCGGCGCAGATGAGCCCAGCTTGCGCACCGCGTGCACCAGCCTGCCAATCCGGTCGAGCGTGGTCCGGCCGCCACAGAACACGAAGGCGATCGGATCGAGTGCACGGATCGCGCGCAGCAGCCGGTCGGGCGCGATTTCGCTGCGCAGCAGGAGCGTCCGGAAACCGGCGCGGCGCACGGCGAGCTCGAGGGCTTGTACGTGAATCGCCTCGACGTCGAGACGTTCAGACGCGTCGAACAGGAACACGCCTTGCGGCCGCGAGGCGGGTGGCACCACTCGCCGAGCCGCGAGGATCCAGCCAGTCGCCCAGCGGCAGGCAGCCTCCAGCTCGGCCTCGCGACGCTCGCGTGCCGCTAGCGCCTCGAGCGCCGGCAGCAGCACTTCCTCGACGGTGCGCTCCACCGAGCGCACGGCGAGGCTCTCTTCGAGCACCCGGTCGGCGCCTTCCTCATCGAAGCATTCGAGCGTCTCGAGCAGCCGCCGCTCGTTGCTCGGACCTTCGCCACGACGGCGCGCAATCTCGATCGCCGAAGAGATGTTGCCGGTCTCGACCAGCGCGCGACGCAGAGCCTCGAGTTCCTGGAGGTCGTACTGTCGGTGACCCTCTGGCGTACGCCGCGGTCGTGGATAGCCGAAGCGGCGCTCCCAGCTGCGCAAGGTGTTGGGACTGACGCCCAGCAACTCGGCGGCCGCATTCGTGCGGATGCCGATGAGCGTGCCTGGGTCCGCTCTCATTTCGAAAGAAGATCTCGTCTCCGGCGCCGGGAGAGGCGACCAGAGCGAATTCTGATCACGTCCGAGGGGTGTTGCACAAGCTCTGAAACCGTTCTTGCAAAAAGCACGCACGGCACCGCCGAACGGCAGCGACGGCGCCGCGGTAGCCTCCCGCGCGGACCGGCGGACCCGGAAGGAGGCCGATGACCGCACGTACCGAGCTTTGGGGAGCAGAAACGCGCAAGGCGATCGAGAACTTCCCGGTTTCGGGGGAGAGGGTGCCGACAGCGGTCGTGCGCTGGCTCGGTCGCATCAAGGCCGCGGCGGCGCGCGTCAACGGCGAGCTCGGTCTGCTCGACCCCGACCGCGCCGAGCGGATCGCACGCGCCGCCGACGAGGTGGCAGCCGGTATGCACGACGACCAGTTCCCGGTCGACGTCTTCCAGACCGGGTCGGGAACCTCGTCGAACATGAACGCGAACGAGGTGATCGCGCGTCTCGCGGGCGACGACGTCCACCCCAACGACCACGTGAACATGGGGCAGTCCTCGAACGACGTCTTCCCGACCGCCGTCCACCTCGCGGCAGCAGCGGAGGTCCGCGACGACCTGTTGCCGGCACTCGAACGGCTCGAGCGTTCGCTCTCCGCGAAGGCCGAGGAGTGGCGTGACGTCGTCAAGGCCGGGCGGACGCACATGATGGATGCCGTACCGGTCACCCTCGGTCAGGAGTTCGCGGGCTACGCGGCCCAGATACGCCTTGGCCGTGAGCGCGTCCTGGCAGCCCTCCCGCGCGTGCTGCAGGTACCACTCGGCGGCACCGCGACCGGCACGGGTCTGAACACCCACCCGGAGTTCGCGAGTCGCGTGCACCGCAAGATCCACGAGCAGACCGGGCTCGAGCCGCGGGAGCCGCTCGACCGCTTCGAAGCTCAGGCCAATCGCGACGCCCTGGTCGAGCTCTCTGGAGCCCTGCGCGTGCTGGCAGTCTCGCTCACCAAGATCGCCAACGACCTCGTGCTGATGGGGTCGGGACCGCGCTGTGGCCTAGCCGAGCTACAGATTCCCGAACTCCAGAAGGGCTCTTCGATCATGCCGGGCAAGGTCAACCCGGTGATTCCCGAAGTGGTACTGCAGATCGCCAACCAGGTGGTCGGCAACGACGCCGCGATCGCGATGGCGGGCAGTCAAGGCAACTTCGAGTTGAACGTGCGCGTACCGCTGATCGCCCGCAACCTGCTGCATTCGATCAAGATCCTCGCCTCCGGCTCGCGCCTGCTAGCCGAGAAGTGCGTGGACGGCCTCGTTGCCAACGTCGAGGTACTGCGCCGCTACGCAGAGTCGACGCCGGCGATCGCGACGGCGCTCAACCCGTACATCGGCTACGACCGTGCCACCGAGATCGTCAAAGAGGCGGTCGCTTCGCAGCGCACGATCCGAGAGGTCGCACTGGAGAAGGGTGTCGCCGAAGACGTCCTAGACGCCGCACTCGATCTCGCGGCGATGGCACGCGGCGAGTCGACCGCCAAGAAGGCGAGCGCGTAGCAAGCGCGGCGCGCGTTTTGCGCGGCGCGGGTTCAGGGGCCGTCGCGTTTAGCGCGCGGCGCGCGTTTTGCGCGGCGCGGGTTCAGGGGCCGTCGCGTTTAGCGCGCGGCGCGTTCAGGGGTAGTCGCGTTTAGCGCGCGGCGCGTTCAGAAGCCACGGGGACGGCGCGTCTAGGGCGCGGCGAGGGCGACGTACTTCGTCTCGAGGTACTCGCGAACACCCTCGTTGCCTCCCTCGCGACCGACCCCCGACTGCTTGATGCCACCAAACGGCGCTCCCGCGTTCGACACCAGCCCCTGGTTGAGGCCGATCATCCCGAACTCCAGCTGCTCGCAGACGCGGCGCGCGCGATCGAGATCGCGCGTGTATACGTAGGCGACGAGGCCGTACTCGGAGGCGTTCGCCTCGGCGATCGCCTGCTCCTCGCTCGCGAACGCACGGATCGGTGCGACCGGCCCGAAGATCTCCTCGCTAAGCAGACGCGCACCCTCGGGAACCGGGTAGAGGACGGTCGGCTCGTAGAAGTAGCCGGGGCCCTCGGGAGCACGTCCGCCGACCAGCACCCGCGCGCCCCGCGCGACCGCGTCATCGACGAGGTCGCGCACCTTCGTCCGCTGCTGCTCGTCGATCAGAGGGCCGACGCGGACCTTCGGGTCACTGCCGTGCCCAAGTCGCAGACCCCGCAAGCGCTCAGCTAGCGCCCTCGCGAACTTTTCGGCGAGCGGCTCAGCCACCAGGAAGCGGTTGGCAGCGGTGCAGGCCTCACCGATGTTGCGCATCTTGGCGAGCACGGCGCCTTCGATGGCGGCCTCGAAGTCGGCGTCGTCGAAGACCACAAACGGTGCGTTGCCGCCGAGCTCCAGCGAAACGCGCAGGATCCGCTGGCCCGCCGCCGCCATTAGCTGGCGTCCCACCTCCGTCGAACCGGTGAAGGACAGCTTGCGTAGCCGTGGGTCGCGCAGCAGCGGCTCGGTCACCGCCGAAGCGCTGCTGGCGGTCACGACGTTGAGCACGCCCGCTGGCAGTCCGCACTCGCTGAGCAACTCGGCGAGCGCGAGCGCCGACAGCGGCGTCAGTCGGGCCGGTTTCCAAACCATCGTGCAACCGGCGGCGATCGCCGGTCCAATCTTGCGGGTTCCCATCGCGGTCGGGAAATTCCAAGGCGTGACGAACAGGCAAGGACCGACCGGCTCGCGAGCGACGAGGATGCGGCTGCGCGCATCACCGGAACGCTTCAGGTAACCGTCGAGCCGGAGCGCCTCGCCGGAGAACCAGCGAAAGAACTCGGCCGCGTAGAGGATCTCCGCGCGCGACTCGGCCAGCGGCTTGCCCATCTCGAGCGTCATCAAGAGCGCCAGCTCGTCGGCGCGCGCACGCAGTCGCTCGAACGCTCGCCAGAGGATCTCGGCGCGCTCGTTAGGCGCCGATCGCGCCCACGATGCCTGCGCGTCGGCGGCCGCGGCAAGCGCTTGGAGGGCGTCGCTGGACGTCGCGTCGGCGACCTCGCAGAGCGCTTCGCCGGTGGCCGGATCCTCGACTGCGAAGCGGCCCCCGCCCGTCGCCGACCGCCACTCACCGGCTATCAAAAGCGCCTTTGGTACCGCCTCGACGACCTCTCTCGCAGCAGCGGCGACGGCCATCACTAACCCCCTTCTCCGCCTTGTCGGTGCTCGGTGAGACGCAGTAGGTCTGCGCCCGGACGCCACCCGAAGAGCGGCGCACGCCGCGCACGTGCGGCCTCAAGGCTAGGGTGCGAGCGCTACTCTCGCTCAAGCAGCGCGTTCCTTCTACTCGATGAGCTTGACGCTTCGCCCGACAGTGCTGGCCCTCGTCCTCGCCTTGTTGCTCGGCGCCACGGCGCAGGCGAAGGGCCAGGCGAAGAGCACGTTCGTGGTGCGTGGCGCGGGCTTCGGTCATGGCGCTGGGATGAGTCAGTGGGGAGCGCAGGGGATGGCGCTGACCGGTGCCGACTACCGCGAAATTCTCGACCACTTCTACCCCGGAACCACAATCGAGCGCTTGCCGACCGTAACGGTGCGCGTGCTACTCGCTACCGGACTGAAATCGCTGAAGGTGGGGGGAGCCGCGCGTGTCGGCGAGCGCTCGAGCGAGCCCGAGCAACCGCTGACGGTCGTGCTGGACCGCGGACGCATGAAGGTCCGTGATGCGGCTCGCCGGACGCTTGCGCAGTCGCGCGAACCGCTCGTATTCCAGCCTCCACGCGGCGAAACCTTGACTCTGCTGGCACCCACCCTTGCCGGCCTGCGCGCAGGTCGTTGGCGGGGTGCGCTCGAGCTGCGCGTGGAGGGCGGGCGTCTGGCGGTGGTGAACGTCGTGAGCGTGGAGGACTACTTGCGCGGGGTGGTGCCTGATGAGGTCCCACCGAGCTGGATGCCCGAGGCGCTGAAGGCTCAAGCGGTGGCGGCGCGCAGCTACGCCTTGTCGACGCGCTCAGGCGGTTGGTTCCAGCTCTACCCGGACACGCGTTCGCAGGTCTACCGGGGCGTCGCGGCCGAGACGCCGTCCACCGACAACGCAGTCGCCGCCACTCGCGGCGAGGTCGTTACCTACGAGGGTGAGATCGCGCGCACCTTCTTCCATTCGAGCTCCGGTGGCAAGACCGAGAACGTGGAGAACGTCTTCGCCTCGCCGCTCGCGTATCTCGTCGGGGTCGATGATCCGGGCGACAAGATCTCGCCGTACCACCGCTGGCAAGTGAGCTTCGCGCCCCGCGCGATCGAGGCGCGGCTGCGCGGGCTTTTACGCGGCCACCTGCGCCGCATCGTCGCAACCAAGCGAGGTGTCTCGCCGCGTGTCTTGCGGGCACGCATCGACGGCACCGGCGGGTCCGTGTCGACTACCGGCGAGGTGCTGCGTCGACGCCTTGGCCTGCGCTCGACGTGGTTCACAATCACGCGCGTTGACGTCAGCGCGCGACGCGTCTCGGCGCATGCGGCGAGCAGCGCGGGGCCGCCTACCAGGTGGTTGTTCAGCGGACTGCTCGACCCCGCTCCGGCCGCCCGACTACTGGTTCTGGAACGCCTCGAAGGCGGGCGCTTCCGGCAGGCCGGAGTCGCCGTCTTGACCCGGGGCGGCGGCTTCCGGGTAGCGCTTGCGAAGCCCGGCGTTTGGCGCGCCCGCGTGGGCTCTGTGGTCACCCCGCCGCTCGCCCTGCGCTGACCCTCGGCGGTGTGAAGCGGAAACGCAGCACGTCGCCGTCGCGCACCAGGTAATCGCGTCCCTCCGTGCGCAAAAGCGCGCGCTCACGGGCGGCCTGCAGTGAGCCGGCGGCGACGAGATCGTTCCAAGCCACCACCTCCGCCGCTACGAAGCCGCGTTCCATGTCGCTGTGCACCTCGCGGGCGGCGCGTCGCGCAACGGTGCCGGCCGGGACCGCGTGGGCCCGCGCCTCGGCGCCCTCGTGCGCGGTGAAGAAAACGACGAGCCCCAGCAACCGGAAAGCGGCCCCGACCACGCGTTCGAGCACACCTTCGGAGAAGCCGAGGTCGCGGCGCATCGCCTCGGCCTCGGCAGGCTCCAGCTCCGCCAGCTCAGCTTCGAGCCGTGCGCTCACCGCGATCGCATGGGCGCCGCGCCGCGCGACATGGGCCACCAGTTCGGCCGGAGGCTCGAGCGCCGAGCCCTCGTCGACGTTCGCTACGTACAGGAACGGTTTGGCGGTGATGGCGCCCAGCTCGCGGGCGGCCTGCGGCGCGTCCTCGGGGGGCTCGAGACCGCGGGCCGGCTGGCCGCGCTCGAGCCGTGCTTTGAGTGCCTCCAGCCAGTCGCGCTCCGCAACGGCTGCACGCTCGAGCGAGCGGGCGCGTCGGCGAGCGCGCTCCAGGCGTTCCTCGACTCGCTCAAGATCAGCGAAGAGGAGTTCGGTTTCTAGGAGCTCCGCGTCGGCGACGGGGTCGACGCGCCCGTCGGGATGCGGGACGTCGGGCGCCGAAAACGCACGCACGACGACTACTACGGCGTCGACCTCGCGGATCTGCGCCAGAAAGCGGTTGCCAAGACCTTCGCCGCGGTGCGCCCCGCGCACGAGACCCGCGATATCGCGCAGCTCGATGGTCTCGTAGACAACCGGGGACGCGTTCAAAACGCGCGCCACCTGGTCGAGGCGGGGATCGGGGATCGGCACGACCGCCACGTTCGGCTCGACCGTCGTAAACGGGTAAGGCGCGACCTCGGCGGCCTGTCGCGAAAGCGCCCGGAAGAGCGAGCTCTTGCCGGCGTTCGGGAGCCCAACGATCCCGATCCGCTTCACCGCTCGACTACCTCCCGTCCGATCAGCGCACCGATGGCCAAGCCGACAGCGACGTCGCTCGGATAGTGCACCCCAACGAGGAATCGGGAAAGGGCGACCCAGGCCGCCGCCAGCTTCGCCACGGCGGCGGCAGCTGAGCGGTAGGGGGCGGACCTGGCGAAGGCCGCTGCGCAGGCAGCGTGGGCGGACGGGAACGAGCGATCGGAGTACAGCTTCACGCGCGCAAGCTTGGCGCCAGGGCGGCGCCGGCGGACCAGCCGTTTGATCACTTGCGAGGCGAGGAAGGCGAGCACGACCGCGCGGGCAGCCGCAAGCCAGCGTCGCGCCGCGCGCATATCGCCACGGATCGCGCTGCAGCCAGCGCCACCTATTGCCAACAGCAACCAGCCGAGGCCGTACTCCCCGAACGTTGCGGCGACGCGCGCGGCGCTCTCTAGCGCCGTCCCCCGGACAATGCCAACCGCGGCAGCCACGGCGGGTGATTCGAGGCGGTCGAGCGACTGCGGGAAGCGGATCAGCGCGCCCCGGACCGAGCCTTAGAAGCCGACGCGCTGCTCTTCGAGCTCGCAGCGCACGTAGGCGACGCGGGCGAGATCGAGCACCACTTCGGCGTCGGGCGAACGCACGGTATGCAACGAGCGGCCCTCGCCGGCGGCACGTACCGCATCGACCAGCGCCGAGCGTTCTTCTTCGCTCAGGCGCAGCGTCAAAACCTGACCTCCGTGGAAGCCGACGTCGACGCTACGGAGCTCCGCCAATTTCACTCCTCAGTGCGCAGCCGGCTGCACGAGCTCGGTGAGCACGCCACCGACAGCTTTTGGATGCAGGAACGCGACCCGGCTGTTGCGGATACCGCGCCGCGGGCGCTCGTCGATCAGCCGCAAGCCCGCAGCACGGCAGCGCTCAAGGGCGGCCTCGATGTCGTCGGTCGCGTAGGCGACGTGGTGCAAGCCGGGCCCGTTGCGTTCGAGGAAGCGCGCGATCGCGCTGTCGTCGCTGACCGGTCGAAGGAGCTCGACGTGACTCTCGCCGACGTCCAAGAGCACCGCCTCCACCCCGAACGACTCGACCGTCTCGCGATGAGCGACCGGCATTCCGAAGGTCTGCTCGTAGAGCGCGACAGCGGCGTCGAGGTCAGTGACCGCGACGCCGATGTGATCGATCCGCCCGAACACGAGCGGGCAGTCTAACCGCGACCACGCGCGAGCGCCTGGGTGTCGAGGTCCTCACGGTCGGCAGCCACTGGCCGCTTGGCGCTATTTCCGATCAGCGCCTCGATGTCACGACGTTCGAGGGTCTCCCGTTCGAGCAGCGCCAGGGCGAGGGCGTCGAGACGGTCGCGGTGCTCTTGGACGATCGCCCGCGCCCGCCGTTCGGCGAGCGCCGCCAGCTCCAGTTGCTCTTCGTCGACCAGGCGACGCGTGGCGTCCGAGAGCGAGTAGTCGTCGGTCGGCACTTGCTTCGCCCGCAACTGGCTGCCCATCCCGTACTCGGCGATCATCGCGCGGCTGATCTCGTGGACCTTGCGCAGATCGTCGGCAGCGCCGGTCGTCACCTCGCCAAACACTTCTTGTTCGGCGGCGCGGCCGCCGAGCAGCACGACCATGTAGTCGATGAGCTCTTCCCGCGTTTTCAGATAGCGGTCTTCCTCGGGCAGGTTGAGGGTGTAGCCGAGCGCGCGCCCGCGCGGCACGATCGAGATCCGATGCACCTTCTCGACGCGCGGCAAGAGCTCCGAGCAGAGCGCGTGGCCGGCTTCGTGGTAGGCGACGACGCGCTTTTCGCGCTCGGTCAACGCGCGGCGCGACTCGGCACCCGCGATTACCCGCTCGATCGCGCGGTCGAAGTCGCGCCGGGTGATCACCGTCCGGCCGTCGCGCGCCGCGAAGATCGCCGCCTCGTTGCAGATGTTGGCGAGGTCGGCGCCGGTGAGTCCGCTGGTCTGGCGCGCGACGAGGTCGAGGTCGACGCCCCCCGCGAGCGGCTTGCCACGTGCGTGGACCCGCAGGATCGCTTTGCGGCCGCGGAGGTCGGGTGGGGCTACGAAGATCCGGCGGTCGAAGCGGCCAGGGCGGAGCAGCGCGGGGTCGAGCTTTTCGATCAGGTTGGAGGCGGCGATCACGACGACGTCTTCGTGCTCGGAGAAGCCGTCGAGCTCGACGAGCAGCTGGTTGAGGGTCTGGTCCTTCTCGCCGGAGATGTCGCGGCCGCGGGTGGCACCGACGGCGTCGAGCTCGTCGATGAAGACGATCGCTGGCGCTGCTTTGCGGGCGGCGCGGAAGAGCCGACGGATGCGCGCCGCGCCGAGGCCGGCGAACATCTCGACGAACGACGACGCCGACTGCGCGAAGAAGGCCGCCCCGGCCTCGTTGGCGACGGCTTTCGCCAACAGCGTCTTGCCGGTCCCCGGCGGCCCGTGCAGCAAGACGCCCTTGGGCACGCGCGCGCCGAGCTTGCGGAAGCGGCGCGGGTCGCGCAGGAACTCGACGACCTCGCGCAACTCTTCCTTTGCCTCGTCGACACCCGCGACGTCGTCCCAACGCACCGACCCAGCTGACTCGGGCTTGAGCGTCTGCGGCTTGGTGCGGGGCATGTAGCGCAGGGTCATCAAGAGCACTACTGCGATCAGCCCCATGAAGACGATCGGCAGCCAGGTGATCGCGATGTCCTGGAGCTGCCTCAGATCGATGCCCGCCACGTCGATACCCGCCGCCGTCATCTCGATCAAGGATGGCGGTTCGCGCGAAAAGCCGCCAGCGGGAGGTGTCAACCACTGTCGCTCGGGTCGCCCCGGCCTGCGGCAGGAGGGGGCCCGGAGCGTCGGTGCTTCGCGCTCCTGAGAGCCGGAGCTGCCGGTTGTGCTGCCGCTCGCCCCTGGCGCGTGAATTTTTTGTGTTTTGGTCTTGACGTCTCTCTCTCTCTCTCGTTTATTGGTTTGCGCGGCAAGGTTCGGTTCTGGTTTAGAGGAGGTTTCTTGAGGATTTCTCGCTCGCGTGCCGCTTGTTTGGCGGTGTGTGTTGTCGCGGGGGCGGGTTCCCGCTTGAGGGTGCGGGGGACGCCCCGGATCTTGTGGTCAGGCCGCAGGACGTTTCGCCAGCAGCGGACCGCGGGGTGCGGGCGGGTGACGCGGTCGTTTATGCGAACACCCAGCCGGGTGCGGACCAGGTTGTGCGGGCAAACCCGCTTGGTTTGGAGACGTTCGTGCAGATCCGCGGCCCCGAGTCGCCTGAGGATTACAGCTACACCGTCGATCTGCGGGGCGAGGGGCAGCGGCTTGTTTTGCTCGACTCGGGGGCGGTCGCTATCGTCGACCCTGACGGCAACCCGGTGGCGGTCGCAACCCCACCGCAAGCCTACGATGCGAACGGCAACCCTGTGCCGGTGACCGCGAGCGTGAACGGCAACACCCTCACCCTCCACGTCCCCCACACCACCGGCGACTGGGCATACCCGATCGTCGTGGACCCGAAGTGGCTACGCAAATTAGGGAAAGCTGCTTGGGGTTGCGCCGTAGGAGGTGCGGCCGGGGCGCTTCGCGGCGGTGGATGGGCTGGAGCAGCGATCGGTTGCGGCGCTGGCATCCTCAGCGGTCTCAATCCCTTCTAGACTCCGGCCACTATAGGCAGACACGCGCCATAAGAAACTAGCTAAGGCTCAGTTAGGAGGCGTCCCGCGGTGCTTACGTGGAAGGATACGCTACTCGTGGTGGCCCTGACCGCTACGCCTTTTCGCCTAGCGGAGGCGCTTGGACAGGGATCTAGTTTTCTGCCCGAGGCTCTTTCGGCGCTTTTCATTATTGCCTTTGCGGTCTACGAGAAGGTCGTGCGGAAGAAGCGGCCCGCACGTGAGCAAGGTGCCGCTGGTTGGAGAGGAGCGGTGATCGCGTTTGTTTACGCCTTCATCTCGTATTACGCAATACCCCTGCTAGGTATTGAGCGGGGTAGTATTGTGCATCTTGCTTCATGGCTTTTTTGGTTACTGGTGTCCGCTTTCGCTTTCGAGTTTTACTTGCGGCACGGTGCCCGCCGCTACTTCACGCAGCGACAGTGATCGGCACGCGCGAAGCGCGCCACTACAAGTATCTTTGGCGCAGGAATTCAAGGGCCGCGGGGTCCGCGCGCGCGCTTGCGCTCGCGGCCGCCGCTGGTTGTGTCGTAGGCGCGCTCTTCGGGTAACACGCCTAGCTCTGCTTTGATCGCAATGGATAGACATGGCTCAAATGGCGTGAGCTCGAATCGGGAGGCCTCTACTTCACTTGTGTTTCTCTTTAGCCGCCTGTCGTGATCGCGCTCGGCACGATTTATGGTTATCATACTTCTCACAAGTGGTGCTGCTTCTGTCGTACTAGAGCGACTGGATTACCTCACAGCCGTTTCGAAAAACGAGCGGATGTGGATCATTGCGCTAGTTGGGATCACGTCCGCTGTGCCGGCTTATGACGACGCTGCAGGCTCGTGGTTCGGCCTGTACTTCAGGCGACTCGCTAGCGCAGCCATACGAACGCTTCCGTTTTTAGGCGGCTTGTTACTCGGGGGTCGCCTTCTTCAGATGGCTCTTGCTTTGCCGGAGTACTTGTCACAAGTGATTGCGGGGATAGCTGTGTTCGCGTTGGGCAGTCTTGCATTAAGACTCGTTAGGATGGTACTCGACTACGGGCCCCCACATGACTAACGTGAGAAGGCGCCCACAAACGCAGAGTCGTGCTCGCCCACTTCCGCCTTCACCCGAAGGGACCCAAACCTACCCGATCGTCGTCGACCCTTTATGTTCACCCGTATTCGCCATTTTGAACGGTGTCTGGGGGTGAGATGGGTGAAGCGGGGCTCGTGAGCAGGGCAGTCGCGTGGGTGAGGTGGTATGCGGTCCTGTTCGTCCTTCTTCTGGGACTACCAGTATGGGTAATTTCTGGCGCTGTCACCGGTTCCGGGCTGAGCCTCGCTGCAGGTGTGCTTTGCGGGCTGATGGCGACCGCGGAGTTGATTCTGTGTGCGCGGCGGGAGCCCGGGAGGTTGCGCGCACCCTTCGTGCGGCGCCCGGACAGCCAGCGCTTCCCGCTCCAAGCTGCGTCGCTCGCGTCCGGCTTGGCGATAGGGGCCGCATTGGTTAGCGAGTCAACGCGCACCGGGCGAGCCGATCTTGTCTCGGGAATCGCGTTTGTGGTCGCGTCGATCGGCGCGATCGGCGAGTGTCTCTCTGGGCGCTGAAAGCGCGGCAGACAGCCTCGCTGGGCGATCGCGCGCCAGGCTGCGGAGCGACGGATCGTGCTCGTGAAGCTCGCGCCCACCGCGGGGAGCGGCAAGGGTAATGGAGCGGAAATCCCCGGCCCATCGGCTCGTGATCAGGAAGCGTGCTACTCGACCCGCTCGAGCCGCGGGTTCGGCTTGTAGCGACGCCCCGCTTTCGCGCAAGGGCGTCCATCGACCCGCACCACGTCGGCGGTGAAGTCGTTTTCGCCCCGCAGCAGAGCCGAGCCGACGCCGTAGGCGTCAGCGGGCACGCCCAGCTCCTCGAACAGGCGGATGCGCTCGGCGTTGAAGCCGCCCGATACGACGATCTTCACCCGCTCGTGGCCGGCGCGGTCGAGGGCGGTGCGCACCTTCTCGACCAGCCGCGGATTGACTCCGCGCGGGTCGAACTCGCCCATCTCGTCCCACAGACAGCGGTCGACCATCGTCCCCGAGGTGTCGAGGCGCACGCCCCACAGCTGCTCGCCGAGCGCGTCCGCCACCTCGACAGCCGTGCGACAACAGTCGTTCTGGAAGTCGACGAGCACAACGACGTTCATCTCCCGGTGGTAGCGCTCGGCGAAGGCGCGCGCAGCAGCGACGGTGTCGCCGCCGAAGGCGGCGATCAGCGCGTGCGGCACGGTGCCCATACCGCGACCGCCCCACCACGACGCTTGCGCGTCGGTCGACACGCCGAGCGCCCCCGCGACGTGCGCAGCCCAGCCGTCTCCCGTTTGCACCAGCCAGTGGTCGTGGCGCGCGGGGAAGTAGAGGATCGGTTTGCCGCGCGCCGCTTCCACCACCTCGCGCACGTTGCGCATGATCAGCGTTCGTCGCGCCAGACAGCCCAGATAGACGGTTTCGAGGTGCGCGAACAGCGAGTAATCACCCTCGATCAGCATCACCGTCTCCCACGGGGCGATTTCGTCGCCCTCGTGGAGCGCGTAAACCTCGAGCTCGGGCCAGCCGTCCTGCCAGCTGCCGTCCGGCCGCCGGCGCCCTGAGCACAACTTGAGCACGGCAATCGCCTCGTCGATGCCGCCGAGCACCGAGTGGTGCTTCTGAAAGACCTGCATGGTCACGCGCGGGCGCATACCGCGCTCTTCAAGCAGGCGCTTCGTGAAGTTGAAGTAGGCGTCGGTGTAGTAGCCGTCGCGGATCTTCTCGACGGGCAGCCGGAAAACCGACGGGTCGAGCCGCTCGCGGCGCGCGCTCGCCGTGCTCATGGGGCGGGAATGCTAGGCACCGCTGGCGGCGGTGTCTGCGTCGTTACCCGCGAGCTGCTCGACGCGCAGGAGCTCCCGCAGAGCGGCGGTCGCCACATCGAGCTCTCGGCGATCGGGTTCGCGCGTACCGAAGACGCGCTGGAACCACCGCCCAGGTGCCTGGAGGGCATCGGCAAGAGCCCGGCCGCGATTGCGCTCGCTCCATGCGAAAAGCTCGAAGGCAGCTCCCGCAGCCGCGAGTTGCACCGCCGCTTCGGCAGCCGGTCCGCGCACACCGCGCCGTCTCAGGAGCGCGTTCCCAACAGCGGTCAACGCCAGCATCGGCGCGACCAGGTGGGTCCCGCAGCGCTCGTGCTCACGCGCCTCGTCGGCAGCCTGCGAGCCGTGTTCCCAAGCCGCGATCACCTTGTGCTCGGCACCGTGGTAAGCGGCCACCCGCCCCTCACGCAGAGCCACCAAGGCCGGTGCTAGACCGAGCAGGCCGACTCCGATCTCCGCCGACAGCGAGCCGCCCCCGCGACGCCGCAACGACGACCCGGCGAGCGCCGCGGCGACCGCCGCGAGCAGCGTGCTCGAGCGCATGAAAGGCAGCCGCGCCTGGGGCAGCGCGCGTCGCACCTCGCCGAGCACCGCGACCGCTTCGGCAAGTCGGGCAAGCCCCCGCAGTCCCGGCACGCCGGCGAGCCACGCCGGCGGCGTGAAGCGCTTGCGGCCCGCGCGCACCTGGATCTCGCCGTCCGCAGTGCGCACCGCACAGGCCCAAGCCGTCGGTCCGTGCAAGAGCACGCCGTTCGCAAGCGCCATCCCGCCGATCCGCTGCGCCGTCACCGAAGTAGCCGCTCCGCGAGCTCGACGTAGCAGGCGGCGGCGAGGCCGAGATCCGCCACCGGCACCCGCTCGTCGGCACCGTGAATCAACTGTGCCGCATCGACCATGTCCATCGCCAGCTGGGGAAAGAAGCCGTAGGCGACACACTCGGGAAACGCCGCCCGAAACCAGCGCGAGTCGGTAAAGCCGGGAAGCAGCGTCGGCAGCGGGCGCGCTCGCGGCGCCTCGCGCTCGCAGAACTCGCAGATCGCCTCGAACAACGGCCCCTCCGCCGGCGAGAGACTGCCGTCGGTGGTTTCGTCGACTGCCACCTCGAAGTCCCCGTCGCCCACTACCTCCCGAATCACTCGCAGCACCTCGGAGCGCTCGACCCCTGGCGGCACGCGACAGTCGACGCGCAGCTCCGCCCGCGCCGGAATCACGTTGATCTTCGGCGACCCGCTGGCCATCGTCGGCGCGAAAGTGACGCCGAGCATCGGCTCGAGCAACGCCACCAAGCGATCGTCGGCGCCGGCGCTTGCGACGAGCGCAGCCGGCGACTCGCCGAGCGCCTCCAGCAGCGGCCGCAAGGAGGCGGACGCAAGCGGCACCGTCCCGGCAGCAGCGAGCCGCGACAAGACCGGCGCCAACTTCGCCAGCGCGTTGTCGGCGAGGCCGGGGGTCGAGGCGTGGCCAGCGCGCCCTCGTGCACGCACCCGGAAGCGGAAGACCCCCTTCTCGCCGACGCCCACGCTCCAGTAGCGCTGTCCGCCGAGCGTGAAGGTCTCGCCGCCGCCCTCGTTGATGACGAAATCGCTGCGCGCAAGGTCGGGCCGCTGCTCGCACAACCAGCGCGCGCCGAGCGCTCCGCCGGCCTCTTCGTCGCAGGTCAGGATCAACCGCAGCTCCCCCGAGGAAGGTCGCCAGCCGGCAGCCGCCAGCGACTCCGCAGCAACCACCTCGGCCGCCACCTGACCCTTCATGTCGAGCGCGCCGCGCCCCCAGACGTGCCCGTCACGCAACTCGCCCGACCACGGATCGCACGACCAGTCGGAGGGGTCGGCGAGCACCGTGTCGACATGACCGAGGAACGCCAACACCGGGCCATCGGAGCGCGCGCGCAGACGCGCGACCAGGTTCGGCCGGGCGCGCTCGACACCGACCAGCTCGCACTCGAACCCGACCCTTCGCAAACGCTCCGCCAGCAGCTCCTGGGCAGCCCGTTCGTTGCCGGGAGGGTTGGTGGTATCGATCTGGATCAGCCGGCGCAAAAGGTCGACGGTGCGCCCCTCCAGGCGACTGCGCTCCAAGGTCGGGGCGACGGACACGGAGACCAGCGGTTGCGCTAAGTCAGGGCCGGCTCGGGGCGGGTGCGCTCCTTGGGCTCGAGCACGCGGTCGATGAGGCCGTACTCGACCGCCTCCTCGGGCTTGAAGAAACGATCCCGCTCGGTGTCCTGATGAATGCGTTCGGGCGTCTGGCCGGTGTGCTTGGCGTAGATCTCGTCGATACGCCTGCGCAGATCGAGGACCTCGCGTGCGTGGATCTCGATGTCACTGGAAGGCCCTTCGAACCCGGCCGACGGCTGGTGGATCAGGATGCGACTGTTCGGCAAGGCGGATCGCTTGCCAGGAGCGCCGGCTGCGAGCAAAAGCGAGCCCATCGACATCGCGATCCCGACACACGTCGTCTGCACGTCGCAGCGGATGAACTGCATCGTGTCGTAGATCGCCAGGCCGGCGTACACCGACCCGCCAGGACAGTTGATGTAGAGCGCAATGTCGCGGTCGGGGTCTTCGGACTCGAGGTGCAAAAGCTGCGCGATCACGAGGTTCGCAACCTGGTCGTCGATCGGTGAGCCGAGAAAGACCACGCGGTCGCGCAGGAGGCGCGAGTAGATATCGAACGCGCGCTCTCCGCGCGCGTCCTGCTCGATGACCATTGGAACCAGCGGCGCCATCCGACTCCCTCCTCGCGTGCAGGACCCCCATTGTGTCGCATCGCGGCGTGGTTGGTACGCCGCCCCGCGCCGCGCGGCGGCCCCCCGCGTCGCCGCGCGGGTACGTTCCGCGTCGCCGCGCAAGACACGCCGAAGACGCGGTAGGTTCGGGCCGATGGAACTCGTCAGCGCGGACCACGCCCCGCTCGCGTATCGGCGGAGCGGCCCGACGGACGGACTGCCGGTACTGATGCTCCACGGATACCCGGAGTCGTCGTACATGTGGCGGCATCTGCTGGATCCGGTGGGAGCGGCCGGCTTTTTGGCGATCGCTCCCGACCTCGCGAACTTCGGCGACTCGCCGGACGTGCGCCCGGGCAACTGGGAACGACAGATCGAGCGTCTGGAACTGTTCCGCCGAGCGCTCGACCTCACCAACTTCGTACTAGTCGCGCACGATTGGGGCGGTCTAATCGGGCTGCGCTGGATCCTCGAGCGGGAACTGCCGATCGCCGGCCTCGTCGTCTCCTGCACCGGCTTCTTCAGCGACGGTCGTTGGCACGGGTTGGCTGAGCAGATGCGCACACCCGATCACGGAGAGGAGCTCATGGAGTTGTTGACCCGCGATCTCTTGGCCCAAGCACTGCGCTCGGAGTGGCCGGGTTTCGACGACCGCACAATCGACGAGTACTGGAAGTGTCTGCGCGACCGCGAGCGGCGGATGGCGCAACTTGAGCTCTATCGCTCGGGTGACTTCGAGAAGCTCGCCCCGCTCGAAGGCCGCTTGCGCGAACTCGACGTGCCGGCGCTCGCGCTCTGGGGCGCTCGCGACAAGTACGCGCCGGTGGGTGGGGCCTACCGCTTCGCGAAGCTGCTACCGCAGGCGCAGGTCGTGGTGGTGGAGGAAGCAGGCCACTTCGTCTTTGAAGAGGCCCCGGACCGGGCGCGGGAAGCGGTGCTGGCGCTGCTCGAACGCGTACACCAAGCGCAGCGATCGGAACCCGCCTAGCGGCGCGTACACTGCCTGCAATGCCCGCGCAGGCCTACGCCGGTAAGGAGTGCGTCTGCCAGCTCCGCAAGGGGATCTGCGACCAGTCCTGCGTCCAAGGCATGCTCGACACGCCCTTCTACGTCGCCTGCCTGCGACTCAGCGGTCGGCGCTGCCTTGTGGTGGGAGGAGGCGAGGTCGGCCTCGAAAAGGTCGAGGGCCTACTGGCTTGCGACGCCGCCGTCGTGTTGATCGCCCCGCAAGCGATCGAGCCCTTGCAGGAGCTCGCGGCCGAGGGGTCGATCGAGTGGATTCCGCGGGCTTGGCAGCCGAGCGATCTCGACGGCGCCTTCCTGGTGATCGCAGCGACCGACGACAGCGAGGTCAACATCCGCATCTTCGAGGAGGCGGAGCGGCGGGCGATGCTGGTCAACGTGGTCGACGTGCCGCCCCTTTGCAACTTCATCCTGCCGGCGATCGTGCGTCAGGGCCCGCTGGCGATCGCTATCTCCACCGCGGGGGCGTCGCCTGCCCTCGCCAAGCGGATCCGCGACGAGGTCGCTGCTCGCTACGGCGAGCCTTATGCGCGTCTCGCCGTGCTGCTGAACGAGGTGCGCGGCTGGGCGAAGGCGACGCTTCCCACCTACCAGGACCGCAAGGAGTTCTTCGAGTCGATCGTCAACGGCCAGCCCGACCCCATCGAGCTTCTGCGACGCGGGGAGGAACAAGCCGTGCGCGAGCTGATCGCCGCCGCTCAGCGTGAGCGCGAGCGCGCGCTCGCCTGAGCGTGCGGGGCAGATGTCCGCCCCGCAAGCGGCGGCGATCGAGCTCGACGGCGTCGGCCGCCGTTTCGGTGAGGTGGTCGCGCTTCGAGACGTCACGCTGTGCGTCGCCCCGGGCGAGACGCTCTGCGTCGTCGGTGCCAACGGCGCCGGCAAGACGACGCTGGCGCGCATCGTCGCCGGCCTTTTGCGGGCCAGCGAGGGACACGTGCGGGTGCTCGGGGCCGCGCTACCCGACGAGCGTCACAAGCTGCGCGGGCGAATCGGTTACGTCGGCCACGACGCTCCGCTCTACCGCCGGCTGAGCGCGCGCGAGAACGCTCGCTTCCGGGCGCGCCTTTTGGGACTTCCCAACGAGCGGGTGGAGGCGCTCTTGTCGGCGGCCGCACTCGATGCCGTCGCCGATCGACCGGTGCGCGAACTTTCGCGCGGTCTGCGCCAACGGGCGGCGATCGCCTGCGCGCTGCTGGCGGATCCCGAGCTCCTGGTACTCGACGAACCGTTCCACGGGCTCGACGTGCGCGCGGAGCGCCTGGCCGGGGAGCTGCTCGCGGCGGCGGGACGCACGCGCGTCCTCGTCACCCACGACCTGGCGCTCGCGGCGCGCGAGGCCGACCACGTGCTGGTGCTCGCCGCCGGCCGACCACGGTTGCTTCGCCGCGAGCACGTCGACGCGGCAGCGCTCGAGGAGGCCCTCGCGTGAACGCTCGCGCGCGGCCGTTGCGGGCGATCGTGGTGAAGGACGTGCAGCTCGAGCTGCGTTCGGGCGAGGCGCTTCCCGCCGGCGCGCTGTTCGCAGTGTGCGCGATCGTCGTCTTCCACTTCGCGCTGCAACGCGACACGCTCGAGGGCGCGCTGGCGGCCGGGGTGTTTTGGTTGTCGCTGCTTTTCGCCGCGTTCTTGGTGATCGTCCGTCTGTTCGTGGCCGACGCAGAGGAAGGCGGCATCGACGCCCTGAGGCTCGCGGGGATCGACGGCGGCACGCTCGTCGCCGCGAAAGCCACCTCGCTGTTCGCGGCCCTAGCGGTGATCACGGCCTGCGCGCTACCGGCATTCGCTCTCTTTTTGCTCGGGCCGCCGCTGTTGCCCGCCCTCCCCTGGCTGATCGTGGTGGGCGTACTCGTCAACGGTGGCCTGGCGGCGGTCGGCGCCCTGACCGCAGCGCTCGCCCTGCTTTCGCGCTTGCGCGAGCTGATCGTCCCGATGTTGTTGCTGCCCCTGGCAGTACCGCTGGTGATTGGGGCGGTCGAAGCGACCACACCCCTGTTCGCCCGACCGGTCGGTGCGCCCGAGCTGCGCTGGTTGTTGCTGCTCGGGCTTTACGATTTGTTGTTCGTAACGATCGCCGTCGGCGTCGCCGACCATCTGCTCGAGGAATGACCGAACAGCGCGCCAAGGGCCTCGCACCGCTCGCCGCGGCAACGGCGTTTGCCTTGTCCGCGGCGCTCGCGCTGGTCTTCTTTTACGCCCCGAACGACGCCGACCAGGGCTTCATCCAGAAGATCTTCTACGTGCATGTTCCCGCGGCGATCGTTGCCCTCTCGGGGTTCGTCGCGGCCGGCGTGATGGGGTTTCTGTACCTGCGCACCCGTAAGCCGATCTGGGATCTGCGCAGCTACGTCGCGATCCACCTGGCGGTGATCTTTGGCTGTGTGGTGCTCGTCACCGGCTCGATCTGGGCACGGGCGGCCTGGGGCCACTGGTGGCTGTGGGACGAACCGGTACTGGTCTCGTTCCTCGTCGTCTTCCTCCTCTACTGCGTCTATTACCCGCTGCGCTACTCGATCGACGACCGCGAACGCCAGAGTCGTGCGGCTTCGGTGTTCGCGATCGCCGCGGGTGCGTTCGTGCCCGTGAACTTCATCGCCGTGCGCCTCGCCGAGTCGTTCACGCACCCGCGCGTGCTCTCGCAGACGGGGGGCAACATGCCCGGTGAGATGCGGCTCACCTTCCTCGTGGCACTGGTGGCAGTGGCGCTCCTGTACGTAACGCTGTGCCGCTTGGAGATCGCCGCCAAGAGCGCCTCGGCACGACTCGCCGAGCTCCGTCGCCGACTCGAGCGGGAAGCCGAGCGCCGCTCGCTCGCGTCGACCGGCGCGGGAGGTTGAGATGCCGGCCCTCCCCCTCGACGAAGCCGGCAAGTACGTGGCCGCCGCCTACATCGTCTTCGCGGTTTTGCCGGTTGTGTACGTCGCGATCCTCGGCGCCAAGCTCGCGCGCATCGAGGGGGAGCTCGCGAAACTGCTCGAGCTGACCGACGACGAGCGGTCGGCTAGGTGAGGGGGCGTGCGCGAGTGAGCGCCGGCATCGTCGCCCTTGGTGCATCGCACAAAACCGCGCCGCTTGAGCTGCGAGAGCGCCTGGCGCTACCGGAGGGTCGCGCGGCCGGTGTGCTGGCGGAGCTCACGGCGGCACCTAGCGTGCACGAGGCGGTGGCGCTGTCGACTTGCAACCGAACCGAGCTTTACCTGGTTACGGCGGACGTCGTCGCCGCCGAAAGTGCGGCCCTGACGGTCCTCGCGGGGCAGGCCGGAATTGGGCCGACGGAGCTGTCGTCGGCGCTTTACTCGTTGCGCGATCGCGACGCCGTGCGCCACCTCTTCATGGTCGCCGCCGGCCTCGACTCGATGGTGGTCGGCGAGGCGGAGATCCTGGGGCAGGTTCGGCGCGCCTACGAGCTCGCGCTCGTCGAAGGCGCGACAGGGGCAGTCACCAACCGGCTCTTCCGGGACGCCCTGGCGACCGGCAAGCGGGTGCGAACCGAGACGGCGATCGGCCGGCGCCGCGTATCGGTGCCTTCGGTCGCGGTTGAGCTCGCAGCCACCACTCTCGGCGATCTCGCAAGCCGCCGTGTCCTCGTGATCGGCGCCGGCGAGGGCGGTGAGCTAACGGCCCGGGCACTGCGCGCGCAGGGCGTGCACACGGTTTTTGTGGCGAATCGGCGCTACGACCGCGCGATCGGGCTCGCTCGGCGCTTCGGCGGAGAGGCCGTGCGCTTCGATCGGCTTCCCAGCGAACTGGTGGAAGCCGACATCGTCGTCAGCTCCACCGGCTCACCGCATCAGATCGTGGGCTGCGAGGAGCTCGAGCTGGTAATGGCTCAGCGGCAGTATCGGCCGCTGGTGATCATCGATATCGCGGTTCCGCGCGACTTCGATCCGCGCGTGCGTGGGGTGCGCGGGATCACCCTCTTCGACATGGACGACCTGCAGCGCGAGGTAGCTCGCAACCTGCGCTTGCGCGAATTCGAGCGACGCCAGGCGGAGGCGATCGTCGACGCCGAAGCTGAGCGTTTCGCCGCCTGGCTCGACGAACTCGAGGTACTGCCAACGATCGCTGCCTTGCGGCGTCAGGCGGACGCGCTGGTCGCGCAAGTCCTGGCGGAGAACGAGGGACGCTGGGAGAGCCTGTCGGCCAACGACCGCAAGCGCGTCGAAGCTCTGGCGCGTGCGCTCGCGAAGCGTCTGCTGCACCATCCGACGGCTGCCCTCAAACGGCACGCGGGTGGTGAGGCCGGTTACCGCCTCGCCCACGCGGTCCGCGAGCTGTTCGCCCTCGACCGTGCCTCCGACGCCGAGGTCGAGAGCTCGCGAGGACTGACCGAGGCGGCGCGCACGAGGGGCGCGAGGCGGCGCGCACAGCGGATTTGAGGGAGCCGCCCACCGCGAACCGCGCGACCGACTCGCCGGGCGCCGGCGATCGCCGGGCGGCGAAGCCACGCTTGCGCATCGGCACGAGACCCTCGCCGCTCGCGCGCGCACAGGCGCGTCTCGCCGCCGAGGCGCTCGGCTGTCCCTACGAGCTGGTGGTGATCCGCACTACCGGCGACGAGCCGCGTGCTGCCGTGACCGCCGACAAGGGTCGCTTCGTGAAAGAACTGGAGCTTGCGCTACTCGAACGGCGCATCGATGTCGCCGTCCACTCCGCCAAGGACGTGCCTAGCGAGCTGCCCCGCGGATTGGTGTTGGCGGCCACTGCCGCACGCGCCGATCCCCGCGACGTACTGGTCGGCGCACGCTCCCTCGCCGACCTGCCAGCGGGCGCACGGATCGGGACCGCCTCGCTGCGCCGGCGGGCGCAACTCCTTGCCGCGCGACCGGACCTGCGCGTGCTCGCTTTGCGCGGCAACGTCGACACCCGGCTGAGCCGCTTGCGGGACGGCCGCTTCGACGCGATCGTGCTCGCCGCAGCCGGCCTCGAGCGGCTGGGGATCGCCTGGGAGGGCGCTCCGATCCCAACCTCGCAGGTGCTGCCCGCTCCTGGTCAAGGCACGCTGGTGTACGAGGTCCGCGCCGACGACGAGCGAGCGCTCGCGCTCTGCCGCGCCGCCTGCGATCGGCTGGCCTGGACTGAGTTGCGCGCCGAGCGTGCGCTCGTTGCGGCGCTCGAGGCGAGCTGCGACACACCACTTGCCGCGCTCGCACGCTGCGACCCGGACAGAGCTGCGCTGTCACTCGAAGGGTGGGCGGGGGCCCCGGATGGGTCCGCGTGGGTGCGCGACCGCGTCGAGGGCAGGGACGCTGAGCCTGAGGCGCTCGGGCGGCTGCTCGCCGAGCGACTGCGCTCGGCCGGCGCGATCGAGGTGATGCGCGGCGAGCAGCCGCCCGAGCACGCGCCCGCGTAGCCTCCCGAGCATGGGCGAGGGCGCAGCGAACGAGGGAATCGTCTACCTCGTGGGCGCCGGGCCCGGTGACCGGGGCCTGGTCACCGAGCGCGCCGCCGAGCTCGTTTCGCGTGCCGACGCGATCCTCTACGACCGCCTGGTTCCGCGAGCGCTGCTCGCTCTGGCGAGCGAGCGGGCTGAACTGGTGTACGTGGGCAAAATGCCCGGCAGACCCTCGCTCCCACAAGAACAGATCAACGCCGAACTGGTGCGGCGGGGGCAGGCCGGACAGCGTGTCGTGCGACTCAAGGGCGGTGACCCGTTCGTGTTCGGGCGGGGCGGCGAGGAGGCGGAGGCGCTGGCGGCAGCCGGCGTGCCGTTCGAGGTCGTTCCCGGCGTGACAGCAGGCATCGCCGCACCGGCCTACGCGGGAATCCCGGTGACGCACCGCGCCGAGTCATCGGCGGTCGCTTTTGTCACCGCTCACGAAGATCCGACGAAGCCCTCGTCAAGCGTCGACTGGCGGGCGCTGGCAGCGTTTCCGGGGACGCTGGTCTTCTACATGGGCGTCGGTCGGCTGGCCGCCGTGAGCGAACGCCTACAAATGGAGGGCAGACCGGCATCTGAGCCTGCCGCAGTGATCGCTGACGGGACCCTGGCGACCCAACGCACAGTCAGCGGCACCTTGGCGGACATCGCCGAGCGCGTTGCGGAAGCGGGTCTGCGACCACCGGCCGTGCTCGTTTGCGGGCGCGTCGCACGGTTGCGCGAGCGGCTGGCTTGGGCTGAACGCCGGCCGTTGCACGGCGAGGTCGTCGTCGTTACTCGCGCACGCGCCCAACAGAGCGCGCTCGCCGCGCGGCTGCGCGGTCTCGGGGCGGACGTCGTCGAGGCGCCAACGATCCGCATTCGACCTTTGCCGCCACCGCCCGAGCTGGCATCGATCGACGACTACGACCTCATCTGCCTGACCAGCGCCAACGGGGCACGCTTGCTGATCGACGGCCTCTTTGCGCACGGCCGCGATGCCCGCGCACTGGCTCGAACGAAGGTCGCGGTGATCGGCCCAGGCACCGCCACAGCCCTTGCCGAGCGGGGTGTTCGAGCCGATCTGGTAGCCGAGCGTTTCGTCGCGGAGGGCCTGCTGGAGACGCTGGCGGAGTTCGACCTGGCAGGCCGCAAGGTGCTCGTCGCACGCGCCGCCGAGGCACGTGACGAGCTACCGCGGACGCTTGAGCGTCGGGGGGCGCTGGTCACCGTAGTGGCCCTCTATGAGACGACGCGTGAGCCTCTCGCCGACCACGTCCGGGAGGACCTCGAGCGGGCAACGTATCTCACCTTTACCGCCAGCTCGACCGTGCGCAGCTACCTCGAGAGCGGCGGAACTGTCCCGCGCGGCGCGCGGATCGTCTCGATCGGACCGATCACCAGCAAGGCGCTCCGGGAGGCAGGCATGCCGGTGCACGTTGAGGCGACACGTCACGACATCGACGGCTTGGTGGATGCGCTCCTCGCCGACGTCGGCGAGCGACGCGCTGCCGGGAGGGATCGATGAACCAGCAGTCCACAGGTGGCGGTCAGGCGCACCAGGGTCATCCGATCGTGACGCTGCTGACCGACTACGGCCTGGTCGACGAGTACGTCGGCGTGGTGCACGGCGTGATCGCCGGAATCTGTCCGCAGGCGCGGGTGCTCGACCTCACGCACGGCATCGAACGCCACGACATCCGGCGCGGTGCGCTCGTGCTGCGGGCGGCGCTGCCGTTCTGTCCGGTCGGCGTGCATCTCGCGATCGTCGATCCGGAGGTCGGTGCGGCACGCCGTGCAATCGCTGTGCGGACGAGCACCGGACGGTTGCTCGTGGGGCCCGACAACGGACTTCTGAGTTTGGCCTGGCAGCAGCAAGGCGGTGTTGTGGAGGCGGTCGAGATCACCCACTCGCCGCTACGACTCGAACCGGTCTCGGCGACCTTCCATGGCCGCGACATCTTCGCGCCGGTGGCCGCGCACCTGGCCGCGGGCGCGCCGCTGGCGGAGACCGGCACGCCGCTCGCGCCGGAAGAGCTCGTCGAGCTCGAAATGCCAGCCGCCGAGGTCCGCAGCCCGGGCGTCATCGCCGCGCGGGTCCTCACCTTCGACCGCTTCGGTAACGCGATCCTCTCGGCGTCGCACGAGGATGCCACCGCCGCTGGCTTGAGACTTGGGCGACCCGCCCGTCTGACACTCGGCGAGCGGTCCTGGACGTTGCTGTTCGTGCGCACCTTCGCCGACGTCGCGCCCGGCGAGCCGCTGCTCTACGAAGACTCGTGGCGGATGCTGGCGCTCGCAGTGAATCGCGGTGACGCGCGTCGCGAGTTCGGGCTGGAGGTCGATGCCGAGGTCGTGATCGAGCAGACGGAGGCGGTCGCGCAGCCTGCGGATGGCCCTGGTTCGGGCGCTCCGATGGGCGGGCCGGGCGCGTGAGCGGTGGTCGACGCAAGCGGCGACCAGCGGATCGGCTTCCCCCACCTCCACGTCCGTCGTTGCGGGTCGACCAACGACCTCGCACGAGCACTTGCTGCGCGCGGTGCGCCGCACGGCACGCTTGTCACCGCCGACGAGCAGACGGCCGGTCGGGGGCGTCAGGGACGCAGCTGGACGGCTCCCCCGGGCAGCTCCCTGCTCGCGTCCTTCCTGCTGCGCCCGCAGCGGCCACCCTCGGGACTTTTCGCACTCGCGGTGGCGCTCGCCACGGCCGAAGCCTGCGAAGAGCTCGTGCCCGGCCTCGAGGTCGGCGTCAAATGGCCTAACGACCTCGTAGTTGCCGGTCGCAAGCTCGCCGGGATCCTGATCGAAGGCCGCCCCCAAGAAAGCTGGCTGGTGGTCGGGATCGGCGTCAACGTGACGTTGCGCCCCGAGCAACTAGCGCCCGAGCTGGTCGATCGCGCGACGTCGCTGGCGCTGGAGGCAGAGCGACTGGGTCGGCGAGTACCGGTACCGAGCGAGCTCGCCACGGCGCTCTGCACCACGCTCGCTCGCTGGACCGAGCCGAGCGGCCTCGAGCGAGTGACGGCGGTTTGGCCGAGTCGCGACGTGTTGGCCGGCCACACCGTGCGCTGGTCGTCGGGATCCGGCATTGCGGAGGGCATCGACGAGCAAGGCCGCTTGCGGGTTAGGGTCGGTGAGCAGGAGATAACGCTGGCGGCCGGGGAGGTGCACCTCGGCACCGGCGAAGCGCCGGCCGAGACCCACTGACGGGCCTCGCTGACGGGCCTCCTCACGCAGCTTCGGCGGCGCCTTCCCCGGCCTTCGCGTTGGCGCTCTCCTGGCTCGCGCCTGCGGGCGACTCGCCGACGCCCGGCACCACATCTTCGGGGCGCACGTCGACCGCACTCGTGCCCGTGTTTTCGCTGGCGGACTGCTCGCCTTCCGCGCCGCCGTTCGTGGACTCCACTGAGACGGCTTCAGAGCCCGCAACCGGTGCCGTTTGCTGCTCGCCGGCACCCCGTCGACGCTTGCGCTGAGCGCGCCGGCGCTTGCCCTTGGGGAAGTTGCGCAAAAGTTCGCGCGCGATCGCCTGCGGCTTGCGCGCCAGCTGCATCCGCGCGCGGTCGAGCGTTTGCTGAGCCTCCGGGGTGTGAGCGGTGGCGGCGGCCAGCAACGCCGCTTGCAGTCGGCGATCCTGCCCTTGGGCGGCCTGAACCAGCTTGCGCGCGTTGCGCGCGTGGGCCGTCCCCGAAGAGTTGACGAGCAGGCCCAACAGCCGCTTGGCCTCCGGCCAGCGCTGGGTGGCGTACTGCTCGTGCACTTCCCGGCTGTACTCGGCGAGATGCCAAAGCCAGCGTGCGGCCTGCTCGCGGCGCCCGAGCGGACGATCGGCGAGGATCTGCAGGAGCACCCGTACGCCCTCTCGGCGTTCTTCACGGGACCACGAGCCGACGATCTCGACCGCCTCGTCGAAAGCCTCCGGATCGCGCAGCGCGCCGATCTCTTGGAGCGCCTTCAAGCGCAGCTGGGTGTTGCGGTTGCGGCGCAGACAGTTGATCAGGAACAGGCGCCGCAGCTCGCCGGTGCGATCGAAGTGCAACATCGCCTTCGCCCGCCGCCAGTTGGCTTGGGAGACACGTGCCCCGGCGAGCATCGCCCACGCTTGCTGCTCGCCCCAGGGGAGGTGTTCGACGGCGATCCGCCAGAGCTCGCGTTCGAAGACTTGTGCCCTTCGCTCCGGATCGGCGGTCACAGGCACCACTCGTTTCTCGACCCGAATGCGTCGACCGCGCGCCCGCCTCACCGGGCCGACGACGATCGCCCCGCCTCGATAGACGTCGCGATCGAGCAAGCTGTGAAGGGTCACTACGGGATCGTCGTTGCGAGTCGCCGGGTGGACGAAGTCGACGACGATCCCCGCTTCCTTCTGTGGGTGCTTGCGCGTCACGCGTCCCACACGCTGCTGATAGACGCGACGCGACGCGGTCGGCGCGAGATGCATGCAGACGGTCGCCTTCGGCGAGTTCCAGCCCTCGGCCAGGAGTTGCGCGTTGACGAGAACGTCGATCTCGCAACGCTCGTAGGAAGCGAGGATGCGCGCCAGCTCACGTTTCGGTGTCTCTCCGGAAACCGCTACGGCCCTCACGCCGACCGCTCGCAACGCCTCCGCCACGTGATGCGCGTGCTTTACGCCAGCCGCGTAAATAACGCCCGGCATGCCCCGGAAACGCGACTTGTAGAGGTCGGCGATAGCGAAGTTGAAAGGCTGCTGGTCGAGCAGTGCGGCTAGCTCTTCCTGATCGAAGTCCTGATCGACCTCACCGCGCCGGAGCGGAACCTTCGCGATCGAGCGCACCCCGGGCCCCGGCGGGATGCGAATCGCCCGCAGCGGTGCGATCACCCCTCGTCGCGCCGCCTGGGCGAGATCGAAACGGGACGTTTGGGTCGGGAAGAGGTCGGTCACATGGCGCGCGATCAGGGCGCCGGTGGCGGTCATTCCGATGAACACCGGACCTACCCAGTTGCGGATCGCCTCGCTTGTCTTCTCGCCGAGCGCGGTGTGGGCCTCGTCGCAGATCACCACCGTGTAGGCATCGGAGATGCGCCCAGCGTTGCGCACGAACCACTGGTAGGTCTCAACCGTCACCGGCCCGTCGGCGGGCGGGTCGGGATCCGGCTGCAGTCGCGGCGGCCGGATGCGCTCGCCGTAGCCGCGGTCGCGCAGCTCGCCGAGGAACTGATCGACGAGGTTCCGTCGGTGCGTGAGGATCAACACGCCACCGGTACGCGACGCGTCGACAAAGCCCAGTGCGGCAACGGTTTTGCCGGCGCCGGTGGCGTGCTCGAACCAGAAGCGGCGAGCGGCTCCTGGGTCCTCCTCGTCGCGCGCGCCCTCGCCCGAAGCTTCCTCCTCGTCCCAATCGATCGGCTCCTCGTCGGCCTCCAGGAACTCCTCGTCGCCCTCGCCTGCGTCGCCGCTTGCCGCGGCCACCGGCGCTGCCTCCCCGCCGTCGTCGATCGCCGGCTGCAAGCGCCCTTGATCGCCCCCGTCGGGCGCGCTGCCCGTTGTTTCGCGCTCCGCGAGCTGGCGGCGGCTTTGCAGCTCGGCGGTGAGCGCGACCAGGGTTCCCGAGAGCGCGTCGACCTGATGCGCAGACAGGACCGTGCCGTCCGCGAGCTTCGGCTCGTCCTGACTCAGGAGGCGCTCGAGCCCCAGCAGCAACGAGTAGTCCTGACGCCACCGCACCGACGGGTATTCGCGACCGGCAGCGATCTCGGCGAGGGCATCGTCGAGCGCCATCCGTCGGGCGGTCCCCTCCGCGAGCACGACTTGTGGGTCCTCGCCCTCGTGGACGAAACGCTCACGGGCGAACCGCTCCGCGCGTTCCAGATCGGCCGCGGAGAAAGGAAGCGTTGCGGCGAGCGTGGGTGTTTCAGCCAACGTGGCGTCCTCTCAAGGCAGGGAGCCCGCAACGCCTGCGCGACGCATGGCGCATGCCGGCGGGCCCGACCCAGTCTTCGCCGCCGCTGGCGCGCCGCCTTCAGCGCGCGACACGGCAGCGAGCCCGCCCGGTCCTCACGGACCGTAGAGGTCACGTCAATTACAGCACACGCGCGAGCGTCCGAGACCTGTTCGAGCAGATCGAGCCTTGTGCGCGACCCTTGTGCGAACCTTGCGGCGTGGGTGACGGCCGCTTCCTCAACCGGGCGCCCAGTGGCGCTCGCATCGCACTGGTGGTTGCGCTGACAGTTTCGCTGAGCGCCTGCGGTGCGGGTCAACGCGATGCGACGCGCCCGGTGCCACGCATCCAGCAAGCGCCGCCGCCGCTCGCTCGCCTGTACGCGCAGCCGAGCACGCTGCGCCCGGCTGACGAGAAGTCCCTGCAGCGCACCCTCCAAGGTCTTCGCGGGTACCCGGTCGTGGTCAACAAGTGGGCGTCGTGGTGCGGGCCTTGTCGCGCCGAGTTTCCGCTGCTGCGCGAGGCCGCCCTGCGGCTCGGCCGACGCGTGGCGTTCGTCGGTTTAAACAGCGAGGACGCCAGCGGGCCAGCACGGTCGTTCCTGCGCGAGGAGCCGGTTCCCTACCCGTCGCTACGCGACGGTGACGGGGCGCTCGCTCGTTCGCTCGGCATCGAACGCGTATTCCCGGCGACGGTGTTTTTCGATCGTCGTGGTCGCCGTACGCACGTGAAGTACGGTCCCTACCGTACGCTCGCCGAGCTGTTGAGCGACGTCGAGCGTTATGCGCTTTGACCAACGGGGCGCGGCAGCGCCCCCTGAGGTGCGGATCGATCCGCTGAGCGGTCTGCACGTCCTCATCGCCCACAGCCGTGCGTCACGACCAGGCGCCTGGCTTACGCCCGGCGAGCGTGATGACGAAGAGCGACTTGACACTGCCAGCGATCCCTTCGCCGAAGGCAACGAACAGCTGACCCCGCCGGAAATCGACGCCGACCGAGTCAGCGGCAGTGCACCGAACCAACCCGGTTGGCGCGTGCGCGTCGTACCGAACAAGTTCCCAGCCCTGACGGCGCCGGTCGCTGACGCGGACGCAAGCCCGCTCGAGGAGTTCGGCGGACGTGGCGAGGTCGACCTGTTCGTCTCGCGCCCCGCGTTCGGCGCCCACGAGGTGATCATCAACAGCCCGCGACCGGTCACCTCGCTCGCCGACCTCAGCCGCGACGAGCTCGCGCGCGCGCTCACCGTCTGGCGCCGCCGGATACGGGCCGGTCGCGCCCTCGGCTACCCCCACCTGATCGTCAACGAGGGTCGTGCGGCGGGAGCCTCCCTGCCCCACACCCACGCGCAGCTCTACGTGTTGCCGTTCGTACCCGCCCAGGTAGCGCGTGAGCGGGAGCGCTTCACTGCGTACTTCGAACGCACTCAGGGCCGCAATCTGCTGGCGGACCTCGTGCAGCAGGAGGTCCGAAACGGTGAGCGGTTGGTCGCAGTCGACGACGAGTGTGTGGCCTTCTGCCCCTTCGCTGCGCGCGCCCCCTTCCACGTTGTGATAGCTCCCCGTCGGCCACGGCCACGCTTCGAGGACGAGGACGGTCCGTTCGCCGCGAACCTCCTAGCCGAAGTGCTCGATCGTCTAGGGAGCGCGTGCGGCGACAAGCCGCCGCTCAACCTCTTCGTCCGAACCGCGCCGGACGATGCCACCGCGTTCTGCTGGCGGCTCGAGCTCTTGCCCCGCCTCGCCCAGCCGGCTGGGCTTGAGCTCGGGGCGGGTGTTCACTGCTGCCCTCTAGCACCGGAGCAGGCGGCACGCCTGCTGCGTTGAGCGGGGGCGGCGTGTTGGACGCGTGACGACGGCGATCGAGGGTTTACCCTGCGCAGCGACCGCGCCCCCGTAGCTCAGTGGATAGAGCACGCGCCTCCTAAGCGCGGTGTCGCAGGTTCGATTCCTGCCGGGGGCATCGGCCGACGGCCGCCCGACGGCGACGCCGTCGCCCGGCGACGCTGCTGCCCGGCGACGCCGCTGCACCAACAGCGGATGGTCGCTACGGCGAGCGCTCGGGGTCGAGATCTTCGATCGTCGTCAGCGCCAGGTACGGCAGCTCGCCGTCGAGCGCGGCGACCACCCGCTCGCGACCTCCCGCCAGGCGATCCAACACCGCGAGCGCACCTACCAGCTCGGCGCCTTCGGCACGCGCTCGCTCGATCGCTTGGACGAGCGAGCTCCCGCTCGTCACCACGTCCTCGACGACCAGACAACGCACGCCGGCGATCGGGGGACCTTCTATCCACTTGCCGAGACCGTGTCGCTTGGGCTCCTTGCGCACCAGAAAGGCGCGCAATCGAGGGTCTGCGGCGATCGCCGCGCAGGCGATCGGGTCGGCGCCGAGCGTGAGCCCCCCGACCGCCTCTGCACCAAGCTGGCGCGCCACCTCCGCGACCAGCGAGCCGACGAGACCGAAAGCGGGTTGCGCGAGCAGCACCCGCCGGCAATCGACGTAGTAAGAGGCGCGGGCACCGCTAGCGAGCACGAAGTCACCGAACACCAGCGCCTCGGCACGCAACAAACGCGCGAGCTCGGTCCGTGCGTTCTCCGGGACGGTAAGCGGCGCAGCGGCGACTGGACGCCTCTGCTGCGCTTTCACGGGACTTCCCTTATCGGCCTCATCTCGCAACGTGCTGCGGCCGATAGTAAGGCTGCAATGCGAACACTGCTGCGGCTGTTTGCGATCGGCGCGAGCCTCGTGATCGTCCTTAGCTTCGCCATGTTCGCAGCCGATCAGGGGGCCAAGGGGCGAGACGAGCAGCTCACGCAGCTCCAGCAGGAGGCGGGCACGCCAGCGCCCGCTGCCGCAGCGGAGCGGCAGCGCGAGCGCCAGCACGGTCGCGTGCGCGAGGTGATCGAGGACGCCAACGATTTCCTGCTTAAGCCCTTCGTGGGCGTGGCGCCCAGCTCCAATCCCTGGGTAGCGCGTTCGGTACCGGCCCTGCTCGGCCTTTTGACCTGGGGCCTGTTGCTGGGATTCTTGGCGAACCTTTTGCCGCAACGCCGTCGCGAGATCCGTGACTGGCGAACCGGCCAACCGATCTGACTAACGCGCTAAGCTGCTCGCGTCGCGCTCGGGTTCGCTCGAGCGCAATCGACAAGACAGGACTTGCAAGCCCAGGGCCGAGTCTTCGTGCCACCAGGTGCGGAGAGCGGGGGACCCAAGGACCCAACGGGTCGGGGGCGAATCGCCGTCTTAGCACGGCGTAGCGCGACTTCCAGCGCGAGCCCGACAGCTAACCCCGTAGGCCGCGACGGAAGGGGAGCGTGGTCCAGGTATGCAAGAGAAGCGAGATCTCGCTTCGAAGGAGCTGTGGCAGAGGGACCTCGAGCGGTCGCTTCGGCGACGCCGGTTGGCGCCGGTCGCTCGTCGCGAGCTAGCCAGGCGCCGGCGAGTTTCCGTCGCGATGCTCACTGCCGCACTCGCTGGCAACGCCGCTCCCGCCGGGGCGGCGATGCGCGGTAGCAACCCGAAGACCGGAGACGCCCCACCAACTCGGCGCGTGATCGAGCTGCGCGAGGGAGCGCTGCCGCTCGCCCGCGGTGCGACCGGTCCGATGGTCGCGGAGGTCCAGCGCCGCCTAGGGATCGCCGCAGACGGAATCTTCGGTCCTCAGACCGAGCGCGCAGTCCGTGCCTTCCAGCTACGCAACGGGCTTGCCGTGGACGGGATCGTCGGGCCGATCACGTGGTCGGCGCTGTTCGGCGCAGACAGCATCGCTCTGCCGGCAGCGGCGAGCGGTGGCAATGGGGGGAGCCGGTCGGCGGAGGTAACGGTCGCGGCGGCGTTCCAGCCCCGCAAGCCGCTCGAGCGTCTCCAGCGGCGCCTCGAGCGACGGGCCCGCAAGGCCGGGTTCGGCGCGACACGGCTGAGCGGTGGCGCGTACTACTCGCCGCCGGCACCTAGCCCCGCGCTCGACGAGAGTGGCGCGGCACCCCAGCCTCCACAGGGCCTCGATAGCGGACCGGCACTCGGCTCTTGCGAGAGCACGACGCGCCCGGTCAAGGGAGTCGTCACGAGCTCCTTCGGGGCGCCACGTCCCGGCCATCGCCACAGCGGTATCGACATCGCCGCACCGACGGGCACACCGGTCCGGGCGTTCACCTGCGGGACCGTCACAAACGCGGACGCCGAGAGCGGCTACGGCAACATCGTCTGCGTGCGCCATAGCGCGACGTTCGCCACCTGCTACGCGCACTTGAGCGGTTTCGCTGTTCGCTCGGGTCAGCGGGTGGCGACCGGGCAAGTCATCGGCTACGTCGGCTGCACCGGCAACTGCAGTGGCCCTCACCTGCACTTCGAAACGCGTGTGAACGGCCGACCGGTCGACCCGGCGGGGCGCTTGGCGGCTGCCGGCAGCAGCCCCGTGCGGAGTGCCGCCCGCGTTTCGGCGCACCGCTCACCCACTAAGTCGCGCAACCTCGCCCGAGGCGTCACCCCCCGGGCCAGCACGACCGCCCGCTGGAGCCAACCGCCCGCAACCGAACGGACTGCCGCAGCCAGCCCAGCCGCAACGCGCGCGCCCGCCCCGACGAGCGAGCAGCGCGTTGCGAGCGCATCGGCGAACGACGGCGCTGCAGGCAGCACGGGCCACTCGGCCGCGGGCACTTCAGACGCCCCGAGCACAAAGCCACCGAGCGCGACCGTCGAGCGCAACTCCGAGGTTTCAGGTGGCGCGGGCCAGGCCGGGCAAGCACCGGCTACGCGCTCGACCACGACCGTACCCGCGCCCGCACCCGGTACTGCGCCGGCGCCGGCGACCGCTCCTGCGCCTGCGCCGACGAGCACCTCGGGCGGCGGGAGCCAGCAGAGCGCTGTCAGCAGCACTGGCTCAACAGCGGAACAGCGGTTCGCTGAGGGCTCGGGTGGCGCGCCAGCCCCAGCGCCCGGCCCAGCTCCTGCCTCTGGCGCGGCTTCGACCAGCGCGCCCGCGCCATAACGGGAGCGTTCGGCGCCTCGCGTCTTTTCGAGCGATCAGGGAAACAACCGAAGATCCGGGAACCGCGCGAGGGTCGCGTCGTCAGACGCGACCCTCGTCGCTCGTACCGGCGCTGCGAACGCCAGTTGGCGACTCGGGCGCGCTCGGCACCACGCGGGCTGCAGTGAGTGCGACGACGAGCATGAGCGCCCCGATCGCGAACGTCACCGCATCGTGCGGTGCCTGAGTCGAGAGCGCCAGCGTGTTGTTGAAGGCGTGCAGTGCGATCGGCGCGAGCAAAGTTCCTGTGCGTTCGTAGAGGAGGCAGAGGAGCGCCCCGAAGACCGCCAACGGTGGCACCACGAGCAGCTGGTCGGCGCTCGCGAAGTTCCAGTGCAGAAGTCCAAAGACGAGACCGTCGATCGGGGCAGCGATGGCCACCGAAAAGCGGCCCCGCAGAGCGCGGTAGAAGAAGCCTCGGAAGAACAGCTCCTCGACGATCGGTGCCGCCACGACGATCAAAAAGGCGGCGACCAGGAGACCGCCGAGTCCGTCGCGTGCGCCCAGGTCTTGCGCGACCGTCTGCTCGATATCGGGACGCAGTGCGGCCGCGTAGGTGAGCGCGAAGGCGTAGTACAAAGCCGCCACTGCCGCCGTGCGCTTGGCGATCATCGCTAGGCGACCGCCACGCAGACCGAAGTCGGCGGCGCGCACCGGACCCGTGATCTGCGCGAAGAGGTAGGCAAAGGCGAGCAGCAGCGCCTCCTGTACGAGCGTCGCGAATACTCGGAAGGACGTCGTCTCCTCCGCTCGCGACTCGATCCCAAAGATCGATCCGAGCACTCCGATGGCGACCGTGATCGCCAACAAGGCAGTGACCAAGGCGGCGAACGCTTGCCAGGGATGCCAACGCACACCGCTATTGGCCACCAGATCGGTGGCGACGCCGTCATCGACTTGGTCGCGTGCTGTCTCCACGCGCGGCAACCTCAGATCCTCGAGAGTAGAGGGGGCAGCTGCGCGAGCGTGCGGATCGCCGCCAGGCACTCCGGATAGCGACCGTCGCGATCGATCACTAGAGCGGACCAACCGGCGAGCCGGGCCCCCGCAAGATCAGCGAACGGATCGTCGCCGACGTGCAGCGCTTCGTCGGGCCTCACACCGAGGCGCTCGTGGGCCACCTCGAAGAGACGTCGGTCGGGCTTCGCTACGCCTTCCTCTGCGCTCACCACGACTACGTCGAAGAACTCGCGGAGACCAAGCTCGCCCAACACCCGCTGAAGATCGCAGTCCCAATTGCTCGTCACGCCGACGCGCAAGCCGAGGGTCCGCAGCGCCTGCACTGTCGCGACGGCGTCGGGCGCCAGGCGGAAGCTGATTGCCGCCAGCAGCGCCTCGCGCACGGTCCCTAGTCGGCGCTGCGCGGGGACCGCCCCGCGGCGCAATTCGGGCAGCGCCTCAAGGACCACGCGGGCACAGTTTTCGCGCAGCTTTTCGAGGCTCCGACAGTCCCGCGCGACCAAATGGTTCGCGCGATAGAAGGCGATCTCCGCGGCCGCAGCCCGTGCCACGCGCTCCGCATCGAGCCGCCGCCCGAACCGCCTCTCCAGCTCGCGCTGCAGACGCGGCGCCAGCGGCTCGAGCTCGAGAAGGGTGCCTAGCGCATCGAAGGAGACTGCCCTCAACCGTCCGCCGCGTGCCGGCCCACGCGGCGTCGCTAGCAAAGCCGCGCACGGTAGCGGTAGCTCGTTAGGCAAGCCAACTCCAGCCGGCGTACAGCGCGGCGAACGCACCCAACCCGATCGCCCCGCATGCCGCCACGACTGACACCGCCCTGCGCTCTTCGGCCCACGCGGCGACTGCCCACGCCAGCGGAAAGAGGACAGCGACGAGCCGTGGCATCGACATCAGCGGTTGGGGCTTAGCAGGGGCGGAGATCGCAAACAGCAGCCCCGCGAGCGACCACGCGGCGAGCGGCAGCGGCACTCGCCGTCGCGAGAGCAAGACCGCCCACAGCGACAGCAGCAGGAAGCCGCAGAGCATCAGGTTCATCGCCGCGATGCGGTACGGATCACCCGCTGCTACACCGAAGAAGACCGGCTCGCGGGCACCCGCGGCGAGTTGGCGCAGACCCAGCCACGCCGCCGCAAGCCCGTGCCACGCTCCCAACACCGGGCCCGTCGTCTCGCGCGCCCACGCTGACTGGATCTGCGCGAACGCAAGCGGCTCGGCGCCGCCGGCCCACAAGCCGAGCGCGAAGGCAGCTAGGCCGAGTGGGCAGAGCAACAACGACAAGAGGGTCGCGCGGGAAACCTCGCCAACTCTTCGACGCCGCCACCAGTAGAGGGCCAACGGCACGATCAGCAAAACCCCTAGCGAGCGTGTGGCGGCCGCGGCCGCAGCGAGCCCACCAGCCAACCAGAGGCTCCCGTAGGCAGCGCACCACAGGGCAGCCGCCGACAGCAGCAGGAACAGGCTCTCCGCGTACGGCACTCCGAACCACAGAGACCCAGGGAACACCGCCATCAACAGAACCGTCGCCTTCGCAATGGCGTTGCCACTGCTCCGGCGCACAAGTGCGTAAACGCAGCAAAGGCCAGCGCAGAAGGCCGCTAACGAGAGCACGTAAGCAGCCAGCAAGTTGGCACCCGGAGTTCCGCCGCCGAGCTCCCCGAGCATCCTCACCAGCAGCGGATACAGCGGGAAGAACGCAGCTTTTAGACCGGGGGCGGACCCATAGCCCTGATCTGCGATCCGCAGGTACCAAACCGCATCCCAACGCGCCAGCGGCGCGAGCAGCAGGTCAAGTGGGTCACCGAAGGGGTGCGTAAGGGTGGGGTCGTCGAAGCGCCTGGCGTTCAGCCCCCCAAGCGAGCCGGCCGCCTCCGGGCCTGCGGTGAGCAGCGCCGCGAAGGTTGCCACAAGCCAAACCACAAGACGTGTAATCAGCACAACCGCGATCACCCACAGAAACTCTTGCTTGCTCAGCGCGGTTGCCAGACCAGCGCGCAGCCGCTGGCGCACAGCCGCCCTCGGCGCGACCGCTCTAGCCTGCAGCACCATGCCCGATTTGTACCTGGGCGCCTCGTTCTTCGCGGAGTATCGGCGCGAGCTCACGGCAGCCGCCACCTTCCTGGGCGCGCTGGCGCTAGCGGAGCTGCTCGATCGGGCGCTGTCGCGACGAACCGGGAGCCTGCGTGCCGCCCTCGGCACCGAACAATTGTCGCCCGAATTGCGCACCCGGCTACGCCTGGTACGCCGCTTGGTGTTCGCCGCGATCGTGATGCTTGGCGCGGCCCTGGCGCTCGCTCAGTTTCCCGACGTTCGGCGCCTCGCCACCGGCCTGCTGGCCTCCTCGGCGGTGCTCGGCATCGTTGTCGGTTTCGCTGCCCGCCAGACTCTCGCCAACGCCATCGCCGGCATCCTGATCGCGATCACGCAGCCAATTCGGGTGGGCGACGTGGTGTCTTTCGAAGGTCGGCGAGGGCAGGTCGAGGACCTGGCCCTCAGCTACACCACCATCCGCCTCGCTGACGGCGCGTGCTTGCTCGTGCCCAACGAGCGACTGGTGCAAACGCCGCTCGAGAATCACACCCTGCGGAGCGGCCGAGTACTCGTCGAAGCGGCAGTTTGGGTCGCTCGCGACATCGATCTCGAACGCGCCACGCGCCTGCCGCGCAGCCGCGGCCTTGAGGTGCAAGTGGGGGCCACCGACAAGGACGCGGTCGAACTGGTAGCGCTCTTGCGACTGGAGCCAGGAGCCGACTGGCAGGCGGCGCGCGCCGAGCTGCTGCGAGCCTGGCTTGCTGATCTTGCAACCGAGCCACCCGCCAAAGGGCCAGAAGTATCCTCGCCGGTAGCCGATTGAGGCGCAGGCGCCGCTAGTTCGCGATCCGGCGCGCCGCGCTCACGATGACCTACCGACGCAGACAGAGGCGCAGACGGCGCTCGCACCGGGGCTTGTTGGCCTTGGCGAGCGTGCTGCTGCTCAGCGCGGGGATCGCCGTGATCACGCTTGTCGGCTATGTGCTTGCGATCGCCGCGACGGCGCCCGATCTCAGCGAGCTCAAACCGATCGACAAGGGTCGTACTTCGGTTGTTTACGCGGCCGACGGGTCGCGACTCGGCTTTGTCCAGTCGGACGTGATCCGCACGCCGATCCCCTGGAGCCAAATGCCGAAGCACCTGCGCGACGCAACGGTCGCAATCGAAGACTCGCGCTTCTGGCACCACCGCGGCGTCGACTACGGCGCGATCGTGCGCGCAGGCATTCGCAATCTCCAGTCGGGTCGCACCGTTCAGGGCGGTTCGACGATCACGCAGCAACTCGTGCGGGCGCTCTACATCAAGGATCCCCAGCGCAACTTCGCACGCAAGATCCGCGAGGCGAAGCTGGCTTCCGAGCTCGAGAAGCGACGCTCCAAGCGCTGGATCCTGACCACCTACCTAAATACCGTGCCCTACGGAACCGTCCAAGGTCGCACCGCCCTCGGCGTCGAGGCGGCAGCAGAGACCTTCTTCTCCAAACACGCCCGCGATTTGACGTTGCCGGAAGCAGCACTCCTCGCCGGACTTCCGCAGGCACCCTCTTACTACAACCCGTTCCGCAACCCGCGCGCCGCACTGGAGCGCCGTAACGAGGTGCTCGAGCGGATGGCCAAACTCGGCTACATCTCGCGGCCGGAGGCGGAGGCGGCAAAGACCGAGCCGCTCGGTCTGCGACGCGGCACTACGTACACGGTGCGGCGCGAACCGTACTTCTTCGACTACGTCCAAGAGCGACTAATCGAGCGCTACGGAATCAACGTTTTCCGGCGTGGTGGTCTGCGCGTTTACACGACTATCGATCCGACCTTGCAGGAAGCTGCACGCCGGGCAATACAAGGACAGCTTGGCCTCCCCGGCGACCCAGCGGCAGCGGTCGTGTCGATCGATCCGGCGACCGGCTACATCCGCGCGATGGCGGCGAGCTCCAACTACCGCGACACCACCTTCAACCTCGCCGCGCAGGGCCGTCGTCAACCGGGGTCGGCATTTAAGACCTTCGTGTTGGCGGCTGCGGTCGAACGGGGGGTCGATCCGGATCGCACGGTCTATGTCTCTAAGCCATTGAACCTGCAGGTCCCCGGCTACGGGCCGTGGCAGGTAAAGACCTACGACAACACCTACGGCGGCGCGATGACGCTGACACGGGCAACGCTCCGCTCCGACAACACCGTTTACGCGCAGCTCATCCTCGACCTCGGTCCCAAAGCCGTCTGCGAAGAGGCGCGCAAGCTCGGTATCCGCACCAAGCTCGACTGCTACCCAGCGGAGGGACTCGGCGGGTTGCGTATCGGCGTCTCGCCACTAGAGATGGCGAACGCCTACGCGACGCTCGCCTCCGGCGGCATCCGCAACGAACCAGAGGCGATCCTCAAGGTCGTCTTCCCGAACGGCAAGGTTGACGAGCTTGGTAAGCCCCAACGCAAGCGCGTGATGAGCGCCGGCGCCGCCTACGTCGTTACCCGCATACTGCGGCAGAACGTGCTCTCCGGCACCGGCACCCGCGCCAACATCGGCTGCCCGGCGGCTGGCAAGACCGGCACCACCGATAACTACAACGACGCCTGGTTCGTCGGTTATACGCCGAAGCTCGCGACTGCGGTCTGGGTGGGCTACCCGAACGCCCTCGTCGAGATGAGAAACGTGCACGGCATTACGGTCGCCGGCGGCACCTTCCCGGCGGCGATCTGGCACGACTACATGCAGATCGCACGCAAAGGTGACTGCAGCGACTTCCCGGTGCCGCCGAGCATGCCTTCGCTATCGCCGTTCTTGAGCAGTCGTTCGGTTACGGGCGCCCGCGGTAGCTACCGGTCCTACACCCCACCGAGCGTCGTGCCTCGCGCAGCACCACAGTCGGGCGGCGCAACCGGCCGCTACGACCCTCGTTTCTACGAAACACCGCCACAACCCCCGCCGCGCTGACGCGGTGCGCGAACGTCAGCTGATCGAGTTGATAGCGCGGCGCTGCGGGCCACCGCGCGATCGGCGCGTGTTGCGCGGGATCGGCGACGACGCAGCGGTCGTCGCAGCCAAACCGGTGTGCGTGATCTCAACGGACTCTTTGGTCGAGGACGTTCACTTCACGCTCAGCCACTACACACCCGCCGAGATCGGACACAAAGCCCTCGCTACCGCGCTGTCTGATCTCGCCGCGATGGGGGCCGAGGTCGGCGAGGCGTACCTCGCCTTGGCCCTGCCAGGGCGACTGCGGGAGGAGTTCTCGAGGGAGCTGATCGACGGCGTCGTTGACCTCGCCGAGAACCACGGTGTGACGATCGCCGGCGGCGACGTTGTCGATTCGTCGGCATTGGCGCTGACCGTAACGGTCGTCGGCTGGGCTGAAAATCCCGAGCGCCTTGTCTACCGCGACGGCGCTCGACAGGGCCAACGCGTTGGCGTGACAGGCACGCTCGGCGCCGCCGGTGCCGCCCTTCTGCTCGAGAGCTACGACCACGAACCGCCAATACCCCTTGCAGCCGACCAACGACGCGCACTAGAGCAGCGTCTGAAGCGTCCGCGGCCACGCCTACGCGAGGGGCTCCTACTGGCTGAGAGCGGCGCCTCGGCGATGATCGACTTGAGCGACGGGCTGGCCAGCGATGCCCGCCAGCTCGCGCAGCGCAGCGGCGTGCGCTTGCACATCGATCTCGCCGCCTTGCCTTTGGCGGCAGGGGTGAGAGAGGTTGCAGCGGCGCGGGGGCTGGCGGCGGAGGAGCTCGCGGCCACGGCCGGGGAGGACTACGAACTGCTCTTCACGGTCGACGACCGCCGGGTCGCGGAGGTCGAACAGGCGCTTGCGGCCGCCGATTGCCCAGTCACGTGGGTCGGCGCCGTCGAAGTCGGGACAGGCGTCGTTTTCTTCGACGCCTCAGGCCACTGTCGCTGCGACCTGCACGGCTTCGAGCACGGTCGCGTCGCTGCCAAGCCGGAGCGCGACTAACGGACGGGCCGTCGCAGCTCGAAGGAAGTGGCGCGCCGCAACTGACGGTGCAGCGCTAGACCACTCGCGAGGATCGAGACAGAGAGGAATGCGACGCCGAAATCGAGCGCTCCTGCGCTAGCCAGGAGCGCGTACCAAACGCTCTCGAGAACGCCTTGCTCGGTGCGCAAGGCGAGGTGGAGGAGAGCGAGAAACGGCAGCAAGAGACCGAGCCCGAGCAGCCACAACGGCGCCCGCGCCGAGGATGGCTCGGCGGTTAGCGACGACAGAACCCAGAGGTGGAGCGCGGGAAGCCACAGCACGAGCGCGTAGGGATTGAGCGCGAAGCAGAGCAAGCCGGCTGCCACCAGAGTCAGCGCAACTCCGACCCCTGCCCCGGGCACGCCGGCCCCGCGCCGCAGCGGGCGCAAAGCGACCGCCACGACGAGCGCGAGTGCTAGCGCAAACAGCAGGGACAGCCCAGCGAACGGCGACGGCGGCGCAGAGCTAGGGTCGGCGAGGGCGCGGCCCAAATCGCCGAACGCACCAAGCGCCGCCAAACTGCGCAGGACGAGAAACGCGCAGACCAGCGGCGCGGCATAGGCGAGCACCAGCGCCACTCCCGGACGCACACGCTGGCCCTGTCGGCGGGCCCGCGCGAGGGCATCGGTGGCAGCCAGCAGTGGTGGCACGAGCAAGGAACCAGCGAGCAGATAAACCACCCAGCCCGGCAGCACCCGCCCCAGCAGCGAAACGAACTTCCCCGGTCCGGAAGCCAGCGAACTCGACAAGTCCATCGCCGTCAAGGTCCGCAGCGCGGTTCGCGAGAGGATGCCGACGCGGTCAGCATCGATCCGCTCCCGATCGCTGGGCGGCGGTGCCAGCTCCCCGGACCCGGAGATGCGGATCGCGTCCACGCCGGCGGCGATCAACCGGGCCTGCGCCCCGACCCCCGTCGGCAGCGCAAGGCGGGCGACCTGGCCGGCCGTGCTCGCTTTCGGGATCGCTTCGTCGCTCTCTTCGCGCAAAGAGGCGCGGGCCGTGCGCTCGAGTGCGGCGCTGGTCCGACGATCGTCGGAGGACCACACGACGAGCGGAGTCCCGAAGCGCCGCGGCACACCGATGTCGGAGATCGCCACTGCCGCCCGCGGCAGCGCCCCTTCGCCGGCGAGCGTGTCCAACAGTCGGTCGACAGCTGCCGGCGTCGCACGCCCATCGACCGAGGCAATGATCAGCGCACGGTGTGTTGGTCGACCAGCGAGCACCTGGGCCATCGCCAGCAGCGCGGCGGTGTCCGCCGCTGATGCGCGATCGCGCCGTGACCAAGCGTCGCGCGAAGCGATCAGCATCAGCGCTTCTTCGCTGCGCCCCGGACGTCGCGCCACCACGTTGACGAGTCTTTTTCCAGCAGCTTGGAAACGATCAGTAACCACGTCGAAACCAAGCTCCGAAAGCCGTCCGGCGAGATCCGTGGCGAGCGCTTGGTCACCAGCCGTGCCCGCCCGCCGGTCAGGGAAGCGCGCGGCGATCCGCGCCGCCTCCTGCGCTACCAGGCGTCCGTCGACCAGTACGTCGGCGGCGAGACCTTGGGGGAACGGCGCCGGCAAGCGTGCGAGCGAGAACATCGCTACCACCGCGGCTACGACCGCGGGTGCCAACGCAGCCCGGTAGAGGCGTGGCTCGAGCACCGGCGCGCAACCTACAATGGCCTTCGGTGGGGGGTCCGAACGCGCGGATCCTGGTGGTCGACGATGAGCGCTCGCTCCAGGAGCTTCTCGCGTTTCCCCTAAAGCGCGACGGCTACGAGGTCGTCTCGGCCTTCGACGGCCGCGAAGCGCTGGCTCTCCTGCGCGAACGAGAGTTTGACCTCGTCGTGCTGGATCTAATGCTGCCGGGACTCGATGGCCTCGAAGTCTGCCGCCGTATTCGGGCGATCAGCGAGGTGCCGATCGTGATGCTGACCGCCCGTGGCGACGAGCGCGACAAGGTGACGGGGCTGGAGCTCGGCGCCGACGACTACATCACCAAGCCGTTCTCCTTGCGCGAGTTCCGCAGCCGCGTGCGGGCGGTGCTGCGTCGCACGCGCAAGACCCTCGACGAGCCGGCGCGGGGTGTGCTCCAGCGCGGCCCACTGGTGATCGACCTCGACCGCCGCGAGGTGACCGTGCGCGGACACCCCGTTCGCCTGACCTACGTTGAGTTCGAGCTGCTCGTGGCGTTGGCCCAGAGACCCGGGGTGGCGCTTGGGCGGTCGCAGCTTTTGTCAGCGATCTTCGGGACCTCTTCCTACCGCGACCCACGCACGATCGACGTACACGTACGTCACCTTCGCGAAAAGATCGAACGCGATCCCGCCAACCCTGAGCTGATCGAGACAGTTCGGCGCGTCGGCTATCGCTTCAGGCGACAAGCCGCCCTTAACGAAACGTGAGCACCACCACCGAGCGCTCGGGAGGTAGGCGTCGTGGGCGGCGCGGCCTGTCGGTGCGCGCCCGCGTCGTGCTCTTGATCGCCACGGTCTGTGCTGGTGCCTTCGCGATCGCCTACTTGGGGATCGTCCCCGAGCTCGCCTCGACCCTGGAGCGCAATCGCCTAGAGCAACTCGAGCGCGCGATGGCACTGACGGCCCCTCGACTGTCCGAGACGATGCGCGCGAGCGGAACGAGCGAAGCGAGTCGAACGATTCACCAACTCGCGGAGTCGTTCGAAGCGCGCGTTGCAATCTTCCGCGCCGACGCAGGCGGCACCCGTGGATCAACGCCGTCGCTAGTTGACGAATCCCTTTCCGCACCGCCCGCGCAATTCGCACGAGCAGCCAGCATCGCCCTCTCGGAGAACCGGCAGGTCGCGTTGGTGAGCGGGCGCGGGGCGCAGCGCATGGCGCTGGTCGCACGCCCGTTCGAAGACGCTTTCGGCGGGCGCTACGTCGTCGTCTATGGGCGCTCGCTTGACGATGTCGCGAGGACGATGGCGCTTGTGCGCGAACGTGGTGCTTTCGCGCTCGCGCTGGCGCTGGGGTTCGCCCTCTTGGGCGCACTCGCCGTCTCCCAAGCGTTGACGGGTCGGGTGCGGGCGGTCGAGCGAGCGGCGCGCGAGCTCGCTCGCGGCCGCCAGCCGCCGCCGGTGCCGGTCGAGCGCGATGACGAATTCGGAGCCCTGGCCAACGCCTTCAATGAGATGCAGGAGCGACTCACGCAAGCGGAACGAGCACGCCGCGAGTTCATCGTCACCGCCTCGCACGAGTTGCGCACACCGCTTTCGTCACTCGGCGGCTTCGTCGAGCTGCTACAGGACGAGGAGCTGGATCCCGAGACCCGTCGTCGGTTCTTGGCAACCATGGCTGAGCAGGTCGAGCGGCTGCAGCGACTCGCCGTCGACTTGCTCGACCTTTCGCGCATCGACTCCGGGGAGCTGCACCTCGAACCCGCCCTCACCGATCTGCGCGAGCTCGCGCACTCGGTGGCCAGCGAGTTCGAGCCCGCGATTGCCGAGCGCAACGTCCACTTGGACCTACGCGCCGGCGCTACGACCCTCGCCTGGTGCGATCCCGAGCGCACCGCTCAGGTTCTGCGCATCCTGCTCGACAACGCTATCCGTCACACACCACCAGGAACGCGGGTGCGGATCTCGGTCGGTAGAAGCCTTGGTGGCGAACGGGCTTACTTGCGAGTGATCGACAACGGCCCGGGCGTCCCGCCAGACCTCGTACGGCGCGTGTTCGAACCGTTTACCCGCGGGGACACCAGCCGAGGCGCCGGTCTCGGGCTCGCGATCGCGCGCGAGTTGGTCGAACGCATGGGCGGACGCATCCACGTCCGAAGCGGCGGCGGGGAGACCAAGTTCGAGGTCACGCTGCCGTTGGCTCCGGCGGATCGGGCGACTGCGCGCCGAGACGGATCGCGATCGCCCCTCACGGCGTCGCGGAGACCGCCGATGGGTACCTAGAGAAACGGTGGCGGAGATCGGCGAACAGGCGGCCAGGTCGAGTGCGCCAAGGCGCCGTGACGTCAAGCTCACGATCCCCCCGCGCTCGGACTATCTCTTGCTGACCCGCCTCGCGTTGGCCGCCATCTGTCGGGCAGCCGATCTCGACTTAGCGGAGGTCGCCGACCTCAAACTGGCAGTGACGGAAGCGGCCGGGGCTTTCATGGATCCGGACGACCATCCGAGCCAGACCGACGACGGAGAACCAACGCTCGCGATCAGCTATGCGCTCAGCGGCGAGGAACTACGGATCGAAATTACCGCCCGCGACGATCGCCAGCCTCGGCCACTGCCGGAGCTAGCACAGGCCTTGATCGCCGCGACCGTCGATGAGTTCGAAGTCTCCGACCGCGGGCTGACCCTCGTCAAGCACCTCCGGCGCCGCTAGTCGCAGCCGCAGGCTACGCTTGCGCGTCTCGCCCAGCCGGACGCGACCTTCGAAAGCCCCGAACACGAGGAAGCAATGCTCCAGCACGTAGCCGTTGGCCACAAGAACCTCGCCGACTACACCCACATTGTCGGTCGCCAGCTGGTCGAGGAGATTCGCTCGCTCGCCGACGGGCTCGAAGGCAAGCGTGTCCTGCACCTCTCGGCAACTGCGTTCGGTGGCGGCGTGGCCGAGATCCTCTACACCCTCGTGCCGCTGATGAGCGACGTCGGTCTGCACTGCGAGTGGCACGTGATGCTCGGCCGCGAGGAGTTCTACAACGTCACGAAACGCCTGCACAACGCACTGCAGGGAAGCCCCGACGCCCCCACCCCGGAGGAGTGGGAGATCTACGACCATTACAACCGCTTGAACGCCGAGCAGCTAGCCGACGGCTGGGACGTGGTGGTAGTTCACGATCCGCAGCCGGCGGGCGTTCGCAACTACGTGCCCGAGAAGGCCAAGCGTTGGATCTGGCAGTGCCACATCGACCTGTCGGAGCCGAACCGCTCGGCGCTCGAGCGGCTCCTCCCGCTCGTGCGCGATTACGACGCCGCGGTCTTCCACCTTGATCGCTACGTGCCCGAGGAGCTACGAGCGCGGCCCGGCCGCCCGGTACACATCTCCCCCCCGGCAATCGATCCCCTCTCGCCTAAGAACATGCGGCTCTCGCCCGAGGACGCAGCGTTTGTGTGCGAGCAGTTCGGACTAGACGTCGACCGGCCGTTGATGTGCCAGGTCTCGCGCTTCGATCCATGGAAGGACCCGATCGGCGTGATCGACGCCTACCGCCAGGTGCGCGCCGAGATGCCCGCAGTTCAGCTGGCATTGGTCGGTTCGATGGCGACCGACGATCCGGAGGGTTGGGAGTTCTACAACCGGACAGTCGCCTACGCCGACGGCGATCCCGATATCCACATCCTCAACAACCTCAACAACGTGGGCGCGATCGAGGTCAACGCCTTCCAATCGCAAGCTGACGTTCTCGTGCAAAAGTCAATCCGCGAGGGTTTCGGGCTGACCGTATCCGAAGGCCTGTGGAAGGCGCGGCCGATGGTCGCGGGCAACGTCGGCGGGATCCCGCTGCAGGTGATCGACGGCCGCACCGGCTTCTTGGTTTCGACACCTGAGGAGTGCGCTGAGCGTTCGCTGCGGATCCTCCGCGACCCCGAGCTCGGACGCCGCCTCGGCCTGGCCGGCAAGGAGCACGTACGCGCCAACTTCCTGACGCCTCGCCTGCTGCGCGACTGGTTGCGTATCTTCAAGCAGGCGTGAGCGAACGGACACCGCTGATCCTCGTCTCGAACCGCGGACCCTGCACCTTCGAGCGAGCGACGGACGGCACGCTCAGGCCGCGGCGAGGGGGTGGCGGACTGGTTACGGCCCTGACCGGACTCGTCCACCACCGCGACGCGCTGTGGATCGCATCGGCGATGTCCGAGGAGGACGCCGAGGTCGCTGAGCGCCACGGCGGTGGAGCGTTCACGGTCGAACTCGACGACGTCTCGTACCGGATCCGGCTCGTGGTGTCCGACCCGACCGCCTACGACCGCTTCTACAACGTCATCGCCAACCCGCTGTTGTGGTTCATCCAGCACTATCTCTGGGATCTCTCGAACGCCCCGGAGATCCGGCGAGCTGAGGTAGAGGCCTACGAGTACGGATATCGCGTCGTCAACGAGGACCTGGCGGCCGCGGTGCTCGACGAGGCGCGCGCGTTCGACGAAGCGGTGGTGATGCTCCACGACTACCACCTCTACGTGGCGCCCAAGGTGATCCGGCGCGAGCGGCCCGATCTTTTTCTCCACCACTTCGTGCACATCCCGTGGACGCAGCCCGATGCCTGGCGTGTGCTACCGGCCGATATCCGCGAGGACATCTACGAGGGGGTGCTCGCGAACGACATCGTCGCTTTCCATACGCGCGCCTACCGCCGCAACTTTCTCCTCTGCTGCCACGAGTTGTTCGGACTCGAGGTAGACATGGAGGCTGGCGTCGTGCGCGCGCCCGATGGCCGCGAGGTGTGGGTGCGCGCTTACCCCCTGCCGATTTCGGCTCAGACCTTCCAGCGCACCGCCCAGCGCCCGGCGGTCCACGAGTACGAGCGGGAGATCCTGCGTCGACGACGCGAGCACTTGATCTTGCGGGTCGACCGCGCCGACCTCTCAAAGAACATCCTGCGTGGCTTCACCGCGTTCGACCTGTTCCTCGAGCAGCACCCCGAGTTCCGCGAGCAGGTGACTTTCATTGCTCACTTGATCCCATCGCGCCAGGACGTGCCCGAGTACCGCGAGTACCTCGAGCGAATCGAGGCCCTGGTAGCGGTCGTTAACCACCGCCACGGAACGACCGACTGGATGCCGATCGAGCTGCGCCTGCGCGAGAACCTGGAGGAGGCAATAGCCGCCTACAAGCACTACGACCTGCTGATCGTCAACGCGATCTGGGATGGGATGAACCTGATCGCCAAGGAGGGCCCGCTGGTTAATGAGCGCAACGGTGTCTCACTGCTCTCCGAGAACACGGGCGCCCACGAGGAGCTCGCCGAGTTCGCCTTGTCGGTCAACCCCTTTGACGTCCAGGAGCAGGCCGACGCAATCCACCGTGCGCTGACGATGTCCGCCGAGGAGCGCGCCTGGCGGGCGCAGGGGCTGAAGCGGATCATCGCCGCGCGGGATCCCGGACACTGGGTCGACGACCAATTGGCCGACATCGAGGCGAAGCGCGCGGGACGCGACCCGCTCGCTGCGCGACCGCACTGATCAAGGCTGCTCGAACCCGAACTCGCGCTCGACTTGTACGCGCTCGTCGCGCCCGAGCGAGTGCCTGCCGCTCGGCCCGCTGCTGTCGGCGCGCGGCTTTTGTCGACCCGGCCGCGAAAAGACCGCCGGCGCTGGGGCCCGCTGGTCCGGGACGGACACCACGACCCGCCGCCTCCGCACCGCTACCACGCCTCGTAGCTGATCCCCAAAACGAGCGCGAGCGAGGCGTCGTCTTGCTACCTCCGAGCGCTGCCGCTGCCCTCGACGGCGCGGGGGCGCGCGTCGCGGCCGACGGGCAGGTCGGGGCCGACGCGCTTGCTCGCCGCGTCCAGCACCGTCGCGCCTACCTGCCGCTTGCGCCAACTTCGGCTCGTGGTTGCGCCGTTCGGGAGCAAGCGGCACGAGGTCCGGTAGCTGGCGATCGGGGGCTCTCGCCGGACCAGAGAGGCCGCTCGCCAGCAGGGCGACGCCAGCCAAGCAGGCGGCGACGCGCGCGAGGTTTCCCCATCGCACTTTTCTGACCGTGCGCCCTTCCACTTTCTCTTTAAAGGGCGCAGCTTGCGGCGGTCGCCCCCAGTTACACCCAACTAGCAGCCCCTGCTAAGGTCCGGCGGCGCCGATGGCAACTGACTACGAACTCGTGTTGCTGATCGATCCGGAGCTCGACGAGGAGGCCCGAGCAGGGCTCGTAGAACGTGTTCGCGAGCTCGTCACTACGCGTGGCGAGCTGCTCGCCGAACACGACTGGGGGTTGCGGAAGCTCGCCTACGAGATCAAGCACCGCCCGCAGGCGCACTATGTGCTCTTGGAGTTTCGCGCCCACGATCCCGCGAGCGTGCGCGACCTCCCGCGCGAGCTTCGGATCATCGAGGGTCTGCTCCGGCACCGTCTCGTCAAGCTCGGACATCTCTCGCCCGATGCGCCCCGACCCGATCAGGGAGCGAGGGAACGTGAGGGCGGGCGCCGCGAGCGCAGGGCAGCCCGAGCTGCCTGAGCTGCGGGCGCGAGCCGGGCGCCCGACCACGGGGGCGAGAGCAATCGTGTTCGCCCTTATTTAGGGGGAGCCCGACTCGCGGGTCGGCGGATTTCTCGCGCAACGAGCGAGGACTCGAGCGGCAAAGGGTCGGTCGCTCCTCGGTCCCGGCCGAGCGTCCGGTTAACCTCGGAAACGGGCGTCGGCAGGAGCTTCGAGAAGACGAGCAAGCAGCCAGGAGGCAGGCAGCGATGGCAGCTACCAACATCAACCGAGTCGTCATAACCGGCAATCTCACTCGCGATCCGGAACTGCGGGCAACTCCCAGCGGGACTTCCGTTTGCAAGCTCCGGATCGCCTGCAACACGAGGCGACGCGACCCGAGCACGGGAAACTGGATCGACAAGCCGAACTACTTCGACGTAACTGTCTGGGGCGCGCAGGGCGAAAACTGCGCCCAGTACCTCCAGAAGGGGCGCCCGGTGGCAATCGATGGTCGGCTTGAGTGGCGCGAATGGGTCGATCAGAACGGCAACAAGCGGCAAGCAATCGATATCATCGCTGACTCGGTCCAGTTCCTCGGCTCGCGGGATCCCGCGGAGAGTGGCGGTCGTTTCGAGTCCGAGGGGGGTATTCCCGCCGACACCTCAGACTTCGAAGAGGCGCCGGCGGGGGTAGGCGCTGGCGACGACGACATTCCTTTCTGAGCAGCGCCACCGTTTTTCACGTCCGTCCTTTCGAATCGGATAAGTCAACAGGTGGCCAAAAAGCAGCGACAGAAGCGGAGACGTGACAAGCGCAGTGGAGCGGCCCCGACGAGGCGCAAGCCCTGCCCGTTCTGCCGCGAGAAGATCGACGTCGTCGACTACCGCAACGCCGAGGCGCTACGCCGTTTCTTGAGCGACAAGGGCAAGATTCGCTCGTCCCGCGTGACTGGCTGCTGCCGCCGCCATCAGGCTCAGCTGGCCCGCGCGATCAAACGTGCGCGCGAGCTGGCGCTCTTGCCGTACGTCATCGAGAAGTAGCAGCGAGATCGTGGCGAAGGCGATCCTGATCAAGGACGTCGAAGGCTTGGGCGACCGCGGCGACGTGGTCGACGTCGCGCCGGGTTACCTACGGAACTTCCTGGTACCCAGAAAGCTCGCCACGGTCGCCACACCGGCGTTGATCGCCGAGGCGCAACGACGCCGCGAAGCAGAGGAGCGGGCGCGCCGCGAAGCTGTTGAGCGAGCCGAGGAAACCGCTGCGCTTTTGCGTCGCACGGTGCTCACAATCCCTCACGAGGCGGGTGATGACGGTCGCCTTTTCGGGTCGGTGACGGCAAAGGAGATCGTCGATGCGATTCGAGAAGCGCGGGGCATCAAGATCGACCGGCGCAAGGTGCGCCTCGAGGAACCGATTCGCACCACCGGCACCCACCTGGTGACGGTCGAGGTCGCCGAAGGCGTCACCGCGCAGGTCAAGACGATCGTTACCCCGGCGACCTAGCGGCGGCCCGCGATGGGCGCCGCAAGCGCGAGCCCCGATCCAGCCCCGTTGGCTCCCCCTCACAACGTCGAGGCCGAGGCCTCGTTGCTGGGCGCCATCCTGCTTAGCGATCAAGCTCTGGACGCCGTGCTCCTCGACGTCGGGTTGCGCCCCGACGACTTCTACCGCCCGCGCCACCGGCTGATCTTCGAGTCGATGATCCGGCTCAAGGAGCGGCCGGAGCCGGAGGCCGTCAATACCGTCACCGTCTGCGACGACTTGCGCCGGAACGGCGATCTTGAGCGTGTCGGTGGCGAGGAGTACGTGCACTCATTACCTGCCGTCGTACCGTCGCTCGGTGCGTACCTGGATTACGCGCGCATCGTCAAGCAGCATGCCCAGCTCCGGCGCTTGCTCGAAACCGCTCAGGAAATCCAGCGCCGCGTGCTCGAAGAGCCGGGCAACCCCCGCGAACTGATCTCTTGGGCCGAGAGCCTGTTGTTCAGGATCGGGCACGACGAAGGTCGCGGCGAGATGCGTTCGCTCGAGGACGTCCTCCACGAGGAGGTCGACAAACTCGAAGAGCTTTCGCGCAAGGGCGTTCATCTCACCGGTGTGCCCTCCGGGTTCAGCGATCTCGACGAGCTCACCGGCGGCTTCCAACCGGGGAACCTGATCGTCCTCGCCGCGCGTCCGTCAATGGGTAAGTCGGCGTTGGCAACGAACATCGCCGAGAACGCGGCGGTCGACGCCAAGGTGCCGGTCGCCTTGTTCTCGCTCGAGATGTCGGAGACGGAGCTCGCGCACCGCTTCATTGCCTCTCGGGCACGCCTCTCGAGCGATGAGCTGCGCAAGGGCCGTGTCAAGGAGGATCGCTGGCCGAAGGTCCTGCGAGCCGTCGAGCAGCTCGCGCAAGCACCGTTGTTCATCGATGACTCGAGCGACATCAGCGTGCTTGAGATCCGCGCCAAGGCACGGCGGTTGAAGGCCCGGCACGGGCTGGGACTGGTGATCGTCGACTACCTGCAGCTCGTTCGGCCGGACTCGACGGCCGACAGCCGCGTCGAGCAGGTCGGGCGAATCAGTCGCGGGCTCAAGATCCTCGCGCGCGAGCTCGAGGTGCCGGTTATCGCCGTCTCGCAGCTGTCGCGGGCCGTCGAATCGCGGAACCCGCCGATCCCAATGCTCTCGGACCTGCGTGAATCAGGACAGGTCGAGCAAGACGCCGACCTGGTGCTTTTTATCTACCGCGACGAGTACTACAACCCCGATTCGGAACGCCCCGGCGAGGCCGACCTGATCGTCGCCAAGCACCGCAACGGACCAATCGGGGAGGTAACCCTCACGTTCCTGCCGAAGTACCCGCGCTTCGCGAACATCTACCGCGAGCGCGAGGTCCCGGCCGCTGACGCGCTCTCACCGGCACAGGGTTCGTGAGTCGATGCGTGGTGCCGGGCACTTAAAGCCTGTCGACAAGCCGGAGCGCGACTGCCCACTTGGACGGTGCGACGGCAGCGGATGGCTGCTAGCCGAGGACGGGCGCTCGGCGACGCCGTGCGGGTGCCGCGAGCGTCGAATCGCTCGCAGCGCCGGCCGCTTCCTAGGCACGACGATCCCGCGACGCTTCCGCGGCTTGTCGTTCGAGCGCCGGCCGATCAGCGACTTGGACCCGACGATCGTCGACCACGTGCGCGAGTTCTGCGAACGGATCGACGAGAATCTCGATGCCGGTCGCGGTCTCTGGTTCCACGGTGACGTCGGCACCGGCAAAACCTCGCTGGCGATGCTGGTAGCGATGCACGCCGAGCGCGCCGATCGCTCGGTCGCGATCTACTCCGTGCCGCAGCTACTGGCGCGCATCAGGCAGACCTTCGAGGGCGCGGGCACTTCCTACCTGGAGCTCTTCCGCAGGCTGTGCGAAGTCGATCTGTTAGTGCTCGACGATCTCGGCGCGGAACGGCAGACGGAGTGGGTGCTAGAGCAGCTGTACTCGCTTGTCAACGAGCGCTGGCAGGACCGCCGCTCAATCGTCGTGACGACCAACTCGCCGGACCGTCCGCCGAGCGCACCGCTTGAAGAGCTACGCGCTCAGGCGGCGCGACTGCGAGCAGCGCTGGACGACCCGATGATGCCGGAGCGCGCCTTCGAGGTACTTGAGCGCTTGGAACGCATCTGCGATCGCCTCGAGGCGCTCGATGCCGGCGAGGACATGCTGGCGCGCCTGCGCGCGCAGATCGGGAGACGAACGATCTCCCGGTTAGTCGAGATCTGCGGCGATCCGCTGCCGATGCACGGGCCAGACCGCCGCATCCGTTTCGAGGTTCCCGGTGACGAACCGCCCGAGCAGGCGGCGGCGCAGCACGCTTCCGAAGAGCACGCGGCAGGCCACCCACGGCCCGTGTGATCAACGAGCCCTAGACTGGCAGCGCGATGCCGAGCCTCGTGATAGTCGGCGCCCAATGGGGCGACGAGGGAAAGGGGAAGGTCACCGATCTGCTCGCCGAACGGGCGGACATGGTCGTGCGCTTCCAGGGCGGCAACAACGCCGGGCACACGATCGTTCGTGACGGCGAGGTCTTCAAGTTCCACCTGATCCCCTCGGGGATTCTCTACCCGGGCACGCTCTGCCTGATTGGGAACGGCGTTGTGATCGACCCGCGCGTGCTGATCGACGAGCTCGATGGGCTACGCCGACGCGGTGTCGACATCACCGGCCTGCGCATCTCGGCCAACGCCCACCTGATCATGCCCTACCACCGGCTGCTCGACCAGGCAGGCGAAGCACGGCTCGGCAAGTATCAAATCGGCACCACCCGTCGCGGCATCGGACCCTGCTACGCGGACAAGGCGGCGAGGCTCGGGATACGCGTACAAGACCTGCTCGACGAGAAGATCCTCAAGCAGAAGATCGTCGCCGCAATGGAGCCGAAGCGGCTGATGCTGCGTCCTTACGCCAAGGATCCGCAGCTCGATCTGCACACGATGGTCGAGGAGTACCGAGCCTTCGGGCATCGCCTCGAGCCGTACATCGCCGACACCCCGCCGCTCATCTGGCGGGCGCTCGACGACGGTAAGCAAGTGATCTTCGAAGGCGCTCAGGGAACGATGCTCGACATCGACCACGGCACCTACCCGTTCGTGACCTCGTCCAACCCGGTCGCCGGTGCGGCCTGTGTGGGGGCCGGCGTTGGCCCGCGCGCGATCGACGAGGTCTGGGGCGTCGCCAAGGCCTACTGCACGCGCGTTGGAGCAGGTCCCTTCCCAACAGAGATCGACGATGACCTTGGCGAGCGTCTACGGGAAAGCGGTGGCGAGTTCGGTACCACCACCGGGCGACCCCGACGCACCGGCTGGCTGGACCTCGTGGCGCTGCGCTTCGCTGCGCGCATCAACGGCCTGACCGGCCTCGTCTTGACGAAGCTCGACGTACTCACCGGCATCGACCCGCTTTACGTGGCGACGGCCTATCGCGGCCCCGACGGGGCTCGCTTCGACTCCTTCCCCTACCACCAGTCCGTGCTGCACAAGTCGCGGGGGGAACTGGTCGCCATGCAGGGGTGGCACGAGGACATCAGCTCCGCTCGCTCGATCGAGGAACTGCCGCCAGCTGCGCGCGCCTACATCGACTTCGTCGAGGAGCACATTGGGGTACCGGTGGTGATGGTCGGCGTCGGACCGGGTCGCGAACAGATGATCTGGACACGCGCAGCCGAACGGTCGAGCGCCGCCGTCGCCTAGCGACGCAGGCTTCAGCCCTCGTTGGCCGCCAGCGGCCGCGCGGGCACACCCACCACCACAACACCGGCAGGTACGTCTCGCGTGACCACCGCACCGGCACCGACGAACGCATCCTCGCCGATCTCGACACCCGGCATGATCACGGCGCCCGCTCCAATCCGGGCGCGTCTTCTGACCACCGGGCCACGCAGCGGTTCCCCCGCTGGGCGGCGGCCGGCGGTGCGGTCGTTGGCGAATGTGACAGCTGGGCCGAGGAAGACGTCGTCCTCGACGACCGCGGTGGCGGCGATGTAGCAGTTGCTTTGGATGCGCACGCCCCTGCCGACCACCACGTCACAGTCGATCGCGGTGCCTCTGCCGACCACCGTCTCGTCGCCGATCCGCGCGCGCTCGCGCACGTGCGCCTGATCGGCGATCAGGCAGCGACTGCCGATCGTCGCTCCCTCGACCACCACCGCGCCCGCCCCGATCGTCGTGCCCTCGCCCACCACGGTGCAATCAGGCAGAGGTGCACGGTTGCGCGAACTAACACCAAGCGCGACCGGTTTGCCGACGACCGCCCCGGCCTGCAATCGCACGCCCGCAGCGAGACGCACACCGGCGTGCACGACGACGAACGCGCCGATCGCGCAATCCGGTCCGATCTCCGCACCGTCGGCTATGAACGCGGGCGCGCCCGCGACCTCGCCGCCTGCCCGAGCCGGCTGATCGTCGGGGCAGTCGGGCCGGTTAGCGGGCATCACCGGTCTCGCGTGCGGCGGGCGTGAGTGCGGTCGCCGCGAGTACCGCCTCGCGCCGCGTTCGCTCCAGCTCTCGTTGCAGACGTTCGAGTACGCGCACCACCCGCAGACCGGAGTGCTCGTCGGTCCGCGGGCGCCGGCCTTCGGCGATGCATTCGACGAAGTGGCGACACTCCACACGCAGCGGCTCCTCGTTGGAGATGCGGGGGCTCCAGATGTCGCCGCTGCGCGCGATGTACTCGCCGTAACTCGCGAAGTCCTGATCGAAACCCTTGTCGTAGACCGTGACCTTGCGCTCGAGCTCCATGTCGTCGAAGGTCGCCATCCGTTGCGAGCCGACCACCGTCAAGCGGCGTTGCTTGTGCGGGTCGAGCCACGACAGATGTAGATGCGCGGCAACCCCCGAGGGGAAGCGCAGGTAGCAGAAGACGACGTCCTCGACCCCCTTGCGTACGTAGCTCTCGCCGACCGCGCGGCACTCGATGGGCTCCTCACCGACCAAGGCCAAGGCCACCGACACGTCGTGCGGACCGAGCGACCACAGGACGTTCTCGTCGGCACGTAGCTTCCCAAGGTTGGTTCGCTGACCGTAGACGTAGCGCAACTCGCCCAGATGGCCGGCGGCGATCAACTCGCGCAGCTTCACCACTCCCGGGTGGTACTCGAGCAAGTGCCCGACCATCACGATCCTCTCCATCCGCGCAGCCGCGGCCACGACTTGCTCGCAAGACGCCAGGTCGTGAGCGAGTGGCTTCTCCACGAAGCAGTGTTTGCCGGCGGCCAACGCGCTCAGCGCGAGGTCGGCGTGGGTCGGTACGGGGGTGGCGATCGCCAGCGCGTCGAGCCTCTCGTCCTCGTACAGATCCTCGATGCGGGTCGTCGTACGCGCTTCCGGAAAGTGGCGCTGCCAGCGCTCCAGTCGCGCGGCGTCACGGTCGCACAGCCAGCGCAACTCGCAGCCCGGAATGGTCGCGAAGTTGCGCGCCAAACCGGGCCCCCAGTTGCCGAGTCCGACTACCCCGACGGTGACGGTTCTGCCGCCGTCGGCCTTGCGCACGCCACTCACAGCCGCACCAGGTTCTCCGCCCGGATGCCCCTCGTCACGCCTCGGAAATCGACAACGAGCGGGGCTTCCCGGACGATCAGTCCGAAGTCCACCCCTGGATGGGCGGTCACGATCGCCGCCAAGTCGACGCCCTCCGCCAACGCCTCCGTGAGCGGTCGCGAGCGCAAGCCGAACTCTGGGAGGTGCGGGACGAAGTCGTCGTGGTAACTCAGTTCCGCCCCCTGGTCGCCAAGCAGCCGCATGATCTTGAGCGCTGGCGACTCCCGCAAGTCGCCAACCCCCGCCTTGTACGAGACGCCGACGATCAGGATCCGCGAGCCGCTGATCGGCTTCTGATGACCGTTGAGAGCTCGTGCGATGCGTTCGACGCAGAAGTACGGCATGCGTTGGTTGACTTCGCCAGCGAGCTCGATGAACTCGGTCTGGAGATCGAATTCGCGCGCTCGCCAAGCGAGGTAGAAGGGGTCGACCGGCAGACAGTGACCGCCCATCCCAGGTCCCGGTTCGAAGCGCATGAAGCCGTACGGCTTGGTGGCCGCCGCGTCCACGACCTCCCAGACGTCGATGCCCATGCGGTCACAGAGGATCGCGAGCTCGTTGACCAGCGCGATGTTCACCGAGCGGAAGACGTTCTCGAGCAGCTTTGTCAGCTCCGCGACCTCGAGACTCGACACCTCCACGATCTGCTCGCAAACCGTCCCGTAGAACTCGGAAGCTCGCCGCAAGCAGCGCTCGGTGAGGCCGGCGACGACCTTCGGTGTGTTGCGCAACGTGTAGTCGGTGCGTCCCGGGTCGACGCGTTCCGGCGAGTAGGCGACAGCGACGTCGCGCCCGCAGGCAAGACCGGACTCCTCGAGTAGCGGGACCAGGCGTTCGCGCGTGGTGCCGGGGTAGGTGGTGGATTCGAGGACCACCAGCTGACCCCGTCGGATCACTCCCGCGAGCGCGCGACCAGCTGCGGTGAGCGCCCCGAGATCCGGCTCGCGATTGCGCGTCAAGGGGGTGGGGACGGCGATCGCGATTACCTCGCAGTCGCTCAGCGCGTCGTAGTGAGCGGTCGCCGAGAAGCGGCCGACGAGCGCGCGCAGGCGCTCGGAGGGGACATCGACGACGTGGCTCTCGCCGGCCGAGAGGCGTTCGACGAGTCGCTGGTCGACATCGACGCCGACCACCTCGTGGCCGGCCTCGGCCACCGCTACTGCCAAGGGTAAGCCAACGTAGCCGAGACCGACGACCCCGACCTTCATGGCGCGCCAGTGTAAGCGCAGATGATCTCGCGAATGCGCTCGGCCGCTCGCCCTCCCCCGTACAGCTCGGGGCGGGTCGCGGGCGGGCGACGCTGCAAAGCGGCGAGGGCACGGTCGCGGTCCAGTCCGACCAGCGTGTTCCAGCCGGCGGCAACCGTTTCCACCCACTCCGTCCGCTCGCGCAGGGTCAAACAGGGGGTGCCCAGCAGGTACGCCTCCTTCTGTACTCCGCCCGAGTCCGTCAGCACGGCGCGGGCGTTGCGCAGCAGTCGGATGAAGTCGAGGTAGCCAAGTGGCGGCTCGATGCGCAGGTGCGGGTTTTGGGCTAGGCGCTCCGCAAGTCCGAGGCGCGCAAGGCGGGTGCGCGTGCGCGGGTGCAGCGGCACGACCGCTGGCAAGGGCAACGACTCGAGCAGCTCGACAAGCGCCCTAAGCCGATGCTCGTCATCGACGTTGCCGGCTCGATGCGCCGTCACGAGCAGATAACGCTGGGGCTCGAGCGAGCGCTCCTCGAGCGCCCGCGAGCAGCTCTCGGCGCGATCCGCCGAGGCCAGCAGGAGATCGGCCATCACGTCGCCCACCAGATGGACGCCGAGCCGCAGACCCTCCCTAGCGAGGTTCTCGACCGCCGTCTCCGTCGAACAGAAGAGCAGGTCGCTCACGTGGTCGGTCAACACGCGGTTCGTCTCCTCCGGCATCGCGCGATCGAACGAACGCATCCCCGCCTCGACGTGAGCGAGCGCGATCCCACCAGCACGAGCGGCGAGCGCGCCGGCAAGCGTGCTGTTGGTGTCGCCGTAAACGAGCAGGAGATCGGGTGCAAGATCCGCTACCAGCGCCTCGAGCGACGGCAACATGCGCGCCAACTGCTCGAGGTTGCTGCCGCCGCCGGCCCCGAGGTAGTGGTCCGGCGCGGGCAGATCGAGTTCGTCGAAGAAGACGTCCGAGAGCTCGGCGTCGTAGTGCTGACCGGTGTGCACCAGCACCTCGTCGACGCGCTCCCGCAACAGGCGCGAAACCGCCGCGGCCTTGACGAACTGAGGCCGGTTGCCGACGACGGTAACGACCCGCGGTCGGCTTCGCCGCTCGCTCACGCCGCGAGCTCGTCAGCGATCAGCCGCGTCAGCTTCGCCTGCGCCTCCCGAGTTATCGGGCCCGGCGCCGCGAAGCGTTGCTCCTCGACGCACGCGACCGGCTGCACCTCGCGCGTAGTCGAAGCGAGAAAGGCCTCGCGGGCGGTCGCTAAGTCGGCGCGGGTGCAGTGCCGTTCACTCACCTCGAAAAGGCGCAGTAGTCGATCGCGGGTGATCGAGGCAAGGATGTGGTCGTCGAGCGGCGGTGTGCACAGCAGGCCCTGCTCGTCGACCCAAAAGAACGACGCGGTAGGCGCCTCGAGGATCCGGCCGTGCGGCGTCACCAGCAGCGCTTCGTCGAAGCCGCGTTCGCGCGCGATCCGCCCGGCCAGCATGTTGGCGGCATAGGAGAGCGACTTGACGCCGTCGAGGATGCGCGTCGGCGCGTAGACGACCAGCGCCAAGCGGATGCTCGGAGGGTGCTGTTCGATCGGCTCGGTCAACACAATCTCGTGACCGCCGCGCGTCACCACGATCCTCAGGGCACCGTCGAAACCGGCGGGGTCGCGACGCTCCAGGAGCTCGGCGATGCGCCGCTCGAGGCCCAGCCGATCGATCGGGACGCCGAGCCGCAGGTTGCGCGCGGAGTGCTCGAGACGGACCAGGTGATCGGCCAACGCGAAGGGCCGCCCGCGATAGACACGCACGACCTCGAAGACGCCGTCGCCTCGCAGCAGGCCCTCGTCGGTAGCAGGGATCGTCGCCTGATCGGCAGCGACTAGGCGCCCGTCAAGGGACGCGAGTTCTCTGCTCCAGTCGATCGTTTGCGGCACCGGGCGCTCGTGAGGACCAAGGACCAGTGGGCCGTGCAGGACTCGAACCTGCAACCTTGGGATTAAGAGTCCCCTGCTCTACCAATTGAGCTAACGGCCCGCGCGCGATTCTAGTCGGCACCGGAAGCGCGCCGCCGGTGGCGCGCCGCACGGCCGCGGGCAAGCGAGCCGCGCTAGGTAGCAGCGCTGCTGACGCCGGCGAGCGCTTCTGTGCGCGTCGCGTAGATCGGGAAGACGCGGTCGAGGCCCGTGATCTCGAAGATCTTGGTGATGTTGGGGTCGCGGCAGACCAGCGCGAGCGCCCCACCGAGCGGGCGCAGGCGCTTGACGCCGCCGACGAGAACCCCGAGCGTGGTCGAGTCGATGAAGGTGGTGCGCGTCAGGTCGACGACGAGGCGCCGCTTTCCACCCTCGATCAAACCGACCAGCCGCTCCTTGAATTCCGGCGCTGTATAGAGGTCGACTTCACCTGCAAGCTCGATCACGTGCGTGACCTCGTCGACCTCGTGGTCAGCGAGCTCGAAGTTGACGCTGGGACCGTCCATCAAAGCCCTCCCTTCGAACCGCCCCACCCTATCGCGATCGGAGCGCTTGGCGTGCCACGCGCAGACTTTGTTTCACCTGCAGGCGTTCGCCGGGGCGCGCGCGGGCCAGTGCCTGGCGGGAGGCGAGATCGAAGGTCCGGCGGTCACCGGCCAGCGCGGCGTAGTAGGCGACGCGCACGTAATCGGCTGCACTGCGGCGCGCCTCGGCGAGGATCAGGGCCGCTTGCTTGGCATCCTGCGGACGATTCAAGCCCGCTACATCGAAGATCTGGACGGCGAAGTTGGCCAGCGCCGGGTCGACCGGCCCGCGGCGAACCTCGAGGTAGCGGCGCCAGTAGTTGGCCGCCTTGCGTAGCTCGTCACGCGCGTCGGGGGAGAAGCCACCGGTCGCATTGCTCGGCGTGCGCTGCGCCGCTAGCTGGAAGTAGTCACGCACGAGCGCTGCCAGCAGCTCGGGGTTGCGAGGAGAGGTACGCAAGCGTGCTTCGTTGCGTTCGATCCGGCGCTCGATCGGGTTGCCGCCACCGGTACCCCGGAAGGCGTCGAACAAGCCGCCCGAGAGATCACTGCCGACGCCGAAAAGGACGAGACCGCCACCGATCAGCAGCGCGAGCGTCAGGTAAGTGACCTGGATCACGCGCCGTCTCTTGCCGCGCAGGTCGAAGAGCACGCTGCGTAGGCTAGCCGGCTACCTCGGTCAGCCGCGCGGGCGCTGGAAGTTGAGGTAGAAGCGGCTCGGCGTTGGCTCGCACTGGCCCTGGTACTTGGAGCGCACCTCCTGCGAGCCATAGGGGCGCTCCACCGGACGATCCATGCGCATGAATGAGAGCTGGCCGATCGGCATCCCCTCATAAATAGTGATCGGGAGGTTGGCGACGTTCGATAGCTCGAGCGTCAGATGGCCGGAGAAGCCACAGTCGACGAAGCCCGCCGTCGAATGGATCAACAGCCCGAGCCGACCCAACGAACTCTTGCCCTCGAGGCGGGCTACGAGATCGTTGGGAAGCGTGACGCGCTCGAGGGTTTGGGCGAGCACGAACTCCCCCGGGTGCAGGATGAAGGGCTCGCCGTCGGCGACCTCGACGAGCTCGGTGAGGTCTTCCATCGGGCGACGTACATCGATGTATGGGTAGCGGGCGTTGTGGAAAACGCGGAAGCGGCGGTCGACGCGCACGTCAACGCTTGACGGCTGCACCATGGCGTCGTCGAACGGCTCGATGACGATGCGGCCGGCCGCGATCTCCTCACGAATCGTCCGGTCGCTGAGGACCATCGCGCCGAGTCTACGAGGGCGATCCGCCGGACCGCTGGTTAGCGTCGCCAGTGTCGCTCCGATCGGCCGTAGGGCCGTTGTGTCGGGGATCGCTCAAGGCTCGAAACGCTGCGCCGATAGCTGGAGTGAGATGGCTCGGGGCAGGGAAAAGCGCCAAGCCCGGCACGAGGTCAAGCACGTGATCTTGCCGAGCGGAAAGTCGGTGGAGGTCGTCTACTTCCGCGGCGATCCGCACGACGAGCGCTACGAGGACCGCGCCCTCCACGTCTGCGTCGGCTGCGGCAGCCGCCTCGTGCAGCCCGTCGACTGGGAGGAAAGGGGCCCCGACCACTGGCGGGTGCTGCTGTGGTGCCCGAACTGCGAGCTGCACCGGGAGGGCGTATTCAGCCAGGCGGCCGTCGAGGAGCTCGATGCGCAGCTTGAAGCCGGTGCGGAGCAGATCTACCGGGACTACCGCCGACTCGTGCGCGCGAACATGGCCGAGGAGGCCGAGCGCTTCGCGGAAGCCCTGCACCGCGACCTGATCCTGCCCGAAGACTTCTAGACGCGAGCCGGCCACGCCGGGCCGGGTGCGATTAGGCGCCGCGCTCGACGACGACGCGCGCGATCTCGCGCAGCGCGCGGACTAGATCACCACCTAAAGACAAGCCGTCGAGCTCAGCTAGGGCCGCCGACACGTACGCGCGTGCGAGGGTGCGCGTGTCGGTGGCCGCACCGGATGCGACCACCGCCCGGCAGACCGTGTCGACATCGCCCTCTTCGATCGCCTGATCGAGTCCCGGCGTGCGCTCCAGAGCGATGATCAACGGCAGCGTCGCGATCCCGTCGAGGAGGTCGCCGGCGCGCCGTTTGCCGGTCTCGCGCGTCTCGCCGACGAAGTCGAGAACGTCGTCGAGCAATTGGAAAGCGAGTCCAAGGCTGGCGCCGAAGCGACCCAAACGATGGGACAGTTCCGGCTGCCCACCGATCTGAGCGCCGATCGCACAGGCAGCCTCGAAAAGGCTGGCGGTTTTGAGGCGGCAGCGAGCGAGGTAGCGGGCGCGACTGACGCGCCAGTTACCGAGATCGGCGCGCTGCATCAGCTCGCCTTCGACGAGCGCGTAAGCCGCCGTCGTGAGCTGGCGCACGCTAACGGGATCACCGAGCGCCACCAGTTCCTGGAAGGCTCGCGCGAACATCAGATCGCCCAGAGCAGTGGCCGTTGTGCGACCGTAGGCACTGAAAACGCTCGGCCGCCCACGGCGTAGGGGGGCTCGGTCGAGCACGTCGTCATGCACGAGCGTCGCGGTGTGGAGAAGCTCGACGGCTACCGCCGCCCGCACTGCCGGGTCGTCGACCTCGGGCCAGCTCGACCTGGAGCCGCTAACCGTCCGGCCCGTGGCCTCGTAGAGATCGCTAGTCGCGCGCAGGGCCTTGGCCGTCTCCACCGCAACCAGCAAAAGCAGCGGGCGCAGCCGCTTGCCGCCCGCGGTCAGCGTCGCCTGGAAGGGCGAGCGCAGCGGTTCGGCTTCGCCAGCGGCGAGAGCGGCGAGGCGGTGTTCCACTGCCACCAACCCGTCGCGTACCGCCGGGCCGCCGAGGTCGACGATCTGGCCGATCTGGTCAGCAGTGGCGGTCACGTGCGCTCCCCGACATGGATGGCGATCATCCCGCGGGCGGTCTCGATCCAACGGATGCGCGCGAGACCGACCGCCGCCAGCTCCGCGGCGAGCTCAGCGGGCGAGGGGAAGCGTCGAACCGAGTTCGGCAGGTAGGAGTAGGCGTCGGGGTTGCGGGCAAGGCGACCAAGGAGCGGCACCGCCCGCTCGAACCACAGCGCGTGCAAGGCGCGGCCGAGGCCGCGGCGCGGTCGGCTGATCTCGAGGATCACGAGGCGTCCGCCGGGCTTGAGCACCCGCGCCATCTCGGCGAGACCGCGCCGACGGTCGGCGAAGTTGCGGACGCCGAACCCCACCGTCACGGCATCGAAACTGCGGTCGGCAAAAGGCAGCTGCAAGGCGTTGCCACGTACCCACTCGATCGCGGGGTCCTTACGACGCGCGATTTCCAGCATGCGCTCTGAAAAGTCGAGGCCGACCACTTGGCCGGAGGGCGCGACGCGGCGACGCAGGGCGAGCGCCAGGTCGCCGGTTCCGCAGGCGACGTCGAGCGCACGATCGCCATCCGCGAGCGCTGCGAGATCAGCCGCTCGTTCCCGCCAACGCTGGTCGAGCCCGGCCGTCATCAGCCGGTTCATGCGGTCGTAGACGCCGGCGATGCGGTCGAACATCGAGCGCACCTCGGCCTCCGGTAGACGGCCGGCGCCAGAGCGCTGGCGTGACACGCCGTCTACTCCTTGTTGGACTTAAGGGAGGCGACGAACTTGACGAGCTGCTCGAACTGCTCCGGATCCTTCTCGCGGAGGCTGCGGAAGGAAGGCATCGGAGCGGTGGGGTTGACGAGCGTGCGGGCGATTGCGTTCGGTCCCAGTCGATCGCCGATGTGCGTGAGGTCGGGACCGAGCGTATTGCCGTTCTCCCCAACCTTGTGGCAACCAAGGCAACCGGCGGCGGCCATCACCTCGGCGCCCCGCTTGTACTGCGGCGCCACCTTCATGTCGATCTCAGTCGGCGAGCCGGCGGTCGCACCGAGCACCGTGAGATAAGCCATCGCCGCGATCGTCACGATGCCCGCCGTCGTGGCGATCGGCCGGCGCAGCGGGTGACGCTCCGGGTTGCGGTCGATGAACGGCAGCAGGAACAACAAGATCATGCAGATCGTCGGAATACCGACGGTCGCGACAAAGACCAGCGCCGGCGGCTTGACGATCCGCAGCAGTTCGAACAGGAAGAAGAAGTACCACTCGGGTCGCGGCACGTAGGTGGTGGTCGTGGGATCGGCTTTGGGGCCGAGCTCCGCCCCGAGCAGCACCGCCATCGTGATGATGACGGCGAGCACGATGCAGGCCATGATGCCGTCCTTCGCCACCGCGTACGGGAAGAACGGCTTCCCCTGCTCCTTGAGCAGGGAGTATTCGCGGAGGTACTGTTCGCGCTCGCGTCGATTCACCGGCGGACCCCCACCTACCTCATAGCTCCCGCTTCGCGAGCGCCTTCTTGTCAGGCTTGACCCACGGCGGCGCGGTCGTACCGAGTTTCGCCACCAGATACAGGTGGAAGCCGATCAAAGCCGCAATAAGACCCGGGATCAGCATCATGTGGATGGCGTAGAAGCGGCTCAGGGTGACCGCCCCGAACTCCGCGCCACCGCGTAGGAAATCGGCGAGATAAGGGCCCAGGATGGGACCGGAGGCGTTGATGTTGACGCCGACCACCGTCGCCCAGTAGGAGCGCTGGTCAAAGGGCAGCAGGTAACCGGTGAAGCCCATCGCCATCGTCAGAATCAGCAGCGCGACGCCGATCAGCCAGTTCAGTTCGCGCGGGTATTTGTAGGCGCCAAAGAAGAAGGTGCGGCCCATATGCAAGAAGATCAGGATGATCATCACGGTTGCGCCCCAGCGGTGCATGCCGCGAACGAGCTCACCGAGGAAGACCTCGTTGGTGATGCGCGAAGCCGATTCGTAGGCGCGCGTGGGGTCCGGCTCGTAGTACATCGCCAGGAACACGCCGGTGACGGCCTGCGATAGGAAGGCGAACATCGTCGCCGAGCCGAGCGTGTAGAACCAGTTCGTGCCCTTGGGAACCTTGCGGAACAGGAAGCCCCGCAGGAACGGGCTGAGGCCGACGCGCTCCTCGACCCAGGAGGTGACACCCACCCCGACGCTCTTCGCCTGATCCTGCAGAGAGGGGCGAACTGGCCTGCCGGCTTCGTCGACCCGCTCATCGGGACGCGGCGGTGCCGGGCGAGCGAACTTCGGAAGGGGTGGCGTCGGAGCTTTCATATCGTCGGCCTCGACGGGTAGAGGTATTGCCAGAGTCCGTCTAGGTGGTTCGATGGGTCACGCGGAGAGAACCGCTCGAGCTTCGAGTTGAGAGAGAAACGGTCACCTACTTCTACGCGCCCGTTGCGCACACGGGTGTAAAAGCGATCGAGGGGGCGCACCGGTGGTCCACCGAAAACCTTGCCTTGGAAGTCGTAGACGCCGCCGTGGCAAGGACAGATAAAGCGCTGCGACGCTGAGACGTATCGCACCGGGCAGCCTAGGTGCATGCAGCGGTTGGAGATCGCCACGTACGGCTGGTCGGAGTTGGCGTCGCCGTCGATGCGCGGGTTGTAGCGGCGCACGTAGATCGTGGTGCGACCAGCCTCGCCAACCTCGGGAACGATGTTGATCACCCGCGGGACGTAATCGTTGTCGCTGAAGTCCTCCTCGGGACCGATGTCCTGCCAGCGACTCGGTTCCGTCCGCTCGAAGATCGGGCCGAGGGCGAAGCCTAGGGCGGGCAGAGCGAAGGCAGCGGTCGCAATCCCCCCGGCAGCGACAGCGGTACCGGTCATGAACCGGCGGCGCGTGATCGTCTCGCCTTCGAAGGCACCCGGGATGCCGCGGTCCTTGGTGTAGCGGGACTTGCGTTCGGGGCTTTTCGCGTTGCGATCGGACACCTGGGTTCGCTCTCGGTTTGTAACGCGGTAAGCGCGCGGCGCACAACTTTGTACCGCCCGGCACTAGGCCGGTCCTGGTGGGAGGGTCGCCCGCGGCGGCGGCAGCCTAACCGAAGCGCAGTCAGGGCGCGAACAAACGCTCGACAGCGGCTGCGAAGTCCTGGGCGATGCTTGCTTCGGCGTCGCCCGAGGAACGGCTGCGCGCGGCCGCGGCGATCGCGTCCGCCAGTCGATCGATCGCTTCGAGGTCATCCGCCGCGGCCAGTTCCCGCAGAGCGATTGCGTAGAAGACGTCGCCCGCCAACAGCGCTAGGTCAGGGTCGAGATCCCGACGAAAGCAGCGCGATAGGCCGGCGTGCAAGAGGTGGCCCTCATACACGGCCTCGGCCGCGCGGGCCCGCCGTGCGTCGCGCCCCGAGCGACCCGTAACCGGCGCGACCCGAAGCAAGGGTGGCCGTGGGCCCGTGTCGGCCCCAGTAGCACCGGCAACAGTGGCTTCGCTGGCCGCGTCGAGCTGAGCACGAAGCGCCTCCGGAAGGGCCGCCAAGACGGCGTCGAGATGGCCGGTCTCGGTCATGCCGCGAGCGCTGCCTCGGCCGCTGCTTGGGCGAGCGCGTCACGAGCGGCGATCAGGGTGCGCTCGACGTGGGACGACTCGTGGGCAAACGAGGGAAACCACGCTTCGAAGCGCGAGGGCGGGACGAACACGCCGCGCTCGATCATCGCGCGCGCGAAAGCGGCGTAGGCCTTCGCGTCACTGGCCCGGGCGTCCTCGAAGTTGCGCACCGGCTGGCTTGCGAAAAACGGGCAGAGCAGACCTGGGACCTCCGCCACGTACAGCGGCACGCCGAGCTCCCGAGCCAGCTCGCGCAGTCCCCCAGCGAGTTCGCTGGTGGTGCGCTCGAGGCGCGCACGTAGCGCTCGGTCGCGCGCCAGCTCGACCGCGACGCGCCCCGCAGCAGTCGCCAGCGGGTTGCCCGAAAGCGTGCCCGCCTGGTAGACCGGGCCGCTGGGCGCGACCTGCTCCATCAGCTCCCGCCGCCCAGCGAAGGCAGCGAGTGGCAGGCCGCCACCGAGCACCTTTCCGAGCACGGTGAGATCGGGAACGACCTGCTCGCGCTCCTGCGCACCGCCGACCGCCACCCGAAAACCGGTGATGACCTCGTCGAAGACGAGCAGCGCACCCGCTCGATCGGCTTGCTCACGCAGGAAACCGAGGAACCCGCTCTGCGGCGGGACCAAACCCATGTTGGCCGGGTAGGGCTCGCACACGATCGCCGCGAACTCGCCGCCGTCGAGCGCTTGCTCCACCGCCTGCCGGTCGTTCCACGGCACCACCGTGGTTTCTTTGACGACGGCTTCCGGTACGCCCGGGCTGGCGGGAATGCCTTGCGTCGCCAGTCCCGACCCCGCCTCGGCTAGGAAGGGATCGGCGTGACCGTGGTAGGCACCGGCGAACTTGAGGATCCTGCTCTTGCCGGTTACCGCCCGGGCCAGCCGCACAGCGCTCATCGCCGCCTCGGTCCCCGAACAAGTGAAACGCACCATCTCCGCTGACGGCACGAGTTCGACGACCAGCCGTGCCAGTTCGAACTCGCCCTCGCACGGTGCTCCGTAGCTGGTGCCGGCGGCCGTGCGAGCGGTTACCGCGGCGACTACGTCGGGATGCGCATGACCGGCGATAAGCGCCCCCCACGACACCACCCAATCGATGTATCGCCGCCCGTCCACGTCGACCAACTCTGCACCCTCACCGCGCGCCACCACGAACGGTTCGCGACCGATCGCACCCATCGCGCGCACCGGCGAACTCACGCCCCCGGGCATCAAGCGGCGAGCTGCGGCAAAGAGGGCAGCGGACCGTGAGTCGCTCACGACGCGTGCTCCTCCTCCCAGCGCCGGTAATCGTCAACGAAGTAGAGCAACCGAACCTTCTTGAACTCGGTCGAGGAGTAGAGCGTGGCGCGCTCGGAGATCCCCGTCTCGCGAGCGATCGCCGCGAGGATCGCGTCGCACTCCGCCTTCGAGCGGCCGTGCGCCATCGTGAACAACGAGTACGGCCAATCGGGATAAGTCGGGCGCTGGTAGCAGTGCGAGATGCCGCGGAACGCGGCCATCCGCGGTCCGACCTCGAGCACACGCTCCTCCGGCACCTTCCAGACACCCATCCCGTTAGCCGAGAAGCCGGCGCGGCGGTGGTAGAGGATCGCCGCCACACGCCGCAGCGCTCCCCGCTCCTTGAGCGACGCGAGCCCCTCGAGCACCTCGTCGACAGAGACACCACCGAGGCGCGCTGCCGCCGCGTCGAAGGGACGCGAAGTCACCGTCATCGGCCCTTGTGTGGCGCGGATCAGCGCGATGTCCCACTCGCTCAACGCCACCGGCTGCGGGTCGCGTGGCTCGACCGCCTCGACCGGGGCTGCGAGGCCCGCGGTGCCCGCCTCCATTTCCAGGTCCATGCGGATCTTGAAGAGCCTGAGGGTCGGCAGCATTCGCATCGAAGTAGCCCCGCTGAGGCGCTTGAGGACCTCGATCGTCCCCTCTAGCCCGAGCGCCGAGTCGGGCTCGACGGCGATCGTGAACCAGAGGTTGAAGTCGTGGTCGCGCAGGTAGTTATGCGAGACGCCGGGGTGCGAGTTGATCACTCGTGCCGCCCGGTGGGGGTGCGCCGGATCGACTCGCGCCGCAACGAGCATCGAACGGTAGCCCAGGGCCCGGGTGTCGAAGATCGGCGTGATCTCTCGAATGATGCGTTTACGTAGAAGCCAGGCGGTGCGCGCGACCACTTGCTCCTCGCTCCAGCCGAGCTCGCTGGCAATCGGCGCGAACGGGCGCTCGAGCAGCGGAAACTTGCCCTGTAAGAGGTTGAGCAGCCGGCGATCGTCGTCGGACAGGGGAATCGCCGCGCCGTACTTCCGCGACCGGACCTTGGGGCGTGCTTTCACGTCAGCCACCCGGCTACCTCGTCGGCGAAGTAGGTGACGATCAGATCGGCGCCGGCCCGCCGCATCGCCAGCAAGGCCTCGAGTACGGCTGCGCGCTCGTCAAGCGCACCAGCCGCAGCTGCGTACTTCAGCATGGCGTACTCGCCGCTCACGTTGTAGGCGGCCACCGGTACCCGCACGGCGTCGCGAACGCGAGCAATGACGTCGAGGTAGGGCAACGCCGGTTTGACCATCACGACATCCGCGCCCTCGGCGACGTCGAGCTCAACCTCGCGCAGGGCCTGACGCAGGTTGGCCGGATCAAGCTGGTACCCGCGCCTGTCACCGAACGCGGGCGCCGAGTCAGCCGCTGCTCGGAAGGGGCCGTAGAAAGCGGAGGCGAACTTCGCCGCGTAAGAAACGATCGCTCGCTCGCCGAACCCCTCCTCGTCGAGCGCAGCTCGAATCGCAGCTACGCGGCCATCCATCATGTCGCTCGGCGCCACGGCGTCGGCACCGGCTCGCGCATGCGATACAGCGGTGCGGGCCAGCAACTCCAGCGTCGCGTCGTTGTCGACGCTTCCGTCGGCGGCCAGAACGCCGCAGTGGCCGTGGCTTGTGTACTGGCAAAGGCAAACGTCGGTGAGGACGACGAGCTCGGGAACTTCCGCTTTGAGCGCCTGCACCGCGAGCTGCACGACTCCCTCGTCGTCCCAGGCCTGGGACCCAAGATCGTCCTTGGTCGGGGGAATCCCGAACAGCAGCACGGCCGGCACCCCCAGCTCGCGCGCCCGCTTGCTACGCGCCACCGCCCCGGAGATCGGCAGGCGTTCGACACCGGGCATGCCGTCGACCGGCGACGCCGTTTCCTCGAGGTGGACGAACAGCGGTAGTACAAGGTGCCCGGGCGCGAGGTCCGTCTCGCGCACCAGCTCTCTAAGACCTGCACTGCGTCGAAGCCGGCGCAGGCGCGTCGCCGGGAAACCCATCGCGAGGAGCAGTTTACGGGGCGCCCGGCGCCGGTCGCCGAAGCGCGATTCGGGCAAGCGCGCCGTAAGCCAGCGCGAGGACGGCGAGGTGCAGCAGCGCACCTGGCGCGAGCGCTCCCCGCAGGCCCCGCTCCAGCGCGTCGAGCGCGGGCGAGAAGGGGAAGATCGCGCTAAGCAACCGCGCGAGGTCATACACCTGACGGTCGACAGCGCCCGACGGGACCAGCGCGAGCAGCGCCAGTGGTAGCCCAGCGAGCACCGCAAGCAGCGAGGAAGCGCGCGTGTCGCGGGCCAACGCACCGAGCGCCAGACCTACACAGCCAAAGGCACCGCCCGCGAACGCGAGCGCGACCAGCCAGACCGGGGGCCCGCTGCTCACCGCTGGAACGAGCCGAGCGGTAACGAGCACGAGCAGGGCGCCGCCAACGAGCCCGGCGAGCGTTGCGAGCAGCGCCTTGGCCAACAGGATGCGATCGATCCCGGCGACGCGTCGCAAGCGCCCTAGCACGCCCTCCTCGCGCTCCAGCGCGAGCCCCCCGGCACCGAGCAGCATCGCCACGAACATCACCGCGAGACCGACGGCGACCGCGACCGCGAACTGGTCGAGCGATCCGCGCCTGCCGCGCACGATCCGCTCTTCCACCGAGATCGGTTCGCTGAGCGCTCTCAGCAGTCCCCCCGAGGCTCCCAGATTGCGGCGCGCCAACGAGGCGAAACGGGCGACGCGCTCGATGCGCCGGCGCGTCTCGCCGCTGGTGGAGCGAGCGGCAGCGCGCAGCTCACGCTCGGAGCCGCGGAGCCCGAGGATCTCGATCTCGCGGCCGAAGATCGAAACCCGCCCACCGTTCAGCACCAGACCGAGGTCGTCGAGCGCAGCGTCGACGAGAGCTCTCCCGATCGCGGCGTTGGCGTCGCGCAGCCGGGCCTTGATCGTGTCGTTGACGAAACGCGCCTTGACCGGGTCCTCGGCGTTGTAGAGCACCGTCACCCGCGCGGGCTCGAGGCGCGACTGCAACCGGTCGATCGTGTCCGGCGGGATCACGATCGCCGCCAACACCTCTCCCCTTCGCACCAAACGCTCCGCCTCGCGAGGGGACGCGACGGAGACCGGCTCGACCGCTTTGCGCAGCTCGCGCGCTGCGGTCGGCAGGTCGAACTCGCGACCAGCGATCTGCACAGTGCGCTCCTCAGGCGGCAGTTGATCGACGATCGCGATCCGCGGCTTTTCCGGGCCTCGCGAGAGCGCGAGCCCGACTAGCAAGGCCAACACGACCGGGTACAGCAGCAGCAATGCCAAGAGAAGAGGCGAGCGGCGCAGGATCAGGAGGTCCTTGCGGAGCAGAGCGGTCACTCGCTGATCAACCCGCCGATCAGTGCCCGCGCGCGTGCAGGAAGCGCACGAACGCTTGCTCGAAATCGAGGCCTTGTGCTCCGACTGCCGCAGCCAGCGCACCCGGCGAACCCTCGAATAGCAGCTCGCCGTCGGCGATAACCAACACGCGGTCGGCGTACTGCTCGGCCTCGTGGACGAGATGCGTGGTGTAGACGATCGCCGTCCCCGCACCGGCTAGGCCGCTGAGGATCGACCAGAAGTTGTCGCGTTGACGGGGATCGAGCGCCGTCGTCGGTTCGTCGAGGAGCAGGACACTGGGGTCCGCGAGCAGTCCGATCGCCAAGTTCAGGCGCTGCTTCAAGCCGCCCGAGAGGGCCTCGGCACGCTGCGCCGCGCGCTCCTCGAGCGCACAGGCGGCGAGTGCCTCGGCGACCCGCCTTTCAGGATCGTCAACGGCTTCCAGCTGTGCGAACAGTTCGAGGTTCTCGCGTACTGTCAAACGCCCGTAGACAGCCGCGCCTTGGGGGACCCAGCCGACCTTGCCGGCGGGGCCGAAGATTTCGCCCTCGTCCGGCGCCGCCAATCCAGCCAGTAATGACAACAGGGTTGTTTTACCGGCGCCGTTGGGACCGATCACGGCAACCAGCTCGCCGGCCTTCACCGCGAGCGACACCCCTGCCAGCGCGGTTCGCGATCCGTAGCGCTTGACCAGCGTACGAGCGCTCAACACGGGGGTGGCGGTCACCGGGTCGGGGCGGGGCGAGACGGCGGGACGCTCCATCCGCTCGACATACTGACGGACCCCCGTTTGCGCCGCAACGGCCGCAGCACGGCAAAAGCGGCGCGAAGGAGGCTGCGATGCGCATTCTCTTCGTCGGCGACATCGTCGGTAGCTGTGGGCGCCGCTGCGTGCGCGAGCTGGTGCCCGAACTGCGTTCGCGGCTGGCTGCCGACGTCGTCGTCGCCAACGCCGAGAACGCCGCTGCCGGTCTCGGTGTCACCGAGCGCACGGCGCGCGAGCTGTTCGATGCCGGCTGCGACGTGCTGACGCTCGGCAACCACGCCTTCCGACGCCCCGAGAGCTACGACTTCCTGGACAGCGAGGAGCGGATCGTGCGTCCAGCGAACTTCCCTCGCGGTAGCCCGGGTCGCGGGCACGCCGTGGTGGCGGTCGGCGAGGAGCGGCTAGCGGTCCTGAACCTCTGCGGGACGGTGTTCCTCGAGGCCGCCCGTTCGCCTTTCGCCGAAGTCGACAGTCTGATCGCGCAGCTCCGTGACCAGGGCGTGCGACATCTGCTGGTCGACTTCCACGCCGAGGCCACCAGCGAGAAGGTCGCCTTCGGTTGGTACGTCGACGGACGCGTAAGCGCCTGCCTCGGTACGCACACCCACGTGCAAACCGCCGACGAGCGGGTGCTTCCCGCGGGCACCGCTTACATCACTGACGTCGGTATGACCGGCGGCCGCGGGGGCGTGATCGGTGTGCGCCGAGAACCAGCCCTCGAGCGCTTCCTGCGGATGACCTACGCGCGTTTCGAACCGACCGACGAAGACCCGTGGTTGCACGGGGTGCTGGTCGAAACGAAGGGGGATGGTCGCGCCCGCTCGATCGAGCGCGTTGCCGCGCCGCTTGCGACGTAACTAAGTCGCTCCGCCGTCCGGAGGTGCCCTCCCCTTCCCCACGGTCCGATCACCGCGATCAGCCAGGCGGGCAGGAACCAAGCCACGTACAGGTAGAACCAGTACCCCGCCGCCAGCTGTACGAGCACCAGGGACAGCGTGACCAAGGCCGCGAGCGTCGCCAGATCGCGACGCTTGGGCACAAACGCCAGCACTGCCGCTGCTAAGCCGGCGATCGCGGTTAGCGCCGTGCGCAGTGGCTCCAGCGTCGGTACCTGACCGTAGATGCTGAACGGTGTCAGGCGGTCGGCCTGGTAGCCGACCGTGCGTTCCCAGAGCGCGCGCCAGCCGCCGTCGGGCAGGAAGGCCACCAGCAACGCACCGACCACGGTCGCGGCGAAGATCCCCCCGAGCGCCAGCGAGAACTTTCGTCGCTCCCCCTGACCCACGATCAGTGCGGGGGCGGCAACTGCTGGCGCGAACTTCGCAGCCACGGCCAGTGCTGCGAACAGTGAGCGCCCTAGCGTCGCGGGCGAGCGACTGCGCCCCGTTGCCGCCAACAGCGCCAAGGCGATGAGCGCAGCAACCAGGCCGTCATTGCTGTTGCTCTGAACGACAAACGCGGCGTAGGGGCAACTCGCCCACGCCCAGCCGAGCGCCAAGGCCAACTCGCTGCGTCGGCGTCGATCGCCGCCAGCGATCCGCCAGCCGACAGCCATCAGCGCAACCAGGGTCAAAAGATCGAAAGCCAGCGCGGCAGCGTGAGCCGCCGGCAGCTCATCCCAGCGGCCACTCCACGGTAGGGCTTGTTCGAACGGAACGTAAGCGAGGTAAGTGAACGATCCGTAGGTGTCGCCGTGGTCGATGTCGGGCGCGAAGTTGGGGTCGTAGAGCGGCCGCCCATCGGCAATTCGGTCGGCCCCAACAACGCTCGCGTACCCGACGTCGATGACGTTCGAGTCGAGAACGTTGAGAGCGACCCGAAAGGCGACAAGCACCACCAGCCCGAGGGCGAGCACCGACAGCGGGAACACGGGGATCAGTCGTCCCCGCGGGCAGCTGGGGCGAGCCGCCAACCAGGTCGCGCGCAAGGCGAGCCAGACGAGGGGACCGTACGCGAGCGGCACCGACCAACCGATCTCCCCGCGGTTGAAGAAGAAGTGAGAAACACCGAAGGCCAGTACTGCCAAGAGGTCGAAATGCAGCGGCCGCAGCGGCCGTCGCAGGTCGACGAACGGGAGCAAGAAGAGCAGGCAGAGGGGCAGCCAGACGTACGGCGCGTTGACCACCCGCCCGAAAGCACCGGGATAGCCCCGCGCCATCGACCAGGCGACTTGGTAACCGGTCCACTGCTCCACGATCCGACCGCTCCGGTCGTCGACGTGAACCTGCGCGACCTCGCGGCGCCCCGCGAAGAAGCCGACCTGCCAGCGCTTGCCGGGAGCCATGTAGGCGCTCGCAGCGAGCTCGCCGCGCCGCTCGCGCTGCGACTGGAACGCGTGGCTCCGCCGAGCGATCGTGATCGCCTGTTCAGCCGACAGCCGCCAGCCGACCGGCGGCTTATCGAAGCTCGGGGGCGCCGTCAGCGAAGCAGCTAGTGCGGGCCGCCCGGACACCCCGACGAGCAAGGTCAGAAACGCAGCCAAAGCAAGTGCGCGCCGCACAAGATGCCGCACGCGAAGCCGCCGCGGACGACCGCAAGATTGACGGGCGAGCTGTTCTCCTGTCTGCCCGCCTAGCGGGCCCGAGCGAAGCTCCACATCTTGTTGCCCAGGAAGTTGAGTGGTGTTGCCACCACGATCGCGACTGCCTGAGCCGGCAGCTCTGGGAGACCGACCACGGCTACCAAGAACTCGAGCACCGATGCCGCAAAGAGGAAAGCGATCACGCTCACGAGCACGAAGCGCGCAGCCTGGAACGCGGGTCGGCCGTCGTGCGCCCGAAAGGTCCAGCGGCGGTTCCATAGGAAGTTGTTCGTCAGCGCGCACGCGAAAGCAAGGGTGGCAGCCTCCAGATAGTGAAGCCCAAGGGCGTGCACGCAGACGGCGAATACCGAGAGGTTCACGACGTAGCCGGAGGCTCCTACCGTGCAGAACTTGGCCAGCTGGAGCCAGTTGTGGGGACGACGCAGGCCGAGGCGAACGCGGGTGGCGTTGGCAACGATCCAGTTGTCAAGCGCCGTTGGATCTTGCATGCGCGCGAATCTAGTGGGTCGGGGACACCGAGAAGTGCCTAAGTGCCAGCGGTACCAGGTCCGTTAGGGCGAGGTATCGATCGTCTCGCTCGGGAGCGACCGCCTCGAGACCCGCGGCCACAAGCACGCCGGTCGAGTCCTCGGCGTCGAGCCCACCGTGGCTCCCACCCCCGAGGTGACTAGCGCCGCCCCAATCGACGAACTCGACACCGGGCTCGGCGACCACGAAGAGGTCGCCAGCGGTCGCACAGGAGAGGGCACTCCAGAGACGGGCGAAGGCGCGCGGGTAGCGCGCCGACCGCACCAGGCCGTCGGCGTACGACAACTCGAGAAGCTCAGTTGCGCCGCTGAACGACCAACGATCGCCGTACTCGTCGCGCGTGTCGTCGCCCGGTGCGAAGCGAAGCTCGCCACCGGGGCCCTCGATCACGGCTTCGCCCCGAACCTTCGATGCCACGAAGGCAACCCCGGGAAGGTCGCGCAGGCGTCTCCTTAGCCGGCGAAGAAGCCTGCTGCGTCGGTTGCGGTCGTCGACCAGCGCATAGACCATCGTGATCCTGCCGCCTGGTGAGAGCGCCAGCTCGGCATCGGCCGGTCTCGGGTCAACAGGGCGCAGCAAGCGCCGATCGGACAACACCCGCCCAAGGTCGAGGGTTCGCTCGACCGCGCTTTGGCCGTGGTCCGAGCAAACGACGACCGCATAGCGGTCAAGCAAGGCATCGACACCGCCCGCGGCTTTGACCACCCGCTCGAGCGCGCGCTCCGCGCTGGCGAGCGCCTGATGTTGGGCCCGCGGGCCGAGACGGTGTGAGCGCGTATCGGTATCAGGCAACGACAAAAGCAAAAAGTCGAAGGCATCCTCCCGCAGCAGGTGCTCGGCCACGCAGGCGGCGTGGGGATCTCTACGACCCGGCAGCCCGAGCAGCGAGCTACAGGGCAGTTCACGGCTGGCAAACAGATCGGCGTAGAACAACTCCCGCGGGCCCCAAACGGCTTGGCGAAAGCGAGTGGCGGTGGCTAGACGCGCGACTCCCGGGCCGCTAGTCGGACGATGCCGATGACGTCCCCGGAACACGAGGTAGGTCGTACAGGCACAGACCAAACCGGCGTCTTCCAGCCGCTCGAAAATCGTCGGCACGTCGCGCGGCAAGTGTGCGAGGTTGAGGTTGTAGACAGTGTCAGAAAGCACCGAGAGGACCCCGAAGGCGCGTGACGCGGCGAGCGAGGTTCCGTACTCGACGTAGCGCTGCTCGTCGCGCGAGTACCAATTGATCGAGGGAATGCGGTGAACGTCGACCGGGGCTCCGGTGGCGATCGTTGCCGCGGCCGCGGGGGTCAACGACGGAAAGACGGAAAGAAGCGGACGGATTCCGTCGCCCGCCGCGACCAACGCGGCGAGCGTCGGCGCAGCACCCGAGCGCACCGCCCGCTCGAGGGCATCGGGCCGGAGCGAATCGACCACCGCCAGGATCAGCCCCCGTGAGGCCATCTACCGGTACCGGTCGTTCGTCAAGGGGCCGCCGCACGTTCGCCGTTCATCGGAGGATGCGCAGCCCCGCGGGGCGTTCATCGGCTCGCCCCTTGGCTCGCCACCAAAGGACTGGTGAAAGAAGGGCGAGTGCGGCGCCCAGCGGTGCCACGAACGCCGCCGCCGCAACCGCGGCCAAGGCGCACAGGTCGCGCGTCAAGACGACCAGCGTCCGCGCCGAGCGCTCTGCGCGGCGGGCGGCCCGCGCAAAGAAGTCGCCGAAGCCGAGGGCACCGAAAAGTGCTGCGCTGGCCGCAAAGGGCAACGCGACGAGGCTGTTTGTTTCGGCCACAGCGAGCAGCGCGGCCAGCACCACACTCGCCGCTAGCTGAACGGTGCGGGCAGGCCCATCCGCTGCGCGTGCTCCCGCTCCCTGTCCACGGCGATGCACGGCGCTCAGGTAAGCGACGACCACCCAACCAAAGAGGAGTAGCGCGATTGCTGGCGATTCCAGCCAAGGCAAAGCGCTGTCGTCGAAGTCAAAACCGAGGTCAAGGCGCGCCAGCGCTACCGCCGCGAGTCCGGCGATCGGCCCGTTGATGCCGGTCGCGAGACCGAGCGTGAGAGATGTGAGGATGTGTAGCAATTCGTTCACTGCGACCACCTGCGCTTCCAATAAAGCAGCGGCGATTGGTCGTGCGCAGCCGATCCATGTGGCGGCCCGAGCGGCACCGGAAGCTGGGGGCTGCGTGACCCGCCGCTACCCTCCGGGCGCATGACTGTAGTCGAGAGTGGCGGATCGACCGGCGTCGCAACCGGCTGTTCCCGTCGCCGCGACGGCGGTAGCGCGAACTCCTCGGCCGCTCGCAGCTGGCGCGCAGGAGCAGACCGTCTCCCGAAGAAAAGATGGACGCATGAGCGGCGGCCGTAGAGGCGGGTCCCTGCCCCCACAGGTCGAGCGCTACGCACGGTTACTGGCCCGCCGCACCCAAGCCATGCGTTCGACCGCGATGCGCGACCTGATGTCGATCACAGAGCGCCCAGAGGTGATCTCGTTGGCGGGCGGCCTGCCTGACACTGCGAGCTTTCCGCCCCGCGTGTTCGCGGAGATCTTCGAGAGCATCGCGAGCGAGGCGTGCGCGCGCGCGCTTCAGTACGGGCCGACCGAGGGTCTTGCGGAGACCAAGCGCTGCATCCGTGAGGTGATGTCGGCCGAGGGGATGCGTGTCGATCCGCAGGACGTGATCGTTACCACCGGTGGCCAGCAGGTGATCGACCTCGTCGCGCGCGCGCTTGTCGACCCTGGCGATGTCGTGATCGCCGAGGGTCCGACCTACCCAGGCGCGATTCCGGCTTTCTGCTCCTACGAGGCGGAGATCGTCCAGATTTCGGTCGACGACGAGGGCTTGCGGGTCGACGAGCTCGCCGAGCAGCTCGAACAGCTGCGCGCCCTCGGCAAGCGGGTGAAGCTGCTCTACACGGTCCCGACCTTCCAGAACCCGGCGGGCGTCACGCTGGCGACTGGGCGGCGGCGGCGGATCCTCGAGCTGGCCCGCGAGTACGGGTTCCTGATCCTCGAGGACAACCCGTACGGCCTACTGCGGTACGAAGGCGAGCCGACGACCCCGCTGTTCGCGCTCGACGGTGGCGAGCAGGTCATCTACCTGGGCACCTTCTCGAAGATCCTCGCCCCCGGCATTCGCCTGGGCTGGGTCGTCGCACCGACCCCGGTGCGGGAGAAGATCAACATCGGCAAACAGGCCGCCGACCTCTGCACCTCAACACTCTCGCAGTTGATGGTTCACGCCTACTTCGAGCGCCAGCGCTGGCGCTCTTACGTGGAGCTGGTGAGCACGATCTACCGCCGGCGTCGCGACACGCTGCTGAACGCCCTGGCCGAGCACCTGCCGCCGGAAGCGACCTGGACGGTTCCGCGCGGCGGGCTGTTCGTGTGGGTGACGCTGCCCGACTACATCGACACGACCGACCTGCTGGCGCGTGCGCTGCGCGAAAACGTGGCTTTCGTGCCGGGCGAGCAGGCGTTCGTCGACGGGCGTGGCAAGAGCTCGATGCGGTTGAACTTCTCGGGCTGCGACGAGCAACAGATCCGTGAGGGTGTGCGGCGCATCGGTGAGGTCGTCGAAGAACAGATCGCCCTCTACGGCACCCTCACCGGACAACCTCGGCACGGCGCCCGGTCGGGCAGACGGGAGTCAACAGCAAAGGAACCGGGGCGCGAGGGCGCCGGCTCGGAGCCGGGCCGGGTCGTGCCGATGCGTCGCCGGGCTCCCGGTCACAGATGAGCCGCATCGCGGTGCTCAAGGGAGGGCGCTCACTCGAGCGACAGGTATCGCTGCGCTCGGGAGCACGAGTTGAGGACGCGCTCGAGCGCCTTGGCCACGAGCCGCTACCGGTTGACGTTGGGCCGGACTTCGTCCGGCGCTTGCGAGACCTCCAGCCAGATCTCGCGTTCGTGGCCTTACACGGTCCCGGGGGCGAGGACGGCACCGTTCAAGAGCTGCTCGAAATCCTCGGCATCCCGTACACGGGCTCGGGAGTGCTGGCCTGCCAACGGTGCATGGACAAGGTGCTGGCGAAGCACCTGTTCGTCGAAGCCGCAATCCCGACGCCCGATTTCTTCGCATTCAGTCAGGTCGCCTTCCGCGAGTTAGGCGCGGCTGACGCGCTCGCAGAGATCGAGGCTGCGCTGGGCTTTCCGATCGTCGTCAAGCCTTCTAGCCAAGGCTCAGCGCTGGGCATCAAGTTCGCGGGCGACCCGGACGACGTGCCAGGAGCCCTGGTCTCAGCGTTCGCCTACGACAGCAAGGTTTTACTCGAGCGCTACGTCGCCGGGCGCGACCTGGCAGTCGGCATTATCGAGCGCGACGGTGAGCCCCAGGCACTACCGATCGTCGAGGCGATTCCGCTAGACGAGCCCTTCTACGACTTCGAAGCTCGTTACGAGATCGGGCGCACGCGCTTCGTCTGTCCGGCCGAGCTAGATGCCGATACTGCGGCCGCCAGCAGCGAGGTCGCGCTCCGCGCGTTCCGTCTGCTCGGGTGTCGCGGTTTTGCCCGTGTCGATCTACTGCTTGCCGAGGACGGGTCACCGACGGTACTCGAGATCAACGCGATTCCCGGCCTCACCGAGACGAGCTTGCTGCCGCAAGCGGCGGCGGCGGCCGGCCTGGACTTCGACGAGCTGGTTGCGACGATCCTCGACGAAGCGCTCGCTCGAGCGAGCTAGCTGCCGCCGGTCGCGAAGTCTTCGGGCGTCACGCTGTCGAGGAACTCGCGGAACTTCTCCACGACCTGCTCGGTGTCCTCGACCTCGTGCTCGAACTCGATTGCGGACTCCGCGAGCACCTCATCGGCAACGAAGATCGGGGCGCCGGTGCGCACGGCCAGTGCGAGCGCGTCCGAGGGTCGCGAGTCGATCAGGAACTCGCGACCGTTCATGCGCAGTGTTACCTCGGCGTAGAAGGTGTTCTCGCGGAGCTCGGTGACCGTGACGCGTGCACAGGTGACGTCGAGCTCGCTCAAGATGTCGCTCATCAGATCGTGGGTCATCGGGCGCGGCGTGCTCGCACCTTGGAGCTTCATCAGGATCGCCGCTGCCTCCGGATGCCCAATCCAGATCGGCAAGAACTTGTTGCCTTCGCGAGTCTTCAGCAACACGATCGGCTGCTTGCCGACCATGTCGAAGCTCACACCGTAGATGACCATCTCCTGCATGGCGTGGCGGCTCCCTCGCTGGCTCGGCTCGCTCGGCTCACGGCCAAGTCTAGTGACGGCCGTCGTACACCGCACCGGTAGCTAGCTCTCGCACCCCGAGAGGCCGCAGCGGGCCGCAATCGAGATGCTACGACCAGGCGGTCGACGCTGATGGGCGCTCCAGGACTCGAACCTGGGACCTCCGCCTTATCAGAGCGGCGCTCTAACCAGCTGAGCTAAGCGCCCACGCGAGGCGCAATCCTAGCGGGGGTTACGCCGCGCGGAGCACCGCTTCGCGCGTCGCCCCCTCTTGAGCCGCGACCTGGCCTAGGCGCTCGCACAGCAAAGCCGCCGCCTCGGCTGATGCGAGCTCGATCACGACGCGACCGGAGCGCCTAGCGCGCACCCTTGCTGGCACCGCAAGGCTGCTTTCGAACAGCGCCTCGAGGCGCTCGACCAGTTCCGCAGCTGCTAGGTCGCGCCCCTCATCGGACCTGGGCGGGCGCTGATCGCGGGCCTCCGCCGCCTCACCAACGCGGCGCGCCGCCTCTTCGGTTTGCCGCACCGACCAGCCGTTGTCGCGCGCCAAACGCGCAAGTAGCCGCCGCTGATCGTGGTCCTTGCACATCAGGAGCGCGCGGCCGTGCCCCTCCGAGAGCTCGCCACGCTCGAGCATCTCGAGCACATCGTCCGGGAGTTCGAGCAAGCGGATGGCGTTCGCCACGCTCGCTCGGCTGCGCCCGACCCGTCGCGCCACCTCGGCCTTCGGACAGCCGAGATCTTCCACCAACGTCGCCAGCGCCCGCGCCGTCTCTACAGGATTGAGGTCCGCCCGCGCCAGATTCTCCGCTAACGCCACCTCGAGGCGTTCTTCGTCCGCCAGCTCGCGGACGATCACCGGCACCGTGACAAGACCTGCTAGTCGCGCTGCGCGCAGCCTTCGCTCGCCAGCAATCAACTCGTAGCCGCGGTCCGCCGGACGTACCACCAGTGGCTGGAGGACGCCCTTCCGGCGGATTGATTCGGCCAGCTCCTGCAGGGCCTCGGCGTCAAAGTGGCGACGCGGTTGAAGAGGGTTGGGAACGATCGCGTCGATCGGTACCTGACGCAGCGAGCCGGTCTGGGCACCGCCTCGTTCGAGGATCGCGGCGAGGCCGCGCCCCATGCCGCGCATCTCAGGCACGTGCTGCCACCTCCTTAGCAAGGCGCAGGTAAGCGGCCGATCCAGCGCTGGTCGGCGCGTGAGCCAACACCGGGCGCCCGAAACTGGGGGCCTCGCTGATCCGAATGCTGCGTGGCACGACGGTCTCGAATACGAGCTCGGGGAAGTGCCGCCTTAACTCCTTCTCTACGTCGCGCGCCAGGCGGGTCCTTCCGTCGTGCATCGTCAGCACCATCCCCGCGATCTCGAGCCGCGGGTTCAGCTCCCGCTTGATCAGCTCGAGCGTCTCGAGCAAACCGGCCAGGCCCTCGAGCGCGAAGTACTCGCTTTGGACCGGCACGATCACGCGGTCGGCAGCCACCAAAGCAGCCACGGTAAGCGGGCCAAGTGAGGGCGGACAGTCGAGGAGGGTGAAGAGGTAGTGGTCGCGCACCGGCCCAATCGCTTCAAGGAGACGGGTCTCGAAACCCGCGATTCGCGCCAGTTCGATAGACGCGCCGGCAAGATCCGGCGCAGCCGGGGCGATGTCGAGGTCCGGTGTCGACGTAGGGCGAGCAACCGACAGTAGATCGACACCACCGACCAGACAGTCGTAGGTGTTGGGGCTCTCGGTGCGCGAGAGTCCAAGTGCGACCGTCGCATTGCACTGCGGGTCGAGGTCGGCAACCAGCACGCGTTGGCCGGCGGCCGCGATGCTTGCACCAAGGTTGACGGCGGTCGTCGTCTTACCGACGCCGCCCTTCTGATTTGCGATCGCGTACACGTATCCCACGACCGCACGAACGGTAGAGAGGCGATCGGACCGAATCGGGAAGGCGCAGCCGCCAGCGCCTATGCGTCACTAACTGGATCGACCTAGGCGAGCGGACGCTTACGGGCGAGACCAGGGCGCCGAGGAAACCGATCGGGGGTTGGACCTTGCTTTGAGAACACGTGCAGGTGCAGGTGTTTCGCTCCCTCGAAGGGAAGTGTCTTGCGGATCTCCGCGGTGACGAGACCGAGTTGCTCGGCGACTCGTTCCACACGATCTCGTTCGGCCGGATCCAAGCGGCCCCGCCAGATGACCAAAGCACCCGAAACCGCCAGAAGTGGGGCAGCAAGCTCGAGAACAGTCACGACCGGTCCCAGCGCCCGGGCTGTCGCCAGGGCGAATTGCTCACGCGCCGGTCCGCGAGCGAAATCTTCGATCCGCGCTTGCACCAACTCTACGTTCCGAAGACCGGCGCGGCGAGCCAGGTTCGCCGCCACCTGCAAGCGCCTAGCGACGGAGTCAACGAGCGTGAAGTGGGTAGTCGGGAGAGCAGTGGCGAGTGGAAGCCCAGGGAAACCGATACCGCAGCCGAGGTCCACGGCGGTCCGGGCGCGGTTCACCGCAGGCAGAGCAAGCGCTGCGAGTGAGTCGAGGATGTCGCGTTCCCAGATCTCGCGACGGGTCCGGTGCCCGGTTGGCGGGTCTGGCTCTTCGAGCAGCGCAGAGACGAGCGCCTCAAGCCGGTCCCGGGTCCGCGCCGCAAGGTCAGGGATGGCAACCTCGCGCCCACTCACAACCTGGCAGTGCGTGAGCAGCGTTTCACGTGTAACGCTTGGAGTGGCTTCAAGATCACGGTCCGGACGCCCCCGCAGGGTGCGCCTCAGGACCGGTCCCTGCCGCGACCGCCACGCGGGCGGCGCCGCGTCGGCTCGACCACCAACCGACGGTCCGGCTCCTCGCCCTCGCTTCGTGTTTCCACGCCACCGAACTCGCGCAGGTGCTCGTGAATCACCCGCCGCTCCGATGCCCGCATCGGTTCGAGCTCGACCGCGCGACCAAAGCGCAGGGCCTCTCGTGCCGCCCGCTCCCCAATGCGCTTGAGGATCTCCTCCCGGCGCGATCGGTAACCAGCTGCGTCGACCACCACCCTGCGCTCATCACCCGCCATCCGCGCTGCCCGGAAGGCGAGGTGTTGCACCGCGTCGATCGTCGCACCGTGGCGCCCGATCAAAATCCCCACGTCCTCGCCCTCGATCGAGATTCTGATCTCGTCGCCGTCCTCGTGGACCGCGAGCGTGGCTTCGATGCCCAGCTCGTCTACCACCCTGCGCGTCACCTCTGCGGCACGCGCTGCACCCTCGCTGCTTGTTTCGGTGCTCATCTAGAACGCCCCAACCTTCATCAGCGCTTACGACTCCTTCGCTTCGGGGGTGGCGGAGGTGTCGCCTGGGTACGCACCGCCCCGGCGGCGGCTGGCGCCGGCTCTGGGGTCGGGAGCAAGCGCTTCACAAGCAGTTGCTGGCCAATCGTCCAGACGTTGGTGGTGATCCAGTAAAGGATCAACCCCGCTTCGAAGTTCACGATGAACACTGCGAACACCAGCGGCAGCGCAAACATGATGCGCCGCTGCGTGGGATCGGCGCTGACAGCTGTGACGGCACTCGCACCAAGCTGAGTAGCGACGTACAGGGCGATCATGATCGCCAGCAACAAGGGCCGATCGGTCAGGCGCTCCGAGAGGTCCGGGATGAACAAAAAGCTCTCGTTGCCACGGATCTCCGCGCGGAACTCGCTCGAGCGCAACAGGTAGAAGAGTGAGATGAAGAAGGGAATCTGCAGGAGTAGTGGGAGGCAAGATCCGAGTGGATTCACGCGCTGCTCCCGGTAAAAGCGCAGCAGCTCCTCTTGCATCCGCTGCCGATCGTCCCGATAGCGCTCCTGGATCCTCTTGATCTCGGGCTGCAGCTGCTGCAGCCGCTGCATCGCCTTGATCCCCTTGAAGGTCAAGGGCAGGATCGCGAGCCGCACGGTGAACGTCATGAGGATGATCGAAACACCCCAGGAGCCTGGGAAATCTCCGAGCACGCCGTGCCAGAACTTGAGGATCGCGCCACAGGCGTCTATCAGTGGTTGCAGAATGTTCGCTATCGGCATCGTCTAGCTCGCTATTGCCCGCCACGGGCACCGCGCTTCGCCGGCGGGACCGGATCGACGCCGCCCAGACTCCACGGGTTGCAGCGCAATAGCCGCCACACGGCTAGTGCTGATCCTCTCAGCAGTCCGTGTTCGCGCAGCGCCCGAACGGCGTACTCGGAACACGTCGGATAGTACTTGCAGCGCGGAGCCAGGGCGGGCGACAACAGGCGCTGGTAGAGGCGAATCGCCGCCACGAGAGCCCGGACAAGCAGGTTTCCACCGCCAGCGGTACGGCTGTCACTGGTTGTTTCCAAGCGATTCCCCGCTGCGCGCGGAGGCTCCTGGTGGCTCGCCAACCGATCGCTGCGACCCCTCGAGACCCAAGCGCTCGATAAGCGCCTGTAGCTCCTCAACGAGGTCGCTCACCTTTAGTGAATCGATGCGCTCCCCGAGTTCGCGCCGCGCCGTGATAACCAGGTCGAGGCCGCGCGGCAGCGTTTCCTCCAACTCCCCGAAGGCAGCGCGCATAATGCGTTTGGCGCGGTTGCGCTGTACGGCCCCGCCGACCTTCCTCCCGACAGCCAAGCCCAGACGCGGCCCTCCTTCCCGATCCTCGCGCTCAAACACGTGAAGCACGATGAAACGTCCAGACGCGGAGCGGCCCTTACGATAGGCCCGCTCAAAATCGCCGCTGCGTTTTAGACGTCCCCTACGGCGCCCTTGCGCGCCCATCGTCGAGGATCAGCCGGCGAGCCGGCGCCTCCCTTTGCGTCGTCTGCGCTTCAGGACCGCTCGTCCTTGCCTCGTCATCGAGCGCTTAAGAAAGCCGTGGGTGCGGGCACGACGGCGTTTTTTCGGCTGATAGGTGCGCTTCATCTGGGAATCTCGGTGCCGTCAGTCGATGGGCGGCAGCCGAGTATACGGGGCGGCGGCAGGCAGGGGGCAACCGCATCGTGTCGCGGCGGCAACGACGGCCTACCCGCGCTAGGTCAGATTTCGGCCGCGTTTAGCGGTTTCTCTGCCGCTCACCAGCGGGCCCGCCAGTGCCCCGTTCCTACACTGCCCGCCTCAGGATGAGCACGCGCCCGCAAGCACCCGCAGCGAGCCTTACCGAGCGCTTCCACTCGGCGCTCCGGTCGCAAGCGCCAGCGGTCACCTACAAGCTTTGGCTCTCCGACCTCTCGCTCTCAGCCGACAGCAGTGGTTGCCTGCGTGTGGTCGTCCCCGCTGGCCGTCGCCAGTGGCTGGCCGAACGCTACGGCGACCTTGTGTTGCGCGCTGCGCGCGCGGTGATCGGCGCCCATGCGCGCGTCACGTACGAGGCTCGCGAGCAGGTTCCCGAGCCTGGCCCGCGACGCTCCCACTCAGATCGCGGCGCCGAAACCTCGCTCACTGGCTCCTCTCCGCTCGACCCGCAGTTCCGTTTCGACACCTACGTGGTCCACGACGGCAACCGACTGGCGCACGCCGCTGCCTTGACGATTGCCGAGCACCGCACACCTCCTTTCCCCGTGGTACTGATTCACGGCAGGCGGGGAACTGGCAAGTCGCACCTTGTCCAGGCGAGTGCCGCCCTCTACCGCTCGGCTGCAACCCCCTCTCGCGTTGCCTACTTCACAGCGCAGGACTTCACGAGCGCGTTCGTGCGGGCGGTGCGGGCGCGTGCCGTAACCGACCTTCGTGAGACGCTCGGTCGCATCGAGCTGCTAGTAGTCGATGACCTCGACCTCCTACTGAGCCGCACTCAGACCGCGGAAGTACTCGGGGAAGTAATCCTCCATCTGCGCACCCGCGGCAGCAAAGTCCTACTGGTGGCCAGCAAGCAAGCTGACCGCCTCACAACCAGCGCTCCCACCCTGGCGCGCGAACTTGACGCGGCACTACCGCTCGAAGTGACAGACCCACCCAAGGACGCAGCCCCCACGCTCGCACACCGCGCATGCCAGGCGACAGGCGTCGTTCTGCCCGACCCCGTCATACAGCGCATCTGCGACCTCTCACCCCCGAATCCCCTCGCCCTTCACTCCGCCGTCGTTCAGGTATCAACGTACGCGTCTTTACGCGGCGAGCCCCCGTCGACCGAACTCGTCGACCACTTGCTGACACGAACCAACCCACCACAGCTACCGCGCCCCGACGCCGACCTTGTGCTAGCAGCGGTCACTGATTGCTTCTCGATACCCCTCGACGCGATCCGCGGCCGCACCCGCACCACGCAGGTCACCCGCGCCCGCGCCGCCGCAGCCCTCCTGCTTCGCGAGCTAGCCCGCGCAACTCTTCCGGAGATCGGGCGCCTCCTCGGCGGTCGCAGTCACAGCACGGTGGTCGGAATGATCCGCTCTGCCAAAGACCTCGAGCAACGTGACCGCCGGTTCTCCGACCTCCTCGCGCTGACCCGCTCGCGGGCGCAGCTTCATCCGACAACCGAAACCAACCGCTCCCGACAGCCCGACCACTCCTATACCCACACCACCACCTACCCCCCGCCACCCCAACCGCCAGCCGACACCCACCCGACAGACCGCCCGACAGGCCCGGACACCTCCCACTCCTCCCCTCACCCCCTATAGCGAACCGGACACCCGCCAACCAACACCATCCGACAGATCAACCACAATCACTTCTCCCGTGAAGCTCGAACTCGCTAAGACTGATCTCGTGAACGCGACCGCAATTGTCGGTCGCGCTGTTTCCTCGCGTCCGTCTCTGCAAGTGCTTGCGGGGATCCGCCTGACGACTCGCAACGAGTCCCTCGAGCTGGCGGCCACCGACATGGAGCTATCGCTCGCCGCGCAGGTCGACGCGAGCATCGCCGAGCAAGGCGAAGTTGTTGTACCGGGCCGCATCTTCGTCGACGTTGTTCGCAACCTGCCATCCGATCGCGTCACGCTCGAGTCGTCCAGCGACAGCTCGATTTCCCTGCGCTCCGGCAACGCGCACTTCACCCTGCGTTGCCTTCCTACCGCCGACTTCCCCGCGTTCGTCGACGACCTACCCACCGACAAGCTCGTGGACCTGCCCTTCTCCTCCCTCTCTGATGCGATCGCCCGCGTTGCACGCGCGGCTTCGCGCGACGAAACACGCCCGCATCTCACCGGCGTACTACTTCAAAGTTCCTCCAGTCGCCTGCGTCTCGTCGCAACCGACTCTTACCGACTCGCCGTCATCGAAGTGCCGGTCCCTAGCGAAGGCATCGACGCCAACATTCCCGCACGCTCACTCCAGGAGTTGGCACGCATCGGAGGACAACTCGAAGAGTCGCATCTCCGGCTTGCCGTCGACGAGCAAAGAGTAATCTTCCTGCTGGGCCGTGTGCGGATGGTCTCACGCCTTGTCGAGGGACGCTTCCCGAGTTACGAACAGCTACTACCCGACACTTGGGAGCACGAACTATCTCTCGACCGCGACGAGCTCCTCGATGTCGTGAGACGCGTCGCTCTTCTAGCTCAACGCCACTCACCACTGCGGTTGCGCTTCCGCCCAGGAGAGCTCGAGGTCAGCGCAGAGACACCGGAGGTGGGTGAAGCGAGCGAGAGACTCCCCATTTCCTACTCCGCCGATGAGTTCGAGATCGGCTTCAACCCCGACTTCCTTCGTGACGGACTCGAGACCGCTCTGTCGCAGACTATTCGCCTCAAACTCCTTACACCCTTACGACCCGCACTTATCGAATCAGAGTCGCAAGACGCCAACCAGAAAATGCTCTACCTGGTGATGCCTATTCGCTTGAACACGTGATCTTTTGCACCTAGAGTCGATAACACTCCAAAGTATTCGTTGTTTTGCTTACGTGCGGCTGAACATCGATCATAGAGTAACCATTCTAACTGGCGCGAATGGTGTTGGCAAAACAACCCTTCTCGAGGGTGCTTACGCAACGCTCTCAGGTCACTACCTAAGGCCGGGCGGTCTCAGTGCGCTAATGGCTCGTGGCTCGCAGATATCAACCGCGCACAGTGAGATGTTCGATGAGAAGGGTAGAGCCCGTCACTTTCGGCTTGTCTTGACACCGACTAGCTCCCAGATCTTTATCGACAATGAGCCCGCACCGAAACGCTCATTGGTCACCCTCCGATCACCCTTATGCGTCTTTACTCCACAACGGGTGGAGCTCATACGCGGCCAACCAGGCGTCCGAAGACTGCACTTTGATCGACTCGCCGCACTCCTAATCCCCCGCGTTGATGCCGTCATTCGCTCCTACCGGGAGGCTGTCGCGCAGCGGACTGCATGCCTCGCAGCCCATCATCCGGGCGCTCTTGATGCCTGGGAGGAACAGCTGGCGCGCCTAGGGGCTGAACTGGTCGCCGCCCGGCTCCAGGTGCTCGAGTCCCTCGCCCCGCTTCTTACGGAAGAAGCAGAGCAGCTAGGACTGGCGACCTGCCAGCTTCGCTACGGAGCTCCCGATTGCGAGCTAGACGCCGAGGGAATAAGCCGCGCGCTCGTCGCGAGCCGCATGCGCGATGCGCGACTACGCACAACCACAGTCGGACCCCACCGCCACGACGTGATTCTAACGATCGCTCGTCAGCCAGCTAAGACCTTTGCTTCCCAAGGTGAACAGCGGACCCTCGTGTTAGCACTCATCCTTGCTGAGGCACGCCTGATTGCTGCCTGGCGTGGTAGCGAACCACTGCTCCTACTCGACGATCCCCTAGGAGAGCTTGAGGAACGCCGCCGCCGGCTGCTCATAGCGCGAGCCGGGGCTCTAGGTCAAACCCTCATCACTTCCACCGACACCTATTTTTGCCCATCCCTCACAGACACAACGGATACCTGCCTTGTGGACGTCTCAGCCCTCAGGCAGGGTGCGCGTCCCCCTAAACATCTAAGCCCGCCAGCCCCCAGCACGCACGTCAACCCGAGCCACCATGCGGCGACCACTACCTCGCTCATTGCGCGAGATCCTCAATAACCTCGACACGCTCGAGGCACCTAATCTGCTACCGCCAGCCATCCTTACTGCCTGGCGGGAGATCGTCGGCAGTTTTGTTGCGACTCACGCCACACCACAGCGCATCGACCAGCGCACCCTCCACATCCACTGCCCCGACCCCATCGTTCGGGCCGAGCTAGACCTGCGTCGGAAAGAGCTCGCTGAACAACTGCGCGCCCGCGGCTTCGCGCTCACGGATCTCCACCTAAGCGGTCGCTCCTGAGCCTCTCAGACGGGCCCGAAACCCCGCGATTTGCTGGCCTTTTCCCTTTCGCGACGGGGCGTGGCGCGATCCGCACCTGATACTATGTCTCGTCGGCCCAATCCGCGCCGCTCCCGGCCACCTCCCCGCCGAGCCAGGAGCTCGCGCGCACAACTACCGCATCCGTTAACTTGGCTAGCAAATCTGCTAACAAAACAAAGAGCGCTGCGAGTAGCTACAGCGCTCAAGATATCACTGTCCTCGAAGGCCTCGAGGCCGTTCGCAAGCGGCCGGGCATGTATATCGGATCAACCGGTATACGCGGCCTTCACCATCTGATCTACGAAGTCGTCGACAATTCAGTTGACGAAGCCCTCGCCGGTTTTTGCGACGAGATCGAGATCGTTATCCACCCCGACGGCGCGGTTACCGTCACCGACAACGGCCGCGGAATTCCCGTCGATATCCATGAGAAGGAGGGACGCCCGGCCGCCGAGGTGGTCCTGACGACCCTCCACGCCGGCGGGAAGTTCGGTGACGGTGGTGGCTACAAAGTCTCGGGCGGACTCCACGGCGTCGGCGTTTCGGTTGTGAATGCCCTCTCCGAGGAGCTCGAGCTGACGGTATGGCGTGACGGCTACGAGTGGCGGCAACGCTACGAGCGCGGTAAGCCGACAACCCCCCTGGAACGCGTTGCTCCTTCCGACCGCACCGGCACGCGCGTCCACTTCCGTCCCGACCCCGAGATCTTCGAGACCACCGACTACGACCGCGAGGTTCTCCTCCAACGCTTCCGCGAGATGGCGTTTCTCACCAAGGGCCTGACCATCCGTTTTCGGGATGAGCGCGGTGAGCCCTTCGAAGCGACCTTCCGCTACGACGGCGGAATCGTCGACTTCGTTCGCTTTCTCCACTCGCAGGGAACCCGCGAACCACTCCATCCGAACATCGTCCATATCCAGGAAAGTGGCCCCGACATCGAAGTGGAACTTGCGATGCAGTGGAACGACTCCTACCAGGAGTCCGTTCTCTCTTTCGCCAACAACATCAACACGCACGAAGGCGGTACTCACGTTTCCGGCTTCCGCTCTGCGTTGACCCGTACGATCAACGCCTACGCCCGCCAAAAGGGCGAGCTCAAGGACAAAGACCCCAATCTTCAGGGCGAAGACGTCCGCGAGGGTCTCACCGCCGTTATCTCCGTGAAGCTTCGGGAGCCCCAGTTCGAAGGGCAAACCAAGACCAAGCTAGGCAACCCACACGTCGAAGGTTTCGTCCAACAAGCAGTCAACCGCCAGCTTGCCCAGTTTCTGGAAGAGCACCCCCAAGACGCAACCCGCATTGTTCGTAAAGCTATTCAGGCGGCCCGGGCGCGCGAGGCGGCCCGCAAGGCACGCGACCTCACGCGCCGCAAGAGCGCCCTCGAGAACACGAACCTGCCCGGCAAGCTCGCCGATTGTACGGTCCGCGACCCCGAGCTTGCGGAACTCTTTGTGGTCGAGGGCGATTCCGCTGGCGGCTCGGCGAAGCAGGGAAGGGATCGCAACACCCAAGCTGTCCTCCCGCTGCGCGGGAAGATCATCAACGTCGAGAAGAACCGCATCGACAAGGTTCTCTCGAACCAGGAGATCCAGGCACTAATCACGGCGATCGGCACCGGTATCCGCGAGGAGTTCGATCTCTCGAAAGCGCGCTACCACAAGGTGATCGTGATGTGCGATGCCGATGTCGATGGTGCGCACATCCGGACCTTGGTCCTGACGTTCTTGTTCCGAGAGATGCCGGAGTTGATCGAGGCTGGCTACGTGTATCTGGCGAAGCCGCCCTTGTACAAGATGCGGATCGACGGCCGCGACATTTACATCGAGAAGGAATCGCAACTCGAAGAGATTCTGTTGCGTGACAAACTCGATCGGATAGCGGTTCGGACGGCTGATGGTCGAGATATCAAATTCACGCAGGCGCGTTGGCAGCGCTTTGTTCGCCTACTCAAGCAACACGAGGGTTGGAGCAGCTCGTTGCGCGCCACACACGGTCACGACTCCGTGCAACTGGTGGAAGAAACCGGCCTGTTGGATGCTGGCATAGCGGGCGAGCAGGAGGCTATCGCCCACTTGAAAGCGGGTGGCGAGGGCGAGGAACGTCCGGTAAGCGCCGAGTTGCTGGCCGAGGAGTCCGACGAGCTGGTGGTGCGGGTAGTGGAGCGGGACACCGGGTTGGCGGAGACGCGCCGCCTGAGCCGCGCTGTCTTCAGCGATCCGGAGTATCGCCAGCTGATCAAGGTGCACGGGGAGTTGATAGGGCTGGCCGGCACGCCACCGTTCCGGGTGAGCCTCGGTAAGCGTGAGGAGTCAGCGCGCTCCTTTAGCGAGTTACGCCGCAAGGTGCTGGATATCGCTCGGGAAGGCGTTCCTTTGCAACGCTTCAAGGGCCTTGGAGAAATGAACCCGGAGCAGCTGTTCGAGACGACAATGGATCCTGCCCGTCGCACACTTCAGCAAGTGACGGTGGAGGATGCAGCAGCCGCCGACCAGATTTTCTCGATGCTGATGGGCGATCGGGTTGAGCCGCGGCGCGAGTTCATCGAGAAGCATGCACGCGAGGTCAAGAACCTTGATGTCTGACAAGCGTCTAACGAGTTGCTAGGTAAAGGCCGGAAAGCCCATTCGAGCACCTCACACGGGGACCTACCTTGTCTGTAGAGCAGCTAACAGGTGGCAACATCGAGCCGCGCGGCATCGAGGAGGAAATGCGTTCCTCCTACCTCGATTACGCGATGAGCGTGATCGTGGGGCGAGCTCTTCCCGATGTACGCGACGGCCTTAAGCCTGTACACCGGCGCGTACTTTTCGCGATGCACGAGTCCGGGCTGCAGCCGAACCGGCCCTACCGTAAGTGCGCGCGCGTGGTCGGCGACGTGATGGGTAACTTCCACCCACACGGCGACGCCGCTATCTACGACGCCCTCGTCCGGCTGGGCCAGGACTTCGCGATGCGCTACCCGCTGGTCGACGGCCAGGGCAACTTTGGATCCATCGACAACGATCCGCCCGCGGCCATGCGTTACACCGAGGCCCGGCTTGCGCGGCTCGCGACCGAAATGTTGCGGGACATCGACGCCGACACGGTCGACTTCGGGCCGAACTACGACGAGTCGCGCCTCGAGCCACTTGTTCTCCCTTCGCGCTTTCCGAATCTGCTGGTCAACGGGGCCTCAGGGATCGCGGTCGGCATGGCCACCAACATCCCACCTCACAACCTCGGCGAAGCAATCGACGCAGTCGTCGCCTTCATCGACGATCCACAAATCGACGTCGATGGACTGATGCGGCACCTGCAAGGGCCCGATTTCCCGACTGGCGGAATCATCGTCGGTCGCGAGGGCATACGCGAGGCGTACCGGACCGGCCGTGGTCGGCTCACGGTGCGGGCCCGCGCCCATGTGGAGCCCCTGCGCCACGGCAAGCAGGCGATCGTCGTTACCGAGATGCCCTACCAGGTCGCCAAGGGTGACGGGCGCAATGAAGGTGCGGGCCTGATCAAAAAGATCGCCGAACAGGTCGAGAACGGTCGCATTAAGGAAATCTCCGACTTACGCGACGAGTCCGACAAGTCGGGCGTGCGACTCGTGATCGAGCTCAAGCGGGACGCCGTTCCGAAAGTCGTACTCAACAAGCTCTACAAGCACACGCCGATGCAGACTACGTTCGGCGTCAACATGGTGGCACTGGTCGACGGTGTGCCGCGCACCCTTGGCCTAGTACAACTGATCAAGAACTACGTCGACCACCAGCGAGAGGTCGTAGTTCGTCGGACCAAGCACGAGCTACGAGAGCGCGAGCGGCGGCTTCACATTCTTGAGGGTCTGCTGATCGCGATCGGCGATATCGATGCTGTGATCGAGTTAATCCGGTCGTCGCGCGATCCCGAGACTGCCAGAGCGCGCCTGATGGAGCGGTTCGAGCTGTCCCAGGTGCAGGCGCAAGCAATCCTCGATCTACGCCTCCAACGCCTTACGGCGCTCGAAGCAGACAAGATCCGACAAGAACACGCCGACACCGTCGAGCGGATCCGTGAGCTGCGCGAGATCCTCGGCGACGAGCGCCGGGTGATGGCGCTTATCAAAGAGGAGTTGTTGGAGATCAAGCAGCGCTACGCCGACGAACGGCGAACGGAGATCACTCACGCCGAGGGCGAGATCGACATCGAGGATTTGATCGCCGACCAGAAGATGGTCGTCACGATTACCAAGTCCGGCTATGTGAAGTCGATCCCCCTCGCCACCTACCGCAAACAGAAGCGCGGCGGAGTGGGGGTAACTGGCATGGAGACCAAGGAGGACGACTACGTCGCCCGCCTTTTGGTGTGCTCGACCCACGACTACCTGCTGTTCTTCACCAACCACGGGCGCGTCTACCGGCTCAAGGTCTACGAGCTGCCGGAGGGTTCACGTACGTCGAAGGGTCGGGCGCTTGTGAACCTGCTGCCGCTGCGCCCCGGCGAAGAGGTGCGGGCCGTCCTCGACACGCGCAACTTCGACGAGAGTCGCTTCCTGGTGTTCGCGACGCGCCGGGGCATGATCAAGAAGACCGAGTTCGCTGCCTACAACACGCCGATCAAAGCCGACGGCATCATCGCGATCCGAATCCGCGAGGGCGACGAGTTGGTGTCGGTGCGCGGGACGAGCGGAGAGGACACGATCCTGATGGTCTCGAGCACAGGGCACGCGGTGCGTTTCCACGAACGCGAGGTGCGACCGATGGGACGCGACACCAGCGGTGTGCGCGGCATGAACCTGGCCCGCGGCGGCGAGGTGATCGCGATGGACGTCGCCGAACCGGGGACCGAGCTCCTCGTCGTCACCGAAAACGGCTTCGCGAAACGGACGCCAGTCGAGGAGTACCCGATCAAGGGTCGCGGGACAATGGGCGTCAAGACCATCAACCTGACCGAACGCAAGGGCAAGTTGGCGGGAGCGCTGGTCGTTCGCGAACACCAAGAGATCGTCGTCGTATCGCAGAACGGAATGGTCCAGCGCACGGCCGTACGCGGCATATCGCGCCAGGGCCGCACGGCGACCGGCGTGAAGCTGATGAACCTCAGACCGGGTGACCGCGTGAGTGCGGTCGCGGTGGTCGAGGAGGACACCCAGACTGCTGCGAGCGACGCGACTCCTTCGCTCGACGAGAACGCAGGCCGTCGCGACGATCACCAGGGTTAAGAGCGCAAGCAGCCAAGCGCCGAAGGACGCAAGCGCGCAAGCGGTCGTGCGAGACCGGGCGACCCGGAGGGCCCGGGGATTCCGAGCTACCAGCTACTTAAGCCGCGTCTTTCAAGTACTGACGCCAGCTCTCTGGCACGCGCGGTACGGCAACGTGCACGAAGATCGTCGGAGATGGAGCCCGCGGCTTGCGCATCGGGACCATGCCGGCCTGGTCAGGAAGGCGGTCGCCCTTGCGCCGGTTGCAGGTCGCGCAACACGTCACGATGTTGTCCCACGTCGAGCTACCGCCCTTCGAACGCGGAACCACGTGGTCGACCGTCAGCACCCCGCGACGCTCGCCGCAGTACTGGCAGGTCCAGCCGTCGCGAGCGAAGATCGCCCGGCGTGTGATTCGCCGGGCAAAAGTCGCTCGCGGTACATGCACGAAACGCCGCAGGCGGATCACCGACGGGCGTGGCAGCACCATGCGCTCGGCGTGCAGCGCACCGTCGCCATGCTCGAGGATCTCAGCACGCTCCTTCAACACCAGCACCGTCGCACGCCGAACCGTGCAGACGTTGATCGGCTCGTACGTCGCGTTGAGGACCAGCACGCGGCCACCAGCCTGCTCGCGCCGCCCGCCCTGGTCCACAGCGGACGGCGCGCCGCTAGGGTGAGGTTCCGGGTCGACGACCTCGGTGACCCCGGCCGGTGCCGGACGAACAGCCACTTTCGCGGCCAGTGTAGCCGCGGGACGACACGATCAGCCTCGGTTATCGGCTGCTTGGTCGGTGCGCAACACCGGATAGCTGCCTAGAAGGCGTAGCTCTTCGACCTTGCTGCGCACCGCCTCGAGTGCGGCCGCCACCGGCCGGTCCAGGGGCGACCCCTCGAGATCACAGAAAAACATGTAGTGGCCGAGACCAATGCGGCGCGGGCGCGACTCAATGCGCGTCAGGTTGATGCGCCTCTCGGCCAGCTCGGAGAGCACCGACACCAGCCAGCCAGGGCGTTCGTCACCGCTACCCCAGAAGACGATCGACGTCTTCACGCCGTCGCCCCTGGCTGGCCGATGCGCGGAACGCGGCTCCAACCACACGAAACGAGTCTCGTTGCCGGCATGGTCGGAGACGTCGCTTGCCAAGACCACGCAGTCGTACAACTGCGCTGCCAGCTGTGAACCCAGCGCGACCCATGGTTCGTTGGCAGCAGCGACCGCGCGCACAGCCTCCGCCGTCGATGCACAGGCGATGCGCTGCGCCCGCGGTAGGCGCTCGCGCAAGAAGCGCGCGCACTGGGCGGTCGCGATTGGGTGCGAGTAGACGCGCGTGACCTCGGCAAGGTCGAGTGCTCGCCGCGCAACCAGACAGTGGCGGACCGGATGGACGACCTCCATCTTTATCGCGACGCGATCGGCTTGCTCCGCCAAGGCGTCGAGCGTCGCCGCTACACCGCCCTCCAAGGCGTTCTCGATAGCCACGACACCGAGCTCGCAAGAGCGCTCGCCGATCGCTTCCACCACTTCCCGTTCGCTGGCGAGCGGGACCTCTTCGATCTGGAAGTCGCCCGCGACCACCTGAGCTGCCGACGCACGCAACGCCTCCTCGGTGAAGGTGCCCGCAGGCCCGAGGTAACAGACGCGAATCACTGCGTGCGGCGCTTCAGCCGCGAAAGCGATCGCCACCGCCCCGCTCGGCGCGTAGCTCGGGATCCTTCTCGATCCAGGACCGCGCCAACGCCTCCTCGACGCACTGCTGTTCCTCTGGCGAGAGTGGTACGTCGGCTTTTCCGCCGATCATCCGCTTCGCATACAAACGCGCCTGTTCGCGATGCACGATCGATGACAACACCAGGCCGTTGCCGGCGCGATCTAAGAGGGCTAGCGAGGCCGACTGCCGGCCCGACATCTCGTTGTATGCGTCGTAGCGAACGAGTCCGTGGCGGTCGAGACACAGCGAAAGCTGCGTTTCGACATCGGCGAGTCCCGATGCGAGCTTTCTTTCCAGCGCGTCGAGACGCGCTGCGAACTCGTCGACCCTGCGCTGCAGCTCGTGCGCGTGGGCAATGAGGTCTCGAGGCTCCCCCGAACCGAGCACCGCCTCCTGATCTCGCCGCAGCTGGCGGATCCTCCGGTAGACGAACACCAGAGCCACCATCGCGGCAGCTGCCACGGCAAGGGCCGCGACCGCGACCGCGATTTCCAACGCAGGGGTATCCACCGCCGGGCAAATGTACTAGCGGGGCGCGCAAGACCCGGGCGGTCAAGATCTCCGCCGCGCGCAGCGGGCGCCGCTGATTCGGCGAGCAGCTCGAGCGACGCCGGTGACTCGCCGACCAGCTCAGCGCGTAAAGATCACGCTCGCGCGCAGCACGTTGTTATCGGTCTTGCGCTCGCCAGGCACCGGATCGACGCGCACCTCGACTGGGACCTGCTGACCGGTCGGTGGTTCGCGCGTGATCGGCACCGTCACAGTGGCCGTCTGACCGCGGGCGATGCACTCGATGCGGGCCCCTGCCTCTATAGCACCCGGGCCACTGCCGATCCGCACCCGCACCCGCACCCCCATCTCGTCGCTTTCACCTTGGTTGGCTACTTGCACCTGTGCGCTCAGGGGGCCGCGGAGCGTGACCGTCGCGGAGCCGCCGTTCGCGAGCGGCTGGCCGCCGATACTCGCCGTAACGATCCCGGTGCCGTGCAAACCGGGCCGGGCAGTCGCCTGCTCGCGTCCCCCACCGTTACGCAGGGCGTTGATGCCGTCGGCGATACGGGCGGGGTCGAGCAGGGTCAGGTCCTTGATGATCTCGCTGCGCGGCAACGCCACCTCGTCGGCCAGCCCCTCGCTGCGCAGCACCGCGCGCAGCTCGGTCAAGAAGCGAACCCGGTAGAGCACGTCGGCGGCCAGCAGCGTCTGTACCTCCGCAGCGATCCGCTCGGTGGCCTGCGCGGCACCGCGATCACCGATCGCTAGCGGCAACTGATCGGCAATGCGGTCGATCGCATCGCGCCGCAGCGCAAGCACCTCGAGTAAGTAGCGGTAGGGCCTTGCTAACTCGTCCGGACGGCCTAGGTCCTCGAGGCGAGTCACCAGTTGACGCGACTCGGAGCGCAGCGTGTTGAGTTCGTTCTCGACTTGCACCGGATCGGTGCCGCGGCGCCCGCCCTGCAGCAACTCGACGAGCGTTGTCCCTTGAGCGTTCGACTCCCGCACCAGCGCTGCCGCATCGCCCGTCCAATCCTTGATCGCAGCGCGCTTGCGGGCATCCAAACACCCGCGCACACCCAAACCGGCGACGATCACGAAGAGCAGCATCCCCGCGATCGCGGCGCCGCGCCGGACCATTAGGGTCTGGGGATCAGGTCCCACGCGGCGAGGCGAGCGAGCGGTCGACTGTGATTGCTCTAACAGTGTTCGTAGCTCCGGCGCTCGGTTGCTCAGGGTGCCAAGTATGAACCGCGCCTCGACAGCGAGCGAGAGGCGCACGAGCGTCGCACGCGCGGAGAGGTGAGCGACGGTGGGGAGCGAAAGGCCAACCGAGGTGCGTCACGACGAGCCTACACGCCCCGCCGCCCCCGTTTCCTCGCCGGCGCGAGGTCGACGCTCGCTGCTCGTGTTCGCGCCCGGCGACTGGTTACCTGCCCACCGCCGCTACCGCGTGACGCGACTGCTCGGGCGTGGATCGGCGGGCTGTGTCTACGAAGCGGTCGACGCGCGGCTTGGTCGCGCCGTAGCGGTGAAGATCATCGACCCCGCGTGGGACGAGCGCCGTGTGCGACGGGAGGCGAAACTCGCCGCGAACTTGCACCACCCGGCGATCGTGGCGCTTTATGAGTTCCTTGAGTGGAGTGACGGCCTCGCGCTCGTTTACGAGCTCGTCGACGGCCCGGACCTGGCGCGCGCAGGCCGCGCCCGTAGGTTGGGCCTCGCCGAGGTGCTCGACGTAGGTGCGGCGGTCGCCGATGCGCTCGCGCACGCCCATGCGCGGGGTGTGGTTCACCGCGACGTCAAACCGCAAAATGTGCTGCTGGTGGGCGATCGCCAGGAGGGCGCGCCGCCCGCGAAACTGGCCGATTTCGGGGTTGCTGGCCTCGCGCTGGACGCTGCGCAGACGCTGATCTCTGCCCTCGGCGAGCGCGGTGCGACGACGCTGACCACGCCAGGCGAGATCGTCGGAACCCTCGCCTACATGGCCCCAGAACAGGCGACGGGCGGTGAGGTGCAGGCAGCGTCCGACATTTGGGGCCTCGGCGCATGTCTCTACGAGTTGCTGACCGGAGTTCCATTCGCTAACGAGCGACCGACGCCGTACGTGCAGCCGCGGCCGATAGAGCAGCTGCGACCGGACCTTGGCGGTGAGCTGACGAACCTGGTCGGTGCAATGCTCGCGCCGCGGCCCGGCGATCGTCCCCAGGCCCGTGAGGTCCGCGCACTGCTCTCGCAAATTGCCGATCGAACGCCGCACTCGCGCTTATTGGAAGGTCACCAAAAACCGGCGCTTCTCCTGGGCCTGCCGGCGCTGTCTGCCAAAAGCGACAGAACGGCGACCGCCCGCACCCGCGAGCTAGCGACGCTGATGCGCGAACGCCAGCCGTCGGATCTGCGCTCGGCCCCCTCGAACCTGGAACCCGCTCCACCGAAACCGCCGTCCGCTCCGCCGCCCGCTCGGGCCGGCGCCTTCGTAAAGCGCCTGGTTGGCGGCGTTCAAAGCGGATGCGCGGTGTTGCTCGCGACCACGCTCGGCAGTGGAGCGAGCACAGGGACCCCAGCCTTGGTGGCAAGTGTTGGGGCAGCACTCGCCGGCTTTGCTTTGCCGCGCCTGGGGGCTGCGCTAGTGATCATGGCCGGCCTGCTCGTGCTGGTTACCGGCGCGCACGGTCTCCACGCGATCACCGCGATAGAGCCGGACACCGGGGCTCTCGCTGCGGGGGCTGCTGCCGCGGTGACGCTGATCGGCGCGCTCGTCGCTCCGGCGCTGGTCGGCGCCGTGCTGGTGGCGCCGCTCGCCGCCGCCACTGTCGGGGCGCTTCCGTGGTGTGTGCTGATTGGCCTCTTGCGCTCCCCGGTGATACGCACGCTGGTCGTTGTTTGCGGGTTCCTGTGGGCGCTCGCCGCCCAGCTCGCGTTCGGCAATGTCTTGCTTACCGAGCTGCGACCAGTGAGCCTCGATCAGCTCTTCGTCGCTGGATCGTCGAGCACGCTCGCGCAGCTCACCGGCGAGCTTGCGGGGTGGTTGCTCGTCGCGCTTGCGGTACGGCCGGTGGTGCTTGGCCGTGCACCGGGGCGGGCAGTTCTCGGCGGCTGCGCGCTGGCGCTAGTGGCACTGCTAATCGCGCGTCTAGCCGGGGTGACCGGCGTGACGCTCGGCTATGCGAGCTCGAAAATCGCGCTCCAGGTAGCTGCCACTGGCGTCGTTTGCGGTTTGGTCGCGATCTTCCAGGGAGCCCGTCGAGCCTCGCAACAGCATGCGGCGGCAGCGACGACCGGCGCCGAGGTCTACCCTGCTCGCTGGTCGTGAGCGTCCTCCGAAACATCGAAGCCAAGCTTGAGGCGCTCGTCGAAGGTGCCTTTGGGCGAGTCTTCCGCTCGAGCGTTCAGCCCGTCGAGATCGCCGAGAAGCTGGCGCGCGAGATGGAAGAGAACCAGCTCGTCTCCGTCTCGCGCGTGTACGCCCCGAACTTCTACCGCGTCTACTTGTCGCCCGCCGACCGCGAGCAGTTCAAGAGCTACGAGGAAGCGCTCCGCAAGGAGCTCTCCGACTACCTGCTCGAACACGCTCGGCGCGAGGGACTCTCGCTGACCAGTCGCCCTCAGGTCGAGTTCCTCACCGACGAACGGCTGGCTGTCGGCGAGTTCGGGATTCAGGCTCAGCTGTTGAGCGTCGATGAGGGCGCACCCGCCGAGGCGCCGCCCCACGCCGCCGAGTTCGGCCAAACGATGGTCTATTCGCCGGAGCGAGCTGCCCGGCCGCTCGCAGGCGCAGCTGGCGAACACGGTCGCGCCCTGCTTTTGCTCGATGGCAAGCGGGTGGTGCTAGGCGACAGGGCTGTGATCGGGCGCAGTCGGGAGTGCGACGTCGTGCTCGCGGATCCCAACGCTTCGCGTCGGCATGCCGAGATCCGACGCGATCGGGAGGGTTGGATCGTGCGCGACCTCGGCTCGACCAACGGCACGCTGGTCAACGGTCGACGCGTTCAGGCAGCCCGTCTGCGGTCCGGTGATCGCTTGACGTTGGGCCTGACCGACCTCGTCTTCGAGATCGAATAGCGGCCGTGGAGGACCCGGTCGTCGCGCTACTCAAATTCGCGTTCCTGGCGATCCTTTACCTCTTCTTGGTGTGGGTCGTCAGCAGTGCCCGCCGCGAGCTTGCACGAACTGCGGAGGTCGCGACCGAGCCGCCGCCGCTGCACACAGAGAGACCCTCGGAGCCGATGTTGGACTTGGCCGGTGGCCTGAATCCGCGGCTCGAGGTGATCGCCGCGATGGGGCACTCACCAGGTGCAGAAGTACCTCTTAACGGCGGAGCTACGCTCGGGCGGTCGGCATCGGCCGACGTGGTCGTCGACGACCCCTTCGCGTCGGCGGTGCACGCGCGCATCTTCCCGCAAGGCGGCTTCATGTGGATCGAGGACCTCGGCTCGACGAACGGGACCTACGTCAACGGCCGGCGTATCGACGCGCCACAGCGGCTGCGACCCTCGGACGTGATCCGCATCGGCGACAGCGAGTACCGCTACTGGGAGTGAGTGGTCCGTGACGCTACGGATCGTCGAGCACGCAGAAGCCACCGATCGTGGCCGTTACCGCGAGATCAACGAGGACGCGCTAGTCGTAGCGCCCCCTTACTTCGCGGTCGCCGACGGGATGGGCGGCGCGCAAGCCGGTGAGGTCGCCTCGCGCGTGGCCGCCGAAGTCGTAAGGGAGCACCGTCGCGATCTGCCGCCAGAGTCGCTGCTCGCCGACATCGCCCGCGAGGCGAACCGCCGGATCTACGAGCTTGCTGCTCGTGACGAGCGGCACCGCGGGATGGGCACGACCTTGACGGCGGCGCTCGTTGCCGGCGACGAGGTCGCGATCGGACACGTCGGTGACAGTCGCGCCTACCGGTTCCGCGACGGTCGGCTCGAGCAACTGACCCGCGACCATTCTTTGGTTGCAGAGCTCCAGCGGTCCGGCCAGATCACCCCGGAGGCGGCTGAGCAACATCCGCAGCGGTCGGTGATCACCCGCGCCCTCGGTCCCGAGCCGGAAGTCGAGGTCGACACCTACACAGTGCCGGCGCGCGATGGTGATGTCTTCCTGCTCTGCTCGGACGGCCTCACGACGATGCTGAGCGATGGTGAGATCGAGGCCGTGTTGAAGAGCAGTCGCGATCTCAAGGAAGCGGCCGAGAACCTTGTGCGGGCGGCTAACCAGAGCGGTGGTCGCGACAACATCACGGTTGTCTTGTTCAAGCTCGCGGAGGAGGAGTCGCAGCGGGGCGCGGGTGTCGATACAGCGCAAGATGCAGGATCGACCGACGACCGCCAGGCCGATCACGAGCACACGATCGTGGGCGGTCTCAAGGCGGCCGAGCTCGCCGCCCGCGCGCCTCGAGAAGCGAGCGGGCGAGTTGGCTCGGTCACGCTCTCCGAGCAGGAGCCAGGACCCGCGGTCGCGCAGCGTCGCGCCCGCCGCGCGCGGGGGCGCAGCAGCGGTCGCGCCCGACCCCTGCGACGGGTCGTGGCCACCGCCACCGCCTTGCTGCTGTTGGCGGGGCTGTTCGTCGGCGGGCGCGCGGCAGTGCGCTCGGTGTACTTCGTGGGTACCGATCAGTCCGGTCTGATCGCCGTCTACCGCGGTCTCCCCTACGAGCTCCCGTTCGGGATCGAGCTCTACGAGCAGGAGTACGTATCGGGGATCCCGGCGCTGGCCTTGCCTGCGGAGCGGCGCGCTGCCGTTCTCGATCACCGGTTGCGTGACCGTTCCGACGCGATCGGGCTAGTTCGGGCGATCGAACAGGGCCGCATAGAGGGTCTCGATCGGCAGTGAGATCCGAGCGCCTGCGCGAGCTTTTCGGCCTTGTTCCGGCCGCAGCGCTGATTTCGATCGGGTTCGCGTCGGTACTAATCGCGCGCGGCCATGCGGCGCAGGAGGCGACGCTCTCCTACGGCGGTGTTTTCCTCGCGCTTTGCCTGGCCGTGCACCTGGTCATCCGGCGAGCGTTGCCGCTTGCCGACCCTTATCTGTTCCCACTCGTAGCGGCGCTCGCCGCGGTCGGTCTGGTCGAGATCTATCGGATCGACCCCGACCTTGCGCGGAGACAAGCGCAGTGGTTCGTGGTGGGGCTTGCTGTCTTCGCGATCGCGGTCCTCTGGTTGCGCGATCCGCACCGCCTCGAGCGGTACCGCTACACGATCGCGGCGGTGTCGATCGGGCTGCTCGCCTTGCCGCGGTTGCCGCTAATTGGTGCGCCCGTCAACGGCGCCTATCTCGCGATCGACGTCGGCCCAATCCAGTTTCAACCGGCTGAGCTCGCGAAGGTCGGCATCATCGTGTTCCTCGCCAGCTACTTGCGGGACACCGCGGGCGTGCTGGTGCGTTCGCGCTCGCGCCCGGGGTTCGCCCGGAGGCTTCCCGAGCTTGGGCTAGCGGTTGTGGTTGCAGCGCTCGTCGGCCCGATCCTCGGGGGGCCGTGGCTCGCCGCTCTGTTGGTCGCGGCGCTCGCTGCCAGTGGACTCGGGTTGGCGCGGGAGCGACCGTCGCTCAAACACTTCGGCCCGCTGCTCCTGGTGTGGGGGCTGGCGATGCTGATGCTCGTGGTTATCCGAGACCTTGGCAGTTCGCTGATGTTCTTCGGCGGCTTCCTCGCGCTTTTGTGGACCGCCACCGGGCGGGGCTGGCTGGTCGGCTTCGGAGCTTCGCTGTTCGCGGCCGGGGCGATCTTTTTCGCCGAGCGCATCCCGCACGTGCACGAACGGATCGAGATCTGGCTCGACCCCTTTCGCCCGCAGATCGTGGAGGGCCCGGGCTACCAGATCGCGCAGTCGCTGTTCGCGCAAGCCGACGGCGGGTTGCTGGGGCGCGGACTCGGTGAGTCACTACTGCGCGGCCTCGATGGCGGACCGTTAGTGCCAGCGCCGCACACCGACTTGATTTACGCGGTGATCGTCAACGAGCTTGGTCTGGCCGGTGGCGTGGCGCTGCTCGTGGTGTATTTGCTGGTGACGGCGCGCGGACTGCGCATTGCGTTGGCCGCTAACGACGCCTACTCGAAGCTGCTGGCGACGGGTCTCACAGCCGTACTGGCGCTGCAAGTGTTCGTGATCGTTGGCGGCGTCACGCGCGTGATCCCCTTGACCGGCGTGACCTTGCCGTTTGTCTCCTACGGAGGATCGTCGATCGTCGCGAACATGATCGTGCTCGCCTTGCTGCTGATGGTTTCCCAGCACAGCCGGGCTGAGCGACTGCGCCGGGGCGGGTTGGTTGGAGGTGTCGCACCGTGAACGCCCGGATCGCCACGATCTTTTCGGCAACGGCGCTGCTGTTCACGTTGCTAGTGGTCTTTACGACCCGCTGGACGGTGCTCGAAGCGGGCGCCTTGCGCGACCAGCCAAGCAACCGGCGTTCCCTAATCGAGGAAGCCCGGCATCCGCGCGGATTGATCCTCGCCCGCGACGGCACCGTGTTGGCACGCAGCGTGCGCCGGGGTCGAGGCAGCCGCGCTCATTACGAGCGCGTCTATCCGTTGGGTGGTCTGTTCGCTCACGCGGTTGGGTATTCGCTGATCGAGCTCGGGCGCGCCGGTATCGAGCGTTACCGCAACGACGCGCTGTCCGGTAAACGGCAGGGCGTTGACACGCTGCTAGCGCTGATCGAGGGGCGCTCCGGTCGACCCGACGACGTCGTCACCACGCTCGACCCCGCTGGTCAACGCGCGGCTTACGCCGGCTTAGCTGGCCGGGCGGGCGCAGTAGTTGCGCTCGACCCGCGCAACGGCGCCGTGCTGGTGATGGCATCGGAGCCGACCTACGACCCGAACCTTTTGCGTACCAAGCGGTCGACTGGGGGGGCGCTGGCTCCGGAACTCAACCGCGCCACACAGGGTCGCTACCCCCCGGGCTCGACGATGAAGGTGGTCACCGCCGCGGCGGCGCTCGATACCGGCGAGTTCACACCACAGTCGGTGCTCAACGGAGACTCTCCGCAGATCATCGGAGGAGCGCCGCTTGCGAACTTCGGAAACCAGAGTTTTGGGCCGATCTCTTTGACCGATGCGCTCACCAACTCGGTGAACACGGTGTTCGCGCAAGTTGGCGAGCGGCTCGGTAAGCGCACGCTGTTCGCTTACATGGACCGCTTCGGCTTCGGCCGGCTTCCGCAGCTCGACTATCCGCGCCAGCAGATGACGGTTAGCGGGGTCTTCGCCGGCTCGCGTTTGCTTGGGCCCGACGACCCGCTCGACGTCGGCCGCGTTGCGATCGGTCAGGAGCGACTACAGGTCACGCCTCTGCAAATGGCGCTGGTCGCGGCCGCGGTGGCCAACGGCGGCTTGCTGATGAAGCCGCATCTGACGGACAGGATCGTCGATCCGGATGGTCGCGTCGTCAAGCGCATCGGTGCTGATCCGCAGGCGCGGGTGATGTCGGCGACGACCGCCGGCCAGCTCACTGAGATGATGAGCCGGGTGGTCGAGGAAGGCTCGGGTACGGCTGCCGCCTTGGCTGGCATCCGTGTGGCTGGCAAGACAGGCACTGCCGAGGTAGCGGGAGGTGCGGCGAACCAGGCCTGGTTCATAGGCTTCGCTCCCGTGGAACGGCCGCGTGTCGCGATCGCGGTGACGGTTGAACGGACGCAGGGGCAGGGTGGCACCGTCGCGGCACCGATCGCCCGAGAGGTCTTGAAGGTCTTGCTCGCGAACAGGTAGAGCGCAGGGACGCGGTGACGGAAGTCGCAGACAACACCCTCGTCGACGGGCGCTACCGAGTAATCGAACGGGTCGGCGTCGGTGGTATGGCGGACGTCTACCGGGCCGAGGACGTCCAGCTGGGGCGCGAGGTCGCACTCAAGGTTCTGCACAGGCGTTTCGCCCAGGACGCGGAGTTCGTGGAGCGCTTCCGGCGCGAGGCGCAAGCGGCCGCCTCGCTGGTGCATCCGAACGTCGTCACGATCTTCAACCGCGGCGAGCACGACGGCACCTACTACATCGCCATGGAGTACCTCCCGGGCCGCTCGCTGAAGCGGCTGATCGCCGAAAAGGGGCCGCTACCGCAGGCCGAGGCGTTGGCGATCGCGCTGCAAATCGCGCGCGCGGCCGGCTTCGCGCACTCGCGGGGGGTGATTCACCGCGACCTCAAGTCGCAGAACGTGATCGTTGACGAGCAAGGTTCGGTGAAGGTCACAGACTTCGGGATCGCGCGCGCCGGACCGTCGGAAATCACCGAAACCGGTTCGATTCTCGGCACCGCCCAATATCTCTCGCCCGAACAGGCACAGGGCCTGCCGGTGAGTCCGCGCTCGGACCTGTACTCGATCGGCGTGATCCTCTTCGAGATGCTGACCGGTCGCTTGCCGTTCGAGGGCGACAGCGCCGTCTCGATCGCGCTCAAGCACATATCCGAACCGCCACCACCCCTCGAGCAGCTGCGACCCGACGTCGATCCCCGGCTGGCGGATCTGGTCCGGCGACTGCTGGAGAAGGATCCCGAGCAACGGCCAGCCTCGGCGGCCGAGGTGGTTGCCGAACTCGAGCAGATCGCGGCGACGCTCGGTAGCGGAAGCGGAAGCGGATCCCATACCAGTGCGTTCGCCGCCGTCGCAGCTGACGGCGGTAATCCGGCGCCAGCGCAGGCCGCGAGTGCGGCCGACGATGGCCCGCGTCGGCCGTGGGGCGCCTGGTTATTGGGCGGACTGGTCTTGTTGCTGGCGCTAGTGGTCGGTTGGCTCGCCCTCTCCTCGCTCTTGACCAGCGAACGCGTCGCGGTGCCGCGGGTAGTCGGAAAGCAACTGTTCGAGGCGCGCCAGATCCTCGAGCGGGATGGCTTTCAGGCACGGGAAGTGCGCGTGAGGTCGGACCGCCCGGAGGGCGAGGTCGTCGACCAGGACCCCAACCCCGGGGTGCGTGTCAAACGCGGGTCGACGGTCACTCTCGAAGTTTCGGAAGGGCCGGGGGAGGTCCGCGTGCCGTCGGTCGCAGGTCTGCCGCGTGCCGTGGCGATCGCGCAGCTCAACGACGCGGGTCTGAAAGTCATGCTCGACGAGATCCCCTCGGATCGCTACGCGGCGGGGCTAGCGGTGCGCACGGTTCCGCGCGAAGGAACGCTGGTCGAGCGCGGGACGCGCGTACGACTGTTTGTGAGCTCCGGTCCGCGCCGGGCGCGCGTTCCCGACGTCGTCGGTTTGACGCAGGACGCCGCCGAGGCGGAGCTGCAGCGGCGCGGCTTCGAGGTGCGTGTCAGGCAACGCTCCTCGGAAGAGCGCGAGGGCACCGTGCTCGACCAAGATCCGGCCGCGGGCTCGGAGCTACAGCGCGGAGCGGTGGTGACGATCGTCGTCTCCAGTGGGCCACAGCAGGTGGCGGTCCCGAACGTTGTGGGCGAAAGCGTCGACCGAGCACGGGCTCGCTTGAGCCAGGCCGGGTTGCGGGTGGTTGAGCGTTCGCAGGAGGTGACCAACCCCGACGACGTCGACACGGTGCTCGAACAGAGCCCGCAAGCGGGGGTCGAAGTTCGGCGGGGCACGCAAGTGGTGATCTTCGTCGGGAAGCTTGCGGCGGGGGCGATGCCGCCGCCGCTCGAAGGTGGTCAGATGCCGTGAGGGTCGCGGTGCTGAGCGGGGGTCGCTCAAGCGAGCGGGAGGTCTCGCTCAGCTCCGGCGAGGCCGTTCGGGAGGGCTTGATCGCTGCCGGTCACGAGGCGCTCGCGGTCGAGATCACCGCCGAGGGGCGCTGGCTACACGAGGGCGAGGTACTGAGCCTCACTCCCGGGGCGGGGCTCCTGGAGTGCGACGTTGTGTTCCCGGCGCTGCACGGGCCGTTCGGCGAGGACGGAACCGTGCAGGGCGTGCTCGAGACGCTCGACGTTCCCTACGTCGGTTCGGGCGTCCTGGCCTCCGCCGTGTGCATGGACAAGTTCGCCTTCAAGGAGCTGATGCGGGCGGCCGGTTTGCCGCAGGTCGCGTACGTGGGTGTTCGCTCGGGGGAGCAGTGGCGCTTACCGGACGGATTCGGATGGCCTGTGTTCGTCAAGCCGGCGCGCCTCGGCTCTTCGGTTGGGATCTCACGGGTGGAGGGACCGGACGCGCTCGAGGAGGCCCTGGAACGCGCATTTGCGCACGATCGCCTGGTGCTGATCGAACAAGCTGCCAGCGGCGTCGAGATCGAGTGCGGCGTGCTCGGCAACGATCGCCTTCTGGTTTCGCCGTGCGGCGAGATTCGTGTGCGTAGGTCGCGAGCGGGTTTCTACGACTACGAGGCGAAGTACACGCCGGGCGGGATGGAGCTGGTGGTGCCCGCACCATTGCCGAGCGAAGTCAGCGAGCGGGTGCAGGCAATCGCCCGCGCCGCCTACGAGCGAGCGGGATGCTGCGGGCTTGCGCGTGTCGACTTCTTCGTCGAGGACCCCTGGGGCGAGGCCCGTGTGCTGCTTAACGAGATCAACACGATGCCGGGTTTCACCCCCACGAGCGTCTACGCGCGGTTGATGGAAGCGGCCGGTGTGTCCTACCCGGAGCTGGTCGACCGGCTGGTGCGACTAGCCGTCGAACGCTTCCAACAGGAACGCGCCCTCGCTCATTGAGGCTGAGGCCGCAGCGCCTCGGGTGTCCCGGCGTCTCCGCTCGTCACGCGGTCGGCGCTTGTCCGAAGTCTCTGCTGGGCACGCCGGCGGCAAGCGCGACTGCTCTTCAACGGGATAGCCCGAGCTCGCGAATCTCGGCTCGGCCGCCGCTCGGCAGCTCGGTAATCCAGAGCAGGTAGTAGCGGAACGGTGGCGTACCGGTCGGTAGCGGCAGGTGGGCGTTCTGGGCGAGCGCGCGCGGTGGCACCAGTTGCCGCCAGCCGGAGATGTCGCCGGCCGGCGAGTTCGCCCCGTAGACGCCGGCGTGGAGCCCCGGGGTGCTGGTCACTAGGTCGAGCCGCCTTACCCGCTGCGGCTTGCCGGTGTCGATGTAGAGCCCGACACCGCTTTTACCTGACCCGGTGAGCCCACCGCGATAGGTCTCGGTTTCCCAGGTGGTCGTCAGGTTCCCGTCGACCGCCAACTGGACGCTCTCCGGGTGCTCGCTTCCGTCGCCTTCGGGGTCGAAGTCGTGAGCAGCGGTCGACGGCAGCGCCAGTGGCCGCAGCTGGCCGGCCTCGACGCGCGGTGGTCCGGCGCCAGGGCGCGTGTGCTCGAGTGCCTGCCAGATCGCGACACCGCTTGCCGCGAGCGCTGCTAGCGCTAGCAGCCGCCGCATCGCCCGACCCATGCGGAGACGGCGGGGAGCGACCTCAGCGACTTCGCGGGGCAGCGTTCGCAGCACCTGCGTAACCTCGTCAGGGGCCGTGCCCGAGCGCGCGGTTTCGATCGCCAAGACCTGCTCGAGCTCCTCCGCCAGCTCGAGCGCATTGCGGTGGCGCCGCTCCGGGTTTTTCGCGCAGGCACGCTCGATGACGGCGGCGAGCGATGCCGAGACCTCGGGCCGCAACTTCTGCACGTCTGGCAAGGGCTCGCGCACGTGCGCCATAGCGGTGGCGACGGGGGTCGGGCCGCGGAAGGGCGGGGCGCCGGTGAGCATCTCGAACAGCACAATGCCCAGCGAGTAGAGGTCGGAACGCTCGGTTACGCTCTCACCCAGCGCTTGCTCAGGAGCCACGTACTCGGTCGTTCCGAGCACGCGGCCGGTGGCCGTCAGATCCTCTTGGCCGCTCTCCAGTGAGCGGGCGATGCCGAAATCGGTGACTTTCGCCCGCCCCTCACGGTCGATCAAAACGTTCTGAGGTTTGATGTCGCGGTGCACCAACCGTTGCGCATGAGCGCAGGCCAGCGCACGGGCGATCTCGATCGCATAGGCGACCGCTTCCGTCACCGGCAGTCGCCCGTGGCGCTTGATGCGCTCTTTCAACGTCTCGCCCTCGACGTACTCGAGAACGATGTAAGGCCGCCCCTCCTCCTCCCCGGCGTCGATGACGGTGACAATGTGGGGGTGGCTGAGCCGTGCCACCGCCCGCGCTTCGCGACGGAAACGCTCGAGCTGGGCGCCGTCACCGGAAAGCTCGGTATGCAGCAGCTTGACTGCGACCGTCCGTTCGAGCGCTAGGTCGTGAGCGCGCCAAACCGTGCACATGCCGCCGCGGCCGACGTGCGCGTCGAGCCGGTATCTGCCGGCGAGCAGACTGCCGATCAATCGTTCTTCTAGGGTCCGTGCGCCGATGGCCGTGCGTGCCCGCTACTTCACCGATCCGCTGTGTCCGCGCTCGTGGGCGCTGGAGCCCATGCTACGCCTGCTCGAGGTCAGGTACGCGGGTTCGCTCGCGATCGAGCCGGTGGCGGTTGGGCTGTTTCGTGACCCACCGAGGGACGCGAGCGCCGCACTCGAGCGTGCGCGCGACCTCCTGGAGGCGGCGAAGACCCCCGGTATGCCGGTCGATCCGCGGGTGTGGATCGGTCGCGAGCCGATCCGCTCGAGCCATCCCGCTTGCCTAGCTGTGCACGCCGCGGTCGAGCTGGATAGCGCGCGCGTCCCTTGGCTGCTACGGCGCCTGCGCGAGGCAGCGCTGTGCGAGCAGCAGCGCGTCGACGGCGTGGCCGCCCTCTGTGAGTTGGCCGCGGCGGTCGGCTACGAGCGCGAGCGGTTCGCGCGAGCGCTCGAGTCGAACGCGACCCTCGAACGCTTCGGCGCAGCGATCGAGGAGGGTCGGGCGGCCCAAGCGAGGGCCGGTAGCGAACATCTCACGCCGCTCTTCGAGTTCGATTTCGGCGATCGCAAGGTCGTGGCGAGCGCCTCTATGAGCGCCGTGGAAGCTGTGCTCGCGCAAGGCGGCGTCACCGCAGGGCGCATCGACGAGTCGCCGGCGTCCCTGCTCCGACGCTTCCGGTCGCTGACGGCCAGCGAGCTTGCGAGCTGTCTCGATCTGCCGCTTCCACGCGCGCATGCTGAGCTTTGGGCCGAGGTGCTCGCCTGGCGCGCCCAGCCGGTCGCGGTGACGGGCGGCGGCTTCCTGTTCCGTGCTGCTTGAGCGAACCGCTCGGCTGCGGTGGCTGGCGGGGGTGCCGCCGGTGCTCAAGTCGGGAGTTTCTTGAAACCCTCGCCCCGTCGTCCCACGAGCGCCTGCGCCGGCAGCTCGACCACGCCGGCGCGATCGCTCACGGTGCCGATCACCGCAGCGGCTGGATAGTGATCGCGCACCACTGACAGCGCGGCCTCGCTGGCGTCCTCCCCGACGATGCAGCAAAAGCCACAACCCATGTTGAAGACCTCCCACATCTCGGCCTCGGAGACCTCGCCCCGGTGCTGGATCAGATGGAAGATCGGCGGCGTTGGTAGTGGTTCCTCGACCCGATAACCGACCGCGCGGCCGAGGCGCAGGAGGTTGAGCAGGCCGTCGCCGGTGATGTGCGCAAGACCATGCACGGCGACGCCGCTCGCCAGCAGATCGAGGATGCAGGGCACGTAGATCTCCGTGGGTTCGAGCAGCTCCTCGCCGACCGACCGCCCCTGGAGTTCCGGTGGCCGCTCTTCGAGGTCCGGAAGCGCGGCGCGCGCCAGCGTCAGGCCGTTGGCGTGGACACCGCTCGAAGGCAGGCCGATGATGACGTCGCCCGGTTGTATGCGCTCGCCCGTGACGAGCGCCTTCGGCTCGGCGATACCGAGGCAAAAGCCGACCAGGTCGAAGCCACGCGGCGAGGGGTGGCCTCGAAGCAGATCCGGGACGACCGCCAACTCACCTCCCGGCACCACTACGCCAGCCCGGCGCGCACCCTCGGCCAAGCCCTTGCCGATTGCCGCGAGCATCGCCTGGTCGGGCTCCTCGACTGCCACGTAGTCGAGGAAGGCGAGCGGCTTCGCGCCCACGCAGACGACGTCGTTGACGTTCATCGCGACGCAGTCGACGCCCACCGTGTCGAAGCGACCGAGCCGCTCGGCGACTACCAGCTTCGAGCCGACGCCGTCCGTGGCAAGCGCCAGCGCGCGGCCGATGCCAGCGTCGATGACTGCCGCGTAGTGCCCGTCCGGTACTAGCGAGCGCACAGCGCCTTGTGCGCGCGCTAGTTCGCTCACAATCGCGGCCACGCCAGCATGGGCACGCGCCTGGTCGACCCCGGCGCGGGCGTAGGCGGGCTGTGCGGGCCGCTCGCTCTCGCTCACCGCTTGGCATTCAAGCGCGCCCCGGCGCTTGAGGGGTTCGTGCTTGCCTTATGACCGCGACGGGCAGCGACGCTCTCAGCCGGCGCTTCGGCGTACTACCAGTACGAGTAGGTCGTCCTGAGGGCGGTTCGAGAACGCGAGAACGGCCTCGCGGACTGCCTCCGCAAGTTGCTGCGCGGAGTCGTTGTGGGCGCGCTCGCGCAGCAGTTCGAGAAGCCGCTCCCGCCCGAAGAGCTCACGCTCGCGACGGGCCTCAACCACGCCGTCGGTGTACGCGACGAGCGTCGCGCCCGGTCGCAGAACGTGGGCGCCGCGCTCAAGTTGCGGTTCTTCGGTGATGCCGAGCGGCAAACCGCCGGGGCCAAGTTCCCTGATCTCGCCGTTCTCGATCAGCACGGGTGGGAGATGACCGGCTAACGCCCAGTCGATCTGTGTGCCCTGCAAGACTGCAAAGAAGGCGGTCACGAACACGTCGTTGGGGAGCCGTCGTGCGAGTAGGCGGTTGACCTCCGCGAAAGCTGCGAGCGGGTCGCTGGCGTCGGCCGAGCGGGCTTCGGCGAAGAATCGAACCATTGCGCTAAGGGCTGCCGATTCGACGCCCTTGCCCGCGGCATCGCCAACCAGCAGGGCGATCGCGCCGCCGTTCAACTCCCACGCTCCGTAGACGTCGCCGCCAGTAATCGCGTCCGCCGCCGGCTCGTACACCAGGCCCAGCTCGTAGCCCGGCAACGCCGGCAGGGGAGCGGGCACGAAGCCGAGCGTCAAGGCCTCGGCGATGCGCCGTTCCCGCGTGTGCTCGAGGGCGTTGGCGATCGCGACGTCGGCGAAGCGCAGCAGTTCGACCAGCGCCTCCAGCGCTTCGTGATCGAGGCCTTGAGGATCGGGGTGGCCGACGCAAACGACGCCACGCACGCGCGCACCGGTGCCGAGCGGTGCGAGCGCGAGCGAGCCGACGGACACGGTTGCAGGGCCGCGCCAGCCGGAGGCATCGCCGAGCCACGGGCGCCGCGAACGAGCGACCTCTGCGACTAGGCCGCTGTCGAGCGACTCGGCACGAGCTGCCGCGCGGTCGATGCCGGCCGCTGCGGCGAGCGTGGCGCGCGTGGCACCCGGCTCGAGCCGCAGAACGATCGCGAACTCTCCGCCGGTTACCGCACGCGCCTGCTCGGCGAGGCGCTCCACGACGGCCTCCGGATCGAGGCTCGCGGCGATCTCTTCGCTGGCTCGCTTGAGTCGCAGTTCGCGGTGCGCGCGACGACTCTCCAGCTCTACCAGCTCGGCTCGCTCTAGCGCTAGGGCGGAGAGATCGGCCAAGACCTGAGCGTTGCGTAGGTCGGCGGCCGAGAACTGGGCTTCGCCGCCCTCTCGTAGCGCCACGATCGTGCCGAGGCGCTGGCCGATTGATCCGCACACTGGCACGATGAGCAGCGAGCAGCCAGCGGCGACGTCCCAAACCGCCTGCGCGCGGCTCTTGCCGAGGTCGCGCACGAGCCCTTCATGGACCTCGATCGACCCTTGCCAGGCGTCGAGCCGCGGTAGCAACAGGGGGCGGTCACGACCGGCGACCAGCGAGGCGAGCCGTGGCATTACCTCGTCGAAGGCGGCTGCGGCCGTCCACGTAGCGACCTGTGTGCCCGACCGTTCGGCGTAGGCGACCGCTCGCGGCCGCAGCAAGGTCCGCGCGTGGCCGAGCAGACGCTCGAGCGTTGGTCGCGCGGTCGCGACGACTGCGTGGGCGGGCGAGGACACCGAACAAGCCTAGGGACCACCGCGCGGCATCGCTAGGCGCCCCTGGAGGGCTGCGAGCAGGAGCCGGTAGATCGCGAGACGCCGCAGCGCCGGGTGCTCAAGCTCACGGGGCAAAAACTGCGCGGAGAGGGCGGTAGCTGTGCCCGCCCCGAGCGCGCAGGCCGCTAGCGGCGTAGCGAGCTCACGGCGAACGGGCGAGAGAGCCACCGTCAGCGCTTCGCGCACCACCGCGGCTGCCAACACCGGGCCGGTAGTTTCGTCGACCAGTTCGCTGGCGAGCCGCCGGTCCCCGCCAGCCAACATCACAGCCGCGGTGATCGCTCCCGACCGCGAGACACCGGGAATCAGCGCCAACGTCTGCGCCAAGCCGCTCAGCGCTTCGTAACGTCGCCGGCGGCGCGTGCTGCCGGCGCCCGCTCGTGGCGAACGCTGGGCGGCGGCGAGCAGCAGAAGCGCAGAGCACGCTTGGGCGCACGCGGTGGTGCGCCCGTCCCGTGCCGCCTGCGTCAACCAGCGTCGAAAGAGCGTCGCTGCGACGACCGGCGGCCCGAGCGTCAAGAGCACGGCGGTCGTGTCGCGGGGACGTCGCAGGCGTCCGCAGACCAAGAGCGCGAGCAAACTGCCAGCGTGCGCGGCGACCTCCGCCGCTCGCCCGCTGCGTTGTTCGGGCACGCGGCGATTGGTCAGTCGCAAAAGGCGCCTCGCTAGCGCGGTGTGCGCCGAGCTCGATACGGGCAGCAACTCGGTAGCGCCCTGCACCATGCCGGCGACGAACCACCGGGTCGCATCGCCTGCTCGCTGCGCTGCGCGCTGGCGGCGCAGGCGTGTGGCCAGGCGTCCGCTGGCGCTGGTCACTCCGGTCGCGCCGGCTCCGAGAGCTCCGAGAGCGGGGCTGCGCGTTCGGCGTCACCCCGTGTCGCCGTCGCGCGTCGCCGCTTGACGACGAACCAAGCGATCGCCAAGACCAAGGCGGCCCCTACCGCGTAGTCGAGGTAGTGGAGCTTGTTGCGCCACTCCTCCCAGCGGCTACCGGCCTGAACGCCGATCCAAGTCAGCATCAGCACCCACGGGATGCACCCCGCAAGGGTCAACACGCTGAAGCGCCAGAACGGCATCCGCGCGACGCCGGCCGGCAACGAGATGAAGGTGCGAACGATCGGCAGCATTCGCGTGAAGAAGACGGTCGCGTCGCCGTAGCGCTGGAACCAGCGGTCGGCGAGTTCGAGGTGGCTGCGCTTGATGTGCAGCTTCTGACCGTGGCGCTCCAGCAGGTCGACGCGCCCCGCTCGCCCGAGTCCGTAAGCGATCCAAGAACCGACGAGGTTGGCGAGGGCACCGACGGCGGTCGCCGCCGCCAACGTGTACTCGCCGCGCGAGACGTTGAAGCCGGCGAACAACATCGTCGCCTCGCTCGGCACCGGTATGCACGCGCTTTCGAGAACCATCAGCACGAACACGCCGGGAAGGCCGAGCGTGCGTACCACGTCGACCGCCAGCTCGACGATCGGGTCGGTTAACGAGGCTAGGAGAAACACTGGGTAGTGGGTAGCCGGAGGTGGGTGCCGGTGAGAGCCGCGGGCGCAGCAGTTTTGGCCAGCGCGCTCGCCGAGCCGTGCCCGGTTAGCCTAGCCGGCCGTGCGTATCTCGCTTTTTCGCTTTTCCCTCGCCCCTTACCGAGCCGAGCTGTTGACGGCGATCGAACGCGTGCTGGCGAGCGGTCGCTACGTGCTCGGCCCAGAGGTGGAAGCGTTCGAGCGAGAGTTCGCACAGGCAGTCGGCGCCCGCCACTGCGTCGGCGTCGCGAACGGCACCGAAGCGTTGATGCTCGCTCTTAGGGCCCTCGGCGTGGGCCCCGAAGACGAGGTGATCGTGCCGTCCTTCACCTTCTACGCAACGGCCGAGGCGGTGGCGGCGATCGGCGCACGGCCGGTTTTCTGCGACGTCGATCCGCAGACCTTCTGCGTCACGCCGGAAACGGTGAAGCCGCGACTCGGGCTGAGGACGCGGGCGATCGTTGCCGTCCACCTCTTCGGCTACCCGGCGCCGATCGAAGAGCTTCGGGCCTTCGGGCTGCCGATCGTCGAGGACGCGGCTCAGGCCGCCGGTGCGGCGCGCGGCGGCCGCCGCGCCGGCGCGCTTGGCGACATCGCTGCCTTCTCGTTCTTCCCGTCGAAAAATCTGCCGTGCCTCGGCGACGGCGGGGCGGTTACGAGCGACGATCCGGTGCTCGCGGAACGCGTGCGCCTGCTCCGCCACCACGGGTCGCGTGACAAGGAAACGTTCGAAGCGATCGGTCTCAACTCTCGCCTTGACGCCTTGCAGGCAGCCGTGCTACGCGTCCTCCTGCCGCACCTCGAAGAGTGGACGCAGCGGCGTCGCGCGGCCGCCGACCACTATCGCCGCGCGCAACTGGAACGCTGGCTGGCGCTGCCCGTCGAGCCGCCAGACGGGCGGCACGTCTACCACCTGTTCGTCACCCGTCACCGCCACCGCGAGTCGCTCGCACGAGCCCTGAGCGAGCGCGGTATCGAGGCCCGCTCTTACTACGCGCGCCCGATCCACTGTCAGCCCGCGATGCGCTCTTTCGCGCCCACCTATGCGCTGCCAGGCACCGAGGAGGTTGCAGCCACCAACCTCGCGCTGCCGATCGGTCCGGACTTGACAGCGAACGAGGTCGCGGAAGTGGTCGACGCTATCGCTGCCGCATTCAGCGATGCCCCCTCGCGCCCGAGCGTGCGATGAGGATCTGGGTCGACCTCACCAACAGTCCGCACGTGCTGGTGATGGCGCCGATCGTGCGCTGGTTGCGGGCGCAGGGACACGAAGTCGAGGTGACCGCCCGCGACTTCGCGCAAACACTCGAGCTGTGTCGGCAACACCGCTTGGACCACGTGGCTATCGGGCGCCACGGTGGCGGTCGGCTGAGCGGCAAGGCGAGAGGCTTGGTCGCGCGCAGTATCGCGCTCGCGCGCTGGGCGCGGCGCCGGGGCTTCGACCTCGCGCTTGGTCATGGCTCGAACGACGTCACGGTGGCGGCGCGGCTGCTTGGGATTCCGAGCGCGACCGCTTTTGACTACGAGTGGGCCAGCGTTCAACACCACCTCAACTGCCGGCTTGCACGAGCGGTGGTGGTTCCCGAAGCGATCCCGCCGGAGCGGCTGGCTCGCTACGGCGCCGCCGGCAAGCTCCGGCGCTACGCGGGGCTCAAGGAGGAGTACTACCTCGCCGACTTCGAGCCCCAGGCGACGGTGCTCGACGAGCTCGGGCTCGAGCGCGACGGAGCACCGATTGTGGTGGTGCGTACGCCGCCCGAGGTCTCTCTCTACCACCGCTTTCGCAACCCCCTGTTTACGACGCTGCTGGAGCGCCTGGAGCGGGAAGACGCGCAGGTCGTGGTGCTGCCGCGCCTCCCCGAGCAACGCGCGGAGCTCGCTCGCCGGCCGCGTCTGATCGTGCCCGAGCGAGCGATCGATGCGCCGAGCCTGATCGCTTTCGCGGATCTGGTGATCTCGGCTGGCGGTACGATGAACCGTGAGGCGGTGGCGCTCGGCACGCCCGTCTATACGACCTTCGAAGGGCGGCTGGGCGCTGTCGACGAACTGCTGTTGCGCACGGGCCGTATGCGGCGGCTCGAGGATCCAGCCAAGGTCCGCATCGAGCACAAGCCGCGCGGCGGTTTCGAGCGCAGACGGCGAGACCCCGGCGAACTAGCGCGGTTGATGCTCACCGCGGCCGAATGAAAGCGCTCCTACACATCATCCGGTCGTTGCGGGCCTTGAGCTCCTCGCCCAAGGTGCGCCGCGTTGGTCAGTTGGCGGTCGACGCCGGGCTCGTCGCCTGCGCCTGGATTTCGGCCTTCCTGCTGCGTTTCGACAGTGGGATACCGCCCCGCTACCGCGACCTGTTGGTGGCGACGCTGCCGCTGGTGGTGGCGATCAAGATCGCCGTGCTCGCACTGCTCGGCGCCTACTCCAAGCTTTGGCGATACGTCGACCAGCGCGATTTTCGGTCGCTCGTGCGGGCCGTGCTGGTGGCCAGCGTCGCGGTGATCGCCAGCACTTTCGCGTTGGCCCCGGGCCGGGTCGATCCACCCCGCGGAGTAATCGCGCTCGACCTCTTGCTGACGCTCGCTCTGCTCGGCGGCGCCCGCTTCCTGGTGCGGGCGCTGGTCGTCGAGCGACCGCTACGCGGGCCGCTTCTGGAGCGCGCAGCGCGCGAGGTGCTGATCGTCGGTGCGGGCAACGGCGGCCAGCAGGTAGCAGCCGAGCTGCGTCGCAACCCCGAGCTGGGAAGCGCGCCGATCGGTTTCGTCGACGACGACCCGCGCAAGCAGGGGATGCGAATCGCCGGACTCAAGGTGCTCGGCGGAACCGACGAGCTGCCGCGCATCCTCGACGAAACCAAGCCCGACGAGGTGATCATCGCGATCCCTTCGGCCCCCGGTCTGCTGCGCCAGAAAGTCGTGACCGCGTGTCGGGAACGCCAGATACCGGTGCGCACGCTGCCGACGGTGTTCGAGTTGCTCTCCGGCGGCGTCGAGCTAGTGCGCCAGGCGCGCGAGGTGCGGGTCGAGGACGTCCTAGGTCGCGAACCCGTGCGCATGGAGATCGACCGCGCCGGTGCCTACCTGCGCGGCCGCGTGGTGCTGGTGACCGGTGCCGGTGGGTCGATCGGTTCGGAGCTCTCGCGTCAGATCGCTCGCGTCGGACCGAAGCTGCTGGTGCTGCTCGACAACGCCGAGACCGCGCTGTTCGAGATCCGGCGTGAGCTCGAGCAGGAGCGCCACTTCGGGCGGCTCGCAGCGGTTCTCGCCGATTGCCGTGATGCCACCCGAGTGCGCGAGGTCTTCCACGAGCATCGGCCGGAGATCGTCTTCCACGCCGCTGCCTACAAGCACGTACCGTTGATGGAGGAAAACCCGGTCGAAGCGATCCGCAACAACGCGGTTGCCACGCGGATCGTGGCGGCGGCCGCCGGCGAGGTCCGAGCCGAGCGCTTCGTGCTGGTCTCGACCGACAAAGCGGTGCGCCCACAAACCGTGATGGGCGCTTCGAAGGCGCTCGCCGAATGGGCGATCGAGGCTGCCCAGCGGCGCTTTCCGGGAACACGTTTCGCAGCCGTGCGCTTCGGCAACGTGCTCGGCTCCTCCGGCTCGGTAGTCCCGATCTTCCGTCGCCAAATCGCCAAGGGTGGGCCGGTGACGGTCACCGACCCGCGCATGACCCGTTACTTCATGACGATCCCCGAGGCGGTTCAGCTGATCATCCGCTCCGGCGACCTCGCCCGTGGCGGGGAGGTGTTCGTGCTCGAGATGGGAGAACCGGTGCGGATCATCGACCTCGCGCGCAACATGATCCGTTTGGCCGGTTACGAGCCCGGCGTGGACATCCCGATCGAGATCGTCGGGCCCCGACCCGGCGAGAAGCTGCACGAGGAGCTCTTCAACCCCGACGAGACGCCCCGCCCCACCGGTGTCGACAAGATCGTCTGCGCGGAGCGCCCGCCGCTGGATCCCGACTGGGTGGAGAGTGCTTTCGCTCGCGTCGAGGAGGTCGCCTACGCGGGTGACGCAAGCGAGCTCGCCGCGGCCGTCGCGGAGCTCGCCGCCGAGCGTTGGGCGCGCACCTCCCCTGGCACCGACAGCCCTGCTCAACGCGCCGCCGGACCACGGGTCGAAGGAGAAGCCCGCCCGGCGCTCTAGAGTGTCGAAGGTTTGGCGACCGAGATCGTCCAGCAAGTCGGCGCCTACGCAGGAATCGCGGCGATTTTCGGGCTCGCGCTGCTGTCGGCGCTCTACTTCTCGCAGGCACGCGACCTGCGACGGCTGCGTGCTTGGGCGGAGGAGGCAGCGCGTGCCATGACGATCGGGGGTGCCGCGCGCCCAGCCGAGGGCGCTGCGCGCGTCCAAAGCACCTCGGTCGTACAGCGCGCCCCGCAAGTAGTGCCAACGCCTAGCAGCGCGGCGCCAACACCTGCCACCCCGGCCGCAGCCGCGACCGCCGCAGCGGCTGCAGCGACGAGCCGGGACGCCGCCCCAGCGCGGCCCGACGCGGTAGCAGCGGGTGCTGCCCCTGCCGGGGTGGGAGCGGGCGCCGCGGCTGGGGGAAACGGTGCCGACGCGCCGACGCCCCCGCCGGTCCGCCAGACGATCCCCATCCGACCGCCGACCCCCGCGCCGGCGCTCGAGCAAACGATGGTCATGCGACCGCCGGTCGCGCGCCGGCGCTTCCCCGCGCTGCCGCGGCCGAAGCGAGTGCGCTGGCTGGCGATCGCGCTGCTGGCAGTTGCGGTCGCGGTCACCGCGGCCGTCGCCGGCTACTCGCTGCTCGCGCCGCCGGAGCGGCAGCCGGCAGCGAGTCGCGTGACCGAGCGCGCTCCGGCACGGAAAGCGATCGTCCCGGCGCGCATTCGCGTTGCAGTGCTCAACGGGACGACCGTGCCGGGGCTTGCTGCACAGATCGGCGATCGTCTCTCCGCGCTCGGTTTCGACGTCGGCAACATCACCAACAACGCCGACCAACAGCGGGCGGAGTCGGTCGTACTGTTCCAGCCCGGGCACGAACGCGAGGCGGCGTTCGTGGGTCGCAAGCTCGGGATCATGCAACGCGAGCCGATCGACCCGGTTGCGCGCCAGCTGGGAGGCGACGCGACGGTGGTCGTAATCGCCGGCGCCGACCAAACGCCGTAAGCGCTCAGGGCACCTGATCCGTCCGGCGGTAAAGGTCGGCGAGCTCGCTCAACAGGCGGTCGTCGACGACGGTCAGGCGGCGGCCCTCCATCTCCACCACCGCCCCTGGGTAGGGCGGGTACCAGAAGGCGCGGATCTTGCGTTCGATGTCGTCGCCGGGACGCACTACGCGCAACTGCTCGAACTCGGCACGGTCGATATAGCGCCCGGGCCCCTGGGGGGTGCGCGGCAGCGTCCGCCCAGCGATCACGTCGTCGAGCACTTGCTGGAAGAGGGCAAGCAGGCGCGGTTGGCTACGAAGGTCGAGCGAGAGCGCGGTTTCGCGCTGCGGGTCGATCGGAAAGCGCACCACCCGCACGATGTCGCCAGCGTCGATCTCCTCGGCCACGTGGTGGCACGAGACCCCGTACCAGCGATGGCCTTCGAGGATTGCGACGTTGTAGCCGCCGAGACCGCGCAGCTCCGGCAACGGTGCGGGATGAAAGTTCAGGCAGTAGCGGCGCGGCAGTTCGATCAAGGGCCGGCGGATCCGCTTCCAAAAAAGGAACGAGAGGACGAGGTCGATCCCCTCAAGCGCGGGGTCGCCAGCGGCAAGTCGCGAGTAGAGATTGTCGTCGGAGGTGATCGGCAGGTCGAACCTGCGCGCAACCAGATCGACCCGCTGTTGCGCGGTCGCGTCGCCGGGGTCGGGCGGACAGACGACCGCGACGACCTCGACGCCGCGCTCGACCAGCCAAGCCAGCGCGCGCGCGGCCGAGCGTTTGTGCTTGGCCATGAAGATGGCGCGCAGGGGGCGCGTGTGGCGATTCGCGCTCACCGCGTCCGATGCTCCTCGATCAGGCAGCGGTAGAGACCGAGCAGGCGCTCCGCCACCGCCCGCACCGAGAGTTCGCCCTCCGCCAGCGCCCGCGCCCGCTCGCCGAGCAACCGCCGAGCTTGCTCGTCCTCAGCGAGTTCGCCAAGCGCTCGGGCGAGCGCCGACGCATCACCGGCCGGGACCGTGCGCGGGTATCCATGCGCGCGCGCCAACTCGCCGAAGCCGCCGATGTCGCTCGCGATGGCGGCGCGACCGAAACCGATAGCGAGGGCCAAAACGCCGGACTGGTCGATCGCTCGGTAGGGCAGCACGACAAGATCGGCGTGCGCGAAGATCGCGGCCACCTCGGCGTCGTCGACGTAGTGCTCCACAAAACGGACGCGGCATCGTGCGCGCGAGGCCAGTCGACGCTCGCGCTCCAGCGTCCCGGTGAGCGGGCGTCCGACGATCCAGAGCTCGATGTTGGAAAGCGACTGGATCGCCTTGAGCAGCACGTCCAGCCCCTTGTAGGGTCGCACCGAGCCGAAGTAGAGAACGACCGGTGCTGTGGGCGCCGCCAGCTCCGCTGGGAGTGGCCGCTGGTGCGCGAGGTGCACGAGGTGAGTGAAGGCGGGGTGGGGATGGACGAACACCTGCCGCGCCGGTACCCCGGCGGCCTGGAGCCGCTCGGCGGCGGCCGAGGTGTGCACGATCAGTCGATCGAAGCGCCGTGCGAGCGCGCGCAGGTAACGGGGTGCCGCGAGCGGGCCGCGGCGGCGCAGCACGTTGTGCAGGGTCAGAACGCGCGGGCCGGGCGCCGGCAGCAGCCAGGGGTCGACTGGCTCGTAGGGAAGCCACTGGTAGTGGCGAACGGCCGGTGCGGCGGTGCGGCGGTGGCGGACGCTGTCGAGCGTGTGCTCGAGCGGCCGCGCGAGTGCCCGCAACAAAGGCCGCTCGATGCGGCCGCTGCGCCGGTGGAAGGCTTCCACGAGCTCCACTCCTGATGCTTCCTCGAGACGACCGTGTACGAACGGCGCCGTCAGCAGCCGCACATCGGCGCCCGCCGAAGCTAGCGCGGCAGCCAGCTGTCTGGCGTAGGGGGCAACGTCGCCGCGCGGATCGATCAGTTCGACTTGCACTGCGGCTGATTCTGCCCGGCCAAATAGGTTTCGCGCGTGCGCTCCACCGGCACACGCCTGCTGTTCGCCGCTGTCCTGGTTGCGACGTTGGCGGCGTTTCTGGTCACCCAGCGCCTGAAGGGCAGCTTTCCGTTGGTCATCCGGTTCGCCGCGAACCCGGCCGTGTTCTCGCCGAACGGCGACGGCTTTCGCGACGAGACGACCGTCGGTTTCGACCTCACACGCGATGCCAGGGTGTCTTTTTGGCTGATCGATGCCGAGGGGCGCGAGGTACGCCGACTGATGGCCGAGCGGCGGCTGCGCGGCGACATCCGTTACCGCTTCCGCTGGGACGGGCGCGACGACCGCGGTCACATCGTCCCCGACGGCATCTACCGGCTTCGGTTGATCGCCCGCGACGAGGGCCGTGTGATCGATTCGCTGAAGGAGATCCGTGTCGATACCAAGCCTCCGGCGGTGCGGATCGTGAGTGCCCGGCCAGCGGTGGTCGCGCCCGGCAACGCGGTCACCGTGCGCTACGCAGGACCGGCCAACCGTGCCCCCGAGTTCTACGTCTTTCGCACCGACGCGCGACACGCAGTGCTCGTCGCGCGCTTTCGCGGGCACGGTAGAGCAGGCGTTTGGGACGGCTTGATCGCTGGTCGGCCGGCCCCGCCCGGGACTTACGCCTTCGCGGTGCGGGTGCGCGACCGCGCCGGCAACCAGGCGTTCGCGCCGGCGCGCGTGCCGAGTCCGGCGAGCGCGCGGCCGGGGACCGGCGTAACGGTCACCGCGATCGCGGTCAGTGGGCCGACGACCGCAGTTAGCGCCGGCGCGCGCGTGGGCCTACGCATCGCCCCGGCCGATGGCCGGCGCTACCGCTTTGCGCTCTACAGGGTCGGTTCGCGGCGGCCTGTGCTTAGGGGTCGCGCTCGTGCCTCGTCGCTGCGCTTCCGGCTGCCCCGGAGTCTCCCCAGCGGCGTTTACCTGCTGCGCGCGCGCCGCGGCCGCGCTGCCGCCGGTTGGCCGCTTGTGGTGCGCAGCCAAGCGCTCCCTCGGTTCGGCCCACGCCTTCTGGTCGTCGTACCGGTCACGAGCTGGCAGGCCGCTAACCCGGCCGACAGCGACGCCAACGGCTTTCCCGAAGTGATCGGGCGACGCGGCGGCGTCGTCGCGCTCAACCGCCCTTACGCCGCTGCCCCGAGGCTGATGCACGAGCTGCGCGAGGTCGCCGCCTTGTTGTCGCTTTTGCGACGCAGCGCCATCGGCTTCGAGCTGGCGACGGACCTCGATCTGGAAGCCGGTCGCTGGCTCGCGGGCGGGGCGCCGTCGGCCGCCGTCGGCCCCGGCGTCTTGGTCGCGGGAGCGCTGCCGTTCGCGGGGGCGAAGACCGCCCGTGCCTTGCTGCGGCACGTGGAGGCGGGCGGGCGACTGGCGCTGCTCGGTGTCGACTCCTTGCACCGCCGCTGCCGAATCGCGGGACCGCTTTTGCGCTGCGGCGCGCGCCGTGCGGTCGACCTCTTCGGAATAGCGGCCGAGATCGTGAAGGTCCCGACCGCACCGTTCGCCGTGCGCTCGGACGGGATCCGTCTGTTCGGCACGGGTGAGCGCTTGTTTGGTTTGTTCGCGCGCGCCGAGGTCATACGCGCCACGCCAAGGGGCGCGCGCCTGCTCGCCGCTGCCGGCCCCCCGCCCGACCTCCTGGCGTTTACCGCCTACCGTCTCGGCCGCGGCTTGGTGATCAGGGTCGGTACCCCCGAGTGGCTCAGTCGGCTCGAGCCGACGGCCTTCGACCGTCAGGTGCCCCGCATCACGGCGCGAGTCGCACGCCTCGTCGCAGGCGGCTGATCGCACCAGCCCCTCTGCCATTCTTCGCCGCCGTGCGGCGACCCGAACGGAAGCGAAAGGCGGTGGTTCTCGCCGCCGCGGTAGTTGCGTTGGCGCTCGCCGGGGTCCTCTGGTACCGCGCGGAGACGCGCCCGCTCGAGAAGCGCGGGTCGGCACGCGAAGAGTTTCTGCCCCGCGAACCGTCACCCCGGCGACCGCCAGCGCCCGCCCTCCCCTGGCCGACCTACGGTTTCGATGCTGTCCGCACGCACGTCGCCCGAGGCTTCCGTCTGCGCCCACCGTTCAAGCGCGTGTGGACGATCGATGCCCACGACACGCTCGAGTTCCCGCCGGTCGTCGGCCACGGGATCGTCTACCAGCCACAGCAGCGCGGCCTCTTCTTCGCGCTGGACGCGCGCACCGGCAAGGTGCGCTGGCGCAAGCGCACCGGTCGCTGCTCGGCTGCTTCGCCGGCGCTGTGGCGTGATCTCGTGATCCAGAGCTGGATGGACTTCGACCCCTGCCCGCAGGACCGTCCGGGAGCGACCGGATACGTCGTTGCCTGGGACGCACGTAGCGGCCGCCGCCGCTGGATCTTCCGGGCCGCACCGATTGAGTCCTCGCCGCTCGTGGTGCGCGGAACGGTCTACGTCGGGTCGTGGGACCACAACGTTTACGCGCTCGACGCGCGCACCGGCCGCCTGCGCTGGCGGTTTCAAACCGACGAGCAGGTCAACACCTCGGCGGCGTACTGGCGGGGCACGATCTACATCGCGACCGACGGCGGGTCTCTCTACGCGCTCGACGCGCGCACCGGCCGCCTGCGCTGGCGCGCGCAATCGCAGGCGCGCTTCGGCACCCGCGAGTTCTTCTACGCCACGCCGACGGTCGCCTATGGGCGTGTCTACATCGGTAACACCGATGGCACGCTCTACACCTACGGAGCCCGCAGCGGGCGCTTGCTGTGGGCGCGTCCGCTCGGCAGCTACATCTACGCCGCCGCCGCCGTCTGGCGACGACTTGTTTTCACCGGCACCTACGACGGGCGCTTCTACGCCCTCGACGCGGCGACCGGCGACATCCGCTGGGTGCGCGAGGCGCCGGGGGCCGTGCACGGGGCACCGACGGTGATGAACGGTGTCGTCTACTACGCGACCTGCTCGAGCTGTGGGTCGGCTGCGAAACGCACCGTCAAACGTGGCCCCGACGGCACCTATGCGCTCGACGCGCGCACCGGCCGCTTGCTTTGGAAGTTCGGTGCCGGCAAGTACGCGAACCCGGTCGTCAGCGACGGCCGTCGCATCTACCTTGTTGGCCGGGCGCGGCTGTACGCGCTCGAACCGCGCGCGCCGCGTTCGCGGTCGGCGCGCGTGCGCTCGGCGAGCAAGGCGGCGGCTGCGCAGAGTCCGAGGGTGAGCGGCCAAACCAGGTAGTAGTTGTTGAAGGTGCGGCCGATGAACATCAGTGCCGTCAGCGACACCGCGGCGGCCACTAGGGCGCTAGTCGCAGAGCCGTCGCGCCAGGCAAGCCGCGCCAGCCAGAGCGTCAGCGGCAGCCACAGCAAGACGGCTAGAGGTAGGAACGGGTAATAACCGCTTCTGCTCGCGACCGCGCCAAGTTCCACGAGGATTCCGGCCAAGCCGTAGCCGACGATGCGGTAGCTGGCCGCGCCGTAGCCGACCACGTCGGCGAAAAAAGCGGAGGGGTTGGCGACCACGAACGGTGCGCAGACAAGCGCCGAGAGCGCCAACGTGGCGACCACAAAGCGCTGCGCCGCGCGCGCGCCCGAGTTCCGCCACAGCATGATCACCAGGAACGGCAGCGCCACCAGCGCGAACTGTTTGAGCAGCACCGCGCCAGCCAACGCGAGCCCGGCGGCTAGCCCCCGCCCGCGCAGCGCGAGTGCCGCCGCTAGCACGAGGAAGGCGAGCGAGGGGGCGTCGTTTTGCCCGAACCAGGCCGAGCGTACGGCGATCGGATTGATCGCAAGCAGCGCCGCGATCGTCAGGCGCGCAGCGGGCGGCGCTGGCAGCGCGAGGGCGGCGGCGGCGCACGCGACGGTCGCGAGAACCACGAACAGGCGATAGTCGTCGAAGGGCCTCGGGAGCAGCTGCCACAAAGCGGCGGTGAGCGGTGCGCCGGGCGGGTAAGCGAAGTGTCTAAGCGCCGGCTCTTCGCGCTCGATGCGTGCCGAGCGCGAGCCGTCGAAGGTGTAGAAGCGCTCCAGCCCCGAGCCCCGCCAATCGTGGCCGTACGGGTTGCCGCCGGACTTCACCAGCGATCCGGCGAGCTCGATTTGGTAGGTGGAGTCGTTGGTGTAGAACCACGGCGCCGTTGCCGCCCGCAGGCCGATCTGAATGAGGGTCGCGGGAAGTAGCAGGAGCACGGCGCAGGCGGCCGTGGCGGTCAGGGCGGTGAGCAGTCGGCTGCCCGCCCAACGCAGGGCGATAACGGCGTAGGCCGCGGCCACCAGCGCAGCGAGGAAGGCGGCGGCGCGCGGAAGCCCCACGTCGGGCCGCTCGCCGACCAGGCGCACCAGCGGTGCAAGCGCACCGCTCGGCTCAACTCGCGGTGGTCGGAAAGGCCAACCGTCGGAGCCAAGCTCCGGAAGGTTGAGGGCGGCCATCGCGAACAGCGCCAAGGCCACCGCCAGCGAACCGGCGAGGTCGAGGCGCTGGGCTCTCACAGCCGTCCACCCACGACCGTCGGACGACGCCGCAGCTCGCGCTCCCGGCGACGCGCCTCGCGGTCGGGAAGCGCCAGCCACGAGCAAGGGATCGCGACCAGGAGCCAAGTGAGCGGATCTTCGATCAGGTTGCTGTAGCCGAGCGAGTGGACGAACAACGCCACAAGACAGGACGCGACCCCGATCGCGAGCGGCTCGTGTCGTAGGCGGAGCCGTCGAAGGGTCCTCCACACCCCCGCGCACGCGGCGATGAACAAGGCAAGTCCCACGACCCCGAGTTCGGCCAGCACGGCGGCCGGCGCGGTGTGTGAAGCGAAGCTCGCGGTCGGACGGTCGCTGTGCGCCAGGCGCTTGCTGACGCGTGGCTGACTGGCGATTCCGACGCCCACGAGCGGGCGTTCGGCAGCGGCGTCGAGGGTGCGTTCGAGGCGCCCCAGGCGGTCGCTCGAGACGCGGTCCACCGACTCGCCGTTAGCGACTTGAAAGGCAGCGTAGGAACTCGCCACCAGAACCGCCGCGAGGGCGATCGCCGCTGCCGCCAACCGCAGGCGCCGGCCACCGAGCAGAACCGCGATCACGAGCGTGCCGACGAGCAGGCTGACCATGCTGGTTTGGGAAAACGAAAAGAGCAAACCCACCCACAACAGCGCCACCAGCGGCAGTGCCCGCAGGGCCGAGAGGCGAGCGCAGGCAACGGCCGTCAACAGCACGCACAAGCCGAGCACCAAGTGGCGTCCGTAGAGGCTCGGGTCGCCGAACAGCGAGGTCACCCGGAAGAGGTCGGTGTTGGCGTTGGAGAGGGCGAGGTTCGGGGCGTAGAAGAAGAGCCGGTGGGTCGCGAACTGCCAAATACCGATCGCTGCGAACACGCCGGTCGCGGCGACCGCCACGATCGCCGCAGTCTTCGGCAACGACCGCGCCGCCGGTGTGCGGCCGACGATGCACAGCAGGGTCGCGAAGGGGATTGTGAAAAAGGCCAAGTGGTTCGCCGCCGCCTCCGGGTCGGCAGCCCAGAACAGCGAAAGGCAGACGAGCGCCGTGAAGACGGCAAGCGGGCGCGCAAGCGGCCGCGGAAGAGGTGGTGCTTCGCCGCCGCGCGTCAGTCGCCAGGCGAACGCCAGCGCTGCGCAGGCCAGCAGCAGATAAAGGGGCAGCAGGCGACCGATCCGACCGTCGCGAGCGACCGCTACGAGCAGCGGATGATCGGGGCCGAAATCGAGCGGCGGCCGCAGCGGCGCTGCGACTAGCGCCAGCGGGGCCACCAGCGCCGGCTTGCGCGACAACAGGAAGGCGCCGGCGGCGACTGTCAAGAGCCCGAAAGCGGCCGCGACAGCTCCCAGCGGTGAAGCGAGTCGCTCGATCGTTGACGATCCGAGCAGCGCCAGACCGAGTGCGGCTTCGCCAGCGGCGAGCGCAACCAGTCCGGCTAGCGTCGGCTTGCGGTCGTAGGCAAGCAAAGCGAGCAGACAACCAGCCGCGCCGAGGGCGGCGCCGAGCTCCGCAAGCGCCCCATGCTCCACGCGGGGGACCTTAACCCGCCGCGATCGCGCCGCTCTGGTTGTAGTGAGCAGCGGCCTCGCGAAGACCCTCGCCCCGGCCGCCCACTAGCTGCTGCCAGGCGTGGACGCGCCAGCGACGGGGGTCGTCACCCGGGCGCAGCAAGGAAACGACCAAGCGAACGGTGTAGAACCAGGTCCAGGCCCACCGCCAGATCAAGCGGGTGACCGGCCCGTGGTGCTTGCGCATGTAGAGCTCCCGGCCGCGGTGGAACTCGACAATGCGGCGGCGCATCGCGTGTGGATCGCTCGACAACTGGTCGTGGTGGACGCAGCGCGCCTGGGGTACGAAGAGGATTCGCCAGCCGGCGTCGCGCAGCCGCTTCTGGAAGTCGGTTTCGTCGGAGTAGACGAAGAAACGATCGTCGAGGTATCCGACCTGCGCGGCTGCCTCGCGGCGCACCAGCAGGGCGCTCGACTGGCACCAACCGACCTCACGTACTCGCTCTCCGCGACTCTCCACCGCCAGCCGCTGCAGTCCCACCAGCGCCGCCAACGCCCAGATCACGTCCGGTAAGCGCCAGGCGCAGTCCTGCGGCGTGCCGTCGGGTGCTAGCAGGCGCGCGCCGGCGGCAGCTGCGCCGGGATCGGCTTCGAGCGCGGCCACCAGCGCCTCGACAGCGCCTGGCAGCAGCTGCGAGTCCTCGTTCAGCAGTAGGCAGTAGCGCCCGCGCGCTGTGCGCAAGAGCAGCGTGTCGTTGGCGGCCTTGCCCTGGCGTTGCGAGAGAGCGAGCAGGCGAACCCAGGGGAAGCGTTCGCGTACCAACTCGACTGAACCGTCTCGCGACGCGTTGTCGAGCACCAGGACCTCGCGCGTGAGCTGCGGCGGATGGTGGCGTTCGATCGCCGCTAGACAAGCCGCCAGCAGGTCGCGTCCCGCCGTGTTCACCACGCAGTAGGAGATGTCCGGGCGGTCGGCGGCCTGACCCAGAGGATGAGCAGTAGATTCGCGCTCGCTCACCGCTCGCGCGGCAGGGCTGTTTGTTGTCGTTGGACCACCGCCTCGAGCACCGCGAGCACGCGCGCGGCGAGGCGATCGCGGGCGAACTCGCGCTCGGCCAGTGCCCGTGCCTGGGCGCCCATGCGCTCGCGCAGCACGGGGTCGGATCGCAGACGCTCGATCGCGTCGGCAAGGGCCGGGCCGTCGTCGGGCGGGACGAAAATTCCCGCCTCGTGGCGCTCAACCAGCTCGGCCAACCATCCTGGCGTGTTGACGATCACTGGTCGACCGGCTGCGAGCGCGTCGAAAAACTTGTTCGGTGAACCCGTCCACAGCGCCGGCACCGCCTTGAAGATGACGAGCAGGACGTCGGCGGCGGCGGCCACCTCGGCCGCCTCGGCGCGCGGGACGGGCCCCACAAAGTGGACGTTGCGTAGCTCTCGAGCGCGTGCCGCATCCTCCAAGGCCTCGCGCCGCGCACCACCGCCGCACAACACGAGCGCCACGTCCTCGCACCCGCGTTTCTGGAGCTGCTCGGCGGCGTCGAGCACCTGTTGCAGGTCGTTAGCCGCTCCCATCGTGCCGATGTAGGCACAGACGAGTCGGTCGCGCAGGCCGTGGCGGCGGCGCCACTCCCAGCCGTCGCGATCGGGGCGGAACAGCTCGAGGTCACTGGCATTCGGCACCACCACGATCCGCTCGGGATCGGCACCGGCCGCCAACATCCCGTCGCGGATGCCCGGCGAGAGGGCGATTAGCGCCGCGGCACGTCGGTAGACGTGGCGCTCGGCGGCTCGTGCGGCTGCTCGCAGGGGCGGACTGCGAAGCGCCCCCATCTGGATCGGTGCCTCGGGCCAGAGGTCCCGCACTTCGAAGACCAGTGGTGCCCGGAACTTGCGAGCAGCGGCGAGCGCCGGTAGCGCCATCGTGAGGGGCGGCGATGTCGCATAGACGACGTCCGGTCGCGCAACCGTGAGTGCAGCGCGGCGAGCGGCGTGCGCGAAGCGCGCGAACGCGACCATCCGTCGCCGGTAAGGGAGTCTCGTCGCGGCGACGTAGTTGGCGTAACCCGCGTGCACCGGTACGACCTCGATCCCGTCGACCGACCGCGGCCGATCGTGCGGGGTGCGGGCGGCGGTTACCATCGTCACCTGGTGCCCGCGCGCAACGAAGCGGCGTGCGAACTCGTAGGAGCGGGTGCCTCCCACGTCCGCGCGCGTCGCGAAGAACTGATGCAGGTAGAGGATCCGCACGGGACGGGCGGCAACGCTAGCGACTCACCGGCCGGCAACGCGACCGGTGAAGCGCGGCGCGTGTCGTCAGAAGAGCAGACGGTGCCGGCCGTGCCGACGCTTCCGCACGGAGTGCTCCGGCGCGCGCTCGACGTACTGCTCGCTTGCCTGGGGCTTGCGCTTGCGGCACCGCTGCTGGCGGTCGCGGCCATCGCGATCAAGCTGGACTCCGCCGGCCCCGTGCTCTATCGCCAGCGACGCGTCGGTTACGGCGGCCGCCCCTTCGAGCTGTTCAAGCTGCGCACGATGGTGGTCGGGGCGGAACGCATCGGCGCCGGCATCTATGTAACCGCCGACGATCCGCGGATCACGCGCGTGGGTAGGGTGCTGCGCCGCTGGTCGCTCGATGAGCTGCCCAATCTGATCAACGTACTGCGCGGCGAGATGGCGATCGTCGGTCCGCGCCCGACAGTGGCCCAGCAAGTCGTGCGCTACAGCGACCGTCAGCGCCGTCGCTTGGCGGTCAAGCCGGGGATCACCGGCTGGGCGCAAATTCACGGGCGCACCGAGTTGCCGTGGCCGGAGCGGATCGAGCTGGACCTTTGGTACGTCGAGAACCGCAGTCTGTGGCTAGATCTGCGGATCATCGCGCGCACCGTCTGGCTGATCGTGAGCGGGCACGGCCTCTACAGCTCCGATCCGCAGCAGGGGTTCGCCGCCGATCAAGGCGACCGCGCCGGGGCGAGCGTGCCGCCACCAACCCCAGGGACGACCGACAGCTCGGCGATCTCCGAGCGACCCCACGCGAGACCAGGCGCGCGCGCCGACACGTAGAGGAAGTAGCGACCGGCTCGTCCGGGCGCTCGCCAGGCGCCGCCAAAGCGCCCGGATCGGTCGCGCTGCAAAGGTATGACGGCTACCCGGCGACGCCCCTTGCCAACTGCCCGGAGCACGACGAACTGCGTTGTGCTACTTGTCGGCGAGATCCGTCCACGGACGCGTACTACGGTGTGCGGGTAGACGCTCCGCGAGCCGCGTAGCGAACTCACGATGCGCGGGCGCACGCGCAGGGTGAAGGTTCGGGCAAGGAGCTCGGCGAAACCGTTCTGTGCTGGCACGCGCACGCGCAGCACGAGCGTCGAACGGGGGCGCAGTCGCGCGCGCCAGCGGCCGGCCGCGTCGCTGGTGACTCGGATAATTGTCCGCCAACGACGCGCGACGAGCGTCTCGAGGCGTACTTGGGTGCCGGCCAGCGGGCTACCGTCGGGCGCTTGCAGGGTGCCGCCGACGGTGACCGGCTGACCGTAGGTGACGAGGCTTCGCGGCACGCGTACCTCCGCGGTCGGGACGCCGGCGGTGGTCGCCGGCACGTCCCCGACCAGCGCCCGCAGTTGCGCGAGCTCGCCGTACAGCGCGTCGCCCGGACAGCTCGTCTTGCCGAGGTCGCGGTGCCCGGCGACGCGCGGCGCCGTCACCACGGTGCCCGCGGTGTAGCGGCTCTCCGAGCCGCCAGCGCTTTCGAGTTGCGCGGTACCGCTTGTCGGTACGCCGTGGATCGGCAGCTTCCAGCGAATCAGCGCCGCCGTCGCGCGGAGCCCGTCCTCGGTTTGCGGGTCGGAGTCGAAGGTTCCGAGTTCGGCGATACCGGTCGTTTGCGCGTTGTAGCCCTGGGCGTGGGCGCCAACCACGGCAGCTTCGACCCCGCCGGCGCGGCCTTCATAGATACGGCCGTAGCGGTCGACGAGGAAGTTGTAGCCGATGTCGTTCCAACCGTTCGACTGCACGTGGTAGCGGCAGATCGCCAGCACGATCTGCGGTGCCTCGTCGGGCGAGTAGTCGTTGAGGGTGACCGTGTGGTGAATCACAGCCGCCTTCACAGTGCCGTAGGCGGGGGAACGGCGGGGCCTGCACTGGTCGCCTGCCCACTGCTCACGGGGAACGATCGCCGGTTGGGAATCGGCATGAGCCGCTGACGGCGAGAACAGGCGGGCAAGCGGAGCCGCGATGCGCGCGACCCAGCTACCGACCGTCGCAACGGCCGCGCGCAGACCGCTGCGGCCGGTGGTTACGAAGTGCAGATGGCCATCGAGGAGCGGGCGGTCGGCGCGTACTTCGACCGCGTCGGCGCCACCGGCCCACGCTGGCAGCGAGTGGCGCAGCGACTTGTTTGCCTCGGGGCTCGTGAGGTCTGGTCCCTCGGCGTCGTCGGCGTCGACCCGCGCCCAAGGCGTCCAGCGTCCGCCGGCGAGGCGCGCGCGCAACCAGACCCGGCGCGCCGGTCCTCGCCAGCGCAGACCCACGAGGTCGAAGCTTCGCCGGGTCTCGATCGGCGGCGTCGCGTAGCGCCCGAGGGGGCGCGCGTCGCGCACCACCTCTTGGCTCGCGCTCAGGGCGGCATCGTGATCGTGTGCGTGCGCTACCGGCCGCTGTGCGCGCCGAACGGCCGAGCGGGGGGCGCGGTCAACGGTCGAGCGGGGGGAGCGCGGATCGGCCTGGCGTTGCGGCGCGCCAAGCGACCGCGCCGTCACCGGTTGTTCGCCGGTGTGGGCCGATCGCTGGGTGATCGTAAGCGGCTGCTCGAACTCGCTGACCGCGGGCTCGCTTGCGAGGCGCAGGCAGGCCAACAGCGCGACCGCCACGACGAGCGCGATCGCACTTGCGCGTACGAACCGAGATCTCGCGCGCACGTGGATTGGAACAGGCTATGCGCCCACGGGTTGCGGGCCTGCAAAAGAGCGCTCAGAAGACGGCTTCAGGACCGTTTCCGCGGTTGTCGTCGCGGAAAGCGGTGAGTGCCCGCCAGGTGGCATCGTCGAGGCGCGGACACCCCAAAAGCCGGCCCGTACCGAGCGGCGCGGGGTCGGCGTTCCAAGCGGTCATCGCCACCGCGTAAGGCATGTTGCGCCGCGGTACCAGCAGCATCATCCACTTGTCGCGCTCGAAGTAAGCGCGCAGAGCTGCGCGTTGTGCGCGCGGCAAGGTCGGCTTGGCCCAGAGGATCACGCGCCCGTGTTCGAGTGAGTGCACCAGTTCGGTGTCTGTCGGAGCCCGTTGGTAAAGGCCGTCGCGCGCTGGGAACTCGAAGTGCTTACCGGACGTCGGCGGGTTCGACGTGTAGCGGACGGGCGCATTGCGGTCGGTCACGTGATCGCGCGACCGCGCTGGAAAGGTCTTGTAGACGCAGCCGGCGGCGCGTGCAGCGGCTCGCACGTCGACGCTGACGCCGCTTACCTTCGGTGCCGATCCGCCCTTCGGGAAAACCTGTGGTCCGCTCTCTTTTGAACCACCGCAACCGGCCGTGGCGAGGCCGAGCAACAGCAAGGCCAACAGGGCGACCAGCGATTTCCCTCTCCACCTTTGTGATCCGCGCACGGTCTCAGTTCGAGCTTGCACTTCGGGTACGACGAGTTCGCACGGTAGCGGGTCGTCGGCGGGTCCTGCGCGTGGAACCCGCCCCCACGCCCCGCCAACAGTCCGCCGCGAAGCGGGCGATCTCGCCGGTCAGTCGCTCTGGCGAGGTCCAAAGCTCCAAGATCCAGCCGCTGCGCACCAAGCGTGCGTTGGGAAGTTCGCGCACCAGCTGGTCGGCATCGGAGAACGGGTGGATAGGGTCGCGCGGGTGGCCGATAACCAGCGCTGGTTGACGCAGCTCGTGCCACATCTCGTGGGGCGGCGCGATGCGCCCGTAGAAGAGACCTTGGAGCAGCGAGGCCGAGGGCTTGGGATCTTGAGAGAGCCAGTCGAGGCCAGTATCGGTCAGGTGCGAAAGGCCACGTGGCACGCGCCGAGCCACGGCCGCCAAGCCCCGCATCGCCGGTGCGCCGAAGGTCAGGGCGACCAAAAGCGGCGTGAAGGCAAGCGCACAGGCCAGCAGGGCGTTGTCCAGCACCGGCATCGAAATCACCATTCCGCGGATCCGCTCGGGCGCGAGCGCAGCCGCCTCGAGCGTGGTGTTGGCGCCCAACGATGGGCCGCCAACGACCGCCTGTTCCGCGCCGACGTGGTCGAGCAGGGCGATCGCTTGGGAGCCGAAACGCGTCATCGAGTACGCCCACATCTCTCGCGGACGATCGGACTCGCCGTGGCCCAAGAGGTCGAGCGTGTAGACGTGGAAGCCCTGCGCAGCGAGTGCCGTCGCGAGCGGGTCGTTCAGCCAGCGGGGGAACAAAAGGCCCGGCAGCAGCAGGACATGGCGCGGGCCCGAGCCGTACTCGTCGTAGACCAGGCGGTGACCTTCGTGGACGAAGCTGTGCGCACGCGCCTCCTTGCTGCGCCTGCGCCCGCCCTCAGCGAGGCTTTTCATGGGGCCGAGGATAAGCCTCACCCCTGCCGGTCGCGCCGCTCGCCTACGCCGCGAACAGTTGCAGCTCGTTCCTGCCGCTAGCCCTCAGCGCCTGCAGATCGATCTCGACGCACTCGATTCCCCGCGCCTTCGCGAGAGTCCGCGCCTGCGGTTTGATCTCACAAGCCACCAGAATTCCCGAGCAGGGACGCAGGCTCGGGTCGTGCCCGATTCGCTCGAGGTAACGGCTTAGCTGCTCGACCGCGGCGATTGTCGCGACGCGCTTTACCTCAATTGCCACGTACCCTCCGCGAAGCTCGTCGCGACACATCAGATCGACCGGGCCGAGGTCGGTTGCCCACTCCCTACGCACGAGCCGCAGCCCCTCGCGGATCGCTAGCGGATCGCGCTCCAAGAGATCCTGCAGCTCCCGCTCTACACCGTCCTTTTCGAGCTGGACGGAAGCATCGAGCGCGAAGCGCTGGTCTGCCAGAACTTCGCACAGCTTGATCTCGATCTGCTCCGCGGGTGGTCGCAGTCGCGCGATTCGCAAACGGTCGTGGTGCTCCTCGATCACGGTCGGCGGCGACATCCAGTTGAGCGGTTTGTATCCCCCGCTGTCGGCATGGACCATCACCGACCCGTCGGCCTTGAGCAAGATCAAACGCACCGCTTCCGGTAGACGCGTCGAAAGACGGCCGTCATAGAGCACCTCGCAGCGGGCGACGATCAGGCGCACGGCGCCTGCACGCTAGGCACTCGCGCGGACGCTTCGAGCGCGTGGCGACGCGGTCTTACCTGGACGTCTGACCGATCAACCGGTCGGTGGGGCATGCCGATGCCGAGGACGGACCTGCCCACACCCACGGGGGAGAGTTGCTCAGATCCATACGAGTCCGTCTGGCACGCCTGCTGCCGCGTGGTGTTTCGCCTGCGCAGTGGGCGACGATCGTCGCGGGCCTCGCGATGGTCTTGGCGTTGGCGCTGGTTGCGGACCTCGCTCGTCGCCGGGCCGACGAGTACCGCCAAGCCGAGGCGGCGGTCGCCCGCATCGAGGCCGCGAGCGCGACCCTGCAAGCGGCTACCTGGCGAGGTCTCTACGACTACGCAGCACACGGTCCGTCACCATCTTTGACGGCCGCCCTGCCCGCGCGCGGTTTCGCCTCCTGGGCCGAGTTGTCGGCGGGGCTCGATGATCTCGGTGCACTCGGCCTGACCGCCGATCAAAAGCGACTAGCGCAAGCAGCAGCAGACGTTCGGCGCTCCGGCATGGCGGCACTCGGGGCGTACCGGCTGGGACGGCCAGCGCTGGCAGTGCGGCTGGTGCAGTCGCGCCTCGAACCGGCTGTCGTGCGGCTTGGTGCAGAAGCACGGCAGACAGCGAGGCGCCAGCACGAGCGTGCGGCAGGCACGCTCGCACGTGCGCGTCTGGCCTTTCTCGGCGCGTTCACGAGCGGCTTGCTGCTATTCGCGCTCGCTGCTTGGCGGTTTGAGCGCTTGCGTCGTCGGGCGCGCGTCGAACGAGCAGTGCGGGCCGCCGAGCGCCGCGAAGAAGCGCGCCTGCGGGCGCTTTTGGACCAGTCGCGGGAGTGCGTGTTGGTGCTCGATCGCTCGCTCACCGTGCGTTGGGCGGCGGGTCCGGGGCGCTCGCTCCTCGGGATGGCGCCCAGCGAGTTGGTCGGCAGATCGCTGTTGGGGCTCGTGCACCCGGACGACGCGGGACTTTTGAATGGCCTGATCGCTGCCGCTTCGGCGCGCCACAGCGGCGAGGGGGTGGATTGTCGACTGCGACACCTCGACGGTTACTGGGTCCACGTGGAGGCGGTCGCGCGCGACCGCTGCTCGGATCCGTTGATCGGTGGCATCGTCGTGACGCTCCGCGACATCGGCGAGCGCAAGCAGTTCGAACAAGAGCTGTTGCACCGCGCCTTCCACGACGCACTGACCGGCCTTCCGAACCGGGCGCTGTTCGAGGATCGGGTAGGCCAGGTCCTGGCGCAGGTGCGCGAGAGCGGGCTGCGGGCGGCGGTGATGTTGATCGACCTCGACGATTTCAAGACCGTCAACGACGGCCTCGGGCACGCGATCGGTGACGATGTCCTGCGCGAAGCCGGACGCCGGATTGCTCGCTGCGTCAAGCCCACGGACACGGTTGCTCGCTTCGGCGGCGACGAGTTCGCACTGCTTGCGACGGTCGGGTCCGGCGACGATCCCCTGGCGTTGGCACTGCGGGTGCTGGCGGCGCTACGCGACCCGTATGCCGTCGACGGTCGCGAACTGAATCTCTCGGCGTCGATCGGAGTTGTCGACGTTGCGCCGGACACGACGGTGGCGGAGCTTTTGCGCGACGCCGACACCGCCATGTACGCGGCCAAGGAGGGCGGCAAGGACCGCGTGGAGCTGTTCGACACGGACATGCACCGGCGGGTGCTGGAGCGGCTCGAGCTGCGTGGCGATCTCCAGCGGGCGCTCGACGCGGGCGAATTCGAGCTCCACTATCAACCGATCGTCGACCTCGAGTCGCGCGCACCGGTTGGCTTCGAGGCGCTCTTGCGCTGGCGCCATCCGCGACGCGGCTTGGTGCCGCCGTTGGAGTTCGTACCGCTGGCCGAGGAGACCGGACTGATCATCCCGATCGGCCGTTGGGTATTGCGAAAAGCGTGCGCCACGGTGGCACGCTGGCGCGAGCAGATCCCCGGTTGCGACGTCGACATCAGCGTCAACGTGGCTCCCCGACAGTTGCGCGACGAGCACTTCGAGCGGGACGTTCAGGAAGTGCTTCGCGAGACGGGCATCGCGCCTTCGGCGGTGGTGCTCGAGATCACCGAGAGCCTGCTCGCCGAGGATCCGAAGGTGCTGGCCGCGCGGCTCGAGCGGTTGCGGGCACTGGGCGTGCGCATCGCGGTCGACGACTTCGGCACCGGTTACTCGGCGCTCTCGCACCTGCGCACGCTGCCGATCGATGTGCTCAAGGTCGACCGCACGTTCATCGACGGAATCGACCGCGATCGCGAAAAGGAAGCGCTCGTGCGGGGAATCGTGAGCCTTGGCAGCACGCTGCGGCTGGAGGTGGTGGCGGAGGGGATCGAGGACGAACGACAGGCCGACTGCCTGCGCAGGATGCAGTCCCAGCTTGGACAGGGCTTCTACTTCGCTCGTCCGCTACCGGAAAAAGAAGCCGAAAAGTTGCTGCGAGCAAGTCTCGCTGCCCGGGGCGACGAGTCGGCGGCTACCGACCGCAAGTTGTCGGGGAGCGTCCCGCCCAGTCGGTCTGCGCCGCTCTCGGCACGCACCAACGCCTAGGCCGCGAGACACTCTGACGCCGCTGCGAAGCTGGCTCGGGTCGCGGTGCACATAGACGGTGCACATAGAGTCTCTCGCGTGCACGAAGCCGGCCAGACTGACAGTGTCGAAGAGCACGGGATGGCGGCCGCGCTTGCCGAGCTCGAGCGTCTGCGCGCCCTCACGGCGGACAGCGGGCGACCTGCCGCCGTCGCGCGTCGACACGCGGCCGGCGGTCTTACGGCACGCGAAAACCTCGCCGCGCTGGTCGACCCGGGCACACTGATCGAGTACGGGCGCTTGGCAGTGGCCGCCCAGCGGGCTCGCCGCGGGGTCGACGAACTACACGCACAAACGCCGGCCGATGGACTGGTGGCAATGCTCGGGCGCGTCAACGGGGAGCTTTTTGGGGATCGTGCCTGGTGCGCCCTGTTGGCTTACGACTACACGGTGCTGGCGGGCACCCAGGGGGCCATCGGGCACCGCAAGAAGGACCGCCTGTTTGAGCTTGTGGAGCGCTTGCGGCTGCCAGTCGTGTTTTTCGCCGAAGGGGGCGGCGGGCGTCCCGGCGACACCGACTTTCCCGTTGCCTCGGCACTCGATGTGCGCGCCTTCGCGCTGTGGGGACGTCTCGACGGGGTGGTGCCGCGGATCGCGATCGTGCACGGCCGTTGCTTCGCGGGCAACGCGGTTATCGCCGGCGCCTCCGACCTGATCGTCGCCACGCGCTCGGCATCCCTCGGGATGGGCGGTCCGGCGATGATCCAAGCAGGGGGGCTTGGCAGTGTCGACCCCGACGACGTCGGGCCCGCGGAGATGCATGCCGAGACCGGTACCGTCGATGTACTAGTGGATGACGAGCGAGCGGCGGCAACGCTCGCCCGCAAGCTGCTGGCTTTCTTTCAAGGGCGCACGCCGCCCGCCGAAAGTGCTGCGGAGGGGCTGGCGTTGCGGTCGGTGGTGCCTGCGCGGCGCCGCCGCGCGTTCGATGTGCGACGCGTCTTTGACGCTCTCTTCGATCACGACTCGGTGGTCTACCTCCGCGAGCGCCACGCCCCCGAGCTGGTCACGGCGCTTGCCCGGATCGAAGGGCGCCCGCTCGGTGTGATCGCGAACAACAGCCAGTACCTGGCAGGTGTGATCACGGCCGCGGCAGCCGATAAGGCGAGCGACCTGATGCGCTTGTGTGATCGCTTCGGTCTACCGATCGTGTCCTTGATTGATACGCCCGGCTTCATGGTCGGTCCAGAGCACGAGCGCACCGGACTCGTGCGGCGGGCGTCGCGTATGCTGGCCACCGGGAGCAAGCTACGGGTGCCGCTGATCGCGGTGGTGCTGCGCCGCGCCTTCGGGCTTGGGGCGCAAGCGATGGCGGGCGGCAGTCTGCACGAGCCGTTGCTCACGGTGGCTTGGGCGGGGGCCGAGCTTGGACCGATGAATCTGGAAGGAGCGGTGCGGCTCGCGCTGCGGCGCGAGCTCGAGCAGATCGGCGACCCCGAAGAGCGGGAGCGGCTCGTGCGCGAGGCCACGCGCCTGGCCGAGGAGCAGGGCAGCGCTTTCAACGCCGCGCGCCTCTTTGAGGTAGACGAGGTGATCGATCCGGCGGAGACCCGTCCACTGGTCGCCAGCGCGCTGGCGGCGGCCAGCGCTCACAGCCAGCCTTGACGTTCGCCGTCGATCCCGCGCTCTACGAGCGTTTCATGGGTCGCTACGCGCGACTTCTGGCGCCCCGGGTCGCGGACGCCGTAGGGGCTGCGCCAGGCCGCCGCGCGCTGGACGTGGGTTGCGGTTCGGGTGCGCTCCTAGACGTCCTCGTCGAGCGCTGCGGAGTCGAGAACGTCGCTGCGATCGACCCTTCGCGGCCTTTCGTCGAGCATTGTCGCCGGCGCCACCCGCGCGCCGACGTGCGCGAGGGCGAGGCCGAGGCGTTGCCGTGGCCTGACGGTCAGTTCGACATCGTGGTCGCCCAGCTAGTCCTCAACTTCCTGCGCGACCGCCGCGCCGGCCTTGCGGAGATGGCGCGCGTGGCGGCAACCGGCGGGCGCGTCGCGGCCGCTACCTGGGCGATCGAGCGGGGTATGGAAATGCTCGACGCGTTCTGGGAGGCAGCGCGCTCGCTGGACCCGAACGTCGAGGGACGAAACCCGCAGACCCACGTGGGGCGAGCGGAGCTGCGCTCGCTGTTCGAGGCCGCCGGACTCGCGTCGGTCGAGTTGCGGGAGATCGAGGTGAGTGCGAACTACAGCAGCTTCGCCGAGCTTTGGGATTCGTTCGCAGTCGGTGTCGGTCCGCCGGGCGATTACTTGCGCGGGCTCGAAGCCGACGCTCGCCAAGCGCTCGCGCAGGAGCTTTGGTGTCTGCTCGGGAAGCCCAGCGGCGCCTTCACGCTCACGGCGCGCGCGTGGCTGGCGATCGGGGACGCGTAGTGCGCAACGCCGCGCCGCCAGATCGTCGCGCCACGGCGCTAGCGCCCAGGCCCGTCCTGCCAGTGCGCAATCTCTAGCGCGCACGCGACCTCCAGCGCGTGCTCGGCGAGCGGGCGCGGCAGCAAGCTCTCGGCACGAGCGACGCGGGCGAGCACGGTGTTGCGGTGAGCGGGCAGCGCACGGGCGGTGCGCGTCGCATTCGACTGTTCCCGCAGGTAGATACGGAGTGTTTCGCGGAGCGTTGCCGGCGCGTTGGCGAGCTCCCCCAGCGTCTCGATGACGAACGAACGAGCAGCTTCGCTGTCGCTCGTTAGGAGGGCGGCGAGGCGAACTTCGTCGTAGCGCACCGCCCTAGCCGCCGAGCCGAGCCTCGAGACGAGCCTTTGCGCGGCCAGTGCCTCGCGATGCGAACGACGGAAACCCTCGAGGTCGGTCCCCGGGGTGCCGAACGCCGCACGCACCTCGCCGAGCGCTGCGAGCTGCCGCGCCACGTCTTCGCTGTCTGGGACTTCGGCCCCGTGGAACCACGCCCAGCGCGTACCCTCGCTTGGTACGACCACGAGGGGGTGCCGTACGCCGACCGCGCGGGCGAGCGCGGCCACCGCTTCATCGAGCGCCGACGCTCGCACATCGGGCGCGGTAGACCAGACGACCGCGGCCAGATGCTTGCCGGCCAGCTCGTAACCTAGGCGGCGACCGGTGCGCGCCGGGTCAATCGGGGATCCCTCGAGCAGCAAGGTCACGGCGGCTAAGCGCTCGGCGTTGGTCCCTCGGCTCAGCTGCTCGCGCTCGCGAATGATCCACTCGACAGTCGCGGCGCTGGTCACGTCGACGTAGTCGAAGATCGACCGCGCCGACAAGCGCAGCAGCTCGCGCAGCTCGGCGGGGTCGTCGGTCAGGGTGAAGCAAATCTCCATCCACGCTTGCCAAGCGGCGTTCTGGCCGGCGCGGTAGGGCTCGACGGCGCGCGCGTCGAGGTCACGGCGCACGAGGTCACGCACCAGGCCCACGATCTCCGGACCGACGAACGGTTCGACCGGCTGCAACGGATCGCGGGCCACCGACTCCGCCCAATGGGCAATCATCACCCGGTTGGCGCGCCGGAACGCCTCGAGTAGCACCGGATCGGCAGAGACCAGCGGATCGTGCTCCTCGAGCGCTGCCCGCTCGACCCGTTCGAGGATCTCCGTCGACGCCGCCAGCGCGCGCTGCGCCCCCTCACGCATCAGCTCGACGATCCGTGGCGGTGCGTCGTAGCGCCGTCCTGGCACGACCGGCTTGGGCAAGAGGTCGCGGTCCCGGTCGGGGGCGCCGATACCGTCGGCAGCTAGCGATGCCGTCGCTGCCGTACTAGGCGTCGACCCCGCCTGCCGGCTAGGAGTTTGCGCGGGAACCTTGCGCAGCGGCGGACGTTGAGGTCCGGTTGGCCCCTCGCCGCCGAAACCAGCTGCCCGGTTCATGGGTTCAGAATAGGAACACTGCACATCATCCCCCGCCGCGACTGTCGAGGTACTCGCACGATCACTGCGAATGCGGAGCGCTGATGTGCAATTTGCATATACGCTACACAAAGATTTGTAACGTTCACCCTGGGCAGACAAAGCCCGTCTTGCGATCCTCGAAGCATGACCGCCGAGCCTCGAGACATAACCGCCGACGACGCGAGTGTCGCGGGACTTCCGATTCGCACCGAGCCCACCGCGCTCGACTTCGACGCGATCATCATCGGTGCCGGCGTCTCCGGGATCGGAGCGGCCTACTACCTGCAGAAGCACCACCCGGCGAAGCGCTACGCGATTCTCGAGGCGCGGCAGGAGGTCGGCGGCACTTGGGATCTCTTCCGCTATCCGGGGATCCGTTCTGACTCCGACCTTCACACGTTCGGCTACGAGTTCAAGCCCTGGACCGACGACAAGGCGATCGCCGATGGTCCTGCCATCAAGGCCTACATCGAGGAAACGGCACGCGAGTACGGCATCGATCGCCACATCCGCTTTGGCCACAAGGTCGTTGCCGCCCGCTGGTCAAGCGCGACCGCGAGCTGGACGCTCGAGGTCGAGCGAGTAGCCGACGGCGAACGTTTCGAGTTGACCTGCCGCTGGCTCTTCGGCGCTACCGGCTACTACCGCTACGACCGTGGCCACGAGCCGTACTTTGAGGGGCGCGAGCGCTTCCGCGGCACGATCATCCATCCCCAGTTCTGGCCCGAGGACTTCGACTACACGGGCAAGCGCGTGGTGGTGATCGGAAGCGGCGCGACGGCGGTGACGCTGGTGCCGGCTATGACCGATCGCGCTGCCCACGTGGTGATGCTCCAGCGCTCGCCCACTTACATCCTTCCGCTCCCCGCCCGCGACGCGATCGCCAATCGCTTGCGCAAGGTGATCGGCGAGGAGCGCGCTTACAAGCTCGTGCGCTACAAGAACGTGCTGCGCCAGCTCGGTTTTTACGCCTTCTGCCGGCGTTTTCCGAATGCCGCGCGGAAGCTGATCCGGTGGGTCAACGCGCGCGCCTTGCGCGGGACCGATTGCGATGTCGATGTGCACTTCAATCCCAGCTACGACCCGTGGGATCAGCGTCTCTGCGTGGTCCCCGACGGTGACCTCTATCAAGCGATTCGCGCAGGCAAGGCCTCGATCGTTACCGATCGCATCAAGCGCTTCACCGAGACCGGTATCGAGCTCGAGTCCGGGCGCCACCTCGAGGCCGACGTAATCGTCACCGCCACGGGTCTTGAGCTCGTCACCTTCGGCGGCATCGCGGTGAGCGTCGATGGCGAGACTCGTCCACCCGGCGAGACCGTGGTCTACAAGGGCTCGATGCTCGCCGACGTGCCGAACTTCGCCTTTGCGATCGGTTACACGAACGCCTCTTGGACGCTCAAGGTCGATCTCGTTTGGGACCACTACTGCCGGTTGATCCGGTGGGTGGAGCAGCGCGGTTATGACGCCGTCGTTCCGCGCTTGCCGAAGGCGGGCATCGAGCTGCAGCCGCTCCTCGACTTCAAGGCCAACTACGTGCTGCGCGCGCTCGATCGACTGCCCAAGCAGGGCAAGCGGGCGCCTTGGTACCTCGCCATGAACTACTTCAAGGACCGCCGCTACCTGCGCAAGGGTCCGGTTGCCGACGACGCGCTCGAGCTCTTCACCGCGCGGGGTATCAGCGACGTGCGAGAGAGTGCCGGCGGCGCGGCACGGGCCGCGGCCGAGCCAGCTGCGGCGGTTGCCGAGGTAGCGGCCTAAGGTCCGCCTGTCCGCCGCGCTCGCGCCGCGCTTGGAATCGCCGCGCGAGGGTGTGAAGCTGACAAGGGATTCGCCAAGCCCGGGTGATCGTCTGATCGTCACGAAGGTCGGGACAGTCACCGAGCAGTGACCTCTCGGCCGGCTACGCGCGCCTACCAGCGACAGCGATCGCAAGCAGATCGCAACTCCGCTCAAATCCAAGCACCCCACGCGTAGCAGGGATTAATCAGAGAGGGAGTACGAGTGGAGCTAGCCGGACTCGAACCGGCGACCTCCTGGGTGCGATCCAGGCGCTCTCCCAACTGAGCTATAGCCCCACGAGGCGGCCTGCTGATGCGCTGTCGACGAGGCAAGCAGCAGGCGGAAGGCAATGGTAGCGCCAGGCGGGCGAGAGGCCGCGACGCCGGCGCTTGCTCGATACCCTCGAGATCCCTTAGCGGCGCTCGGTTGGCGAGTCCGCCCCACTCGTGTTCGGGAGCCGGGGTCGCCGCGAACCGCGAATGGCGACCAGTCGTGCCGCTAAGGTACGAGCCCGATGGGTCTGCTCGAGGACGCCATCCGCGAGCATCTCGAACTTAAGCGCAAGCACGGGGCGAGCGAGGAGGAGATCCGCCGCAAGGCGGCGGAAGCGTTCGGACCGCTCGGGGGCGTTTCTAGCGCTGAGCAGGAAGCCGTTTCGTTACCGGAGCGGGAGGCACCTTCGCTGCCGTCGGAGCCGCCGGCGGCTGCCTCGTCGGAAGTGCAACCTTCGCCTGCCGAGCGCGAACGCCCTGACGAATTCGTACTCGAGGAAGTGGCGCCGCCGTCCGAGGGGCCGCCGGAGCCGCTGGCCGAAGTCTCGCCCGCCCCGCAGCCGGATCCGCCGGCGTCGGGGTCGCCCGCTGCGCTCGATGAGCATCCCACGGTTCTGCTCGAGGAGGACTGGTTCGAGCCGCCGGGTCACCAAGAGCCGCCACCGCCAGCCGAACAGGCCGGTCCTGCCGACTCGGCTGCGGAAGCGGCGGCAGCCGACCAACTGTCCGCGGACCCGCTTGACGAAACGCCCGACTTCCTACGCGACACGCCCGAGCACGATCGCTTGTGGTTCGAGCACGGGCCGCCGCGCGACTTCGATTTCGATTAGTGGTCGCGAGCGGAGACGGAAACGGGGGCCGCCCGCCCCGGCGACCCCCGTTCGGCAGTTGCGGCGTCCCGATGCCGCCTATCTGAGACGGACCCTCCTGGCCGTCGTAGGAGCTATCTCGGCCGTTAGGCGTCGCCCATGAGAGGTTGAAGGCCGAGGATGGACGATCGTCGGACCGCTGTCGGCACACCGCGACCGACGAGCGCGTACCATCGTCAACCGGCAGCCACGGGGCCATAGCTCAGCTGGAAGAGCGCCTGCTTTGCACGCAGGAGGTCGCCGGTTCGAGTCCGGCTGGCTCCATCGGGTGTTGCTCGCGCTGGGTGTGGCTAGTTCTGTCTCCCCGCTTGCTTGCGGGGTGTTGGCGGGGTGTGGTAGAAGCGGCAGCGCGCTCGCTTCAGGAGGTTTCGGCGGGTTCGGCCGGGAGCTGATCGGCGGGTGCTGATGGTTAGGCGGCTGGGTTTGGGTGTTTGTCTGCGGCGGGTTTTGGGTGCGGTGGTTTTGTGGCGTTAGTGGGGCTTGTGTTTGGGGGTTGGTGCGGCGTTTGCGGCTAATGGTGATCTGGACTTGTCGTTTGGTGGTACGGGCTTTGTGTTTACGGATCCCGGGTAGCGGTGCGGAGGCCCGGGCGAGTGCGCTGCAGTCGGACGGCAAGCTTGTGGTGGTTGGTGGGATCGACAAGGATTTCGTTGTTGCCCGCTACAACCCTGATGGTTCCCTCGACACCTCGTTCGGCAGTGGCGGGAAGGTCGCAACCGACCTCGGGGATCGTTCTGGTCGGGTGCGCGCGACTCGGCGTACGGGCTCGCTTTGCAGCCGGATGGGCGGATTGTGGTGGCGGGCGCCGGCGGCCGTCCAGGTGTTGGGCATTTTGTGGTCGCTAGGTATTTGGAGTCTGTGGGTCCCGCCTCGCCTGCTCGGGTTCGGGCGGCTTGGGCTCGGCTGGTTCGGGTTCCGGGGTGGTTGATCGCTCGGCCCCTGTGTTGCGGGGATTTGGTGTGTCGCGTTCGGTGTTTTCGGTTGCGCGGTCGGGTGGTGTGTTTGCTTCTCGGTTGCCGCGGGGTGTTGGCACGACGATCACGGTGAGTTTGTCGGAGCCGGCGCGGCTTGAGTTCGCGGTGTATCGGCGGGTGGCGTTCACGGTTCGCGGGCGGTAGCGGGAACAAGCCGGCGACACCGACCTGAACGGGCGGGGACGCGCGAAACCCGCATACAAGGGGTGGACTCGTCGCAAACGATGCAGACAGCGACACGGCTCCCTGCTTGCGCGGTTATTGCCGTGCGTCTCGGCGTACCTGAGGCAACACCAGCCTCCGGGGCTGCCAGTGGGAACCGAGTGGATCTTCGAGGGCGGCCTGACACGGTTGGCTCGGACTGGCTGGGTTAAACACGAGGGTCGACGCGTGACTTCGGGACGATCGTGTACCGCATCACGATTGCGCGGCCGGGCTTTACGCCGCTGGTGCGGTACAAGCGATCTTTGCGGTCCCTTACTACCGAGACGATTGGTGCTTCGACGACGGCACCGGCGCGGACCCGGGTCCCGTGCTCTTCCCGCGGCGGCCGGAGGAGGAGAGTAAGACGAGGGCGGCCGCAAGCGAGCAGTACGGGCGATCGTTCGAGCGACCGCTCGTGCCTGTCGTCTTGGACCGCGCACTCGTGGGCCCCGACCAAGGCTCTAGGGGCGGGGGTGGCCAGAGCGGAGAAGAAGGGGGCGGAGCGGGCGGCCATGGCCAGGGAGAACCCGGGGAACAACCGCGCGGGGGTTCAGCGGGCGATGCTGTTCACGGTATGCCCGAGCCATCGAACGGCGCTCACACGCGCACCGCGCCCGTGGTCGGCAGCCAGAAGCGAAGGGATCGGCGCGAAGGCGCACCCGAGCGCACGGCGCGCGCAGAACGGACGGGGCGGCGGTCGCTGATCCGAGCACCGTCGGTGGTCGTGCGCCGCGGGCGGCTGCGCGTAGTTTTCCTCGCCGGAGCGCCCAAGGGCTGGAGCGTGGTGCTACGTCTCCCGGCGAGGGGGGCTGGGCGCGAAATCGCTTTGCCGGTGAAGTGTCGTCGGGTCCGCGCGCGAACCTGGCAATGCGCCACAGGTCTGGCCCCCCAGCGCGTGGTTGCGGCTCTTTACCGGTCGAAGGCGCTGACCGTGCTCGTTACACGTCGAGGCGATCGCCAATATCCGGCCGTGAAGTATCGGCTGGCGCTCCGCGTCGCGGACACGCGCCGCGGCGACCATGCGAGCGGCAGGGACTGAGTCGAGCTGCGGCCGAGCCTCGGTTTTGCTTGAGCCGACCTCCGTCAAGGGCTCACAGCGGGCTTCGGCGCGGAGCATCTAGCAACTGCCGAAACCCCGCGTCGAGCAGGGCACGCGCCTGGCGAGCGGGATCGTGCGACCCCAGCACCACTGCGACGAGCGTGCGACCTCGGCGTCGCACCACCGCCACCAGACAACGCCCGGCGGCCTCCGTGTACCCCGTCTTGAGGCCGATGGTGCCGGGGTACCCGCTGCGCAGCAGGGGGTTGTGCGATGCCAGCCAGAGCTTGCCCCCGCGAATCGGGAAGGGGTAGGTCGCGACCCGGCGCCCGACGATGCGGCGGATGCGCGGCTCGGCCATCGCCGCGCGGGCGAGGATCACCAAGTCGCGCGCGCAGGAACGATCGCGCGGCGAGAGGCCATGGGGGTCGACGAACTGCGTGCAGGCCAGGCCGAGTTCGCGCGCCAGCGCGTTCATCCGGTCGACGAAGACGCGCTCGCTCGGGGCGACGGTTTGCGCGAGAGCGATCGCCGCGTCGTTGCCGGACACCGTCAACAGCCCCGCCAGCAGGGTTTCCACGCGCACCCTCATACCCCGACGGAGCAGGCCAATACCTGAGCCCGAATAGTGGAGGGCGGCGCTGGGGATGCGCACCACCGCGTCCGGCGGCGCCGACCGCACGACCACCAGGGCGGTGGCGATCTTCGTCAGGCTGGCGATCGGCAGCCGACGCAGCGGTCGGTAAGCGAAAAGTTCACGCCCGGCCGCGAGGTCCGCGAGCACCGCCGCGCGCGGCGGCCGCCGCAGCCGCACCCGCACGCTGCCCTCGGCCGCCCCGACCAAGCCGCCTGGATCGCGCGCCGCCCCCACGCCACCACCGCCCAAGCCGCCGGTCGGCGCCCGTGACGAGCCGGTCGCTGCCCGGGCGGCGCCGCCCGGGCGCTCGGAATTGGCGGACTCGCGCCCGACAACCGCGACTTGCAAGGCTGCTGCCAGCGCAGCGAGCGCGAGTACCAGCAGCATCGGGAGGCCGCGACGAAAGCTTCGACGCCGCCTAGTGAAGATCCGCCGTCGCGCACGAGCGCCGCGGCTACGCCGCCACGAGCTCTCCCGGCCGCCGCCGGAGCGCATAGCTAGTCGCCGTTGCTACCTGTCAGCAGAGAACCGAGCACACCGATCGCGATCAGCGCAACGAGCCCCAGCGAAAGTGCCGTCAACGGATCGAGGCCGTGCTCGGCGATCACGATCAGCGTCAACGCGGCGATCAGACCGACGAACCCAGCCGATCCGAGCACTACGAGCAAGCGAGCCATGCGCCGCGCCGGCACCTCTACCAGTAGGCGTAGCTGGCGTCGTACTCACGGTTCGGTCGGTTTGCAAACGCCTTGATCGCAAGCAGACCGAACAGGAAGCCGCCGATATGCGCAAAGTAGGCGACGCCGCCCGAACCGCCTAGCGGCTGACCGAGCTCTGCGGCGCCGTAGAACAGCTGCACCAGGAACCACATCCCTAGAACGAGCAGAGCGGGCAGCTCGACGATCGTGAAAAAGAACAGCACGAACACGACCGTAATGACCCGGGCGCGCGGGTAGAGCAACGCGTAGCCGCCAAGAACCGCGGCGATCGCCCCAGAGGCTCCCACCGTCGGCACCGCAGCGGAGGGATCGAACGCCACTTGTGCGACGAGCGCTGCGAGGCCGCCCAACAGGTAGAAGGCGATGAATCGCAGTCTGCCCATCGAGTCCTCGACGTTGTTCCCAAAGATCCACAGGAACAGCATGTTCCCGGCCAGATGCAAGAGGCCTCCGTGCAGGAACATCGAGCTGAACAGCGTCAGCCACGTCGGTGGATCGCCGCGGGTGAGCTCGGCGGGGAAGCGATCCGGCAGCTTCACCACCGCCTCGCCGCCGAAGGCGGTTGTCAACCTCAGTTCCTGGCCCTCGCAAACGAGCGGCGTACCGGCGCGCTCGGCAAGCGCCGCGATCCGCGTCCCGGGCGGCGGCTCCACGCACTCCTTGCCCGGGTGCGTGATCTCGTATGGGATCGCGCCCCATTCGATGACGCGCTCGTTGCCAACCGGTCCAAGCCCGATGCCGCCTTGCTCGAAGGCGAAATAGATGATCGTGCAGGCGACGATCAGCAGCACCGTCAGCACCGGGAAGCGGCGCGTCGGCAGATTGTCCTTTATCGGAAACACCGTTCGGTTTTGCCACTATTCGTGCTGATGGCTCAGACCACCCGCACTGCCCACCCATACGATGACACGGACGTGATCGACGCACGCGCACCGCGCGTGAATCAGGCCTTCGTCGGCCTCGTCTGTTTGCTCGCGTTCCTCCTCCAGGCCCCAGTACTCGTAGCGATCGTCGCGCTGCAACTTGCGGTGGGGCTCATCTTCGGGCGCCGCTACTGCCTTCCCTGCGTCTTCTACTTCGAGGTGCTGCAGCCACGCCTCGGGGAGGGTCCACTGGAGGACGCACGGCCGCCGCGCTTCGCGAACATCGTGGGGTGCGTCTTCACCGCTGCCGCCACGCTCGCCCTCCTGGCGGGCGTCGAGACGCTCGGCTGGGCGCTCGCCCTGCTCGTCGCGGCGCTTGCGCTGCTCGCCGCCAGTACCGGCTTCTGCGTCGGCTGCGAGATCTACACGTGGTTTGCGCGGCGTCGCGGCATCCCCCTGCGTGACCCATCGTCCGCGCCGCCGGCCGGCGGCACTACGGCCTGAGGCAGCGGGGGCGCAACTTGTCTTTCGCCGACCGCACGCTGCTCGTTCTCGCCCTGCTGGCGATCGTGCTTGCGGCCGCCGCTTGGTGGGGTGTCGCGCAGGCCGCGCGCCGTCGCCGCTGGCCACGGCAAATCGACCCCCGATTGCTGCCACGCACCGCTAACCAGGGCGGCGAGGCGATCGTGCTCTTCAGCTCGCCGCTCTGCTTGCCGTGTCGCGAGTGGGAGGAGCTGCTGGGTCGAAGCGCGACGCCCTGGGTGAAGGTCGACGTGCGTGAGCGCCCTGAGCTATTTCGTCGCTACGCGATTGCCGTAACGCCCACCGTGCTGCGCGTTGATGGGCGAGACGGGCGAGTCTTGGCGGCAGTCGTGGGCGCCGGTCCTGACGAGCAGAAAGCGGAGGCGCTCGTCGGGCCCCCCGCGTCGCCGGCCGCGCGAGCGGCCAACAAGGTCTGCTCAGCGTGATAGCTGGAGCGCACGAGCGGACCAGCGGCCACCGAAGAGAAGCCCATCGCCAGCGCCTCGCGCTCGAGCTCGCGGAACTCCTCGGGGTGCCAGTAGCGGACGACCGGCAGGTGGTCGCGTGAAGGCCGCAGGTACTGGCCGATAGTCACGATCTCGACGGCGTGCTCACGCAACAACCAAAGCACCTCGAGAACCTCCTCGCGGGTCTCGCCCAGGCCGACCATCAGGCCCGACTTGGTCTTCACTCGCTCGCCGCCCATCAGCTTGGCGTTGAGCAGCACGCGGCAGGAACGCGCGAAGTCGGAGCCGCGCCGGGCAAGCGGATAGAGGCGCGGGACCGTCTCGACGTTGTGGTTGAAGACGTCCGGTCGCTCAGCGATCACGCGCGCCAGCGGCATCTCTTGACCACGGAAATCCGGTGTCAGGACCTCCACGGTGCAGCCGGGGTTGAGCGTGCGGATCGCTCGAATCACCGCCGCGAAGGCGCCGGCACCGTAGTCGGGTAGGTCGTCGCGGTCGACGCTCGTGACAACCGCGTGGCGCAAACCCATGCGCTGCACTTGGCGGGCGACCTTCAGCGGCTCAAGCGGATCGTTGTGCGTCGGTTTACCGCTCTTGACGTTGCAGAAGCCGCAGCGGCGGGTGCAGACATCGCCGAGGATCATGAAGGTCGCTGTGCCGTGCTCCCAGCACTCACCGATGTTCGGGCAAGCGGCCTCCTGGCAAACGGTGTGCAAGCCCTCCGCTTCGATGCGTGCATGTAGTGCGCGGTAGCGCGCGCCCCCCGGTCGCGGTCGCTTGAACCAGCGCGGCTTGCGGTCGCGGAAGGGGCGTGCCTGAGGCAGTTCGAGCGTCTCCCAACCGCCCGGGCGCGCCCGCGACCGGCTCGCCAGCGGGCGCGCACGGGTGCGCTGCAAGAGCGCTGTCAGGCGGTCGCGCGAAACCAGCCGTTGCCGCGCACCGAGAGCGCGCGCCAGCTCGTAGCCGCAGCGTCGGCGCACGCAGCGCATTCGGCCGGGATGGCCCTCCAAGGCAAGCGACGACATCGCTGCCTCGCTCATCCCGCAGGGATGGATCCAGCGGAAGGGTTCGAGGTCACAGTCGACGTTTAGGGCGAAGCCGTGCAGCGACACACCGTCGCGCACGCGGATACCGATCGAGGCGATCTTGCCGTGGCTTGTCCAGATCCCGGTGTCGCTTGCCGGAACGTGGGCGTCGGTCACACCCTCGGCGTTCAAAACCGCCACCAGCGCCCGCTCGATCGCCGACACGAACTCGCGCACGCGTCCGACACGCACGATCGGGTAGCCGATCAGCTGACCGGGTCCGTGGTAAGTGACACGGCCACCGCGGTCGACCGCGTGGACGGCGATGCCCCTTCGCTCGTACTCCTCGCGCGGCAACGGCAGGTCTTCGGGACGAGTACGAACCCCGCACGTGTAAACCGGCGGGTGCTCCAGCAGCAACAAAACGTCAGGGATGCGATCGGCGACGCGCGCCGCGTGGACCCGCCGTTGCAGCTCAAGCGCCTCGCGGTACTCGACGAGACCGAGCCAAGAGACCCACAGCTCGTGCGCCATCGCCCCGATGCTACCCGTGCCTGCGCTAGCCTCGCCCGACGGTGGCTTTCGCACGACACCGCGCGCTGTGGCGGGTGCGCGGAGCGCTCGCGGCCAGCGCCTTCGTGCTTTGCACGGGGATCGAGGGCATGCTGCTGCACGAGCTGCCGCCGGTCCTGCTCGGCGTTCGCGAGGAAGGCATGACGGTTCCGTTCGCGCTGATCGTCGCCGCCTTCGGCAACCTCTTTTTGGTCGGTGCGGTGGCCCCGTGGCTGGCACGGCGGCTCGAAGCTCGCGCACTCGCCGAGGACCTGCGTGCAGTCCCCGGCGAGCTCCGGCGGTACGCGCTGCGCGACCGTGTCGGCGCGCTGCTGCTTGTGGCCGGTCTCGGCGGCTGGCTTGCCGCTGGGCTTGCTAGTCGACCGTTGGTGGTTTCAGCCGACGTCGAACGAACGGAGAACGCGCGCGCGGTGCGGCAATGGGTGCTGCGTTACGGCGACCGCGAGCTGGTGGTGAACCTTGCGAGCGCCAACACCGTGGCGCTCGCCGATCGCTACTTCCGCACCTGCATTCGCCGCCGCTCCGGACGCTTCGTTTGTCTGCTGGTCGACACCTCGCGCGATCCGCCCCGCGTCGTACGCGATCCCGACGACCGTCCCAACCCGGAAGCGATCGGGCAGCGCTGACCGGTCACGCCTAATTCGAGCCGATCGCAAGCAGGCGCGGTGGGCTGCTGCGTGCAACCTCGTAGACGATCACGCGATTGAAGCCGTCGCGCAGCGCGCTCTCAGGCACGATCAGCGAGAACAGTTCGCTGCCGCCGTAGAGGCGGCGCCGGCCGTTCTGCATCCGGAAGCTCCGGCCGACGGCGACGACGCGGCCGTTGACCGCGACCGCCAGGTCGCGCCGCTCGTTCGCGCGTCCGCCCACGATCCTGCCCGCTACTTGTACGGGCACCAGCACTCGCCGTTTGTCGACCGGCGAATAGAGCTGTGGTTCGAAGAGCACCGCTCGCACCCGCGCAGTGCCCTGTGTCGCCAGGCTGTGCGCCTCGGTACCGATCACCCGTGCCCGATCCCCGAACCGGTACAGGCGGCTCCACGGGGAGCCGAGCAGGAGGGCGCTGGCCGGGCCGCTGCCGAAGGTGCGCGCTCGCCGCGCGATGTTCGCGTGGCGCCGGCGCAGCCACTCGTCGACGGTGATCCGCACGCGTCCGCGGAAATCCCGGGTCGGCATCTCGACGAACCGCAGCCGCCGCTTGGCTCGCTCGAAAGCCGGCACGCCGTCGGCCTGCCAGTCGAGCGAGAGGCCCGCGAGGTACGCGATCGTTGGCGTGAAGTCGATCGTCTGCACCAGGCCTCGCACCACCAATCCGGCGCGCTGCCCCGGGGCCTTGAAGATAAACGGCACCGGTGCGACCTCGTCGATGTTGCGTGGCGTTACGCGACGGCGGTCGGCGACTCCTAGATCGAACGAGATCCCATGGTCGGCAGCGATCGCTATCAACGCGCGGTCGAAGAGACCGAGCCGGCGCAAGCGATCGATCAACTTGCCTAGCTCGCGGTCGACGAAGCCGATCTGCAGCAGTTGGCGCTGCTCGTTGTGCAGGGTTAGCCAAGGGTCGGCGAAGCCGGCGACGTTGGCCAGGCGCTCCAGCGTTACCCGCGTCTCCCGGCCCGAGGGCAGGTAGATCCAGGGCAGGTGGGGCAGCAGCACGTGTTTGTAGTAGAGGGTGCGCTCCGGGCGTCGCTGGATCTGCGCGAGCCAGCGTTCGAAACGCTCCTTGCGACCGGCCTTGAGGTTCGCGAGCGTCGGCCGGCGACGCACGTTGCCACGCGGGCAGAAGCGTCGTGGGCAAAGGTCGCTGGCCTCCTCGCTCGCGACGATCCGCCAGCCGCGCTCGCCGAACAAGGTCAACAGGTTCTTCGGGTGATGACGTCGATCGGCGCGGCCGCCGGGGCGCGGCAAGCGAGCGTCGAGCAGTGCTGGCAGCGCCTCGCTCGTCTCGTCATGCACTGCTTGGGCGTTTGGAAACCAGGTTGCGGTGCTGACCAGGGCGGCGAGGTTGGGGAAGCGAGCGCGATCGATCTGCCCGTCAGGTAGGCGCGCAGCGTCGATCGGGAACTCATCGAAGGTGAGAACGACAACGACGCTCGGCGGCTCGGCTGCCGGCCGCGTGACCGCGGCGGCGTCGGCGCCCCGCGCTTGTTCGTCACCAGCATGCAGGCGAGCTGTGGCGATCGCCAGTAGCGGTACCGCTAGCGCCGCGATCAGGATCAATAGAACACGCCGCCGCACAGCGCTGTCAGCCTAAAGGGCGCTGGTGGCGGCGTCGGGGTGTGTAGGGTCGCGGCGTGCGCGCTCTTGAATCTTGCTGGCAGCGGCTGCGCGGTCTGCCGCTGGAGGTCGAAGCGGTGCGACTCGAACCGCTCGCGACGATCGCTCCCGGTGGTTTCGAACGCTTGACGACGGTGATCGTCCTCGAGGGCGGCGGCGTCGCCGGGCGGGGCGAAGACGTCACCTACGACGCCGCGGACCACCGCATTCTGCAAGCCGACCGAGCGTGGAGCGACCCCGCCGGGGCTTGCGCTCGCAAGCTCGTGGGCCGCTTCGAGCTTGGCGAGTTCTGCGCGCTCGTGGCCTCGCTCGACCTGTTTCCGCAGCCGCCGCAGCGGGAAGTCTCGCGCCGGTACCGACGTTGGGCGTTCGAAGCCGCGGCTCTCGATCTAGCGCTCCGCCAGGGCTCTCGATCGCTCGCCGAAGTCTTGGGGATCGAGCCGCGCCCGGTGCGGTTCGTCGTCTCGACGCGGCTAGAGGAGCGCGCTGGGCGAGCCCTGCCCGACCGCGTCCTCGAGCTCCTCGCGCGCTATCCGGGCACGCGCTTCAAGCTCGATCCAACCAACGCCTGGGACGACGAGCTGTGCCGCCAACTCGCAGGCACGGGAGCGGTCGACGTGCTCGACCTCAAGGGTCACTATCGGGGAACACCGGTCGATGTTGAGACCGATCCAGCGCTCTACCAGCGAGTCTTGATGGCATTTCCGGAGGCGATCATCGAGGACCCCGACGTCACCCCCGCGACACGGCCACTGCTCGAGCCGCACGTCGCTCGCCTGAGTTTCGATGCTCCGGTCCACGAGACCGGCGACCTTGACGCGCTGCCGTTCCCCGTGCGGCACCTCAACGTCAAGCCCTCGCGCATCGGCTCACTCGAGGAGCTCTTCGCCGTCTACGCGCTGTGCGCGAGGCGCGGCATCGCCTGTTACGGAGGCGGTCAGTTCGAGCTCGGTCCGGGGCGCGCTCAGATCCAGCAGCTGGCGAGCCTTTTCCACCCCGATGCGCCGAACGACGTGGCGCCCGCGGGATACAACGAGGTCGAACCGCCCGACGGTTTGCCCACCAGCCCCTTGACGCCCCCGCAGGGGATCGGCTTTCCGCCGGATCGCTAACGAGCAGCTGAGCGGCGAGCGACAGCGCCATCGCCGCGCGCGGGCAGCTCGACGCGCGGCTTGCGGTGCGCGGCCGCCAGCAGCAGGTCGCGAACCTCCAAGGGATCGTCGGTCACGCGAAAGATCTCGAGCTCGTGCGGCGAGACCTTGCCCTCGGCCACTACCCGCTCGCGCAGCCAATCGACCAAACCCTGCCAGTACTCGCTGCCGACCAGCACCACCGGAAAGTGGCGGATCTTGCCGGTCTGGATGAGCGTCAGCGACTCGAACAGCTCGTCGAGCGTTCCGAACCCGCCGGGAAACACCACGAACCCGCTCGCGTACCTCACGAACATGACCTTGCGCGTGAAGAAGTAGTGGAAGTGGAGCGCAAGGTCGACGTAGGGGTTGAGGCCCTGTTCGAACGGCAGCTCGATGTTCAAGCCGATCGACGGCGCCCCCGCTTCCTTGGCGCCGCGGTTGGCGGCCTCCATGATGCCGGGGCCGCCGCCCGTAATCACCGCCAGGCCAGCTTCGCCGACCAAGCGGGCGCAGCGTCGCGCTAATTCGTACTCGGGATATCCGGGCGGCGTGCGCGCCGAGCCGAAGAAAGAGGCCGCGGCGCCGACGTGCGCCAAAGTCGCGAATCCGCGGCGGAGCTCCTCGGCGATGCGTTGGATCCGGTCCTCGTCCGTGTAGTGAGAGACGATCTCGCGGCGCTCGGCACCGAGGATCTCTTCGTCGAGCGTGGCCGGCAGGCGCGGCTCGTTTGGACCGTGGAGTCGTCGTTCAGGCATCGGCGACGCTCACCCTTCGACGAGCATCGCCAGCGGTTCCTCGAGAAGCTCCGCGACACGCGCAAGGAACTGCGCTCCGTCGGCGCCGTAGACGATGCGATGGTCGCAAACCAGCGTGAGCGTTGCGAGGTGACGCACGCAGAGTGAGCCGTGTTCGTCGACGGCGGGTCGCGGTGCGACCGCGCCGACGGTGAGGATCGCGGCCTGCGGTGGGTTGATGATCGCTGTGAAGCGGTCGATTCCGAACATGCCGAGGTTCGACACAGTGAAGGTGCCGCCGGAGAGCTCCGGCGGCGTGATCTCGCCACTCCGTGCACGTTCGACCAGACGGCGCGCTTCGCGCGCGATCTCGAGCAGCGACTTGCGATCGGCGTCAAAGATGGTGGGCACGATCAGAGCGTTCGGACGGGCCACGGCGATCCCCACGTTGATCCGCTCGTGCAGCTCAAAACGCCCGTCGCGGTAGGAGCCGTTCAGACGCCGATGCTCGCGTAGCGCGAGCGCGCACGCCTTCACCACCAGGTCGTTGTAGGTGGGGAGCGGCTCGACCCGCGCGCGCAGGCGCTCGCGCAGCTCGCGGCAGCCTTCCATGTCGACGGTCCGTTCGAGCGCGAAGTCGGGGACGGTTGCCTTTGATTCGGCCATCCGCCGGGCGATCGTCTGTTGCGTGCGGTCGAGCTCCTCTACCTCCACGCGACCACGCGCGGTCTCTACCGCGCGCGTCTCCGGTGCGCGTGGTGGCGCCTCTGGCGCCGCCGGTGGAGGTGGCGGAGGTGGCGGAGGTGGCGGAGGTGGCGGAGGCGCGATCGCGCCTGGTTGCGGCCCCTCTTCTGCGCGGCGTTCGCCGCTCAGCGCGCGCGTGCTAGCGGCCAGCGCCTCGACGTCGGCGCGCACGATCCTCCCGCCCGGTCCGCTACCACGCACGGTCCGCAGGTCGATGCCGAGCTCCCGAGCCAGTCGCCGGGCGAGCGGTGATGCACGCAAGCGACCGTCGGCAGCGCCCGCCTCCGGCGCGCTCGTGGTCTTCGCCGTCGCTTGTGCCGTCTCTTCGACGCCTGACGACGTCCCCGGCGCTGGCTGGGTCTCGGCGGGGTGCTCGATCGCCCCTGCCGGCATGCTCGCCGCAGGCTCTTCGGCTTGCACCGGCGGCGGTTCCTCGGCGGCTTGAGGGGCGGCGGCCGCGGGCGGAGCTTCCGCACGCTCGGGCGCCTCGGCACGCTGCGGCGCCTCGGCCGGGTCACCGATGCGCGCGATCACCGCCCCGATCGGTAGCGTCTGGCCCTCCTCGGCGACGAGCTCGATCACCACACCCTCGGTGTCGCTGTCGTAGGTCATCGTCGCCTTGTCGGTCTCGATCTCGGCGATCGGTTGACCGCGCTCGACTCGGTCGCCAGGACGAACGAGCCAGCGCACGAGCGTGCCCTCCTCCATCGAGTCGGTAAGGCGGGGCATCACGATCTCTGCGGCCATTCGGACCCCTCGCTCTTAGACGCGTGCGTGACCGTCGCTCGCTTCCTCGCTCGTTCGGCCGAGCGAGGCGAGCGCCGCCTCGATCACGTTCTCCTCGTGCGGTAGCGCCGCCTGTTCGAGCGGCTTCGAGTACGGCATCGGCACGTCGGCGCGGGCGATTCGCTGGATCGGCGCGTCCAGCCAGTCGAACGCCTGCTCTTGAATCAGCGCTGCGAGGTTGGCACCGACGCCGCCGTGCGGCCAGCCCTCCTCGACGATCACCACGCGGTTGGTACGGCGAACGGACTCGAGGATCGTGTCGAGATCGAGCGGGCGCAACGTGCGCGGGTCGATCACCTCGGCCTCGACGCCGTGGTCGCGAGCTAGTTGCTCGGCAGCGCGTTCGGCAACGACCGCCATGCGCGAGATTCCCACGATCGTCACGTCGCGCCCGTGCCGCCTGATCGCTGCCTCGCCGAAGCGCAAGGGGCCGAGATCGGCGGGCACTTCGCCGCGCATCCCGTACAGCGACTTGTGCTCGATAAAGACGACCGGGTTGTCGTCGCGGATCGCGGACTTGAGCAGTCCCTTGGCGTCGGCCGGTGTCGACGGTACGGCTACGAGCAGCCCCGGAACGTGCAGGAAGAAGGCCTCCAGGCAGTGCGAGTGCGTGGGGCCGAGCTGATGGCCAGCCCCCTGTGGCATGCGAATCACCAGCGGCACCGTCGGCTGGCCCCCGAACATGTAACGCACGTGCGCCGCCGAGTTGAAGATCTGATCGAGCGCCAGCAGGGCGAAGCTCAGCTGCATGATCTCGACCACCGGCCGCATCCCGGCCATCGCGGCACCGACGCCCATGCCGACGATCGTGTTCTCGGAGATCGGGGTGTCGCGCACGCGTCGCTCGCCGAACTCTTCGAGCAGCCCCTCGGTGACCTTGAAAGCGCCCCCGAAGACGCCGATGTCCTCGCCCATCAGGAACACCCGTTCGTCCGCGCGCAGCTCTTCGCGCAGTGCCTCACGTAGGGCCTCGCGGTAGGTGATCGTGCGGGTCGCCTGCGCTGGCGAGAGGCGCGTCTCAGTGGCCATCGCTGCCTCCGGCGCTTGCGTCACCAGTGTCCGCAGATGCCGGTGGAGCAAGGTTCGGCGGACCGGGGGCGAGCTCGTCCGGCAAATCACGCCGGGTACGACCGACGCGGGGGCCGGTCTCTTCGTGCTGCGCTCCCTGCTCGGCCAGCCGGCGCGCCAAAGCGCCGGCCTCGCGTGCCCGTTCGCCCGGATAGACGTCGGGGCTGCGCTCGTCGACCGTCCACCACCCCGGCACGTCGCCGCTGTACACGTACACGTGGTCGTAGAGCGATTCGAGAGGCGGGAAGGGAGTCTGCTCGGCAAACGCCACCGCGTCCTCCACGACCTCCCGTGCCCGCTGATCGATGGCCTCGAGGGTCGCCTGCGCCACGCCTCCCTCCTCTACCAATCGCTTGGGGAAGGTCTCGAGCGGGTCGCGACGCTTCCACTCGGCGACCTCCTCGGGGGTGCGGTAGACCTCGGGGTCGGCCACGGAGTGGCCCCTGAAGCGGTAGGTGACGGCTTCGACCAGCTGGGGGCGCCGCTCTTCGCGTGCCAGACGCAGTGCCTCGCGGATGTGGTGGCGAACGTCGAGCACATCCATGCCGTCGCAGCGACGTCCCGGGACACCGAAACCTTCGGCCTTGCGCGACAGGTCGAGCACCGCCGAATGGCGGTCGATGCGGGTGCCCATGCCGAACTGGTTGTTGACCACGACGAACACCACCGGCAGCCGCCAGAGCGCTGCAAGGTTCATGGTTTCGCCGAAGGTTCCCTGGTTGGTAGCGCCGTCGCCGAACATCGTTACGACCGCGTCGTCACTGCCCGAAAGCTCGCAGGCGAGCGCTACGCCAGCACCGATCGGCAGGTTCGCGCCGACGATCCCGTAGCCGCCGAGAAACCGCCGGGCGGCGTCGTAGAGGTGCATCGAGCCGCCACGACCCTTTGAGCAGCCGGCTTCCTTGCCAAATAGCTCGGCCATTACCGAGCGTGGAGAGGTGCCGCGCGCCAGCGCTTGACCGTGTTCGCGGTAGGTCGAGAGCAGGTAGTCGCTGTCGCGCATCGCGTCGCAGGTGCCAACGACGGTCGCCTCTTCGCCGATGCACAAATGCAGGAAGCCACCGATCCGCGCCCGCGCATACATCTCGCCGGCGCGTTCCTCGAAGCGGCGGATCAGCACCATCTTCTCGTACAGGCGCAGGCAATCCTCGAGCGGCGGCAGTGGGTGCCGTGCGGGGCGGAGCCCCGCGTCCTCCGGCCGGAGTATCCCGACGCTGCGCCCTGCGCTCTCCACCCTGGGTTCGACTGTATCGATCGGCTGCCCGTTCGCCCCGGATGGCGACGAACCTCGCGCGTGAGGGTCCTGCACACCCTTTGTTTCGGCGGCAGCGGTTGCGACCATAGACAGCCCTCGCCGCGCGCTGCCTACCGACAAAGTTCCGCGATCCGGTCGTCTCCTTCGAAGACGTGTCCCCGCCAGACGACTGCCGGCAGTTGCCGAACGCCGGCGCGCAGCGCCGCTTGGGTCGAAGCGTCCAGCAGTTCTCGCGTGCTCGCCAATTCGATCCCCTTGAGCAGGGCGCGCGGGTGAAGCTCGCAGGCCGCTGCGGCGATCACCAGAGCGTCGTCGTTCGCTAGGTCGCGGCCCGCGGCGTAGGCATGGCGAAAAGCCGCGAGCGAGAAGGCCACGAGTCGCCCGGTCGCCTGCGCGTAAGCGGCGGCCAGCAGCGCCCGCCGCGAGTCGAGCGGCAGCGGCGGCCAGTGCAGGGGCAGCAGCTGGAGCTCGCGTGCGCGCCGCTCGATCTCGTTGACGTGCCGAACCCTTGCGGCTGCGTCGGCGACGAGCCAACTGGTTCGACCGGCTGCGGCGAGCACCTGATCGAGCGCGGCGAGCCGCCAGACAGCAGCGAACTCGGGATTCGCGGCGATCCGCTCAGCCGCCAAATAGGCGTACGGGCAGGCGAAGTCGAAGAAGAACGTGGGCCGCTGCGGGTCCAGCAGCGGGTCGACTGTTAGCCGTGAATCAGCCAACCGTCGGCGGCGCGGGCGGCCTCCGCCACCGCCTCGGCGAACACCGGATGCGGGTGCACGATCCTCGCCAGCTCTGGGTAGCCGCCTTCGAGTTCGCGGGCGACCACGAGTTCCTCGAGCAACTCGGCCGCCTTCGCCGAAACCACGTGCGCGCCAAGGAGCTCGCCATAGCGGCGGTCACCGACGATTTTGACGAGACCCGCACGGTCGCCGTAAACGGTCGGTGCCCCGACCGCGCCGATCGGAACCTTGCCGACGACCACGTCGTGTCCTGCCGCGCGCGCCTCGGCCTCGGTCATGCCAAAGCTCGCGACCTGGGGATGGCAGAACGTCACCGACGGCACGAACGCAAGGTCCAGCGGCTCGGGATCCCGGCCAGCCGCATCCTCAACGGCGACTATTCCCTCCTCCGAGGCCTTGTGCGCGAGCGCTGGGCCGCGCACCATGTCGCCGATCGCCCAGACGCCCTCGCGGGAGGTGCGAAGCCGTTCATCTACCCGCACCAGGCCGCGCTCATCGAGCTCCACACCGGCCGCGTCGAGCCCCAGACCTTCGACGTCGGGAGCTCTCCCGGCCGCAATGCAAACGAGCTCGAAGGAGAGTTCTTCGCCTGCGAGCACGACCACGGCGCGGTCGCCACGGTCCTCGATCGCTTCGATCTGGGCACCGGTACGCAAGTCGATGCCGATGCGCTTGAACTCGCGCGCAACCAGCCGCGAACTGTCCTCGTCCTCGGCCGGCAAAATCCGCTCGAGCGCCTCGATCAACGTCACCTCGACGCCGAACCGACGAAACGCGGACGCGATCTCGCAGCCCGACGCGCCGGCTCCGACCACGCACAGCGAACGCGGAAGTTCGCCGCTGAGCCAGGTGGCGGCGGTGTCGGCGATGCGACCGCCGAACTGCGCGCCGGCAACGGCCTTGGGTCGCGATCCGCAGGCCAGCACCACGCGGTCGGTTTCCAACGTGCGCTCGCCAACCACTACGTTCGCGGCCGCGTCGAGCCGCGCCGTCCCCTCGACCACCTCGACCCCGTTCTTGCGCAACAGCATCGAGACGCCGCCGGTCAACGACGCGATCACCTCGTCGCGGCGAGCGGCGACGCGGGTGTAGTCGACCTCCGGCTCGCCAGCGATCCGCACGCCGTAGTCGGCAGCCTTGCGCGCCTCGTCGAGTACCTCCGCCGAGCGCAGGACGGTCTTCGCGGGGATGCACGCCTCGTTGAGGCAGCGGCCGCCGATCTTGCCCTTCTCGACGATCGCCGTGCGCAGACCCAGCTGCGCCGCGCGGATCGCCGCGACGTAGCCACCTGGTCCCGAGCCCACGATTACGCAATCGAAGCGTTCGGACATCGCGCGCGCAGCCTAACCCTTGTTGGCCTTATTTCGCTTGCCTGATTGCCGGCTGCGAGGCTGGTCGGTCCGCGCCCCGGCCTCGCGGCTGTCGCTGGTGGTCCCCGGATCAGCGCGCCCGGGCCCTTCTCGCGACCCGGGTGGTTGTGGCAGATCGAGCTGCCGCAGAGACCTCGCGAGTGCCCAGAGCAGAGTGCTCGAGGCGACGATGATCGAAAGCAGCAACAGCAAGCCGCGCCAATCCTCGGCGCGGATGAGCGCTAGGGCGGCGAGCACGATCGTGATCGCAAGCAACGTCTCCATACCCAGCACCGCCCAGTAGCGGGCGCGCCAAAGTCCGTAGGCCATCGTCGCGACGAGCGCTGTTGCGGCAAGACTGCCGGCGGTTTTCTCCGGCGTTTCGGGATCGTAGGAGAGGATCAGCGCAACCAGATTCGCGACCGCTAGCGCGGCGGCGAACAGCGCCGCGACGAGCACCGCGCGCGGACGCTGGGCGGCGTCCGACGCGATCGGCCGATCGCTGGGGCTGTCGGTTGGGCGACTCACGTCGGGAGGGCCGGGCGCAGCTCGCGCGCAGCTCGCTCGGGATCGTCGGCGTCGACGATGGCGCGCACGACTGCGATTCTGCGGGCACCGGCGGCGACCACTTCGCCCACCGTATCGCGATCGATCCCGCCGATCGCGAACCACGGTCGATGGCGCGCCGCGTGCGCCGCGTGACGCACGTACTCGAGTCCTGCGGGTCGACGACCCGGCTTTGTCGGGGTGGCGAATACGGGCCCGACGCTGATCTCGTCGATCGGCTCCCGCAGCGCTTTCGCGAGTTGGCCGGGAGCATGCGTTGAAAGCCCAATCAGGTGCTCCTCACCGAGGATTCGGCGAGCTTCCCGCGGCGGCATGTCGTCTTGACCGACGTGTACGCCGTCGGCTCCCGCTGCCTTTGCGAGGTCCGGCCGATCGTTGATCCAAAAGAGCGCCCCGAAGCGGGCGCAGAGTTCGCGACAGACGTCGGCGGCGGCGAGCACGTCCTCGTCCGGCAGTTGCTTTTCGCGTAGCTGCACCATGTCGACGCCGCCACGCAAGGCCCCCTCGAGGAGCGTGCGCAGATCGTGACGTCGCGGTCGAGCCGGCACGATCAGGTAGAGCTGCGCCCGCGCGAGACGTTGGCGTCGCTCCCGCCCCGAGACGCTCACGACCCTAGGGCGAGAGCGGAAACGTGAGCGGCGGGCCCGGCTGACGAACGCGCGTGCGGTTGCGCTTGTACCACTTGCGGATCGCCGTGTACTGGGGGCGTCCACGACCCCTCTGGTCGAGCAAGCCGAGATCGAAGAAGGCCCAGCGACTGCGACTCGGCGGCGACACGAGCAGGTAGTAAAGGTGCGAGCGCACGCGTGGGTTGCGGAGCGCAATGTCGAACGAGCGGTAGGTGTAACGCTCGCGTGCTTTTGAGGAGCGGAGCATTCTTCGGCCGCTCGAGAAGTAGCCGAACTCGGTCAGGTAGAGCGGCATCCGTGATGCACCCGCGGGTAGCAGGCGGCCGCGCCGCGCGAGGGTGTCAAGGGCGCGCGTTAGGCGCGAGAGCGTGCCCATCGTGACGTTGTCAGCGCCGGGGTAGCGGTAGTCCGGCGAGTGCGCGAAGTCGTAGGGGTGGTGGGCGTAACCGTCCGCGCGCAAAGCCGGGCAGCGCTTCCTGACGGGGCGGTACTTGCGGTCGACGCAGAGTGTGCGGCGCAAGAAATCGAGCGGTGCGATCGAGAGGCCCGGGCGGGCGTAGGGAGCGGTCTCTCCGAACAGCACCCGGGCTTGCGGGTCGATGCTCTTGATCGCTTGCCAACCTGCCTGGTAGAGCGCGCGGTAGAGGCTCGGAGCCGCCCGCAGAGGAGCGAGCCAGGTCGCCCAGTTCGGCTCATTCCACAGCGAGTAGCGATCGACGCGCCCCTTGAAGTGCTGCGCAACGACGCGCACGAACCGCTCGAACTCGCGCGCGTTCGGCTTGTACGGACCGACGCGTCGATCGCCGGTCGCGAACGCCGGCGCCGGTCCCTGAATGCTCAAGTGCACGCGAATGCCGTAGCGCGCCGCAGCGTCGATCAGCGCGTCCCAGGCAGCGAACGAGTAGGAAGGGTTGGCCGGAGCCTGGCGCGCGCGTTGCTGGGCGCGGGGAAGCGTGAACGCCCAGCCGAGTCCCACGCGCAGTCTCGTGACACCAAGACCACGCGCAATACGCAGTGCGCGTTCCCGGTCGAACCACTTGCCCTCGAGGAAAACAGCGTCGTCCTGAAGCGCAATCTCGAGACCGCTGGCCGCAGTTGCTGGCCGGGCGCTCTTGAAAGCGATACCGAGTGCGACGACAAGCACCGCCAGCCCTACCAGACCCAAATGACGCGCTCGAACTTTCGCGACGTGCACGGGCACCGACCCTACTAAGCGCTGCCGCTGCGCTGCGCAGCTAGCGTCAGGCACCGCGCGATTTTGCCTGCTGCCTACGGCCATCCCCCGGTGCCTATCGCCTCGCGTGGTCTAACGCCGAACCGCTCGTTTGATGCGCACCAGGCCGTCGGCGACTATCCGGAACTTGCGTTTCGAAGCGCTCGAGACCGGCAGTGTCTTGCGGAAGTAGCCGGCACTGTTGATCCGCACGGAAGCGACCTGTCGGTAGCCGTTACCGGCCGACACCGCGATGACTACGCGTGTTCCTGGGCGACGCGGTCGCAAGCGTCCGAACACCTCGACCCGATCGCGACGGTACTCGCGCACGAAAACCGGGAACCGGAAGGCCTGATATACGCCCGGTTTTTCACGGCCATCGGCGAAGCGCAGCCCCTGCTGGAAACCCGACCAGCGAACCAGTGCCGAGCGCGACTTACGCGCCGCTTCGTCGACCAACAAGTACTGGGAGTAGCTGACGACGCGCGGGTTTCTGAAAGCCAGCCACTCCGATTCGTCCATGTACGACGGGACGCGCGAGATCGGGAACTGGAACGGGTCTGGCGGATTGGTCTGGAAGCCGTACTCGGTGATCCAGATCGGCAGGCGAGGAGGCAGCTTGCCCCGCCTCGCGAGCTTGTCGAGCGCGCTCGTCAAGCGCCCGAGCTGGGCGATCGACGCGTCGTCGCGGCTCGGCAGGCGTCCGTAGAGGCCGCCGCGAGGCACGTAAGGGTGGTAAGCGATGCCCGAGACTCGCAGCCGTCCGAGGCGGCCGCACCCGCGTGCTTTGGCCGCTGCCCCCCGGTACGGGCGCCAATTGGCGTCTAGGCAGAACGTCTCGCGGAGGAACTCGATCGGCGAGATGCGCGTCGCAGAGCGCCGCGAGCTGCTGCCAAAGGGCACCAGTTCTCCGAACAAGAGCGTGTCGCGCGAGTGGCCGGAGCTCTGCATGCCCGCCACGAACGCTTGATAGAGCCGCCGATAGATGGTCGGTGCCAGCGGCACCCCCGACCGCGAGCGTTGTGGACCGAGCCAAGAAAGCAGGTTCGGCTCGTTCCAAGCAGACCAGATCGAGACCCGCGGGATCCCCGCGTAGCGCCCCGAGTAGCGCAACCCGACGGCGTGTACGAAGTCGCGGTAGGAGCGCGGGTCGGGGCGCGAGCTGCCCGGTTGGGCACGCGTTCCCTGCGACGCCCAGCGTGGGGCTTGACCGCCGATTGCGATGTAGGGGCGAAGACCGCGCGCGACGGCTTCGCGCACGAACGCGTCGAAGCGGGAGAAGTCGTAGTTCGCCGGGTCGCGGAGGTTTACGCGAGGTTTGCGCGGGGAGTTCGGTGATGGCGCGACCTCGCGCCAAAGCATCTGCACCTTGACGACGTCGGCACCGAGCGCGCGGAACTCGTCGAGTGCCCACTGGCGGGTGCCGTCGCCGGCGCGCAACACGAGGAAGTCGTCCTGGAGGATCGTTAGCTGCCTTCCCGCCGCCGCCGCGGTCGTCGGTAGGGCGAGTGCCAGCGCTAGCAGCAACAGGGCGCACGTAATCGCCACGCGTTTGGTCACCTGTAACACCTCCGGCTGCGGGTCGCTTGTGAGGGGCGAGAGGCTCGGTTCGGCGCCGACCGCTGCGGCGCCCGCCCATCCTGGCAGTTCGAACACACCTGACGTGGCCGAAGTTGCGCGGCGCTGCGCGCTGGTCCGCGGCGACCGACTTGCGGGCGTGCGCAATACCATCGTGTTGGCCACTGGTCGACGGGAGCTCGGGGCAGCCGGGCTGAGAGGGCGGCCGTTTCCGCCGCCGACCGTTGAACCTGATCCGGGTAATGCCGGCGGAGGTAGTGACCAAACGCGAATCGACGGCCACAACAGACAGCAGCCACCGAACGAGTCGCGTCGCTCCAGCCCAGCGCTGATACGCGGCAAGCGGCACAACAGCTCCGACGCGCTGGTCATTGGCGGCGGGCTGATCGGCCTATCGGCCGCTTGGCGGCTTGCGCAGAGCGGTGTGCGAACGACGCTGCTCGAGCGCGAGCGCATCGGCGCCGGGGCATCGGGCGTCGCGGCCGGGATGTTGGCGCCCGTCACCGAACTCGACTACGCGGAAACCCGGGCGCTCGCTGCTCGTCTGGCAGCACTCGATCGTTGGCCGGCGTTCGCTGCGGAGCTTGCGGCGCACGGTTGCGAGCCGGGGCTTCTGCGCTGCGGCAGCGTCCTGTGCGCTGTCGAGCCCGACGACCTCGGCGAGTTGCGCCGTCTGCGCGATTTGCAGCGCAGCCTGGGTGTCGAGGTTGAGTGGCTGGATCGTCGAGCGCTGCGCGCGCACGAGCCGGCGCTCGGTCCACGTGCGCTGGCCGGTCTGTGGGTGGCGAGCGAAGGTGCGGTCGACCCGCGGGCGACGCTTGCTGCGCTTGCTGTGGCGGCCCGCCGGGCTGGTGCCGCAGTGATCGAAAACTGCCCGGTCGTACGCCTGGAGCGCACTCGCGGAGCGATCGTCGGCGTGCACTGTGCGGACGGTCGCAGCTTTGGTGGCGACCTCGTCGTGCTCGCCGCCGGTGCCTGGTCGCGCGAGCTCGCCCGCTCGCTGGGCATCGAGATAGCGGTGAGACCGGTGAAGGGCCAGCTGCTGGTGCTCGGGCCCAATCGTGGTCGGGCAGAGCTGCCGACGCACGTGGTTCGCACCCTCCGCGTTTACTGCGTGCCACGCCGCGACGGCCGTATGGTTGTAGGTGCGACGGTCGAGGAGCGAGGCTTTGACCGCGCGGTCACGGCGGGAGCAGTGCGCAGCTTGCTCGACGAGGCTTGGACGGTAGTGCCTGGCATCGAGGAGGCGGAGCTGCTCGAGGTACTGGCCGGCCACCGGCCGGCGACACCCGACAACGAGCCGCTGCTCGGTTTCGACCCGGAGATCGAGAATCTGCTGTGGGCCACTGGGCACTGGCGCAACGGTGTGCTGTGGGTACCGCTCGCCGGTGAGGCAGTGGTGAGCCTGGTTTACGGCCGCGAACCGCCGGTCGAACTCGTTCCCTTCGACCCGCGCCGGCTGCGCTCACCGGAGCTCTCCGCGAGGGGCAGCGGTCGAGGCGCGGACGCAAAAAGCACGGGAGTCCGATGACCAGCTCGAAGGGTCAGCGGACGCGGCGGGCGGAGACGGTCACAGTGCTGGTGAACGGTCGTGAGCGCCAGTTAGTGGGCGGCGCCACGGTGGCCGAGCTGCTCGCCGACTACGGTCTTGGCGCGACCGTGCGGGGAATCGCTGTGGCCATCGATGGCGAAGTGGTGCCGCGATCGCAATGGGCGCAGCAGCAGCTGCGTGGAGGCGAGCACGTCGAGATCGTGCGCGCCGTTCAGGGAGGATGACGATATGTCGTTGGTGATTGCCGGACACCAGTTGCGCTCGCGCTTGATCCTTGGCAGCGGAGGCTTCGCCAACCTGGAAGTGCTGCGCGCAGCGATCGAAGCGAGCGGCACGGAACTGGTGACGGTTGCTCTGCGCCGGGTGGAACCCGGCGCCGACGGCTCGCTGCTCGACGTGATCGAGGAGGCCGGTTGCCGGGTGCTGCCGAACACCGCCGGTTGTTACTCCGCGCGCGAGGCAGTGCGGCTGGCGCGCCTGGCGCGCGAGGCGCTCGGCACCGAGTGGGTGAAGTTGGAGGTGATCGGCGACGAGGACACCCTCCTGCCCGATCCTGCGGAGCTGCTCGATGCGGCTGCGACGCTGGTCGCCGAGGGTTTTGTGGTGCTGCCTTACACGAACGACGATCCGGTGCTCGCCAAACGCCTCGAGCAAGTGGGTTGTGCGGCGGTGATGCCCGCCGGCTCGCCGATCGGCAGCGGTATGGGCATCAACAACCCCTACAACCTGCGGTTGATCCGCGAGCGCTCGCAGGTGCCCGTAATCGTCGACGCTGGCATCGGCACCGCTTCCGATGCCGCCCAGGCGATGGAGCTCGGCTGCGACGGCGTACTGCTCGCGAGCTCAGTCTCGCGTGCACGTGACCCGGTGAAGATGGCGCGCGCCATGCGTTTGGCGGTGGAAGCCGGGAGAGCGGCCTACGAGGCGGGCCGGATCCCCCGCCGCACGTTCGCTCAAGCGTCGTCGCCAACTGACGGCATGCCGGCGCTCAGCCCGTCCGCCAGTGCGTCGCAGCGGACGGGCTGAGCGGCCCGCGCACCGCTACTTGACGGTGATCTCGCCCGCCATGTAGGGCTGGTGCACCTTGCAGACGTACTTGATCGTGCCGGGTGTCGTGAACCGGAGTTCGTACTTGTCGCCGGGCTTCATGCCGCCTGCCGGGCCAGATGCGAAGTTCGGCCCCGGACCCGACGTCTTATGGACGTCGTGGGCAACCGAGTCGTCGTTCATCCAGACGATCTTGGTGCCGCGCGCGACGGTCACCTTGTCGGGCTGGAAGCGGATGTTCTTCATCGAAATCACGACGGTTCCGCTGCGGACGCTCTGGCCGCTCGCAGCGGGCTTGCTCTTGTTCGCTTCACCGCCGCCACCGCCGCCACCGCCGCCGCAGCCGGCGCCAACCAGCAGGACAGCCCCGATCGCGAGCGTCAGCTTGAAACGCTGAGATTTACTCCAGGACACGGCTCCGTACCTCCTCTCCCGCACTCGCTTGGTGGTCGCGAGCGGAATCGAACGGTCACTGACTCTATTCGTTGGCCAGTAGGAACTCGAGCAGCGCCTTCTGCGCGTGGAGCCGGTTCTCGGCTTGATCCCAAACGGCAGATTGTTCGCCGTACAGCAGGTCGGAAGCGATCTCCTCGTCGGGATGCGCCGGCAGACAGTGGAGCACCACAGCATCTTCGGCGGCGTTCCGCATCAGTCGCTCGTCGAGGCGGAAAGGGGCGAGCAGTGCGCGTCTGCGGTCGGCGTCCTGCTCGCGGCCCATGCTCACCCACACGTCGGTGTAAAGAGCGCGCGCGCCGCGAGCGGCAGCAATCGGATCGGAGCCCACGGAGATCCGCCCACCACTTTCGAGCGCCGCCCTTGCCCGTTCGACGATTTCAGGATCGGGAGCGAGTGCGGGCGGCGTCGCCACGCGGAGGTCGAGTCCAGCCCGCGCACCTAACAGCAGGAGCGAGTGCGCGACGTTATTGCCGTCCCCGACCCAGGCTACGGGCAGGCCGCGCAGCTCCTCGAAGCGTTCCGCCAAAGTCAGGAGGTCGGCGAGTGCCTGGCAGGGGTGGTGCTGTTGGGAGAGGAGGTTGACGACCGGCACCGAGGCATGGCGAGCGAGCTCCTCGAGTTTCGCGTGATCGCCAGTGCGCACCGCGATCAGGTCGACGTACCGCGAGAGCACCAGTGCGGTGTCGCGAATCGACTCGCCCCGCGCGAGCTGGAGCTCATCGCCCCGCAGCACCACCGGGTAGCCGCCGAGCTCGACCACGGCCAACTCGAAGGAGACGCGCGTCCGCGTCGATGGTCGCTCGAAGACGAGCGCCGCCGAGCGGCCGGCAAGCGGCTTCGGCGATCCGCTTCGGCGGCCTTGTTTGAGAACGCGTGAGCGGGCGAGCAGTGCGGCGAGTGTTGCGCCGTCGATCTCTTCGCCGGTGAGGAAGTGCCGGGGAGCCGCGAGCCGGGACACGCGCGGGATCGTATTTGCGCCGCCGCGAGAGCGGCGGCTGCTAGCTGCGTACGGCCGTAGTGTGGCGTGTGCGAGCATCGGGCGCGTGTTCGAGGAGCGTGAACCCATTGGGCCTGGTCAGCCCGCGGTCGAGCAGTCGGTAAGCGAAGATCGCGGCCGCCGACAAGGAGCGAAAAGCGGGCCACGCCGCGGCGACGAACTCGAGCTCGCAGTCGAAGCACTCGCTTTCGGTGGCGCGGGCGTTGCCCGCATCGGCGAGGGCGGTTTCGTCGTGTTCGTGCGCGGCGGCGTACCGGGCGACCTGGTCCGGGCGCGCGTGGTGCGGCGCAAGCGCTCGTTCGCCGAGGCCGAGCTTGTGGAAGTGCTGCGACCCTCGCCCGATCGTGTCGAGCCGCTGGCGGCGCATCCGGGTGCTCCCTGGCAGGTGATTCGCTACGAAGTGCAGCTGCGCTGGAAAGAGCTACAGGTGCGCGACGCGCTCGAGCGGCTCGGCGGTTTCGACCAGCCGCCGCTCGAGCCGATCGTTCCGGCACACCAGCGCCTCCGCTACCGCAACAAGCTGGAGTACTCGTTCGGCAGCGACCGCGACGGACGTTTGGTGCTCGGCTTTCACCGGCGCGGTCGCTTCGACGAGATCGAAGGGGTCGAGCGCGACATACTCGCCTCCGAGCGCGTCGACGAGCTCCGTAGGGCGACCGTCGAATGGGCGCGCGAGGCTGGTCACGAGGCCTACGACCGGCGCGCCCACCGAGGCGTATTGCGAAACCTTGTGGTTCGCGAAGGGCGCCGAACAGGGGACCTCTCGGTGCGACTAGTGAGTTCTCCGGCCGAGCTCGATGTCGCCGGCCTCGCTGCACGGCTGCGTGCGACCGGCGTGCTGTGGACGCGCACCCAGGCGCTCGCCGAGGTCACCGATGTCGGGTCGACCGAGCTCGTCGCCGGTCGGCCGTGGATCGAGGAGCAGCTGTGTGGCTTGCGTTTTCGGATATCGCCCGATTCGTTCTTCCAGACCAACACCGAAATGGCCGAAGAGCTGTACCGAGTCGTGCTCGAGTACGCCGAGCTCGACGGCAGCGAAACGGTTCTCGACCTCTTCTGCGGTACCGGCACGATCGGGCTGACGATGGCCCTCGAAGCACGCGAGGTGCTCGGTCTCGAGCTCGACGAGCGAGCCGTCGCCGATGCCATCCAGAACGCCAAGTTGAACGCCATCGACAACGCCCGCTTTTTCTGTGGCGATGTGGCTGATGCGCTGCCGGAGCTCGTCGTCGAGGCGACCAGGCGGCCGTCGGTAGCGGTGGTCGATCCGCCGCGTGCGGGGCTCTCGCGGCGGATGTTGGAGCACCTTGTGAGGATCGGCGCCGAGCGCATCGTCTACGTCTCCTGCAATCCGACGACCCTCGCTCCTAACGCGCGACTGCTGTGCGAGAGCGGCTACGAGCTCGAGCGCGTTAGACCGGTCGACATGTTTCCGCAAACTCCGCACATCGAGTGCGTGGCGTTGCTGCGCCGACGCACGCCCGTTCCACCGTCGCCGGCCAGCTCGCGCTGAGCGCGCTAACTGCGCTCGAGTTCGTCCTCGTCGAGCGGGACTTCCTCGCTCGCGTGGACGGTGCAAAGGAAGCGCCCGTCGGACTCCAGTGCGGCCCGAATCTCCTGCTCCGTCAGCGGCACCCCGCACTCCTGGCAGGTGCGCCGCTTGATCAAGGGCTCGATGCTGTGCTCCTCGAGATCCATCGAGGGGCAGTATTGCCCAACCGCCGCAACGACGGCGAGCGGCGCTCGAGCGTTATCGGGGGGAACTCAGTAGGGCGGGAAGTCCGCCCACCACTCACCGAGCTTGCGGAACGCCCGCCAAAACGAGCGCTTGGCGCGCTCGTCGTCGAGCGAGTTGTCGATGTCTGGCACGAACAGCGCCTCACAGCTCGGCGTAAGCGTCTGGATTTCCCCGAAGTTCGGCTCTAGCGGTTCCGCTAGCGGTAGCTCCAGAGCGTTCAGCTCGCGCAGCGCGAGCTCGCCCATCACGACGACCATGCGCGGCTGCACGATCGCGATCTCCTCAATGAGGCGCGCTCGGCAGTCGCGATCAGACAGCTCAGTGTCCGGTACCGGGCACTTCACCACCACCGTCCCATACACCGCGAGCGGGTCGATCCCAAGGCGCCGAAAACTCTTCAGCAAGGCGGCCCCCGCGCGCCCGTAGAAGGCGACGCCCTCCTCGATCTCGGCCTGGCGGGGCGCGTACTTAAGGAGAAAGATGTCGGCGAGCGGGTGCCCCGAGCCGATCACGGGCATTAGCGGTCCGCGCGGACAGCGTTGGCACTCGTAGAGCTCGCGGTTAAAGCGGTTCAGCTCACGGATTGCCCGCTCGAGGTACTTCTCCTTGATCTCGTCGTCGGTGGCGGGCATCCGAGTCGAGGCTTTTGACGCGTCCGTATGCGCTCCTCTTCGGTGCACCGCGTCTTGCCCTGCGTGCACCGTTCTTTGCCGGCGGTCGCCAGCAGCGGCCATCACTCCTGTTCCAGCTTGGTTTTTCGAGCGGCCGGTCGCGGGTGGGCGTGCCGGCGAGGCGTGATCCCCGCTCGTGTTTGCAGGAACTTGAGCGCCTGCACGTACACCAGGCTGCGTCGACCGCGCACGATCTCGGCCTCGCGCAGCGATGCCAAGAACTCTTCGGGACCGTCGAACGCGCGCATTCGCACGCGTACCGAACCGAGCCCCTGCAAGACGTGGCTGTCGGACCCTGCTCCGGCGGGAATCCGGTATTTCGCGGCGAAGCGCGCGGCCTCCTCGTTGAAGGCGGATAGGGCGACGCGAGCGTTGAACACCTCGATCGCGTCGATCTCGTCGATCACCGAGAGCAAATGTTCGTAGTCGGGTACCGCATGCATGCGGTCGAAGGGATGCGGCACATAGACGATCCCGCCTTGCTTACGAATTTCCCTGATCGTTTCGGCGAGCGTCAGGCCCCGCGGGATCTTGCGCTCGATGAACAGTCCGATCACTTCGCCCTGCTCGGCCGTCTTGATCTCCTCGCCGACGATTACCTGAACCCGGCCGTTCGCCCGCTCACGCGCTTCCAGTGCACCAGAGATCTCGTTGTGGTCGGTCACCGCGATTGCCCCGAGGCCGACCTGCTCGGCGCGACGCAGGAGCGCTTCTACCGGCGTCGCACAGTCGGGCGAATGGTCGGTGTGCATGTGGAGATCGACGTCGACGATTGGGCGACGAGCGAGCCGACGCCGCAACGCCGGATCGACCGTGACCGGTCGTCGGTGGGCTGCGATCCGCCGGTAGACCCGTTCGACGTCGGTTGCGACGCGCCGCCAATCGAGCGTCCGTCGGAAAGGTTCAGCCGCGCGCCGGAGACGCTGGCACAGCTCGGGGTCCGCGAGCAGGCGCTCGAGCTGGTTGGCGAGGGTGGCGACGTCGCGAGGCTGGAACAAAAGGCCGCGCTCGCCGTCCCCCACGCACTCCTCGTAGAGGGGTATGCGAGCGACGACCGGCACGCAACCGGTGGCGAGTGCCTGGAGGACGACCCCGGGCCGCGGCAGCGTTCCACCGGAGGCCGCGACGATCACCGAAGCCTCCTGGAGTAGCTCGCGCTCTTCGATCTCGCCGCTGCCCAACAGGCGCACACGCCGGCGCAGCCGCTTCGACAGCGGCAGGGCTGGAACCGTGCCGGCGGGGATGCGAATCCATGCCTCCCAGTCGAGTTCCTCCGGCAGACGCCGCAGAGCCCGCATAAAGAGACGCAACGCGGCCGGCTCCTCCTCGGCGAGATAGCCGATCACGCAACTCCCGCGGGGATAGCTGTCGGTGGTCGACTCGCTGGCGCTGTCAGCGCCTGGTAGCACCAGCTCGTACTCCCCCGGGAAAAAGCGGGAGACGAGCTCTCGGGTGGTGCGAAAACTGGCGATCCGCCCGTCGAGGCGCTTGAACAAAAGCCGTACCAGCGGTCGCGCGAGCTGCGTGGAGAGGAACCGCTCGGTCGCTGAGTGGAAGGTGGCGACCGTTAACGCCCGCGAGTGCCGCAGCGCCGCCGACGATGCGCTCGGTGCGAAGGGCTCGTGGACGTGCACGAAATCGAGCTCCAAGAGCTGGAACAAACGCTCGATCTTGCGCGAGACGTCGACCGGTAAGGCGACCGAGCCGCCACGCCGGAACGGGATGCTGTGACCGACCGCCAGCAGCGTGACCGGCGCGTCGAGCGGGTCGGCACCGGCCGCGAGCGCGGCGATCCGCTTGCGACCGGCGCGCACTAGCTCCGGCGAATCGGAGGGCGCGACGATCAGCACGCGATGTCCGCGCCCGGCGAGTTCCGCGGACACGCGGTCGACCCAGCGGTTGACCTCGTGGTCGTGCTCCCACGGGTAGGGCGTTACCTGAGCGATGCGGAAGAGCTCCGCGCCCACCGGCCGCAGCATACGGCGCCAAAGCGGCGACGCCCCGCCGGACGAGCGTCCGACGGGGCGTCCGCGAAACAGACGTCCTCGAGTGCTTCAGGAGGTCGCCGCGCGCTCGGCCGCCGGCAACGCGCTGGTCGGCGGCAGCTTCGGTGCGCCCCCGTACTGCTTGATGAACTCCTCGGTCAGCTCCTTTGCCACCGGATCGGGGTACTGCTCGGGCGGCGACTTCATGAAGTAGGCCGAGGGCCCGATCAGTGGTCCACCAACGCCGTGGTTGAGCGCAAGCTTCGCGCAGCGAACCGCGTCGATCACGATGCCCGCCGAGTTCGGCGAGTCCCAGACCTCGAGCTTCGCCTCGATCGTCAGCGGCACGCCGCCGAACGCCTCGCCCTCGAGGCGGATGTGTGCCCACTTGCGGTCCTTGAGCCACGGCACGTAGTCGGAAGGACCGATGTAGACGTCTTCCGGCGAGAGCTCCTCGTCGAGCAGTGAGGTCACGGCCTGAGTCTTGGAGATCTTCTTCGACTCGAGCCGCTCCCGCTCGAGCATGTTGTAGAAGTCCATGTTCCCGCCCACGTTGAGCTGCGACGTGCGGGCGAGACGGACGCCGCGGTCCTGGAACAGGCGCGCGAGCGTGCGGTGGACGATCGTCGCACCGACCTGCGACTTGATGTCATCGCCGATGATCGGCAAGCCGGCCTTGCGGAAGCGATCCGCCCAGTAGCGCTCCTTGGCGATGAAGACGGGAATGCAGTTGACGAACGCGCAGCCCGCCTCCAGTACCTGCTCGACGTACCACTTCGTCGCCTGTTCCGCGCCGACCGGCAAGTACGAGACGACGACATCCGTCTTCGTCTCCCGCAGGATGCCGACGATGTCCGCGGTATCGCCCGGCGCCTTGCGGATCTTCTCCTTCAGGTACTTGCCGAGCCCGTCGTGCGTCATGCCGCGGTAGACGGGCACACCGAGCTTCGGGACGTCGCAGAACTTGATCGTGTTGTTCTGCCCTGCCCAGATCGCTTCCCCGAGGTCCTTTCCGACCTTCTCGGCGTCGATGTCGAAGGCGGCTGTGAACTCGATGTCGCGGACGTGGTAGCCGCCGAGGTCGACGTGCATGAGCCCCGGAACGCGCTGCGCCGGATCAGCATCGCGGTAGTAGTGGACGCCTTGCACGAACGACGAGGCGCAGTTCCCCACGCCGACGATCGCCACGCGCACCTTCTCGGTTTGGTAGCGCGAAGCCCCGTTGCCGCTAGTCGATCCGCTCACGGAGTCCTCCTTTTGGTCACGAAAGTCCTGAGTACGTTTCTGGATCGCCGCTCGCCTCGCCGCGTGCGCCTGCTGGTTGGGCTACCCCCTGCCGCCTCTTTGGTTAAACGGCGGCCGCTTGGACTGCGGCGCTTCGGCCGTCAGGCGAGTTCCCTCCGCACGTGCAGCACGCGCTGGAGGGTGGTCACGACGGTGATACCGGCCAGAAGGTAGACGGCCGGCTCGAGTAGCTTCAAGTGAAGCACACCGGCGCCTTCGGCGAGGAGTAGGCCGGCCGTCAGGATCACTACCCGAACCGGTCGTGTCGCCACACCTACCTTGCATTCGACGCCCAACGCCTCGGCGCGGGCCCTGGTGTAGGAGACCATGTAGGAACCCACCACCGCGAGCACCGTCGCACCCGCCGCCGCGGGGCGCCCCGCGTGCGCGAAGTAGGCCGCCACCGCGGCCAGCACCACGCCCTCCTCGATGCGATCCAGCGTCGAATCGAGGAACGCGCCGAACGGCGTGCCCTTGCCCGACATTCGGGAGTAGCGACCGTCGAGCATGTCCATCAGCGAGCCGACGGCGAAAGCAAGTGCCGCGAGCACAAACGCCTCGGCCAACACCAGCCCGGCGGCTACGAGGTTGAGCGCGAAGCCGGTAAGCGAGATCGCGTTCGGTGTGAGGCGCGACTCGATCAGGCGATCGCGGGCGCGCGCTCGCACATCCGCCAGCGCTGCCGGCCGGCCAGCGTCAGAAGCCGTCTCTCCCCCATTGCCGGGGGCCGCTGGTTTGCTCCCTTGCGGTTTCAGGAAACCGCCCTCGCTGGATCGGTTTGCCAGCCCCACGCGTCGGGGCGGGCGCGGGCGAGCGCCGCGCGGGCAACGAGCGCAGACACCAGCGCCACCAAAGCGCCCAGGGCAGCGTCGAGCCAGAAGTGGTTACCGGTGACCAGCACGACCAGCGTGACGAGCAGCGGGTACAGCCCCCAGACCACTTTCAGCAGGCGGTTACGGACCAGCAAGGCTCCCGGTATCCCGATCATCAGGGCGAACGCGACGTGCATTGAGGGAATCGCCGCGAACGGGTTGTAGAGGGCGCTAGCACTGCGTTGAGCGGTCTCACCGAAGACGTCCGCGACGGTGTCGACGAACCCCCATTCCGGCATGAATCGGGGTGGAGCGGTGGGCAGCAGGGCGTAGCCGACCAGCGCCAGCGCCATCGCGACCACGAACATGTTGCGGACGAAGTAGAAGGCTTCGTTGCGAGCGATGTAGAGCCAGATCAAAAAGGTCGTTGTGACCACGAAGTGGGAGTTCACGTACATCGCGCTGGCGGCCTCGACGATCCACCGGTGACTGCTCGCCCACGCCTGTAGTCCGGGCTCGAAGAACAGTCCGAGCGCGCGCTCGAAATCCACGATCGCGCGGGCGTTAGCGAAGGCGCGCGCCACCTCGCCGTCGACGTGGCCACGCACCAATCGGTACGCGTAATAGGCGCCGGCGAACAGGGCAAGCTGCAGGAGCGCATCGCCCCAGCCGTGTGGCAGCCAACCGGCACTCGCCCGCCACACGCGCGCGAGCTCAATACGCGCCTGCTCGATGCGCTGTTGGAGCCGAGGGTTTGAACCGCCAAGGCGCACGGGGGGGAGCTTAATCCGGCCTTGTCCGCCCGGCTCGCCGGCCGGTCAGCCGTCGTCGCAGCGACGCCCCCTTGACCAAAGGCGCTCTGGCGAGAAGCGGATCACTAGCCGCACGAACCCCCGTCGCGGCAGATGCACTCCCGTCCAGCCTTCGTCCGGGTACACACAGCCGCCAGCGACAAACCAGTAGGGAGTCCAGCGCACCCGCAAGAGAGCGTCGCCGGGCCGCGTCACGCGCAACAAGACTTGATCGGTCGACAGCTGCTCGAGCGTCACGGCGGCGCGGCCACGGGGGATCACGAACGGGGCCGGCAGCATCACCTCGTAGACCCGCCAATCGCGCGAGCGCCAGCGCAACTTCAGGTAGGGCAGGCCGCGTTCGATCAGGGCGCGTTCGCCGTAGGAGCTGCGATCGGGTTTCGCTGAGGGCAGCGCGACGTAGCGCACAGCGTTCTCAGCGAGCCACGCCGCGTAGGTGAGTTCGTTCAGCGGACCTTTGTAGAAAATCGGGTTGCGGCCGGTGTCCAGTTGCCGCAACCAGCCACGGGCCAGCGGCACGATCGGCGCGATCTCGGCTCCCTCCCAGTGGCTGCGCGTAAACGGGATCTCGATGCGACGCTGGTCGGGCAGCGTCGCGAGGTACTGGCGCAGTGGTTCGAAGTAGCCACTGCGCGCCGCTGGGTCCTCCAAGTACTTACGAACATCGCGGACCGCTGGCGACCACTGCCAGAGCGCAAGCAGCGCGAGACCAACCACGCTCAGCGGCAGCAACCGACCGCGCTGAAGCCAACCTCGTTCGCTGGCCACGCAAACGAGCAACGGCCCTCCCACGAGTGCCCCTAGCCGAACGGCGTTCCCGCCCATCGGCGTGTCGACGAGTAGTGCCAGGGTTGATCCAGCGGCGTACAGAACGGCCCCCCAACGCAAAGCAGCGTCGCGGCGGGGTAGCACCATCAGGCAGGCGAGCGCGAAGAACGGGATCGGTAGGTAGGCGCTGAACGGAAACGGCGCCCAGCCGCCTTCCGGAAAGGCGAGCGAGAGGGCTACGGGTGGCAGGAAAGCTGCAAGGGTGAGCGCGACAGCGGCATTGCGAGGGGCGCGCTCACGGCGGTGTGCAAGCGCACAGGCGAGCCCCGCCATCGCTAGAAACAGCCCCGCGACGGGGCTTCCCAGGGGCGCGAGGAAGCCGAGCAGCGTGGCCGTTTTGAAGCGCCCATGCGAATAGGCGAGGAGTGCGGCTAGGGCTAACGCCGTACCGATCGCGAACGGGAAGCGGCCGGTCCAAATCAGCGTCCCGCAGCCGGCACCGGCCCACAGGATCCCGATCCGCGCAGCGCGCTCGGCGAACCGGCGGCGCAGCAACGCGGCGAGCAAGGCCGCGCTCGCGAGCGCGGCGAGCGCCAGCGCGAAACGCACACCGAGCGCCCAGCCGAGAAACGGCGACAGGATGCTGTAGGCCGGCGCATGGTGGCCGCCGTACCACTGCCCGTTCCAGATCGCGAAGCCTTCGCTCCCGAATAGCCACGCTCGGAACTCGTGGGCGGCCAGGTCGACGACTCGTGGCTTCCAGATCAGCGAGACGAGGCCTTGCGCAGCAGTCAGGGAGAGAGCGGCAGCGGTCCAGCGGTCGGGAGCGACCGCTTTGGCGAATCGTGCGAACGGCCCGCGTGGCGAGCGCCTCGGCGTGCGGCAGGTGGGGCTTGCGCTTAGCCGCGGCTGGCCACGATCGACGTCGGCTCGCGTGGGCGCCTGCGCGATCGCCGCTCCGCTGCTCCGGAGATCGGTCACGCGGGCAGGCTAGTGGAGCGATCGCTGGGCTGAGCAAGTCATATGCTCAGCCCATGGAGGGTCTGCCGCGTGCCCGGTTGGTGCGGGTGGTCGGAGTGTCCACGGCGAAGGGCCACCGTGCTCGGAGCCAAACGTCCTGCGAGCGCTTGCGACCGGGCGAGTAAGTGCGCCGCGACGCGATCTCAGCGGCGGGCGCGCGAGCGGGGGGCGCGCGAGCGGGCGACGCGCGAGCGGGCCTGCGAGCGGCGGGCGCGCGAGCGGGGGGCGCGCGAGCGGCCGCCGCAGTGGCTGGCGTCGCCCGTCGCGCCAGCGAGTCGCAGCGATCCTCGTGCGGCTGCGTTGTCTCTACGGGGCGCCGAGGTTGCGCAAGCACGAGCGACCGCTTGACGAGCTGGTCCTCACGGTCCTCTCGCAAAACACCAGTGATCGCAACCGGGACCTCGCCTACGCGCGCTTGCGCGAACGTTTCAGCGACTGGCGGGCGGTCAGAGAAGCGCCGGTCGAGGAGGTGGAAGACGCCATCCGCTGTGGAGGGCTAGCGCCGACCAAGGCGCGGCGGATCAAAGCGATACTCGAGCGCCTCGGCGACGACGATCTGCGGTGGCTCGCCGACGCTCCCCTCCAGCGAGCGCGTGAATTTCTCTGCGAGCTGCCGGGGATCGGCCGCAAGACCGCGGCCTGCGTGCTGCTCTTCGCGTTCGGTCGGCCGGAGGTGCCGATCGACACCCATGTTCATCGCGTCGCGACACGGCTCGGGCTGTTGCCGCAGCGCGTGGGGCTGGAGGAGGCGCACGACTTGGCGCTGCGATACACCGCCGACTTCGACCCCTACGAATTCCACGTGCTGCTGATCCGTCACGGCCGCCGACTGTGCGCCGCCCGCCGCCCGGCCTGCGAACGGTGCCCCGTCGCGGACCTCTGCCCAAGCAGCCGTGCGCTAGCGCCCGCCCGCGGCAGGTAGGCCGCCAGCGCCGCACCGCGCGGTGCCGCGTCGCGTCTCGCCGCACCGGACCGCAGCGCGCCGAGTCGGACACTCAGGGATCTGCTATATACGCGCTTAGATTTTCTGAGCCACAACGATTAGGCGTAGACCAGACGGAGGCAGAGCGCAATGGGCAGGACGATCGGCATCGATCTTGGAACCACCAACTCGTGTATGGCCGTGATGGAAGGCGGCGAACCGACGGTCATCCCCAACGCCGAGGGCGCACGGGTGACGCCTTCCGTCGTCGCTTTCACCGAGTCGGGCGAGCGCCTGGTCGGCGCACCGGCTAAGCGTCAGGCGGTCACCAACCCCCAGAACACGATCTTCTCGATCAAGCGCTTCATGGGGCGCAAGCACTCGGAGGTGGCCGAGGAGGAGAAGATCGTTCCGTACGAGGTCGTTCCCGGCCCGAACGGCGACGTGCGGGTGCGCGTGCCCGCTGTCAACAAGGAGTTCGCGCCGCCCGAGATCTCGGCGATGATCCTCCAGAAGCTCAAGGCTGACGCCGAGGCGTACCTGGGCGAGACCGTCGATGCGGCGGTAATCACTGTCCCCGCCTACTTCAACGACGCGCAGCGCCAGGCGACCAAGGACGCCGGCCGCATCGCCGGCCTCGAGGTCAAGCGGATCATCAACGAGCCGACGGCCGCCGCGCTCGCCTACGGCCTGGACAAGGAGAACGACCAAACGATCCTGGTCTTCGACCTCGGTGGCGGCACCTTCGACGTCTCGATCCTCGAGATCGGCGACGGCGTCTTCGAAGTGAAGGCGACCGCGGGTGACAACCATCTCGGTGGTGACAACTTCGACAAGGCGATCGTCGACTGGTTGGTCGCCGAGTTCAAGAAGGACCAGGGCATCGACCTCTCGCAGGACCGGATGGCGCTCCAGCGCCTGTACGAGGCAGCGGAGAAGGCGAAGGTCGAGCTTTCGTCGGTTCAGGAGACGCAGATTTCGCTGCCCTTCATCACGGCTGATCAGTCGGGGCCGAAGCACCTCGACATGCGCCTGACGCGGGCGAAGCTCAACGAGTTGACGGCGGATCTGCTTGACCGCGTCGTCGGCCCGACCAAGCAGGCGATGAAGGATGCCGGTGTCACGCCCAACGACATCGACCACGTGATCCTCGTCGGCGGCATGACGCGGATGCCCGCCGTGCAGGAGAAGGTGCGGGAGCTCACCGGCAAGGAGCCGCACCGTGGCGTCAACCCCGACGAGGTGGTGGCGATCGGAGCTGCGATCCAGGCGGGCGTGCTCGCCGGTGAGGTCAAGGACGTGCTGCTGCTCGACGTAACGCCGCTGTCGCTCGGTATCGAGACGAAGGGCGGCGTGTTCACGAAGCTGATCGAGCGCAACACGACGATCCCGACCCGCAAGTCGGAGATCTTCTCCACGGCCGAGGACAACCAGACCTCGGTGGAGATCCATGTCTTGCAGGGCGAGCGCGAGATGGCGCGCTACAACAAGTCACTGGGCCGCTTCCAGCTCACCGGCATCCCACCGGCACCGCGGGGCGTGCCGCAGATCGAAGTCACCTTCGACATCGACGCCGACGGCATCCTCCACGTGTCGGCCAAGGATCTCGGCACCGGTAAGGAGCAGAAGATCGAGATCAAGGCCGGCTCGGGCTTGACCGAGGAGGAGATCGAGCGGATGGTCCGCGATGCCGAGGCGCACGCCGAGGAGGACCGTCGTCAGCGCGAGCTTGCCGAAGCCCGCAATGCCGCCGAGCATGCTGCCTACCAGGCGGAGCGGCAGCTCAAGGAGATGGGCGACTCGATCGACGCCGACGCACGCCAGCGCATCGAGGCGAAGATCAAGGAGATCCGCGACAACCTCGAGAGCGAGGACACGCCGAAGCTGCGGCGCCTCACCGAGGAGCTGCAGGCCGCTTGGCACCAGGTCTCCGAGCAGGTCTATGCGCGTGCGGCGCAGCAGGCCGGCGGCGCCAGCGGCGACGGCAGCTCGCGGGCGGGCGCTGGCGGCGAGGAGGAGGTCGTCGACGCCGAAGTGGTCGACGGCGGCGAGGAGAAGTCGTCCTAACGGTGGCCGATGAGCGCTCGCGAGACAAACAGGAGCGCCGAGCTCAAGTCCGAGGAGGCGGCTGCGACCGCCGCAAGGGACGGTGGCGACGCCGCCTCCTCGGCTGCGTCGCCCGAGGCGCAAGGTCAGTCGGCGACGGTCGCGAGCGACGACCACGCCAGTGGCCCGCAGGCCGAAGAGCGCGTTCGCGAGCTCGAGCAAGAGCTCGAGGCGATGCGGCGGGAACGCGACGAGTATCTCGATCTTGCGCGGCGCAAGCAGGCCGAGTTCGAGAACTTCCGCCGCCGCATGGGTCGCGAGAAGGCGGAAGCAGGTGTCCGCGCGAAGGCCGACCTGATCCGCGATCTGTTGCCGCAGATCGACAACCTGGAGCGCGCACTCGCGGCGGCAGCGCCCGACGATCCGCTCGCCGAGGGGGTGCGGATGATCCACCGCGGTTTCCTCGCGGCTCTCGAACAACACGGGGTGGAGCCGTTCGACCCGCGTGGAGAACGCTTCGACCCGACCCTCCACGACGCGCTCAGCACGCGCGCCGAGGAGGGGACGGAGCCGGGCGTCGTGGTCGACGTGGTGGAGAAGGGTTACCGCCTCGGTGAGCTGGTGATTCGTCCGGCCCGAGTGATCGTGAGCGCTTAGGGGGTCCGACGATGCCGGCGGTCAAGGACCCATACAAGGTGCTCGGAGTAGAGCGCAACGCCTCCCAGGAGGAGATCAAAAAGGCCTACCGGCGGCTCGCTCGCCGCTATCACCCCGACCGCAACCCTGGTGATAAGCAGGCCGAGGAGCGGTTCAAGGAGATCCAGGAGGCCTATTCAATCCTCTCCGACCCGGAGAAGCGCCGCGCTTACGACCAAGGCGGTGGTTTCTTCGGTGGCTTCGATCCCAACGCCTTCCGCGAGGGTTTCGGAACCGCATTCCGCGGCGGCTTCGGGAGCTTCGGAGACATCCTCTCCGACCTCTTCGGGGGCGCGCGGGCCGGCGCTACCCGACGACCCCAACGTGGGCGTGATCTCGAGACCGAGGTTCGACTGTCGTTCGAGCAGTCGCTCGAGGGTGCGCAGGTCCCGATCGCGGTCCCCGTAGAGGATGCCTGCCCGACCTGTCACGGCACCGGTGCGCGCCCGGGCACCCAGCCCGAGGTCTGTCCACGTTGCCGGGGCCGCGGCATCGAGTCCGAGTCGCAGGGGCTCTTCTCGATCTCGCAGCCCTGCCGCGCATGCGGCGGTAGCGGCACTCGGATCACCGATCCCTGCGCGACTTGCGGAGGCAGCGGTCGGGTGCGTCGGATCCGCCGGCTGCGCGTGAAGATCCCGCCGGGTGTGCGTGACGGCTCGCGGGTGCGCCTGGCGGGGCGCGGTGAGCCGGGGCAGAACGGCGGTCCCCCCGGCGACCTGTACGTGATCACGCGTGTCGACCCGTCGCCGATCTTCAAGCGGGTCGGCGACGATCTGGAAGTGGACGTGCCGATCACGGTCGTCGAAGCACTGCGAGGCGCGACCATCGAGGTCCCGACATTGCGGGGTACCAAGCGGATCCGCGTGCGGCCGGGCACGCGCCACGGGACGGTCGTGCGCTTGCGGGGCGAGGGGCCGCCGCGACCGGGAGGGGGTGGGCGTGGCGACATCCGCTACCGCCTGGTGATCGACGTGCCGCGCGAGCTGACACCCGAGCAACAGGCCGTGGTCGACGAGCTGGCATCGGTGCTAGACGGCAACCCCCGTGCCGCGCTGTTGGCGAGGGCGCAGGCGTCTCGCAGCGGCACTGCCAAGGAGGGTGGCAAGTGAGTGCGCGCAAGCAAGCATCCGCTCGCACGGCCGATCGGCGCCGAGGGGTTTACATGATCTCGGTCGCCGCGGAGCTCGCCGGCATGCATCCGCAAACCCTGCGCATCTACGAGGCGCGCGGTTTGATCACTCCGCGGCGTTCCCCGAAGGGCACGCGTCTGTACAGCGACGAGGACGTCGAGCGGTTGCGGCGGATCCAGGAGCTGACGACCGAGCTCGGCATGAACCTCGCCGGCGTAGAGAAGGTCTTCGAGCTCGAAGCGGAGATCGAACGCCTGCGCCGGCGTCTCCGCGCGCTCGAGCGCAGAGCCGCTCAGGTGGAAGCAGAGCTGCGTGCCGAATTGGAACGCACGCGGCGTGCGCTGAGTACCGAGATCGTCCCCTACCAGCCACAACCCCGCGATCTCGTTCCGGTCCGCGAATTGGGCGTGACGATCCCCGTAGAGCGCTCCTATACTCGCCCTACATCTAACAGGTAAAGACTTAGATTTTCTAGGTCAGGTGCTATGAACATCGAACGCTTCACGATCAAGTCCCAGGAGGCTCTGCAGGCAGCACAGCGGATCGCCCAAGCGCGGCGCAATCCGGAGATCGTGCCGCACCACTTGCTGGTCGCGCTGCTCGAGCAGGAGGGAACGATCGTCGCTCCCGCGCTGCGTCGCGCAGGTGCCGACCCGGTTACCGTGCGCCGGCGTGCGAATGAGGCCCTCGACCGTCTGCCGACGGTCGCGGGACAAGCCGCTCAGCCGACGGTCAGTCGCGAGCTCGGTGAAGTGCTCGAACGTGCCGACGAGGAACGGCGCGGCATGGGTGACGAGTACGTGTCGACCGAGCACCTGCTGTTGGCGCTCGCGGCCGATCCGAAGGTCGACTGTGGGGCCAGCCGCGACCAGCTGCTCGAGGCGGTCAACCAGGTACGCGGCCCGCATCGCGTTACCGACCAGAATCCCGAGGACAAGTATCAGGCGCTCGAGAAGTTCGGTCGCGATCTCACCGCGGAAGCTGCGGAGGGCAAGCTCGATCCGGTCATCGGTCGCGACGAGGAGATCCGACGGGTCATCCAGGTCCTCTCGCGGCGTACCAAGAACAACCCCGTGCTGATCGGTGAGCCGGGCGTCGGCAAGACGGCGATCGTCGAGGGCTTGGCACAGCGCATCGTCTCCGGCGACGTGCCGGAAACGCTGCGTAACCGCCGAGTGATCGCGCTCGACCTTGGCGCAATGCTCGCGGGCTCGAAGTACCGCGGCGAATTCGAAGAGAGGATGAAGGCGGTACTCGAGGAGATCGCGAGCTCCGAGGGTCAGATCATCCTCTTCATCGACGAGCTACACACGATCGTCGGTGCTGGTGCGGCCGAAGGAGCGGTCGACGCCGGCAACATGCTCAAGCCGATGCTCGCGCGCGGGCAGTTGCGCTGTGTCGGCGCGACCACGCTCGACGAGTACCGCAAGTACATCGAGAAAGACGCGGCACTCGAGCGGCGCTTCCAGCCCGTCTACGTCGACGAGCCTACGGTCGAAGAGACGATCGCGATTCTGCGCGGTCTCAAAGAGCGCTATGAAGTGCACCACGGCGTGCGCATTCAGGACGGCGCACTGGTCGCCGCTGCGACCCTGGCGCACCGCTACATCACTGACCGCTTCCTCCCCGACAAGGCGATCGACCTGATCGACGAAGCCGCCTCCCGGTTGCGCATCGAGATCGACTCGATGCCCGAGGAGATCGACGAGGTCGAGCGCCGCATCCAGCAGTTGGAGATCGAGCTTCACTCGCTCAAGAAGGAGCGCGACGAAGCTTCGATCCAGCGGCGCGAAAAGCTCGAACAGGAGCTCGCCGAGCTGCGTGCCAAGGCCGAGGAGATGAAGGCCCACTGGCGCGCCGAGAAGGAAGCTATCGAGGCCATCAGGGCTGCTAAGGAGCGACTTGAACAGGCCCACCGGGAAGCCGAGCGGGCGCAACGCGAGGGCGATCTCGAGACCGCTGCGCGGTTGCGTTACGGAGAGATCCCCGAGCTCGAGCGCCAGGTCCGCGAGGCCGAACAGCGCCTGCGGGAGCTCCAGGCCGAGCACAAGTTCCTGAAGGAAGAGGTCGACGAGGAAGACATCGCCGAGGTCGTCTCTCGGTGGACGGGCATCCCCGTCTCGCGCCTGATGGAGTCGGAGGTCGAGAAGCTCATCCACATGGAGGAGCGCCTGCACGAGCGCGTCGTCGGCCAGGACGAGGCGGTACGGGCGGTGGCCAACGCGCTGCGCCGGTCGCGGGCGGGGCTCGCTGATCCCAAGCGGCCGATCGGTGTCTTCCTGTTCCTCGGCCCGACCGGTGTCGGCAAGACCGAGTTGGCGCGCGCGCTCGCCGAATTCATGTTCGACACCGAGGACGCGATGGTGCGCATCGACATGTCCGAGTACATGGAGAAGCACGCCGTCGCGCGGCTGATCGGCGCACCGCCGGGTTATGTCGGCTACGAAGAGGGCGGCCAGCTCACCGAAGCGGTGCGCAGGCGCCCGTACTCGGTGATCCTGCTCGACGAGATCGAGAAGGCGCACCCGGATGTCTTCAACGTCCTGTTGCAGGTGATGGACGACGGCCGCTTGACCGACGGCAAAGGGCGCACCGTCGACTTCCGCAACACGATCCTGATCATGACCTCGAACATCCCGGGCGGCATGGCGGGGGTGCGTCAGCACTTCAAACCCGAGTTCGTGAACCGTCTCGACGAGGTAATCGAGTTCCACCCGCTCGAGCGCGAGCACATCGAGCGCATCGTCGACCTCCAGATGAAGCGCGTGGTCGAGCGGGTACGCGAACGCGGTATCGAGCTCGAGCTGACCGATGAGGCGCGCTCCTTGCTCGCCACCCTGGGCTATGACCCAGCGTTCGGAGCGCGCCCGCTGAAGCGGGTTATCCAGCGCGAAGTCGTCGACAAGCTGGCGCTCGCGCTCCTCAAGGGCGAGTTCCGCCCAGGCGACCGCGTGCGCATCGATGCCGCCGACGGCACCTTCCGCTTCGAGAAGGTCGGCACGGCCGAGCCGGTCGCGGCGAGCTGAGCACTTCTCGCCAAGCGTCGCAGCGCTGTGCGGGCAGCACCGGTCGACCGGTGATGCCCGCACGAGCTGACCGCACCGTCTGCCTGAATCGTCAGGCGGCGGTGTCGGCTTGTGTTGCCGGCAAGGGGTTGCGTTGTCCGCGGCGAAGTGCGAGAAGTCAGACTGCCCTTACACGCCGACAAGCACGGAGGAGACGAACAGATGCCGACCTTCATCATGCTGAGCACGCTGACTCCGGAAGGTGTCCAGACGCTCAAGAACAACCCGCAGCGGCTGCGTGAGGTCAACAAAGAGGTCGAGCAGCTCGGTGCGAAAGTCGTCGCCCAGTGGGCTGTGCTCGGACGCTTCGACTTCGTCAACGTTGTCGAGGCTCCCGACGAAAAGACGATTGCGCGGGTCTCGTTGGAGCTCGGCTCGCGTGGCACCGCTCACTACGAGACGCTGGCGGCGATCCCGGTCGACGAGTTCATCGCCTCGCTGTAAGCGGCGCGGCCGCCGGTCGCTGAGCGGGGCGGGCACTGGACGGCACGCTCTTGGCTAGCTCGCAAGCTCCCGGAGGGGGCGCGGCGGCGCTCCCGCGGCGTGTGCTGGTGTTGGGCGCCGGCGGGCGCGAGCACGCTCTCGTGCGTGCGATCTCCCGTAGCGGCGCGCGGCCGACAGTGTGGGCGGCGCCCGGCAATCCCGGGATCGCCCGCGATGGTGCGCGGTGCGTGGCGATCGACCCACTCGACCCCGACGCAGTTTGTGAGCTGGCCCGGCGCGAGCGCATCGACTTCGTCGTGGTCGGCCCGGAAGCGCCGCTGGTAGCAGGCATCGCCGACGCGCTCGCCGAAGCTGGTGTGCGCTGCCTCGGACCCTCTCGCGCGGCGGCCAGGGTCGAGGGCTCCAAGGCCGACGCCAAGCGCCTGATGGAGCAGGCCGGCGTGCCAACCGCGCGCTACGAGATCCTGGAATCGCACGACGCGGCGCTCGCGCGACTCCCGCAGCTCAGCTATCCAGCGGTCTTCAAGGCTGACGCACTGGCGGCAGGCAAGGGCGTGATCATCGCGCAAGACGAGGATCAGGCGCGGCAGGCGCTTGACGCTTACTTCGTCGAACGGCGCTTCGGCGAGACCACCGTGCTGCTCGAGGAGTACCTCGAGGGCGAGGAGCTCTCGCTGCTTTGCCTATGCGACGGCGAGCGAGCGCTGCCGCTCGCGCCGGCACGCGATTACAAGCGGCTATTGGACGGCGACGAGGGCCCCAACACGGGCGGTATGGGCAGTTACTCGCCGGTACCGGAGATCGGCCCTGACCTTTTGCGCGAGATCGTCGCGACCGTTCACCAACCGATCGTCGACGCGCTGCGCGCGCAGGGGACGCCTTATCACGGGGTTCTCTACGGCGGCCTGATGCTTACCGATGCGGGCGTGCGGGTGCTCGAGTTCAACTGCCGTTTCGGCGATCCCGAAACACAAGCGCTGCTGCCCCGAATGGCGAGCGATCTGCTCGAGCTGTTGTGGCGGGCGTCCTTTCCCGGAGGGCTCGCCGATGCGGAGTGTCGGTTCGAGGAGCTAGCGGCTGTCTGCGTGGTTTTGGCGGCCGCCGGCTACCCGGAATCACCGCGCAAAGGCGACGTCATCGAGGGCGTGGAGGCCGCCGAGGCGCTCGGCGCCGAGGTGTTCCACGCGGGAACAGCGGTGCGCGATGGTCAGTTGGTCACGGCGGGCGGTCGCGTACTCAATGTTGTCGGGCTGGGTGACGACCTCGCGATCGCGCGGCAGCGCGCCTACGCCGCGGCCGATCGCATCGACTTCCCAGGCAAGCAGCTTCGCCGCGACATTGCGGCTGGCCGGGGCTGAGCGATGTCGGCGGAAATTGACGAGACGGTACCGGCGCCGGAACACGCTCCGCTGACGGCGACCGAGCCGACGGAAAGACCGCGCGTTGGCATCGTGATGTCTTCGCGGGCGGAGATGCCGGTGATGGAGAAGGCCGGCCAAGAGCTCGAGGAGCTCGGCATTCCGTTCGAGACCAAGGTGCTGCCGGCCCACCGTGATCCCGCTGCCGCCTGCGAGTACGCGCGCAGTGCACGCGAGCGCGGTTTGCGCGTGATAATCGCGGGCTCGGCGATGTCCTCCCTCCTTCCCAGCTTGGTAGCCGCCCACACCGACCTGCCGGTGATCGGCGTGCCGATCGCTGGCCTGCACTCGCCGATCGGCGGACTCGACACCCTGGTGGCGATCGCCCAAATGCCGGCTGGACTGCCCGTCGCCACCGTCGGCGTGGACGCTGCGATCAACGCTGCGGTGCTCGCGGCACGCATCCTCCACTGCTGACGGTCGGGCGATGATCGAGCGTTACACCCGCCCCGAAATGGGTGCGATCTGGTCCGAGCAGCGGAAGCTCGAGACGTGGTTAGCGGTCGAGCTGGCAGTGGTCGAGGCGCTCGCGGAGATGGGCGTCGTGCCAGCCGAGGACGCCGCTGCGATCCGCGAACGAGCAAGTTTCACCCGCGAGGCGGTACGCGAGCGCGAACGCCTGACCGACCACGACTTGGCGGCCTTCGTCGACGTCGTCGCGGAATCGGTCGGCGAGGCTGGCCGCTGGATCCACTACGGGCTCACTTCTTCGGATGTGATCGACACCGCGTTGGCGCTGCAGATCGCCGAAGCGGGACTCTTGATCGTCGGCGGCGCGCGGGCGCTCCGCGATGCGCTCGTGCGGCGCGCGCGCGAGCACGTGCACACGATCTGCGTTGGCCGCACCCACGGCGTTCACGCAGAGCCGACGACGTTCGGCATCAAACTCGCCGGCTTCGCTTTCGAAGCCGACCGTAACCTGCGCCGTCTGGAGCGCGCCATCGAGCAGGCCTCGACCGGCGCCATCTCAGGAGCCGTAGGCACCTATGCGGCCGCCAGCCCCGAGCTCGAGGAACGGGTGATGCGCAAGCTCGGTTTGCGGCGCGAGGACGTCTCGACGCAGGTGGTCCCGCGCGATCGTCATGCCGAGTTGCTGCAGGCAGTGGCGCTTGCGGGGGCCGGCCTCGAGCGACTGGCTACTGAGATCCGCCTGCTCCAGCGCACTGAGGTGCGCGAGGTCGAGGAACCGTTCCGCGCCGGGGCGCAGAAGGGATCGTCGGCGATGCCGCACAAGCGCAATCCGATTTTGAGCGAGCGCCTTTGCGGAATCGCGCGGCTGCTGCGCGGATACCAGCAGGCGGCGCTCGAAAACGTGGCGCTGTGGCACGAGCGCGACATATCGCACTCGTCGGTCGAGCGGGTGGCGCTGCCCGACGCGATGATCCTCCTCGATTACGCCCAGCACCTCGCGCTGCGCGTGGTCGAGGGGATGCGCGTGAACGTCGATCGCATGCGCCGCAATCTCGAACTCACCCACGGTGCCCTGTACTCGCAGCGGGCGTTGCTGGCGTTGGTCGCTGCGGGTCGTAGCCGCGACGAGGCCTACCGAATCGTGCAGCGGGCTGCGCAGCGGGCGTTCGACGAGGGAGTGGAGTTCCGGGAGCTTCTAGCGCAGGAGGCACCGGAGCTAGATCTCCAGGCGATCTTCGATCCGAGCCCGTTCGTGCGGCACGCGGAAGAGATCGTGGCGCGGCTCGACGCACTCACCTAGGCGCGGAATCGACCGGCCGGTGCGGTCGATAGGCGCTGTTACCCTGGCGGGCCGATGATCGGCGCGCAGCTCCTCGACTCGCTCGAGCTCGTTTCGCAGGGCAAGGTTCGCGACGTCTACGCCGTCGGCGACGACCGCCTGTTGCTGGTCACTTCCGACCGCATCTCGACCTTCGACGTCGTACACCCGAACCCGATTCCCGACAAAGGCGCGGTGCTAACTGGCTTGTCGGTCTTCTGGTTCGAGCGCACACGCCACATCTGCCCGAACCATCTGATCTCGTTCACCGAGGTACCGCAAGCCGTCAAGGGACGGGCGCTGTTAGTCGAGCGGCTCGAGATGATCCCGCTGGAGTGTGTGGTGCGTGGGTACTTGGCGGGGTCCGCGTGGCTCGAGTACCGCGAACGAGGGACGGTCTGTGGGATCGAGTTGCCGGAGGGCTTGGAGCAGGCAGCCGAATTACCCGAGCCGATCTTTACGCCCGCTACGAAGGCTGCCGAGGGGCACGACGAGAACGTCGATTTCGACACGGCGGCAGCGATCGTCGGTGATCGCGGCTTACTCGAGGAGCTGCGGCGGATCTCGATCGAGCTCTACCGCTTCGGTGCCGCGCACGCGCGCACGCGCGGCATCCTCCTGGCCGACACGAAGTTCGAGTTCGGCCTGCGTGCCGATCGCACGATCGTGCTTGCCGACGAGCTGCTGACTCCCGACTCTTCGCGCTTCTGGCCGGCAGACGGCTACAAGCCGGGACGACCGCAGCCCTCCTTCGACAAGCAGTACGTGCGCGACTGGGCAACCGAGATCGGTTGGGATCGCACGCCACCGGCGCCCCCCCTTCCCTCGAAGGTTGTCGACGGCACCCGAGCTCGCTACATCGAGGTTTACGAGCGACTCACTGGTGAGCCCTTCTCCGCGTGGCTGAAGCGGGCGGGGGCGCGATGAAGGTTCGCGTACTGATCCGGCCGAAGCGCGGCCTGCTCGACCCCCAGGGCCAGGCGGTCGAGCGGGCCTTGCCAGCGCTTGGCTTCGAAGGTTTTCGCAACGTCCGGGTGGGACGCCTCGTGGAGCTTGAGACCGAACACCCGGAGCGCGTGCCGGAACTCTGCGAGCGCCTGCTGGCGAACACGTTGATCGAGGATTACGAGATCCTCGAGGAGCGCTGATGCGCTTCGCGGTCGTGCGTTTCCCAGGGTCGTGTGATGACCGCGACGCGCTGCTCGCTTGTTCCCGCTTCGGCGACGCACGGCTCGTCGAGCACTACGAACGTGATCTGGGCGGTGCCGACTGCGTGGTGATACCCGGCGGTTTCTCGTACGGCGACTACCTGCGCGCAGGGGCGCTCGCTGGGCTCTCGCCAGTGATGGCCGCGGTGCGCGCCCACGCGGACCGTGGCGGCCCGGTGCTCGGCATCTGCAACGGGTTCCAAGTGCTTTGCGAGGCGGGGCTGCTGCCGGGCGCGTTGTTGCCGAATGCCGGGCTCCGCTTCGTGTGTCGGGAAGTCGAGATCGAAGTCGCCTCGACGCGCTCGGCATTCACTGCCTGCTTGGGCCAGGGGGAGCGCTTGCGCATTCCCGTCAAGCACCAAAGCGGGCGCTACTGGGCGCCGTCGCAGGTGCTCGACGAATTGGAGCGGAGCGAGCGCGTGGTCTTCCGCTACGCGCCCGGTCACAACCCGAACGGCTCCGAGCGCGACATCGCGGGCATCGCCAACGAACGAGGAAACGTCGTCGGGCTGATGCCGCACCCCGAGCACGCCGTCGACCCGCTGCTCGGCTCGGCCGACGGCGCCCGCCTCTTCCAGTGCGTCGCACGTCTGGCGGTGGCGGCGTGAAGGCGCGCCCCCGCAACGGCGCGATCACCGCTGCCGGGTCGCCCGACCAGCTGCGTGATCGCGCGCTCGAGCTTGGCCTGACGAACGCCGAGTTCGACCTCATCTGCGAAAAATTGGGCCGCCGTCCGAACGAGCTCGAGCTCGCGATCTTCTCCCTGCTTTGGTCGGAGCACTGCGGCTACAAGCACAGCCGCCGGTTGCTGCGGAGGTTCCCGCGGGCGAGTTCGAGGCTGGTATTCGGGCCCGGTGAGAACGCCGGGGCGGTCGACGTCGGCGGCGGCTTCGTGGCCGCCTTCAAGATCGAGTCACACAACCATCCGAGCGCGATCGAGCCCTTCCAGGGGGCAGCTACCGGCGTCGGCGGCATCCTGCGCGACGTGCTCGCGCTTGGGGCGCGACCGATCGCCGTTCTCGACTCGCTGCGCTTCGGAGAGCCCGACTCCGCGCGCTCGCGCTACCTGCTGGACGGCGTGGTGCGCGGAATTGCGCACTACGGCAACGCCGTCGGCGTGCCGACGGTCGGCGGTGAGATCTACTTCGATCGCGCGTACGAGCAGAACTGTTTGGTCAACGCGATGTGCGTGGGTATCGCGCGGCGTGAGCAGCTGGTGCGAAGTGCCGCTGCGGGCCCCGGCAACCGTGTGCTGCTACTCGGTGCGCTGACCGGGCGCGACGGTATCGGTGGCGCCTCGGTGCTAGCCAGCGCCGACCTCGACGAGTCCGATACCGACAAGCGGCCAAGCGTCCAGATCGGCGACCCGTTCGAGGAAAAGAAGCTGATCGAGTGCTGCCTCGAGTTGGTCGAGCGGCGACTGTTGGTTGCTCTCCAGGATCTCGGCGCTGCTGGGCTCTCTTCGAGCGCGGCGGAGATGGCTGCGAAGGGTGGGGTCGGGATCGACATCGAGGTGCGTCGCGTGCCCCTGCGCGAACCGGAGATGGAGCCCTTCGAGATCATGATCTCGGAGTCGCAAGAGCGGATGCTGTGCGTCGTCGAGCCCGCCCGGGTCGATGAGGTCACCGCGATCTGCGCTCGCCACGAAGTACGGGCGACGATCGTCGGACAGGTGACCACCACCGGCCAGTTGCGGGTCTTCGACAACGGGCGTTTAGTCGGCGAGATACCGGCTCGGCTGCTCGTTGACGAGTGCCCGACCTACGAGCTGCGAGGTGAACGCCCCCCACGTAGTCTTTATCCGCCGCCGCGCCCGCGCCTCGACGCGCCAGCGGACCTGCGCCAGCAACTGTTGACGCTGCTTGGCAGCCCTAACCTCTGCTCCCGCTTGCCGGTCTACGAGCAGTACGACTGGCTCGTCGGCTCGCGGACCGTGCTCCGCCCAGGGGAGGCTGACGCGGCGGTTCTGCTCGTCGACCCCGAGCACGACTCGCGCCGTGCGGTCGCCGTGGCCACCGACGGCAACGGCTGGCGCGTCGCCGCCGACCCTTATCGCGGATCCGTCGAGGCAGTGCTGGAGTGCGCCGCGAACCTCGCGTGCGTGGGGGCGACGCCGCTCGGTCTCACCAACTGCCTGAACTTCGGCAACCCCGAGCGCCCGTGGGCGGCTTGGCAGCTCGAGCACGCGGTGCAAGGACTCGCCGACGCCTGCCGCGCACTAGGCATCCCGGTGGTCGGCGGTAACGTCTCGCTCTACAACGAGAGCGAGCGAGGCCCCATCCTTCCCTCACCGATCGTTGGCATGCTCGGGCTCGTCGAGGACGCAGCCAACGCGCCTCGTGCCGGGTTCGCACGGGAGGGCGATGCGATCGTGCTGGTCGGCCCGGGCGGGCGCCGCTCGTTGGCTGCCTCGGAGCTCTCGCGCCTGCGCGGAGAGGGGTTGCCCGAGGCGCTCGCGGAGTTCGATCCGGGTGACGTCATCGAGGTGTTGGCGCGCGTCCGTGACGCAGCCCGCCAAGGGATCTTGGCGAGCGCCCACGACGTTGCCGAAGGCGGACTGCTGGTGGCGCTCGCGGAGTGCGCTCTGCTGGGCGGGCTTGGCGCGGAGGTCGAACTGGACTCGGCCGCCGAGGAGGAGCTCTTCGGCGAAGGTCCGGGATGGTTCGTGGTGTCCGGTCCACGTCACGCGGTCGCGCCGCTCGGGCAGGTGATCGGTGTGGTCGGCGACGAGCGGCTGCGTGTACGCGCTGGCCGCGAGTCGCTCGATCTCGCTCTCGATGAAATGCGGGTGGCGTGGTCGACCCCGCTCGCAGCGGCACTGGCAGGACCGTAGGCGCCCCGGTCGTCCGGTTTTCGCCGGTCGCTGTGTCAGCCGCTGTGATGGTCGCTGGTAACCTCGATCGTGCGGCGCGCTCCCCGGGCGCCCGCGTCTTCGGCCGGCGCCAAATGGGTCCCGACGAGCAGCTTCGCGAGCGCGAAGGGCCGCGCGACGAGTGCGGTGTCTTTGGCGTATACGCACCTGGCCACGACGTCGCCCGCCTCGCCTACTTCGCTCTCTACGCGCTTCAACACCGCGGGCAAGAGTCCGCTGGGATCGCCGCCTCCGATGGTGGAGAAATCACGACGGTCCGTGACCTCGGGCTCGTCTCCCAGGTCTTCACCGACGACAAGCTGCGTGCGCTAGTCGGCAAAGCGGCGATCGGCCACGTTCGCTACTCCACGACCGGCTCGCCGCATTGGGAGAACGCGCAGCCGGTTTGGCGGTCCGACCACCACCGGCTGGCGCTGGCTCACAACGGCAACCTGACGAACGCGGTCGCGCTCCACGAGCGCTTGGTTGCGGAGGGCGTGTCGTTCGCGGGTACCTCCGACTCCGAGATCATCGCCGCACTGATATCGCGCCACCCGGCCGACGCCGTTAGCGACGCGGTGGCCGCGGTGGTGCCGGAGCTCGAGGGCGCTTTCTCGACGGTGGTTCTGACGACCGACGCGGTCATCGCTTTCCGGGACCCCTACGGCTTGCGGCCGCTGGCCCTTGGCCGTATCGGTGAGCACTGGTGCGTTGCATCGGAGAGCTGCGCGTTCGACATCATCGGCGCCGAGCTGGTGCGCGAGGTCGAGCCCGGAGAGATGATCGTGCTCGGTCCGAAGGGGCTCCAGTCGCAGCGTGTGGCGGCCTCACCGCGGCGGGCGTTCTGCGTTTTCGAACACATCTACTTCGCACGCCCCGACTCCATCCTCGAGGGCGTGCGCACGCAGGTCGCGCGCCGGCGGATGGGCGAAATCCTCTGGCGGGAGGCGCCGGTGGAGGCCGACCTCGTGGTGGCCGTGCCGGATTCGGGCAACGCCGCCGCCGTCGGCTTCGCCAAGGCTTCCGGCATTCCGCGCGACGAAGGGCTGATCAAGAACCGCTACGTGGCGCGCACCTTTATCGAGCCCGGTCAGGAGCTCCGCCGCCACGGCTTGCGCATGAAGTTCAACCCGCTGCGCGAGGTCGTCAATGGGAAACGGCTAGTGGTCATCGACGATTCGATCGTGCGCGGCAACACCACTCGCCAGATCGTGGGCATGCTGCGCGACGCCGGCGCACGCGAGATCCATCTGCGCATCTCCTCGCCGCCGATTCGCCACCCCTGCCACTACGGGATCGACATGTCGACTCGCGAGGAGATGATCGCCCACGGTCGCGAGCCTGCAGAGATAGCTCGCGAGCTTGGTTGTGACTCGCTCGCATACCTGTCGCTCGAAGGTCTCTACGAGGCGATCGGGGGCTTGCGTTCCGAGCACTGCGACGCTTGCTTCACCGGCGAGTATCCGATCGCCGACACCGAGCGCCGAAAGGTCGGGAAGTACGCGCTCGAAGAGTTACCGATGGCGCGTCGCTGAAGCGCGGGCCGACACTGGCGGCGCGCTCGGGCGATGATGCCGCCGTGGCTTTCCGGATCGCAGTTCTCGTCTCCGGTCGCGGCAGCAACCTCCAGGCGCTGATCGACCAGGTGCACGGTCGGGAGGGCATCGAGATCGTCGCGGTCGCGTCCAGTCGGCCCGCTGTTCCGGCGCTTGCGCGCGCCGAGCGGGCGGGGATCGAAACCGCGGTGTTCGCGGCCGACGATTACCCAACGCGCAGAGACCGCGACCGCGCGCTCGGGGACTGGCTCGAGCGACGCGCCGTGGATCTGATCGTGCTCGCCGGTTTCATGGAGATCCTCTCGGGCGCCTTCGTCGAGCGCTTTCGCTGGCGGATCGTGAACGTTCACCCGGCGCTGCTTCCGTCGTTCCCGGGCACGCGCGCGATCGAGCAGGCACTCGCTTACGGTGTCAAGGTGACCGGTGTGACCGTGCACTTTGTCGACGAGGGCGTCGACACCGGTCCGATCATCCTGCAAGAGGCCGTCGAGGTCCCGTATTCTCGCGACGTGTCGGAGCTCGAGCGACGCATCCATGCTGTCGAGCACCGACTGTTGCCCGAAGCCGTCCGTTTGATCGCGGCGGGCGCGGTCAGACGCGACGAGCGTGACCCCCGCGTGGTGCACGTCGAGAGGAACCGAAACTAGAGCCATGTCCGATCAGCGCGAGCCGGCAACGACAGCGATCGAGGCGCCCGACGAGGTCCGCGTCAGGCGCGCCTTGCTGACTGTCTCCGACAAGCGTGGCATCGTCGACTTCGCGCGCGGGCTGGCGGAGCTCGGGGTCGAGATCGTCTCGACCGGCGGAACTGCCCAAGAGCTGCGGCGCGCGGGGTTAGACGTGCGCGCGGTCGAGGACTACACCGGCTTCCCGGAGATCCTCGATGGCCGCGTCAAGACCCTGAACCCGCGCATCCACGCAGGCATCTTGGCGGTTCGCTCGGATCCCGCCCATGCCGAGACGCTGCGGCAACTGGGGATCGAACCCATCGACCTCGTTTGCGTGAACCTCTACCCGTTCGAGCGGGTGGTGGCCAGGCGCGGTGTCTCGGACCGCGAAGTCATCGAGAACATCGATATCGGTGGGCCGACCCTGATCCGCGCCGCTGCCAAGAACCATGCGTTCTGTGCGGTCGTCGTCTCGCCCGAGAGCTACGACGCGGTGCTCGAGGAGTTGCGCGAGCAGGACGGCGCGATCTCGTTCCGCACGCGGGAGGCGCTGGCGGCCGAAGCGTTCGCTTACACAGCGCGCTACGAGGCTGCGATCTCGCGCTGGTTCAGCGGACGTGAGGAGGAGTTTCCGCAGCACGCGACCTTCGCCTTCGAGAAAGTGCTCGACCTCGCTTACGGCGAGAACCCCCACCAGCGCGCCGCCTACTACGCCGAGGTCGGCACGCGCAGCCACCTGCTCTCGATGGTCTCGAAGCTGCACGGCCGCGACTTGTCGTTCAACAACCTGCTCGACCTCGATTCGGGGCGGCGGGTGGTCGAGGAGTTCGAGCTGCCGGCGGCGGTGATCATCAAGCACAACAATCCCTGCGGCTGCGCAGTCGCTGCGAATCTGCGCGACGCCTTCGAGAAGGCGCTCGAGTGCGACCCCCAGAGCGCTTTCGGCGGCGTTTACTGCTTTAACCGCTCGGTTGACGCAGCGCTCGCTAAGCGTCTCCACGAGCTCTTCGTTGAGCTTGTGTTCGCTCCCGGCTACGACGACGAGGCCCTGGAACTTTTGATGCGCAAACCGAATGTGCGCATCCTTTGGAATCAGGAACGCCGTCGGGCGCTCGCTGGCGAGCACGACTTCAAGCGCGTGCGCGGCGGCATCCTCGTTCAGGACCGCGACAGCGGCCTCGAGCCGCGTGAGCAGATGCGTGTCGTGACGACTGCCCGCCCCACTGAGGAACAGTGGGGCGATCTGCTGTTCGCGATGCGCGTCTGCAAGCACGTTCGTTCGAACGCGATTGTGCTCGCCCGCAACGGCGCGACGGTGGGCATCGGTGCCGGTCAGATGAGTCGCGTCGACTCGGTTCGCATCGCGCTCGAGAAGGCCCGCATCGCGGGGCTCGACGTGGCCGGCGCGGTAATGGCGTCCGACGCCTTCTTCCCCTTCCCCGACGGACCCGAGCTGGCGATGGAGGCGGGGGTGAGCGCGATCATCCAGCCGGGTGGCTCGCAGCGCGACCCCGAGGTGATCGCGGCGTGCGACCGACGGGGCGTGCCCATGGTTTTCACGCAGCGCCGTCACTTCAAGCACTGAAGCACTGACCGACCTCAGTCGCTGGCTGTTGCCGCCGCGATCGGGTGCCGTGCGTGGGCCAGCTGTGTCGGGCTGCGCGGCGGCGGGGCTAGGATCGGTGGCGCATGTTCGGGGAGGCTCGTCGATGAGAGAGCCGCACCACCCGCCGCGCGCCGGGATCGAGTTGGCGAGTGTGTTGCACGCGTTGAGCGATCCGGCGCGGCTCGCGATCGTTCGCGAGCTGCGCAGCGATGGCGGCGAGTTGCCGTGCGGTGCGTTCGATCTCGGTCTCTCGAAGGCGACCCTCTCGCACCACCTGCGCGTTCTCCGGGAGGCGGGTGTGGTGTGGACACGGCCCGACGGGCGGAGGCGCTTGGTCTCGCTGCGCCTCGAAGATCTGGAGGCGCGCTTTCCCGGTCTGATCGACGCCGTGCTCGATGCGCCCGACTCGGGGCACGGAAACGGTGCTGTGCGCGCGGCCGGTGAACGCTGGCGTGCGCGGGGCGACCGCGCTTCCGTCTAGCATCGGCGCGGGCCGCTAGCTCAATTGGTAGAGCAACGGGCTTTTAACCCGGTGGTTCTGGGTTCGAGTCCCAGGCGGCCCACTCGCGGTCGACCGCTCGTGGCCCCTAGACTTGGCGCGCCGCGGGGGCGTGGTCCAGAGGCCTAGGACGCCGGCCTTTCAAGCCGGAGGTCGCGGGTTCGAATCCCGTCGCCCCTATTTGGACAGTTCTACGAACAGTTCTACGAAGTACCGGAAAAGGCCCGCAAACGCGGGCCTTTCTCGTGGCAGGTAACGGCCTCCATCGAGGCCGTGGGGAAGCCCTCCCACACACCGAGCCGAAAATCGCAGTGTTTATGCGAGATTGGCGCAGCGCTCAGGCGGGCGACACGTCATCACGTCAGCCGGATGGCACGGGCGCCGGCGAGCTCTACGGCCGTCCGGGGCCGGGAGCCAGATTGAGGGCCGCAAGCTCGGCGTAGTCGGTCAGGTGGCCGTTGAGGGTCTGCATGCACCCCTCGCAGCTGATGTCTCCGCTGATGTGCGCCAGGTCGTCGTCGTACATCGCGACGGGCGAGTCGCCAGTCTCGGATGTCAGGCAGCACTCGGGGTGGTAGTAGCCGTACCCGTCGACGACGAGAGCGGTCGGGCCGTTCATGGTCTGACCGTGCGGCAGGTCGGCGCGATTGCCAGTCTTCGCGGGCGATCGCGCCGGATAGCTGGCGGTGACCGCGCGGACGTCGGAAAAAGTGACCGCGGCACGGTCACTTCAGGGGGACGGCCTGGGCGATGCGCGTCGTGGGCGTGGCGTCAGGCGCTTGCCCGCGAGAGTGCTTCGGCTTCGCGTCGCCACTGATCCCAGGTGTCGTCCGGGTGCTTCTGCAAATGGCGGTAGACGACCGAGTACGACGGGATCGGCAGATCGCGACGGTCGGCGGCGACCTGCTTGAGGGAGCGCTGGTCGAGCTGCCGGCCGGGACCAAGCTCCCGGATGGCGAGGGCCATGCCCGCGATCAGCGTCTCGCGCGTCCAGCGGTGGCGAACCTTCTGCGGCCCGATACTCCCGTCGGCGGCTGACTCGAACCGGAGGCCGGCGTCCGCGACCTCGACCGGCGGCAGGCCGTCGAGCTCCCGCTGTGCCAGGACCGTCGTGGTCGCCCGCTGAAACTCCTCCGTGAAGCGGTCGATGCGTCGAAGCGCAACACCACGGTGGTCGGCCCAGTCGAAGATCTGCCGTCGTGAACGTGGCAGCCGGCCGGTGTCCTCTACGAACGCACGCACCGCCTCCTCGAGTGAGAGGCCGCTTCGGACGATGCGTTCGGGCGGCTCCAATCCGGCGCGCTCGAGTCCCTGCTCCCAGCTCAGACCATGGCGCTTCAGCAGATCGTCGATCGCGGTCAGCGCGGGTATCGCACGCGCCGCGGTCGCCGCATGCCTGGTCCTGGCGCTCGGGGCGAGTATCAGATCACGCGCGCGGACGTAATCGGTGCGGTTGACACTGGTCTGACCGAGGCGATGTGCGGCCTGCCGCAGCGCGATGAAGACGCCGGCGAGCGTGAGCCCCTTGCGCCCTTTGTCGGCCTGGAAGTTGCGTAGCTGACGGAGCGCGTCGTCGGGCGGCGCGTGGGCGGCACGCAGCAGCTGCGCCCACGAGACGCCAAGGCGTTTGGTCATGGAGAACGCTTGCGGTGCATCCGGAAAGCCGGCGGGCGCGCGGTGCTCGTTCCACGCGCGCGTGGTGACCGACGTCGGAGCATCAGCGTCGGCGTGCAACGAGACCGCCCGCACGATCTCGAGCAGCTGGCGCGGGGTGTGAGTGGCGGTGAACGGAGGCAACGAGAGCGAGACTTGCGCGGCCGCAGGACACAACGCAGCCCGGTGCGATGTCCACGCGGGACGGGCGGGCCTATAGCTACACCCTGAGAAGCCCTCGCGCGGCGCGGGCTGTCACCCTCGTCAGCCGGAAACGGGCGTTTGCGTCCGTCTGCCCGGTCTGACAACGTATGCGAACGTATGTTCGCCGCCACCGCGACCGCCCCGGAAGAGACTCGAACATTGGCCCTCGACCGCCACGCTCCTGAGTGGCTGCAGGACGCGACGAAATTCAAGACCCACGCCCACATCTTCAATCCGGTATGGGTGATCCGGACCCTGCGCCGCTACGAGGGGCCGCCGCACCGCCTGCTCGACCCGCTCTTGCGCGTCCGCGTTGGCGGCTGCTGGTACGCGGTGCTCGACGCGACCGCCGGCGTGCGCGCCTACGTCCGCGGCAACAAGGTCAAGCGGTTCTGGGTCGGCTTCTACAACGCCAAGGCGATCGACCACTTCATCGGCGCCCCGGTCGCCGTCCGGGTCACGTCCGCGTCGACGCAGGAGTACTACACGTACCCGGAGCTGCTCGACGCGGCGACCAAGAACACCGGCGTGCTGCCGCGCGCGGTCGTCGGCGATCGCGGCTACTCGGTGTCGCCGGCCTTTGAGCACAACACCCGGTTGGGTGTCGCGTCGGTGTTCCCGTGGCGGGCGTCGAACGTGCGGCCCGAGCGCGAGATGGAGGACTGCGACACGCACGACCGGCACGGCGTGGTCCGCTACAAGCACTGCGGCTCTCCGACCCGGTTCATCTCGTTCACGCGCACCGCCGGCGGCAACCGTGGCCCGCGGCTGTACGTGCAGTGCCTGCAGCCGATCACGGCCGGCTGCGAGACGCGCCAGAGCATCGGCTGCAACGTGTCCTGGCGGATGCTGGTTCCGCTGTGGCGCGACACGCCGACGTACCTCGCGCTGCGTCATTCCCACCACCGCTACGAGCGCGTCCATCATCACTGGCGCGTGCGTTGGCGTTCCGGCGCCGACGATCACGCGCTGCGTCCCAAGCGCCGTGGTCGCGACAACCAGCAGCTGCGCGCGAACGCCGCGCTGCTCATCGAATGGCTCATGGTCTGCTGGCGGGAGGAGTGGCTGCCCGACAGCCGGCCGCGCGGCGTCCCGCACCGCGACCAGATCATCGAAGACGACGGCACCGGGTACGCCAGCTCGCTGGCGAACCTGCGCCACGAGCTCGGCCTGGACCGGCCGTTCGGCACCAAGGCAGTCGCACTCGGCATCGGGCCCGCCGTGCCGTTGGCGCTCAGCCCCGATGCCGTCGCCGACGATCCGGCGGAACCCGAGGAGCCGCCGGTCGTGCCGCCCGAGCTGCCCGGCGAGACCGAAGACCACCGCGAGGACCAGCCCGGCAAGGACGCCGCTGAGGTCGACGTCGACGACCTCGACGACATGCCGTTCTGACCGTCTGAGACTCAGGCAGCGTTCGATCCGGCGGGCGCGGCCGCTGGCCGTTTGGCAGCCCGCAGGCCGTTGACGACCGCCAGCAGCTCGGAGACCTCGTGCACGGCGACGGCGACCACGACGGTCAGCACGCCGGCGACGGCGCTGGGGATAAGCACCGCCAGCAGGACGACGCTGAACAGCAGGTTCTGCCGCGAGATCCTCGTAGCGCGGCGTCCCAAGCTCAGCGCCTGGGCGACCTTGGTGATGTCGTCGGCCATCAGCGCGACGTCGGCCGCCTCGATCGCTGCGTCGGTGCCTGCGGTGCCCATGGCGATGCCCAGGTCGGCGGCCGCCAGAGCGGGCGCGTCGTTGATGCCGTCGCCCACCATCGCCACCGCGCCGTGCTCGTCGTGCAGGCGCCTGATCTGCGTGACCTTGTCCTCGGGCTTGAGCTCGGCGTAGTAGGCGTCCAGGCCCAGCTGCGCGGCGATCGCGCGCGCGGTGCGCTGGTTGTCGCCGGTGAGCATGGAGATGTGCTTGACCCCGAGGCGCCGCAGCTCGGCGATCGCGCGGGTCGCTTCGGGCCGCGGCTCGTCGCGCAGCGCCACCAGCGCTAGGAGGCGGTCGTCCTGGCCGACGAACACCACGGTCTTGCCTTCGTCCTGCAGCCGGCCGACGTCGGCGGGAAGCTCGCCTGCGGCGGCGCGCTGGGCGGCCAGCTCCGGGCTGCCGACCCACACCTCGGTGCCGTCCACTTGCGCGATCGCACCATGCCCGACGAGCGCTTCGAACTGTTGTGCCGCGGCGGGCTCGATGCCCTCCTCGCGGGCGCGGGTGACGATGGCCTGGGCGAGCGGGTGCTCGGAGCGCGCCTCGACCGCGGCGGCGAGCGCGAGCGCCTGGTGGCGGTCGTAGCCGTTCAGGGGGATGACGTCGGTGACCTCGGGCGTGCCCTTGGTGAGCGTGCCGGTCTTGTCGAACGCGACGGCCTGGATACGGCCGAGCGCTTCAAGCTGCAGGCCGCCCTTGACCAGGATGCCGTCGCGTCCGGCCCGGCTGATCGCGGCGGCGACAGCGACCGGCACGGACATCACCAGCGCGCACGGCGCGCCGGCGACCAGAACGGTGACCCCGCGCAGCGCCGATTCGGTCCAGTCGCCGTCGACCAGGCCGCCGATGACCGCCACCAGCACCGCGGCGAGCAGCACCGCGGGGCTGTAGCGGGTGGCGAAACGGTCGACGAACCGCTGCGCGCGCGACTTCTGGCTCTGGGCCTGTTCGACCAGACGGACGATCCGCTGCAGCGTGTTGTCGGCGTAGGGGCGGGTGACCTTCACCTCGACGGCGCGCTGGCCGTTGACGGTGCCAGCGAACACCTGCTGGCCGGGGCCCTTCTCGACCGGGACCGACTCGCCGGTGACCGGTGCCTCGTTGAACGTCGAGCTGCCCTCAAGGATCACGCCGTCGGTGGGCAGCGCCTCACCGGGACGGACCACGATCACGTCGCCGACGCGGAGCTGGTCTGCGTCGATCGTCTCCTCGCGCCCGCCGGTCAGCCGTCGCGCCTGCTTGGGCGCGAGATCAAGCAGCTCGCGGATCGCCGACCGCGTGCGGGTGAACGTCAGCTCCTCGATCGCCTCCGCCAGCGAGTACAGGAACACCAGCGCGGCCGCTTCCTCCCACAGCCCGAACACGATGCAGCCTGCGGCCGCGAGCAGCATCAAGGCCTCGATGCCGATTTCGCGCTCCTCGATGAACTCCTCCCAGCCTTCCTGGGCGAAGAACCACGCGCCGATCGGGATCGCGGCCACGAACGCAGCGATCGCCAGCGCCTGGGGCGCGTCGATGAGCTCCAGCACGATGCCGGCCAAGAGCAGCAGGCCGGCGATCAGCGCGTTGCGCAGCGGCGCGAACTTGTAGGTCGCCTCGCGCCAGCTCATCGCCTGGGCCGGGGCCACGGACTCGCTCATGCGGCCTCCCGCCGAGCGGCCAGCGCGCCGTAGCGCGGGCAGGCCATGATCCGGTCGGCGGTCCGCTCGAGCACGCTGTCGACGGCGCTGAGCACCGCGTCCAGGCCGTCGACGAGACGGTAGTGGATCTCGCGGCCGTGGCGCTCGCGCTCTACCAGGCCGCAGTCCCACAGACACGACAGATGCCGCGACACGTTGGACTGGGTCAGCCCGGTGGCGTCGACCAGGTCTGAGACACGCCGGCTGCCGTCGGCCAGCTGCTCGACCAGCGCCAGCCGCGACGGGTCGGCCAGGCCGTGCAGGAACACGGCGCGAACCTCCGTGGAAAAACTCATCACCGAACCTCCGTGGAAAAACTCATCACATATGACTGTACACGAATATGAGCGTCTGGTAATGCTTTAGACATGACTCGACGCTCATACGTTCTCACCGCCGCCGCCGCCGGCGTGCTCGGCGGCGCGCTGTGGTGGCGCAAGAACCCCTCGGCCTGCCCCTACGGACAGCGCTTCTGGGTCCAGCTCCCGCATCCGTTCATCACGCGCGGTCGCCTGCGCGAAGCGCTCAGGCCGCAGCCCGGCGAGCGAGTGCTCGAGGTCGGCCCCGGCACCGGCTACTACACACTCGACATGGCCGAGTGGGTGGGTCCGGACGGGCAGGTCGACATCTTCGACCTGCAGCCGCAGATGCTCGACCACACCATGCGCCGGGCTCAGGCCCGCGGCCTTTCGAACATCACGCCCACCCAGGGCGACGCGCGCAGCCTCCCGTACCCGGACGGCAGCTTCGACGCCGCCTACCTGGTGGCGGTGCTCGGCGAGGTGCCCGACCAGCAGGCGGCCATGGACGAGCTGGCGCGGGTCCTGCGACCCGGCGGCCGGCTGGTGGTCGGAGAGCTGTTCGGCGATCCGCACTGGATCAGCCCGGCGGCGCTGCGGCGCCGGGGCGAGAGCGCCGGCCTTGAGTTCGAGCGCCGGCTCGGACGGCTGCTCGGGCACTACAGCGTCTTCGTCAAGCCGCCGCGGGACAAGTAGCCGCGAGTCCCGACCCGTTGAGAGCGGTCCGGCGACGCGTCGTCGATCCGCTCGGGAGGTGTTCGCGCTGCGAGCGGGCCGGGTCGACCGAAGGCGACCGACGCGGCGGTCGGCGCGCTTCGGCACTCAAGATCGCGGCCGGGGCGCCCGATATCACCCGGCAAGAGCTACTGCAGCCTCATGGCGCTACTGGATCCATCGCGCCGTGAGCGGCACAAGGTCGCCGAAGAGGACGTTGAAGCGGTGAATAACCGGCTCGCCAAGGCGCTCAACCACTTCACCCGCGACGGCGACTACTCGGTCCACCCGAACATCCATGACGTCACCGAGGTGCAGGCCACGGTCGTCCTATCGCACGACGAGATCCCCTTCGAGGTCGAGCAGCTCGAACTCGACTGATCACCTTGGCTTACCTCATCCTGATGGCGTCAGCTGCCGTGTGCAAGATCCCGGTAGGCACGTGTGTGGGGCGGCTGAAGCTGAGGTCCGAAGACCGCATGAACACTCGGCTCTAGGGACTTCGTAGATCTCTCCTATTTCTGATCGCCGAACAGCACGAGCGATGGCGCCTGCTAAGCCTCGACTTTCTCGGCGGGCTTCGGTCCGAATTTCAGGGATATCCATGCGGTCGCCGCGAGCACCCCGCAGATCACGGCGAGCGACAGCCAGATCGGCGGGTGCCAGAGGTCGACGAGCAGCATCTTCACGGCGATGAAGGCAAGGATCACCGCGAGCCCCTGTGAGAGGTAGGCGAAGCGGTCCATGAGGCCGGCGACCGCGAAGTACAGGGCGCGCATGCCGAGCAGCGCAAAGGCGTTGGCGGCGAAGACCACGAATGGTTCGGTGGTGATCGCGAAGATCGCCGGGATGGAGTCGATAGCGAAGACGATGTCGGTGGTTGCGATCACCACGAACACCGCCACCAACGGCGTCGCCATCAGCCTGCCCTGCTCGCGTACCAGCACGCGATGGCCGCGGTAGTCCTTGGTCATCGGCACGCGGCGGCGCACGAGTTTGAGTACGGGGTTGGACTCAGGATGGACCTCGGCCTCCTTGTGCGTGAAGAGTTTCCACGCCGTGTAGAGAAGGAGCAGCCCGAAGGCGTAGAACGTCAGGTGCAGCGCGCTTAGCAGCGCCGCACCAAGGACGATGAACACGAGGCGCAGCACCAGCGCCAGGGCGATACCCCAGGCGAGCACTCGCGGTTGCACTGCCAGCGGCACTGAGAAGTAGCTGAAGATGACCGCGAAGACGAAGATGTTGTCGAGCGAAAGTGAGCGCTCGACCAGGTAGCCGGCGAGGTACTCGCTGGCGGCCGATGAGCCTTCCCAGGCGGCGAGCACGCCGGTGAAGCCGATCGCCAGCAACAGCCATCCGATCGACCAAATCACCGCCTCGCGTAGCGAGACCTCGCGCCGACCGCGCCCGAAGATCGCGAAGTCGACGACGATCATCGCGACGACGATCGCCCCCAGGATCGCCCACGCCCCCGGGCCGACGTCGAGATCGGTACCGATCTTGGTGGTCGACTCGCTGGCGGCGATGAAGAGCTGCACGGAAAACCTCCTCTGGTCGATCTGTCAACCGGAGAAGGTTTCTCCCGCCGCTCGGGCCGGTGGCGCCGGGCCGTCCACTGCGTGGCGACCGTCCTGACGTACGCCACCCGTTGGGGATACTTCCCTTCGAGCTGGCGGGGAGTCTACCGGGCCGAGCCGCCCTCGCTTTCGCGTAGCGTCCCGTACCCTGAGCAGGAAGCGGCGAAGACGAGCAACGCCGCAACCATCCCCGCCAGGTGCGAGGCCGCGAGCAGGACAAGGACGCCCGCGACCCCGCCGGCCAGCGCGCAGAACAGCACGAACGCCAGCGGCAGCCGCAACAGGCGCGCGCTGACGAGCGCACACGCCGCCCAGGCGACCGGCCCGACCAGGAACCCCCAGCGTTCGAAGAAGCCGTGCGGCAGCGGCAGTGCCGCGAGCGTGCCGAAGAGCAGACCCACCAGTAGGCCTTGCGTAAGGAGTGCACGCCAGAAGAGCGGCCGGTCCACGCCGAGCATCGTAGGGGGCTCGACTTGCGCCAAGGCCCAGAGGTCAGGAGCGGGCTCAGGGCCGCTAGGCTCGCGCGACAAGGGCGGTTAGCTCAGCTGGTAGAGCGCCTGCCTTACAAGCAGGAGGTCGCCGGTTCGAGTCCGGCGCCGCCCACTCGCAAAACCCCTGCAAACAGCGGGGTTGTGTCGCGGCCCTCCGACGCCTGCCGAACCCGAGAAGGACGTTTGGCAAGCGTATGGCAAGCATGAACACGCGGAGGGCACAACATGGGCGAAGAGCTGATCGCTGAGGGCACGGGCGGCAGCTACGGTCTCCCCGGCCAGGGGTTCGAGACGGTGGAGGTGAGGGTTCGCCGCCTCGGTGGCCGCTACGCCGCCGAGGCCAAGTGGGTCCAGGGCTCAAACCAGGGCTACCTCGAGGAGCACCACCGCCTCGAGCTGGCGGCGGTGGCGGGCGACCCGTTCGACGCGGTGCGGGAGGTGCGCTGTGAGCTTGAGCGGGTGGGCGCCCCCACCACCGAGACCGCCGAGGCGTGCTCGGGGGCGCTCGTCGAGCTCGCGGAGCGGCTCGCCACCCAAAACGGGGACCTCGAGAGCGCCACGGTCGAGGCCGGCTAGGGTCACCGCGGGGCGGTAGCGCGGGGGCGGGCCCCTTGGGTGGGCTCGCCCCCGCCCAATATCGAGAATTTCGAGAAGCTGTAACGCGCGCGCGTGAGCGTTGCGAACGTCGCCGAAGCCCCCGGTTTTTTGAGCGCTCGCGAGCCCAGCGCGCCGGCCCCTTGTGGCGCGCGCCGGCGGGAACACACACAACGTCCGCGGGGGTGGTGATGCTTGGGGGGTGCCCGAGGGTCGCACAGACCGGTTGACGGACAGGGTGTTGGCGCTCGCTTTGGGTGGCGCGTCGCTGCGGGATTTGGCGCGGGAGTGTGGGGTGAGTTATGAGACTGTGCGGCGGTGGGTTGAGCGTGGCCGCGGCGAGTGGGCGGCGCTTTCTGTGTGTGGGCGGCTGGCTGCGGCGCTCGAGCTGCGGGCTCTAGAGGGCCGGTTTGTGCCACAGGGCGAGCTTGAGCCTGGGGAGCTTCGGTTGCTTGTGTCGCGCGCGGCGAGAGCCGGGGATGTTCGCGCAATGAAGCTGGCGGTCGACCTCGGGTTGGGCGGGGATTCGTCCCGGGACGAGCTGGCGGACCTTGTCGGTGAGGTGGTGCCGCTCCCACAGCGGCGGGAGCGAGGCGGTGGTGGGCGAGCCGCCTAGCGACCCGGTGGCGCGCGCCGAGGTGTACCGGTTGATGCGGCTGGTTATCGAGCACGCCGACTGGGTGGACGAGAAAGCGCGCGCGCCTCGGGTGGGATCTGCGGCGGCAGGCGCGCACGATCCACAAGGTGGCGGTGGACGTGATGCGCAAGGCGGGGTTCGAGGTGGACAAGCGGGGGCGTCTTGTGCGCGACTAGCCAAAGCGGCGTGTCACGGCCGTTTCACGGCCTTTTCCGCGGGCGGATAACCCCCCTTTTCTCGGAAGCCCATCACAGGCGTTTCCAACGGGCTCTTTCGAGCGCCGCGTCGCGTGGCGTCGGCGAACCCGGGGCCACGGGCCGCGGGTGGTCGCGGCGGCGCCCTTGTGGCGGGGGTTGAGCTCATAGCGTCTGCGCGGCGCTAACGATTGCTTGTGCGCCGCCGATCTGCTGAGATGAAGGCGGGAGCCACACGCCCCGCTTCGAGCCAATGCCTGCGACAGCTGCGACACGCGAGGAGGTGCAAGCGCAGGTCCGCGAGGCCGTTGAGCGGGCCGCGGCCGAGTGCGGCCACGTCGAGGTGAAGGGTGTTGCGTTCGATCTTTGGTGGACCCTCGACGGGGAGCCGAACCTGCTGGTCGAGGTGACCCTCAACGACCCGCCTGAACCTGAGGGCACCTGGCCCGACGAGTGTTTGCGGGCGATCGAGGACGCCGTTGATGAGGCGCTGGATCGGGTCGGTGGCTGGGACGTGCTGGGGGTGGAGGACACTTTCGTGCGGTTCCGTCCCGAGCACATCGACCCCGCTGACCTCGAGTAGCTGCCGATAACCCACGGGTGTGGCTAGCGGCTATTCGGTAGCTCCCGGCTTTTCGCCCCAAAAGCTGCTCGGACACGCGCGGGACTTAGTGCCGAGCGCAGCGGGTCGCGGCAGACCCCCTCAAGTCGGGCTGCGTCGCGCAGTCTCGGCCGCCTACTACGCGGTATTCCACGCTTTGACCGAGCGGCTGGCGGGTGCGTCGCTCGCGCACCTGGCGCCCGGCGATCTCTCTGTGCTGCGCCGACAGATCGATCACGCGGCGCTCGATCGGGCGCTGCGTGCCGCATCCGGCAGGGGCGCCCCGACGCTTCACGACCCGCGCGCGAAACAGCTTGGCCATCTGGCGCGCGCAACCCTTGCCCGCAACGCAACGGTGCGAGACCTCGCGAAGCGTTTCAGCACGCTCCGCAAAGAGCGGGAGGCCGCGGACTACGACCACGTCAAGATGTTTAACCGCGGCGAGGTGCTCGAGCTTGTGCGCAGCGCGGAGCTCGCCCTGCGGGCTGTGGGCTCGCTTACCGACGAGGAAGCGAGAACACTGTTCGCGCTCGCGCTTCTGGTGCAGCGCCCCCCGCGCTGAGCCCCTGAACCCGGGGTCCGCACTTACGTCTGGTAAGCGCGGTACCGTTGGATGTGTTCTGTGTGTGCTGCGGGGGTCGCCGCCCTTAGCGGGCTGCGGCCCCCAAGCGCTTTTGTGCGGTGTAGCTCCGAGATTTTTCTTTCCGTCCGCAAGGGGGCGCATCCTTGCCTCGGTGCGTCAAGCACACACAGAACACGTAGCTGCGACACGGCCGCATCGCGCCGAGCGTGCGCCCAGCGGCTGGCCCCACAGGCCGGGGTTGCTGGCGCGTGCACGCCCCGGTCGCCGCCGCAGCCTGCCGGGTAGACACCTCGAGCGGCTGCGCCGCCGAGTGCGCGCTCTTGACGCCGCGCCGCGTCCGGGATCCTGGGGTTGGCGGTTGCGTGACCGCGGGGTGGCGCTCCGGCTACTGGACGCTCTCGAGTGGGAGCTCGCATCCCTGCTCGCAGAGATCACCCACCCAATAACCCAGATGGACCCGGTCGCGTGGGATCACCTCGACCTGACGGAGCTCGACTGGGAGGAGCGGGAGTGTGCGCTGCGGGCGCAGGAGGTGGGCTACCGGCTGCGCGCGCTCCGGCGTCTGCTGCGGCACAGGGTCGTGAGCGAGAGTGCCGCGCGCGCAGCTTTGGGGGATGAGGCGGGGCGAGTGTGTGAGAGGGTGCGGGTCGCGGCCCCAGTGTCGCCGAGGCGCGCCTTCGCGAAACCCAAGGGGCGGACGCTTTGCCTGGTGGCGCGCCGCGCACGCCGCCCCCGCCAGCGTGCCCGTCGCGCGGCTAGGCGTGGCGCGTGCCGGGCTGGGCCGGGCGGCGACCCCGACGCTGACGACCCATCTTGTGGTGGCCGCCGCCGCTGGGGTTGCCGGGGCGGCCGGTGGCCGCAGCGTGTTGTGTGTTGTGCGTCTCGCCCTGTTGTTTGCGGCGAGTTCATTAGAGCGTCTTTCGAGCCCGGCCTAACGCTGGGCCTGCGCCCACACACCGGTGTGTGGGCGCTCGTTGGGCGCGTCCCCGACCCGTGGGGGCGCGCAACACGACACACAGGAGGGCAAATGTGCGCTGCGTAAACAGGAGCGCCCCCGCCCTTGCGAGCGGGGGCGCAAAAACAACCCTCTCCGCGGGGGATTCTACGCTCGCGATCCCCGAGGCGCTCGCCCACTACACCCGCACCTACGGCGCGGCGTGCCGCCTCGCGCGGCTCGGCCTCCCGGTGTTTCCGTGCGCCAAGGACAGGAAGGAGCCCGCAACGCCCCGCGGCTTCAAGGACGCCACCAGCGACACCACTCGCATCGCCGAGTGGTGGGGGGTGAGCGAGAGCGGCGACACGCTCCCCCTGAACCTGGGGTTGCGGACCGGGAGCGCCTCGGGCCTGTGGGTGCTCGACATCGACGGGGAGGAGGGGCTGGGGACGCTCGAGCGGCTCGAGCGCGAGCACGGTCCGCTCCCCGCGACGGTGACGGTCGCGACGCCGTCGGGCGGGCGCCACCTCTACTTCCGCCTCCCCGAGGGCGTCGAGGTGCGCTGCAGGACCCAGGTTTTCCCGGGTGTTGATGTGCGCGGCGAGGGCGGGTACGTCGTCGTCCCCCCGTCGGTGGTGGGCGGGCGCCGCTACCGCTGGCTGCGTCTCGCCGAGGTTGCGCAGCCGCCCGGGTGGCTGCTTGAGGCGGTGGCGCATCGCCACAAGCCGGCACACCCCACTGGCTCGCGCGGTGCGCGGTGGTGTGTGGGTGAGCGCAACGACCGCCTGTTCCGCGAGGCCTGCGCTCTCCGCGGCCGCGGCTACAGCCCCGCCGAGCTCGAGGAGGTGCTGCTCACACTGAACGCGGAGCGGTGCGACCCGCCGCTCCCGGAGGCGGAGGTGCGGAAGGTCGCGGAGAGCGCCTCCCGCTACGAGCCCGCGGGGCAGGCGCCGGGCGGGCAAGGCGCGCCCCGGCGGCGGGTGGAGACCGTGAGCGCCGCGAGTATCAAGCCGCAGCCTGTGCGGTGGCTCTGGGAGCCGCGCGTGCCTTTCGGCGCGCTAACACTGCTGGTAGGCGACCCTGGGGCCGGAAAGTCAATGCTCACCTGCTGGCTCGCCGCCCAGGTAACCCAGCAGGGTGGGGCGGTGCTGCTCGTCTCGGGAGAGGATCACGCAGCAGCGGTGATCCGGCCCCGGCTCGAGGCGGCGGGTGCGCACCTCGAACTAGTGCACGTCATCAGGGTGCGCGAAGGCGACAGCGACGATCGGCTCGCTCTGCCCAGTGACGCCCCCCTCCTCGAGGAGCAGGCTCGGGCAAACGGCGCGCAGCTAGTGGTGATAGACCCGTTGAGCGCCCACCTCGACGAGCGGGTGCACTCCTGGCGCGACCAGTCCGTCAGGCAGGCGCTCGGCCCGCTCGCACGGATCGCCGAGGCAACCGCCTGCGCCGTGGTTGTTGTCGCCCACCTGAACAAGACGCAGATGCACGGAAACCACCCGCTCTACAGAGTCGGTGGGTCGATCGGGATGCCCGCCGCCGCCCGCAGCGTGCTGCTGCTCGCTCGAGACCCCGACGATCTCGACAGCGACCGCCGTGTACTGGCTCACGCTAAGTCCAACCTGTCGTGGCTCGCTCCGGGCCTCGCGATGCGCATAGAGCCGGTGAGGGTCGACGGGGTGCTCGCGGCTCGCACCGTCATCGAGGGCGAGGTTGCGGTCTCGGCAGCGGACCTGCTTGACGCGGATGGTCACGGCGAGGCGGGCGCGCGCGAGAGGGCGGAAGCGTTCCTCCGGGAGGTGCTCAGCGACGGGCCCGTGGCGGTGAGAGACATCCTCGCGGAGGCCCGGGAGGAGGGGATCAGCGAGATGACCTTAAGGCGCGCAGCGGCCGGGCTTGGCATCAGAAGGAAGCGCCTCTCGCAGGGAAACCGCGGGCGGGGTAGGTGGGAGTGGGAACTGCCCGACAACGCCCCACAAGATGATCATCTTGCGAATTCGGCTTCAGAAAAGGGATCCCCGCAAGATGATCACCCCCTATACATCACTGATGATCATCTTGCGAACGGTGGCTTATCACCCCCTGCTGGCGACAACGCTGGCAGCGGAACAAAACGCGCGTGCCCCGCGCACGTCGACCCCGACCGGCCCGACAACGGCTACCGGCCGGGCTGCCGCTACTGCGCCCACGCGACCGAGCGAGCGTCGTCCCGGGACGACACCCGGGGGGGTGGTGGCTTGTGAACGGCCAGCTGCCCGACCCGCTCGCAGAAACGCTGCGCCACCTGTGGCCCAACCCGCGCGACCGCGCACCGATCGAGCGGGCCTGGCGCAGGGAGCTCGCCCAACTCCCCGACAGGTTCGCGAGCGACCTGCTGCCCGAGTGGGCGCCTGAGGCGCTCAGGCTCGCTGTTGCGGCCCGCACCCTCAAAGGGGGGTGGTGGGGTTGAGGTGGCGCCGCCACCTTGGGCGGCTCGGTGCGCGCGGCGAGCTCGCCCGCCACGCGGCCGCGCGCCTCAACGCCGGGGAGGCCACCTACCGCAACCGGAACCTGCAGCGCCCCGCAACCGCGCTTCTCGACGAGGCGCTCGAGGAGGCCGCAGACCTCGCGGGGTGGCTCGCGCTGCTCGACCGCACCCACCCCCTGGAAGGTGGGGCGCTCACCCTCGCCCGAAAAGCCACCCGCCACGCCCAACACGCCCACACGGCGCTCACAACCCTCAAACAGCGCCTCAAGGAGAGGGAGCAGTGAACGGCAACCTCGGCCCCCTCCAACCGCTCGCGGAAGCCATCGCCGAGCTTGTCGCCGACCGCGTCTACGAGCGTATCGAGCGGCGGATGGAGCGGGACGAGTGGCTCACGATGCGGGACGCCGCCCGGTACGCCAAGGTGAGCTACCACCGCCTTGTGGATGCTGCGAACCGCGGGGAGCTGCGCACCGTCCAACACACCCCAAACGGCAAACGGCGCGTCCGCCGCAGCGAGGTCGACCGCTGGCTTGCTGGGGAGCGAAACGCCCCGTAGGGTGTGGCGCGGTGGCGCGCAGGCGGCGAGTCGAACCCGGCGTGTGGGTGCGTGAAACGCGCACCGGCCCCGTGTACGAGGTGGTGGTGCGGGACGCCGACGGCAGGCAACGGTTCCGCACCGCGGGCCCCAGGCTCACGGACGCGCGCAAGCTGCGGGACGAGCTGCGGGGGTTCCGCGCCCGCGGCGAGCTGCCGCGGCCGAGGGTGCCGCTCACCCTCGGCGAGGCGTGCGACAACTGGCTTGCCGAAAAACAGGCGGCGGTCCGCGAATCCACGCTCGAGGCCTACAAGGTGGGGGCGCGCCTCCTCGGTGATTTGCGCCGCCGCAGGCTCGACCACCTAACCCCCGAGGACCTGGCGCGCCGCGTCTCCGAGTTGCGCCGCGCCGGCTACGCCGACAGCACCATCGCGAAAGCCGTCGCCGCTGCCCGCAACAGCTTCCGGTGGGCTCAGAGGCGCCGCGGGTGGCGGGGCGAGAACCCTGCGCTGCTGCTTGAGCGGGCGGAGCGCCCAGCGCCCCACACCCAGGCGCGCCGCCGCGCGCTCACACCCGAAGAGCTCAGCGCGCTACTCGAGGCGTGCGACACCCCCCGCTGGCGGTGCCTGTTCGAGCTGCTCGCCGTGACCGGTGCGCGGCTCGGGGAAGCGCGGGCGCTCCGCTGGCGGGACCTCGACCTCACCGACCCGGCCGCCGCGACCTGCAGGATCGAGCGCCAGCTCGACAAGCACGGGCGGGAGCGGCCCCTCAAAACCCCGGCGTCCCGGCGCGTCGTGCCACTAACACGCGCCCTCGCAAAGCGGCTACTTGAGCTCCGCGCCCAGTCAGGTTGGTCGCAACCCGACGACTATGTGTTTGTGGCCGAAACAGGCGCACCGCTCGACAGCGCGAACATCCGTCGCGCGTTCAACCGCGCCCTCAAAGCCGCAAAGCTGGTGGACGGCCGCCCCGCCTTCCCCGAGGTGCTCGGCGCGCGCCAGGGGCCCCCACCAACGCCCCACTCGCTGCGCCACACCTGCGCAACCCTGCTCATCGCCCAAGGGCTCGGACCCGACCAGGTGGCCTGGCACTTGGGGCACGCAACCCCCACCGTGACCCTCGCGATCTACACCCACGAGCTGCGCACCCACCAGCAGCGCGAGCAGCGCCGGCGAGCCCTCGAGGACGCCTACCGCACCCTCGAACTGGCAAGCGTTTGGCAAGCATCACGCTTGCCAAAACGGCAACAGCGGGAAACCGCCGCCCGCATTTTCCCTGCAAAAAGCAACAGACGGTGAGAGCCGGAAACCCCCGGATGGGCCTTACAAGCAGGAGGTCGCCGGTTCGAGTCCGGCGCCGCCCATTACGGTGGGATAGAAAGGCCCTGAGCTGATCTGCACTCAAGGCCAGCGCGTGATCGAGCAATCCCCCGACCGCGGCCCTCGCTGGGACTGACTGGGCTGATCTTTCGGCTCAGTTCGCCGCGGCCGTCGTCGCTGCGAGCGAGCTCGACGGCTCCGGCGTCGAGCAGGGGTAGATCGCTGCACACAGCATGCGCCTGATCGCTCTGCGTGCGGCGCGACCCTCGAAGAGCTGCGCCTCGAGAAACGCACCGGGATGAGGGTATTGGCGATTGGTCGCGGATCGCGCTGGCGCTACCGCCCGTCACAACGCGAGCCCTTGCAGCCTCATGACCGCCTGCTCTTGATCGGCCCTTCTGAGTCGATCGAGGCGGTCGAGCGCCTCTTGATCACGCCGCCCAGTAAGCGGCAGTCCAACGATTTCAAGCTGCGTGGCGCGCGCTGAGCGTCATCCTCGGGAACGTCGTCCCGGGGGCGGCGTAGCTACGACCGAGTGTGGAGGGGCGGCCGGACAGGCCGACCCTTATCCGTAACTGCGGTCGCGCTCGCGCATCGGGGTGTCGCGCAGCGTCAGGCTGAGCACCAGCGAACCCAAGATCACCGGCAAGCCGAGGGTGAGGGCTTGGACTGGCAGATGCGCGGGGAAGGCGAGCACGATCGTGTTGTTGAGCGAATGGATGGTGATCGCGGGAAGAAGCGAGCCCGTCCGCTCGTAAACAATGCACAGCAGCGCGCCGAAGAGCGTCAGCGGGACGAAGGCGCCCGGTTCGCTCGGTAGGTGAGCGAGCCCAAAGACCAGTCCGTTCGCGAGCACGGCGGGCGCGAACTCGAGTTGGTTGCGTAAAGCCCGGTAGAAGAAGCCGCGGAAGAAGAACTCCTCGGTGATCGGCGCGGTCACGACGATCAACGCGGCCAACAGCCAGAGCACCGCAGCGTCGCTGCGGCCGGCGAGTTCCGGCAACACCTCGCGGCGGTCGGTCTCCCCGCTCGCCAACAATGCCGGCAAGATGAACACGCTGTAGCCGCCAACTGCCACCGCCAGCCACGTCGCGAGCTGGCGCGGTGTGGTTCCGGCGAGGCCGAAGTGCCACGGCCGTGGCCGAGCGCTGCGGGCGGCGACCGCCAGCGCTAACAACACGAACAGAAGTTCTTGCCCGAACGTCGAGCCGATCCACCAGACGGGATCTCGCTCCTTGCTCAAGATCAGCGGCAAGGCCGCGAGCAAGCCACCGATCGCAGCGGCTATGAACGCCAGAGGTCCGCTCCACGCCGGCCAGTCGGGACCCTCGAAAGGGTGCTCACTGGGGGGCGGCGGTCCCCGTCGCTGCGTAGCCGCCGGACGCGTTTGGTCGGTCCACCTTTGACCATCCCATAAGCGCTGCAGCGAGGCGTTCGCAGGATCCCCGTACCAGCCGGGCGGCGCCGCCACCGCCGCGCCGCCCGGTGCCGCTGGCGCTACCGCATCCGTCCAAGAGCGACCGTCCCAGTAACGGAGGTAGCGCCGATCGCGGGGGTCGAGCTTCCAGCCGGCAGCGTGATCGGGAGGCGGCGGAAGCCTGTCCCGCTCGATCTGTCGACCGCGGATGTGCTCCACCGCTCCTGAGCAGACCGCGTCCGACGCCGGCGCCCGCCTACGCGTAGGCGCGGATCAGGGACAGCAGCTGATCCTCGAAGCGCGCGTGTTCGTTGAAGTGCTCGTTGCCGTCTTTGATGCGCGCGTACGCCCAGTACAACTCGAACAGACCGAGCGTGACGATCGTCAGGATCAGGTAGAGCGGGAAGCTGCGGTCGGGAACCACCTGTTCGACGATCACCGGGTGCCTCCCGACACCGAGCTTGTTGAGAAGCAGCGACGCCCGCTCGAGATACTCGGCCTCGATCTGCTGATGCTCCACCAGGTCGTCGTTGAGGAAGTAGAGAACGTAGAAGAACAGCAAGCCGAAGCTGAGGATGCTCAACACGATCCAGAGCCCAGGGCTGCGCTGGCGCTTGCGATGAACTTCGTCGAAGCGCTCCTTGAGAGAACGAACCTCGGCGATCTCGGCGGCCAGCGCTTCGCTTTGCCCGGTGATTTCGGCGCGCTCCTCGATTACCCGCAAAAGGTCGTCGCAGAACCGCAACATCCTGCGGAAGTGGTCGCGCTGCCTGGCGATCAACTTGTAGTGCACGTAGATCGAGTAAATGCCGAGCGTCAAAAAGCCGAGCACCAGATACATCGCGAAAGAAAGTTGGACGTCGGTCTCGTGGCGTCTCCGGGCCTCGCGATCGAGCAGCGGGAACTACTCGATGCGTGCCGCGGGCAGGCGCTCGGTGGCAACAGGCGGTGGCGGTGCGGCAGGTGGGGGCGGCGGGGCTGGGGCTTGCTGATGCACAGCGCCAGGCTCCGATGCCTGAGGGGAGGAAACACCCCGATCGCCCGCCGGGTCTTGAATGGAGCCACTCGCTGGGGGAGTCTCCAAGGATCCTCCTTTCAACCGTGCCCATTCGACGGGCGCACCTAAGCTAACACTGCAAGCGGGCGTCGTCAGGGGCCGTGGCCGGGCGTCGTCAGGCGCCGCGCCTGACCTCCGGCGCTCGGATTACGGTCAGCTCGTGCTTCCGCGCGCAGCCGCAGTCGCTTGCGGTGTCGTTAGCTGGCTGCAGGCAGCGGTCGCGAGCTCCTCGAGTAGCGCGCGTAGCTCTTGCCGGAGCCCGGCGTCGCGCAGGCGGTTGCCCGCGAACCGTTGGTCGACGCGTGCGACCGGCAACTCCCGCTCCAGTGGCCGTGCGCCGGCGATCAGCAGCGCCCGCCGCAGCTGCTGCTGGGCCCACAACGCGCCGAACGACGACACGCTGGCACCGGCCACGGCCGCGGGTTTGCCGGCGATCGGGGCGCGCCCGGGTGGTCGCGACGCCCAATCGACCGCGTTCTTGATCGCGCTCGACGGCCCGGCGTTGTACTCGGGGGTGATCAGAAGGAGTGCGTCGGCCGCAGCCACCGCGCGCCTCAACTGCACAGCGGCGAGCGGTGGATCGTCCTCGAGATCCTCGTTGTAGTGGGGAAGCTCGGCGAGGCGCGGCCACTCGACGAGCTCCAGGCCCTGCGGCGCTTCCTCGCTGAACGCGCGGGCGAGGCGGCGGTTGTAGGAATCGCGTCGCAGGCTTCCAACCAGCACGAGCACCCGCAGCGGCTGCTCGACGGGTCGAGCAGCCGCTGCGTCAAGCTCGCGGGTAGCGCGTGCCGTCGAGTCGCTCACTGCCGTTGCGCCTCGATCTCGATCAGCAGCCGGACCTTGTCGCCGATCACCTTGACCCCGCCCTCGAGCGTGTGGTCCCAGTCGATCCCCCACGCGTGGCGGTCGATCTGGCCCTCGGCAGCCACGCTCACCCGCAGCTTGCCCTGGAGATCGCGGGCCACGCCCTTAACGCGCGCATCGAGCACCACCTCGTTGGTGCGGCCCTTGAGCTCGAAGTCGCCACGAACCCGGTAGCGATCGTCACCTACGGGTTCAATCGCGGTGCTGCGGAAGCGCGCGGTCGGGAACTTCTCGGCAGCGAAGAACTCGTCGCTCAAAAGGTGCTGCGACAGCATCTCGTCTTGCACGTCGACGCTGCGGACATCGATCTCTCCCTCGGCGGCTTCCAGGCGGCCGTCTTCGCCGAAACGAAGCAAGCCGTCGAAGGAGCGGAACCGGCCACGGAAGGTGGCGATTCCTAGGTGCTCGATCTCGAAGGCGACCTGGGAGTGGACCGGATCGATCTTGTAGGTACCCGGTTCGACAGCAACCTTCGTCGGTGTGCTCATCGCTACCTCCTTCCTATCCGCGCCTGCTGTTGTTGCGGGCGCATCAGTTGTAGGTGCAACGACCGTCGCGACGAAAGGTAGCAGCACAACTGTTGCTCAGGCAACTAATACGCCGGCACCCTTACACTGAGGTCGTGACAGACGTGGCAAGCAGAAGGGCCGGACCGAAGCGCGAGGACAAGCCCTCGGCTCGTGCAAGCCAGGCCGCGGGGCCCGCACATCGGGCTGCCTGGAGCGCTCTGGCGAGCGCGCATGCGGCCGTCGTTTGCGCGCTCGAGCGAGCGTTCGCCGGCGCGTCACTGCCACCGCTCGGCTGGTACGAGGTGTTACAGGCGCTCGCTCGGGCCCCGGAAGGATCGCTGCGACCGCGCGAGCTCGTCGAACACGTAAACCTCTCGAAGAGCGGGCTCACGCGGCTCCTCGACAGGCTCGAGCAGGCCGGGCTTGTCGAGCGCCGCCGCTGTCCGAAGGATCGACGCGGTTATCACGTGCTGCTAACCGCCGAAGGTCGCCGGATCTACCAACGGATGCGCCCGCTCCACGACCGCACCGTGCGCGAGCACTTGGGCGCAGCGCTGGACGAGCAGCAGGCATCGGAGCTCGCGGCACTGCTGCGCAAACTCGCCGCCGGTCAACGTGAGCGGGCCGCCTAGCTCGGTTAGGCTGCGCGCGATGGCCGGCCGAGTAGTGCTGTTCGGTGCCAGCGGTTTTACCGGCGCGTTGACCGCGCGCGAGCTCGTCGCGCGCGGGGTCGCGCCGGTGCTAGCTGGGCGTAGCCGTGATCGCCTGGAGCGGCTGCGGGACGAGCTCGGTCGCGACGACCTCGAGATCGCGATCGCCGACGCGGCCGATCCACCATCGGTACGGCGCTTGGTCGAGCGCGGAGACGTGCTTATCACTACCGTCGGTCCCTTCCAGCGCTACGGCTACGCGGCGCTCGAGGCTGCGGTCGCGGCGCCCTGTACATACCTCGACTCGACCGGTGAGCCTCCCTTCATGCGCGCAGTCTTCGAGGAGTACGGGCCGCGTGCGCAAGCTGCCGGCGCGGCCCTGATGACGGCGATGGGCTACGACTACGTCCCCGGCAACTTGGCGGCGGCGCTCGCTGTCGAGGAAGCGGGCGAGGACGCCGCCCGCGTCGACATCGGCTACTTCGTCGATGGGCCACCGTCGCCCTCGGCTATGAGCGGTGGCACCCGCGCTTCCCTGGTCGGCGTCATCGGTGAACCATCGTTCGCCTTCCGAGACGGCGGTATCCGCAGCGAGCGGGCGGCACGGCGTGTGCGGACGTTCCGCACGAGCAAGGGTGCTCGCAAGGCGGTCTCGGTCGGTGGTAGCGAGCACTACGCGCTGCCGCGCTCGTTCCCACAACTCGAGCAGGTCAACGTTTACCTCGGTTGGTTCGCGGCGCTCTCGCGCCCGATGTAGGTGGTGTCGGCCTTGGCGTCGCTTGCGCGTCTAGTGCCTGGCACGAAGCGCGTCACGCAGGCGCTTTCGGAGCGGATCCACGCATCCGGCCAGGGACCATCGGACGCCGTCCGCGCGCGAGTAGGGTCGCGGATCGTCGCGATCGCCTACGACCGGACGGGACGCGAGCTCGCTTACGTGGAGCTCGCGGGCGACAACGCCTACGACTTCACCGCCCGCATACTGGCGATCGCGGGCGCGCGCGCTCAGGAGGGGGCGGTCAGCGGGTCGGGAGCGCTCGGCCCGGTCGAAGCCTACGGGCTGCGGGCGCTCGAGGAGATGGTTTCGGAAGCCGGAATCCGCCGCGTGGGCCGCTGAGCGGAGCGCCGCGTAGGGCGCGCAGCGTGTGCGTTCCCGCGAGCGCCACGCCGAGCCCGACGAAGAACGCGGCGTTACCGATCAGGAGCGTCCCCGTCACGGTGATCCCGGCGGCGAGGAGTGCCCAAAGCTTTTCGCTGGTTTCCATGCGCCGAGCGTCGCTGCGCCTTGGCCTCGACGCGTTAAGACCCTGGTGCCCAAAAGTGAAAAGCGCGTTAACGGAACCGCGGTAGCTCGCCTTCGTGCCGGCCGTTTTCTGCATCCGCGCGCCCGGCGCCGACGGCGACGCCGTCTCTCTCCCTCTATCTGAGAAGCGCGGAGAGCCGATTCGCCAGCGGCGTCCCGTTAACGCGATCGCAACGACTGCTTGACGCAATCTTCACGGGGGCCGTGCGGTCGCCGCCGATCGTTCGCGCTGATGTTTCCGACCAACGCTACGAGTGAGCCGAGGGCGCCAACCAAGACTGATTGGGAAGAGGCAAGCGGTCGGTTTGACGAAACCTTAAGCGAGCATGGGGTGATTGCCGGCCGTGTTGACTTGCACTTCCACCTGTTGCCCGCGATCGACGACGGCCCCGCTTCGGTCCGTGAAGCCTTGGCGCTGGCGCGCGCCGCGCGTGCCGACGGTGCCGCGGCGGTGGTTTGTACACCGCATCTGCGGCGCGACCACGTCCACGATCCACGGCAGATCCTGCGTGCGGTCGTCGCTTTCCGCAGTGAGCTGCGGCGAGCACAGGTCGACCTAACAATTCTGGCCGGGGCAGAGGTCGCAGCGGATCTTGCGCTGCGCTTGGACCCCCGACTCCTGGAACTGGTTGCGTTAGGTGGGAGGGCAGACGCGGGGCGTGTTGCGAACTCGCGCTTCCTGCTCGTCGAGACGCCCTTCGACGGCCTCGACGCAGCCTTCGCGAGTGCCTGCGAGGCGCTTTTGCGCCGCGGCTACCGGCCGATCCTCGCGCACCCCGAGCTCGCCGAACCGCTGCCGGCTGGCGAGCGACGCTTGATCGAGCTGGTGCGGCGGGGGGCGCTCGTGCAGGTCAACGCGCTGTCCTTGATCGGGCGTCACGGTGCGATCGCCGAGCGCCGCGCCCTCGACTTGGTGGAGCGGCGACTTGCCCATCTGGTCGCGTCGGATGCACACGGACCGACGCGCCCTCCAGCGCTCTCGGCCGCCAGCGCCGCACTCCTTGCCCACGGCTTCGCACCGCGGCACGTCCGGCGTCTCGTCAACGAGACCCCGTGGCGTCTTGCCGGAGCGGACGCGCCAAACGTGCGTCCGTGCCCGCCCGGCCTCCCCTCCCCGCCGAGCCGGGCGGGTCGACCCTTTTCTGGATCGCCGCCGGTTGCCCGCGCCGCGCGCACCGCCCGGCCGCCCGACGTACGCGTCGAGCGGTTGCGCACGGCGCGGGTCCTGGCGGAGCTGCGTATCGCGAGTAGGCTCAGGCGCGGGGCCGCGTGATCCTGATCGCCCAACTCTCCGATCTGCACGTAGGCGGCGCCCGTCACGAGCCGCGACTGCTGGAGCTTGCGCTCGGCGAGATCGCGGCTCTGCGCCCCGATCTGGTGGTGATCGCCGGTGATCTCACCGACGAGGGCTACCCCGACCAGTACGAGTTGGTGCGCACGGCGCTCGGCCGGCTGGACGGCTTGGAGGTGGTCGCCGTGCCCGGCAATCACGACGCCCGTCACGTCGGCTACTTGCACTGGGAGCGGTTGCTGGGCCCCCGGGAGGTGACGAAACGGCTGGAGCTCGACGGCGAACAGGTGACCGTAGTCGGCGTCGATTCGAGCAAGCCGGACGTCGACGAGGGAGAGATTGGCCGCGAGCACTACGCGCCACTGGCGGCAGCGCTCGACGAAGCCGCCGACCTGCGCGTGTTCGTCTGTCACCACCACCTGCTGCCGATCCCCGGAACGGGTCGCGAGCGCAACCAAGTGGCGGACGCAGGCGACGTACTCGCGCTGCTATCGGCGCACGGCGTCGACCTAGTGCTCGGGGGCCATCGCCACGTTCCGTATGCGTGGCGTTTGGGCGAGATGCTCGTCGTGCACTCGGGGACCGCGGCATCGCTGCGCACGCGGGCTTTCCCGCACCCGGCTTACAACCTCATCAAGGTGGAGCCGGACAACGTGCAGGTGGAGCTACGGGTGCCCGGTGCGGAATCGCAAGCGCTCGGCTCGTTTCCGCGGCGACACGCCGCCCCGGTGGCAGCGGACTTGCCGCTCGGCGCCCCACGTGAAGGCTTCGAGTGGCTTCTACCTGGCACCGCTGAGGATCAAGAGCGAATCCTCGGTTGAGGGTGCGCCGGCGCGCGCTCGCTGTGACGATCGCGCTCGCCCTAGCGGGCGCGCTAGCGAGCGCGGCATGGCTGAGTCCTCAGCCTACGTATGACCCGTGGTCATGGGCTGTCTGGGGACGCGAGCTCGCGCACGGCACACTGGACACCAGGGGCGGACCGTCTTGGAAGCCGCTGCCGGCATTCATCTTGGCTCTCCTCTCGCCGCTGCGCGTGTTCGATGACAGCGTCCCCGCCGCCGCATGGGTGTTGCTTGTCCGCTTCCACGCGCTGCTCGGGTTGTTCGTAGTAGGGCTCCTCGCCCTGCAACTGGCCACGCCCTCGCGGTCGGGTCCGCCGACCCGTGCGCTTACCGCGAGCTACGCAGCTCGACTATTCCCAGGCGACCGGCGTGTCCTAGCGGCTGCGGTACTCGCGCCCTTGGTGCTCGTCGGCTCCGGCGATTGGCTGCGCTACTTCGCGGCCGGCAACGAGGTCCTGCCGGCGGCTTTCTTGGCTGCGACAGCGGCACTCGCCCTGCTCGTCAACCGTCCAGCCGTGGCGACGGCGAGCCTCTTCCTGCTCGCTCTCCTCCGCCCAGAGGCGCTGCCCGTGCTCCTCGCGTGCGCTGTGGTCCTTTCGCGGCCGCGAATCGGGATCGTGCTGTGCGCGGTCGCGGCCGCCGCTTGGACGGTGCCGGAGTGGCTCGGCTCGGGCGATCCCCTCGGTGCCTTCCGGCAGGCCGCTTCGCGACCACCATGGGCCGCTTCCGCCGCCGAGCACCCTGTGCTCCATTCGCTGCGAGGGGCGGCGGAGCTGTTCGGGCCCGCAGCTCTAGTCGGCTGTGCCGTGACTGTAATCGGCCTCGCCTGGCGAAAGTTGCGCGCCGGCGGTGCCGGTCACTGTCGGGACTGCCATCTACGCGACGAATCGTCCATCCGACGCCAGGTCACGCTGGCGACGCTCGTCGTTGCCTGGATTGCTGCGGTCGCACTCAGCACCGCATTCGGTTTCTCCGGCAACGCTCGTTACTACGCGCCCGCGCTGCCGCTGGTGGCGGCGCTAGCGGCGATCGGTTGGTCGCTGGTGGTCGGACTGTTTAACGAGCCAGGCGCGCGCTTCGCCGCGATCTCGTCGGTTGCCGTTTTGTCGGTTGCCTCGTGTGTCAGCGACGCCGATCGCGTGCGCGCGCGGCTGGCGGCAGAGCGCGAGCTCGGCGGCGCCCTCGCGCAGGTGGCTCATGTCGCGCGCTGTGAGAGCGATGGCTCACTACGCCGCCTCCTTGAACGGAGCGATCCACTCGCCGCCGCGCGCGCTCTCGTTGCTTCTCGGCGACTCGCTGTGGAGCGCCCCTTTCAGCCCCACGCCGCATACCTGCTCGAACTCCCAATCGCGGCACTTGAGAGACCACTGAGCAATGTCGAGTACACCCTCTACCGCGGGCCATTCCAGCCTCGCTCCGTGCGTGCCACGTACGGAGTACGGGAGCCCGCGAAGTGCTCGAAGGGTCTCGGCGCGCCGGTTGTCTTGGGCTCCGGCGAGTGGCTAATCAGGCGGTCGGCTCGACCCGGGGCGTCAGTTCGGGGTGCGAGGCGTCCTGGAACTCGCGGAAGAGGCCGGTCACCACGAAGGCCGTCTGTTCGCCCACGTCTACGGCGTAATCACCAATCCGCTCGATATTGCGCGCGGCGAGCATCATGTGCATACCCCACTCGCGCAGTTCTTGATCGTCGCTGATCTCGACCACGCGATCGAAACACTCGCGGTTAAGGATGTCGATCTGGTCGTCGAGACGTACGAGGTCGACCGCCATCCGCATGTCGCGCTCGGCGAACGAGCGGCGCGCTTGGACGACCTGCAGGCGTGCGTGCTCCCCCATTCGCGCGAGTTTCTCCAGCAGCACCTCGTCGGTGCGTGGCTGGGGATCGTCGAGGGGCACGAGCTTCGCGATGTTCACGCAGTGGTCGCCCATCCGCTCGGCGTGGCGGATGACGTGGAGGAGCGCGGCGGCCAGGCGTAGATCGCCGGCGACCGGTGCCTGGCGCGCGATCAAGCCGAGCACCCCTTGATGAACCTCCAAGTAGCGGCCATCGAGCCGATCGTCATCGGCGACCACGAGGTTCGCCAGTTCGACGTCGTGGCGGATCAGCGACTCCATGGCGTTGTCGAGCTGACCCACAACCATGTCGAGCGCGCCCAGCGTTTGCTGCTCGAGCTCGGCGAGTTCCTCCTGGAAGTGTTTGCGTGCGCGCTCGGGCATGCCGCTCAGCCCATTTTGCCGGTGACGTAAGCCTCGGTGCGGGGGTCTGCGGGATTCGTGAATATCCGCTCGGTCGGGCCGAACTCGATCAGCTCACCGGCCCGAACACCGTGCTCGTCGCTTTCGACGGTGAGGAACGCCGTCATATCCGAGACTCGTGCTGCCTGCTGCATGTTGTGGGTGACGATCACTATCGAGTAGCGCTCCTTCAACTCGACCATCAAGTCCTCGATGCGCGCCGTGGAGATCGGATCGAGCGCCGAGCACGGCTCGTCCATCAAGATCACTTCCGGTTCGACCGCCAAACAGCGAGCGATGCACAACCGCTGCTGCTGGCCGCCGGAGAGGCTGTAGGCGTTGTCCTTGAGACGGTCCTTAACCTCGTCCCACAAGGCCGCCCTCCGCAGGGCCCGCTCGACGATCTCGTCGAGGTTGCCCTTCATCCCGGTCACACGCGGGCCGTAGGCGACGTTGTCGTAGATCGACTTCGGGAACGGATTGGGCTTTTGGAAGACCATCCCGATCAGCTTGCGCAGCTCAACCGGGTCGACCTCGGGGTCGTAGATGTCCTGTCCGTGGTAGCGGATCTTGCCCTCGACGACGGCTCCGGGGATCAGATCGTTCATGCGGTTAAGGCAGCGCAGCAAGGTGCTCTTCCCGCACCCGGACGGCCCGATCAAGGCGGTGATCAAATTGCTGCCGACGTCGAATGTGACGTTGCGGACCGCCGGCTTGCCGTCGTAACGGACGCTCACCCGTTCAAGCTCGATGATCGGTTCGACCTGAGGGGCGGCAGCCGCGCCCTCACGCTGCATCACGCCCGCGTCCAGCTTCACCAGCGGTCGCTCCGGCGCAGCGGCTTCGCCAGCCGCCGTCGGTGTCTTTGCCGAGGTCCCCTGCATGGCGTCCCCCTGGTCGCTATTAGCCGTCACTTCGCGGTCTCCAGTCCGGTTCGGTCACCAGCGGTGGCGGTAGCGGTCGCGGATCCAGATCGCGAAGGCGTTCATCGCCAGCAGTATCGCTAGCAACACGACGATCGCGGCGGCGGCAAGCATCCGGAACTCCTCTTGCGGCCGCGAAATCCAGGCGAAGATCTGGATCGGCAGGGCGGTAAAGGGACTGAGTGGGCCGCTTGGGTTGAACTGCACGAACGTCAGGGCGCCCAGCAGGGTGAGCGGCGCGGCCTCTCCGATCGCGCGGGAGAGCGCGAGTATCGAGCCGGTGGCGATCCCGGGAATGGCGGCCGGCAGCACCTGGCGCCTGATCGTTTGCCACTTCGTAGCGCCGAGCGCGAACGAGGCCTCCCGGATCGAGTTCGGAACCGATCGAATCGCCTCGCGGCCGGCGATCGTGACGATCGGGAGCACCAGCAAAGAGAGCGTTAGTGCTGCGGCCAGCACCGTCGGGCCCAGTCCCAGTGGCCCGCGCACGAAAAAAGCGAGGCCGAGGATGCCGTAAACGATCGAAGGAACCGCCGCCAGGTTCTGGATGTTCAATTCGATCAGGCGGTTCCACCAGCGGTTGCGGTCGGCGTACTCCTCGAGGTAGATGGCCGCCCCGACACCGATCGGCACGACCGTGAGGGCGACGATCGAGATGATCCAGATCGTGCCGAGGATCGCCGACTGCGCGCCGGCAAGCGAGGGCGTGCTCGAGGGAAAGTTCTGGACGAGTCGCAGATCGAGGCGATCAGCGCCGCGAACGACCATCGTCACGAGCAGCGTCACGAGGCTCACGATGCCGATCGCCAAGCTTGCGAACAGAAGCGCCGCGAACGCGCGTTCTCGCCAACGCAAACGCTGCGAACGCCCTTCGCGCAGGCGCGTAACGACCGCTTCGCGCACCGCGATCGTGTCGGCGGCGTTCACTCGTACGCCTCCCGGAAGCGGCGCACCAGGCGCGCGCTCACGAGGTTCATGAGGAAGGTCATCACGAACAGCGTGGTGCCGACGGCGAAGATCGTCTTGTAGCCGATGCTGCCGGTCGGCTGGTCGCCGATGCCGGCCGCTGCGATGAACGCGGTCATCGTCTGGACCGGCTTGGTCGGATCGATCGTGAGGTTGGGTTGGTTGCCGGCCGCGATCAGCACGATCATGGTCTCCCCGACGGCCCGCGAGATGCCGAGCACGAAGCTCGCGACGATGCCCGAGAGGGCCGCTGGCACCACCACTCGGGTAGCCACTTGTAGCCGCGTCGCGCCAAGGGCGAAGGCGCCCTCACGAAGCCCGCGCGGCACTGCCGACATCGCGTCTTCAGAGATCGACGCGACCGTTGGCAAGATCATCACGCCCATCACAAGACCCGCCGAGAGCGCGTTGAAGGTCGAGGGTGGATTACCCGGCAAGAACCAGATCTTCTGCAGCAGCGGGGTCACGAAGACGAGCGCAAAGAAGCCGTAAACGACCGTCGGGATACCCGCCAGCACCTCGAGGATTGGCTTAAGGATGCGGCGGGCCCGCTCGGGCGCGTACTCGCTCAGGTAGATCGCTGCGCCGAGCCCGAACGGGATGCAAATGCAGAGGGCCCAAAAAGTTGTCAACAGTGTCCCGCTGACGAGCGGCAACACACCGAAGTGTGCGTCGGCGAAGAGCGGCGACCACTTGGTGCCCGTGAGAAAGTCGAAAAGGTCGACCGTTTGGAAGAACTCGATCGTGGGAATCAGCAACGCCACCACGATCCCCACCGTGGTTGCGACCGAGAGCACCGCACACGTCGCTAGGGCGGCGAACGCAAAGCGCTCGCTCCAGCGAACGCGCCGCGCCCCGAGACGCCCGACCGGGCGTCTCGGGGCGACGATCGCTCCGACGTTGCTCGAATCAGAGGTCGGCAGCGTTCCTCCTCAGCGGGCCAGTCGCTCGACTTCCTGACGCGCGCGGCGCTGTTGCGCGTCCGTTAGGTCGACGAAGAGCGCGCGCTTGGTCAGCTTCGCCTCGTTGTCGATGTAGAAGCGCACGAACTCGCGCACCTCGCGGCGCTTGAGCGCCTTGCGGCTCGGGTAGATAAAGAGCGGACGCGAGAGCGGCTTGTAGGTGCCGTTCTGGACCGTCTCCTTGCTCGGTGCGACGCAGCCGTTGCCGGCGTCGATCTTCACGAGCTTCAACTTGTCCTGATTCTGCTCGTAGTAGGAGAGCCCGAAGTAACCGAGGGAGTTGGGGTTACCCGAGACGCCCTGGACGAGGACGTTGTCGTCCTCGCTGGCGTTGTAGTCGGTGCGGCTGCGCCCTTCCTCGCCGTTGATCTTCTCGGTGAAGAAGTCGAAGGTGCCGGAGTCCGTGCCCGGTCCGTACAACTCGATCGGACGGTTCGGGAAGCTCGGGCGCACCTGGTTCCAGGTCTTGACCTTGGAGCCCTGGTCCCAGATCTTGCGCAGCTCGGCGACCGTCAGGCAGCTCAGGAAGTCGTTGTTCTTGGCGGTGACAACCGCAATGCCGTCGTTGGCGACTTGCACTTCCGCCCACGCGACACCGTTCTTGCGGCAGAGCGCCTCTTCGTCAGGCTCGATTCGCCGCGACGCATCCGAGATGTCGATCTCGCCGCGACAGAACTTCTCGAATCCGCCGCCGGTACCGGACGTGCCGACGGTTACGCGCACGCCGGGATGCTCCTTCTGAAACTCGTCGGCGGCGGCCTCGCTGAGGGGGGCGACGGTGCTCGAACCGTCGATGCGGATGGTGCCCGAGAGGCCCTTCGAGCCACCTCCCGAGCCACCGCAAGCGGCCAGTCCCGAAACCGCGATCACGGCCATCGAGAAGCTCGCTAAGCGGATCTTTCGCACTTCCGATCTCCTTCTCTCGCTTGCGCGGTCTGGCCGGCGAGATTCACAGGGACTGAGCGGAAGCCTGTTACCGGGCTGTGGCGAGGTTGTGAACGACGTGTGAACTCCTCGTGCCCACGCGCGGGCCCCGATCACGCGGCTGGGGTACGCTCGCAGTAATGGCCGTCACGCTGGCGGTGCTCGATACCGACACCGGGTTCGTACAGGTTCTGCTCAAGCGCGCGGAAGCGCTCGGCTGGCGCTGCCGCCGCTTCGAGGCGCCGCCGCGCCTCGACGAGTTCGCGGCCGCGCGCGTCAACGCGCTGGTCGTCGACGTCGCGCTGTTCGGGCCGGCTGCCTGGGAATGGCTCGAGCGCGTCGCCGAGGAAGTGCCGGCGATGGCGGTGCTGGTCTGCACAGAGCGCTCGACGGTCGCTCAACGCGTGCGCGGACTGCGGCTCGGTGCCGACGATTGGATAACCAAGCCGTGCCATCCAGAAGAGGTAGTCGCGCGCGTCGAAGCCGCGCTGCGCGGGCGGCTGCGTCTGCTCGGCCGTCGTGAGGAGGAGACGATCCGCGCTGGCGAGCTCGAGATTCGCCCCGAGCAGTACCAGGCCTTCGCGCACGGCCGCAGCGCAGATCTGACGCGGCGCGAGTACGAACTACTCGAAGTGCTGGCGAAGTCCCGCGGCCGCGTTCTCCAGCGCGAAGACATCTACCGCGCGGTGTGGGGCTACACGATGGCGCACGGTGACCGCTCCGTAGATGTATTCGTGCGCAAGTTGCGCAGGAAGCTCGAGTCGGTCTCCCCCGACTACGAATACATCCACACCCACTTCGGGATCGGCTACCGCTTCGACCCGCGGCCACGGGAGCCGCTGGCGGCCGAGGCGCCGGGCGACCAGGCGCATGCGACCGGCGACCAGCGCCCCTCAGCTGCCAGCGACGTGCCCCGCCCGGCACGGCTCCGTGCGGTCGGCAGCTGATGCCAGGTAGCTAGCGGCTATCGGGTCCCCTGGGCCCGGACTTCGAGTTGGCATACTCCGCCTTGTGATCCAGGGTGTCGCGCGGCGGTCGATCGCTGTTCGCAGCTTCGCGCTGTTCGCCGCTGCGCTCCTCGTCCTACACCAGGCGCGTTACGCGTTAGCTCCACTGATTGGAGCCGGGCTGCCGGCGCCCGCCGACGCGCACCACTACTTCGCGTTACTGGAAGTGCTGGTGGGCGGGGCGATCGTCGCTGGGGCGGCGCTTCTGATAAGCGGAGCCGACGAACGCCAAGCGCGCCTCGCGCGCTTGTCGCTCGCGCGTCTAGCGGTCTTCTTGGTCGCCGGCCATCTCGCGCAGGAATTAGCAGAAGCGATCTTGAGCGGCAGCGATCCGCTAACCGTGGTTTTCGACCGCGGCCTCCTTGTCGTGGTGCCCGCGGCTTGTCTACTCGCGCGGGTGATCGTCGCGCTCGAGCGCGGCCAAGAGCAGGCCGCTCAGGCCGTTGCGGCAGTCGTCGACGAGCTTCGTCGAGCGGTACGCAGAGCGCTTCCGAGAGTGCCCTCGTTCACTCCCTCGTGGAGCCGCGCTCGGCGACCTGCGCAGGCTCGGCTGATCGGCAGCGTCGCGTCTAGAGCACCGCCTTCGCTCCTCCCTCGGTTAATCGACCGCTGAAGGAGAGCGCGTCGCCGCCGGCGGCGCCGACCGAAGGAGGAACTTTCGTGCTCGATCGCAACGCACGTCTGCTTGTCGTGATCGCTGGTGTCGTTGTTGTGGTCGTGGGCTACCTGGTTTTGCGTCCCGGCGGCGACGGCCAGCGGTCGAGCTCCACGACGACCGCTTCCAAGACGGCCCTCAGCCGAGCGCCCGCTGCTACCAGCGAGGCGCGCGCCGGAGAGCCCCGTTCCGGGACCGCCGCGCCGCGACCGGCAGGCCGTTCGCTGGCCGCGCCGCGCCGTTTCCTGCTGACCCTGCGCGATCACGCAGTGGTCGCGGGCCCGCGCCGGATCGAGGTTTCGAAGGGCGATCAGGTGCTGATCGAGGTGCGCTCCGACCAGCCCGAGAAGTTGCACCTGCACGGCTTCGATCTGGAACGCGATGCCGCGCCCGGCGAACCCGCGGTGTTCCGTTTCGAGGCGTCGATCGAGGGGTCGTTCGAGCTCGAGTCGCACACCACTGACCAACGCTTGGCGCGCTTGGAAGTGCGGCCACGATGAGACGAACCGTCGGGCTCCTCACTGCTGGCGCGCTTGCCGCCAGCCTCTGGTTTCCGCAGCCGGTCGCCGCGCACGGGATCGTCGTGCGCGGCGACCTCCCGATCCCGGCTTGGCTGTTCGCGTGGGCTGCCTGCCTGGTGCTCGTGGTCTCGTTCGTCGCGCTCGGCACCCTCTGGAGCCGGCCGTTGCTCGAGGGTTACGAGCCCCGTCGCGAGCTACCGCCGGCGCTTGCGCGGGTCCTTACCGCGCCGGCTTTGGAGGCCCTCGCCGGAGTGCTCTCGGTGGGGCTCCTGGCGCTCACCGTGTACGCGGGCCTCGAGGGTGCGCAGGTGCCGACCGACAACCTTGCACCAACACTTGTCTTCGTTGTGTTTTGGGTTGGACTGCCCTTCGTCTCGGTCGCGCTCGGAGATGTCTATCGACTGGTGAGTCCTTGGCGGGCGCTCGGTCGTGCGCTCGGTGGAGTTGCCCGTAAGTTGGGGTTCCGCCCGCTGCTAGGTGGATACCCCGAGCGCCTGGGCGTGTGGCCGGCGCTGGTTGGCTTCATTGCCTTCGTGGCGCTCGAACTCGTCAACGCCAACGGCTCCGAGCCGCGCACGGTGGCGCTCGCCGCCCTCGTCTACAGCGGCTGGGCGTTGGTCGGGATGGCTCTCTTCGGCGTCGAACCTTGGAGCCGCAAGGCCGATGCCTTTGGCGTCTACTTCGGGTTGCTGGCGAGTATCGCGCCCTTCGAGCGGCGCGGTCGGCGAATCCTTTTGCGGCCACCGCTTGCTGGACTTGCGGCGCTGCGGCCGTCTCCCGGCCTCGTTCCGTTCGTGGCGACGATGATCGGTTCGGTGACCTTCGACGGCGGCGCCGAGTCGGAGCTCTGGGCGTCGCTTGCGCCGAGCATCTCCCGCGCTTTCGAAGGGCTCGGAGCGTCGCCCGCGCTAGGCACTCAGGTCGCCTCGGCGCTCGGGCTGGTCTTTTGCATCTTGCTCGTCTGGGGACTTTTCCGACTGGGTATCGCGGGTGTTCGGGCAGCCACTGGCGGCGCGGGTGGTGGCGGGACACGCCGCCTCGCGGAGCTGTTCGTGCCGTCGCTCGTGCCGATCGCCTTTGCCTACGTCGCCGCCCACTACTTCTCGCTTTTGGCCTTTCAGGGCCAGGCGCTCGGTTATCTCGCATCCGACCCGCTCGGACGCGGCAGCGACTTGTTCGGCACCGCCCATTGGCAGGTCGACTACAACCTCATCGGGTCGGCGACGCTCTGGTACCTCCAAGTGGGCTTCGTCGTCGTCGGGCACGTCGCCGGGCTGGTTCTGGCGCACGACCGCGCGCTCGCCCTCTTCCGCGGTCCCCGCGAAGCGCTCAGGTCGCAGTACTGGATGCTCGCGGTGATGGTGTTCTTCACTAGCCTCGCGCTTTGGTTGCTTTCGCAAGCGAACGCCTAGGGCGAGGGCAGCGCCGCGCGAACGGCTGGGCAGCGCCGCGCGAAAGGCGGGACAGCGCCGAGCGAAGGCCAGGGCAGCGCCGCGCGACGGTGAGCGGGGCGGCGCGCCGCGCGCGAGCGAGCGGGGTGGCCTGGGCGGCGCTATCCTCGGGCACCGCCTAGCGGGCGTAGCTCAGTTGGTTAGAGCGCCGGCCTGTCACGCCGGAGGTCGCGGGTTCGAGTCCCGTCGCTCGCGTCCTGCGCTTCCCGAGAGCTCGGGCGCTAGTGCGCAGAGCGTTGGGTCCCGTGTTGGCCGATGAAGATCGATGGCGCGCGCATACTCCTAACCGGTGCCACCGGCGGTCTGGGCGCCGCGATCGCTAGGGAGCTCTCCCGCCGCAACGGGCACTTGGTGCTGAGCGGTCGTCGTCGTGAACAGCTCGAGCGGCTCGCGCGCTCGCTTGAGGGTCCGAGCGAAGTGATCCCCGCCGACCTCGAGCAGCCAAGCGAAGTCGAGCGTCTGGCGCGCGAGGCCGGGCCGGTTGACGTGCTGGTTGCCAATGCCGCACTGCCGGCCAGCGGTCCGCTGCTCGACTTCACCGGCGAGCAAATCGATCGCGCGCTCAGCGTCAACCTGCGCGCACCGATCATGCTGACGCGGTTGCTGCTTCCCGGGATGGTCGAGCGCGGACGCGGCCATCTGGTTTTCATGTCGTCGCTCGCCGGGAAGGTGGCGCCGCCCGCTAGCGCGCTCTACTCGGCCACGAAGTTCGGGCTGCGCGGCTTCGCGCTCGGGCTGCGCGAGGATCTGCACGGCACCGGCGTCGGCGTAACCGCGATCTTCCCGGGCTTTGTCCGCGAGGCGGGGATGTTCGCGGAGACCGGTGTGCGCCTACCCCCCGGTGTCGGTACCCGCTCGCCCGAAGACGTCGCGCGGGCGGTTGTTTCAGGCATCGAGCGAGGCAAAGCCGAGATCGATGTCGCGCCGCTGCCGATGCGGGCCGGAGCACGCATCGCCTCGGTCGCACCGACGCTCGTCGCCTCGATCCAGCGGCGGCTCGGGTCGCGCGAGATCGCCCAGCGGATCGCCAGCGCCCAAACGCACAAGCGTTAGTGGCAGCCCAGGAGGCTGCGCACGCCGGAGCGCAGGCCGCTACGATCAAACGCGTCGACGGCGGAGCTGCGGGAGTTCCGCCCGGACAACGGAGGGCAGGGGATGCGACGCCGACTTCTCGGAGGTGGTCGTAACCGTCGTTTCGCGCCAGCGAGCGGCACCGTGCTGATGATCATCGCGATCGCGCTGGCGGCGCTCGGTTTCAGTGGTTTCGCGTCGGACGGCGCGCGGGCGGGCTCCTCCCGCGACCAGGCGGTGCGCGCGGCCGTCGCCGGCAAAGGGTCGGCCAAGAGCGGCAAGAGCGCTACGCAACGGCGCGCCTCGGCAAGCTGCCGAAGCACCCGCGTGAGGCGGGCGGGCCGAAAAGGCGGCGGCCGTAAGTACAGCGCTGCTACCGCCCGTTCGAGCAGCTGCCGGCGCGCTCGCAGCGCCCGCAAGGCGCGTGCGGCATCCGCGCGCCGCGACCGTTCGGCCCCTCGTTCCGCTCCCTCCTGCCGTACGCCGAGCGACGGCGGTCGTGGCGGGCAGCCCTCGCAAGGTGGCGGTTCGCGCGGCGGGCAGAGCGGTGGTGGTAGCGGCGGCAGCGGCGGGCAGAGCGGTGGTAGCGGCGGGCAGACCGGAGGCGACCGCCAGACGACCTCCGCGACCCCCATTGGTACCGGTTCCTGCCCGGGGGTTCGGCCTGGCGCGGTGGTGCGCTCGGACGTCGGCCAGTGCACGCTTGCGTTCCTCTTCGGCGGTGGCGACGGACGTAACTACATCGCCACCGCTGGCCACTGCATCCTCGGTGAGGGGCCGTTCGCGAGTGACGCCGGGGAGCGCACCTGGGCGCCTGGACAGGGACCCGCTGCACGCGATGCCAGCGGTCGACGGATCGGCGAGTTCGCCTACGCGATTCTCCAGGACCCCTACGACTTCTCGCTGATTCGCCTGGACCCAGGTGTGACGGCCAGCCCCCAGGTCTGTCACTTCGGCGGGCCGACCGGCATCTACACAACGCGCGCTAGCAATCCGCAGCTGCTGCACTGGTTCGGCCAGGGGTTATTGCTCGGTCAAACGGTGCCCGCACGGTCGGCTGTGGCGCCGTCGACCGCGGACCCCGATCACGTCTTCGCGGTCGGGGTTGCGCTACCCGGTGATTCGGGAAGCGGGGTGATCACGCCGAATGGCGCGGCGGTTGGGATCCTCGTGACGGTTGGTGTGCACGCAGGCTCGGTTGGTACCAGCGGTGCCGATGCCGGGACGATCGGAATCACCCGCCTTGCACCGCAGCTCGCACGAGCCGAGCGAGCGCTCGGAACCTCGCTCGCCCTGCGCACCGCGCCGCTCCTGTAGGTCGCGTCGCGGACCCGGCCACGCGTGTAGGCAAACGGTCGCCGCGGCCTAGCGGAGCGCTGCTACAGCAGAGCGCCGGGGTTCATGATACCGGCTGGGTCGATGCTCGCCTTGGCGGCAGCCAGGGCGGTGGCGAAGGGGACGGGACGCTGGCGGCGGTACCACTCGCGGTGGTCGCGTCCGACGGCATGGTGATGAGTGATCGTGCCGCCAGCCGCCAGGATGGCCTCTGACGCCGCGACCTTGATTTCGTCCCATTGACGCAACTCGTCGCCCTGCCGAGCCGGCGCGAGGACGGTGAAGTAAGGCGCGCAGCCGTCGGGGTAGAAGTGCGTGATCCGGCAGGACACAAGGCCGGCGCCGCAGACTTCTTCGACGGCCCGGCGGGTCGTCTGGCGCACGCGCTCGACGAACTCGCCGAACCGCTCCCAGGTGATCGCCGTCTCGAACGTCTCACAAAGCACCCCTGCGCGTACCAGGAGGTCGCGGAGGTAGGGAGCGGCGGTGAATGCCGAACGCCAAACGCCCTCCGCACTGCCGCTCTGGGCGCCACGGTCGACGATCTCTCCGCCGCTTGCCCGACAGACGTCCAAGATCTGCTCAAGCTCCCCTTCTTGCTGCTCGACCGCCGACTCGAGCCCGATCACGAGCAACGCTCGGCGCTCGTCAAGCGCGCCCGTCACGTAAGCCTCGTCAGCGTCGAGTGCACGCAGGTTCGCCGGCTCGAGCTCCGCTCGCAAAAGCGAGCGCACCGCTGAGGCGGCGGCGTGAAGGTCGCCGAAGGCGACCGAAGCGCGCGCTCGGTAGCGCGGTCGCGGGCGCACCCGCAGCCAAGCATGGGTGATCACGCCGAGCGTTCCCTCCGAACCAAGCAGCCAGCGATCGGGGCTCGGTCCCGCTCCCGAGCCGGGAAGCCGGCGGCTCTGCCAAAGCCCTGCTGGCGTGACCGCAGTGATCGACTCCACGAGCTCGTCGATGTGCTGCTGGAAGGTTGCGAAGTGACCAGCCGCGCGCGTCGCCAGCCACCCGCCGAGGGTGGAGCGCTCGAACGACTGCGGGTAGAAGCGCAGGGTGAGCCCGTGCGCGCGGAGCTGCTGCTCGAGCTTGGGTCCGGTGGCGCCGGCCTCGATGCAGGCGGCGAGCGACTCGCGGTCGACCGCGCGGACGCGCGCAAGGCGGGAAAGGTCGATCGTGACCACACCCCGGTAGTCGCCCTCGACACGCGGCTCGACCCCGCCAACCACGCTCGTACCGCCACCAAACGGAATCGCTGCCAGCCGCTCCTCGCTGCACCAGGCGAGCAGGCGCTCAACGTCGCTCTCCGTGCGCGGTCGTGCGACGAGGTCGGGTGCGGTCTCGAAGGAACCGCGCAACGAGCGCACCAGGTCCCGGTAGGACTGACCGTAGGTGTGAAGGGCGCGGTCGCGCGGGTCGTCGCTCAAGAGCTCGGCCAGAGCTCGCGGGATCGCAACGCGGGAAGGTGCGATCGTCGCGCGCTCGGGCGGCACCGGGTCTTCCACCCAGTCTGCGCCGAAGCCGAGCCGCTCCCTGATAGCCCTACGAACGTCGTCGGCGATCGGTGGTGCGGGTGAGGGTGTAGCCCAGCCCCACCAACGCTCGTTGGCGCCGCTCTCCTCCAATTGCCCCTCCTCGGCTGCCGCTCCTGTGGCCGAAATCACAAGTTGGTGTCGGACGGTACAGTTGAAGGACGGATGTCCGCACCCGCCGCGACCGTCGCGATCGAGATGCCCCAAATGGGGGAGTCGGTCTCGGAGGGTACGGTCATCGGCTGGCGCAAGCAGGTCGGGGAGCGCGTCGAAGAAGGCGAGCCGCTGGTCGAGATCTCGACCGACAAGGTCGACGCCGAAGTTCCCGCGCCGGCGTCAGGTGTTCTTGTCCGCGTCGCGGTGGGGCCCGACGAGACCGTTCCGGTGGGCGCCGTGCTCGGTGAGATCGCGGTCGAGGAGGCGGCAGCCGCGACGTCACCGGCGCCGCCGGCCGAGCGAGGCAGCGAAGGCGGCGGCAGCGACCGCGACCGCGGCAGCGATCGAGAAAGCGGCAGCGACCGCGACGGCGGCGAGCGGCGCGCGGAAGCAGCGCTGATCGACGTCACGTTGCCGCAAATGGGCGAATCGGTACAGGAGGGCACGGTCGTCGAGTGGCGCGTCGCGGTCGGCGAGCGGGTCACGAAAGGCCAGCCGCTGGTCGAGATCTCGACCGACAAGGTCGACGCCGAAGTTCCCGCGCCGGCTGATGGCGTCGTCACGGAGATCCTCGTCGGACCCGACGATACGGTGCCGGTCGGGGCGGTGTTGTGCCGGATCTCAGCGGCCCCTGCGGGGGTCTCCGAGGCTGCCGGGGGAGACGGATCGACCGCCGCGACCGCACCCGCTCGGCAGGGACCGGCGGCCGACGACGCTGCGGTGTGTGCGACCCCGGTGGCGCGGCGCGCCGCGCAAGTTCACGGGGTGAACCTCGCCGAGGTCGTTGGAAGTGGCCCGCGGGGCAGGATCACGAAGGACGACGTGCTGCGTGCGGCGGCGACGAACGGCGGCGGCACGGACCGGCAGTCCTCCCGCGCGCCGGCGTCTCAAAAAGCGACCGGGGCTGGTGTGGCTGCTGCACCGGCGACCACTTCCGGCCAAGTCGAGGAGGTGCCGCTGCGGGGGCCGGCGGCCACGCTCGCCCGCTACATGGAGCGCAGCCGCTCAATACCTACAGCAACCAGCTTCCGGACGCTCGAGGTCGACGAGCTCGATCGCCGCCGCCGACAGTTCAAGGCCGCTGGTGCCCGCCTCTCCTTCACCCATCTGATTGCGTGGGCGATCGTGCAGGCCGCTCGCGACTGGCCGGTGATGGCCCATTCCTACGCCGAGCGCGAGGGCAAGCCGGTGCGTTTGGTGCCAAGGACGATCAGTCTCGGCATCGCGGTCGACGTCGAACGACGCGACGGGGCTCGCTCACTGCTCGTGCCCGTCATTCACGAGGCCAGTGAGCTCGACTTCGCGACCTTCCGTCAGCGCTACGACGAACTGGTCGCAGGTGCGCGCGACGGCACCCTCACGCCCGACGCTTACCAGGGCGCCAACATCACGCTCACCAACCCCGGCGGGATCGGCACCGTGGCCTCGGTTCCCCGCCTGATGGAGGGTCAAGGCACGATCGTTGCGGCGGGCGCCATCGGCTACCCGCCTGGGCTTCGCAAGATTCCCCCCGACCGCCTGCGCGAGCTCGGCGTCAGCAAGGTGATGACGCTGACCTCGACCTACGACCACCGTGTCATCCAGGGTGCGGAGTCGGGCTCCTTCCTGGCCCGCATCGACGAGCTCCTGCAGGGTAAGGACGGCTTCTACGAGCGGGTCGCGGCGGACCTCGGCATCGAGCTGCCGGACCAGGCAACCGAGCGCGAGGCGGCGGTTACCGCCGATGAACCGGTGCCGGCAGCGGTTAAACCCGCGGCGCCAGAGATTCCCGACGAGGCGCTGATGCAGGCGGTGCAGGCAGCCACCTCGGTCGTCAAGGCGCACCGCATGCACGGGCACTTGGCGGCGCGACTCGATCCGCTCGGCTCGGAACCGGTCGGCGACCCGGCGCTCGATCCGGCGACCGTGAACCTCACGCCTGAGCTGATGGAGCAGATTCCGGCGCGGATCCTGCGCGTCGCGGTACCGGGCGAGACGTTTGCCGAAGCCCTCCCCCATCTCCGCGAGACCTACTGCGGAACGATCGCCTACGAGATCGAGCACATCTCCGATCACGGCCAGCGCGTTTGGTTGCGGCAAGCGATCGAGTCGGGCCGTTTCCGCAAACCGCTGCCGGCCGAACAGAAGCGCCGGCTGTTGGAGCGCCTATCGCAGGTCGAGGCGCTCGAGCAGTACCTGCGCCGCACGTTCCTCGGGCAAAAGCAGTTCTCGATCGAGGGTCTCGACATGCTCGTGCCGATGCTCGACGAGACGATCGAGCTGGCGGCTCAGAACGGCGCCCGCGAGGTCGTGCTCGGGATGGCGCATCGGGGGCGCCTGAACGTTCTGGCGCACGTTGTCGGTCGCCCTTACCGGGAGATCATCGCGGAGTTCGAAGCCGAACGGACGCCCGACATCGACACCGCCGCGCCGGAGGGTGGCACCGGCGACGTCAAATATCACTACGGCGCCTCCGGGGTACGGCGGACCGCGTCGGGCAAAGAGCTGACGGTGACGCTGTCCCCGAACCCCAGCCACCTCGAGTTCGTCGACCCGGTGGTCGAGGGCCGTGCGCGCGCCGACCAGAGTGACCGCAGCGGACCGCGACTGAAGCGCGACCCGACGGCCGTGGTTCCCGTGCTGATTCATGGCGACGCCGCCTTCCCGGCGCAAGGGATCGTTGCCGAGACGCTCAACCTCTCCGGTCTCGACGGCTACACGACGGGTGGCACAGTTCACCTGATCGCGAACAACCAGTTGGGCTTTACCACCGAACCCGATGAGGGCCGCTCGACGCGCTACGCCTCGGACCTCGCGAAGGGCTTCGATATTCCCGTGATCCATGTCAATGCCGACGATGTCGAGGCCTGCATTGCTGCGGTGCGCCTGGCCTTCGCCTACCGCGCGCGCTTCGGACGGGATGTACTGATCGATGTCGTCGGCTATCGGCGTCACGGCCACAACGAGACCGACGAGCCCGCCTACACCCAGCCGACGATGTACGAGCGGATCCGCAAGCACCCGCCGGTGCGGAAGATCTACGCCGAACGCTTGCAGCGGGAGGGCGTGATCGCGCAGGACGAGGCCGAGTCGATCTTCCAGCAGGCGCTCGACGCGATCGCCGCCGAGCACGAGGAGCTGCGACGCCAGGCGGCGGTGAGTGGCGAGCAAGAGGCGAAGTGCGAAGCTAGCGACGAGCTCGACCAGACGATGAGTCGAGAGCCCCGCACCTCGGTCGACCGTGAACTCTTGCAGCAGCTCAACGACGAGCTCGTGCGCGTCCCGGAGGGATTCGAGGTGCACCGCAAGCTGCGGCCGTTCTTGGAGCGGCGACGACAAGCGTTCGAGCAGCCGGACGGAAAGGTCGACTGGGCGCACGCGGAGGCGCTCGCTTTCGCTTCGCTTCTGGCGCTTGGTATCCCGGTGCGCCTAACCGGTCAGGACACCGTCCGCGGCACCTTTAGCCAGCGCCATCTCGCCCTCTACGACGCACGCACCGGCGAGCGCTGGGTGCCGATACAGAATCTCAGCCTCGCGCACGCGCCGATGGAGCTGCACAACAGCCCGCTCTCGGAGGCCGCCTGCCTCGGCTTCGAATACGGCTACAGCGTGCAGGCGCAGGATGCCCTGGTCCTGTGGGAGGCGCAGTTCGGCGATTTCGTCAACGCTGCCCAAGTGATCGTCGACCAGTTCATCGTCTCCGGTCTCGCCAAGTGGGGGCAAACTTCGCGCCTGACGTTGCTCTTGCCGCACGGATACGAGGGCGCCGGGCCCGAGCACTCGAGCGCTCGCCCAGAGCGTTTTCTGCAACTCGCAGCTGAAGGCAACATTCGGGTCGCCAACTGCACCACCCCAGCGCAGTACTTCCATCTCCTGCGGCGGCAGGCTTTGACCTCCGTGGTGCGGCCGTTGATAGTGCTGACGCCGAAGAGCCTGCTCCGCCACCCCCAGTGCGTATCGACCGTCGACGAGCTCGCCGAGGGTTCCTTCCAAAGGGTGATCGAGGATCCGCTGGTGGCGCCTCCAGGTACCCAGCCGGACGAGCAACACCCGATCGCGCGGGACCGCATCCGCAAGCTGGTCCTTTGCTCGGGCAAGATCTACTACGAGATCCAGGGTCACGAGAGCCGACTAGCGTGCGACCACATCGCGGTTGCTCGGATAGAGCTCCTCTACCCCTTCCCGGAGCGCGAGATCGCCGAGCTGATGGCGAGCTATCCGAACCTCGAGCGCGTCGTCTGGGTGCAGGAGGAGCCACGCAACATGGGCGCGCGTGGTTACGTGCGTAGGCGGATGGCGAAAATCCTGCCCGAGCACCTCTCCTACGACTACGTCGGACGTCAGCTGCGCGCCGCTCCCGGCGAGGGTTACGCGGTTGCGCATCGGCGTGAGCAGGCGCGGATCGTGCGGGTGGCGCTCGATCTCGAGCAAGACACGCTCGAGCCGGACATCTCGGCGCAGCGGCCGGTTCTCTGAAAGCCCACGGGGCCGGCTGCCGCCGTAGGAGTTCCGCGGAGCGATCGGAGAAGGCGGCAATGGGGGCTTCCAATGAGCGTTGAGCGACGGCGAACGATAGCTCGAGCAGATCGCGTGCTTCCGGGGCTCTGGCGGCTGCGGTTACCGCTTCCGTGGCCCGGCGTGCCCCATTGCAACGCCTGGGCGATCGCCGCCGGTGACGGCGTCGTGTTGGTCGACACCGGCATGTACGAGGCTGGCGCCCTGCGGCAGCTCGAGCTCGCCTTCGAGCAGGCGCGCCTGCGGATCGAACACGTGCGCCTCGTGGTGTGCACCCACGCCCACTCCGACCACTACGGGCTGGCCGGCCCGATCGTCGAGCGCGCCGGCTGCGAACTGTGGATGCACCCGAACCATGGACACGTCACGAAGGCAGCAGCCGCTCCCGACCGCGCCTTCCGCCTGCGCCTCGAGGTTGCCCGGCAGAGTGGCGTGCCCGAGCAACTGCTGCGCGCCTATGAGGAGCGGCGGCGCGGTCAAGGTCTGGGTGTCGCCCGCGTCGTACTGCCCGACCGTGAACTCGTGAACGGCGTCGAGGTCGAGACCGATTTGGGCCGATGGCGTGTCTACGAAACCCCCGGCCACGCGCCCTCTCACGTCGTTCTGCACCAGCCCGAGCGCGAGCTTTTGATCTCGGGCGATCATCTCCTGGGGCGCGTCTCGCTGTACTACGACTACGGCTACACACCCGATCCGGCCGGTGAGTTCCTGCGCAGCCTTGACGTCGTGGAGCCGCTGCCGATCGGTCTCGTTTTGCCCGGACATGGCCGCCCCTTCCGCGACGCTCGAGCCTTGATCGAGGCCAACCGGCGCGAGGTGCACGAGCGCATCGCGCGTGTGCGGGCCGCGATCGCGGAGCGCGAGCTCACGCCGTTCGAGATCGTTCCCCATCTGCTCGGGCGCGAGCCGCGCGATGAGTACGCGATCAGTTGGGGACTTTCGGAAACGCTGTGCTACCTGCGCTACCTCGAGGTTCGTGGTGAGGCGCAGGTCAGCGAGCGTGACGGCCAGCACGTCTGGAGCGCCGCCGCAACGACTGGCGCACGCGCCCATTAGTAGGCCGCGCTCAGGGCGTTGCTGGCGGCACGCGGAAAGGCCGCGTGCCGCAGCGGAAGAAGAACGGCAGGTGGCCGAGCGGCGCCGCGACCCTAACGGTCCGCGGACCGCGGTAAGCACGCCCAGAGCGGGGATCACGCCAGCATCCGCGCGGGAAGTAAACGTCGCGGGAGCGGGCACCCTCAACGACGACTGGCGCGACCAAGACGTCTGGCCCCAGCAGCCACTCTTGATCCTGTGCGGCGGCGCGCAAACGACCGCCGCCTACACCACGCTTCCCGCACGCGTCCAGGGGTGCGCCGCGCGCAGTGCGGCGAGAATCGCGCGCGTCGCCGTCGAGCGGTTGAGCGTGTAGAAGTGGATGCCCGGGGCGCCACGCGCGAGCAAGTCCGAGCACTGCAAGGTGGCGTAGGCGACGCCGAGTTCCAGCACCGAGTCGGGATCGTCGGCACGCGCCCGCAGTTCGCGCTCCAACGACCGCGGGATCGACGCCCCGCACATGCCGGTGATCGTCTTGATCTGCTTGTAGTTGGTGATCGGCATGATGCCGGGGATGATCGGCACGTCGATGCCGTGTGCGCGCGCTTCGTCGACGAAATCGAAGTAGAGGGCGTTGTCGAAAAACAGCTGCGTGATCAGGAAGCTTGCGCCGGCCTCGACCTTCTGACGCGCATAGCGCAAGTCCTCTTCGAGGCTTTCGGCTTCGGGATGAACCTCAGGGAAGCAGGCCGCCCCGACGCAGAAGTCGTAGTTCGAGGTGATCAGTCGTATCAGTTCGACCGAGTAACGGAGACCCTGGGGGTGCGGTCGCCATTCGCTTTCGCCGCGTGGGGGATCGCCACGCAACGCCAGGATGTTCTCGATTCCCGCGGCCTGCAGCTCATCGAGGATTTCCCGCAGTCGCGAGACCGGCTCACCGACGCAGGAGAGGTGCGCCATGGCCTCGATACCGAGGTCTTGTTTCATCCACTTGGTGACCTCGACCGTCCGCTCGCGTGTGGAGCCGCCGGCGCCGTACGTCACCGAAACGAAATCCGGGCGGTCGTCTCTGAGTACGGCGATCGTCTCCTCGAGCTGGCGTTGCCCCTCGTCGGTGCGCGGCGGGAAGAACTCGAACGAGAAAACCGGCCGCCGTTCCCGCAGGATCTGATCGATTCGCATCGCCGAGAGACTATTCGCCGCTCCGCCCTACGGCGCCTAGCTACGTGCTAAACGGCTCTTCGGAGAGGTGCGCAGACAACGCGCGAATCGCGCCTTTCGGCGTCGTCGGTGCGCTCAGTGGCCGGCGCCGCCAGCGGCCGCTGAAGGGGACGACGCTTCCGTCTGCGCGGACGTCGACGCCGCACGGTCGACCCGCTCCACGGAGCTCGAAGCGCGCGTAGACGATCTCTTTGGCCGGAATTTCGCGCGTCAGGCGGCCAAGCAGGCGTGGCCGCTGGGCGGCCCGCGCGCGCTCGACGACCGGCTCGAGCAGCGCACCCAGTCGCTCGAGTGCCGCTTCCCGCGAGTCGGTGCGCTCACGGTGAGCCCGGGGACCCTCTCGAACCGTCAACACGACCGGTCGCACGGCTGTGTGGACAAAGCTAACTCGCTGCGTGGGCAGGCTTGCCGCGACTCGGACATCCGTCGAGAACAGTCGCTGCGGCTCGCGGTTGACGGCGTCTTTGCCGTTCTTCGAAAACGGAGGCGGAAGCAGTGGCGGCGCGAGTAGTGCGGGCAGACCACGAGACCGCCGTCGCCGCACACGACGAGAACGGAGCAAGGTGGGAGTGCGACAGATACGAGGTAGGAGGGCGGCTGCTCTGGCGGGGAGCGCACTCGCGATCATGCTCGCATCGCTGGCGGGGGCGTCCGCCGTGACCTGTAACGAGGCTGAAAATTCCTGGCGAGGCGGGTACGTTGTCACCAATTCGGGCGATCCGACGCCGCCCGCTTTCCTGCGTGGCGAGCAGATGGCGATCGGCGGCGGCGTCGGTACAGCGAGGGCCGCGGAGCGCTCACCGGCGCTCGCGCCCTGTGCATCCGCATCACCGACCGCGCCCAGCAGCGGTGGATCGAACAGCGGCTCAGACGGGGGTACCGGCGGTGTAGTAGTCGCCGCCTAGCAAGACCGAACTGCGCTCGAGTCCGGAGGCGGGACCGGCAAGAGCGGCTTCGGATCAGCGTTGCGGCCGGCGCCTGGGCGCCGGCCGCAACGCGTTCTTCGAGCGTTCGCAGTCGCGAAGAAGCGATTACCGCCGCTCGGCGCGGCTCCGCTGCTGGCCGGTTTCGCGCACGATCAGCGCTGGCGCTCGGGGTTGACTGCGTTGGTGAAACCCTCGGCGCCGGTCGGCGTCTCGACCAGTTGCTCGCGCTGCTCGATCGGGACGTAATCGCGGTTGCGTGCGCCGGTGTAGATCTGGCGGGGGCGGGCGATCCGTGTATCCGGGTCCTTAAGCATCTCCAGCCACTGCGCGATCCATCCGGAGGTACGGGGGATCGCGAACATCACCGTGAACATCTCCTTAGGCAGGTTCAACGCCTCGTAAATCAACCCGGAGTAGAAATCGACGTTCGGGTAGAGCTTGCGCGAGACGAAGTACTCGTCCTCGAGCGCCCGCTTTTCCAGCTCTACCGCGATGTCGATCTTCGGGTTCTTGCCCGTGACTTCGAAGACCTCGTAGGCGTGCTCCTTGATAATGCGAGCGCGCGGATCGTAGTTCTTGTAGATGCGGTGGCCGAAGCCCATCAGGCGCCGCTCGCGACGCTTAACCGCGGCTAGGAAGTCGGGGATGTTCTCGACCGATCCGATCTCCTCGAGCATCCTCACGACCTGCTCGTTGGCACCGCCATGCAGCGGCCCGTACAACGCCGCGACGCCGGCTGCAATGGCCGAGTAGGGATCGACCCGCGAGGAACCAACACTGCGGACAGCGTTCGTAGAGCAGTTCTGCTCGTGATCGGCGTGCAGGATCCACAGCACGTCGAGCGCCCGCTCGAGCCGTGGGTCGGGCCGATACTTGAGCTCGGTCATCTTGAACATCATCGAGAGGAAGTTGCCCGGGTAGGAGAGGTCGTTGTCGGGATAGACGTAGGGCAACCCCATGTTGTGGCGGTAGGCAAAGGCCGCGAGCGTGGGCATCTTCGCGATCAAGCGCACCGCCGCCATGTGACGCTCTTGCGGGTCGTCGATGCGCTTCGCTTCGGGATAGAAGGTCGAAAGGGCACCTACGCATCCGAGCAGCATGCCCATCGGGTGGGCGTCATAGCGGTAGCCCTGCATAAAGGCCTTGATGTTCTCGTGCACGAAGGTGTGGTGGGTGACCTCGTAAACCCACTGGTCGAGCTGCTCGCGCGTCGGCAGTTCGCCGTAAATCAGCAGGTACGCAACCTCGAGGTAGGTGGAGCGTTGACAAAGCTGCTCGATCGGGTAGCCGCGGTACTCGAGGATCCCGCGTTCCCCGTCGATGTAAGTGATCGAGCTGCGACACGACGCGGTGTTGTCGAAAGCCGGGTCGTAGCTCATCAAGCCGAAGTCGTCCTCGTCGACCTTGATCTGTCGCAGATCGCGGGCACGGATCGTGCCGTCCGTGATCGGTAGCTCATAGCTGCGGCCGGTGCGGTTGTCGATGACTGTCAGCGAATCGCGCGGTGCCGCCGTGGCGCTACCGCTGTCGACGACCTGCATCGGTGCGTCAGGCATCTCTCTTCGCGCCCTTTCCTGAGAATTCCCTAACTCGCTTGCACGGTGTGGACGGCGCCATGTGCTTGGTCGCCGTCTTGCTCACGTGTGCTGCTGGCGTAGACGACGCTCGCCAGGGCCGCGACGGCAAGCAGCACGCTGGCTGCGATCACCAGGCGCTGAGCCCCGGTCGACGACGGGAAGCTCGGTCGATTGATGCCGATCGCGGCGATCACCACCGCCCACGCCGCAAACGCTCCGCCGAGGACGTAGAAGAGCTCCATCAGCGCCTCGAATCTAGCCGATCCTGGGGGTTGGCCGGTCTCGTCTCGAGCGGTGCGGCCGACGGCGCGGCGACGCCCGCAGGGAGCTCCGTCGCGCGGGCACCGTGACAGCGTTGCCGCCGTGCGGACCTCTGCGCGCGGGCCAGGGGCCAGGGCGGCGCGGGCGTTCGTCTGCGCGCGGACGGATTCCGCCTTCCGGGTCGTCTCCAGCGTGCGCTACGGGAGGCGACTTGCGCAGGGCCCACCAGACCACCGCCAGCAGCGAGAGCATCGGCAGCTTGACGAAGAACGCGAGCCACAGGAAACCCCAGTCCACGACCCGAGGTTAGCCGCTGCGCTCGCGCTTGCCGAGCCCCTAGCGGGAGAGGGTCAAGCGCGCTCGCCCGCCGGCAGCGCCTCGATCGCGGTCATGCGTCTGAACTCCTCGAAGCGTTCGTCGATCTCGGCGCGCGTCAGTTCGAGCACCCGCTCGCAGCCGAAACGTTCGACGTTGAACGAGGCCATCACCGAGCCATAGGTCATCGCCCGTCGCAGAACCGATTCGTCGATGTCGGCCTCGCCGAGGCCTGCGAGGTAACCGAGGAAGCCACCCGCGAAGGAGTCGCCCGCGCCGGTCGGGTCGACGACGCTCTCAAGCGGATACGCCGGTAGCGAGAAGAAGCCCTCCGGTGTGTACAGCGAGGCGCCGTACTCGCCGAGCTTCGCGACGACCGCGCGGGGGCCGCGGGCCATCAACTCGCGGGCAGCACGCACCAGGTTCGGCTGTCGCGTGAGCATGCGCAGCTCGGCGTCGTTCATAAACACGACGTCAACCTCGCTGATCGCGCGTAGCAACTCCTCGCGCTCGCTGTCGATCCACAGGTTCATCGAGTCGAGCGCGGCCAGGCGCGCCCGCCGACACTGAGCCCGCACACGCCGTTGCAGCTGCGGCTGGATGTTCGCGAGGAAGACGATCTCCGCATTCCGTGAGCGCTCGCCGAGTTGCGGGTCGAAGTCAGCGAAGACGTTCAGCTCGGTCGTGTCGGTGTGTGCGGTGTTGAGGGCGAAGTCGTAGTGGCCTCTCCAGAAGAACGTCTTACCGCCAGCGATGCGCTGCAGATCCTGGGTGTCGATGCCGCGCTCGGTGAGCTGCCGTTCGTAGCGCTCGTCGAAATCCTCGCCGACGACCCCGACGAGGTTCACCTCGCAAAAGAAGCTGGCCGCCAGCGAAAAGTGAGTGGCCGAGCCGCCCAGCATGCGTTCGCGCTCGCCGAAAGGCGTGCGTACGGAGTCGAAGGCGACAGATCCAACGACCGTCAGGGCCATGCGCGGGAAGCCTAACCGCGGGTGCGTGGCGGTGTGCAAGCGCTGGCAAGGCACTGTCGCTGCGCGCTGCTGGGCGGCATTGTCGCTGGGCGCTGCTTGCCGAATAACCTCCGCGACCGGATGGGCGACGTCAGGAGATTTGCCGATCTCGGTCTCGAACCGAGCATCGTCGCGGCGTTGGAGCGCCTCGGCTACGGGGCGCCGACGCCGATTCAGGAGCGCGCAATCCCGGCACTTTTGGCCGGCCGCGACGTGATCGGGCAGGCGCAGACCGGCACCGGTAAGACAGCAGCCTTTGGACTGCCAATGATTCAGTACGTAGATCCCACCGATGACGCAGTCCAGGGGTTGGTGCTGACGCCGACCCGCGAGCTCTGCATCCAGGTAACGCAGGCGCTGCGTGCCTACGGTGAGGTGCGGGGCGTCGAGGTCGTCGCGCTCTTCGGTGGTGTACCGGTACGCGAGCAGGCGGCGCGTCTAGCGGGCCGGGCGCAGATCGTCGTGGGCACCGTCGGCCGTGTGCTCGACATGATCCGCCGCCACCACCTGCTGCTCAGCGACGCCCGCTTCGTGGTGCTCGACGAAGCCGACGAAATGCTCGATCTCGGCTTCCTCGACGAGGTGCGGGCGATTCTCAAGCGCGCTCCGCAGGGTCGTCAGACCGCCTTGTTCTCGGCGACAATTCCCCCCGCGATCCGTCGCCTGGCGGAAGATTTCATGATTGAGCCGGTCGAGATCTCGGTGCCGGCGCCAACGCTGGCGGTCGACAGCGTGCAGCAGTTCCGCCTCGACGTCGACGAGCGCGACAAGCCGGATGCGTTGGTGCGGGTGCTGACAAGGGAGCGTCCTCGCCAGGCGATCGTGTTCGTGCGCACCAAGGTCGGTGTCGATCGCTTGGCACGCCGCCTGGCTGACGCCGGAGTGCGCGTAAAGACACTGCATGGCGACATGTCCCAAGGGGCTCGCGACGGCGTGATGATCGCTTTCAAGGCGGGCCGTGAGCGCTTGCTGGTGGCGACCGATGTGGCAGCACGAGGCCTCGACATAACCGGTGTGAGCCACGTGATCAACTACGACATTCCGAATTCGCCCGACGTCTACGTGCACCGCATCGGCCGCACCGGGCGAGCCGGCGAACGCGGGCGCGCGATCACGCTCGTCACACCCCGAGAACAGAGGGAAGTCGAGGCGATCGAACGGCACGCGGGTGTGCGCTTGCAACCTTGGGACGGTGGTGAGGGCCAAAAGCAGCGGGCGGATCAGCGGACCGACCAGCCGGCGCAACGGCCCGCTGACGAGCGGGCCGAACGGCGCACCGGCCGGCCGGCGCAAGAACGTTCCGCCTGGCGGGCGGGCTTAGAGGTCGACCAGCGCGCCGAGCGGCCCGCTAGGCGCCGGCGCCGCCCTCGCCATACCAAGCCGCGGCGCCCAGAGGGCGGGTCCTACGCGCGCCTTTTGCTGCGCGGCGGTCGTGCCCATGGGGTCGAGCCGAAGGACGTGCTGGCGCTCGTCGTCAATGGCGGCGCGATCGAGCACGAGGACGTGCGGCGGGTGCGGGTTCTCGAGCTCTTCAGCCTCTGCGAGGTCCCGGCGGAGCGCGCGCGTGAGCTTGCCCGCGCGGTCAGCGGCAAGCGCCTCGGGCGGACGCGCTCGCGTGCCGAGGTGCTGCCGTGAGCGAACGTCAGCAACAGCCGAAGATCGAGGTGTTGTGGTGGGAGGGCTGCCCCTCGACGCCTCGAGTGCTCGAGATGTTGCGGGGCATAGTGGAGGAGCTGGGCCTGGACTTCGAAAGCACCGTCGTCTTGCGGCAGGTCGAGAGCGAAGAGCAGGCGCAACGCGAGCGCTTTGCAGGCTCGCCAACGATTCGGATCGACGGGCGCGAATTCCAACCAGCGAACGCTCCCTATCGACTTACCTGCCGCCTTTATCGGCTTCCTGATGGTCGCCCCTCGCCACTTCCGGATCGCGACCAGCTGCGCGCGTTTGTAGCGGCAGCGCTGGGGCGAAACGGCGAACTCGATAAGGAGGTGCCTGGCCAATGAGTCTCGCGATCGGTGATCCGATGCCGAGTTTCTCGCTGCCTGATACCGACGACCGCATCCACACGCTGCCCGAGGAGGCGGGATCGTCGGCGACCGTGGTGGTGTTCACCTGTAACCACTGTCCGTACGCGCTCGCTTGGCACGATCGGCTGCTCGACGTAGTCCGTGACTACCAAGATCGCGGCGTCGCCTTTTTCTTCGTGAACCCGAACGACGCTGATCGCTACCCGGACGATTCGTTCTCAGCGATGAAGGAGCGTGTCGCTCGCGAAGGGGGCTGGCCGGCCCCGTATTTGCGCGACGAAAGTCAAGAAGTCGCACGGGCTTTCGGCGCCAAGACAACTCCCGACGTGTTCGTCTTCGATGGCGCGCGCAAGCTCGTCTATCGAGGGGCTCCGGACGCCGACTACCAGGAGCCCTCGCAGCGGGCGTCGTGGCTGCGCGAAGCACTCGACGCACTGCTCGCCGGGCGCCTTCCCGACCGGCAAGAAACGGAGCCGGTCGGCTGCTCGGTGAAGTGGAAGAGGTAACCACGCGCCCGCTAAGTCGTAACCGCTACCTGTGACCGCGCTCGCGCTCGCCGCTATCAGCGGCGTCTCCTGGGGCGTCTCTGATTTCATCGCTGGGCTGGCGGCGCGGCGCACGAGGGTGCTCGTCGTCCTCTGGGTATCCCAGGCCGTGGGACTGCTGCTGAGCGCACTCGTGCTGGTCGTGACCAGTCCACCGCGGCCACCCACTGACGACCTCGCCTTCGCCGCGCTCTCGTCGGTCGCAGGGATCGGCGGCCTTGCCGCTTTCTACCGCGGGCTCGCAGTCGGCGCGATGTCGCTCGTCGCGCCCCTCTCCGCGGCCGGTGCGGCGCTCCCAGTAGCGGTCGGCATCGCCCGGGGCGAGCACCCGGGGGCGCTCCAGCTGGTCGGCGTCTTGGCGGTGCTGGTGGGCGCAGCGCTCGCCTCGCTAGAACGCGACCAGCGCGGTAGTGCGGCGAGCCTGGCGCCCGGTGTTCCCTACGCGTTGCTTGCCGCGCTCGGCTTCGGGCTGTTTTTTGTTGCGATGGATGGCGCCGCCGACCGCTCGCCATCTTGGGCGCTCGCGGCCAACCGAGTGACCGGGGTGACGATCCTCACCGTGGCAATGGTGGTCGCTCGCCCGTCACTGCCGTCGGGCGACGTTCGGACGCTCGCCCCTCTAATCCTGATCGGGTTCTTGGATACCTCGGCGAACCTGCTCTACGCGACCGCCTCGCGCATCGGTCTGTTGAGCCTTGGCGCGGCGCTCGCCTCGCTCTATCCGGTGGTGGTTGTCTTACTCGCCCGTTTCTTTCTGGCCGAACGTCTGCGGCGTGCCCAGTTCGTGGGTGTCGTGGCGACGCTCGCAGGCGTTGCGCTGGTCACCGCTGCCCGTTAGTGGCGCGCAGCCTCACGCCAAACAGCTGCTCGAGCTGCGGCAAAGTCGAGTCAGGGCCGCGGTGGAGGATCGCGGTCATGCCAACCGCTTCGGCACCCGCGCAGTTCTCGCGCAGGTCGTCGACGAACACGCAACGCTCGCAGGGCTCCTGGATGCGCTCGGCGGCCAGCTCGTAGATCTCCGGTTGCGGTTTGTGCAGCCCCACTTCCCCGGAGATCACGACCGCGTCGAAAAGCTTCGGCAGCAGTTCGCGGTCGTAGCGGCCCCGTCCCCAGGAGTTCGAAATAAGGCCCGTCTTGATGCCGTTTGCGCGGGCGCGTTCGACCGCTGCGATCATCGCCTCGTCGGGCTTCATGCCTGCGAACAGGCGGTCGACCAGGCCGCGCGTCTGATGGACGCCGATGATTGGTCCGAAGCGCTCGGCGAACTCCTCCTCCTCGAGTTCACCGACCTCCAATCGACGCAGAAGTTCGAGCGCTTCGGGTCGTTCCCGGAACGTTTTCTTGACGGCGTCCGGATCCAGTCCCTCCGCTCGGCAGAAGGCCCGAAAGGACTCGAAGACGTTGGTTGTCAGGACTCCGCCGAAGTCGACGAGCAACGCGGTCGGGCGAGCGTCGGTGTCGTCCGGCAGTTTGAACTGTGCGCTGCTCGGAGTGGGGACGGACATCGCTCAGGCGTGTTGACGCGTCAACTCGAGAGCGGCTTCCGCGAGCTGCGGCACGCCGCGATCGAACATCCGCAGGAAGGGGTCGTCGGTGGTGCCGGCCAGTAGGCGCTTGTAGTTGCCCTCCATGAACACTGCCGCCTTCCACAGGGCAAGCGCCTGGTACCAGCGCAGATCGCCGACATCGGTGCCTGTCTTCGCTGCATAGCGCTCGACGAGTTCGCGGCGCGACGGAAAACCCTCGCGACGCGTGATTGCCGATAGCGCGCTGAACATCGTCTCGGGGTCGCCCGGTTCCGACCAGGTGATGGTGAGGTAGCCGAGGTCGGCGAGTGGATCGCCCAGCGTCGACATCTCCCAGTCGAAGATCGCAATGATCCGTGCCGGTGGGTTGTTGGCGACCATCACGTTGCCGAGTCGGTAGTCGCCGTGCACGATCGTCGTCCGGGGGGTCTCCGGCATGTTCGCAGCGAGCCAACGGCCGACTTCCACAACGACCGGCAGCTCGCGCGTTTTGTTGTGCTCCCAGAGAGCAGTGAAGCGACGAAGCTGGCGCTCGAGATAACCGGTCGGCTTGGCAAAGCCTTCGAGCCCGACCGCGCGCCAATCGACCTGATGGATCTCGACCAGCGCGTCGATCAGTTGCTCACCGAGTCGTCGGCGCTGCTCGGGGACGTCGAGCGCTGGCGGCAGTTCGCTCGTGACCACCGTCCCCTCGACGAAGTTCATCACGTAGAAGGGCACGCCGAGGACCGATTCGTCCTCGCATACGGCTAGCACCCGCGGCACGCGCACCGGTGTGCCTTCGAGTGCTCGTAACAGCCGCGCTTCGCGGAGCACGTCGTGCGCGCTCGGAGGCAGGGGTGGGCGAGGAGGGCGCCGCAGCACGAAGCGCTCGCCTCCCCGTTCGAGCAGGTAGGTGACGTTCGAGTGGCCCTCACCGATCGGGCGTGCCGAAAGTTGCCCACTGCCGAGACCGTGCTGATCGAGGAACCGCTCGAGCGGTTCGAGCACGACAAGCGGTGGCAGGTCAAGTGCCGCCGCCTCCTCCCTCGTGCGAACGACGTTCTTAAGCGGCATCGCGGACGCGCAATCCTAACCGCCGTCAGGGCTCAGGTCGCGGACGCCGAGTTCCCTTGCGGCGACGACGTGGGCGGGGTTTGTGTAAGGGAAGTCGCGTTGTTCGCGCGCCCCGGCTCTAGGAGCCAGAGGAACTGCCCGCGCCGCCCGTGGCGGAGGCGCCGCGGCCGCTGGTCCGCGCCGTGCCACTGGCAGCGGAGCGCTTGGTGCGCGCACGGGACTGGCTCGAGCTGCTCTTCTTAGCGGCAGTGCGGCTCGTCTTCGATGTGCTTGTGCGCCGCGCAGAGCTTGCGGACCGGCGGGCGCTGCCGGTGGCTGCCTTCTGTATCTCCTGCAGGTCTTTGAGGACGGTCCTGCGCGCGCTGGTCAAGTTCTTGCGAGCGTTGCGCAGCGCGGCGTCGAGGTCTTTGAGCAACTCCCGGGTTCCTTTGCTGACCTCCTTGCGCAGGTCGCGCAATGCCGCCTGTGCCGCTTCTAGCGACTCCGTCAGGCGGTCGAGTGATCCGTTGCTCTTGAGCGCGTTCTTGCCCTTCGCTGCGCTGTTGCTTTTTTTCGTGGAACTGGTCGGCATTGCTCCTCCGTTTCTGCTCGTGGCTTGTGCCGATCGCTCTCGGATGTGACTGCGGCCGCATCCTGTCGCCGCTGATCGGCGAGCCCGCGACCCCTGAGGCTGGGGCAAAGTTACGCGCGATCAGCGCTGCTGCCAAGTCTCTTTGGAACTGAACCCGGCGAAAGCAGGCAGCGTTTACGCTGGTCACATGAACCCCACCGACTTCCGCGCAAAGGTTTCGCAGCGCAACCGACGTTGGCGTCCGCGCACCAAGCTGGTCGCGCTCGGAGGTGGCGCTGGTCTCGTTCTCTTCGCGTCGGCCGGGCTCGCACTGGCTGGCGAGACTCGCACGGTCACGGTTGGCGACAACTTCTTCCAGCCCACCGAGGTACGCGTCGCGCCGGGCGACACCGTGGAGTGGCGGTGGGTCGGTCGCAGCCCCCACAACGTCGCCGCCGAGGAGCTCGCCCCGGTTCCCTTCCGCTCCCGGATCGTCACCAGCGGAACCTTCCGCCGCACCTTCACTACGCCCGGCGTCTACCGCTACATCTGCCAAGTCCACCCGCGCGAAATGCGTGCGCGGGTGGTCGTCGGCAACGCCGACACCGACCGCACGCCGCCGCGCATTACGAGCCTCTCGGTCCGTCCAGCGAAGGGCTCGGTGAGCGTAACGGTGCGCTTCTCCGAGAAGGTGCGGGCGAAGGTCCAGCTTTCTGGGCGGAGCGCCCGGTCGACGATCAAGACGCTGGGACCAGGCTCCGCAAAGCTCGTTTTCAAGGGCTTGCGGCCGGGTCAGTACAAGGTTGCGGTGGTCGCTCAGGACTTCGCCGCCAACCGCGCGTCGAAGCGCAGCCGCTCATTCACCGTCCGCTGAGGCGAGGCCGCTAGCTTGCGACCTCGCCTTGCGCGGTGCGTAGCGCGGAGCGCTCGATCGCTCGCAAGTGCTCGATGTTCTCGCGGTCGACCGGGTCCTCGCTCGGCTCGCTCTCGAGCCAAGCGTCGAGGATCTCCCGCAGCTCGGCTTCGCTGGTTGAGCGCAGCGACAGGGCCAGGACGTTGGCGTCGTTCCAGCGGCGGGCACCGCGTGCGGTTTCGGCGTCGAAGCAGAGAGCGGCGCGCACGCCGGCGACCTTGTTGGCGGCGATCGACGCGCCGGTGCCGGTCCAGCAGCAGACGATTCCCTGGTCAGCGCGACCTTCCGCGACGTCGCGGGCGACCGCTTCGCTCGCGTAGGCCCAGTCCGGGCGCTCGCGCTCGTCGAGCGCACCGTGCACGATCACCTCGTGACCGCGAGCACGCAGCTCGCTCTCCAGGAGATCCGCGATACCTGTTCGCTCGTCGGCAGAGATCGAGAAACGCACGCCGCGATGCTAGCCTCGCGCGATCGACGCGCCTGCGTCGGGCGAGCTGCGAGCGGTCGACGAGCAATGACGACGCCAGATACACAAGGACCGAAGCCGGGGGACACGGCGCCGGACTTCGAGCTGCTCGATCACCGGGGCGAGCCGGTACGCCTGAGTGACTTTCGCGGTCAACGCGTGGTCCTCTATTTCTATCCGCGCGCGCACACTCCCGGCTGCACGACTCAGGCATGCGGGGTGCGCGACAACTACGACCGTTATCGCGAGGCGGGTGTCGTGGTCCTAGGGGTCTCGCCCGATCCGCCCTCGCGACTGGCGAGCTTCGCCGCGAAGCACGACCTACCCTTCACCTTGCTCGCCGATCCCGACCACGAGGTCGCCGAACGCTACGGAGTGTGGGTCGAGAAAAAGATGTACGGCCGGACGAGCTTCGGTGTCGAGCGCTCGACCTTCATCATCGGTCCCGATGGTCGTGTCGAGCACGTGCTGCGCAAGGTGCGTCCGGCTGAGCACGATCAGCGCGTGCTCGAGCTCCTTGGCGCGAGCTGAGGCGGTCCGTGGGCGCGGCCACTGCTGGCTCGCCGCGCCGGCCGTAGGGTGGCTGCCGGCGGCCGCTCTCGGGGACTCCTTCCGCGCCTTCTTCGACGCCCTTGACCAATTCTTCGCGCGTCTGGCCAGCGTCGATCTCGTCGACCTGCTGGTGGCGCTTGTGGCCTTCACCATCTACCTGACCTTGCGGGCGCGGGCCTCCTACAACATCCTTGGCTACGCCTACCCGCAGGCGCCGATTCGCTTCCGGAGGGTGTGGGGGGCGTACATCGCCGGCTACGGCTTCAACGCTGTTTTTCCGGCTCGCGGGGGTGATGTAGTGCGCCTCTTTCTGACGCGTATCGCGGTGCCCGGAGCGACTTACCCGGCGGTCGCGTCGAGTTTCCTGGTGGAAGCCGTTTTCGACGTCACGGTCGGCCTCCTGGTCTTGCTCTTCGCGTTCAGCCAAGGGGTGTTTCCGCGGCCGCCGGACTTCGCGCGCTTGAACGCCTTCGATCTCTCCTGGCTCGCTTCGCACCCGCGCGAGGCGCTCCTGCTCCTGACCGTTCTGTTGATCGCCGTTTTCGTAGTGATCGCGGTGCTCTCCGCGCGCGTCGCGCACTTCTGGGGCGAGATCAGACGGGGACTCTCGATCTTGCGCGATCGGCGAGCCTTCTTGCGTCGCGTCTACGCCGTCCAAGCGTTGGGTTGGCTGTTCAGGTGCGCCGCTTTCTGGTTTTTGCTCGAGGCCTTCGGGATCGGCGGTTCGGTGCGCAACGTCTTGCTGGTGCTGGGAGTGAACGCTGTCTCTGCAGCAGTTCCCTTTACCCCGCAGGGGGCCGGGGTTCAGCAGGCGCTGCTCGTGACGGTGTTCAAAGACACCGCTTCGGCGCCGGTGGTGACCGCCTACTCAGTCGGCCAACAACTCGCCGTCGCGACCTTGACGTTCGTACTCGGGCTGTTCGCGGTCGTCCGGATCTTCCGCTTCCGGAGCTTCCGCGACGTGGTCGAGCAGGGCCGCGCCGATCGCGCACGTGGTGAGCCGGCACCCACGACGTCGACGCGGGGCGACGAGCCCGGACCGGCCCCGTTCGTGGGCTAGCGCCCGAGCTCTGGGCCGACCACCGGTCCCTCGGCGGGGTCGCTACCGCTCGGGTCGCTGCCGTTGCCGTCGAAGTCGCGGCTCGGCGGGTCGTCTTCGCTCAGCTCAGGAAGGGTGTGCCCGCACGCTGGGCACTCGCGCTTACGGGGGCGCGGCGTCGCGCTGTAGACGCGCTCACCGCAGCGCTCACACCTCCAGAACGGCATCCTGCTAACCCCTCATCGGCGCTCGGTCCCAGGCTCTCGAGATCGCGTAGGCGAAATCGTATGCGAGCTCTCGGATGCACGTCATTTTGTCGGGGGAAGCACTCCGGGTGGGGTCCGCTGGGGGCGGGTTACGCTGCGGGGTGGTCCGCTGCGGGCGGGGCGTCTCTTGTAGCGGTTACCCCGTCAAGGGCCGATACCTCACTTTCTCTCCCCCCAGGCAGCCGGCGGCAGCCAACAAGGCCAAGCGACGTCGCTAGCAGGCGCAGCACCGACGCGACGCGCGAGGCGCAGATGCAGACGCCGACACGGCGCTAGGCGCAAACGCGCAGGCGCTCAGGTGCCGAAGCCCTCGCGCGCTTCCCGCACGAGAATCACGGCTTCGGGAAACAGCCGGCGTATCGCCGCTGCCAGCTGCTCGGTCTGCTGCTCAGGCGTGCCCTGCACGTTGATCCGGGCGAGCGCCGCCACGGTCATCTCGACGGCTAGTCGAATCGCGTTGTCGGCCCAGGCGACGCGCTGCGCGCCCTGCAGCTGCTCGGCGAACTCTGCCATCCGCCGCCTCAGCTCTTCGGGGTCGCCGAACAGTCCGAAGGGATCTTCGCTGGCCACGACTCGATCCTAGTAGCCGGTACTCTCTTGACCAATCGTCGCTCGGTCGCTCCAGCGACGAGATCCGCGCATGTATCTGACTCCTGAGCAGAGACGGCGACGCCAACGCTTCGAGCAGCTGATCGGGCTCGCCGCGCCGTTGCTCGACGCGCTCCTGTGGGTCGGCGAGAAGATCTCCCGACTCGCCGAACCCGAGGACGTCGAGTACTACCCACCGCAGCCGCTCGACGACCCTAAGGTAACGCCGCTGCGACCGCGCCGGCGAGCGCGCCAGAGCCCCGCATGAGCGAGTCGCACAGCGCCACCGCAGCCTCGCTCCAACGCGAGCGACGGCTCGCGCCGCTGGCGGCCGGGGCGGCAGTGCTGGGAGCGGTGTCGACGGCGGGAGCGTTGATCGCGATCGTTGTCGCCGACCTAAGCCGGGCCGAGTCCGACCACTTGCGCTTGCTCAACTACCACGCGGCGCGCACGGAAATTCTGGTCTCCACAGCGTTTCAGGCGCTCGCGATCGTCGGGCTCGCCGGCGCCGTCGCCTATTTGCTGGCGGCCGCGGCCGCGCGCACGCCCTCGGTTCCGCGCTGGGCGCTCTGGCTCCTGGCGTTGGCCACGGCGCTGCTTGTGGTCGGCACGGTTTGGCGACAGCTGGCGGTGCTCGACGTAGCCCGTGACTTCGCGCAAGGTTCACCCACCCGTGGTGCCGCGGGCGAGCGGCGGGCAGAGGAGCTGATCAAGGGGATCAGCCAGTTGCCGTTGGCGCTCGCGCTGGTGGGCACGCTGCTGACGGCGGCGTCGATCGTCTTCGCCAGCGTGACGGCGATGCGAGCAGGGCTCGTTTCGCGCTTCGTCGGCTTCGTGGGTGTGTTCGTCGGCGCCCTGCACGTCATTCCCCTCGGCGGTGGCCCGCAGATTCTCCAGGTCTTCTGGCTAGTAGCGCTTGCCCTGCTCTTTGCCGATCGTTGGCCAGGGGGACGGGGACCAGCGTGGGCGAGCGGTCGCGCCGAGCCCTGGCCGCCGCCCTCGACGACACGCTAGGCAGCGGGCGCGCGCACCGCCCGCGTGAGCTCCCGCCAAGCGGCGACCGCGTCGCCGGCTTGGAAGATCGCCGACGCTGCCACGAATAGCTGGGCACCCGCACGGCGACAGGCGACCGCCGTGGCGACGTCGATGCCGCCGTCCACCTGGATCGGCACGTCGCTCGGCAGCAGCTCGCGGAGGCGCGCGACCTTCTCCGGGCTTCGCTCGATGAAGCGCTGGCCAGCCCACCCCGGGTCGACCGTCATGCAAAGCACGTGGTCGAGCGCGTCGCCGAGCTCGGCGACCGCTCCGGCGGGTGTTCCCGGGTTCAGCGCCACTCCCGCACGCAAACCGAGGCGCCGTGCCGCCGTCAGCGCGTAGTGCGGGTGTGGGGTTGCCTCGAGATGGATGGTCACCGAGTCAGCGCCCGACTCGGCGAACGCCTCCAGATGGCGCTCCGGGCGCTCGACCATCAAGTGCACGTCAAGGCACGCGCCGGCCCCGTGGACTTGCTCTCGCAGCGCCGCGACGATCAGTGGCCCGAAGGTGATCGGTGGAACGAAGTGACCGTCCATCACGTCGAGGTGGACAACACGAACGCCTGCCGCTAGCAGCGGCTCCAGCTGGTCGGCTAGGCGAGCGAAGTCGGCCGAGAGGATCGAAGGAGCGACTTCGATCCCATCCATTGCTTCGGCGCGGCGATCGCCGCCGGGCCGCGTTCCTGTCGGCAAGCGGTCATCCCGCGGGCGCGGGGGCGCGCTCTTTGCGTGGCGGTCACTCAACGCTCGCGAAGCTAGCGCAACGAGCGGGGCCGGGCGCACGCGCCCGGCCCCGCTGTCACGCTCACGGGGACGCACTCGCGACTACACCGCGCGAGCGTAAGCGCCCACCGAGCCGAGATCAGGAACGATCCTCGGGCTGCGCCTGCTGACGCTGCTCGGCGCTGTCGCTCGAGCCCTTCGCGTCCTTGCGCTGGACGAGCTCGCAAGACCCGGTCGGGTCGGCTTCGGTGGCGTCGGTGATGACGTCGTACTGGTCGGCGTAGACGCGGTCGAACCCCGGTCCGCAGGTGATCTTGTCGACCTCGCCGTCGCGCACGCGGAAGGTGTCGTTGCCCGCGCCGCCGTCGAGCTCGTCGCCCTCCGGATCACCGGGTGCCGTGACGTCCGCTCGTGCCAACGCCCAGAGGACGTCGTTGCCCGGACCACCGAACGAGCGGTCGCGGCCCTGGTTGGCGTAAATCAAGTCGTCACCCTGGCCCCCGTACTGGACGTCGTCGCCCTTGCCGCCGGACATCACGTCGCGGAAGGCGCCACCGTACAGCTCATCGTTGCCGCTACCGCCGTGCAAGCGGTCGCCCCGCGGCAGTCGCTTGCCGAGGGCACGCGGCAGGTGGCGTGCCGCCGAGACCTGGGCGTCGCCGAAGATCCGGTCGTTACCGCTCCCGCCGAAGATGGCATCGCGTCCGGCGCCGCCGACCAGCAAGTCGTCGCCGGCCGCGCCCAGCAGGAGGTCGTTGCCGGCGCGGCCATAGGCCTTGTCGTTGCCAGCAAGCGCCGAGATGCGGTCGCGCTTGGGCGTGCCGTTGAGAGTGTCGTCGCCGTTGGTGCCAACGATCTTCGCCGCGAGCGCCGCGCTCGCGAGCACGGCGCCGAGCGCCAGTAGGACCGTCGTAAACAGCACCAATGCCTTGCTACGGTGCTTCATGGGGCATCCTCCTTAGCGTCGCTCGACTGGGGTGGATGCCCCTTCCAACAACTCCCCGCGAGGGAAGTTGCGGGCGCTGCGCATCTCGGCCAAGAGACGTTCGAGCCGGGGTTCGCTTGAGCGGTCGACGTGCTTCATCGCCCGAGCGACGTGGGGATGCACGCGGGCGATTTCGTCGAGCATCGCCAGCGCGACGGCTCGGTACGAGGGGTGTCCTTCGCGTCCCGAGCGGAGCTCGATCAGGTGCATCGCCTCGCGAGCGTTGAGATCGAGCACGTAGCGGATCCGGAAAGCGAGACAGAGAGCGTAGGGCGCAAGCTCCGGCGCGACCTCGGCGGCTACACGCTCGTACTCCGCGCGCGAGAGCGCAAACGCCTCCTCGAAGAGATCGTCGATACCTGCGGCGGCAGCCTCGGGTGGCACTTCGGCGCCGAGCGCCGGCGACAGCGCCTGCCACTGACAGGTGAGCAGGCGGTGGCGCTGGAGGTCGCGGAAAGCGCCGTAGTCGGAGACGATCTCGAAGCGGTAGGAAAGGGCTTCGAGCCCCCGACCCGGCCGGTGTCGACGGTTCAGTCGCTCGCCGACCAGCTCCTCCCAGAGCGCTGCACGGTCGCTTTCGCCGAGTCCGCGCAGGACCGCGCGAATTTCCTGCTCCGGCAACTCGCAGACTTCGAAAAGCAGCGCCGCCAGCGCCTCCTCTTCGCTGCCGCGCGCGTTCGTGAGCCGCACGTAGGGGCCTTCGTCGAGCTCCTGACCGGCCGCAATTCCCAGACGCTCGGCGGCCTTGCGGGCTTGCTCACGGCGCCGGCGCAGGTAGTCGATCCAGACGCCGCCGCGGTCCGCTCGTCGCACACGCGCGACGAAGCTCGGGATTAGGCACTCCAGCTCGGCGAGCAGCAGCTCACCGATCTGCTGAGCTTCCGGGAGGGGGTTCGAAAACAGCCGCAGCAGCAGCTGCTCGTAAGCTTGACCGGAGGCGAAGATGCCGACGTGCGAGAGCGACGCTACGGGTAGCAGCCCGCGCACCAAGTCGAGCGCCTTGGCGCGTACCGCTCGGTGCCATGCCCGCTCGTCCTCGTCGCTGCGCCGTGGGAAGCGCTCGGCGACCCAGTGCTCGGCGCGCCTGAGCGCCTCGCCGTAGAGCTCGAACAGGCGGTCCATGGTGCGCACATAGGGCTCGCCGAGCTGCGGGCAGCGCCAGTAGCGGAAGCGACCGTCCGGCATCGGCTGGTCGTAGGGGATGTAGCGGGTCGATTGTTCTAGGTAAGCGGCCAGGCGGCCCCGCTCCAGCACCTTCGTGAGGGCGTTCGACACCCACTCGCAGGCGATGTGCGCGCCTCCCAGCTGAGCGACCGAGTCGTCGCCGTAGCCCAGGAAAACGCGCTCGTAAAGGCGGCGTGCGCGCTCCCCCTCGTCGAGTGGTAGACGGGCCGCTGCAGCGACGTCGAGACCGTCGACGAACTCCTCGAGAAACAAGCGCCGCAGCGTGCCCGGGTAGCGCGAGTAACGAGCGAACAGCGCGCCCTTGACGGTCTCCGGGAGGTTGCGCAGGCCGAAGACGGGGCGGTCGAGGTTCGTAAAGAACGGTTCGAGCAGGCGGCGCTCCTCGGCGGAGAAGCTTTCGGTTGGGTAGTCGAAGCGCATCGGTGACGTCGGCGCGGAGCTGACGGTGGGGAGCGAGTCTAAGGAGCGCCGCGGTCGCTGGCTCGAGCGCGTGACGAAGCTCACAACCTCTGCGAAGCTGGGTGTTGAGCGCTCGCTGAACGGGCGGGCGCCTCGGCGGAAGGTAGACGTAGGCGGCCGTAACTTCGGAGAGAGGCGTGTGGTGCCGATGTTGAGAGTGGGAACGCATCGGCTCTGAGGGCGGTACGGCGTTTGCGGGGACGCCGCCCGACGGGGACGCTCGGGTGGGTCATTCAACAGCCGAAACAGAGAAACGGGGCGCGCTCGTCGCACGGGCACCGAGCTGGTTGACGAGCGGGCTCTCCGGGATCGAGGGTGGAGCGGCGCCCGGGGCGCTCGCGCTCGCCGCACTCGCGCTGCTCTGGCTCTTGCACTTCCTCTCAGGGCTAGGTCTGGACGCTCTCGATCCGGCGCGTCGCGCGATCCAGCTGGCGATCTACTTCGGCGCGGCGACGCTGATCGCGTGGCGCGTCCGTTATGAGCCGCGCGAGCGCATCGCGTGGGCGTCCTTCGCGGTCGCTCTTGCGCTCGCAGGAATCGGTTGGCTCGTTTACTGGGCGGCGTACGCCGACGCCGCGCGGGTCCCCTATCCGTCGCTCGCCGACGGCATCTGGTTGATCGTGTACGCCGCCGACCTGTTCGCGGTCGCCACGCTCCGTAGGTGTCGCGACGTCCGCGACGTCCAGCGGCGGGACGCTGGCCTTGCGCTCGAGGCAGCAGCGGTGTTCCTGATCGTCTGGGGGCTCGCCACCGCCTTCGCCTTGCCGCTGGTCACGCGCGCGATCGATGCGTCGCAGGCAGCGATCATCACCAACTTCGCTTACGTCGTCGGTGACCTGACCGTGTTGACGGCGATCGCTACCGCCTTCCTCTTCACCGGCGGGCGGCCGGGGGCGGTGTGGGGGTTGCTCGCCCTCGCTTACTCGGCGCGAGCGGTGGCCGACGTGTTTTGGCTCGCCGAAACCACCCATGGGATCTGGCGCGGGGGCGGTGTCGTCGACTCAGCCTGGACTCTCAGACCGCTCCTGATCGCCGCTGCTGCGCTCGTACCGGCGGTGCCGCGGGTCGCGATCAGAACGCCGCCGCGCGCGAGAATCGCGATCCCGGCAGCGCTTCTGCTGTTTGGTGCGGTGCTCGCCGGCGTCACCGTGGTCGCGCAGCTACCGCGGGGCGCCGCGCTACTCGCCCTGCTCGCAACCCTGGCGGCGAGCGCGAGCTTGGCGCTCGCCGTCCGTGAGCTTTCGCTCAGCGAGCTAGCGCGCCGCGGACTGCCCACCAAGGCGGGCCCGCTCGATGCGCTTACCGGACTTCCGCCGCACGCTCGGTTCCAACAGCGCTTGGCGGAGCTCGAGCGCAACCCGCGCCGCACCTTCGCCGTGTTGCTCTGCGACGTGGTCGGTCTCGGCGCGATCAACGCCGAGCTCGGCCACGAGGAAGGCGATCGCTATCTGCGCATGATCGGCGACGCGCTTCGACGCGCCGCGGGTATCGACGGGGAGGCTTTTCGCACCGGTGGCGACCAGTTCGCGGTACTCGTGCCGGACGCTCGCTCGTGGCATGCGCTGCTGATCGCCGAGCGCATCAGCGAGGCCACGGCAGCGCGCACGGGAACGCGGGGGGCGGCGCTGTCGATCGGGGTCGCCGAGCGCACGCCTGGCCTGCGCTCCGACGAGCTGCTCAAGCGCGCTCGCTCGGCCCTCGAGGCGGCTCGGGCGACGCGGCGCGGCGTGGTCGTCTGGGGGCCTGGTATCGAACGCGAGACGTCAGCGAGCGACGCTCTCGGTGCCGACACCGCAGCGCTCTCGACGGCGCTCGCGCGGGCGGTTGATGCCAAGGACTCCTACACCCGTTCGCACTGCGAGACGGTGTCGGCGTTGTGCGTGCTGATCGCGAGCGAGTTGGGACTCTCGGCAGAACGGATCGCCAAGCTGCGCACCGCCGGGCTACTGCACGACGTCGGCAAGATCGGGATCCCCGACGCGATTCTCCATAAGCCGGGTCCGCTTACCGACGACGAGTACGAGGTGATGAAGAGCCACACCACGATCGGCCACATGATCGTCTCCGGGGCCGGTCTCGCCGACGAAGCGGATTGGGTGCTTCATCACCACGAGCGGGTCGATGGGCGCGGCTACCCCGACGGCCTGAGCGGTGAAGCGATCCCGCTGGAGGCGCGGATCATCTTCGTGGCCGACGCCTTCGAAGCGATGACTTCCGATCGCCCCTACCGCCCAGGGCGGCCGGCCGCGCTGGCGCTCGAGGAGCTGCGGCGCCACGCCGGAACCCAGTTCGACGAAGCCTGCGTCGAGGCGCTAGCTGCGGTGATCGAGCGCGGCAGCCTGCCAGCTGCGGCCTGAGCGCTCCATTTACCTCACTATCGCGGCAACGCGAGCGCTGAACCGGCGTCGCGCGCCAGGTCGAACAACGGTTCGGGCCACGCGAACGCCGCGACGCAGAGCGCCGCGAGGGCGGCTGCCACGATCAGCGCGAGCTTGGGCGAGCGGTGATCGACCTCGGGCGAACCGCCGGCGACCGGAGCGGGGACGACAGCGGGCAGATCGGGACGCGCGGCCGCAGCCGGACTCATCCAAACGGTGGCGACTACGCGCAGGTAGTAGCCGAGCGAGATCATCGACCCGACCACGATCACGATTCCCAGCCACGTCCGGTCGCCCTTCACCGCGGCGTCGATCAGCGTGAACTTGCCGACGAACCCAACCGTCCCGGGGAAGCCCGCGAGCGCCAACATCGCGATCGTCATCGACCAAGCCGACAGCGGGTTCTCGCGGCCGAGCCCGCGCAGCGTGTCGAGGTCGTCAGCGAGCCCCTCGCGCCCCTCGTAGGCGCTGACGATGGCGAACGCGGCGAGGTTCATCAGGGCGTAGGCCGCCAAATAGAAGCTCAGCGCTGACACTCCCACGCGACCGCCGGCGGCCAGCCCCACGAGCATGTACCCGGCTTGCCCGATCGCGGACCAGCCGAGCATCCGCTTGAGCGAGCGCTGGCCGAGCGCGCCGACGTTACCGACCAGCGTGCTCACCACCACGAGGGCCGCGAGCGCCGGCATCCAGACGTCTTCGAGAGCGGGCAGCGCCTCACCCAACAGGCGCGCGAGCACGACCAACGCGGCCGCCTTGGTCGCGACCGACATGAAGGTCGTCACCGGCGTTGGTGCGCCCTCGTAGACGTCCGGAGTCCACTGGTGGAAGGGCGCCACCGACGCCTTGAAGGCAAGGCCCGCCAAGACCAAACCGAGGCCACTCAAAAGCAGTGCATCGCCGCTGGCGACGCGTCGCCCAACGGCATCGGCGACGGCTGCGAACTCGGTCGCGCCGGTCGCACCGTAGATCAACGTGAGGCCGAAGAGGAGCGTCGCCGAACCGACCGACCCGACTACCAAGTACTTGAGCCCCGCTTCAAGCGAGCGTCGGCGCCGCAGCTCGGTTGCGCAGAGCACGTAGAGAGGCAGCGACAGCAGCTCGATACCGACGAACAGGCTGACCAGCGACGACGCCCCGGCCAGCAGCACCATGCCTGCGATCGCGATCAAGAGCAGCGCCGCCCACTCGCCGGGACCAGCCTCGCGTCTCGCCCGCGCGGCCGGGCTCGGCGGCGCGGGCGAGGCGAGCGCCAGCGCGACCAGTCCGGCGACCGAGCTGATCAACGCCACCGCCAGGGTCAGCGCGTCGGCTTTGAAACTTCCCGCCAGCGTCGGCGCGCGCGGGCCGGCTTGCCAGGTTGCAAGCGACGCGCCGATCGTCGCTAGCAGCGTGACGGTAGCGAGGGCGGGAACGAGCAGGTTGCGGACGAAGCGGCCGCGCAGCAGCGCGACCAGCAGCACCACAACCGCCCCGCCGACCGGCACAAAAAGCGTCGCGAGGTCCCCGTAGTCGATCTCGGGGGCCTCGAAGCGACCGTTCGCGAGGGTCGCGACGATCGGCAGGAGCAGCACCTTCACCGTGTGCTCCTCTCGCTGGCGCCAACGACTTGGGCGACCGGCGCGGCGCTTGCGGCCTTCGCGCGACCAAGCAGCGCCTGCGGATAGACGCCCAGCGCGACGATCGCCGCCACGATCGGAACCAGCGCGGCGAGCTCGCCGCGTCCGAGCTCGCGGGCGGTCACGGCCTGACCGGGTGGGTTGTGCATCGTGCGTTGGAAGAGCCGCAGCGTGTAGGCGGCCGCCAGCGCGACGCCGACGCTCGCCACGAATCCGGCCACCGCGACGCCGTCGAGCGCGCCGAACAGCACAAACAGTTCGCCCACAAAGTTCGGGGTGCCCGGCATCGCCAGGTTCGACAGAGCCACCAGCAAGAAGACCGTCGCGAGCACTGGCGCGCGCACTGCCAGTCCACCGAGCTCACGCAGCGATTCGGAGCCGCCGGCGCGCGCCGCGACGGCGGCGAGGATCAAGAACAGCGGGACCGACACCAGGCCGTGGTTGACCATCTGGAAAACCGCCCCCTGGGCGCCCTTGGGATCGAGCGAAAAGATGCCGAGCGTGATGAAACCGAGCTGGGCGATCGACGAGTAGACCGCGACCAGCCGCACGTTGTCCTGAATGAGCGCCATCACGGAGCCGTAGAGGATCGACGCGACGGCGACGACGACGATCGCCACCTGGAAGGTTTCGACCCCCTGTGGCAGCAGCGGCAACGCCAACCGCAGGAAGCCGTACACACCGACCTTCGAGAGCACCGCGGAGAGCAGCGCCGCCACCGGCCACGGTGCTGCTCGATAGGCCGCCGGTGCCCAGGCGTGCAAGGGGAAAGCCGGTGCCTTGATCAGGAAGGCGAGCGCGAACAGCGCGAAGACCCACTTTTGGGTGTCGGCGTCGAGCGGTCGGTTGGCGAGATCCGCCAGTGAGAAAGACACGGCAGAGCCCGCCGGCGTGGCCAAGACGGCAAGCGCGATCGCCGCCGCGAGCATCAGCAGCGAGCCGACCAGCGTGTAGACGACAAACAAGGTGGTGGCGCGCACCCGCTGCCCCGTTCCCCAGCTGCCGATCAGCAGGTAGAAGGGCAGCAGCATGAGGTCGAAGAAGACGACGAAGAGCGCGAGGTCCTGTGCTGCGAAAGCACCGAGCACCGCGGCCTCGCCGAGCCCGAGCAAAAACAGGTATTGGCGCTCGCGCTCGGGGCGGTGAAGCACGCTCCAGACGGTCGCCGGCAGCCAAGCGACCGCCGTCATCGCGAATAGCGCGAGCGACAGCCCGTCAAGGCCGAGCCGGAAGCGCACACCGAGCTGCGGGATCCAGGGCTCGTCGACGACGTGTTTGAGGCTTCCGGACCCGAACGGATAGGAGAAGAAGTAGTCGAGCGCGATGACCGCGACGGCAAGCGAGCCGAGGACCGCGACCGCGCGGCCCAGGCGTCCCCCGATCAGTGCCGCAACGAGTCCCGCGGCAGCGGGCAGGGCGATCGTTATCCAGAGCGGTAGATGCATCTCGTCTCTAGAGCTAGGTCGATCTCGCGAGGAACCAGAGCAGTGCCACCAGCACGCCGCCGACGACACCGAACGCGTAGGCGCGAACGAAGCCGCTTTGAGCGGCACGCACGACGGCGGAACCGGCGCGCACCAGTGCCACCGTGCCGCCCACCAGGGCGCCCTCGACCACCGGTTGCTCGATGAAGCGCCGAGCGCTCGCGGCCAGTCGCTGCGTGCCTTCAACGAAAACGAGCTGATAGGCGCGGTCGAAGTACCAGCGCTCGACTAGTGCGCGGTGCAGCAAGCCGAAGCGGCTACGGAGCCGCGTCGGCAAATCGGGCCGCGCGACCCATGCTCGGTGGGCGAGCCACAGCCCGGTGAGCGCGATCGCCGCACCGAGCGCCAGGCCGAGCCACTCCTCGCCGGGCGCCGGTCGCAGATCGTTGAGAGCCGAGTCGCGGAAGGTCGGTTCCAGGAAGGTGTCGATGACGTGCGTCACTCCCGGGATTTGCAGTGCACCTGCCACCAGCGAAAGCACCGCGAGCGGCGCCATCGCGGCCTTCATCGCGAGCGAGCGCTCGGCAACGTGATGCTCGGGACCCGGGTAGCCGACGTCGTTGTCCTCCGGCTCCCCGGTTAGCGGGTTGTGTGGCTCATGGTGCGCGAGCTCGCCGCGTTCGAGGGCCTGCGCTTCGGGCACCGGTCGACCGTGAAAGACCCTGAACACCATGCGGAAGGCGTAGATCGCGGTCAAAAGAGCGGCGCCATAACCGAGGATTCCGAGCAACGTGTAGCCACCGCCCCGCTCGAAGGTCGCGGCGAGGATCGCGTCCTTGGAGAAGAAGCCGCTGGTCAGCGGTAGTCCGGCGAGAGCGACTGCGCCCGCCACGAAGCAGGCGTAAGTGAAGGGCATCGCGCGGCGCAGTCCACCCATGCGGTCGATGTCCTGAATGCCCCCCATGGCACCGATCACCGAACCGGCAGCCATGAACAGCAGGGCCTTAAAGAAGGCATGCGTTACGAGGTGAAAGAGCCCCGCACCGTAGGCAGCGACCGAGACGCCGAGGATCATGTAGCCGATCTGCGACATCGTCGAGTAGGCGATGATCCGTTTGAGGTCGGTCACCGCGAGCGCCACCGAGGCAGCGAACAGAAGCGTCAAGGTGCCGACGACTGCCGCCACGTCGCTGGCGGTGGGGGCCAGTTCGAAGATCGGGTGGGCGCGGGCGATCAGGTAGACACCGGCGGTCACCATCGTCGCCGCGTGGATTAGCGCCGAGACCGGCGTGGGACCCTCCATCGCATTCGGTAGCCAGGTGTGGAGGGGCAGCTGCGCCGACTTCGCGAAGGCGCCCAGCAGCAGCAGAAGACAGGCCGCCACGAGCGTGCCCTCGTTGCGCACGAAATCGCTCCCGACGTGCTCGAAGAGGCCTTGCCAGTCGAGTACACCGGTGCGATCGAAGAGCAGGAAGGCGCCCAACACCAGGCCGACATCGCCGATCACGTTGATCACGAACGCCTCAGCGCCAGCAGCGGTAGCCGTACGACGCCGATACCAGAAGGAGATCAAGAGGTACGAGGCGGCGCCGACGAACGCCCAACCGACGATCAACAGTACGAGGTTGCCGGCAAGCACCAGCAGCAGCATTGAGAAGACGAAGAAGTTGAGGTACGCGAAGTAACGCGTGTAGCCCCGGTCGGAGCGCATGTAAACGACCGAGTAGAGGTGGATCAGGAACGACACTCCGGACACCACCAGGCACATCAAGACCGAAAGCGGGTCGACGAGGATCTCCATCCCCACGCGCACACCGCTGGCATCGGCGTAGGTGAACAGCGAGTCGGTAAAGGTGCGCGCCTCGGGTGCGTGGTCGAGCAGTGCGAGCAGTGCTCCCACGCTGGCCGCGAAGCTCGCCAAGATCGCGGCGCTCGCGACCACCCCCGCGGACACCCCGCGCCAGCGCGGCCAGCCAGCGCTCACGACCAGTAGCCCGGCGAGCGGGCAGGCAAGAACGAGCCAACCCCAGGCAGTGGTGCTCATCCGCGCAGGCCCCTCAACTCGTCGACGTCGATCGGTACGCGCAGGCGGTGCATAGCCACGACGATGCCAAGCCCGATGACCACTTCACAGGCCGCGATCACCATCACGACCAAGGCGAAGACCTGCCCGGCGCCGTCGCCCCACATCCGTGCGAAGGCGAGCAGCGCGAGGTTGCCGGCGTTCAGCATGAGTTCCAGACAGAGCAGTACGACGAGCGGATTGCGCCGTACGAGCACGCCGCCCGCGCCGATTGCGAAGAGCAGTGAGGCGAGGCTTAGATACCAGCCGATGCTCACGCCGCCCCTCCCTCCTGCGCAGGGCTCGCGCACTCGCTAGCGAGGCTTTTGCCGTTACCAGCCACCGTGCACCCCCGCGCGCGCGAGTGGTCCGAGGCGAAAAGCGCCGCTGTCGGACTCGACCACGGGCTCGGCTCGGAGCTCCTGCTCGAGGTCTTCGAGCCCGCGACGCCGGCGCGCCAGCACGACGGCGCCGACTGCCGCCGCAAGGAGCACGAGGCTCACCGCTTCAAATGGCAGCAGGAAGCGCTCGAGCAAGAGCTCGCCGATCTCGCCCGGCCCGCCGAAACCGAGGCCGGTGCGAGGCCCGTTCGTGTCGAGCCCAGCGAGCCCGGAGCCAGCGATCGCGATCAACAGCTCGATGAACAGGGCGGCCGCGAAGAGGGGCGCCAGCGACGTCACGATGGGCGTTCGTTCCTCGCCGATCCGCTCGGCCTCGCCGCCGACGTAGGCGACCACGAAGAGGTACATGACGACGACCGCGCCGGCGTACACGACGACCTGCGCGGCGGCCACGAACTGCGCCCGCAACAGCAGGAAGAGCACGGCCAGCGCGATCAGGTGGACGACCAGACTGAGGACGCTGTAGAAGGGATTGCGCGCGGCGACGACTCCCAGTGCGCCCCCCAGTGCGACGGCGGCGGCGAGGAAAAAGAGGATCTGTTCCGCCAGCACCTCGCTACTCCCCCTCGCGACGTAGCGGCGTGTGCTCGGGCGGATCCGCGAGCAGCATCTCCTTCGTGAAGATCAGGTCCGAGCGGCTGTAATCGGCGAGCTCGTAGTCGTTGCCCATCGTGATCGCGTCGAACGGGCAGGCGAGCTCGCAGTAACCGCAGAAGATGCAGCGCGTCATGTTGATCTCGTAGACGGCGGCGTAGCGCTCTCCCGCCGACACCGGGTTATCCGGGTCGTTCTCGGCCGCGACCACGCGGATGCACTCGGCCGGGCAGGCCGCCGCGCAGAGCGAGCAGCCGACGCACTTCTCAAGCCCGGTGTCCTCGAACCGGTGGAGCTTGTGGCGCCCGCGGAAGCGCGGGTAGACGGGCGTCTTCTGCTCCGGATACTGGATCGTCACCGGACCCTCGGCGACTCGCGCGAGCGTGGTACGCAGGCCGCGCAGGGTCGCTGCGAAGACGCGCCAGGCCCCGCCCAGCCCGCCCGGCTCGGGCCCGCGCTGGACTTCGATCACGTCGTCTGTCGGTGGGTAAGGCATCGCTTGACTGTTTTGGGTGCTCAGGTCAGGGCCAGCACCGTTGCGGTGACCACGACGTTGGCGGTCGCCAGCGGCAGCAGCACCTTCCAGCCGAACGACATCAGCTGGTCGTAGCGGAGCCGCGGCAGCGTAGCCCGAACCCAGATGAAAAGGAGAACAAAGGCCGCCATCTTCACCACCACCCAGAGCGGCGCTAGAGCGATCGGGCCGGGTCCGTGCCAGCCACCGAGGAAGCAGGCAACGGCAACCCCGGAGACGGCGATCACCTCGATGTACTCGGCCATGAAGAAGGAGCCGAAGCGCATGCCGCCGTACTCGGTGTTGTAGCCGGCGACGATCTCGGCATCGGCTTCCGGCAGGTCGAACGGTGCTCGCGCCGTCTCCGCGAAGGCTGCCACCAGGAAGACCAAAAAGCCGACGATCTGGGGCACCACGAACCACATGTCGCGCTGTGCCTCAACGATGTCGACCAGCGACAGGGAGCCCGCGGTCATCGCCACGCCTACGAGGGAGAGGACGAGCGCCACTTCATAGGAGATCAGCTGCGCGGCCGACCGCATCGCACCGAGGAAGGAGTACTTCGACCCCGACGCCCAACCACCGAGCAGGAACGCGTAGAAGGACAGCGAGCCGAAGGCGAAGAACCAAAGCAGGCCGATCGGCACGTCGATCCCGTACAGGCCGAACTCGCCGCCCCAAGCGTTGAACGGCCCGAAGGGGATGATCGCAAGCGTCGCGACGGCACAAGTGATCGAGATCACGGGTGCGAGCGCCATCAGCCAGGGCACCGCGGTGGCGGGCGCGGACTGCTCTTTGGAGATCAGCTTGAGCACGTCGGCGAGCGGCTGTAGGAGCCCGAAGGGCCCCACCCGATTCGGTCCGAAGCGGGACTGGAAACGACCCAGCAGTTTGCGCTCCACCAGCAGCACGAGCGGCACCACTTGGAGCACGAAGAGGAAGATCACAAGCGACTTGGCGATCTGCACGGCGACGGTCTCGATCACCACGTCACCTCCGCGGTCGGGAGGAGGCCTCGACGCGGCCGTTGCCCGACGCCGCCACTTTCGCTGCGCGTCCTAGCCGTTCGATCGAGCACGCCCGCATAGCGGCCCCGCCCAGCAGCGCCTCTGCGCCCTCGGCCCCGAGCCCCTCGATCAGGAACGCACGCCCGGCCGGCACCGCGCTGCGCACCGCCAGCTCGCACACGAGTTGGTGGTCGCCGACCCGCAGACGCACCAGGTCGCCGTTCGCGAGGCTCCACTGTTTTGCGTCGGCGGGGGACATCGCGAGCCGCTGACGGGGCCTCAAGAACCGCAGGGCCGGAGCCCGCCGGGTCTCCTCGCAAGCCCACAGCGCCGGCTGCGCTGCTACCTGGATGACACCAGCAGGCGCGCCGGCGGCGCCGTCGGCGTGCTCAGCCGGGGCAGGCGCCTGGGGCGCGTCGGCGGGCGGAGCGTCGGCAGTGGGGGCGGCGGCGCCCGCCAGCTCTTGCCAACGGATGCCCTTGCCACCGATCCGAGCGGCGTTAGCGCCGGCGTAGAAGGGAACCGCCGCGGCGACCTGGGCTGTCACTTCGCTCGACAGCAGCCCCTCGCCGAAATCGGCCCCGAGCTTGCGCGCCAGTTCGCACAGTACGCGCAGACCGGAGCGCACCTCGCCGGCGCGGGCGATTGCCTGCCGTACGCGCTGAAGCCGCCCATCGGGGTGCACGACCGTCCCGTCCTTCTCCGCGTAGACCTCGGCGGGCAGCACCACCTGGGCGTAGCGCTCCACCACTTCGTCGCGGAAGCGCGCGAACGCGACAACGCCCGCGGAGCGAGCGCGCAGCGCGCGCTCCCAGGCGATCCGGTCGCCGCAGCCACGCAGGGGGTCGCTGTCGTACAAAAGCAGCGCCGACACCTCGCCAGCTGCGAGCGCAGCGGGCAAGTCGACCCAGGCGTGCCCACGTGAGCTGGCGTTTTGCAACCCCGGCGCCAGCCCCGGTAGGCAGCCGACCTCGCGGAGGCCGCGACCGTTCGCACCGAAAGGAACCTCGATCAGGCGTGCGCCAGTCTGCTCGCCGACGCCAAGGCGCCGGAGCAGAGCGAGAAGAGCCCGGCGGGCTCGACTTTCCTCGCCGCCGGCGACGAGGGCTCGCTCGCCAACGATCACGACCACGTCGCCTGCCGCGCGGAGCTGTGCGGCGAGCGCTTCAAGGAGCTCTTCGGGGTGCTCGGCTGCGCGCTCTGGCTGCTCCGGATCGAGCGGCCGCGCCGCCGCACCGTTGAAGCGCACATCGAGCGGCGGTCCCGGACGCACGCCGCGAACGAGCCCTGCTTGCGCGCACAGGGCGGAGAGACCGGGCGCCGGCCCTTGCTCCTCGCCGAGCGCTGCGAGCAGTGCCTCGATCGCGGCGCTGGTCGCTCCCGGCAAGTAGCGAACCGCCACGCGGGCGAGCGGGTCGAGGCGCGAGGGTGCCGGCGTCATCAACAAGAGCTTGGTGCCGTGGCGACGAACGGCCTTGCGGATGCGCAGGTCGAGGATCGGCATCTCGTCGACCGGCTCGCAGCCGATCACGAGCACTGCGTCGGCGTGATCGATGTCGGCGACGGTGGCTGCCAGCTCGGGCCGGGCGCAGGCCCGTAGGAGTTCGGGATCGGGCGCGGGTGCAGGACGCGAGTCGATGTGTGGCGACCCAAGCGCCTCGCGCAGCAAGCGTTGCACGAGATAGCCCTCTTCGTTGGTTGCGGAGCCGCCTACCAGGGCTGCTGCCTTGGTGCCGGCCCGCCCGAGGATCTCGGCGGCTGCTTCCAGCGCTCGTGGCCACGAGGTCTCGACGAGTTCCGTTCCCTCCCGCACCAGCGGTCGGACGATGCGTTCGCGACTGTGGAACGCCTGGTAGCCAAAGCGCCCGCGGTCGCACAGCCAGCCGTCGTCGACGGCCGGGTTGTCGCGGGCCAGCACACGCAGTACGCGGCGATCGTCACGGATCGTCAGGCGCACGTTGCATTGGCTCGGGCAGAGCGTGCAGACGGTGCCGTCCTCCTCGACGTCCCAGGGCCTTGCGCGGAAGCGGTAAGGGATCGAAGTCAGCGCACCGACCGGGCAGAGCTCGATCACGTTGCCGCTGAACGGCGCGATGTAGTGCGAACCGTCGGCGGTCCCGACGAACGTGCGGTCGCCGCGCTCGAGAAAGACCAGCTGGTGATCTTCCGAGACCTCCTGTGAAAAGCGGACGCAGCGGTAGCAGAGGATGCAGCGCTCGCGGTCGATCGCGATCAGCGGCGAAAGCTCGATCGGTTTCTTGAAGTGGCGTTTTGGTTCGGTGAAGCGCGAGCTTCCCGGACCCCAGCCGTAGGAGATGTCTTGCAGCGGGCACTCGCCACCCTTGTCGCAGACCGGGCAGTCGAGCGGGTGGTTGGCGAGTAGAAACTCGACGACCGCGTTCTGCGCCTGCTTGACCTCCGGCGAAACGGTCGTCACGACCATTCCCTCTTTGACCGGTGTCGAGCACGCCGTCTGCAGCTTTGGCATGCCCTCGATCTGCACCAGGCACATGCGGCAGGCACCGACCGGCTGGCCGAGTTTCGGCTCGTAGCAGAAGTAAGGAATCTCGACGTCGCCCATGCGGGCAGCGTCGACCAGCATCGTGCCCTCGGGCGCCCGGACCTCGCGCCCGTCGATCTCGAAGGTGACCTCGCGCCGCTCGGGTCTCGCCACTACGAATCACCCCCAGCGGCAAGCGCTACAAGCCCGACCTCGGCCTCGGCCGCCCGCGCCAACTCGCGCTCGCGCTCGGCGCGGGCGCGCTCGATGTGCTCCTCGAACTCGCTGCGGAAGCGGCGCAACAGGGAGCTGACCGGGACCGCCATCGAGTCCCCGAGCACGCAGAGGCAGTTGCCGATGATGTTCTCCTGGATCGAGGCCAGCAGGTCGAGATCCATCGGTGTCGCTTCACCGCGCTCGATGCGCGCGAGCAGCTTCACCGTCCAGTTCGTCCCTTCACGGCAGGGGACGCACTTGCCGCACGACTCGTGGCGGTAGAACTCGGCGAGCCGCAGGGCCAGAGGCACGATCGGCTGGGTCTCGTCGACCACGATGATCGCGCCCGAGCCGAGCATCGACCCGGCCTGCTGCATCGCCTCGAAGGTGTAGGGCAGGTCAAGGTGCTCGGGGCCGAGCACGGCAGCCGACGAACCGCCGGGGAAGAAACACTTCACCTCGTTGCCCGGCCACGGTCCGCCGGCGATGTCGTAGATGATCTCGCGCACCGGCGTGCCGAGCTCGATCTCGTAGTTCCCGGGCCGCCGCACGTTGCCCGAGACCGAGACGATCTTCGGTCCCGTCGACTGCTCCGAGCCGAGCGAGCGGAACCACTCCGCCCCGCGGTCGATGATCAGCGGAGTGCAAGAGAGCGTCTCGACGTTGTTGATCAGCGTTGGCCCGCGATAGAGACCCTGATTGGCTGGGAATGGTGGCTTCAGGCGCGGGTTGCCGCGTTTCCCCTCGAGGGAGTCGAGGAGCGCTGTTTCCTCGCCGCAGATGTAGGCGCCCTGGCCGCGATGCAGCACCAGCTCGAAGTCGTGACCAGAGCCGAGCAGGTTGCGTCCCAGGTAGCCCCGCTCGTAGGCCTGGGCAATCGCTCGCTCGAGCACGCGCGCCTGAAGCTCGTACTCGCCGCGGATGTAGATGAAACCCTTATTGGCGCCGGCAGCGACCGAGGCGATGATGCAGCCCTCGATCAGCAGGTGCGGCTTGCGCTGCATGATCAGACGGTCCTTGAAGGTCCCCGGCTCCGACTCGTCGGCGTTGCAACAGAGGTACTTGTCCATCGCCCCCTTGGGGATGAAAGAAGCCTTCTTCCCCATTGAGAAGCCGGCGCCGCCGCGACCGCGCAGTCCCGACGATTCGAGCTCGGCCAGCACCTGGTCAGGCGTCATCTCGAGCAGCGCTTTGCGCGCTGCTCGGTAGCCACCGAGGCGCTCGTAGACGTCGATCTCGTGCGCGTTGGGCACGTCGAGGTGCTGGGTGAGGACTTCCACCAAGCTCATTCGCTGATCTCCCCCGCGATGCCGCCGGCGGGATGTACCTGCGGGCGCACCGGCCCGGCTGGAAGCGGATGTTCCTCGCCCCGCTGCCAGGGGAGCGCGTAGTTTGCGTCGCCAAGGCCTCGACCCGGCAGTACCTCGCGGCCCTCGCGCAGCGCACTCACGAGCTCGCGGGCGTCCGCCACCGACAGCGGCCCGACGTAGCGTCCGTCGACCGACGCCATCGGCGCCATGTCGCAGGCGCCGAGGCATTCGAACTCACGGATTTCGCAGTCCTCGAGCCCCTGCTTGCCGGCTTCCTCGGCGAGTGCTTCATACACCGCGCGGGCGTTGCGCAGATGGCAGGAAACGCTCGTGCAGACGTAGACGTAGCGGCGTCCCACCGGACGCGTGCGGAGCATGTCGTAGAAGGTCGCGACGGCCGCTAGATACGCCGGTGTCACCTGCATCACGCAGGCGACCTCGAGCAGAGCACGCGGTGAGCACCACCCGTAGCGTTGTTGGGCCGCGCTAAGTGCGGGCAACGCCGCCGAGTGGCGGTCGGGGTAGCGGGCGATCAGCCGCTCGATCTGCTCGCGCAGGTCTTCGGGGACTTTGACCTCCGCCGGATCCGGCACCACCTGTGGGTCACGACCACCGGTTGCCTGCGCCCACCCCTCCGGCATGTCGACGCTCACCGGAGGGGATACCCGCGGCTCCCGCTCGGGTCCGGCAAGGAAGGTCACCGGTCGATCCCTCCCAGGATCGGGTCGAGCATCGCGACGCAAGCGATCAGGTCCGCGATCAGACCGCCTCTCGCCATCTCTGGTAGCGCCTGCAGGTTCACGAAGCTCGGGTCGCGCATGTGCACACGCGCAGGCTTCGCCGAGCCGTCCGCGAGCACGAAGCAGCCCAGCTCGCCGCGCGGCGATTCGATCGCCGAGTAGACCTCTCCGGGCGGCACTCGGAAGCCCTCGGTGACGAGCTTGAAGTGGTGAATCAGCGCCTCCATCGAGGTCGCGAGCTCGTGTCTGGGCGGCAACGCGACCTTGCGGTTCCCGGTGATGTAGGGGCCCTCGGGCAGTCCGTCGAGCGCTTGCTCGACGATCCGCACCGATTCGCGCATCTCGGCTAGCCGCACGCGATAGCGGTCGTAGTTGTCGCCGACGGTGCCGACCGGGATCTTGAAGTCGAAGTGGTCATACGACGAGTACGGCATCGTCTTACGCAGGTCCCAGGGCACACCGGCGGCGCGCAAGAGCGGCCCCGTAACGCCGAGCGCGAGCAGCCGTTCGGCGGGCACTTCGCCAGTGTGCTTTAGCCGCTGTAGCCAGATCTCGTTTTGGTCGAGCAGCGCCTCGTACTGGTCCAGTCGGGTCGGCAGCAAGGCGCAGAAGTCGCGGCACTTGCGCTCGAATCCGGGCGGGATGTCCTCGATCACGCCGCCGATCTGGAAGTAGCGGGTGTGCATCCGCTGTCCCGAGGACATCTCGAAGAGGTCCATCACGTGCTCGCGGTCGCGCAATCCCCACCAGAGCATCGTGATCGCACCGATGTCGAGCGCCGCCGTCGCTAGCCAGAAAAGGTGGCTTGCGATGCGGTTGAGCTCGAGGTGGATCACCCGCAGGTACTGGGCGCGCGGCGGTACCTCGATCTCCAGTAGCCGTTCGACGGCCGTGCAGTAGGCCATCGCGTTGAAGTAGTACGAGAGGTAATCCATGCGCTCGACGAACGGGATCACCTTCCAGTACTGCTGCTGTTCGCAGCTCTTCTCGATGCCGGTGTGGACGTAGCCGACGATCGGCACCACGTCGCGCACGACCTCGCCTTCGAGCGTGCAGAGCAGACGTAGGACCCCGTGGGTGGCCGGATGGTGGGGGCCGATGTTGATCGTCAGGAGCTCCGAGTGCAGGTCCTCGCCCGACTCGATCCGCTCCAGCGTGACCGAGCGCTCGCGCTCGCGGTAAGGGATCCGCGTCGGATCGCTGAGCGCCGTCGATGTCGAGCCGTTGCCCTGTGCCTCACTCATACCAGCGCGGTAGCTCCCGCTCGTTGAAGGTGAACAGCACGGGCTCGCCGCCGATCGGGAAATCCCGGCGCTGCGGGTGCCCTTCGTAGTCCTCCGGCATGAGGATCCGGCGCAGGTCCGGGTGGCCCTCGAAGACCACCCCGAACATGTCGTAGACCTCCCGCTCCTGGAAGTTCGCGCCCGGGAAGAGATCGACCACCGACGGCAGCCGTGGGTCGTCGACACCGACGCGCGTCTTCACACAGAGACGGTCGCAACGCTCCATCGACAGCAGCTCGTAGTGCACGCCGAGCCGCGGCTGCGCGGGCAAGTAGTCGCATCCGTGGAGACTCACGAGTAGCGGCCAGGGCTCGGGATCGCGGTCACGCAGGTAGGCGAGCACTTCGCGAACCTGCTGGGGGGCGACCTCGAGTGTCGCGCGTCCGTGCGCGTGGTCGGTCGCTACCACCGCCTGCTCGGCGACCGCGTCGCGCACCCGGTGCGCCAGTAGCTCGAGGGCCGTGGCGTCAGGCACCGGCGGTCTCCTCGACGTCGAACAGGTTGCCGGGTTCTTCGGTGCCGCGCGCACGGTAGCGCTCGCGCCAGCCGAGCGAGGGATCCCCGGCGATCTTCTCTTGGAGCTTGAGGATCCCGTAGTTGAGGGCCTCGGGACGCGGCGGACAGCCCGGCACGTAGACGTCGATCGGCAAAAAGCGGTCGGCACCAGCGACCAACGCGTAGTTATTGAACATGCCGGCGCTCGAGGCGCACGCGCCCATCGAGATCACCCACTTCGGTTCCAGCATCTGGTCGTAGATGCGCCGGATGATCGGGGCCATCTTGATCGAGACGCGACCGGAGAGGATCAAAAGGTCGGCTTGACGAGGCGAGAAGCGAATGACCTCGGCGCCGAAACGGGCGAGGTCGTTTCGAGGAGAGCCGACGATCGAGATCATCTCCATTGCGCAACAGGCGAGTCCGAAGCCGAGCGGCCAGATCGCGTTGCGCCGCGCCCAGCGGAGAGCCTCGTCGAAGCGGGTCGTAAGCAGTCGCTCCTGCACGAACTGCTCGAGATCGCGCCCCTCGAGCTGACCGCGCAGGAGATCACGGGCGCGGAGCTGACGCTCCCGCAGCGTCGCAGCGTCGATGCGCTGTCGCGTCACTTCCAATCGAGAGCCCCCCGCCGCCACACGTGTACGAGTGCGACCAGAAGCAGGGCAATGAAGATCAGCGTCTCGACGAGCGCAAACGCCCCGAAGGCGTCGAGCCGGACGGCTATTGGGTAGAGGAAGATGACCTCAACGTCGAAGAGGATGAACAGCATCGCTACCAGGTAGAAGCTGATCCCGAAGCGGAAGCTGCGCCGTACGTCGGAGGGCAGCCCGCATTCGTAGGGCTCGCGCTTGCGAGGGTTCGGCCGACGCGGTCCGATCAGACCGTTGAGGAAGGTGAACAGGGTGCCGACCCCTGCTCCCAACAGCACGAAGACGAGACCCGGTAGGTAGCTTCTGAGCATCCTCTGGTCGCAGGTATATCGACGCTTGTGTCGACCTGCTACATAGTGCGAAAGGGCGCATTCTGAGCGAGCTCCACGGGTACCTGGGGATAGCCGTACTGATCGCGAGCGCGGGAGCCGCCGCGGTCGGCGCGGTGAGCTGGTTCGCGCGGCGGCCGGGTGTGGTGTTCTGGCCGCTGCTACGGGTTGCCCAGGCGGCCGTCGCGCTACAGGCGGTGCTCGGCATGGTCTTGCTGGCGGGTGGTCGACGCCCCGCTGACGACCTGCACCTCGCTTACGGCATCGCGGCGCTGCTTGTCAACGTGGTGGCAGAGGGTATGCGCGCCGGAGTTGCTCAGCGGCACCTGGCCGAGCTCCCCGAGCAGGTGGAGTTCGACCAGCTTCCCGAGGAACGCCAGCTCGAGATCGCGGAGCAGATCGCGCGGGGCGAGCTGGGAGTGATGACGATTGCCTCGCTGCTCGTGCTGACGCTGGCGCTGCGTGCCTGGCAGACCGGCGGCTGAGCGCCCGCGCCGATCGCTGCGGCGGTCGGGCGTCTAGCGCGTCCGAACGACCAGCACCCCCCGCATCCCGAGCTGCTCGTGGTCACCGATGCTGCAGTAGTACGTGTAGCGACCGGGGCGCAGCACGAAGGTGACCGTCCGCGAACCGCGCTCGAATGCGGGTGTGCCACCGAGCTCGCGACCCCGCTCGTCGCGCAAGCGCAGATCGTGCGGCAGCGACCCGACGTTGCGCACGACGAACCGCAGCCGTCCCGCTCGCGCCAGGTCGATGCGCGCGGGAGTGAAGCCGTACTCGCGAGCGGTCACTTGTACCGAGGCGCCGGGGACGGCCCGCGCGAAGCCACGCCCCCCACGCTCGACCTGACCGCAACCGGAGGCGGCGACGATGCCCGCTGCCATCAGCAGCGACCAGACGGGGAGCGGGCGGGGGCGACGGCCCGCGGGAGACCGGGCGAGGTGCACGGCTTTTCGAGCCGCGCCCACGATCGCAGAGGAGTTCCGAACGGTTGGCATCGCGATGCCTCTGAGGCGACGCGGATAATATGCCGCCACGTGAGCTCCGAGCCGCGTACTCGCCGCAGCGCCGGGCGGGCCCTCCGCGCCTCAGCGCTGGCCATCGGTGCCGCCGCACTGCTTGCCGGTTGCGGGGGCAAGATCACGGTAACCAAGAGCGATCCAACCTTGCGCCGTGGTGCCGAGCTGTTCAACGAGCGCTGCTCGGTCTGTCACTCGCTCGACGCCGCGAACGCTTACGGATCGAAGCCTCCGGGTCAGCTCGAGCCCGGTGAGCGCACGAACGGCCCCAACTTCAACGTGCGCCGCGTCAAGCGCGACGACGTGCTGTTCGCGATCCGCAACGGTGGTTTCTCGGGTCAGATCATGCCCGCGAACATCGTCGTCGGGCGTGATGCGGAGCTGATCGCCGATTTCCTGGCGACGTGCTCGGGGCGACGCAACCGAGCCGTCTGCGACGCCGACAAGTAGCGCCTTGCTCGACCCGAAGCTGCTGCGCGAGGATCCGGAACGGGTCCGCGCCGCGCTCGCTCGTCGGGGGGCGGCGGAGCTGGTCGACCGCTTCCTCGAACTCGACAAGCGCCGCCGGCAGCTCCTCCCTGAACTCGAAGGTCTGCGCGCAACCAAGCGGCGCGCGAGTCGAGAGATCGGAGAACGTCAGCGGCGCGGCGAGGACGCCAGCGCGGCGATCGCGGAGATGCGCACGACCGCGCAGCGTGAGCGCGCCCTCGAACAGGAACTGCAGGCGGTGGAGGCAGAGCGTGAACGCGTGCTGGCGGCGATGCCGAATCTGCCGTTCGACGACGTTCCGGACGAGCCGCGCGTGTTGCGCAGTTGGGGTGAGGCCGGCCGTCGCGGGCGCGACCACGTCGAGCTCGCGGGGCGCTGGCTCGATCTCGAAGCGGCGGCGCGCACCTCGGGCTCGCGCTTCGTCTATCTGAAGGGACCGCTCGTGATGCTCGAGCTCGCGCTCGTGCGGTGGGCGTTGGAGCTGCTCGAGGGCGAGCAGCACGTGCCGGTGATCCCGCCGGTTTTGGTGCGTGAGCGAGCGCTTTTCGGCACCGGCTTCTGGCCGGACACGGAGCAGCAGGTTTACCGGCTCGCCGAGGACGATCTCTTCCTAGTCGGGACTGCTGAGGTCCCGCTCGCCTCGCTGCACGCCGACGCGATCCTCGCTGAGCAAGATCTACCCCTTCGTTACGGGGGCTTCTCGCCGTGCTTCCGGCGCGAGGCGGGCGCCGCGGGCCGCGACACGCGCGGCATCTTCCGCGTCCACCAGTTCGACAAGGTCGAGATGTTCTGCTTCGTGCGCCCACAGGATTCGGCATCCGAGCACGAGCGGTTGGTGGCGATCCAAGAGCGCATCTACCAGGCGCTCGAGATCCCCTACCGAGTCGTCGACATCGCGGTCGACGATCTCGGCGCTCCGGCCGCGAAGAAGATCGATCTGGAAGCTTGGCTGCCCGGCGAGGGTCGCTTCCGGGAAATCACCTCGTGCTCGAATACCACCGATTTCCAGGCGCGGCGTCTGGAGGTTCGCTACCGGCCGAGCGACGGCGGGCCGCCGCGATACGTCCACACCCTGAACGGCACGGCGGTCGCCGTCGGTCGCACGATCATTGCGATCCTCGAGAACCACCAACGCGACGATGGGACCGTCGAGGTTCCGGAGATCCTGCATCCCTACGGGGCCCCGACGGAGATTCGCCCCCTCTGAGCGCCAGGTGCTGGCGGGGCGCTCGGCCGGTGCTCGGCTCGCGCTCGAGCTTGGCTGCTAAGAAGACCGGTGCGGCGCCTGGCTGGTCAGTGCGCGAGGCCGATGCCGAGCCACACGATCACGAGCGAGAGCAAAAAGATGAGCCCGTCGATCACGCGCAGATCCGGTCGCCGCATGTGCCACACGATCAGCGCCGCGACCAGCCCAACCAGCGCGAGCTTGACGTGCAGCTGCGGATCCGACCAGCGGCCGTACTGTCCAGCCATCGCTGCGCCGGTGGCGAACAACACGCCGATCGCCACCAGCGTGCCCCATCCGAAGCTGCGGGCGATGCGCCTCATCGCGCCGCTCGGGTCGTTGCCGCGCAGAACCGGTACGACCGCCGCGGCGAGCAGCAGCTGACCGCCGACGAAGAACGCCATCGCCAGCAGGTGCAAGAAACGAACGAGCTGCCAGAGCGTCTGGTCGTCCACGAGTCGGGCAAGCTAGCGGATCGCGGGTTCGGAGCGGCTCACCGCTCGCCGTGGCCGCAGTCGCGTGAGCGTCGACGGGCGCTCAGGGTGCGGGCTCGAGCGCAGCGCAGCAGGCGGCACAGCGCTTCGCAGCCTTCGGGATCTTGGTCAGGCAGTAAGGGCACTCGCGTGCGCTCTCGGCTTCCTTGCGTGCGCTGCGCGCGCGCAACCTCTGGACGGGCCGCACCAGCAGGAAGAAGACGACGGCCAGTGTCATCACGAACGCGATCAGAGCGGTCAGGAAGGCGCCGTAGCGAAAGACTGCTCCGCCGACCTTTAGCTCGAGGGAGGAGATGTCGGGATAGCCGCCAACAGCGGCGATCGCGGGCGTGAGGATGTTGGTGACGAAGGACCGGACGAGCGTCGCCAGCGCTGCGCCGACGACGACCGCTACGGCCAGATCGAGGAAGTTGCTTTTCAGCGCGAAATCGCGGAAATCCTTCACGGCGGGCAAACTTAACCGCTGCGGCTAAGCCGCTCGGCGGTTCGCTCGGAGGGGTGGCAGAGCGGTCGAATGCGGCGGTCTTGAAAACCGCTGACCGGGCAACCGGTCCGAGGGTTCGAATCCCTCCCCCTCCGCTCCCCCACGCCGGTCGTGGGGCACGCTTGCGGCTACTCTGGGGTAGGCGCGGCCGGTCGGCCCCGGCGGCGTTCGGCCAGAGGTCCTTCTCCCACGCTCTCGCGGATGCGTTACTGCGTCGTAGCCAAATACGGGGAGCTTGCGCTCAAGGGTCGTAACCGGCCCCGTTTCGTGGCGCGCCTGCGTCGCAACCTGAGGCGTCGGCTCGGCGATGGCGTCGCGATCGAACAGCGCGCGGGGGCGTTCGTGCTGTTTCCGGAGGGTCGCCCCCACGGCAACGAACCCTCGGCAGGCGAGCTCACGGAAGGTGTCCGCGAGCTTTTGGAGCGCGCGCGCGACGTGCTCGGGATTGCCGTACTCCACCCGGCGGTCGCGGTCGACAAACAACCCGAGGCAGCGAGCGCTGCGGCTGTCGGGCTGCTGCGTGACCACCAAGGCAGCTTCGCGATTCGTGCGCGTCGTCGCGACAAGCGTTTTCCGCTCTCGTCACGCGAGCTGGCGATCGTGGTGGGTGCTGCGGTGCAACGCGAGCTCGGGCTGCCCGTCGACCTCGACAACCCCGGCTGCACCGTTCACCTCGAGGTCGACGAACGCGAGATCTTTGTGTTTACCGAACGCCTACGAGGGCGTGGTGGACTACCGGTTGGCGTCAGTGGCCGCGCGGTCGTGTTGATCTCTGGCGGAATCGACTCGCAGGTTGCCGCTTACCGCGCGATGCGACGCGGGCTGCGCTGCGACTTCGTGCACTTCTCGGGCGAGCCGTTCACCGGTCCCGAGTCGATCTACAAGGCCTACGCCAACGTCCGTACGCTCGACCGCTTTCAAGGCGGATCGCGCCTGTGGGTGGTCCCCTTCGGGCGCGCCCAGCGGATGATTGCCGCGGCCGGTGCTGGGCGGCTCCAGGTGATGGCTCAGCGGCGGCTGATGGTACGGGTCGCGTCGCGGCTCGCCGAACGAGTGGGGGCGGCCGCGCTGGTCACCGGTGACGCGCTCGGCCAGGTTGCCAGCCAGACGCTGGCCAACCTCGCCGTCGTCGACGACGCCGCCGAACTGCCGCTTTTGCGCCCGCTGCTCGCTTTCGACAAAGCGGAGATCATCGCCCAGGCCGAAGAGCTCGGCACCTTCGAGGTCTCGCGCTTGCCGGATGAAGACTGCTGCCAACTGTTCGCCCATCGACAGGCAGAGACCAGGGCGAGGGTGGAAGAACTGCGCAAACTCGAGCGCGCGATCGACGTCGAGGAACTCGCCGAAGGACTCGTCGCGCAGGCGCGCGAGCTGCGTCCAGGGAGCGCCACAGCGACCACGGCGGGACAACTAGAGGTCGCCGTCGGGAAGCAGCGCGAGACGACGGTACGCTAGCCAGAGCCGCGCGTCCGGCCGCCCGGGCGTGCGGGCACGCGCGCCACGGCCACTCCCAGGCAATGCTCGTATCCGCTGAAAAGCTCGCGACCGCGCTCGACGCTCTCGACCCCCGGCACGTCGAGGTGCTCGAGCTGTCGTTGCGCCGGCGCGTACCCGATCACTCGCTCGCGCGCATCCTCGGCTGTCCGATCGCCGACGTGGCGCGCCGCCGCGCGCTCGCCATTGACGAGCTCGCGGCCATCCTCGAACTGGAGCGTGGCGAGGAGCTCGGGGCGGTGCTTGCGTCACTGCTCGAACCCGACTCCTGGAACGAACTCGACCGGCTACGACGGTCGCGTGATCTGGCTGACGAGACCGCCGAGCCGACCACCAAAGAGAGTGCGTCGCCGCGGCCGTGGCAGGGAGCGGGAAGGGGGCGCTTCGAGGCGGAAGGGTCGGCGGCGCCCGTCGTCCCGCTCCGCACGCGCGGACCCGAAGACGGTCGCGACGAACCCGCTAAGCGGACCACGGCGACCGACCAGGGGTCAGCGAGCCAAGGGGCGCTGAGCGAGACCGCTGATCCGCGCTCGGTTCGCACCCTCGCGGAGGGTCAGGAGCCGCAGCCGCCGCACGGTGGTAGGCCCGGCGAGCCCGCGTCGGCGACGACCGCGCAGTCCTACGCCGACTACGAGCCCAGCGCCACGCGGTGGCCCTTCGCAATGCGCCTCTCTCCACTGCTCTTGGGACTGGGAGCGGTTATCGGCCTAACGCTGGCGGTCGCTGCCCTGCTGCTGTTGCGGGGTGGTTCCGATAGCAGGCAGGTGGCGCAGGCTCCGGACCAGCCGCGCCGCTTCGTGCCGCAAGGAGGGGGTCCACTGGCTCTGCCCTTCCCGTCCGATCCCTCCCAGGGCGAGTGCTACGGCACGCTGGCGCTCGACCGGGCGACCTCCCTGCGTTCCGCTCCCAACGGCCGCGTAATCGCACAAATCGGCCGCCGCACCGAGTGGGGTTCGCCCCGAGTCCTCTCGATCGTCGCCGTGCGTGGCGACTGGCTCGGTGTGCTGGCGCCCGAACTGCGCAACGGCGAGGTCGGTTGGGTGCGACGCAACGCCGGTCGTATCGGCTGTGTCCGTTGGTCGCTACACGTCGATCTCTCGCGGCGCCTCCTGGTGGTGCGCCGATCGGGCACTCCCGTGCGCAAGATCCGAGTCGGTGTGGGCCGACCACAGAACCCCACGCCGATTGGTCGCTTCGCCGTCACCGACCGGCTACGCGTCGCTGATCGCGGGTCGCCTTACGGCTGCTGCGTATTGGCGCTCACCGGGCATCAGCCCCGCTTGCCGCCGGGCTGGCCTGGTGGCGACCGCCTGGCGATCCACGCGACGACCGATCCATCCTCGATCGGTCGCGCGGTGAGCCTCGGTTGTTTGCGCGCCCAGCCGAGCGCGATGCGTTGGCTGATCCGAAAGGTGCCACTGGGAACACCGGTTTTCATTCACCGGTAGACGAGCGGCGTGGCGCGCGCGGCGAGCGGCGAGATGCGGGAGCGGTGGTGCGCGATCGCGACTGTTCTCGGCACAGTGCTCGTTTGCGGGACACCCGACGGTGTGCGCAGGGTGATCCTGCCTGCGCCAGACAGCTCGCAGCCACCTTCCGAGCTGCCCGGCTTGCGCGACACGAGTGGCCGCGCCTTCGCCAGCGAGGTCGGGCCGGTGATCGCCGCGCTGGCGCGCGGTGACACGGTCGCCCGGCACGAACTCCCGACGATCGCTTGGGGGGCGGTGCACGGCTTCACGCGCGCCGTGCTCGAGTACGTCTCGACGATTCCTCGGGGAGCTGTCCGCACCTACGGAGAGGTCGCTTCGGCGCTCGGTCGCCCGGGTGCTGCGCGCGCCGTCGGGCAAGCGCTGCGAGCGAATCCGGTGCCTCTGCTCGTGCCTTGCCACCGAGTGGTCGCTGCAGATGGCTCGCTCGGCGGGTTCAGTGCCGGCGGGAGGCGGCAAAAGGAGCGCCTGTTGGAAGCGGAAGGAGCGCTTCGCCGAGACCTCTCCGGCCCGACTAAAGACGCGATGCGAGCGCTTGTGCGGCGAGCTCGATGAGCCCACCTGCGGGTACGCCGGCGACCGTTCCCTCGGCGCCGATCGTGCGTGGGCGTCCGTTCTCGCTCTCCAGCAGCGCGCGAGCGGCGAACGGTAGTGGGGTGTCGCCGGCCAGGCCGCCAGCGACCGAACCGATCGCGCCGCCGAGCGGACCGCCGAGAGCCTCGCCGGCAAGACCGCCGAGGGCGGCCGGCGACGCACTACCTCGCAGGCCGACGAGGTAGCGACGCGGCTTCCCGGCGACGCTCCTGATCTCCAGGCGCGACACCGCGAGCGGACCGAGCTGCGAGCGCTCGATGACGACCGCGACGCGGCGAAAGCCATCGAGCCGGCCGAGCTGTCCGCCGCCGAGCGGCAGACGCAGACCGTGACCCCGCACCGACAGCTCTTGACCGCGCCCAACGAGCAGCAGCACCCACGGTAGTGCCCGTACGTGAACGGTCGCTTGGCCGCCTTCGCGCTCCAGGCGGTCGGCGACGCGTTTCTCGGCAATCCGCGGGGCGACGAGCTGCCCGCCGAGGAGCGTGGCTGCGAGCACGAGCAAGGCAATTCCGAAGGCGCGCCGGCGCGGCATACAATCGGGATTCTCGCGGAGAGGTGGCCGAGTGGCTGAAGGCACTCGCCTGCTAAGCGAGTAAGGGGCGGCAAGCTCCTTCGAGGGTTCGAATCCCTCCCTCTCCGTTCACTCGCGCCGGCCGACGAGATGTGGCCCGCGGTGTCGCGCGGGAATGGCGCGGCGGCGTTCAGCCGCGGGCGACCGCCAAGTAGATGCGCACGAGCACCTCGACCAGTCGTTCCCGCGGCACCTCGAGATAACCGAGCACCCAATCGATTACGACCTCGTTGGTTGCTCCGACCAAGGCGAGTGCGGCGATGCGCCGCTCGTCGGGGTCGTTACGGTCGGCTGGGAGAAGACCCGCCGACATCTCCTCGAGCAGGGCCGCGAACTCGTGCATCACCTCGCGTCGGCGATGTTCCAGTTGCTCGTCCCGTCCGACGCTCTCGAGCAGCTGCACGCGGGCCCGGCGGCGGTCGCGGTCGAGCGCGCCGACGAAAGCCGAAACGCCGGCCCGCACACGGTCCTCGAGGGTCGCCGGTGCCTCGGCGAGCGCCGCCAGCGTCTCGGCGCGGACGCTTTCGATCACGTGCTCGTAAACCGCTGCCAGAAGGTCGTCGCGGTTCTCGAAGTGCTCGTAGAAGTAGCGCTCGGTGAGGCCCGCGCGCCGGCAAACGCCGCGCACGGTGGTGCGATCGAAACCGACCGTGCCGATCAAATCGAGTCCAGCCTCGATCAACCGGGCGCGTCGCGCGGCGCGACGCTCACTCGCCGGAACGCCCCCGTAGGGGCGCCCTTCGGGAGCGGCGTCGGTAGCGTCGCGGGACTTCTGGGGTTGCACCACGAGGCCATCTTGACAGCGCCGCTGGCAACTGGAACACTCTGACAACTCCGTATGTCAAGTGGGTCGGTGAGGGTCGCCAGCGAGCTCGAGCTAACCGAGGTTCGGTTCACCTCGGGCGCAGAAGAGTGCGCGGGATGGCTCATTTGGCCCACTGCTGCGCACGGGGTCCCAGGGGCTCAGGGAGCGCAGGGGGACGGGCCCGTTGCTTGCGTGGTGATGGCGCACGGCTTCGGTGCCACGCGGCGCGGCGGGCTCCTCCGCTTCGCTCAGGCGTTCGCTCGAGCCGGGATGGCGGTTCTGCTGTTCGACTACCGGCACTTCGGGGAGAGCGGGGGTCTGCCGCGGCAGCTCGTGGACGTGCGGGAGCAGCTCGAGGATTGGCATGCCGCAGTCGCTTACGCGCGGTCGTTGGCGGGCGTCGATCCCGACCGCATCGTGCTGTGGGGCACATCGTTCAGCGGCGGGCACGTGATCTCCGTGGCAGCGGACGATCAGCGGGTGGCAGCGGTGGTCAGTCAGGTTCCCCACGTCAGCGGGCTGGCGACCGCCCTGCGCGTGCCGCCCCGCACGGCAGTGCGACAGGTCTGGAGCGCGATCGCCGATCTGATCCGCGCCGCGCGCGCTGACGAACCGCGCTACATCCCGATCGTCGGCCCTCCCGGCAGCCTTGCAGCGATGACCTCGGCCGACGCACTGCCTGGCTATTCGGCGATGTTCGGCGAAGAACCCTGGGAGAACCGCGTGGCCGCACGCTCGCTGATCGAAGTGGTGCGGTACTCGCCGATTCGGCGGGCGCGGCGAGTTACGGCGCCGGTGCTGGTGCAAGTCGCCCGACGCGACCGAGTGACGCCGCCCGCGGCTGCGCGGCGCATGGCTCTGCGGCTGCCGAACGGTCGCCTGCGGGAGTACGACTGCGGACACTTCGACGCCTACCGGGGAGAGTGGCGCGAGCGGTTCTTGGCCGACCAGCTCGAATTCCTGGCGCCGATCGCGGGTAGGCGTCTGGCTGTGGTGAGCGGGGGGTGACGAACGCGCGCCGACGGTCGTGGCGCGTTTGCGGAGCCCTAGCGGCCCTTGCGGTGAGCGGCCTCGCGCTGGCTGCGACGACTCACGACCAGGCACGCGCCACGAGCGGCCACCGATCGGCGGCCGCCACCGCGCACACAGCAGCGCAGCCATCTCTGCGCAGGCTCGCGCAGCGCTTGCTGCGGGAGCACATCCACCGCGTCGTCGGCCACTTCCGGCGCCGCTATCCGGGGTTGGTGCGTGACTGGGACGTGGTCAACGAGGCGGTAGACAACGACGGCACGCTGCGACGGACGATCTGGCAGCGCTGGATCGGCAACGACTACATCGATTGGGCATTTCGTTTCACGAGAGAGGCCGCGGGCCCGCGAGCGCGGCTCTTCTACAACGACTATCTGGAAGGCGCGATGCCCGCTGCCTCCGAGGCGATCGGTGGCGAGTTCGATAACTACGACCCACATCCCTACGCCTACCCTGGTGCTACGGGCCGGCAGGCGTGCTCCGAGGTCGTCAAGTGCCGAGCGATCATGCGCTTGGTCGAACGCCTCCGACGCTGCGGCGTGCCGATCGACGGGGTTGGCTTTCAGGGCCACCTGCTGGGCGGCAATCCGCCCGATTACGTCGGCTTGACGCGCTGGGTGCGGAAGCTCGGTCTCCGCTGGGCCATCACCGAGCTCGACCTGCCGCTGCCTGCGGGCGCCTCCGCCAACGACCGCGAGCGGCAGGGTGCTGCTTTCGCACAGGCGGTCAAGGCATGCCGCCGCGACCCCGCTTGCGACACGGTGGTCTTTTGGGGGCTTTCCGACCGCTACACGTGGTGGCGCGATCTGACGCGCGGCGCGCTCGTCGACGCCACCCTTTTCGACCCGCTGCTGCACCCGAAGCCGGCCTACTGGGCAGTCGCCCGAGCGCTTCGCTGAGGGCCCCGTGGAGGCGGCTACGGTGCCGCCTAGGCGGCTTCGGCGAGCGCCGCGAGTTCGCGCTTCTCGGCAAGCTTGCGGAGTGCCTCGCGCTCGATCCTCCGCACGCCCTCGGGGGAGAGGCCAAGCCGTCGCCCGGTCTCCCGCAGTGGCGTCGGCTCGTCGCCGTCGATACCGAAGCGCAGCTTGATCACCTGACGCTCGCGCTCCGGCAGTTGCTCGATCGCCTTGCGCACGCTCTCGTCGCGCAGGCTTAGTTCGACCTCTTCGTGGGGTTCCGGCTGTTCCGCCGGGAGGAGATCGCCGAGCTCGGTCTCGCCGTCTGGGCGTTCGAGGCTCGTCACGGCGCGGTGGACTTCGCGCGTCTCGATTATCTGGTCCACTGTGAGTCCGGTCGCCCGCGCGAGCTCCTCGTCGGTCGGCTCGCGTCCCAACTGCGCTTGCAGCTCACGCTCGGCACGCGCGATCTTGCGCTGCCGCTGGCCGATGTGGACCGGTACGCGAATCGTGCGGGCGGCGTTCGCCAGTCCACGCTGTATCGCTTGCCGGATCCAGAAGGTCGCGTAGGTCGAGAACTTGTATCCGCGCCGCCAGTCGAACTTCTCGACCGCTCTGATCAGGCCGAGGATGCCCTCCTGGATGAGGTCCAGCAGCGAAAGCTCCTGCCCTTGGTACTTCTTAGCGATGGAGACGACGAGCCGGAGGTTGGAATTGATCATCCGCTCTTTGGCTTCGAGGTCGCCCTGCTCGATGCGCTTGGCAAGTTCGATTTCCTCACGCGCCGTCAGCAGCGGGTAACGTCGAATATCGCGCAGGAATAAGGCGAGCGCATCGCTGGTGGTGTCCGCTAGCTGGCCGTTCTCAAACTCCGGGCCGGGCGCGATCTCGGTGCGGCCGCAGTCGTCGGTGACTTCGATCCCCAGCGCTTGCAGGCGCTGATGAACCAGGTCCGCCTGTTCCTCTTCGAGCTCTAGCTCCTCGATCAGCTTGTTGATCTCAGACAGCGGCACGCAGCCCTCTTCCTCGCCCCTCTCGATCAGTTCCTGCAAACGCTGCTCGACGGCGTCGTCGAGTGTCCCCGTGGCGGCCTCCATCGCTTCCGAGAGTACCCGTTCCGAGGCATTCGACACACCGCCCCGGCGTGAGTGGCCAGCGAAACAAGAAACCTCGAGGGCTCCTGAACGATTCGCCGGTCACGTCTCTTACTTGCCCAGGAGCGATCGCAACGTATCGTCATTTGCCGCAAAGATCGGAAGAAAGCTGATGCCTGTCGAAGAGGTCGCGGTGGGCGGGGTGCGTCTACGACTCGGCCGCCCCGCCGATCCTGAGTCGCTTTTGCGCGAAGAGGCCTTCGCCGACGAATCCTTGCTCCCCTACTGGGCCGAGTTGTGGCCGAGTGGGCGCTTGCTGGCCGAGTGGGTGGCAAAAAGTCCGAGCGTGCCGGGGCGGCGTGTGCTCGAGCTGGGCGCCGGGCTCGGCCTCCCCAGTCTGGTGGCCGCAGCGCGCGGAGCGGAGGTGGTCGCCAACGACTGGTCGGCCCCGGCGGTGCGCTGTCTGCGCGCAAACGCCGCGCGCAACGGTCTCGCGCTGCGCGTGCTGCGAGCCGATTGGGGGCAGCCGGAAGCGTTGCTGGCAAGCGCCCCGTTCGACCTCGTGCTGGCGGCCGACGTCCTCTATGAACGGCGGGCGGTGCGCCAACTGCTCGCGCTCGTGCCGAAGCTTCTTGGCAACCGCGCAGAGCTCTGGCTTGCCGACCCCGGCCGCCCCCGCACGCTCGAGTTCTTGGCGGCGCTCGCTGCCCGCGGCTTCGCTTCGCGTTGCCTCGCGCGACGGAGAGAGGTGTCGGTGTTGACGCTCAGCGCCCGCGGGGCCGAACCACGAGCGTGATGCGCCAGCTATGGCCGCTGCGGTCGACGACCGTCAGCGGCACCTTGAGGGTTGCCGCCTTGCGTCGGGCGAGCGCTCGTTTGAGCTTCGCTGCGAGGCGAATGCGCGTGAGCTTGACGGTGAGCGTTCTGGTTGCTCGTGACAGGCGAATCTGGAGCGTGCGCCCACGCACGCTGACTGCGCGCGCGGCGAGCCGGCGCGGTGCCCGAGCGACGGGGCGCACGCCTCGTGTCGGTCGCAGGGATCTCGGCAAGACGATCCGCACGCGTCCGAGGGCCGGCAGGCTCGCCGGTTGGCGCACGCTCAGGCTCAGCGTTGCGAGCCCGCGACGCACTACGAGCGAGCCCCTCACGGTGGGGCGCATGGCAGCGCGCCGTGCCCCGCCGCGATTCGCTTGTCCCGAGCCACCGGCGGACGGCGGACCGCCTTGCGTTCCGCCGTTTTGACCGATGTTGCCGGTTGGCGCCGTGCAGTCGGGGCGGGTGAGGGCGCGCGTGAGCGCGACCGACCCACCGCTGTGCGCGTCGAGGACGGCCGCGGCGGTCGCGTCGTTCGGTGCGCAGATCGTCTGTGGTGCGCGCAAGAGACCGTTCGGTCCGCCTGCGATCGCCAGCTCGAAGCTCGAAAGCGGGATGTCCGGGAGATTGTCGAAGGTCGTCGCGATCTTTCCGCCGTCGAGGCTTACGTCGCCGTGGAGCACCGTCCCCAGGAGCGGCACCGCGAGACGGGGCAGGCCCCCCGGATTCTCGGCCAGCAACACGGGCGCTTCAAGCGGGAGCGCGAGCAGCGGCGTCACGACCCGTGCGGTCCCGACCTTGGCGGTGTCCGGGCAGGTTCCAGCCGTCACCTGTGCGATCGGGCAGGTGCGCGAGATCGCCGTGATGTCGGGAACCAAGGAGCCTGGCAGCTGCACTCGCACGCGCCTGAGTGCTGCGTTGCCCGCGGGCAGAGTGATGCGCGTGGTGAGCGGCACGCCGAGCGCTCCGCCGCCGACGTTGTCGGCGCTGCCGAGGGTCCCGTCGAGCGACGGAGCGAAGGGCAGACCGTCGCAACCGGAGATCGTGACGCTCGCCGGGCGTTGCACCGTGCGGCCGTCACTGGCCCCGAGTGTTGCGTTCGCCTGGAGGTCGCCGCAACGCGTCGGGTTACGCAGGAAGCCAGGCCGGTCGAGCGTGATTGTCAGCGATCGCACAGCGAGCGGGATGCCGCGCAGCATGGTCGGCAAGGGGTCGCTCTCGACGTCGAGCCCGAAGTCGCCCGGTCGCAGGACGAGCGCGTTGGCGACGATCACCCGCCCGAGGTCGACGGGGCCGACCTGTGCGGGGATCACGACCGACAAGCCGGCGATCGCTCCGGGTCGCGACGGCTGTGTGAGGTAAACGCTGCCGGAGAGCGTTACGGGCGCGTTACCTGGTCCGCTCTGCACGGTCACCGATCCGACGCGCGAGCTCGCCGGGCAGTTACCCGCCACCGCGTCGGCGTTCGAGCAGAGGTCGAGGCCGGGCATCGCGAGATACCCCAGTAGGCCGGGCGGCAGCGAGACGCGCAGGTCGCGCAGCGGTTGGTCTCGGTCGGGCCGTGTGACGGCAAGCGTCATCGCGGGATTGGCAGCTGCGCTCGTGTCGGAGAGCGTCAGAGCCAACCCCGGCGAGAAGGGGCGAGGGTCGGGGCAGGCAGCGCCGGCGCCGTCCCAGCTGACAGTGATTGAGGCGCCTCGACTGACCGCGCTCGCCGAGCTCCAGGGTGTGAGTTGCGCCTGTGCCTGCGCGGCGCCGCAGCTGCTCGGCGTGGTTAGAAGCGCGCGGTCGCCACCGTTGAAGATCAAGCGAAAGCTCGTAAACGGGACTTGCGGCAGGCCGTCGAAGGTGGTCGTCACGCGACCGGTCTGCTCGTCGATCGCGACGTTGCCGACGAGCTTCGCGTAGAAGCCCGGTCCCGCGATCGCAACGAATAGCCCCCACGGCCGCGAAGGCGTCGGTTGCGCGAAGAAGACGGAGCCGCTGAGTAGGCCGAGCAGCGGCGTGTCGAACTGTACGGTCCCGACTTGCGAGGTTGACGGGCACGTTGGGGCGCTGTTCGACCCGACCCCGAACTGGGCGTCGGTGCAAGCGGTCAGTCCGTCAGCCGAAGCTGGGTTGATGGTCATACCGGTCGGGAGCGTCACGACGGCGCTCTTCAGGGTCGGACTGTCGGCCGGCAAGGTGATCTGTACGTCGGCTCCCGTCGGGGTCTCGGCGCGCGTGGTCTGAACGGAGAAGGCAAACCCGGGGTTGAAGGCGAGCGATCCGCAGCCGCTCGGGGTGATCGTGGCGCTGCGCGTGGCGATAACGGACGCCTGGTCCCACGAACTCGCCTGGGCCGCGAGGTTTCCCGTAGCGCAACTCGACGGCATCGTCAGGAAGTTCTGGCCGTTGACCTGATCGTTGAGAGTCAGGCTCATCTGAGTGATCGTGATCTCGGCCGTTGTCGGCACGAGTCCTACAACCACCCGAGTCTGTCGAGGGATGTTCGAGATCGTCGTCTCGAGTGCGTAGTCCTTATCTGGACGCACGACGATCGGCGCTTGCAGGAAGATCTTGTCGATGGTGGCGAGCGGAAACGATGGCCGGACGATCACGCCCAGACGTCCCGGCTCACCGGGCTGAGGTTGGAGGTTGTAGACGGTTCCACTCGCGTCGAGCGCGCTTACCAGGGGCACGCCGCTTACTTCGGTGCGAACCGAGGTGCTGCCGACGGCGCTTTGGCTCGGGCAGTTATCGGCTGCGAACTGGCTAGAGCTGCACTGTGGCAGCGCCCGGGGGTTGCCGACCAGGCCCGGCGGAAGCGTGATCGTCAGGTTTTTGAGGTCATCGCTCGAGGGCGAGTACTGGAAGCCCATCGCGACCGTCAAATTGGGATGCGAGTTCGCTTGCGGCGTCGAGGGGTTGACGGTCAGCGAACTGATCGACACTGCGGCATGCGCGGAGGCAGCAAAAGCCGACCACCCCGCGGCGGACAAGACGAGAGCGAGAAGGAGTCGCGCGCGGCGCCAACAACTGGTAGTCCTGCCCGTCCAGGGGGTGCCTTGCCTCAACCTTGTCCTCCGTGGCTGCTTGGGGTGTTGCGTGGGGTGGTTGCTTGACCGATCGACCGGCGGTGCAAGCCGCGTCGACCGGGTGGGGTTCCTGCCTACACGGTTTGTACCACGCATTGCGGCTTTACGCAAGCAGTTGCGATGTTGCGCCGACCTGTCGCCGGTCCGACCGATCTGTCGCCGGGCGGCGGCCGGCGCAGCTAGCGGGGAGCGATCAACGGCCCCGGACCGGCGAAGCCGAAGAACCAGATTGTGAAGCCGGTAACGGCGATCGCCGCGGAGATGACCAGCATCCGTTCGAGGGCGCTGCGTCCGCCGCGCAAAGCTCGGTAGGCCTGGTCGAGGCGGGCGAGCGCCAGGGCGAGTGCAATCGCGGTCGCGGCGGCGACCGCGAAGGCGACGATCAGGGCGCTCCCCATCGATCCCGTCGCGGCCTGCACCCGCGAGCCCACCCAGAGCGCTGCCAGCGGTGTTGCGATCCAGAGCCCGGCGCTACCCACCGCCATCGCCAAGGCGACCAACAGCGCGAGCACCCGCACCAATGGCACCGAAGCGAGTCGACCCTGGGCGCGGTTCGACCCGTCGCAGGTTGCGTCGGGCGTTCCGGTCAACGCGCTTTCCCCCCGGCGCCGGTGCGCCACTCTCGGACACGATCGCGCAGCACCATCACCGCCAGCACGGCGGGAATCAAGAGCCCTGGTATCGCGAACGCGAGCCCCTCGACAAGAGCGTGGTGCGCGATCGGCAGGACGAGCATCGGCGCCTCCTTCACCGGCTGACAGTGGTTGCCGTCGGGGTCACTGGCTTGGCGCTGGCGCCCGACTTTTGCACCCGCTGGAGTTCGGCCCGCGAAAGCCGCACGAGTCCGCCGGCCAGTGCCGCCAGCAGCAGGCTCGAAAGCATCAGTACGATCGCTCCGGCCGTACCCCAAAGCCAACCCGGCACGTCGCGCTTGCGCTCGCGCTGCAGAACCTGGCGGTCGGGTACGAAGGCGCGGTCGAAGCGCCCACTCGCCGGTACCTCGGGTGCAGGGATTGCTCGATCAGCCGGCAAATAGACGGGGACGGCGGCGAGCGTGCGCCCCTGGTGGAAGCGGATCATCGACTTCCAGTGTCCGCTCAGCGGTACCGGTCGTTCGCTTCGCCAGATGCCCGGTGCCACCTGTACGAGCCGGGTCAGACGCAGGTGGGTGCGCCCTTGCCACGAGGTCACGTTGAACCAGTTGGGGTCTTTCACCAAAGAGGCTGGCACGACTCGCACGGTCAGGTAGCCCTCGCGCGTCGGTCCGGCAGTGGTCTGCTCGATCGTGCCCAGGACACGTGCGTTGCGCGGTGCAGTGGTCGACCCGAGGTAGGCGAAGAGCCCACCGACCGCCAGCGCTGCCGCGACGACCAGGGCCAGCGGCCGCGGCGCCGCGACGTTGCGCGGATCGAGGCGCACGCCGGAAGCGGTGAAAGCACCGACGATCGCTCCGGCGACACCGCCGACGACGCCCACCACCAAGACCTCGGGAAACACGGCCGCCGGCCACGGGAGTGGCATCCAGACGTGCGACCAGCCGTACTCCGCCACCGTTCCGACGGTGCCGATCGAAAGGCCGGCCACCAGCGCGAGGCGATAGGGACGGCGGGTGCCGACGGCCAGCGCAGCGAGTTCGACCGCCGCTGCCTCCGCCAGATAAAGGGGGAAGTGCGGGAGTGTCTCGCCGAAGACGCCACCGACAATCGCCGACAGGGCGCCGCGGACGAGCAAGTACAGGCCGACCGCCGCGAACGACGCACCGCGGCCGCCGATCAGCCGCGCACACAGAAGCGCCCAGCCAGCCGCCAGGGCGATCAGCGCGGGCTGGAAGAGCTGGTTGAACTGCGGCACGCCGAAGTCGAACTCGCCCTGGAAGATCGACAGACCGATCAGCAGGCCGCCGCTCGTGAAGATCAAGCGGATCCGACGCAGCCGTTCGGCCGTCAAACGCACGCGACCGGCACGCACCGGCGGGGGCTCTGCCGCGCTGGCCGAGCGCAGTGCCAGTCGGCCCTCGGTGAAGAGCACCAGCATCGCGACGAGGCTCATCGCCGCGCCGCCCAGCATCATCAAGTGGGTCGGTCCCCACAAGGTGACGTCCTGACCGAACAGTCGGTGCGAGATGTCGTCTAGTGGGAAGCCAAGCAGCGCGAACGATCCGCAGGCTGCCAGCAGGATGCCCCCAAGCGGTGCCCACCAGTCGCCTGCCAGGCGCACCGCGGCCGGGCTGGGGCGCCCCTTCGGCAAAACCATCGCGAGCCAGCCCGCGGCGAAGACGCCAAGCAGCCCCAAGAGGATGAAGTAGTGCGAGGGGTTGGCGAGCGGCCCCGGGTCGCGTCCGTTGTCGATGTGCAGGGAGATGTCCCAATACAGCCCGAGCGCCGCCGCCTGAAGGGAGATCGTGCTGATCGCTGCGGGCAAGGCAACGAAACCGGGCATGCCGGTCAGGCGGGATGCGAACTCGGCGGCTCGCTCGAGCGCTCGCGAGCGGCCACTACGGTGCCGTAGCCCGAGCCAGAGCAGTAGGCCAGTCACCAAAAGGCCAGCGCTGGTGGCGATCGCGACCTGGTCGAGCGCGGCGCCGCCAGCCGACGGCGCGGCGCTGCCAGGGCCGCCCCAAGCGGGTGCTGCTAGCGCCAAGCAAGCGGCCAGTGCACTCGCCGCAGCGGCGGTCGCACGGCGCAGCGTGGCCACCCTTGCGCGGTCCGTCTTCACCCCCGCGCGACCCGTCTTCGAAGTTTCCCGCCCTCGCGTTGCCCGCCCTCGCTTCATCGCAGAACCCTTACCCCCTGCGGTTGCCCGTCGTTCATCGACCGCTTTCGTTTGCACTTGCCCGCTGTTCGTGAGCGGCAAGACCTTCGTCGAGATATTGCAGTGCTTGATGTTACATCAGCATGTGTAGTACTATCAACGCATGGACGCTTCCGCCGCAATCGAATCCGCACTTCCCAAGCAAGCACCGGACGCTCCTTTCTCGATGGAGCTGTCTGAGGAGCAGCGCGAGATCCGCGACTGGGTCCACGGTTTCGCCGAGAACGTGATCCGGCCGGCGGCGCACGAGTGGGACGAGCGCGAGGAGACGCCGTGGCCGATCATCCAGGAGGCCGCGAAGATCGGCCTTTACGGGTTCGAGGCGCTCGCGCAGTTCTACGCCGACCCGACGGGTCTGATGCTCCCGATCGTCAACGAGGAGCTGTTCTGGGGTGATGCCGGGATCGCGATGGCGATCATGGGCACGACCCTCGCCGTCGCCGGCATCTACGCCTCGGGTACGCCGGAGCAGATGGCCGAATGGATCCCGCAGTGCTATGGCACGCCCGACGACCCGAAGGTCGCCGCCTTCTGCGTCTCCGAACCGGATGCTGGCTCCGATGTCTCGTCACTGCGCACACGAGCGCGCTACGACGAGGCCAAGGACGAGTGGGTCCTGAACGGGCAGAAGGCCTGGGCGACTAACGGTGGGATCGCCAACGTGCACGTGGTCGTCGCCTCGGTCGAGCCCGAACTCGGAGCGCGTGGCCAGGCGGCGTTCATCATCCCGCCCGGCACGAAGGGTCTGACACCCGGCCAGAAGCTCAAGAAGCACGGTCTGCGGGCCTCGCACACGGCCGAGGTGTTCCTCGATGACTGCCGCGTCCCCGGTCGCTGTCTGCTAGGCGGCAAGGAGAAGCTCGACGAGCGCCTCGCCCGTGCCCGCGAAGGCAAGCGCGCGAAGCAGCACGCGGCGATGCGCACCTTCGAGCTTTCGCGTCCGACGGTCGGCGCGCAGGCAGTCGGGATCGCTCGCGCCGCCTACGAGTACGCACTGGAGTACGCGAAGCAGCGGGTCCAGTTCGGTCGCCCGATCATCGAGAACCAAGCGATCGCCTTCATGCTTGCGGACATGAAGATGGAGATCGACTGTGCCCGCCTGCTGGTGTGGCGCGCTTCGTGGATGGGGCGCACCGGCAAGGAGTTCCAGAACGCCGAGGGCTCGATGTCGAAGCTGAAGGCCGGCGAGGTCGCCGTATGGGTGACCGAGCGGGCGATGCAGATCCTCGGCGGCAACGGGTACACCCGCGAGTACCCCGTCGAGCGGATGCACCGCGACGCCAAGGTCTACACGATCTTCGAGGGGACCTCCGAGATCCAGCGGCTCGTGATCGCACGCGCGATCTCGGGCACCTACATCCGCTGACGATCTCGGGCTAGACCGTTCGCGAGGTGCGAGCGGCGGAAGCGGGTGGGGCGCGCCCGGCGGCGCGCCCCACCACGCGTTGTTCACCTAAACGCTTATAGGGCCGGACCTCCTCGGGTTTCAGGCGCGGGCTCGGCGTTCTTCGTCACGCAGCCGCCGCCTGAAGCGCTGCAGCTCGCGCCCGAAGGCGCGCTCGGTGGCTTCGGTCATCGCCAGCCGGAAGACCGCCATAACCGACTCCAGCGCGAGCGGACGGAGCCGTTCGAGCACGTCAGCGATCTCCGGCCAGCGTTCCTCCGGTGTGCCCTCGCGCTCGAACGGCAACCAGATGTGCTCGAGGAACAACTTGACGAAGCTGCGGGCGATGGCGTCCGCGTGGCGCTTGACCGCTTCGAGGGTCGCCAATGCCTCCTCGATCGGGATGCCGATCTCGACCAGTTCCTGGCCGGCGCGCGAGAGGGTCGGGCTGAGGTCCTCGTAGCGCCCGTCGCCGAGCGGTCGCAGCAGTCCGAGGCGAATAGCCCGCTCGAGCAAGGACGGATCGCGGCTGCGCCAGCGGGCGGCGAGATCCTCGACGGTCACGACTTCCGTGCGCTCGTCGCCGAACGGCATTCTCAACATGCGGGTGAAGCGCAGGACCTCGTGACTCGACCCCGCGGCACCGTCTAGCAGGCGGCGGATGTGGTCGAGTTTGAAGCCGTCCGCCTGCAGCTCCTTGATCAGCTCGATACGGGCGACGTGTTCGGGTCCGTAGTAGCCGGTGCGGCCGCGGACCTCCGGCGGTGGCAGCAGCCCGCGCGACTGGTAGGCGCGGATGTTGCGCACGGTCATGCCCGTACGCTGGGCGAGCTGATCGATCGTCAGCTCCGCTTGTTCTTCGACATCGCTGCGGGCAGAGGAAGCGCCGTTCGCTTGCTTCACGCAACAAGCGTACCGAACGGTGTTACATGAAATGATGAAGACATTGCCGCGGGCGCTAGCCTCGGACTCCTGCGAGGCGCCCGTAGCTCAGCGGATAGAGCGCCACCCTGCGGAGGTGGAGGCCGCAGGTTCGACTCCTGCCGGGCGCACTACGGGCCGTCAAGGCGAGGGCCGGCTGGGGATTCAGACCCCCGGGCGACGGGGAGGGAGTGATGAGGCTCGAGGGGATACACCACGTCACCGCGATCTGCGCCGACGCACCGCGCAACGTTCGTTTCTACGTCGGCACGCTCGGCTTGCGGCTGGTCAAGCGCACGGTCAATCAAGACGACCCGAGCGTGTACCACCTCTTCTACGGCGACGAGGAGGGAAGCCCCGGAGCCGACATCACGTTCTTCGAATATCCGGGAACCCCGCTGGGTCGGCCGGGCGACGGGATGGTGCACACGGTGGTTTGGAGAGTCGGCTCGCTTGCCGCTCTCGACTTCTGGGGCGAGCGTCTCGAACGTGAAGGTTTTCCTGCGGAGCGCCGCGGCGACAAGCTGCGGTTCGCTGACCCCGAAGGGCTGGCGCACGAGCTCGTTGTCTACGAGGGGCCGGAGCGGCCGTTGCGCGCTCGGGCTCCCGACGTCCCGCTGGAGTTCGCGCTGCAGGGGTTCGATGGCGTGCGCGCGTACGCTTCGAATCCCGAGCGCAGTCGTTCGCTGCTCGAGGATCAGCTCGCCTTCGAGCCGGTCTCATCGCACGCGTGGCGCGTAGCTGGCAGTGAGCGGTCGGCGCTCTACGTCTACGATCCGCCGCCTAGGGAGCCCGGGGTGCCAGGTGCGGGGACCGTCCACCACGTCGCCTTCGCGTCGCACCCGGAGGACCACGCTGTCTGGCGCGAGCGTGCGCTCGCTGGCGGCGCGCGGGCGACACCGATCATCGATCGCCACTACTTCCGCTCGATCTACTTCCGCGAACCGAGCGGCGTGCTGTTCGAGATCGCGACGATCGGGCCAGGGTTCGCCGTCGACGAACCGCCCGAGCGGTTAGGCGAACGGCTGAGCTTGCCACCGCGCTTCGAGCCGCTGCGCGAGCAGCTCGAGCGGACGCTTGCGCCGTTGCCTGATCCGCGTGCCGAGCGGACGGTGCGGACGCGCAGTTAGTACCTTGAAGACCTTCGGCCGGCGCGGCCACTGCCGGCCGCGCCGCGCTGGTCACGGCGTCCCGCTTTGGGCGGCAGGAAGCCGCCGCATCCTCGGTCGCGAAAGGAGGTGAAGCTGCATCCCGAAGAACGCCTGCTCGCGCTGCTCGCGGAGACCGCCGACCCGTGGGAATTGGCGGGCCGGGCACGCGTACCGTTCCCGGTGCTCGTCGGGATGCTGCGCGACCTCGAGGAGCGGGGGCTCGTCGAAGCTGCGCCCGGGCGCCTGACGCTGACCGCGGAGGGACGCGAGCGTGCGCCGCGTCTCGTGCGTTTCGACGGCCGCGCTCTAGCAGCGCTTGCACGCAGATATCGCAAGCTCGCCGCCGAGCGTCCCGCGGCGACCGATGCTTTCGATCAGGGCCACCTGACGCTCGAGAGCTTGATGGACCGGGTGGCCGAGCTCGCCGCGTGGGGCGATCTCTTTGAGGGCGTGCGCATCGCCGTGATGGGCGATGACGACCTGTTTTCGATCGCCCTTGGGCTGAGCGGAGCGCCGGCGAAGGTCACGGTATTCGAGATTGACGAGCGCCTCACGGCCTTCATCGGGGAGCTGGCGGAGCGCCATCGGCTGCCCGTCGAGGTTTACACGCACGACCTGCGCAAACCGTTGCCGCGGTCTCACCGCGGTCGCTACGACGTCTTCGTTTGCGATCCCTCAGAGACGCGGGCCGGTCTGCGCATGTTCGTCGGCCGCGGCCTCTCGGCCCTTGCGCCCGGCGCCGGTCGCGCCGGCTACTTCGGGGTGACGCTTGTCGAGTCCGACTACGAGAAGTGGCGCGAGCTACAGGCGTGGCTCGCGGCCCAGCCGGTGGTCATCAGTCAGATCCGGCCCGAGCAAGGCTTCTACGAAAACTGGCCGACGCAGCTCGAGGAGGCGCGCGCTTTCGGGCACGTCGCCTTTGAGCGGAAGGCGAAGGCACCGTGGTACCGGTCGGCACTGTGGCGGCTCGAGACGCTGGACGGCTTCGTGCCGCGCAACCCGCGGCCGCTTCCCGGCGACCCAATCGCCGACGAGCACTATTTCGCAATCGCGAGCAAGGAAAGGGGGTGAGAGATGGCTCTCGGACGGCAAGTTCTCTGCGAGTTCTGGGGTGCTCAAGGTCTCGACGATGAGGAGCTCGCGCGAACTGCGCTGCGGCGCGCCGTCGAGGCGGGCGGAGCGACGCTGGTCCGGCTTGAAGTGCACCGCTTTTCGCCCTGGGGGGTCTCCGGCGTCGCGGTGATTGCCGAGAGTCACCTCGCTCTCCACACGTGGCCCGAGCACGGCTACGCGGCCGTCGACGTGTTCACCTGTGGCGACACTGATCTCGACGCGATGATCGATGTGATGCTCGAGGCGTACCGGCCTGCCTGGACGCAGCGGCGGACGATCGAGCGTGGCGTGCATCCCGAGACCGAGACCGTCACCGGCGAAGATGGGGCGGCCGAGCGCGCCGACCTCGACGACCGAGTCTGGGTGTTCGAGGAGCGGGAGCCGGCGTCGCCGATCCGCGCGGTCTATCCGGTGCGCCGTCTGCTCGAGGCGGTGCGCACCGACTACCAGACAGCGGCTGTTTTCGAGAGTCCCGGCCTCGGTCGGGTGCTCGCGATCGACGACATCGTGCAACTAACCGAGCGTGATGCGTTCGTCTACCACGAGTTGCTAGCCCATCCGCCACTGCACGCGCACCCGGAGCCGAGGACGGTGGCGATCGTCGGCGGCGGCGACGGTCACACGCTCGCTGAGGTCCTCAAGCACGAGGTGATTGAGAAGGTCGCCGTGCTCGAGCTCGATCGCGGGATCGTCGAGTTGGCGAAGAGGCACTTCGAGGTGGCCCAGGAAGCGTTCGGCAATCCGCGCGTCGAACTGATCATCGGCGACGCCTTCGACACCCTCGCTGACCTCGACTTCCGTCCCGACGTGATCCTCTGCGACGTCCCCGATCCGATTGGCTCGGCCGAGCGCTTGTTCGGGGAGGACTTCTACGCGCGTTGCAAGGACGCTCTCGCGGACGGCGGAATGTTGAGCGCGCAGACCGAGTCGGCGTGGTGGCATGCCGAGACTCTGCGCGCGTGCTACGAGGCGATCGGTCGACACTTCAAGGAGGTGTCGGTCACGTGGGGAGTCGTGCCTTCATATCCCGGAGCGTGGTGGACTTTCACGATTGGCTCCCGCCGCTGGGAGCCGTGGATCGTGCGGCGCGAGCCGGAGCTGGAGACGCGCCTCTACGAGCCGCGCTACCACTCCTGGTTCATGATGCCGCGGGGACTCTGCGAGCGCCTACCCGGGCTGATGGGTACATCGCCGCTTGCGGCTAGGCGCTGACGCTGGGGCTTCCAGCGGTCGTCGAGCCGACCGTCCTCGGTACCCTTGGGCCTGTCTGCGCCCGTAGCTCAGTGGATAGAGCGTGCGGCTACGGACCGCAAGGTCGGGGGTTCGAATCCTCCCGGGCGCGCTTGAGGTTCGCGACCAGCCGCCGACTCGCGGCTTTGGGCTGGGCGGCTGTCAGCGACGGCGCTTCCTAAGCAGCGTGTAGCCGCCTAGCCCCAGCAGCGCGAAGATCGTCGCCAGCAATCCGCGCCGCTCGCGCAGGCGCCGATACTCGACCTCTACGCGCGGCCACAGGGCGCGGTCCACAAACTCCCGGGCCGCGTCCGGTGTTGCAGGAACCGGCGGCGGCGGTAGCGGCCGGCCGAAGGCGACCCGCACCTTGCGCGGCTTCGGCAGGGGCCCGAGGAAGAGATGGTCGCTGCCGGCGATCGCAGCGGGGACGATCGGCGCCTGGGTTTCGATCGCCAACCTGCCGGCGCCCCGGTGGGGCTGGCCGAGGCGCTCCGGATCGCGAACGCGCGTGCCCTCCGGAAAGATCACCAACAGCTCGCCCTGCTCGAGCAGGTGTCGGGCCGTTTGGAGCGCTTCGCGGTCCGACTGCCCGCGCTTGACCGGGAATGCTCCGAGCCTCACGAGTAGGGATCCGAACGGCCCCTCGATGAGCTCCGTCTTAGCCATGTAGCGCAGTGGCCGGGTGGTCGCGGCGCCCACGAAGAAGGCGTCCCAGAAGCTCTTGTGGTTCGGGCAAATGATCGCGGCGCCGCGTCTCGGGATGTGCTCAGCGCCCTGGATCTCAAGACGAAACCACAGCCGCATGAAGGCCAGCGTGAGTGCCCGCACGATCCTGTACAGGAGCGGAGAGACGCCCCTTTTGCGGGCGAATTCGTGCGCCTCACGATTGGTCACGCGACTACTAGTACCGTCCGGACAGGTTCCATGGAGCGTCGGCAAGTGCCACGGGACGTGATCGTCGTTCCCCGCTGGGTACAGCTGGTCGGCTTGCCGCTCCTGGTTATCGGTGCTTGGGCGGTGGCGAACGCGGCCGGTCGCGTGCTCTTGCTGTTCGTGGTCGCTGCGGTAGTGGCTTTGATCCTCAACCCGCTGGTGCGCTTATTTCAGCGGGCGCGGCTGCCCCGCGGGGTCGCCATCGCGGTCGTCTACTTAGCGTTCGTGGCGCTCCTGGCGGGCGTCATCGCGCTGCTTGCGAATCCCGTAGCGGGCCAGGTCGAATCGTTCCGACAGAGCGTCCCGAACTACGTGCGTAGCGCCGAACGAGGTCTCACTGAAGCCCAGGACTGGCTCGACCAGCGGGGCATCAAGGTCAATCTGAGTCGCGGTGGCGAGAGCGCGCTGTCGCGCCTCGAGCGCGATCTAACGTCGCGGTCCGGGGAGCTCGTGACGTTCACGCGCGACCTCGTCCAACGCGTCATCGAGGGCTTGTTTTCGCTCGTTTTGGTGATCGTGATCTCGATCTACATGCTGATCTACGGGCCGCGCTTCGCTGGCCAGGTGCGGCGGTTATTACCGGCGGCGGAGCCCGGCGATCGCGAACGCGATCTGCCCGCGCGCATCGAGCACTCGGTGGCGCGTTACATCGGTGGCCAACTCGCCTTTTCAACGATCATGGGCGCGAGCGCCGCGCTCATGTTGTGGTTGCTCGGTTTCCTCGGCGTGTTCTCGGCCGGGCGCGACTACGCGGTCTTCTTCGGCGTCTTCTTCGGTGTCATGGAGTTGTTGCCGTTTATCGGGCCGGTACTGGGAGCGATCCCGCCGATCGTCGTTGCGCTCCTCGAGAGTCCGCTATCGGCGGTTTGGGTTGGTCTTGCCTTCGTCGCACTGCAGCAGCTCGAAGGTCACGTCGTCGCCCCCAACGTGTTTGGCCGTGCCCTGCGCATCAACCCTCTGCTTGTCATCTTCGCGCTGCTCTTCGGAGGGCACCTATACGGCATCACCGGCGCATTAGTGGCCTTGCCGGTCGCGGCGATGCTGCGCGAGCTGGCGGCCTACGCGCGCGACAACATGGTTTTTGAACCGTGGCCAGCGGCCACTACGAAGGCGGCTGGCGAACCGCTAGTAGAGCTTGGTGAGCGCGATCACGATGCCAATCGTCACGAAAATGACGATCAGCACCTGCATCACGAGCCAGAAGCGGGGGAGCCGCACGAGCGCAGCGTACGGCACCGCGCTTAAGATGGCGTCGCTTGCGTGAGGTTGCCTCGCCAGCTCGGGGCGCAGGGGAGAGGAGGCTGATGTTCAAGACGATGGTCGTCGGCACCGACGGGTCCGCGACCGCCCGAGAGGCGGTCCGTCAAGCCGCGGAGCTAGCCGCGGCGCTGGGCGCGAGCGTGCACGTGGTGAGCGCTTACGAGCCGATCCCCGAGTCGCGGTTGCGCATTGAACGCCAGCAGGCGCCGGAGGACATCGAGTGGGCGATCAACCCCCGGGAGGAGGTAAACGCCGTGCTCGATGATGCGGCGGCGCTGATCAAGCAGAAGGGCGCTGAGGTGTTCTTGCACCCGCGCGAAGGCGATGCCGCGGACGCCATCCTCGACGTTGCCGAGGAGGTCGGTGCGGACCTCATCGTCGTCGGCAACAAGGGCATGACCGGCGCCAAGCGGTTTTTGCTGGGAAGCGTCCCGAACAAGGTTTCGCATCACGCTCCCTGCAGCGTGCTGATCATCCGCACTACCTAGAGCACCGGTTACTGTCCGCCGGTGGCGGGTTCCGGCGCGGTTAGGGCAGCGCGGGCGTTCAACAGACCTGCCCCGTAGCGGGCATCGCGGCCGCGGGCGCCGATGTCAGTGGCGGTTCGCCGGAGCCAGTCGCGCAGCGCCGCTGGTCGCGGCTCGGGACCGAGCACGCCTGCCGCGATGACCAGCGCGGCCACGGCCGAGACCTGGGCTGCTGCCATCGAGGTGCCGTTGTAACCAGCGGGCAAGCCGAAGCGGTCGAAGCGACCAGGCACCAGGAACGTCTCCTGGAAGATGTCGAGGCCGGCCCGTCCCGCCCGACAGTGGGCGGCGTCCCAGCTGTTTTTCCCGGGTCGCGAATCGGAGCCACCCCCAGGCGCGACGAGGTCCAGTCGCTTGCCGTAGTTGGAGAAGGCGGCGAGACAACCGTTCGACGTCACCGCGCCGACCGCCAGGACCGTCGGTTGCCGCGCGGGCAGCGAAACCGTCGGCCGGCCATCGTTGCCCGCGGCGGCCACGACCAGCACGCCCCTGCGCTCCGCCTCCGCGAGGGCCGATTGCAGCTCCCCTATCCCGCCCTCGCGCCGGTCGCGCTCATCGAGCGTGACGCTCAGGTTGATGATGCGCGCGCCGTGGCGCACCGCGTAGCGCACGCCTTCAGCAACCGTCCACGCCGTACCCCCGCCGAGATCGTCCAGGACCCGCACCGGCATGACTTTCGCCCGATAGGCGATGCCCGCTCCTGCGCGCTCATTGTTGGTGCGCTCGACGATCGTCTCGGCGACGTGCGTGCCATGGCCGTTGAAGTCGTACGGGTAGCGGTCGTCGTCGACGAAGTCGTAGCCGCGGACGATCGTTCCGAGATCGGGCGCCCGACGACATCTGCAGCGCCGGTAGTTGCCGTAGGCGACACCGGTGTCCACGACCGCGACTGTTACGCCCGCGCCGCCGGGAGCTCCGCGTTGGCTCGCTAGGTCCCAGGCGGCCGGTGCATCGATGCCGCGCGCTCTCGATAGGTGCCACTGGCGGCTGAAGGCAGGGTCGTTCGGCACGAAGCTGGCGTGCGCTCGATAGTTGGGGGTTGCCCAACGCACCGCACCGCTGGCTTCGAGTCGGACCGCCGCGCTCGCGGCCTCGGAAGCGTTGCGTAGCCGAAGCAACGCGCTGCCGTCGGCGCCACGATCGATCACTCGGGCCCGAACTCCCCGCAGCAGTGCCGATCGCAGGCGCGGCGCGACGCTCGCCCGCCAGCGGACGATCACTTCGGCGCGCGCCCAAGGGGCCGACTCGATCGCCTCCCGCAGCGCCACCCGTAGCACCGGTTTATGACTAGGCGCTGCCTGCGAGCTCTGCCCGAAGAAGCCGGCGAGGGCGCACGCCGCAAGCGCTGCAAGGGAGCACGCTGCTCGCGAGCCCGCTGCTCGTGTCGCGCGAGTGTCTGCCTCCGCACCGCGCGATCCGCGCGCTGCGCCGCCTGCCAAGCTCTTCCCGATCAACGTTTCCCGTTCTTTCGCAAGCCATCCCAGGTGTCGCAGACGGTTCTCCCGCTCAGCTTTGTCCACGACCATCCTGGCTTGTTCGGCACAGAGAGAAACACCGCTCACCGGCGGTGGTTGTGGCGGTCGGCTGGTTGCTGTAGTTCCGAGCATCGCCGGCGCGCTTTGCGGCGCCGGCGCGGAGTCCGGTAAACGAAGTTGAGCGATCGCTTCTTTCCCCGCGACGAGTACTTCATGCGGCTCGCGCTCCGCGAGGCGGAGCGCGCGCCGGCTCACGACGACGTGCCGATTGGTTGTGTGATCGTGCACCGGGGAGAGGTGATCGGAGCGGGCCGAAACGAGCGCGAACTGCGCCAAGATCCGACCGCGCATGCGGAGATCCTGGCGCTGCGAGAAGCGGCTCGGAAGCTGCGCTCCTGGCGACTGCTGGAGACCGTGCTGTACGTCACGCTCGAGCCGTGCGCGATGTGCGCCGGTGCGATCGTGCTGGCGCGGGTGCCGCGTGTCGTTTACGGCGCCCCCGATCCCAAAGCAGGCGCTTGTGGCAGCGTGCTCGATGTGACTGGCGAGCGCCGTCTCAACCACCGGCCAGAGGTTGCGGGTGGCCTCTTGGCCGACGAGTGTGGCGAGCTGCTGCGCGCCTTTTTCCGTGCGCGGCGCTAGCCTTCGCCGGCGCCCGCACGCCCGCCGGCGTGCTCACTCCCGGAGGGGTGCCGGAGTGGCTGAACGGGGCGGTCTCGAAAACCGTTAGGGGCCGATAGGTCCCTCGAGGGTTCGAATCCCTCCCCCTCCGCCTCCAAACTGAAGCGCGGCGTCAGCAAGCCCACCGCGCGGCGCCGCGCGTCGGAAGTCCGACGAGCCCAAGCTTGCGCTGGCGTTCGCCGCGGTTTTGCGCGCGCGGCGAGATGACGTGCTGGAACGGGATGCGCGGGGAGGTATTCGGCGAGGCGCACGCCCGAGCGCTTCGCAAAGACGGTCCTCAGTCCCCAGGCCGGTACCGTCGGTCGGGCTCGGCGTAGTTGTCGGCGAACACCTTGGCGACGAGCTCGCCACGGCTGCCGACGCCCATCTTCGCGAAGATCGTCTTCACGTGGTCGCGCACGGTGTGCGGGGACAGATGCAAGTCGCTGGCGATTTTCGAGGTGGTCATCCCGCGGGCGATGCGCCGGGCGACGTCGACTTCGCGGCGCGTCAGCCCGTAGGCCGCGCGCGAGCACCGGCGCGACGCGCTCGAGCCAAGCCTTCTCCTCGTCGGAGAAGCGCGGCTGGCTCAGCCGGTCGAGCTGGCCGACTCCCCACACGGCGCCGTCTACGGCGAAGACCATGCGCACCTCCGCGCGAAAGCCCGTATAGAGGCTGACCTCCCGCCACCGCGCCGAGCGCTCGGGGCGTCCGCCGGTCGCGTCGTGCAGGTCCGCCACTGGTCGCGTGCTCCAAGCGATATCGCCGAACTTCAAGTAGTCGGGGACGAGGAACTCGTAGTTCCAGTGGACCCGGCAGAGCTCGACGGGTAGGTTCCGCAGCAGCCCCGGCCCCATGGGCAGCGTGGTCGACGGGTCGGTCGCCGCGAAGAACTGCCCGTCGGCCGGCACGACGCGCGCGATTCGCTCCGCCGCCTGCTCGAGCAGATCCTGGGCGGTGAGGCCGCCGTCGACCAGGCGCTCGATCCCCTCGAGCGCGCGCTCCGGCGACGCGAGCATCATGCCAGCGAAGCGACACCCGCGCACGCGGGTTGTCACCCCCGCAGATGAGGGGGTCGAACGCGGCAAGGATCCTCAACTCGCGGGATGTTCGGAACGGTTGTGGCGGGCGAGGATCGCTGTCATGTCGATCATCAGCACACCCAGCACCACAGCCGTCAAGATCGTCGGTCCGTCGGACCCGGACTGGGACGCCACGCGCCAGGTCTTCAACCTCGCGTTCGATCTGCGGCCGGCGGGGATCGCCCTGCCGCGCAACGCCGCAGAGGTTGCCGTGGCGATCGAGTATGCACGCGAGCGCGGGCTGCGAGTGGCGCCCCAGGCGACCGGCCACAACGCGGAGGCCTTCGGCGCGGCGCTCGACGACACGATGCTCGTGGACGTCCGCCGTCTGCAGGAGCTCGCGATCGACCCGGGCGGCCAGCGCGTGCGCACCGGTGCCGGCGTCAAGTGGGGGCGCGTCACCCCTGTCCTCTCCGAGCACGGGCTCGCTGTTCTGCATGGGTCGTCGCCCGAGGTCGGCGTGGCCGGCTACTCGCTCGGCGGCGGCATGGGGTGGCTCAGCCGCAAGTACGGTCTTCAGGCCTCGAGCGTCACCGCTATCGAGGTCGTCACCGCCGACGGGGCACTGCGACGCGTCGACGCCGCAGACGAGCCGGACCTGTTCTGGGCGTTGCGGGGCGGGAACGGCAACTACGGGGTCGTCACAGCTATCGAGTTCCGCGCCTACCCCGTGGAGGAGCTGTACGCGGGCGCGCTGTTCTTCCCGTTCGAGCGGGCGGAGGAGGTGCTGCGCGCCTGGACTGAGCTGGCGCCATCGGCGCCCGAGGAGCTGATGACCTGGTGCTCGCTGTTCCAGTTCCCCGACCTCCCGTTCGTGCCCGAACCCGTTCGCGGCGGCTCCTTCGCCGTCGTGCTGGGCGCCTACCTGGGCGATGAGCAAGACGGCCGGGAGCTGCTGGGCGCCGTCCGGCAGCTCGGGCCAGTGATCGACACCTTCGCGCTAGTTCCACCGGCGGCGCTGGGCGACCTGGCGATGGACCCGCCGATGCCGCTGCCACTCGCCCTGACCTCCGCGCTGCTCAACGAGGTCCCCATCGCGGAGCTGCTCGCGGCCGTCGGCCCGGACTCGGGATCGCCGCTGGCCTTGGTCCAGCTGCGGCAGATGGGCGAGGCGATGGCGCGGCTAGCGCCGCACGCCGGTGCGCGCGCCACGCTGCCTGGCAACTACTGCCTGTTGGCCCTGGGCGTGCCGTCCGACGCCGAGTCGGCGGCGACCGCGGACCGCTACCTGCGCGCGGTCGACCGGGCCGTCGCACGGCACGTGTGCGGCGAGTACGGGAACTTCGTCACCCGGCCGGCCGACGCAAGCGCGTTCTTCGATCCCGAGACCTGGGCCCGTCTGCGCATGGTGAAGGCGGCCTACGACCCCGGCGAGCTGTTCCGCGGCAACCACTACATCCCGCCGGCGACGGTGGGTGAGCCGGTCTGATCGCGCTCCGGGCTCTGACCACGATCACCGCTTGCTCGGGGGCGGGGTGCGGAGATCCGTCTGCCAGCGCACCGCCGGAGCGCGGTCGGTCAGACTTGTCGGGGGTGGGGGTCAGGCGCTGCGAACACGCAACGGGAACCGCCGGTCGCCGGCGGGGGGCGCAGCTCGCGCTTTCGGGCGGCGTTGGTGTCGCTCTCGTGTTGGCCGGTCCGCTCCTGCTCGTGGCCCCCGCGTCGGTCGCGGCTCTCCAAGATCTGGTCGGCGTGGATCCGCTCGGCGTACCCGAGTTCGCGGTCGAGCGCGCAAGCGCGGCGATCGTCGGTGATCTCTACGACGGTGGCGACTTCACCCTCGATCCGCGCGCGAGCGCGGGACTCGCGTTGAGCGAGGACGAACGGGCGCACTTGCGCGACGTGCGCACGGTGCTGCGAGCCGCCTGGGCGACCCTCGCCGCCGCCGCGATGGCTGCTGTCGTCGGCGCTTACACGCTGCGCGGTGACCGCACGGCACTCCTGCGCTGCGTTCGCCTAGGCGCAACAGGCGCGTTGGTCTTCGCCGCTTCGCTCGCGCTGCTTGCGGTCCTCGCCTTCGGTCCCCTATTCGAAGCTTTTCACGCGCTCCTGTTCCCTCAAGGGAACTGGCGCTTCGCCAGCGATTCCACGCTGATACGGCTGTTCCCGGAGTCGTTCTGGCGCGTCGCGGCGATCGCTGCAGCGACATTGGTCGTCGGCTCTGCGGCTTCGATCGTCGCGATCGCTCGCTTCTCGGCGGTGCGCCCGAGCCGCGCTCAGCGCGGGCACCTGTCGCCCCGGGTGCCCGCCCGTTTCAGCGCTCCTCTTCGACCAACACCTCGCCGCCGACGATCACGCGACACGCCGTGACGACCGCGAGCGCTGTCATCGTGAGGGCGCTCGCCACACACCACTGACAGATCGCGCGGATCACGAAGAGCTCGATGAACGTTAGGTAGACGCTGAAGGCAAAGCCCGCGGCCGCCACCATCGCTGCGATCGAAACCGCCAACGGGTGGCGGGCGATCGTGGTCACCAAGATCATCAGGTAGGCGACAAGGCCGAGCAGGGCCACCGGCACCCCCGCCAATTCCGCGTAGCGAGACGTCTGAACACGCTCGCAAGCGCCCCCGCCGGCGACACACACGGGCGCGGTACCGGCGTAATGGACGTAAGTGAGGTAGCCGGCGATCCCCGCCCCCAGCAGGGCGAGCAAGATCGCTGCGGCCCGCAGTTGCCGATCGCGGTTGTTACTCGCAAACGGGCCGGCCATCGCCGCAGCCCTAGCGGACGGCTGCAGCGCGGATAGCCTCCCTCAGCGCGGATGCCGTGAGATCCGACAACTCGAGCTTGCGCGGCTGACCCCCGCGCGGCACCAAGAACAGCGTCGGCGTTGAGCTCACGCGCAATCGCCCGGCCGCCAGTCGCGCGCGCTCGAGGTCGTCTTCTGCCTCTGGACGCTGGGCGAACGCCAGCGCCCGATCGACGTCGAAGCCGGGGATGGCGGCGCCGATCCGCCGCAGGAAGTTATCGGTCACGTAGCCCGAGTTCTCGCGTCCCTGATTGCGGAAAAAGAGCTCGGTGAACTGCCAGACCTTGTACTGGCGCGCAGCGCCCGCGGCGAAGCGCGCGGCCCGCTCGGAGTCGGGACCGATGAACGCAAGTACGCGCAGCTCGAGGCGCAGCCGACCGCTGCGCACCTCGCGGCGGATCAGGTCGGGCAGTGCTTCGCTGGCGAGGCGTGCGCAAAAGGGGCATTGGAGGTCCACGAACTCGACGACTGTCGCGGGCGCGCGTGGATCACCGAGCGCGTAACCTGACTGCAGGATTCCCTGCAAAAGTGAGCGCACCTCGCGGGCGCCGGTGACGCCAGACCCCGAGGGCGAGCTGCGCTCGCTACCAAGCAAGCTCGCCGCGATCGCGACCCCGGCCAGGACCGCCGCAGCCGCAACGACCGCTACGAACCGAGTTTTGCGGGACGAATTCACGAGACCTTCCGGGACAAGGGCGAAGAAACTACAGGGCGCGTCCGAGCTCACGACTGGAGGGCCGCGCCATCCGCGGCGTCTCGCCGCCCCCCTGGTCCGCCCGCGCCGCCGCGAAAAAGAGGAGCGTCAGGCCGACCCCCAGCACGACTACGTCAGTCGAAAACATGAGCGCCGCACCGAGCCGTTGATCGCTGAGCGGGTCGAGACCGGGCCACCGCTCACCAAGCCCATAGGCGCCGGAGTAGAGCGGGCTGCGCATCGCCGCGATGCCCATCGCCAACGCCATGCCGGCGAAGCGAGCGGCGAAGAGATACGGCAGTTTCCAAAGCGCGTGGCGCGGCCGTCGACGGACAGGCTCGATGATCGGCCACCAGACCAAAACGCTCGCAACCACGAACGACTGATGCTGTAGCGCGTGTAAGAGCGGCCAGTGAAGCGCCGCCTCGAAGGCCGGTCCGAGATGCCAGCCGAGCAAGACCAGCGCGTAGATCGGGACAGCGTGCGTCGGGCGCACCAGCCAAGCCATTGCGCGACGCAGTCGCCGTGCACGACCGAAGCCGGCAACGAGCGTCGGTGGTGCGGCGAGGGCGCCGATCGGGGCTCGGAAGGCGATCAGCAACAGCGGCACTGCGATGTCGGCAAGCAGCACGTGCTGTGCCATATGTGCGGCGATCGATCGGTGGGCGAGGCTGTCGAGGGGCGAGAGCAGCGCCAGCGCTAATGCCCCGACCGCAGGTCCGGCAACGAGCGCTCGGGCGACACCGGGAGCGAGCCCGCGCGCCCGTGCGCGCCGGTAGCCGATGACAAAAAGCGCCACCGTCGAGGCTACGACGACGACGCCCCCCGGCTCTGGCATCGTCGCTCAGCGTCCGGGCTCGGGCGGGGCGCCGGGCCCGCTCGCTCGTGCTAGCTCGTCGCTCGCACTGTCGTCGTTTACAGGCGCAGCGCTGGCGGCACGCGAGCGTTCCCGTCGGTCACCGAGCCACAGCCAGAGCACGATGGCGAGTGCCGGGCCGAGGTACACGGGAAGCGAGATGTACCAATGGCCGAAGTGGCCGATTACGATCAGCGACCCGACTACCACGCCAATCAGCCAATCTAGCGACGATGACTCGCCATACCGCCGGCAGACGACCGATCATCGGCATCACGGGGGCGATCGAGCGCGCCCGCTGGAGCGTCTGGCAGGCCGAGGCCGCCGTTGTTGCGCGTACCTACATCGATCAGGTGCGCGACGCCGGCGGAATGCCGATCCTGCTGCCGCCCGACGACGAGTCGGCGCTGGCGCCGGAGTACCTCCTGGAGCACCTCGACGGCCTCGTGCTGACGGGCGGGCTCGACCTCGACCCGGCAAGCTACGGTGCCCGGCCACACCAGGCGACGATCACCGGTGACGGCGAGCGCGACCGCTTCGAGCTCGCGCTCTGCTACGCCGCGGTCGAGGCCGACCTGCCGGTGCTCGGGATCTGCCGCGGCGTACAGGTGCTGAACGTCGCCCTCGGAGGGACGCTGATCCAGCACGTGCCGGACGTGGTCGGCGACGAGCGCCACCTGCCCGAGCTCGGCACCTACGGCTCGCACGAGGTCGAGCTCGTCGCCGGCTCGCTCGTCGCGCGGACGATCGGCGCCGAGCGCATCGTCGTCCACTCGCACCACCACCAGGCGGTCGACGAGCTCGGCGATGGGTTGGTCGCGGTCGGGCGCTCGCTCCCCGACGGGATCGTGGAGGCGATCGAGGTTCCGGAGCGCGACTTCGTCTGCGGCGTGCAATGGCACACCGAGGAAGAGCGACCGTTCTCACCGCTGCTTCGCGAGCTCGTCGAGCGGGCAAGAGCGCGCCTGGCGGAGCGCGCCGCGGCCGCCGAGGGCGCCTTCAGCGAGGGCGTCTAAGACCCCGTCAGCGAGGACTGGTGCGGGCGCTGCTCGGGCTACGCTTGGGCCCGTCCGGAGAGGTGACCGAGTGGCTTAAGGTGCGCGACTGGAAATCGCGTGGGCGGCCACAAGCCGCCTCGTGGGTTCGAATCCCACCCTCTCCGCTCAGGCGACAGGTCACCGCGGGAACGCCGGTGACTAGGGGTCGGCCCGACCAAGCGATCAGGGGTCGGTCCGATCCGGGTCGGGGATGATCAGCCGGGCGTGCCGCAGACCGACCAGAACCACCGGCGTGGTCCATTCGTCGCCGGTCGCTTCGCCCGCGAGCGCGGTGACCTTTGCGTGGCGCAGCACCAGGAAGTCGACCTCGCGCCGGTTGACATGGTCCGATAGGCGGCTGCCGTAACCCTGTTCCGGCAGACTGAGTTCCCCGACGATTCGGAAGCGGTCGGTTTCCACACGCACTCTCTCGGTTCGACGATCCATCTCGACGTCGCCTGGACGCTGCCGGAGCCTTGGCCCGTGGCGGCTCGAGCACGGACGGTAGCTGCTTCGCGAGGGTCACTGGACTTAGCGGCGCTGCTCGCACGGCCTCGGCTATCACTCGTGGTATGGGCGGGCAGTCGCTGAGGGGCAAGCTACTGATCGCCGCCCCCGTTCTGCAGGACTACTTCCGGCGGTCGGTGGTGCTGGTGGTCGAGCACGGCGCTGAGGGCGCGCTCGGCGTGATCCTCAATCGACCCTCCGATGTCCGCGTCGCGGATGCGGTCCCGGCGCTTGCGGAGCTCGGCTTTGGCGACGAACAGCTGTTCATCGGGGGCCCGGTGCAGCCAACGGCTGTGATCGCCCTCGGCGAGTTTGGCGATCCCGAGGAAGCGAGCTCGATCGTGGTGGGAACGCTCGGGGTGCTCGATCCGGAGCGGCCGCCCACGAGCCTGGCGCGGATCCGGGTCTACGCCGGCTACGCGGGCTGGGCGCCGGGTCAGCTCGAGCGTGAGCTCGAGCAAGAGGCTTGGATTGTCGAGGCCGCAAGCCCGGAGGACCCGTTCTTGGACGGCGACCTTTGGCGCGTAGTACTGAGGCGCAAGGGCGGCCCCTACGCCCTGCTCGCCACGATGCCCTCGGACCCCGCGCTCAACTGAGCCGTGGCGGGGCGCCAGCTGGCGCTCGAGGGCTAGGCTGCGCGGGCGTGATGCGCTATCTGGCGGTGGCGGCCTTCGGAGCCCTTGGCGCCGTCGCCCGCTACGCGGTCGACGGCGCCGTTTCGCGGGCCACGGCTGGACAGTTCCCTTGGGGCACGCTGGTGGTCAACATCGCCGGTTCGTTCGCCCTGGGTGCGCTGGTGGAGCTCACGACCAACCGCATGGTGCTACCCGCGGAGTGGCGGATAGCTCTCGGAATCGGCTTTCTTGGGGCGTTCACGACCTTCTCTACGTTCACTTACGAGACCTTGAGGATGCTCGAGAGCGGCGCGGTGGGCGAAGCGCTCTTGAACGTCGCCTTGTCGCTCGCGCTCGGGCTGCTAGCGGCGGCGCTCGGGGTCGGGGTCGGAAGGGTGGTGTGAGCGGATGCGAATCGAAGGACCCGGGAAGCTGCTGCGCATCTTCATCGGCGAGTCCGACCGTCGCGGGGGCAAGCCGCTCTACCAAGTGATCGTCGAGACGCTCCGCGAGCACGGGCTCGCGGGGGCGACGGTTCTACGCGGAATCGAAGGTTTCGGGGCGCACAGTCGGCTGCACACCTACCGCTTGCTGCGGCTGTCGGAGGACTTGCCGATCGTCATCGAGGTGGTCGACAGCGAGCAGCGAATCGATGCCGTGCTACCGATCTTGGACGAGATGGTCGAGGAGGGGCTGGTGACGCTCGAGCGCGTTGAGGTCATCGCCTACCGAAGCGGCAACGACGGTCAGCGCTCACCCGAGACCGACCAACGCTGAAGCCGCTGGCGCCCCACGCCCTTCGATGGGCGCGGCTGGACTCGAACCAGCGACCTCTCCCGTGTGAGGGGAGCGCTCTCCCACTGAGCTACGCGCCCGCGCGACCGCAGCGCAGTCTAGCCGCGCTGCGGGTGGCGCGAGGCGCGTCGCGGTAAGCTCGTGGCGGACCGTGCTAGGCGGGGAGGTAGCGGTGCCCTGTCACCCGCAATCCGCTCTAGCGGGGCCGAACTCCCGCCCGAGGGGTGCGGTCCTGGGTCGGTCCCGAGGCTGGAAGGCGTAGATGGCCGGGTCCCGCGCGGTGGGCGCCCGTGAACCAGGTCAGGTCCGGGAGGAAGCAGCCTTAAGCGGTAGCGTCCTCGCGCCGCGGGCAAGCCTGGCCGGAGCCGGAAGGTCGCGGGGAGGCGCGGGGCGGCCTCGGAGGCGGGTGCACGGTCCACTGTTCAATCCGCTTGCGGAGCCGTTTTGAGCGTCAACGCAGGGCGACGATCGCGTCGATCTCGACGTCGGCGCCGCGCGGGAGCTCCGCCACCCCGACCGTGACACGTGCCGGCGGCTGCCCGCCGATCTCGGCGAAGAAGCCCTCGTAAGCAGAGTTGATCGCCGCAAAGCGCGCGAGGTCGGTGGCGTAAATGGTGATCCGCAAGGCGCGCGCCAGCGTCGTGCCGGCCGCACGACAAACCGCCTCCAGGTTCTCGAGGCAACGGCGTGTTTGGCCCTCGACGTCGCTCTTGACCAGCTCCCCGCTTTGCGGATCGAGCGCGATCTGACCGGAGCAGTAGAGAACACCGCCGTGGACGATCGCCTGGGTGTAAGGACCGATCGCAGCCGGTGCCGCGTCGGTCGCGATTTTGCGGATCTCGCTCATCGACCCTCCCGTTACTTGCTTGCGGCAGGGTTAGCATGCACTTTCCGATGCGCTCCCTCTACCGCCGCCACCGGCCTCGCACCTTCGATGAGGTGGTTGGTCAGGAGCACGTCGTGCGGACCCTCAAGAACGCGATCGAGCGAGATCGGGTCCACCACGCCTACCTCTTCGTTGGGTCGCGCGGAACCGGCAAGACCAGCATGGCGAAGCTGCTCGCCTGCGCGCTGAACTGCAGCGGCGCGCCGCGCACCGATTTCGACCCCGACGATCCCCGCTGCCGCGAGATCATGGCGGGGGGCTCGATGGACGTCGTCGAAATGGACGCCGCCTCGCACAACTCAGTCGACGACATCCGCGAGCTTCGTGACAGCGTTCACCTGGCCCCCCTCGAGGGTGGCCGCCGGGTCTACATCCTTGACGAGGCGCACATGCTCTCGAGCGCGGCTTGGAATGCCTTCTTGAAAACGCTCGAGGAACCCCCGCCGCACGTCGTGTTCGTGCTTTGCACGACCGAGGCGCACAAGGTTCCGGCGACGATCGTCGATCGCTGTCACCGCTTCGATTTCAGGCGTCCGGGCAGCGAGCAACTACGCAAAGTGTTGCGCCGGGTGGCCGAGCAGGAGGGGATCGAGGTGCCGGATGCGGCACTCGCCTTGATCGCGCGCGCGGCGTCGGGAAGTTTCCGAGACGCGCTCGGCACGCTCGAGCAGCTGGTGACCTACGGCGGTACGCGCATCGAGCTCCAACAGGTGCGCGAGGTGCTCGGCTTCACCGACGAGGAGCACCTGGAGGAGATCGCCGCTGCTGCGATTGCTGGCGACGCCGCCCGCGCCCTGCGCGCACTGGCACGCGCCTGCGACGAAGGCGGCGATCCGGAACGGTTGGCTCGCGATCTCGGCCACCACTTCCGGCTTCTACTCCTGGCCGGGACGGTCGGAACGTTGCCGGAGGAGTTGGCGATCACCCCCGAGGAGCGAGAAGCGGTCGCAAGGCAAGCCTCGCACTGCCCGGTCGCGATCGCGATCCGTGTTCTTGACCACCTCGGTGAGGCGCTTGCCCGCATCCGTGAGGGTGCCGAGCCGCGGCTGCAGCTCGAGCTTGCGCTGGTGAAGGCGTGCGATCGGACGGTCGAGCCCTCGTTGCGCGCTTTGCTTCTACGCATCGAAGACCTGGAACGGCGTCTGGCGGCAGCGGGCGGAAGCGTCGAGAGTGCGAACGGCGACACGGGCGATGCGGCCGCGACGCCGACTGCGCGAGACGCCGCAAAGCCGACTGCGCGAGTGACCTCAGCGCAACCACCTGCACGGCCACCGGGAGGCGCCGGCCCAGCGGGCGTCGCAGCGACGGAAGAGACGGGCGAGCACGAGCAGGACGCGGCGTCCACCGCCGCGCGCCCAGCCGATCCGGCTAACGAACCCGATCTCGAGCGCATCGCCGCGCTTTGGCCGGCGGTCTGCGAGGCCGCGCGTGAGCTCAATCACGCGCTTTCGCATTGGCTCGCCGAGGCGCGTCCGACGCGTCTTCAGGAAGGCCAGCTGACGATCACCTTCCCGCCTGGCTGGGCGGTCGGTTACCGCAAGGTGTCGGCTCAACGCGAACGCGTCGCCGAGTTGCTCAAGCGGGTCTTCGGTGCGCGGCTCGTGCCGATCTTCGAGCTCGACGAGGGCGAACCGGCGACAACTGGCCCGAGTGCGCTCACCAAGGAGCAACTGATCGAGCGGCTCAAGCGAGAGCTCGGAGCCCAGGAAATCGAGGAACCGAGCGGCGAGCAGGAGGCAACGTGAAAAAGGGCGCAAGACAAACCAACCTCGGCGATTTGATGAAGCAAGCGCAGCGCCTGCAGGCGGACGTCGCCAAGGCGCAGGAGGAACTGCGCGTGGCGACCGTGGAGGCCAGCGCCGGGGGCGGGATGGTCAAGGCGGTGGTTAGCGGCGACCTCGAGCTACGCGAGCTCAAGATCGATCCGCGCGCCATCGACCCCGAGGATGCCGAACTGCTCGCAGAGATGGTGATGGCGGCCGTGAACGAGGCGCTGCGGGGCGCGCAAGAGCTCGCAAACCGCAAGCTCGGGGCGGCGACCGGCGGATTCGCCGACCTGCTCCCGGGCGACCTGCGGCCCCCGGGCCTCTAGCGTTCGACGAGTCGCTCGCCAGTTGGCCTGGAGAGTTTGAAACGGTAGGCGGTGATGACGGCGGAGCCGATCGAGCGAGCGATCACGGAACTGTCGCGGCTGCCCGGAATCGGCCGCAGGACCGCGCAGCGGCTCGTGTTCTTCCTGATGTCGCGACGCGAGGAGGAAGTCGCGGCGCTGGCTTCTGCCCTCCTCGACCTCAAGCACAAGGTGCGGGAGTGCGCGGTTTGTTTCAACTTCGCCGAGGGCGAACGCTGCGAGATCTGCTCCGACGAGCGCCGCGACAGCTCGGTGGTCTGCGTCGTCGAGCAGCCGAGCGACATCGTGACGATCGAGCGCACCGGTGAGTTCCGGGGCCGTTACCACGTGCTTGGGGGGGCGTTGTCGCCGATCGACGGCGTCGAACCCGACGACCTCCACGTCGAGGAGCTCTTGGCGAGGATCGAGCGCGAGGGAATCGACGAGGTGGTGGTGGCTACCAACGCCACCACAGCCGGCGAGGCGACCGCCCTGTTCCTCGCCGAGGAGCTACACCGCCGCTTCCCCGCCTTGCGCGTGACCCGCCTGGCCACCGGTCTGCCGGCGGGATCCGACCTCGAGTACGCCGACGAGATCACCGTGAGCCGAGCACTGCGCGGTCGTCACGCGCTCTGAAGGGTTCTAGGAGCCCGGCGTTCGGCCCCTGTACCCGCATCGGCGCGCCACCCGCAAGCGGAGCTCGCGCATCACTCATCCGTCGAGCGTCCCTGCGAAACACGCGTGGCTGCGTTACGCTGGCGCCGAGCTCGCGCCTCCCCTGCCCGGGCGCGACTTGCTCGACGACGGCCCAAGCCCCATGCCCGTCCCCACCGTCACCCTGCCGGTATCCACTGGGGCGCCGCCTGCGCGCGGTGCACCGCACGTCTCGTCCCGCGAACCGACCGCGCTACTGCGACCGCTCGCCGAGCTCTCCCCAGCCGAGCGAGCGGCTTGGGCGCGCCTCTGCGAGCGCAGCGCACCGCCCAACCCCTTCTGGCATCCGGACCTCGTGGAGGCGGCCGCCGGTCTGCTCTTCGACCGCGAGCGCGCCGCTTTGTTAGTCGCGGTACAGGGTCGCGAGTGGGTCGGTTGTTTGCCGATCGAGCTAGTTCTGCGGAGGCCACGGTGCGTGGTCCGCGCGCTGGTCCACCCTTACTGCTTTAACGCGACGCCGCTGGTCGCCGGCGCCCGGCCCGCAGCCGTCGCGAGGGCGTTAGCGAGTGCGCTTGTCGAATTGCGCCCGGCGGCCGTCTGGTTGCCCGATCTCGTCGACTGCCGGGCGAGCCGCGCCCTCCTGTCGGGGCTATTAGCTCAAGGCGACTACCAGGTCGTGTTTGAACGCCGCTGGGAGCGTTCGCTGTTGAGTCGCGCAGTCGCTTCATCGCGGCCCGCGGACCGGTTGGCGCGGAAGTTGCGAGCGGAACTGCGGCGTCGCCTGCGCCGCTTGGAGGAGTACTCGCAGGGAACCGTTGCGGCGGTCCTGCGCAGCCCGGATCGCGCGACCTTGCAAACGATCCTCACGCTCGAGGCCAGCGGCTGGAAAGGCTCTGCGGGCAGCGCGATCGCCTGCGACCAACGCCACGTCACCTTCTTCACGACGGTGCTGCGCCGTTTTGCCGCTCGCGACGCCCTATTTTTGGTGACCCTGGAGGCAGCGGGGCGTCCCGTCGCCTTCGCCTCGGCGCTTGCCGCCGGCGGTCAGCTTTTCGGCTTCAAGCGTGGCTACGACGCCGAGCTGGCGCGCTTCGCGCCGGGGCGCCTCCTCGACCTCGAGTTCGAGCGGCTGTTCCTGGAAACTCGCCGGGAGCAGCTAGTCGACTCGTGCTGCAGCGTCGACAACGATGCGATGGCTCCGCTCTGGCCAGATCGCCGCGCAATGCGCTCGCTCCTGCTCGCACGACGAGGACTCGCTGGCAGCGCCGCCCAACTCGCTTTCTCCGCTGTGCGCTGCGCGCGGAGGGCGGCGGACGTTCGCGGTCAGCGACGCGCGCGCCCCTGCCCGCGCCCGCGCTGAGCGGGTAGCGCCACCAAGCCGAGGGTTCGCTTGAGGGCGAGGATGCGCTGCACGGCCTGGTCGATCCGCGCCCGCTGCAGGCGACCGTCGCGCAGGGCACGCAAAACCGCTGCGAAGGCGGCTTGCTGGGAGCCCGCGGGCTCGGAGATCCAAACCAGGTCGGCGCCGGCGCGCAGCGCGGCGACCGCCGCATCGTCAGGGCGAACAAAGTCGCGCACGGCGGGCGAAGCGAAGTCGTCGGTGATCGCGATCCCGGGGTAGCGCATCTCGCCGCGCAGCAAGTCGACGAGCACACGCCGCGACATCGACGCTGGCACGGCGAAGTTCTCGAACGGGTACAGGGCGTGCCCGACCAAGAGCGCCGCGGCGCCGGTATCGACCGCGGCGCGGAAGGCCAGCAAGTCCCGTTTGCGGAGGTCCCCCAGTCCCAGGCCGACGCTGACCGGACCAGCCTCGGGTGGTCGGTCGGCGGCGCCGATTCCCGGGAAGCTGCCGGGAACGCACAAGAAGCGCGCGGCCTGGCAAGCGCGCAAGGCGAGATCCACAAACGTCGCGACCTCGGCTGGGTCGGAGGAGAAGACGCGCGTGCCAAGCACCGATTCCTCGCCCGCCGCGACGTCGGCAGGCAAGCCGATCAAACCCTCGACTCCCAACCGTCGCAGGGTGAGGGCTGCGCGACCGTAAGCCGCTGCTGCGGTGCGGGCGGTGTCGAACTCGGCGGGCGGTCGCTCTGGCGGTAGGCCGGGGAAGGAGTTGGCCGATCCCCCGGGTTGGACCACGAGCACCAGCGGCTGGATCGTGCGGGCGCGGGCGACCGCCGCGCGCAGCCGTACGACGAAGTCACGAACCGCACGCGCTCCCCGCCAGTCGTCCCTGCGGAGGATCACTGCGCCGAAGCCGCCGCGGGCCAGCCGCTCGACCTCCGAGGGGTCAGCGGTGGCGCGCGGGGAGACCGCGAGCACCTGCGCTGCTGCCGCCTCCGGGGGCAGTCCGCGTACCAGCTCGGCGAGCGTTCGTGGCAGGGCCGCGACGCGTTCCTCGGCGGGCGACGGCAGCGGCGGGATGATGCGCGCCAGGAACGACACCAGCGGGCGCTCCTGTGAGAGCGGGCGCGGCGATGGGGGGCGCTCCTGGTGGCGCGAGCCGACGAACAGCCCTGCCGCGAGCGCCGCCGTGGCAAGGATGCCGGTAGCGGCAAGCGCGAGACGTCCGCGCCTGGTTACGAGTCGCCGCCGCGCACGTCCAACACCGTCTGTGGGCACCGTCGGCAGGGTATCTTTCGGCCGCGTGTCGACCGGCGGACCCGAGGAGCGCTCGCACCTAAGCGACCACCGTCCGCCGCGGCGGAGTGACGACGTGCCGATCGTCGTCATGAAGTTCGGCGGCACTTCGGTGGCCGACGCTGAGCGCATCAAGCGTGCCGCGCGTCGCATCGCCGAGCGGCGGGCGCAGGGTAATCGGGTCGTCGCGGTGCTCTCGGCGCGCGGCAAGCACACGGACGAGCTGATCGCGCTCGCTCACGAGGTCTCGTCGCGCCCGCACCCGCGCGAGATGGACATGCTGCTCTCCACCGGTGAGCGCATCTCGTGCGCGCTGGCTGCGATGGCGATTAACGACCTCGGCTACGAAGCGATCTCGTTGTCTGGCTCGCAGGCGGGGATCGTCACCGACAGCACGCACACGAAGGCCCGCATCATCGACGTTCGCGCGGACCGCATTCGTCGCGCCCTCGACGAGGGCAAGATCGTGCTGGTGGCCGGTTTCCAGGGGGTGTCGCAGGATTCCCTCGATGTCACCACGCTCGGGCGCGGCGGCTCCGACACGACGGCGGTGGCGCTGGCTGCAGCGCTCGGTGCGGAGGTCTGCGAGATCTTCACCGACGTGCCCGGAGTCTTCAGCGCCGATCCACGGATCGTGCCGGACGCTCGCAAACTGCCTCTATTGACGTTCGAAGAGATGCTCGAGATGGCCGCTTCTGGGGCGCGCGTACTGCAGCTGCGTTCGGTCGAGTACGCGCGCAACCACGGCGTGACGATTCACTGTCGGTCAAGCTTCGAGGACGGACCCGGTACCTTCGTTGTCGACGAGGCGACGACGATGGAACGACCGCTTGTAACCGCAGTTACGCACTCCACCGATGAGGCACGGATCACGCTCACCGGTCTCCCCGATCGGCCGGGCATCGCTGGTCGCGTGATGACCGCTCTGGCCGAACGGGCGATCAACGTCGACATGATCATTCAGAACGAGCCGGCCTCGGAGGGGCATCGGGCCGACATGTCGTTCACCGTTCCCCGTTCCGATCTCGAGTTGGCGCGGGCGACGTTGGAGCCACTTCGGGAGGAGCTCGGTTTCGGCGAGATCGCGACCGACGAGCGGATGGGCACGGTTTCGCTGATCGGCGCGGGAATGAAGAGCCATCCCGGTGTAGCCGCCAAGGCCTTCAGCGTGCTCGGTGACGCAGGCATCAACATCGAGATGATCTCGACCTCACCGATCAAGATCTCCTGCGTGATTCGGGAAGAGGATGTTCCGCGCGCAGTGAGGGCGCTGCACGATGCTTTTGGTTTGGGCGAGGGGCCACCCGACGAGGAGACACTGATCGCTTCCGGTCGGGCCGCCCAGGCGCGCGAGGAGAGCGGCTAGCGATGAGGGTTGCGGTAGTCGGCGCTACCGGCGCTGTCGGCCAGACGATCCTGCGCGTGATGGAGGAGCGCGGGTTTGAGCTCGAGGAGCTCGTGCCCTTCGCGTCGCAACGCTCAGCAGGTAGGGAGATCGAGTGGCGCGGAAGCAGCGTGCGGGTGGAGCCGCTCGTGGAAGGTGCGGAGAGAGGCTTCGACCTCGCGCTGTTCTCCGCCGGTTCGAAGGTTTCGCGCGAGTGGGCACCGAGGTTCGTGGAGGCCGGTGCCGTGGTCGTCGACAACTCTTCGCAGTGGCGCATGGAGCCCGACGTGCCACTGGTCGTCGCCGAGGTCAATCCAGAGGCACTCGACGCACATCGGGGCATCGTTGCCAACCCGAACTGCTCGACGATGCAGATGGTCGTAGTGCTGAAGCCGATCCTCGACGCAGTGGGGATCGAGCGCGTGGTTGTTTCGACCTACCAGGCCGTTTCGGGAACCGGGCAGCGCGCGATTGAGGAGCTGCACCGCCAGAGCGAGGCCTTGATCGAAGCCGAGGAACTACCGCCGCCGCGCGTTTATCCGCACCGCATCGCCTTCAACGTCTTGCCTCAGGTGGAGACCTTCAAGGACGGTGATGACTACACGACCGAGGAGCGCAAGATGATGTTCGAGACACGCAAGATCCTCGGTCGCGACGACATCGGGGTGTCCGCTACATGTGCGCGGGTGCCGGTGTTCAGCGGTCATTCGGAGTCAGTGAACGTGCAGACCGTCGAGCCGCTGTCGCCGGAGGAGTGCCGACGACTGCTCGCGCAAGCGCCCGGTGTGGTGGTCGTCGATGAACCCCACGCCGCGCGCTACCCGCTACCGATCGAAGCAGCGGGGCGCGACGAGGTGTTTGTTGGGCGCATTCGGCGTGACCCCTCGCACGAGCGGTGTCTCAACATGTGGATCGTCGCCGACAACCTGCGCAAGGGTGCGGCGACCAACGCCGTTCAGCTTGCCGAGCTCTTGGTCGAGCGCGGTCTGTTACGGGCCGCCGCGGCAGGCCGCTGAAGTTACCCGCTTTGACGGCGGTAGCCGCGGTCAGGCGGCGGCGGCCACCGGCAACGCCTCGACGCGGCGCGCGATCTCGCGGGTCGAGACCACGTGCTTGCCCATTCCCAGATCCTTGGGAGATAGGCCCAGCGCGAGTCCCAGTAGCTGCGGGAAGTGGAGAACCGGCACGCCGAGGTCGCGACCCACAAACTTCGCGGCCTCCGGCTGTTGCATATCGAGGTTGAGGTGGCACAGCGGGCAGGGTGTGACGAGACAGTCAGCACCCGCCTCGATCGCGTCGGCCAGGTGGCGGCCCGCTTGGCGCAGCGAAGTGCGCCGGTTCATCGTGATGATCGGGAAGCCACAGCACTTGTGTGAGCCGGCGTACTCGACCGGTTCGGCACCAAGCGCTTCGATCACCATCGACAGGTACTTGTCGCGATCGGGATACCGATCAAAGCCAAGGCGACGCGTCGGCCGCACGATGTAGCAGCCGTAGAAGGGCGCCACCTTGAGACCGCTCAAAGGTCGAACGACTTTCGAGCGCAGGGTTTCGAGCCCGATCTCTTCGACGACGAGCCACAGCAGGTTCTTGTTCCACCACTCGTCGTCCTTGCGGTAGCTCAAGCCCTCGGGCGCCAAGTGCTTGTTGATGTGTTCGCGGTAGGACGCCGATGCGTCAAGTCGCTCTTGGCACTCGCTCTGCGCCCCTTGGCAGGTCGAGCAGATGTTCATCATGCCGGCGGCGCCGTCGACGCGTTGGGCGAGGGCGAACGTGCGGGCGTTGAGGGTGTCCGCGAGTTCCTGATTGTGTTCGGCAATCACGCCCGCCCCGCAGCAGTTAGCGCGATCGAGCTCGACTAGCTCGATATCGAGCAGCGGCGCGACTTTGGCGACCGCACCGTGCAGCTCGGGGGCAAACCCCCGGGCGACGCAACCTGGCCAGTAAGCGACCTTGATCACGTTCCTTGCCTCCCTTCGGCGGCGGCGATCGCCGCGGTAGCGGCCGCGTCTTCCTCGTCCCCTTCACCAACGATGTAGAGGTTGAGCTCGATGCGCTGACCGTGCGATTCGATCTCATGGAAGATCCGCCGGACCTGCTTTTGGTCGGGCAGCCGCGGGTGGAAGAAAGCCTTCTTGGGAGTGACCTTGCCGGAGGCGAGGCCGCGCAAAGCGGTGGGCAGGTTCTCGATGAGCTGCTTGACCGCACCCGGCTCGAGCTGACCCTTGATCAGCGACCCGTCACCGAAAGTGCGCGGCAAAAGCTGTGCTTCGTGCAGCGTTCCGTACTTTTCGATCAGCTTGGTGAAGGCGACCGCGTGGCCGTAGCCGTTGTTGCGGTCCTTGATCCCGAAGTCCTCGGTGGCGCGCCGCCGCAGACGCATGATCTGGTTCATCGGGGCGACGTCCTTGGGGCACACTTCGACGCACGAGAAGCAGTGCGTGCAGTCGTAGAGCCCGTGTGGATCTTCGGCCAAGTCGCGCAGGCGTTCCTCGGTCATGCCGTCACGCGGATCGCCCACGAACCGGTAAGCCTTCGCCAGCGGTGCCGGCCCAATGAACTCGGGATCCGCTTCGAGCGAGAGGCACGCTGACATGCAGACACCACACTGAATGCAGGCCATCGTCTGCGTCACGTCGAGCATCGCCTCAGGCGGCACTGTGTACTCGCGATCCGGCGGCGGCTCCTCGGCAGGAATCAACCACGGCGTGACGCGCCGGATCTTCTTCCAGTGGACCGACTCCATGTCGGTCACGAGATCCTTGACCACCGGCATGTTGGCCATCGGCTCGACGACGATCGCGCCGTCGCGAGCTGTCTCCTGGGCCTCGCTGAGCTTGGTGTTGCAGGCGAGGGCCGAGCGCCCGTTGATACGCACGCCGCAGGAGCCACAGATCGCTGCCCGGCAAGAGCAGCGGATCGCAATCGACCCGTCCTCCTGCCCTTTGGCCGTGAGGATCGCCTCGAGCACGGAGCGCTCGGGCGCCAGCTCGACGCGGTAGTCCGCCCAGTAGGGCGGGTTCCCCGACTCGGGGTCGAAGCGACGGATGCGGAGCGTGTATTCGGGCATCAGTAGACCCTCTCCTGGGGCTGCCAACGGGTGATCGTGACGGGTGCGTAGTCGACCGCCGGGCCGTCACCGTTGGGTGAAAGCAGGATGTGCCGCAGCCACTCCTCGTCGTTGCGTTGCGGGTAGTCGGTGCGGTAGTGGGCGCCGCGACTCTCCTTGCGCTCGAGCGCGGCGGTGACGATGCATTCGGCGTTGTCGAGCATGAACTGCAGCTCGAGCACTCCCAGCACGTCCTGGTTGAACACGGTGCCCTTGTCGTCGACCGCCACTGTCTTCGCCTCCTCCTTGAGGCGCTTGACCGTCTCGAGCGCCTTGGTCAGTCCCTCTTCGTCGCGGAAGACGCCTACGTAGCGGTCCATCGTGGTGCCGAGCTCGTCCTTGATCTCGGCGACCCGGCGGCCGGTCCGGTCGCGGCGGATGATCTCCTCGATCATCCGCTCCTCGTCGGCGAGCGCGGCTTCTGAGGCGACGGGCAGCGGCAGCTCCCGCGCGATCTCGCCAGCGTGCGTGCCGGCGCGTCGGCCGAAGACCAGGGTGTCGAGCAACGAGTTCGCGCCCAACCGGTTGCCGCCGTGGACCGAGACGCAGGCGCACTCGCCCGCCGCGTAGAGGCCGGGGATCGGGGTGCGACCGAGCGAGTCGGTCTTGATGCCACCCATGATGTAGTGGTTGCCCGGCTTTACGCGGATCGGCTCCTTGGTTATGTCGACGCCGGCGAAGTCACGCGCGACGTTGACGATCTCGCGGAGCGCCTCGTGAATCCGCTTGCGACCGACGACGGTGATGTCGAGGGCGACGGTGCCGTCGGGGAAGCCCCGCCCCTCGAGGATCTCTGTGGCCTCGGCGCGGGAGACAACGTCGCGGGAGGCGAGCTCGAGCTTGTTGGGGGCGTACTTCTCCATGAAGCGCTCACCTTTGGCGTTGTAGAGGCGAGCCCCCTCGCCGCGTGCGCCCTCGGTGATCAAGAGACCGGTGCCGGCGAGCGTCGTCGGGTGGTACTGGACCATCTCCATGTCCATCAACGGCGCGCCGATGCGGTACGCCATCGCGATCCCGTCGCCGGTGCAGATCAGGGCGTTGGTCGTGGGCTTGTAGACCTGGCCGTTGCCACCAGTGGCGAGGATCACGCACTTCGCGCGGAACAGCTCCATCGAGCCGTCGACGATGTTGCGGGTCACGACCCCGGCGATGCGGCCGTCGTCGTCCTGTACGAGGCGCGTGCAGAACCACTCCTCGTAGCGCACGACCTCGTCGTGCTTCATCAGCTGCTCGTAGAGGACGTGCAGGATCGCTTGCCCGGTGATGTCGGCGACGTAGTAGGTGCGGGCGGCCGAGGCGCCACCGAACGCACGCTTGCCGAGCCGTCCGTCGGGGCGGCGGTGGAAGGTCACGCCGAGATGCTCGAGACGGACGATCTCGCGCGGCGCTTCCTGGCACATGATCTCGATCGCGTCCTGATCGCCGAGGTAGTCAGAGCCCTTGACGGTGTCGAAGGCGTGCGACTCCCAGGAGTCCTCCGGATCGAGCGCCGCGTTGATTCCGCCCTGCGCCGCGTTCGAGTGCGAGCGCACCGGGTGGACCTTCGAGATGATCCCCACCGATGCGCCTTGCTCGGCGGCAGCGAGGGCCGCACTCTGGCCGGCCAGGCCGGCTCCGATTACGAGAACGTCGTGCTCAGGCATCTGCGAAACAGGTCGGATTCTTACCAGACGTCTTCTTTGGCGAGCCCTTGGCGGGTCCGCTCACCCTGAGTACGCGACTGCCGGCCGCGACGCTCAGGTCGCTAGCGCCGCACCGTCGCGGCGCAGGAGCCTGCGCAAGGCAGTAGTCGTTACCACGCCGCGCAAGTGCCCCTCCTCGTCGACCGCCATCACCGCGCCCAAGCGCACTAGCGCGGAGCTCGCGAGCAGCCGCTCGAGCGGGGCATCCGTGGGGACGCTGATCGCTTCGATCGCTTCACGCCCGCCCTTGGCCATGACCTCGGCGACGCGCAGCTCGTGACGGCGCTCGTGCGCGACGTCGTCGATCGCTTTGCGGGGCACCAGTCCGGTCAAGCGGCCCTCGGCGTCGATTACCGGAAACCAGGGCCATCCGTAGCGCAAGAAGAAGTCTTCGAACGCTCGATCGAGCGGCGTCGGCTCGGGAATCGCGACCGGCTCGTGGTCCATCACGTCACGCACCGTCAGCCCCGCGAAGGGTTCACCGAAGCGCGCTCGCAGTGCCTCATCGCGTGCGGCGCGGTACAGGAAGTAGCCAATAAAGAGCAGCCAGGCACCGCCGATCAACGAGCCGGCAACGAGCCGCGCGATGCCGAAGGCCACCAGGGCCAATCCGACCAGGCGGCCGAGTCCAGCGGCGAAGCGGGTCGCGCGGTCGCGATCTCCCGTTAGTCGCCACACGGCGGCGCGCAGTATCCGACCGCCGTCGAGCGGGAAAGCCGGCAACAGGTTGAAGGCGAGGAGCAGCGCGTTTACGAACGCGAGGTATGCAAGCACCGCCGTCAGCTCGGAGACGTCGACGCGCTCCAGAAACGTCGCGTGGAGCATCTCCTCCGGTGTCGTGAGCAGCGCGCCAGCGCCGAAACAGGCGGCGGCGATCAACGCCGTGACGAGCGGCCCGGCGGCCGAAACGCGGAACTCGACCCCGGCTGACGGTGCCTCGCGATCGAAGCGCGCGATGCCCCCGAACAGCCAGAGGTCGACGCCGAGGATGCCGATGCCGTTGCGGCGCGCGAGCAGCGCATGGCCGAGCTCGTGCAAAAGCACCGAGGTGAAGAACAGCAGAGCGCTAATGCAGGCCAGCAGGAACGCGATCGTGTCACGGCCGGGGAAGAGCTGCCCGTAGTAGCTGGTGAGCGACCAGGTGATCAGGAACAGAACGAGGAACCAGCTCGCATCGACGCCGACACGGATCCCGGCGATCCGCCCCAGCTCGATCGATCCGCCGCCCGGCATCGGCCGCGATGGTGACACACGCGCTCGGCTCTCGCTACGGATCGTTGGACGGCGCGCGATAATCCGCGCGCAAAGGAACCGGCGTGAGAAGGGAAGAGAGCTTTGCCACACAGGGTCACGTTCATTCCCGGGGACGGCACGGGGCCGGAGATCGCAGAGGCCACTCGCCGCGTCCTCGAGGCCACCGGCGTCGAGTTCGAATGGGACTTCCAGGAGGCGGGTATCGACGTCTTCGAGCGGGAGGGCACGCCGCTGCCCGAACGCACGCTGGAGTCGATCCGTCGCAACAAGGTCGCGATCAAAGGCCCCACGACCACGCCTGTGGGCAGTGGCCACCGCTCCATCAACGTCGCTCTGCGACAGGCCTTCGACCTCTACGCCTGTATCCGGCCGTGCAAGGCCTACGAGGGTGTGCGCACGCGCTTCCCGGAGACCGACATCGTGATTGTGCGCGAGAACACCGAGGACCTGTACGCCGGTATCGAGTTCGAGCGCACGAGCGACGAGTGCGCACGGCTACGCCGTTTCCTCGCTGACGAGCTCGGCGCCCGGGTACGGGAAGACGCGGGCATTTCGATCAAGCCGATCTCGGTTTTTGGTTCGCAGCGAATCGTCGAAGCGGCCTTCCGTTACGCCGAGGAGAACGGTCGACGCAAGGTGACCGCCGCGCACAAGGCCAACATCATGAAGTTCACCGACGGGCTCTTTCTAGAAGTGGCGAGGCAAGTTGCCGAGCGCCATCCGTCGATCGAGTTTGAGGACCGCATCATCGACAACCTCTGCAATCAGTTGGTGACGAGACCGGAGGAGTACGACGTGATCGTGCTCCCCAACCTCTACGGCGACATCGTTTCCGACCTCGGTGCCGGAATGATCGGTGGCCTCGGGCTCGCTCCGGGTGCGAACATCGGTGATGGCTACGCGATCTTCGAGGCGACGCATGGTTCGGCTCCCAAGTACAAAGGCTTGAACAAGGTCAACCCGACAGCTCTGATGCTGTCGGGTGTGCTGATGCTTCGCTACCTAGGTGAGATGGAGGCCGCGGATCGTTTAGAGCGGGCCATCGCCGAAGTGATTCGCAAGGGCGAGAAGGTGACCTACGACCTGAAGCCGACGCGCGATGATCCGACGGCCGTCGGTACCAGCGAGTTCGCGGACGCGGTAATCGAAGAACTCGCTGCGATCGCCCCTTCGGGGTGACGGTTCGGAGGTCCGGGGCGACCGTTACACCCGCTCGGCAAGTGCCGCAACGGGTACGGCCACGCGCAAGATAGAAACCATCGGGGGTTAGCAGATGAGCGAGAAGCAGCCAGTCAAGGTCGCAGTAACCGGAGCGGCCGGTCAGATCGCCTACAGCCTGCTGTTTCGCATCGCCAACGGTGACATGCTCGGCAACGAGCAGCCGGTGCATCTCAACATGTTGGAGATCCCGCAAGCGCTGGGTGCGCTCGAGGGAGTTTGCATGGAGCTCGAGGACTGCGCTTTCCCGCTGCTTGCGGGAATGGACACGTTCGATGATCCCGCGCGCGCCTTCGAGGGCGCAAGCTACGTGCTGCTGGTCGGCGCTCGTCCCCGCACCAAGGGGATGGAGCGTAAAGACTTGCTCGAAGCGAACGGTCGGATCTTCACCGAGCAGGGCCGTGCCCTCAACGACAACGCCCCCGACGACGTCCGTGTGCTCGTCGTTGGTAACCCGGCGAACACCAACTGTCTCGTTGCGATGGAGAACGCGCCCGACATTCCGCGCGAACGCTTCACCGCGATGACGCGTCTCGACCACAACCGCGCGCTCGCGCAGCTGGCTCGCAAAACTGGGGTGCCGGTCTCGCGGATCACGCGGATGACGATCTGGGGTAACCACTCGACCACCCAGTACCCCGACGTCTTCCATGCGCTAGTCGATGGCCGGCCGGCGTTCGATGCGATTGGCCGCGATCGAAACTGGCTTGAAAACGAATTCATCCCGACGGTTCAAAAACGCGGTGCTGCGGTGATCGAGGCCCGCGGCGCGTCGTCGGCGGCGTCGGCCGCGAACGCGGCGATCGACCACGTGCGCGACTGGGCGCTCGGCACCGCGAACGGCGATTGGGTCTCGATGGCGGTCCCGTCAGACGGGTCCTACGGCGTCGATGAAGGCTTGGTTTCTTCCTTCCCGTGCCGTTGCGCGGGTGGCAACTGGGAGATCGTGCAAGGGCTCGAGATTGACGAGTTCTCGCGGTCCCGTATCGAAGCGAGCGTCGCAGAGCTACGTGAAGAGCGCGACGCCGTCCGTTCGCTGGGCCTCGTCCCCGCCTAGCGCCCAGCAAGCATCGGGCCGCGCCCGCTGCAGACGCCGCTAGCGCGCAGCGGACGCGGCCCGCAAAGTCCTGCTTACCTGTTTGGGCGCTTAAACCGTGCCCGCCTGCTCGCTGCTTGCCGCGAACCCTCCGAACGCCGGTGCAGCGGTGTCCTGCTTGGCGTAGAGACCGCCGTCGCGGCGCTCGACCTTGCCCTCGCTCTCCAGTTTGGGCACCAGTTGGTAGACGTAGTTCGGCGTGATGCCCATCCGCTCGGCTAGCTCCCGAACCTTGATCCCCGGGTTTTGGGTGATCAACTCGAGCGCCTCAGCAGCGCGCGTGCCCCTCGGGCGCCGAGGGCCACGACGACCGCCGCCCCGCCTCCGCGCTCGCCGCCCACCTTCGCTGCGCGTCGCTTGTGTGACAGCACCCCGCAACGCGCTAAGCGCCTTCTGCAGCCGTTCGTACTCGTCGACCAGGGGGCGTAGCTCGCGAAGCCGTGCCTCCATCTCTTTCACCTTCTGATCCAAAAAATCAGTCATGCGTTGACCTCCCGATGGGTCGAGTGACTGTTAGTACTACGACGCCGCAGGTTCAAACTTTAACGAAACCGAGTAACAAACTCTGAATGAAGGCTTGAGAATGCTTGACGGTCGGCGCAAGAGACGGCATTTGGCTGTCAGTCAATCAGGCGCTGATCCGCGTGTACGCCTAGCGAGTGATGTCGCTACTACGGCGACCGCCTACGCACGTAACGGTTAGGTAGCTGTCTTCAAAAGACGACGCAAGCGCTCCAGTGAAGTCTCGGCTTCGCGTCGGGCGAGCATCGCTACGGTTTTGCCGGCGAGGCGTCCGAGCGGCCCCCCCGGAAGCTCGTACTCGTTGACGTAGTCGAAGTGCGTGCCCCCGCTTGCGTTCGGCGAAAACCGATAAATGACGCGTGCGCGGGCGTGGAGGGGTCCCGTGCCCTCCCATTCCACGAGCGTCGGTGGCTCGACTTTGGTCGCTCGCCAGCGCACCACTACCGGTCGCCCAGCCACGCGCAACTGCTGCACCATTTCTGCGCCTGCGCGCAGCGGTCGCGGGGGCGCCTCGAGTACCCGCTCGTGGACCGTCACCCATTCCTGCAAACGGGAAGGGTCGGTGACGAACTCGTAACAGCGTTCGATCGGAGCCGGCAAATCGGTGGTGACCGCTACCCGCATCTGCTTAGTCAGGATCGTCGCAGTTTGCAGCTGCGGCCGCTGTGTCAGCGGGCAGCCAGCGGTTCCTCGGCTTCCCAGCAGGCGAGCGCATGCTCGATCGCGCGGTCGAGGGGTCGCGTGCGGATTCCGTAGATCTCCGTGACGGCGCGGCGATCGCGGGGCACGATGTCCGATTCCAGGCTCTCCATCAGGGGGCGGACGAGTGCCACCGGCAGACCAGTTAGACGGCTCACGATCGGGGCGCTGATGGGCGTGTGGTGACCGGGGAGCGGTAGCGGGAGGCGTGGGACGCCGAGGTGCTCGGCGACGCGCAGGACGAGCTCGCCGAAGGTCACTTCGTCTGGGCTTGCCACATCGATCGAGCGGCCTTCCGCGCAGCGAGTCGCGGGTGTGCGCGCTAAGCACTCAATGATGTCTCGCTCGTCGACTGGTGCCGTGCGCCGGTCGCGCCAGGCAGGAAGCGGTAGGACCGGTAAGCGCTCGACTAGGCGCACGATCACACGGAATGACGGACTCCGGGCACCCACGATGATCGAGGCGCGCAGCGCCGTCGAACGCGGCAGGCCTCGCAGCAGTATCCGCTCGACGGCGAGGCGCGACGCCAGGTGCCGGGAGCGGCGGCCGCGGGGGGCGATCCCCCCGAGGTAGACGCAGCGTTCCAGGCCGGCGGCGCGCGCGACCGCGACGAAGCGACGAGCGCAGTCGCGTTCCACGCGCTCGAAGTCGCGCTCGCGTCCGGGTTCCATGGAGTGCGCGAGGTAGTAGGCGAAGCTGACCCCGCGCACGGCCTCTTCCAGGCCCTCGCCGCTGGCGAGATCGCCGCGCACCACCTCGACCGCCGCTTGCGTCTCGAGGGCGGCGGGGTCGCGCACCAGCGCTCGGACCTCTCGCCCCTCCGCGATCAGCCGCTCGAGCAGGCGGCCGCCGACGTAGCCGGTTGCCCCGATCACTAGCTCCACGCCTCGGCATCCTGGCGAGGTGCGAGCGCGACCAATGCGCAAATTGCAGGGATGAACGCAACGTTCCTGCAAATTCGTCGTTTCCCGATTTTCCGTAACGAGCGGGGATTGCTGCGACCTCGTACGGCGAGCCGCGCCAACATCGGTGCGCCGAGAAGGCGATCACGAAAGTGCGATCAGGAGGTCGAAGGGAACGAGATGTCCCGCCACCGTCGGAAGGCTCCAAGCTGTGAAGACTGCTTCTTCGAACGCAAGGGACTGTGTGCGCTGCGCGAGAAACGCCCTTGCCCAACCTTCCGACCGGCCGAGCGCGGGTTGGTCCCAGACCCACAGCTGACCTTCGCCTTCCGGTTCGGCTGGGAGGACCTCGACGCGGAGGGCAACGCCGGCGAGCAACAAGTAGCGCTCTCGCCGTGCAGGGCGTCCTGAGCACGCTCAGCGCCGACAGCTGTGTGGCGTCGCTATCGTCGCGCCGCTGTGCGGCTTACGGTGCTCGGCAAGTCACCCTCCTGGGAGGACGCCGGCGGTGCCTGCTCGGGATACCTGCTCGAGGAAGGTTCCACCGCGGTGCTGCTCGAGTGCGGCAACGGGGTGTTCGGGAAGCTGCGGCTGTACCGCGACTACGCGGAGATCGATGCGGTCGTCGTGTCGCACTTCCACGGCGACCACGTGCTCGATCTGATCCCTTTCTCCTACGCCCTCACCTACAGCCCACGACCGCGAGCGGTTGGGGCGCGGCCGCGGTTGATCGGACCGCCGCGGTTCGGCGAGCGTTTGCGAACGATCGCAGCGGTCTTCGAGGATCGGGAGCTCGTCGACCGGGCTTTTGAGGTCGTCGAGTACCGCGGCGGCGACGCTTTCACCGTCGGTGGCATCGCCTTCCGCACAGCACCCGTTCCGCACTTCACCGAGACCTTCGCGATCGCCGTCGAACCACCTGGCGGGAGGGCTGATGAGCGCCCGTCCCGACTGGTCTTCGGGGCCGACTGTGGCCCCTCCGAAGAGCTCGTGAAGTTCGCCCAGGGAGCCGATCTACTGATGCTCGAGGCGACGCTCGTCACGCCCGAACCACCGCTTGCGGGGCGTCGGCGGGGACACCTCACGCCGCGCGAAGCAGGCGAACATGCGGCGCGCGCGGGCGCGCGCAAGCTGGTGCTCACGCACGTCAGCGACGAAGTTGACCCAGCGTGGGCGCAGCGCGAGGCGCAAGCCGCCTTCGACGGCGAAGTCGTAGTGGCTCACGAAGGTCTCGTGCTCGAACTCGACTGAGCCGTCGCAGCGGTCGGGTGCCGGCGATCGTTGCCGCCGGGCGGCCGCGGCTATGCTCGCGGTGTGCCCGGGTCAGGCGGCGTGTTCCGCGAGTTCGAACGCTTGCAGCGAGAGATCGAGGAGCTCTTCGGAAGCCTCAGCGAGCGCGAGCGAAGCGGATCGCTCGGTTTTCTGCCAGCGGTCGACGTCCTTCACGACGAGGCGCAGGGTCGCGTGGTCGTGCTGGTCGAGCTGGCCGGTGTCGACCTACGCGGCGTGGTCGTCGAGCTGCACGGGCGGGCGCTGGTGATCAGTGGCGAGCGGCCGCTCGGCGAGTCCTCGTCCTCCTGCTCCTACCAGCAGGTCGAGATCGAACGCGGACGCTTCCGTCGGCTGATCCATCTCGGTGCCGATGTGGAAGCGCGAGGCGCGCGTGCCACCTATGTTGACGGCATCCTGCGGATTGAGCTGCCGCTCGCCCGCGAGCGGGCGCGAGAGGGACGCACGAAGGTGAAGGTGACCGGTGCGCGCGGGCGCTGACAGCGCCGGCCGCGCGGCGCAAAGCGGGCAATGAGCGAACGCGAACCAACGCAGGTCGAGATTCCAGGACCGATGGGTGAACAAGCGCTGATCCTGCGCACAAAGCTGCCGGACGCGCTGCCGGTGTTGCCACTGCGCGACACCGTCGCGTTCCCGCACACCGTGATGCCCTTGGTGGTCGGGCAAGAGCGCTCGGTCAAGCTCGTCAACGATGTCCTTGGCGGGACCCGGATGCTCGCGCTGGTTGCCTCCCGAGATCCGGCTAACGAGCGTCCGGGGCCCGACGACATCTATCGGGTCGGGGTCGCCGCGACGATCGCCCGCATGCTGCGCGTGCCGGACGGCACTTTGCGTGTGCTGGTGCAGTGCGGCGAGCGTGTGCGCTTCGGACGTTTCGTGGCCACCGAGCCGTACCTGGTCGCGACCGTCGAGGAGCTCCCAGACATCGTCGAGGCCTCGCCGGAGCTGGAGGCGCTGGAGCGCGCCGTGCGCGACAACTTCGCGCGCATCGTCGAGCAGTCGCCTTACCTGCCCCAAGAACTGCAGGTGGCCGTGCACAACATCGACGACCCGTCCGAGCTCTCCTACCTGATCGCCGGTGCCCTGCGCATCAAGACCGAGGAGAAGCAGGAACTCCTGGAACTGCGCGATGTGCGCGCTCGGCTCCGGCGCCTGGCCGAGATCTTGGCGCGCGAGCTCGAGCTGATCTCGATCGGCACGCGCATCCAGTCGCAAGTGCAGTCCGAGCTCGAACGGGGCCAGCGCGAGTACTTCCTGCGCCAGCAACTGAAAGCGATTCGCGAAGAGCTCGGCGAGGGTGAGGACGAACAAGCCGAGGTCGAAGAGCTACGCCGGATGCTCGACGAAGCCGGTCTGCCCGAGCACGCTCGCAAGCAGGCCGAGCGGGAGCTCAGACGGTTCGAGCGCTTACCCCCGCAGTCCGCCGAGCACGGCGTGATTCGTAGCTACCTGGAGTGGCTGGCTTCGTTGCCGTGGTCGAAGTCGACCGAGGACCGCATCGACCTTGAACACGCACGACGGGTGCTCGACGAGGATCACTACGACATCGAGAAGATCAAGGAGCGGATCCTCGAGTTCCTCGCCGTTCGCAAGCTCAAGCCGGATGCGCGGTCGGCGATTCTCTGCTTCGTCGGACCCCCTGGTGTCGGTAAGACCTCACTCGGTCGCTCGATTGCTCGGGCGATGGGGCGGAAGTTCGAGCGCATCTCCGTTGGCGGGGTGCGCGACGAGGCGGAGATCCGGGGTCACCGCCGCACCTACATCGGTGCGATGCCAGGGGTGATCATCCGGGCCTTGCGCGACGCTGGTGCCAACAACCCGGTTTTGATGATCGACGAGATCGACAAGATGGGCGCAGACTTTCGCGGCGACCCGGCGAGCGCGATGCTCGAAGTTCTCGACCCCGAGCAGAACACGACGTTTCGAGATCACTATCTCGATCTGCCCTTCGACCTCTCCAACGTCCTCTTCATCTGCACGGCGAACACGCTCGAAACGATCCCTGCGCCGCTGCGCGACCGGATGGAGGTGATCGAGCTTGCCGGCTACACGCACGAGGAGAAGCGAGAGATCGCCCGCCGCTACCTCGTGCCACGACAGATCGAGCGCAACGGGTTGCGCCCTTCGCAGATCGAGTTCACCGACGACGCGATCGACGCGATCATCGACGGCTACACCAGAGAGGCCGGTGTACGCGAGCTAGAGCGCCAGATCGGTGCCATCTGTCGCAAGGTGGCGCGCGAGTTCGCCGAGGGCCGGCGCAAGTCCAAGCGGGTGATTAGGGCTCGCCAGGTCGAGCAGCTGCTCGGTCCGCGCCGCTACCGACCGGAGACGGCGCGCAGGACCAGCGAACCAGGGGTCGCGACTGGGCTCGCCTGGACGCCGACCGGCGGCGACGTGCTGTTCGTGGAGGCCACCGCTTTCCCGGGCGAAGGCCGCCTGCACCTCACCGGCCAGCTTGGCGATGTGATGCGCGAGTCGGCCCAGGCAGCGCTCTCCTATGTCCGGCGGCGGGCACAAGAGATCGCCCCAGACCTGCCGGAAGACTGGTTTCGCCGCCACGACATCCATCTGCACGTACCGGCGGGAGCGATCCCGAAGGACGGGCCCAGTGCTGGCGTCACGATGGCGGCAGCGCTCGCTTCCTTGATCTCGGGACGCCCGGTGCGCGGCGATACGGCAATGACCGGCGAGTTGACCTTGACCGGGCAGGTGCTGCCGGTCGGCGGGATCAAGGAAAAGGTGCTGGCAGCGCAGCGGGCGGGCATCAAGCGCGTGATCCTGCCGGCGCGCAACGAGCAGGATCTCGCCGATGTACCCGAGCACCTGCGCAAAGAGCTGGAGTTCGTGTTGGTCGAATCGGTCGAGGAAGTCCTCGCCGAGGCGCTCGAGGGCAGTCGTCGCGTGCGCACGTCCCCCGGTCGGGCGCGGCGGGCGAGGCGGCCGCGGAGCGCGCGGCCGGAATCGGTGGCTGCCCGTTCGGGCGGAGCTTGAACGCGCGGCTAAGGTTCGCGAAGCTGGTCAATCCGGACTGACGAGGGGAGAGCCAATGGCACGAAGAAGCGCCGGTCGGCTCGGGGGGCTGGTCGCCGCAGGCAAGGCGGCCCGCTCGAATCAGTACGTCCAACGCCTGGTCGAGGACCCCGAGCTCCGCAACAACCTGGCGGCCGCCCTGGCGGCGGCCCGCAAGGCGTACAAACGCCTCCAGAACGGGCGCGCTCCAGCAAGAGCGCTGCTCGAGGATCGCAAGCTGCAGCGCCAGCTTCGGGAAGCGGCTAACGCGCTTCAGCAGGCTGGCGAGGGCTTGCGCGGGAAGCGTCGGCGGCGCCGTGGCGTGCGCACGCTGGGGCTTCTGGTGGTCGGTGCCGGACTTGCGCTGGCACTGAGCGAAGGCGCCCGCAAGAAGGTTCTCGACCTGGTTTTCGGGGCGGAGGAGGAGTTCGAGTACAAGGGCACGACGACGCCCGGCGCGTCGACCAACGGCGCTGGCGCGGCTTCGTCGACGGAAGCTGGGACCAGCGCGCAGTCGACGGTTTCCGGCGGCGAGTAGCAGCCAGCGGCTGCGCATCGCCGCGGCCCGCAAGGGCTGCGGTTATCTCCGATGTGTACGAGGGGGCGCGACGCGCCCCCTCGTCGTCTCCGGCGGTATCTTCCTCGCACGGACTTTTCGCCCCCGAGTTGCGATCTGGCTGGCCGGCCAGCTAAATTGACCGCGTGGAAGCTTCTCCGATCCAAACTGGCGATCGACGCCTAGATGGCGACAAGGCGCGCCGCATCATCGAAGCGATGCGGCGCAGCGTTGGGCGGCGGGGTGCCGCCGCTTCCACTTTCGACCGCGTTGCCCGTGAGGCCGGTGTCTCACGGGGACTCCTGCATTACTACTTCGGATCGAAGGAACGGCTGCTGGCGGGGGTCGTGCGCCACGACTGCGAGCTCCGGCTTGAACAGCTCGACCGCCGGCTGGCCGAGGCGCGCACAGTGGATGACGTGGTGGCGGCGCTGGTCGCGCAGCTTGAGGTTTTCCTCGGGGAGGACCCCGAGAATCAGGCCGTCATCTACGAGATGCTCAGCGCGTCGCGGCGCAGCCCAGAAATACGGGCCGAGCTCGCGGAGCTCTACCGGCGCTGGCGCGAGCACCTGGCGAACGCGCTGCGTGAGAAGCAGGAAGAGGGTGTGCTGCAGCTCGCTGGCGAGCCCGAGGCGGTGGCCTCGGTGCTCTACGCGCTTGCGGACGGCATGGGCATTCAGCTACTCGCCGACCCGGACTGGGACTCGCGGCCCGTCTTCGAGTTCGGGATGGAGCTTCTGCGCGAGCTGCTAGCAGCACCCTCATCGGCGTGACTTCGTCGTAGCTCCCACCGTGGGCCGGCTTCCGCGTTTTGACGATTTCGTCGTGCGCCGCCGCCTTCTGGTGCTGGCAGCGTGGGCGCTGCTGGTAGCTGTTTCGCTCCCCTTTGCCGCCCGTCAGACCGAGCGCCTCACGGCTGGCGGCTTCTCGGTGCCAGGCTCGCAGTCGCAGCGCGTAGACGACCTGCTTGAGCGCTTCCCGAACGTGCCCGGGGGTGCGGCAGTGGTGGTGCTTGAAGCGGCGCCGCGGACGCCCAAGAGTGCCCTGACACGCGAGCTCCGTCGCATCGAGAAGGTCGTCGCCTCGGTACCCGGGGCACGCATCGCTGGTGCCTTGCCCGGCGGCTCCTCTTTGCGCGCTTCGACCCGTGAGCCGGGCGTCCGTTCCCCCCGAATCATCGCCCTGCCGGTGCAGCTCGGGATCGGCGAGCGTGACGCCAGCGCCGATGCCGCGACATTGCGAGAACGCCTCGGCGTCGGACACCGGGGCAATGGCCTCCGGGTGTACTTGGCGGGCGAAGGGGGGCTTTCTGCGGCGGTCCAGGCGCAGTCTCGCCACGACCTCCGAGAGGCCGAGCTCTTCGGCTTCCCACTGATCGCCGCAGTGCTGATCTGGGTGTTCGGGTCGTTCGCCGCTTCCGGCTTGCCGCTAGCTCTTGGTTTCTGCGCGATCTCGATCACTGGTGCGGCGATCTGGTTGCTCTCGCAGTGGTTCTCGATGTCGGTGTTCGTGACCAACATGGCGTCGATGATCGGCCTCGGCGTGGCCGTCGACTACTCCCTGTTCGTGCTCGCTCGCTACCGGGAGGAACTGGGCAAGGGCGCGACGGCGACGGCGGCGCTACGGACAGCGCTCGCTACCTCGGGGACCGCGGTGGCCTTCGCTGGCGTGACCGTTGTCCTCGCTCTGGGAGCGCTGTTCCTGGTCGATGCGCGGCTGATTCGCTCGATGGCGGTTGGTGCCGTGATCGTCGTGATCGTGTCCGTACTGGGAGCCTTGACGCTGCTACCGGCCTTGGCGCTCGCGCTCGGCAAGCGCCTCCGGCGGGGTCGCGTCCGGTCCGAAACGCCGGGCAGCAGCGAGCTATGGCTGCGCTGGACGCGTGCGGTTTTGCGACGCCCCATCACCGCCGCGCTGTTGAGCGCAGCGGTGATGCTCGCGCTCGCGGCGCCGGCGCTTTCGATGAGACTCGACGACAGCATCGGCGGGCAGCTGCCGCGGGACAGTGCCGACCTTCGTGGCCAGCGCCTCGCCGAGCTAGCCCTCGGGCCCCGCGCATCCGGCCCACTGCTCGTTGCCTTCGAGCCACGGAGCGGCCGCACGGTTGACCGGCGCCTGCTCGCCGCGGTTGAGCGCTGGCGCCGGTGGGTGCGGGGCTTGCCAAACGCGGCGTTGGTCGAGCGACCACTGATCGCTCGCGACCGTAGTGCAGTGCTCGTCGCCGTGTACGCCGCGCGCGGGGCGGAGAGCCGCGAAGCGCGCGCGCTGCTCGACCGTCTGAGGGACGACGGTCCCCAGCGCGTTGCTCCGCTCGCGACCGTCTCGGTCGGGGGTGTGACCGCGGCTATAGAGGACTTCCGGGCACTGGTGGCTTCTTCGCTGTGGCGAGTGTTGATCTTCGTCGCGGCGTTGTCGTGCGTTGTGTTGGTCGTGCTGCTGCGTTCCCTGATCCTGCCGCTCAAGGCCGCGCTCATGAACCTGCTCTCCACGGCCGCTGCCTACGGCGTGCTCACGGCCGTGTTTCAACACGGTTTGCTCGAGCCGCTCGGAGTCGAGCGACACGGCTACATCCACAGCGTCACGCCGACCCTCCTTCTGGCTATCACCTTCGGGCTGTCGATGGACTACGAGGTTTTCCTGCTGACCCGGATACGGGAGCGCTATCGGCTGCACGGCGACACCGCCCGCGCGGTAGCCGAGGGGCTTGCAGCGAGCGCTCGCACGATCTCGAGCGCTGCGGCGATCATGGTCGCGGTATTCGCGGTGTTTGCATTCGTCGGTGTACCGACCATCCGCGAGATGGGCGTGGGTTTGGCGGTGGCGATTGCGCTCGACGCGACGCTCGTCAGGCTCGTCCTTGTGCCCGCGATGATGGTGCTGTTCGGTCGCTGGAACTGGTGGTTGCCGAACTGGCTGGAGCAGCGTTTGCCGGTTCTTGAGGGACCGCAGTCGTCGCTCGCTGACGATGCGTCACGAGCGGCGCTCAAAGAACCCCGCGCGCTCGTGTGACGGGGATCGCCTTCAGGCGAACTCGGAGCTGCTGAGCGCAAGCAGCTCCGAGCGGCCACCACCACCACCGCTGCGGCGTCGCCCCCGTCCCGAGCCGCGACCACGCCCCTTGTCAGCGCCCTCTTCGTGCTCCGGCGGCGGCTGGAAAAGCCCCTCGCCGCGCAAGCCGGCGGTATAGGCGATGCGTGCCAGGGCGGCCTCGCGCACGTACTGCGCGACGCTGACGCCGCTGCGAGCCGCTTCACGCTCGAGCAGTTCCCAAAGATCGGCGCTAAAGCGAACCGTAGTTGCACGCATTCGGCGAGGGGTCACGGCGACTGAGCGTACAAGGGAAACTGCCCGCAAACCCGCATCGGTAAAGGCCGGTAGCGCTTCCGAGGGCGGATCCCGTGCAACCACCGTTCAAGCGCGCGGTCGCTGCAAGCGAAATTGCAGCCCAGGATCGCCCGGGACGCCCAGCGGCCGCCAACGACCGCGGCGATCGCACAGCGCCGGTCGGCAAAAATCGCAGTCGCAGGGACTTAGCTTCGTGGCGCCGCCGGTGGCGCCCACGGCTCTGCTAGGCGACGCTCGATTTCGGCGCGCAGGCGGCTTGCCGGGATCCGAACCTGCTCAAGCGAGTCGCGGTCACGTAGCGTGACCGTGTCGTCCTCGAGCGTCTGGCCGTCGACGGTCGCGCACCAGGGGGTCCCGATCTCGTCCTGGCGGCGGTAGCGGCGGCCGATCGATCCACCCTCGTCGTACTCGCAGAAGAAGGCGGAGCGCAACTCCTCGTAGATCCGGCGTGCTCGCTCGGGCATACCCTCGCGGGAGACCAGTGGCAGCACCGCCAACTTGATCGGCGCTAGTCGCGGGTGGAGGCGCAAGACCGTGCGCTTGCGCCCCTCGACCTCCTCCTCGTCGTAGGCGTCGACCAGGAAAGCGAGCAATGCCCGGTCGGCGCCCGCCGACGGCTCGATGACGTGCGGGATGTAGCGCTCGCCGGTCGCGGTGTCCACGTATTCGAGCTTCTCGCCCGAGAACTCGGCGTGGCGGCGGAGGTCGTAGTCACCGCGGTTGGCGATCCCCTCGAGCTCTGCCCAACCCATCGGGAACAAGTACTCGATGTCGGACGTCGCGCTCGAGTAGTGCGAAAGCTCGTCCGGGCCGTGCGCGCGCAAGCGTAGGTGCTGGGGACGGATACCGAGGCGCTGGTACCAGGCAAGCCGTTCGTCCATCCAGTAGCGGTGCCACTGTTCGGCCTCGGCCGGCGGGACGAAGAACTCGATCTCCATCTGCTCGAACTCGCGTGTTCGGAAGATGAAGTTGCCGGGCGTGATCTCGTTGCGGAACGCCTTGCCCACCTGGGCGATCCCGAACGGCGGCTTGCGGCGCGCGAACTGGAGGACGTTGCGGAAGTTGACGAAGATGCCCTGCGCGGTCTCCGGACGCAGGTAGACGACGGCGGCCTCCTCCTCGACGGGACCCATGTGGGTTTTGAACATCAGGTTGAACTGACGCGGCTCGGTGAGCTTGCCGCCGCACTCCGGGCACACGATCTCGCCCTCCGCGTGCTCGGAGCCGAGCTGTTGCGCCCGCAGCTCGTCCTCGCGCCAGCGCTTCTTGCACTTGCCCAGGCACTGCACGAGCGGGTCGGTGAAGCCCTCGAGGTGGCCGGATGCTTCCCAGACACGCGGGTGCATGAGGATCGCCGCGTCCAGCGCGACCATGTCGTCGCGCTCCTGCAGCACCGCTCGCCACCACTCCTGCTTGACGTTCTGCTTCAGCAGCACGCCGTAGTGGGCGTAGTCGTAGGTGGACGCCAGTCCACCGTAGATCTCCGACGATTGGAAAACGAAGCCGCGGCGCTTGCAGAGCGCTACGACCTTGTCCATCGTCACCGCGCGGATCGGGGCTTCGGCCATGTCGGCGGGAAGGTATAGCCGCTGGCGGTCGTCGCCAACCGCTTGGCACTCCTATACTGAGAGTGCCATGCCGATCTATGAGTACCGCTGCGAGCGCGGACATACCTTCGAGGTCATGCAGCGCATGACCGACGAGCCGCTTACGAGCTGCTCGACTTGCGAGGCCCCGGCTCGGCGGGTCCTGCATCCTGTGGCCGTTCACTTCAAGGGCAGCGGCTTCTACACGACCGATTACGGTCGCAACAAGACGAAGCGGATCGGCGGTGAGGCGCCGGAGTCCGACAGCACGGACAGCTCCTCCTCGTCGGGGGAGGGCAGTTCGAGCTCCGACGACTAGCCGCCGTTCGTCGGCTGCCTGGCCACCGATGCCGGCTGGCTAGCCGCCGATGAGGTAGCCGAGGGCATCGCGTTTCGCTCCCTCGGACACCAAGATGCTGCTGCCGGGGCCGCAGGAGAGGCAGGACGGTTCGAGCACGTGAGCTTGGCCCCCGGAGCCGCCGATCGCCATCGCTGCGAACAGCGCGAGCAGCGTCGGCCCGCGCATGTCGGTACGGAGAGCCTTCGGCGCTCGCCAGGCCACGAGCGGCAGACGCACGAAGGTTGCCGGCGCGAGCAGACGCCGACGGATCGCGTCGACCACCTGTTGTTGGCGCTGCGCCCGGTCGAGGTCGGTCTCGTTAGGCGCGCAGCGGTTTTTGCGCACGCGTGCGAACCCGAGGGCCTGCTGGCCGTTTAGGTGCAGTTCGCCCGCCGGGAAACGCAAGCCGCGCCAAAAGTTGTCGAAGGGCGGCGAGCAGATACGCGACTTGGAGTACACGGTTATGCCCCCCAGCGCGTCGATCAGCTTCGGGAAGTCAGCGAAATCGAGCTCCACGAGGTGGTCGACACGCAGCCGCCCGCCAAAGAAGTTCTCCACCGTTTGCACCATCAGCGGTGCGCCGCCGAGTGCGTAAGCGGCGTTGATCTTCTGTGCTGGGTGGCCTGGGATCTCGGTGTAGGTGTCGCGAGGAATCGAGAGCTTGCGCACGCCGCTGAGCCCGACCCGCAGCAGCATGATCGTGTCGGCGCGTGGCGGCCCTGTTTGTGAGCGGTCGATCGAGGCACCGACCCGTGCGTCGGTACCGAGCACCAGGATCGTGCTGCCGGCGAGCGGGCTTGCGCCCCCCAAAACTTGTTCGGTGGCCGGCCCCAGACCCGGCTCGAGCTGTGCGCTGACCAGGAACAGGACCAGCGACAGGAGCAGCCAAGCGACGGCGGCGGCGAACGCCCAACGGACTGCCCTCCCGACCGTCAGGGGGCCACGGGGGCGCAGCCGGAGTGGGTTGCGGCGGCGCCGGCGCAGCGCCTCCAGCCCAGCTTCCACGCTGTGCCGGGAGCGCAGGCGGCGGGCGCGATAGATGCGGTAGGGAGGCGGCGACTCGGACGCCATTGCTGCCTGTATACAGAGTCGCCTTGCCCGAACTGCCGCCGACAACGCAAACTGCCGGACTTCGTCGCGACAACGGCGCGCGGCGCGGGGCTCGTGTGATCGGCATCGACGCCGGTGGGACCAAGATCCTCGGCGTTGTTCTCGACCCCAATCGGGCAGTCGAACACGAGCTCCGCACGACCTGGCGGGAACGTACGACCGACGCGACCGTCGAACTTCTGATCGAGTTTTGCCGCGAGCTGGAAAAGGCGGTCGGCGAGGTTCAAGCCTTCGGCTTTGGCCTGCCCGCGTTGGTTCCAAGCGCTCGCGGCGCCATCCCGTATTCGACGCACCTGCCACTCGAGGGCGTCGACTTCCGCGTGCGCGCCGCCCAGGCCCTGGGGCGCCCGGTGGCGGTCGACAACGACGTCAACTGCGCACTTCGTGGAGAAGTCGCCATGGGGGCCGCGGTCGACCGCCAGAACGTCGTGATGCTGACGCTTGGAACCGGCATCGGCGGGGCGCTGCTGCTCGACGGCCAGCTGTATCGCGGGGCGCGGGGGTTCGCCGCCGAGCTGGGGCACATTCCGATCGCCAAGGACGGCCCGCCCTGCCAGGGCAAGTGCCCTGGCCGCGGCTGTCTCGAGGCGCTCGCCTCCGGAGGGGCGCTCGGGCGCGCCGCTCGGGAACTAGCGGAGCGTGATCCCGAGAGCACGCTTGGTCAGGCGCTGCTTGCCGGTGCAGAGATCGACGGCGCACTGGTGACCGATCTGGCACTCGCTGGCGACCGGCAGGCGCAGGCGTTGATCGCCACGGTCGGCGAACACCTCGGTGTCGGCCTGGCTGCGTTCGCAAACGCTTTCGACCCCGAACTGATCCTCATCGGCGGCGGTCTCGCCCGCGCCGGCGAGCTGCTCTTGGGACCCGCCCGGCGCGTCCTCGAGCAACGGGCGTTGCCGGCGATTCGCGAGCAGGTACAGGTCGAGCTAGCGGGTCTGGGGGAACGCGCCGGAGCAATCGGCGCTGCGATCATGGCGGCGGAACTGTGCGCACGGGAAGAGTGAGAGGCAGCAGCTGGCGGTGGCTGAGGGGCGCCTAATCGTCTGTCCGACGCCGATCGGGAACCTCGAAGACGTGACGCTTCGCGTGCTCTCGGCGTTGCGTTCAGCGGACGTCATCGCCTGCGAGGACACGCGCCGCACGCGGCAGTTGCTGGACCGCTACGGCGTGCGTGCGGAGCTCGTCTCGTATCACGAGCACAACGAGCGCGAGCGGGCGCACGAACTGGTCGCACGCATGCAAAAGGGCGCGACGGTTGCCCTCGTCTCCGATGCCGGGATGCCCTTAATCTCAGACCCCGGCTACCTGCTCGTGCGCGCCTGCGTCGCCGCGGGCCTGCCGGTCGAGGTGTTACCGGGACCGTCGGCCGCTACGACCGCGCTCGTGGCGTCTGGATTTCCGGCCGACGAGTGGCACTTCGCCGGCTTTTTGCCGCGCAAGGCTTCCGCCCTGCGGAGACTGCTCGCCGAGCACCGGGAGACGGTGGTCGCGTTCGAGTCGCCGCGGCGGCTACCCGCCACCTTGGCGGCCTTGGCGGAAGTCGAGCCGGAGCGCCAGGTTGCGGTCTGCCGTGAGCTGACCAAGATCCATGAAGAGGTTGTGAGGGGCACCGCTGCCGAGCTCGCTGAGCGCTACCGCGACGCCCCACCGAAGGGCGAGATCGCGCTGGTGTTGGGACCGGGTGGACCGCGCCCGGCCAGCGAGCCGGACGCGGCGGCGGTGCAAGCGGTCAAGCGGCTAATGGCCGCGGGAGCGAAGCCCCGCACGGCGGCTTCCGTCGTTGCCGACCTGACCGGTCAGAGCGCAAACGATCTGTACCGCGCGGTCACCCAGGGGACCGAATAAGCCGAGCGGGTTGAGCGGCAAGCTGCGCTCGGGCGCGGCGCGTTTGCGTAACGCTTGCGAGACGGATACCACGTGCCCGCTACGCGTAAGCGACGGTTCAGCGCTTCGGGGCGGTGGCGGCGCGTGGACGCCTTACGGTCCCCGCGTGCTCGGAGACCTACAGCACCGCGAAAACAGCCTCTGGAAAGCGCGCAGTCGATGGCCTCGTGCGCGGCGCCATCGCGCCGCCAGAACGCGGGCCGCTCCTCGCTTGTGTGCTCTGATGTTGGCCCTCGGAGCGCTGCTGGTCGCCGGCCCTGCGCGCGCCGATGATGGCTGGCGCTGGCCGCTCGAAGGCCCCGTGATCCGGGGTTTCGCGGTCTCCGGGTCGCCGTACTCCGCCGGCCAGCATCGCGGCATCGACATCGCGGCGCCGCTGGGTACCGAGGTCAGAGCCGCGGTTGGTGGCACCGTCACCTTCGCTGGGCGGGTCGCCGAGCAAGGCTATGTAGTGACGATCGCGCTGCCCGATCGACCGCTCGAGACCACGTACCTACACCTCGGTGAGTTGTCGGTAGCGCGGGGCCAGGCAGTGCCCGTGGGCGGCTTGCTTGGTCGGGTCGGCGCGGCTGAGCGAGAGCCGCTTGGTCCGCATTTGCACTTCGGAGTCCGCGACGCTGGCGACCGACGGCGCTACTTCGATCCGCTTGCTTTCCTGCCGCGTCGGGCGGCGGATCCTCCGTCCGTACCGCCAGAAAGCGGTGTCGAGCGTGTAGTCGGGAGCCGGCAGGCGCAGCCGCCGGCGAGCGCCGGGGCAAGCGAGGCGGCGCCGGCGCCACCGCTGCCGACGCCGGTTGGCGCGCTCGCCCCACGCAACGAATCGCCGCCACCGGTTGCGGTAAAGGTGGACGATGGGCGGCGAGCGGTGAGTACTCGACAGGGCGCCACTGACGGTCACCAGCTTGGCCTCTCGGCTTCACCGGTCAGCCGCTTGACCGATCGAGTGCGGGGCGTGACCGGCGCCCCGGGCGTTCGCGCGTCGGTGGCGCCCCGTCGCCCTGCACATCAGAGCGCGCGCTCGCGGCGAGCGAGTGTTCGGCGGGGCAGCGTCGGGAGTGTCCGAGGGTCCCGGCATGAGCGAGAGCCCGTGAGCGCGCGGCTCCCTGACAGCGGCGAGCAACCACGCGCGGGTCTCGTAACGGTCGGCCAAGGAAGCGACCAGCGGGCGCGCAGCTCCCGATCGCACTCTCACCAGCTGCGGCTTTCAGCGATCGCCCTCGGCCTTTTGTTGCTGGTCGCGGCAGCCGGGAGTGCGCGCTGGGGCGGCTCGTCGCCGGCGGTTGGTCGGCCAGGGGCGGATAGCATCGACGCGAATGGCGTACTACGTCACGACCCCGATCTACTACGTCAACGCGGAGCCGCACCTGGGGCACGCCTACACGACCATCGCCGCCGACGTGCTCGCCCGACACATGCGCCAACGCGGCGAGGAGGTTTTCTTCCTCACCGGCACCGATGAGCACGGTGAGCCGGTAGCGCAGGCAGCCGAACGACAGGGAGTGTCGCCGCGGGAGCTTGCCGACCGCAACGCTCGGCGCTTTCGAGAGCTCGCCGAGACGATCGGGGCGACCAACGACTTCTTCATCCGCACCACCGATCCCGAGCACGAGCGCAAAGTCCAAGAGCTCGTGCAGCGCATCTACGACAACGGCTACGTATACAAGGGCGTCTACGAAGGCTGGTACTGCCCCCGCTGCGCTGACTTCAAGACACCGTCCGAACTGGCCGAGGGCAACCGCTGTCCGATTCACCTCATCGAGCTCGAGCGAGAGCGCGAGGAGAACTGGTTCTTCCGGCTCTCGGCCTTTCAGCAGCCGCTAGAGAGACTGTTCAGCGAGCGCCCCACTTTCGTAAGGCCCGAGCCCAAGTTCAACGAAGCGCGAAGCTTTATCGAGCAGGGCCTCAACGACCTCTCGCTCTCACGTGCGCGCCTGCGCTGGGGCGTACCGGTGCCGTGGGATCCTGATCAGGTCATCTACGTCTGGGTCGACGCGCTCTTCAACTACTACACGGCGCTCACCTACGCGCGCCCCGGGGAGGACCTGACAGCTCGCTTCTGGCCACCCTCGGTCCACCTGATCGCGAAAGACATTCTCAAGTTCCACGCAGTCATCTGGCCCGCTCTGTTGATGGCGGCGGGGCTTGAACTGCCGGAGCGGATCTTCATCCACGGCTACCTGCTCATGGACGAACACAAGATGTCGAAGTCGCTCGGCAACGTCATCGACCCGTTCCAGGTAATCGAAACGTTCGGTGCCGACGCCTTGCGCTTCTACCTCCTCCGTGAAGTGACCTTCGGTCAAGACGGCTCGATCTCGCCCGAAGGCTTCGAAACGCGCTACACCAGCGAGCTCGCCAACGAATACGGCAACCTCGCGAGCCGCACGATCGCGATGGTCGAGCGCTACCGCGAACGCCGCGTGCCCGAGGGGACCGTCGAGCGAGCGCTCGCAGAAGGCTTCGCGGGCCTTGACGAGCGGGTGCGGGGGCGGCTCGACGAGGTCGACCTGAGCGGCGCCCTCGACGAGATCTGGCGCCGCGTTAAGTTGCTCAATCGCTACGTCCAGGAGCGCAAACCCTGGGAGCTCGCGCGCGACGGCGCACACGCTGCGCTCGACGACGTCCTTTATGGGCTAATCGAGGGTCTGCGTGTCGTGTCGGTGCTCGCCAGCCCATACCTGCCCACTGCCACAGCTCGGCTGCTTGGCGCGCTCGGCTGTCCCCAGGAGCCACTCGAGGCTGCCGTGATCGGAGCACGGGGCGGCGGCCGCGAGGTCGCTTCGGTCGGCCAGCTCTTCCCACGGGTCGAGCGCGCTACGGCCTCCTGACCCGCTCGCCGATGCCAGCTGGCGCGACCGCCGATGCCTGCGCACCAGCGGTCGTCGATACCCACTGTCACCTCGAGCTATGCGCAGCTCCGGTCGACGAGATCGTTGCGCGGGCGCGGGCGGGCGGAGTGCAGCGCATCGCGAACGTCGCGCTCGAGCCGCGGCAAGCTGTCGACGCCGTCACCCTTGCCCGGCGGCACGACGAAGTATTCGCGATCGTTGGTTGCCACCCGAACAGCGCCCAACTGCTCGACGACGATGGGCTGCGAGCGCTGCGCGAAGCGGTCCGAGCGGCGCCTGGCTTAGTTGTCGCGATCGGCGAGACGGGGCTCGACTACTACCGTGCTGGGGCGCCGCGCGAGACGCAGGTCAATGCCTTTCGCCGGCAGCTCGAACTGGCGGCGGAGCTCTCGCTGCCCGTCGTCGTGCACTCCCGCGAGGCGGCTGACGACACGCTCGCAGTGCTCGCCGATTACGACCGGCGCACGCCCGTCGTCCTGCACTGTTTCGGGATGCCTGAGCGGATCGCGGAGTGTGTCGAGCGCGGCTACTACTGCTCGTTCGCCGGCAACGTCACCTATCCCGCCGCTCAACGGTTGCGCGAAGCAGCGCGGGTGGTGCCCGACGAGCTACTCCTCGTCGAGACCGACGCGCCGTTCCTGAGTCCGCAGCCGGTTCGCGGCCGTCCCAACGAGCCGTCGAACGTGCGGCACACCCTGGCGGCCCTGGCCGAGCTTCGCGGGGTGTCGGCTGCCGAGCTCGCCGGTACCGTCGAGCGCAACGCCCGGCGCGTATTTGGGTGGTGACCTCGTCCCGTGACCTCGCCCTCGCGCTCATGAGGCAGCGATCCGCTGAGCAGCGCCACACTGCCGGGCGCTCGCCCTCGCTAGCCGCGGAGACGCGCGAGGCGCTCGCGCGGCTCAACCTCTCGCCACGTCGCCGCCGCGGCCAAAACTTTCTGGTCGATCGCAACCTGCGCGACGCGCTGCTCGCGCTTGCAGCCGTACGGTCCGACCAGGTCGTGCTCGAGGTCGGCGGCGGCCTTGGTGTGCTGAGCGTCGAACTCGCGCAACGCGCCCGCTACCTGCACGTCGTCGAGCTCGATGAGCGGCTCGTCCCCTGGCTACGCGAACGCTTGGCGGACCTGCCGGCGAGCGTGCACCACGGCGACGCGCTCGCGTTGCACGAGCGCTCGCTCGAGCCGCCGCCCGATCGGCTGGTCGCGAACCTCCCTTACTCGATCGCGCAGAGCTTCCTGGTGCACTCGATAACCGCGTTGCCCACCCTGCAAGACTGGATCGCGATGGTCCAACTCGAGGTCGCGGAGCGGCTCGCAGCGACGCCTGGTACGCGCACCTGGGGTCTCGCTACGGTGCTCGTCCAAGCGGCGTGTGAGGTGAGGATCGAACGGCGAGTGCCGCCCGAAGTGTTCGTTCCGCGGCCGCGTGTGTGGTCGGCGATCGTGCGCTTACGGCGCGTTCGCGACGCGCTGTCGAGCGCGAGCGTGCAGCTGGTGCGCGCCGGCTTCGCTCATCGCCGCAAGCCGCTGGCGAGCTCGCTCGCGCGAGCGGGGCTGGTGGCCGCAGACGAGCGCCCGATCGTCCGCAGCGTGCTCGAGGCGCTCGGCTATCCGCCCGACGCGCGCGCGGAGCAGTTATCTCCCGACGCCTGGCGCAAGCTTCCGGCGGTGCTGGCCGAGCGCGGCGTCTTGCGACGAGCGCAGCCCCGACCGTGAGATGAACCGCACGATGAGCCCCGCCGAGCGCAGCGCGACGCACCGCGTCGCCAGCACAACGCCGGAGGTCCGCGAGCTCGCGCCGGCGAAGCTCAACTTGCTGCTGCGCGTGGGGCAGCCTCGCGCGGACGGCATGCATCCGCTGGTGTCGGTCTTCGCGCGCCTCGCCCTGTGCGACGAGCTCGAGATCGCCGCTCCAGACGGCCTCGAGCGTGATCACGTCGAGTGCCCAGGAGTCGACGGCGAAAACCTGATTACTCGCGCTCTCTCGGCACTGCGGCAAGTGCTCCCCCACTTGCCACCGCTACAGGTGCGGGTTCGCAAGCGGATACCGGTCGCCGCCGGGCTCGGTGGTGGTTCAGCCGACGCTGCGGCGGCTTTGCGGGGTGCGCTGCGCCTGCTCGAAGCGCGCCGGGATCGATGGCCCGAGACGCGCGGCCGCAGCCTCGACCTCGACGAACTGCGAGACCTCGCGCTGCGCCTCGGCTCCGACGTGCCCAGTCAACTGCGGCCGGGAAATCGCGTCGTCTGGGGCATCGGCGAGCGCTTTCGCGAAGTGTCGCTGCCGCCCTTGCCGGTCGTGCTCGTGCCCCACCGCGAAGGGCTCGCGACGGCTGCGGTCTACCGCAAGCTCGACGAACTGCGAAGTACGCATTCGCCGCCGAAGCTGGCGGGCACCGCCAGGGCCGCGAAGGCGCAAGGCACGCCTGCGAGCTTGCCCGACCCAGACGCGCTCGCCGCGTTGCTCGACACTGTCGACGCGGGGGCGCTCGCCGCGCTCTTTCAAAACGACCTCGAGGTCGCGGCACTCGCCCTGCGCCCCGAACTCGCAGAGCCGCTGGCGCGCTTGCGCTCGTTGGGAGCGCTCGTTGCTGGCGTCGCGGGATCGGGCCCGACGGTCTTTGGTCTGTTCTCCTCGCCGGCCGCGGCGCGAGCGGCTGCGCGGGAGCTCGCGCGATCGCTCGGAGGCGGTTTCGAAGCGCCGATCGTAACCGCTATACAGCGAAGCGCGAGCAAAGGAAGGGGTTGCGCGTGCGCGTAGTCGGATGGATCGCGGTCGCCGCCGGTGCCGGACTGCTCTGGCCGCTACGGCGGCGCTTCGGTTGGGCCGGAGCGATAGCTGCGCTGCTGCTCGCAGCCCTCGGTGGGCTGCTCGCGAGCGGTCTGCTGCCGAGCTTCCCTGACCCGAAGCGAGCGATCAAGGACACGGCTCAGGCTCTCGGCCCGTGGAGCTACTTGTTGGTGGGCGCCCTCGCCTTTCTCGAGACGGGCGCCTTTGTGGGGCTCGTCGTGCCGGGCGAGACGGTGGTGATCGTCGGCGGAGTGATCGCTGGTCAGGGGGAGATCGACCTGCTGCTGTTGATCGGCGTCGTCTGGTTGTGCGCGGCGCTCGGCGACACCTCTTCGTTTTTCATTGGTCGACGGCTCGGCCGCACCTTCGTTTTGCGCCACGGTGAGCGCTTGCGCATCACGCCCGACCGGCTGTATCAAGTCGAGCGCTACTTCGCTCGCCACGGCGGCAAGACGATCCTGATCGGGCGCTGGATCGGGTTGGTACGGGCACTGGCGCCGTTCGTCGCGGGCTCGTCGGGAGTTCCCTACAGCCGCTTCCTGCCTTACAGCATCATCGGTACTGGCCTTTGGTCGACCACCTTCTGTGTGCTCGGCTTCATCTTCTGGCACTCCTTCGATCAGGTCGCGGCGCTCGCAAGCCGCGCCACCGCGGCCTTCGGATTCGTCGCAGCGATGGTCGTGGCCGTGGTCGTCTCATGGCGGCTTTTGCGTGACGTCGAGCGTCGGGCGCGCGTCGTGAAAGCGCTCGAGCGTGCCGAGCGAAAGCGCGGCTTTGGCTGGGCTGTGCGACTGCTGCGGCGCTTCTGGGAGCGCCTGCTCGTGCCGTTCGCGCGGTGGCTTGCACCGCAGCTACGGTTCCTCGTCGATCGGCTGACGCCAGGGGCGCTCGGTCTCGAACTGACGACGCCGGTCGCCGTAGCGGGGGCGGCGGCCTATGTGCTGACGCTGGAAAGCGTCACGGTTGCCCGCAACCCTGGTCCCACGACGCTCGATCGGGCTGCCGCCGACGTGGCGGAGCGCCTGCGGGACGGCACGCTGCTCGACGTCGCCCGCTACCTCACGGAGCTTGGCTCCACGCCCGTGATCCTGGGCTTACTGGTGTTCGCGCTGGTCGTGCTGGTCGCGGCGCGACGCTTCTACGATGCAGGGGCGATCCTCTTCGGAGCGCTCCTGCTCTTCGTCTCGGTGCAAGCGCTCAAGTACGGTATCGATCGGCCGCGGCCGAACGGTGCACTCGTGGCCGCCGAGGGTCCGTCCTTCCCTAGCGGCCACGCGTCCTACGCGACCGCGTGGATCGCCGTGGCTGTCGCCTTCGCACGGGCCTTGCCGGGAATCACGCGTGGCGCGACGCTACTTGCGACAGCGGTGGCGCTGACGGCGATCGTCGGCGTGACGCGCATCTACCTCGGGGTGCACTACTTCTCCGACGTAGTCGCAGGCTGGGCCTTGGGAGCTTTCGCTTTCAGCGTCGCGGCAGCAGTGTTCGTGGTGCTCGCGCACCGCCGGCGTAGGGGGGGCGAGGGCCGGTCGCTCACCGGCTCGGCGACGATCCTCGACGACGCGTCGGTGCACTCCGACGGCGCCAGCGGCAGCGGCCGCGCTGCGCGCACCAACGCGCCTGCCGGCCCGAGCAGCGTTGCGAGCGCGCCCGCCGGTCAGGGCAGCGGGGCCAGCGCGACGCGGGGGGACTCTCAGTGACCTGGCTTGCGCTGGCCCTCGGCGGCTTCGGGCTGAGCAAGGTAGAGCTTGCACTGGCGCTCGCCGTCGGCGTGGTCTTGGCCGCATACGCCTCCTACATCCTGGTGCCGGCGTGGGCGAGCTACGAGCGCCTCTGGGAGCGGCTGGTGGCTGCCGTGCTCACGCTCTACATGCTCGTGAGTCTGCTCGCGATCGGTGCCGCACTGGGCCTCGTCGTCGTGTGGTTCTACGACCGCTGGGCGTGACCGACTGGTGAGCACGAGCGCGCAAAGTGGCGGCCTCGCCGGGCTTGCCGCTATTTCCGAGCTGATCGAGTCCGGGGCCGGGCTGCCGGCGGTCGCGCGCGCCGCTGCCCGCGCACTGGGAGCGGGCCTGCTGCTGCTCGACGAGCGCGGTACGGCGCTGGTCGTCGCCTCTGCCTCCAGCGCCGATGAGCGCGAGCTCCTGGAAGGCGGGCGGGGAGTGGAGCGCGTGCCCCTCAAGGTCGCTGAGCGCGGCGTCGGCGAGCTGCGGCTGCGCTACCGTGCGGAGCCGGCACAACCGGAGGTGGTGCGGGCGATCGCTGCCCTCATCGCGCTCGAGGTGGATCGTGCCCGCCTGCCGGACCGCGCCGCCGAGCAAGCCGCTCGCAAGCTGGTTGCCCAGCTCGCCGCGGGCCATGTCGAAGACGGCGAAGTTGCGAAAGCGCTGGATGCGCTGGGGACCGATCTCTCCGCCGGCGCGACGGTGATGTTGCTACGGGCGCGACCGCCGGCCGCGGAAACCGGCGACTGGCGTGACCGCTTGCGCAGCGCGCTGGCGCGCTGCGTGCGCGCGGTCGTTCGCGGTGCGGTGGTCGCTCCGCTCGAGCCCGAGCGCGCCCGCGATCGCATAAGCGAGCAGCTGGCCGTGATCGTCCCGGCGGCGGCTGCGCCGAAGGCAGCGGAGCGCGTGCGAAAAGCCCTGCTAGCCGAGGTCGAAAGCTCCTTCCCCGGGTACCCGCACACGCTCGGCATCAGCCGCCCGGCAAGCGAGGCCCGGGCCCTCGCACGCGCTTTGCGCGAGGCGCAGCTCGCTGCCAACGTTGGCGAAGCGCACGGCGAGCGCCAGCTGACGTTCGACCAAACGGGCTCTTACCGTTTGTTGCTGCCGGCGCTCAGCGAAGACGCCGAGGAGCTCGAACGCTTCTACCGCGAGACGATCGCCCCGATCGCGGCCTACGACGAGCAGTACGAGACCGAGCTAGTACGTACGCTCGAGACCTTCCTGGAACTCGACGCGAGCTTTGCGCGCACCGCCGAACGGCTCTACACGCACCGCCACACGATTCGCTACCGGCTTGAGCGAGTCCGCGAGCTGACCGGTCTCGACGTCTCTTCCAGCGAAGGGCGGGAGCGCCTCTCGCTGGGACTGAAGGCGATGCGTGTGCTCGGCATCGTGCCACCAGGGGGCCCCGCCCAAGAGCCCGGCGCCGGCGCCGGGCGCGTCCCTCGCGGCGACATACGAACCCGCGACTGACCGCGCGACGCCGCGATTGGCGTGCGGGCGCTCGCGCACCGATCTCGAAACCGCCGGTCCCCGGCTGGCGACCCGTCAGACTGTGAGGCATGGCGGGGGCGACCAGTGCGCACCACGACTCTCCGGACGCCGCCATCGGCAGCGGCCGTCCGGGCGTGCGCTTGGCGGCGGCGCTGCTGGTCGGCGCGTTCCTGGCGCTCCTCGTCTACGGGCTCGTCGCGCGGTCCGGGGGCGGCAGCCTCGACTCCGAGCTCGCCCGCGGGCGCACACCGGCCGCGCCCCAGTTCACGCTGCCGGTCCTGGTGCGCGGCGACCAACGCCTCCTGCCGGTGGCCGCACGACGAGCGCTCGCCGACGACCGTCTAGCGCTCCGCGAGCTGCGGGGCACGCCGGTCGTACTCAACTTCTGGGCCTCCTGGTGTCCACCGTGCCGCGCCGAGGCACCGACGCTTGAGCGGGGCTGGCGCGCAGCAGCGCCGGCCGGTGTTGTCTTCCTCGGTCTCAACATGCAAGACGTGCGTGACGACGCGCGCGCGTTCGTGGGTGAGCTGCGCCTCAGCTACCCGAGCGTGCGCGAGCCGGACAACGAGATCGCGCGTCGCTACGGCGTCACAGGGTTGCCTGAGACCTTCTTCATCGATGCCCGCGGCCGCGTCGTAGGCCACGTAATCGGCGCGATCTCGGAGTCGCAGTTGCGACGCGGCGTAGCGGCCGCACGGACCGGTAGGCCGCTCGGGAGTCGCCGCGGTGGCGACCGTCGTGGGACGCGCTGACGGCGCGGCGGTCGGGCGCCCGCCGCGGATCGCGAGCACGCTCGCGGTGGGCCTGGTGGTGCTGCTCGCCTCGCTTCTGTCAGCGCCGCGAGCTTCCGCGCACGCCTCGCTCGTGGCGAGCGACCCGAGTCCGGGCGCCCGCCTCGAGAGCGCCCCCACCCGTCTTGAGTTGCGGTTCTCAGAGCCGCTCGCCGCGCGCTTGTCACGGGCGCAGCTCGTCGACGCAAGCGGTCGTCCGCTGGCGACGAGCATGTTCGTCGAAGGCCGGCGGATCGTCGTCGAGCCACGCTCCCCGATGCCCCGGGGCGGCTACCGACTGGACTGGTCGACGGTCTCGACCGTCGATGGTCACACGCTCGCCGGCAGCGTGGGCTTCGGGGTGCGCGCACCGCCACTCGGCTCGAGCGGCGCCCTCGCGGTCGGCGGGCCGTTCGACCTCGGCGGTCTGGCCGGGCTCCTCGGTCGTGTCCTGCTCTACGTCGGGCTAGTCGGCTTCGCAGGCCCTCTGTTCGTCGCCGTTTTGCTCGGTGCGCGGAAGCCTTCGCAGTGGCTTGTTCCCGATGTGCTCGGTGCCGACGGTACGTTCGACGGTCGCACGCTCGCGCGCAGAAGAGCTGCCTTTGATGGCGTGCACGCGCTCTTCGGGCTGGCTGCGGTCGCCGGCGCTCTCGCCGTTGCGCTGGCCGACGCCACGCGTGCCGCGGGCACCTTCGACCCGGCCGCAATCTTCGATTTTCTGCTCGCCAATCGCGCTGGGCTGGGGCGTTTCGCGGCGGCCCTGGCGCTCGCTTTGGCGGTGCTTGCTCCCGCCCGCAGGCAGGGCCTGCGGGCGGGAGCGGCGCTCGTCGCCATCGTTGCGCTGGCTGCAGCCGGGCACGCTGCCTCTGCCCAACCGCAGGCGCTTGCGATCACCGCGCTATCGCTGCACGTCGCCGCCGGCTGCGCATGGTTAGGGGGGATCCTCGCGATCGCGCTCACCTGGTGGTCACTTCTCCGGCGTGCGGGCGATCACCGTACCCGCCTACTGCCAGCGGTGCTCGAGCCCTTCGGGCTGGTAGCGCTACCCGCCTTCGTGCTCGTGGTCGCGGCCGGCACCGTCAACGCCGTGATCGCGCTGGGATCGCCGAAAGACCTCCTCGACACCGCGTGGGGCCGGGTGTTGCTGCTCAAGATCGAGTTCGTCGGGTTCGTCGCGTTGCTAAGCGCGCTGCACGCGCTGCGCTGGCGCCGGCGCATCGCCGGAGCGGGCGCCCCCGCGCGGCTCGTGCGGCGCCACTGGCGCGTGGTGCGCGCACAGCCGTGGCTGGTTCCGCCGGTACTCGTAGCCAGTGCGCTGCTCACCGGTTTCGCCTTGCCGCCGCGGCAAGTAGCGGCGACGCTCGCGAGTGCCGATCCCTTCGGCTGCCGCGGTTGCCCGCCGCGGGCGCCGCTGCCGGGCGAACTCGCGGTTGCCGACCACGCCGGTCCGGTCTTGGTCGCCGCGTGGGTGCGCCCCGAACGCGGCGGGCGCGCGGCCTTCGAGTTGCGTCTGCGGCAGTTGCGTGGCGAGGCGTTCGCACCGCGACCGCGCGTACCGGGCGCTGAGCGGCTGCGCAGCTGCGGCCCCGGCTGCTGGCAGGGGCTGCTGACGGCGCCGTCCGAAGAGCTCGAGGTGACCCTCGCGCGCCGCGGCCAACGCGTCGGTGTGGCGCGTCTACCGCTCGCAGTAGCGCCGCATTCGGCGGACCGTGCGCGCAGACTACTGACACGCGCCGAACGGCGGATGCGGAAGCTGGCAGCGGTACGTGAGGATGAAACGCTGACTAGCGGCGTTGGCCGACCGGTCGTGACCCGTTATGCCTTGGTCGCTCCCGACCGCCTCGCCTTCCGTTTCTCGCAGGGAGGCGGTGGCGTCGTGATCGGGGCGCGGCAGTGGCGGGTGCTGCCCGACGGACGCGTCGAGAGCTCGCCCTACGTCGGACGGTTCCGCAGTGCCTCCTGGTTCCGCTGGACCGCGTACGCCCGCTACGCCTGGCTGTTGCGCGGCGATCGTCGCTACCTGCGCATCGCGCTGTTCGACCCGGGCACGCCGATCTGGTATCGCCTTGCGATCGAGCGTCGGCGCGGTCTCGTACGAGCAGTACGGATGATCGCTCCCGGCCACTACATGACCCAAACTTTCTATGCCTTCGACCAGCCGACCAGGATCGTGCCGCCGCCTCCCACCCCTTGAGCCCGGTGGGAGGTCGGTCGCCGAGCGGCGTCCTGCGCACCTAGACTGCGGCTGCCGCACTTGGGGAGTGGTCTAACGGCAAGACGCGGGCCTTTGGAGCCCTGAGATCCCGGTTCGAATCCGGGCTCCCCAGCTCGCCGTGTCGTCTCCTCCTGATCGACCCACAGCCGCCCCGCGTTTTCCCGCTCACGCGCCGCTCGCGCAAGTACCGGCAGTGCACTCGCCGTCGACGCATGCGCCGCCAGCGCTCTCCGCGGATCCCGACGGACCGCGTCCGGCGTCGCTTGGCGTGCTCGGATGGGCGTATGTCGCTGGCGTCGCCCGTCCGGTCGAGGCGCGGCCGGGCAGCACGGCTGTGGCACGCGACCGCGGCTCGGCGATCGTCGTTTGCGGCCCAACGCGGCTGCGTCGCGCCGCGGCTCTGGAGCGCTGGTATCGGCGGGCCGCCCGAGCTCGCCTGGGCGCCCTGCTGGCAACCGAGGCCGAGCGGCTCGGGGTTCGTCCGGCGCGGCTCACGATCCGTGCTCAGCGCACACGCTGGGGCTCTTGCTCGACCTCCGGCACCGTCTCCCTCAACTGGCGACTGCTCTTGGCGCCGGTTGCCGTTGCCCGTTACGTGGTCGTCCACGAGCTCTGTCACTTGCGTGTTCCCAACCACTCGCGCGCTTTTTGGGACGCCCTTGAGCAGGCGCTTCCCGAGTGGCGGGCCGGGCACCAATGGTTGCGCCGCCACGAGACCCAGCTGCTGCGTTACCGCACGATCGACTCGGTCCCCTGAGGCGACCACTGGCGCTACGCTCCCTCGCCGTGTCCCCGACCGCCTTCGACTGCTTGGTGTTGGCCGCAGGCCGCGGCACACGGATGCGCTCGCAACTCCCGAAGGTGTTGCACCCGATCTGCGGCCGCCCGATGGTCGAGTGGGTGATTGCTGCGGCTCAGGAAGCGGGGGCCGCCCGTGTCGGTTGTGTCGTGCGGCCGGGGAGTCCGGTCGCCGAGGCGCTGCCCGGCGACGTCGCGGTGCTCGAACAGGCGGTCGGCGAGGGCACCGGCGCGGCCGTCCTCGCGGCGGCGGACTGGCTTTCGGCGAAGCGGCCACTGGTCGTACTCTCCGGGGACCATCCGCTGGTCACCGCCGCTGTCGTGCAGACCCTCGTCGAAGCACACACACACGCGCGCGCTGCCGCGACGATCCTCACCAGCGACGGCATCGACCCCGCCGGCTACGGGCGGGTGTTGCGCGCCCCCGACGGCACGGTCGAAAGGATCGTCGAGACCAAACACAGCGAAGACGTGCCGCACGAGGTGCTGGCGATCCGCGAGGTCAACATCGGCCTCTACGCGTTTGCGGTCGACGCCCTGCTTGAGGCGCTCGCGCAGGTACCGGAGGAGCGCGGCGAGCGCTACCTCACCGCCGTCTTCCCGCTTCTACGAGCGCGCGGCGCGACCGTCGCGGCGGTGCGCACGCCCGACGATGCCGCGGCCTTCGGGGTCAACACGCGCGTCGACCTGATGCGTGCCGAGGCGACTGCGCGCCGGCGCCTCATCGAGCAGCACGCACTGGCGGGCGTCAGCTTCGAGTGCCCGGAGGCGACGGTCGTCGAGGTCGACGTCGAGATCGCTCCGGACACCGTGATCGGGGTTGGCTGCACGTTGCGGCGGGGTACGCGCATCGGTTCTCGTTGCCTGGTCGGTCCGTGTGCCACGCTGGAGCGTGCGGTCGTCGGCGACGACGTTCGGATCGAGCACGCGCGGCTCGTCGACTGTCGCGTCGAGAACGGCGCGACGATCGGGCCCTTCGCCTACCTTCGCCCCGGAACGGTCGTTCGGCGGGGAGCGAAGATCGGAACGTTCGTCGAACTCAAGAACGCCGACGTCGGGGCCGGCGCGAAGGTCCCGCACTTGAGTTACCTCGGCGACGCCGAGGTGGGCGCCGAGGCCAACGTCGCGGCGGGGAACATCACCGCCAACTACGACGGTCGTCGCAAGCATCGCACGGTCATCGGACCGCGCGTTCGAACGGGTGTCGACACCGCCTTCGTGGCGCCCGTGACCATCGGCGAGGGCGCGTACACTGGGGCCGGGTCGGTCATAACCAAGGACGTACCGCCCGGCGCGCTGGCCATCGCCAGGGCGCGTCAGCGGAACGTCGAGGGTTGGGTCGAGCGCTTCCAGGGGAAAGACGAGAGCGAGCGATGAGCCGTCCGATCGACGCTGTGCCGGCGGCGCTGCCGGAGACTTTCATTCCCGCCGGGCACGAGAAGCGCCTGATGGTCACCGCGGGGCGGGCAAGCCTCGACCTCGGTGCGAAGATCGCCGATCGGCTCGGTGTGCGGCTGACCGATGCCGGACTCAAGACCTTCTCTGACGGCGAGGTGTACTGCCGCTACCAGGAGTCGATTCGCGGCGCTGACCTCTTCATCGTGCAGTCGATATGTGGTTCGGAGCGCGAGGGGCTGACGGTGAACGACGCGCTCGTCGAGCTCCTGCTGATGATTCACGCCGCCAAGCACGCTTCCGCACACCGCATCGTCGCGGTCTGCCCCTGGTACGGCTACTCCCGGCAAGACAAGAAGTCGGCGCCCCGCGAACCGATCTCGGCGCGGCTGGTCGCCGAGACGTTGGAGGTGGCGGGCATCGACCGCATGGTCACGATGGACCTCCACGCCGGCCAGATGCAGGGCTTCTTCTCGCGACCCGTCGACCACATGACGGCGATGCCGATCCTCGTCCAGTACGTGCAAGACCAACTGCTGCCGCGTCACGGCGAGCTCGTGATCGTCGCTCCGGATGCCGGTCGGGTGAAGCTGGTGCGGAAGTTCGCGCAGAAAGTCGGCGCGCCCTACGCGTTGCTCGAGAAGGAACGACCGGCCCAGCAGGTGGCGGAGATCGGCCACGTCATCGGTGACGTCAAGGACAAGGTGGCGGTGATTGTCGACGACATCATCGACACCGGTGGCACCCTGGCGGTGGCGGCCGAAACCGTGCTCGACGAGGGCGCTCGCGAGGTCTACGCGGTCGCGACGCACGGGATTTTCTCGGGCCGCGCCTATGAGATCCTCGGCCAGTCCCCGCTTTCCGGGATCGTTGTGACGGACACCGTGCCGCTGCGCGCAGGCGCTCCACCGCTGATCAAACAGCTGACCTGCGCCGACATCCTGACCGACACGATCCGTCGGATCTTCACCGACGACTCGGTGTCCGAAATCTTTGCTGGCGAGAACCAGCTGTTCTGATCCGACCCCGCCGCTCGGGACCTTGCTGCTGCGGCAGGGGCAGCGAGCCCTCAGCGGCGCACCAGCGGTTCGCGTCGCGTACCGCGCTGCTCGAAGAACTCCCACTCCGCTTCACCGAGCTCGGTCGCGGGCTCCTCGCCGAACCACCACTCGCGGCCGATCCGATGCCAGTTGCGGGTAGCCCGGAGCTTGCCGAGCACCGCCAAGACGCCGGTCTCCATGCGCCGACCGAGGAGTTCGTTGGCGGGCAAGCTCTCGCGCCGCAGCAAGTCGTAGAAGCCCGAGCGCGGGTCCGACATCGCCGCGATCACGCGCATTACGAGCGGTGGGTCGATCGTCACCTCACGATCCTCGAGGTACCAGCCGGCGACCGCTCGCACGTGCTCCATCAGGCGCTCCGCGTCGACTTTGCTGGGGTTCGGCAGAAAGCCAAGTTCGTGCAGGGCTCGCCGCGCTCGCTCGGGATCGCCCGCGATCACGGCTTCGAGCGCCGCCACCTCGAGCTGGATCTGCTCGTGGTCGAGCTGCTTGGTCATCCCGAAATCGAGAAAGGCGACGCGCCCATCGTTCATCAGCAGGTAGTTGCCGGGATGAGCGTCGGCGTTGAACTGCTGCAGGTGATAGATCGAGCCGTAGTGGTAGCGGAACACGATCTCCCCGAAGCGGTCGCGCTGCGCTTGCGGGAGGCGGAGCACGTGCTCGAAGTCGTGGCCCTCGACCCACTCCGTGACGAGCACCAACCGTCGCGACAGGCGCGTTATGACGTCCGGGATGTAGATGAACGGATGCCCGCGGTAGGCGCGCGCGAACGTGCGCTGGCGCTGCGCCTCGAGCTCGTAGTCGAGCTCCTCTTCGAAACGTTCGCGCAGCTCGCGGGCGACCGCTCGCGCGTCGAGGCCGGGCGCGATCGCTTTCGCGAAACGCAACACCACGCCCGCGTTCTGAAGGTCGGCACGTAGCGCCTCGGCGATCCCCGGGTACTGCACCTTGACCGCCACCTCGCGACCGTCGTGCAGGCGCGCGCGGTGGACCTGGCCGATCGAAGCCGCTGCTGCAGCCTCCTCGTCGATCGCGGCGAAGGCTTCGGAGAGTGGCATCTCAAGCTCCTGCTCGAGCACCTTGCGAACCTTCCGCCACGGCATCGCCGGAGCGTGGGCGCGTAGCTTCGCCAGCTTGCGCTGATAGAGCTCGGCGTACTCGGGCGGCAAGAACTCGGTGTCGACGAACGAGGCGAGCTGGCCAAGCTTGAGCGCCGCACCCTTCATGCGGCCGAGCGTCTCCACCATTCGCTCGGCGGTCTCGAGGTGAACGTTCTCGAGCGCGCGACGCGCCTCTTCCTCGGAGCGCGCCAGGTTGCGCGCACGCGTCGTCGCGTAGCGCGCGCCCTCGCGCCCGAGCACCGAGCCGACAGCGACGGTGCGTCGCAGCCGCCCACGCGGGAGCTCGTCCTTCGCCACTCGCTCAAGCGTAGGCCGTCTCACCCGGCCGCGGCGGAGGGGCGCTCGCAGCTTCAAGCTCGCTGCGCCTGCTCCGACTACGTGGGCACCCGGGCGCACGCTTGCGCGCCGCGCTCGCGGGAGCGGCCTGATGGGGAGATCAGCAATCAGTGCAATGAGGAGTGTTGCGCGGGCGAACAGCGCGACGGTCAGGGACGGTCGCCGCCAAAGCTGCGGCGAAGACGAGACCATGCGCCTTGAGCGGGTAGCTCGCGACTTCTCCACCGACCACGGCTTCAACGCCCGCCTCGTCGACTTCCGCTTCGAGGTGATCGCTCCGTGGGTGCGTGGCGCTGAGCGCTGTCTCGAGCTCGGTTGTGCCGACGGTCGCATGACCGAGCGCTTGCGCCGCGTCGTCAAGCGTCTGACGGCGGTCGACGGTTCACTCGAGCAGGTGCGGCGGACGCGTCGACGTTGCCCCGACGTCGAGGTCGTGCACGCGCTTTTCGAGCAGTACCAGGCGGATGCAACGTACGACGTCGTGGTGTTGGCGCATGTGCTCGAGCATGTCGCCGATCCGGTGGCGCTGCTAGCGCGGGCAGCCGCCTGTGCGCGCCCGGGCGGGCGGCTCGTGGTGACGGTGCCCAACGCCGACTCGCTACACCGTCAAGCGGGGGTCGAGCTCGGCCTGATCGAAGACGTCACGGCGCTCGACGAGCAGGATCTACGGATCGGACACCGCCGCGTCTACACGCGGACGACGTTGTTGCGCGACCTCCAGACGGCCGGGCTGGTCGTCGACCACCTCGACGGTGTCTTCCTCAAGCCGCTGCCGAACGACCAGATCGAACGCCAGTGGGGCGAGGCGTTGATCCGCGCCTATTTCGAGCTTGGTCGTCGCTATCCGCAGATCGCGGCCGAGATCGTGGCGATCGCGCAGGTGCCCGCCAGTGGCGTGCAGAGCCCGCTAGGGGGCAGCTGATGGGAGGCGCGCGGCGCATCCGCGTCGGCGTGGTCGGCGCCGGCAACATGGGCGCCCACCACGCGCGCGCCTATGCGTCGCTGCCGCACCTTTGCGAGCTCGTCGCGGTGCACGACCCCAACTCGATGCGGGCGCGCGCGGTAGCAGCGCGCACCGGTGCCTTCGTTTGTGCCTCCCTGGACGAGTTGCTGGACCGCGTAGACGCCGTCTCGATCGCCTCGCCCAGCGCTCTGCACGTGGAACACACGGTAAGGGCGCTCGAGCGCGGCTGCGATGTGCTGGTCGAGAAACCGCTCGCCCTCGGCGTCGCGCAGGCGCGCCTCGTCGAGCAAGCAGCAGCGGCGTGCGGTCCTCGTGCGATCGTCCAGGTCGGTCACATCGAGCATTTCAACCCCGCGGTGCGGGAACTGCGCAAGCTGGTCGGCGATCGCGCCCTGGTGGCCCTCGAAATGCAGCGCTTGAGTCCCTGGGACGGTCGGATCGGTGACAGCGACGTTATCCAGGACCTGATGCTCCACGACATCCACGTGCTGCTGTCGTTGGCACGCGCGCCGTTGGTGCACGCTGCCGCGGTCGCCCGCTCGGTGCGCAGCGCGAGTCGCGCCGACCACGCTGTCGCCACCTTCGCGTTCGCTGACGGGTTGATCGCAGCGCTCTGCGCGAGCCGCGTGACCGAGGAGAAGGTGCGCCGATTGGCCGTTACCACCGACGACTCCTACGTCACGCTCGACTACGTGCGGCGCACGATCGAGATCTGCCGCTCGACCAGCCTGCGCAGTGACCGGCGCGACTCCCGCACCTACCGCCAAGAGAGCATCGTCGAGCGCGTGTTCGTGCCACCAGAAGAACCGCTCGTCGCGCAACTCGCCTCGTTCCTCGAGTGTGTGCGCGAGCGGCGCAGCCCGGAGGTCGGCATCGCCGAGGGCATCCGCTGTTTGGAAGTGGTCGAGCGGCTCCAGCGGTCGGCGCGCGCCGCTATCGCTGCCGTCGACGGGGAGGCCCTCGCCGCGTGATCCGTGTGCTAGTCACGGGTGCCGGGGGACCTGCGGGAGTCAACTTCGTGCGGTCGCTGCGCGCCGCGCCGGAGCCGTTCTACATCGTCGGCACCGACACCAACCGCTTTCATCTGGAGTGGCCGCCACTGGACGCTGCGTACGAGGCGCCGCCCTGCGACGACCCGCGCTATCTCGATTTCCTGCTGGACGTGATTGAGCGAGAACGGATCGACTTCGTCCATCCCCAGCCGGACGCGGAGGTGCGAGCGATTTCGGAGCTGCGCGAACGGTTGCCGGCGAAGACCTTTCTGCCGAGCGTGGAGACCGTCCGCATCTGCCAGGACAAACGCCGCTCCGGCGAACTCTGGCAGCGCGCTGGTGTGCTTCGCGCTCCCTCCCTTGCGGTGCGCGATCGTGCGGATCTCGAGCGCGCTGCCGAACTGTTGGGAGTGCCCTTCTGGCTGCGCGCGAGCGCCGGCGCTGGGGGACTGGCGGCCACACCGGTGCACGACCTAGAGGCCGGTTGGCACTGGCTGCGCTACTGGCAGATATCGCGTCCGGCGATTGAGTTCGTAGCGCAGGAGCTCTTGCCGGGCGCCAACCTCGCATTCACCTCGCTTTGGTGCGAGGGCGAGCTGGTCTGCGCACAGGTGCGTGAGCGCCTCGAATACATCTATCCGCACCTCGCTCCGTCGGGCGTGACGGGGACGCCGTCGATCGCCGTGACCCGCGACCGACCGGATGTCGAGCAGCTCGCGGTGCGCGCCGTACGCGCCATCGACCCGCGTGCCACCGGGATCTTCTGCGTCGACTTGAAGGAGGACGCGGAGGGTGTGCCGCGGCCGACGGAGATCAACTGCGGGCGCTTCTTCACGACCAGCTACTTCTTCACCGCCGCCGGCTTGAACATCCCGCACCTCTACGTGCGCATGGCTTTCGGCGAGCGCCCCTCGCCGGCGGATCTGGCACGGCTCCCCGAAGGTCTGTACTGGATCCGTCACATCGACTGTCCCGCGCTCCTGCGCCGTGCGAGCGAGCTGCGAGCGCGCGCCCACGTCTACGCATGAGGGTGCCCCCGGAGCTCGTCGTCCTCGATCTCGATGGGACGCTCGCGCGGCTCGACGTCGACTGGGTCTCGCTGCGTGCGATCGCGCGCGCCTGGGCGCGCGCCGCTGGCGTCGCTGTTGCGCGTCCCGGTGTGTTGTCGACAATCGACGCGCTGCGAGCAGCCGGGCAGCCGCTAGCAGCGGCTGCCGCGAGCCGGCTCGACGCGCTGGTCGCCCTCCACGAGCGCGAGGCGGCGGCGCGTTGCCAGCTCAACGCGGCGCTCCTCGAATGGCTTCGCAAACGGCAACCGCAAGCCGGTCTCGCGGTGTTGACCCTCAACGGACGCGCCGCCGCACGCACCGCGCTCGCCCGCGCGGGACTGGCCGGGCGGGTCGCGATCATCGTCGCTCGCGGCGAGGCGCCGGCGAAGCCGGCAGCGCACGGCCTCTGGCGCATCCTGGCTAGCAGCGACTGCACACCTGACCGCGCGCTGTTGGTGGGCGACTCGGCCGTCGACGCCGCCTGTGCGCGTTCGGCGGGTGTGCCCTTCCTGCCCGTGGACGCCGTCGGCGTGCGCTGGGAGGGGTGGGACCGGTGAGCGCTGCCGGCCTGCCCCGCGTTAGCTGCCTGATCGTGAGCTACCGCTTCGAGCGCTTCATCGTGCGGGCAATCGAGAGCGCGCTAGCCCAGGATTATCCCCGCGAGCTGCTGCAGGTCGTAGTCGTTGACGACGGATCGCCGGATCGCACGCCCGCGCTCGTCGCCCCCTACCGCGACCGTCTCGTCTACGTACGCCAGCCGCACGGCGGCCTGGTCAGCGCCTTCAACCGGGGCCTTGCGGAGGTCGACGGGGAAATCCTGATGTTGCTCTCGGGTGACGACGAGTGGCCCCCCGATCGGGTTCGCACGCACGTCGAGGCGCTCATCCAGCGACCGCAAGTCGCGCTGGTCTACTCCGACATGGAGGTGATCGACGCCGACGGCCGGGTGATCGAGCCCTCGTTTTGGGCGGCGACGGGCCACCGGCCGCGACGCGGCCGCGTGCTTGGACCGCTGTTGCGGGGCAACTTCATCTCGGGCGGCGCACTGAGCGTCCGCATGACGTTTCGCGAACGCTTCGCGCCGTTACCGGCCGACTGTGCCTGGGAGGATTGGTGGATAGCGGCGCGGATTGCCGAGGTCGCCGAGATCGACTACCTGCCGACCCGTGGCTACCGCTACCGCTGGCACGGCCGCAACATGAACCTCGGGGCCAGCGGTGAGCGGGCCATCGAGTTGCTGCGTCGAGAGTTGCCCTTCCGGCGCAAGCTGCTGGGCGAGTTCGATCTCTCGTCAGCCCAGGCGAGCGACATCGCCGCCGGGGTGATCGCGTTCCTGCGCTCGCTCGAGCTGGTGGGCGAGCGCGCGCAGCTTCCCGTCGAGGAGCTCTTAACGGTCGACGGCGCTGCCCGGCGGCGGGCAGCGCTGGCGCTCGACCGCGGCCGCTCGGCGCTCGCCGCCGGAGCTATCGAACCGGCGATGCGGCTGGCGGCGCGCGCGATCGCCGCCAACCCCTTCGGGGCGTCCGAGTTTGAGCTGTTTCGGACGCTTTGTGTGAGGATCGGCATTGATCCTGTCGCACCGCGCTGGCTCCAGCAGCCGGCATCCGCGGAACGGGACGCGCGCACCGGGCCGCACCCGCCGGGCGCGGAGCCGCATCCGCCGGGCGCGGGGCCGCATCCGCCGGGCGCGGGGCTGCCGTTCGAACTGCGAGCGAACGCGCTCCTGGTGCCTTGCGATGTGCTTCTCGCCGACCCCTCCCTACTGTCCGACTACGGCGAGCTGGTGGGAGCGGACGATCCCTTGACGCTAGTAGTGCTCCTCCGCTCCGGTCAGCATGGCCAAATCGAGCGATTAAAACGCGCCGTCGCCGAAGCGGCTCTCGACGGCCCTCAAGCACCGGATCTCCTGGCACTCACGGAGCCGAGCGACGACGCCGGCTGGCGGTCGCTGGTAGCTGCCGTGCACGGCTGTTTTTTGGAGCGTCCCGAGCATGCGTGCTGCGCGTCGCTGCCAGTGATCGGTAAGAGCGAGCTCCTACGCTTTGTAGAGATCGTCCGCGCGACCCACAAGCCCCACTCGGCGCGCGTCGCCGCGGTCAGCCAGGGTGCCTAGCGGGAGAGCGGCCGCCCGCCCGCCCACGCCCGTCGCTACACTGGCGCGCTCGTGGCGCCCGTGGCGAAGAGACCACTGCTCGAGGTCGAGGAGCGCAGCGAGCTTGGCTCGCGTGCGTCCCGGCGGCTTCGTCGTGCCGGTTTGATCCCCGGGATCATCTACGGGGCCGAGCGCGAGCCGGTGCCTTTCAAGGTGCCCGCCACTCGGCTGCGGCAAGTGCTCGCGCAGGGAGCCACGATCATCGACGTCAAGGTTGGGGGCGGCAAACCCATGCCGGCCGTCATCAAGGAGCAGCAGCACGACCCGGTCCGCGACCTCGTCGTACATGTCGATCTCCAGCAGGTGCGACTCGACGAGCGCGTAACTGCCACCGTTCCGCTCGAACTCGTCGGCGGTGAGGAGGCGCCCGGGGTGCGACAGGGCGGAGTACTCGAGCACGTGCTCTGGGAGGTCGAGATCGAAGCGCTCGCGGGCGAGCTACCGGAGCGCGTGGTCGCTGACGTCTCGCGGCTCGAGCTGGGGGGCACGCTGACGCTTGGCGAAGTCGAGCCGCCCGAGGGCGTAACACTGGTCGGCGACCCCGACGCGGTGGTTGCGACGATCGTCCCGCCGACCCGCGCCGAGGAGGCTGCTGAAACGGTCGAGGAGGAGCCGGAGGTCGGCGGCGCCGAGGGCGCTGAGGAGGGCCAGGGCTCCTGAACCCCGCGGTCGGCGGCGGCCGCGCGCCATCGCCCCGGGTCGATTTCCTGGTCGTCGGGCTCGGGAACCCCGGCCGGCGCTACGAGGGCACACGCCACAACGCCGGTTTCGAGGTCGTGCGGCGAGCTGCGCAGCGCTGGCAACTGGGACGCTTCGTCGATCGCTACGCGGGCCTCTACAGCGAGGGTCGCGCCGGTCCCGCCGGTCCGCGCGTGGCGCTGCTGTTGCCGATGACCTACATGAACGACTCTGGGCGCAGCGTCTCCGCGGCGCGCGGAGCGCTGCGGCTCGAGCCCCAGCAGATCATCGTCTGCCACGACGAGATCGACCTGCCCTTCGGTGTCGTCCGCACCAAGCTCGGCGGCGGAACCGCCGGTCACCGCGGGCTCAAGTCGGTACGCGCGGCGCTTGGAAGCCCCGACTTCTGGCGCTTGCGGATCGGTGTCGGTCGTCCTGACACGACCGATCCCGAGGTCGTTTCGCGCTGGGTACTCGGGCGCTTCGACGAGCCTCGCGACGCGGTTGAGGCGCTGTTCGAGCAGGCGACGGACGCGCTCGTCGGACTCGTTTCCCAGTCCGCCTAGAGTCGGCGCCGGCAATGACGCTCCGCACGCTCACGCGTGAAGCTTCCGAGCACCCGGCGATCGCCGCGCTTGCCGACGCCGCTCGCAGCGGGCCGACCCGCGCCTTCCTATCCCAGAGCATCCGTGCTTTTGGTCTGGCCGCACTGCTCGAGCGGGAGGGGCGGCCCGCGCTGATCGTGGAGTCCGACGATCGCGCCGCCGCCAACCTGGCGGCCGATTTACGCACCCTGCTGGCGCCGCGCACCGTGCGCGTCTTGCCAGCCCGCGGCGTACGCTACGAATCGCACCTGGCGCCGCCAGCGCACCTCGTCGGGCTGCGGGTGGCGGCGGTCGACGCGCTCCTCGACGGCCCTGGCGGCGAGGCACCGGTGGTCGTCGTCTCGGCGCCCGCACTCGCCGAAAAGGTGCCCGACCCGGAGCTGCGCCCACGCGGCTTCACGCTGGCGCGCGGAGAGCTGCTTGACCTCGCGGAGTGCGCCGAACGGTTGGTGGAGCTCGGTTACGAGCGCGTGGAGCAGGTCGAGGATCGCGGACAGTTCGCGATTCGCGGGGAGATCCTCGACGTCTTCCCGGCGACTGAAGAACGCGCGGTTCGCTGCGAGCTCTTCGACATCGAGATCGAGCGCCTCGCCTGGTTCTCGACGTTCACGCAGCGGTCGCTCGGCGAAGCCGAGTACGTGGAAATCGCGCCGGTTTCGGAACTCGCTGCCGAGTATCGCGCACGTGCTGAGATCGCGGCTAGCGCCGACGGCGAGCGCCCAGACGTGGCCGAGGTCCTGCCGGTCGAGCGCTTCCGTCGCTTGCTCGAGCTGGTGCCCGACGATGCCTTCGTGGTCGCACACGAGGACGAACTGGAGGGGTCGCTGTTCGAGCTCTGGGAGGACGTCGAAGCGACCTTCGCGGACCACGACCTCGCCCACCTCTACGTCCACCCGGAAGAGCTGTTGCAGGAGCTGCGCGGTCGCGTCTCGCTCTGGGTCTCGACGGTCGCCGGCGACCAGGATCACCTGTTGCGCGCCCAGGCGGCGGTGCCGGTGGCGCGCGATCTGCGGCAGGCCGAGGGCGAGCTGGAGAAGCTGGTTCGCTCGGGTTACCGGGTGGTGGTCGCCTGGGCGCGGCGCAGCGAACTCGAGCGGGCCGCGCTCAACCTCGAGCGGTTGCGCGCACGGGAGCTCGGCGCCGAGCTCGGGCAGACCGGCGCGCTGCTCTTCACGCAGGCCTCACTGCGCGACGGCTTTATCTGGCCGCAGGGCCGCCTAGCGCTGATTCCCGAGCACCGTTTGCTACGCCGCCGGCGCGCGCCCGACGCAGCGGCCCAGAGCCGCCGGGCGATGCGCGCGATGACGGAGCTGCGCAGCGGCGTGGCGGTGGTCCACGAAGACCACGGCATCGCGCGCTTCGTGGGTTTCACCACGCGCACCGTGGCGGGCGTCACGCGCGACTACCTGGAGCTCGAGTTTCGCGACGGCGACCGCGTGTTCGTACCGTCCGAGCAACTGCACAAGGTCAGCCGCTACGTCGGCGCCGACGCGAGCGACCCGCCCCTCTCGAAGCTTGGCGGCCGCCAATGGGAGCAGATGAAGCTCCGGGCGCGGCGCGCCGCCGAGGCGCTGGCTGGGGAGCTGCTGACGCTTTACGCTGAGCGCCGCCGCCGCGCCGGTTTCGCGTTCCCCCCCGATGGCGACTGGCAGCGCCAGTTCGAGGCGAGCTTCCCCTACCAGGAAACGCCCGATCAGCTCGAGGCGATCGAGGCCGTGCGCGCCGACATGGAGGAGGCGCGGCCAATGGATCGGCTCGTCTGCGGCGACGTCGGCTACGGCAAGACCGAGGTGGCGCTGCGCGCTGCTTTCAAGGCCGCTACAGCGGGCAAGCAGGTGCTGTTCTTGGTGCCCACCACCGTGCTCGCCCAGCAGCACTTCAACACCTTCCGCGAGCGCATGCGGGATTGGCCGCTGCGTGTCGAGGTCGCCTCGCGGTTTCGGCCGCCTGCCGAGGTCAGGCGGGTACTCCGCGACTTCGCCGAGGGCAAGGTGGACATCCTGATCGGTACGCACCGGCTGCTTTCTCGCGACGTCCGTCCGCACGATCTGGGGCTACTGATCATCGACGAGGAGCAGCGCTTCGGGGTGCGCCAGAAGGAGCTCTTGCGGCAGCTGCGACTGCGCGTCGACGTGCTTTCGATGTCCGCGACGCCGATCCCCCGCACGCTGCAGATGGCCCTCTCCGGATTGCGCGACATCTCCGTGATCGAGACGCCGCCCGAGGGGCGCCGACCGGTCCAGACCTACGTCGGTGAATGGGAGGAGGAACTGGTGCGCCGCGCACTGCACCGCGAGCTTGAGCGCGGCGGCCAGGCTTTCTACCTGCACAACCGAGTGGAGACGATCGCCGAGGCTGCCGAACGCGTGCGCGCGCTGGTGCCCGAGGCAAGGGTCGAGGTCGCGCACGGTCAGATGGACGACGAGCAGCTCGAGCAAGTGATGATGCGCTTCGTCCGCGGCGAGGCGGACGTGCTCGTCTGCACCACGATTATCGAGTCGGGGATCGATATCCCGCGCGCCAACACCCTCATCGTCGAACGTGCCGACGAGCTCGGGCTAGCGCAGCTCTACCAGATCCGCGGGCGGGTTGGACGCTCCCGCGAGCGCGCCCATGCTTACCTGCTCTACCCGTCCGCTGCAGCTCTTTCCGAGCAGGGCCGGCAGCGGCTGGCGACGCTCTCCGACCACACCGAACTCGGTTCGGGCTTTCGGATCGCGATGCGCGATCTCGAGATTCGTGGCGCCGGCAACCTGCTCGGCGAGGAGCAGTCCGGTCACGTCGCCGCTGTCGGCTTCGAGCTGTACGTGCGGATGCTCGAGCAGGCGGTGGCGGAGCTGTCGGGCGAGGCTGCCGATGAGCCTGAGCCGGTACGACTCGACATACCGGTCGACGCTTACGTCCCCTCCGACTACATCGACTACGAGGCCGCGAAGGTCGACGTCCACCGCCGGATCGCTGGCGCCCGCGAGGTCGCCGAGTTGATCGTGCTGCGGCGCGAGCTCGAGGATCGCTTCGGGCCGATCCCCGAGCCGCTAGAGAACCTCATCAAGTTGCAGGACGCGCGCATCAAACTTGGTCGCGCCGGTGTCCGCAGCGTCGAGTTCCGCGGCGGGCGGATGGTGGTCGCCCCGCTGGAGTTGGACTCGCGCCGCGTGAAGGCGCTCCGTCAGCGGCTTCCCGAGGCGATCTACGAGTCCGGTCGCTCGACGCTGCGGGTGCGAGTGCCCGACGATCCCCACGAGCGCTTTGCGGCCGTGGTGCGCGCCGCTGAAGCCGTCCTCGAAGTCGCCAGCGATCCCGCCACTGCGCCCACCGCCGCGACGCCCCGCTGAAGGGCCCGCGAACCGGCTCCGCTAGCATCAGCCGCCGATCGGCGTTCCGGCTATCTGCCAGCCGCGCCCTTTGCATGATCGCCAACACCGCACCGACAAGACGTCTGCGCCCGCTGCTTGCCGTCGCGGCTGCCGCCGCGCTGGTTAGCGCCGGCTGCGGCGATTCGCTTCCGAAGGGGGCGGTCGCGAAGGTCGGTGACACCGTCATCACCAAGCAGCGCTTCGACCATTGGTTCCCGATCGCGGCGCGCAGTACGGCAGCGACAGTGGGTGAGGGTGACGTCGTGCTCGATCCCCCGAGCTTTCGCCGCTGTGTTGCCGCCAAGCGGGCTGCCAACCGACCGGCGCGAGGCGCCAAGCCACCGAGCGATGCCGACCTCTTGAAGCTTTGTCGTCAGCAGTACCGGCAGGTCCGCGACGACGTCATGCGCTTTCTGATCCAGGCCGAGTGGCTACGCGCGGAGGCTCGGCGTTCCGGGATTCGCGTGTCGCCCGCGGAAGTGCGGCGAACCTTCGAGGAGCAGTTGCGCGCCGCCTTCCCGGGCAAAAAGGGTCCCGCTCGCTACCGCGCGTTCCTGCGACGTACCGGCATGACCGAGGGGGACGTGCTCGAACGGATCGAGCTGAGCTTGATCCAGCAGCGCATCCAGCAACGGGTGCAAGACCGCACGTCGGCGATCGACGAAAACGACATCGTCTCCTACTACGAGCGCAACAAAAGCCAGTTTTCGCAGCCGGAGCGGCGTGACGTCGAACTCGTGCTGACCGACACGCGTCAGCAGGCCCTGCGCGCCAAGCAGGAGATCGAGAGCGGCCGCAGGTTCAGCGAGGTCGCGAAGCGTTACTCGACCGACGAGATCTCCAAGCAACAGGGTGGCCGGCTCACCGGTGTGACGCGCGGCAGCCAAGAGCGCGCGCTCGACGACGCGATCTTCGGTGCCCGACGCAACGCTTTGGTGGGTCCGGTGCGGACTGCGCTCGGCTTCTACATCTTCCGGGTCACTCGTATTGAGCCGGCGAAAACCACGCCGCTCGCCAGTGTGCGGGCACAGATCCGCAGCGCGATCGAGAGCGACCGGCAGCAGCGGGCGCTGACCTTGTTCGTCCAGGAGTTCACGGAGCGCTCGCGCACAGAGACAATCTGTGCGCGCGGCTACGTCGTCTCGGAGTGCCGGAACGGTCCTCCGCTCGCGACTCCCGGCGGGCGGCGACTGCCAGCGTCCGGCGGCAACCCGCAGGGTCAGGGCGCGGCTGCTCAACCGCGACCGGCCGCCGGCGGCGGGTTGGGGCCCGGTCTTGGTGGCCTGGGCGGGGCGCCACCTCCCCAGTGACCGCTCGCACCGACGCAGCAGGGGGCAGCGGCGAGGTCGGCGCCGCGGGGCCGTCGCGATCCCTGCGCGATCCGCTTGACGAAGCGGCCTCCCGAGATCGCTGCGAAGCGCTCGAACGGCTTGACGTGATCGCTCGCCGCTTGCGCCAGGAATGCCCGTGGGACCGCGAGCAGAACGAGCGCACGATCGTCCCTCACACCGTCGAGGAGGCCTACGAACTCGCTGATGCAGCGCTCAAGGGCGACGACGGGAAGCTGCTCGACGAGCTCGGCGACGTTCTCTACCAGGTCGTGTTCTTGGCGCTGCTTTTGGAGGAGCGGGGCGCGGGCGACCTCGTGCGTGTTCTCGACGGGCTACGCGCCAAGCTGATCCGTCGCCACCCGCATGTGTTTGGAGAGCAGCGGGCGCGCGATGCGGCCGAGGCGGTGCGCACTTGGAGCGAGGTCAAGCGCCGTCAGGAGCGAGCCGGGGCAACTTTCGCCGACATCGCCGAGACGCTGCCCTCGACGCTGCGGGCACGCAAGGCGCTACGTCGCGCCGCCGCTGCCGGGCTGCGTCCGCAGCCGGGGCGTGCGGCCGCTGCCGCCAATTTGCGCGCGGCGTTGGATGATCTCGAGTCGCTGGCCGAGGGTCTCCCCGAGGATCGTCGCCGGCTGGAAGTTGGAAGGATTTTGCTGGCGTCGGTAGAGCTCGCGCTGGTGCTCGGCGTCGACCCGGAGCTGGCCCTGCGGACAGCGACCGACCAGTTGATCGAGCGTCACGAGCGAGCCGAGCGAGGTTTTCCAGATTCCCCCGAAGGCGGAGGCTGAATTGAGCAAGATCAAGCGCGTGCACGGTCGTCAGATCCTCGACAGTCGCGGCAACCCCACCGTCGAAGTCGACGTTGAGCTCGAGTCGGGCGCCTTCGGCCGCGCAGCGGTGCCGTCGGGCGCGTCGACCGGCGAGTTCGAGGCCGTCGAACTGCGCGACGGCGGCGAGCGTTGGCTGGGCAAGGGTGTCACGCGCGCGGTCAAGAACGTCAACGGTGAGATCGCCGACGCCGTGCGTGGCCTCGAGGCGTCCGACCAAGAAAACGTCGATCGCACGTTGATCGATCTGGATGGCACCGACAACAAGTCGCGTCTCGGTGCCAATGCCATCCTCGGCGTATCGCTGGCGGTCGCCAAGGCAGCAGCGGCCGACGCTGGACTGCCGCTCTGGCGCTACCTGGGTGGCGAGCGCGCGCAGGTGCTGCCGGTGCCGATGATGAACGTGCTGAACGGCGGCGCCCACGCCGACAACCGCATCGACTTTCAGGAGTTCATGATCGTGCCGGTCGGTGCGCCGAGCTTCTCAGAGGGTCTGCGCATTGGGGTCGAGGTGTTCCATGCGCTGCGGCGCACGCTGCGGGAGCGAGGGCTCACCACCGCCGTCGGCGACGAGGGCGGCTTCGCCCCCGATCTTGAGTCGAACGAGGCGGCGTTGGCGGCACTTGTCGAGGCGATCGAGGCCGCCGGCTACCGTCCGGGTGACGACGTCGCGATCGCCCTCGATCCCGCGACCAGTGAGCTGCGTAAGGGCGATCGTTACGTGCTCGAGCACGAGGGCCGAGAACTTTCATCGCGCGAACTGGCCGAGCTCTGGGCGGAGCTCTGTGATCGCTACCCGATCGTCTCGATCGAGGACGGGATGGCGGAGGAGGACTGGGACGGCTGGCGCACGCTCACCGAACGCATCGGTGAGCGAGTGCAGCTGGTCGGCGACGACCTGTTCGTGACCAACCCGCTGCGTCTGCGTCGCGGCATCGACAGCGGGGTTGCCAACTCGATCCTGGTGAAGGTCAACCAGATCGGCACCCTCACCGAGACCCTCGAGGCCGTGCACATGGCCCTCGACGCCGGCTACACGGCGGTCGTCTCGCACCGCTCGGGCGAGACGGAGGACGCCACCATCGCCGACCTTGCGGTCGCTACTGGCTGCGGGCAGATTAAGACCGGTGCGCCATCTCGCAGCGACCGCACCGCCAAGTACAACCAGCTGCTGCGCATCGAGGAGCAGCTCGGCGGACGGGCGTCGTATCCGGGTGCGGCGGCATTTGGTCGCTCACGCGCTAGTCAACGGGCGTAGCAGGCAGGATCGCGCCGCTGCGGAGCGAAGCTCGCGTTCGTGACTAGTTCACGAGCCCACGGCAAGCTCGGTCCGAGCGGCGTCGCCGCCGTGCGCGTCGATTGGGAGCGTTTGGCTCGGCGTGCCTTGCTGATCGCCTTGTTCACAATCCTCGCGCTGTATGTGGCTCCTGCTCGCGAGTGGTGGCGCCAGCGGGGCGAGCTGTCGCGCGAGCAACGCGAGCTCGACGCACTCGAGCGCACCAACGCGCGCTTGCGTACGCGCGTGCGTGAGCTACGGACCGGTGCGGCGGTCGAGACTGAGGCTCGTGGGCTCGGGATGGTGAAGGTCGGCGAGCGTCCCTACGTGGTCTTGCCGGGACGCTAAGGCCGAAGTTGGCACGTTGACCAAGGAAGCCCCGCCGCCGGACAGCGCAGCCCCGGACGCCGAGGGGCAAACGTCCGGTCTGGCTAAGGTCGGGGCGCATGGACCCACAGCTAGAGAGCGCTCTCTACCAGTGGCGCGATGGTGAGCGGAGGCTCCTAGCGGAGCCTGACCCGCTGGTCGACGACGCCGCGTGGGAGCTAGTCGACGAGCTTCGCCGACGCCTCGGTGGCGCTTTCCGACTCGACGAGCTCGCATCGCTCTATGCGCGCGGCGAGTGGGCGGGGCAGTTTGCGCTTGAGCGGGTCGGTCCGACGCGAGCGACCCTGGTCGTCGATGTCGGCTTCGCCCGCTACGCCCGCGAGGCGAGCGACTTCGGCGGTGGCGTGGTGCGCCCGGCGCACAGACTCTGAGCGGCCTGCAGCAGGTCAGTGCCGCGGTCCCGCGTAGGTGTCGCGAGGAGCGGCGGTGACGCGCAGCGACGTGGTTGCCAACGTCGGTGCGCGGCTCACGCGGGGGCTCTGCTCACGCGGGGACCCTGCTCGCGCGGACGCGCTGAAAGACGCGTGCCGTGTGCCTCAGCTCGGTTCGGCTTGCTCGTCGGCGTTGTCGAGCGGGTGCGCATGTTCGTCGCTACCCGCGGGGGCCGCGGGCGCCTCGTCGCCGCGCGTCTCGGCCGCGGCCGCGTAGTCGCTACCCGCCGGGGCCGAAGGCGCTTCTTCGCCGCGCGACTCCGCTGCGGGAGCGCCTTCCTCGCCCGTCTCGGTCGCAGGCGCATCCGCGGCGCCCAACTCCGCCACCGCTTCGGGCGACGATCCATCGACTTCCGGCGCCTGCTCGTGAGCGCTCTCAGCGCTCTCGCCGTCGGCCTCGTCGTCGTGGATGATCAACTCGCCGGGTGCGAGCCGCGTCACGATCAGGCGGTCAGCTTCGATCGTCACCTTCACCGGCCGGTGTCCCGCCCAGTGCTCGGCGTATAGAGGGTCGTCCTGGACGGCCGGATCCAGCCAGATCCCGTAACCCTCCTCGCCGTGATCGAAGGTCGCCTCGAAAACGTGTCGCTGCCCCCGCCGGCGCCGCCCACCGCGGCGCCCGCGACGCTTGCGCCGACGCTTCTGAGCCTCACTGTCCGCCGACTCTTGTGACTGTTCGACGGACGCCGTCTGCTCGGCTTCCTTGCGCATCCGCTCCTCTTCTTCGCGCCGCAAGCGCTCCTCCTCGCGCCGTAAGCGCTCGGCGACAAGCTCCTCGTCGCGGGCCCGCAAGTCGTCCTCGTCCGGATATGGGAGGTCGCCACCGAGCGGCGATCGCTCGGGGCCGGTGAGGCCGTGCTCGCGCTTGAAGGCGCGAAGCTCGCTGACCGACACCTCCAGCTGGTGAGCGATCCACGCGTCGGTGCGCCCTTCGCGGACCCACGCCCGGATCTGGTTTAGCTCGGCTTTCAGCGACCTCCGTGCCAACGGCGGCGCAGCCTACCAAGGGCTGCGGTTCGTCGAGAGGTGCGCAAAGCCCCCTCGAGGGCGCCACGATGTCGACTCATCCTCTTCCGGAAGCGGTTGAAGTTCGGGGGGCTGGCTGCTTTAGTGGACGCGTACAGGTCCGCCCGCAAGGAGGCGCTGGCTCTTGCTCGTACTGACCCGAAAGCCCAACCAGAGCATCATGATCGGTGACGACATCGAGGTGTCGGTGCTCTCAGTGATGGGGGAGAAGGTGCGCATCGGCATCGCGGCACCGCGCTCCGTTCCCGTTTTCCGCAAGGAGGTCTACCTCGACATGCGCTCGTCGGCCGGCGAGGGCAAGGATGCGTCGGGTTCCGAACGGGCTGCGGTGGAGGCAGAGCTCGACCGCCTGAAGTCGCCGCCTAGCTAGCAGCGGCTGGCGGTTAGCTCGCTCGTCACCCTGCGACTAGCTGGAGCGCTTGGAACATCGCCACCGTCACCGCGAGCGCCGTCGCGGTAAGCAGCAGCACCAGCAGCACGAACCGGATTTTTCCCTGCCGGCGCTGATGCTCCAAGCGACGCGCGCGCGCACGCTCCACTGCGCGCCGGCGCAGTAGCTCTCGGCGGACGCTCTCTTCGCGGGCGCGATGTTGGAACGCCTGCTCGTAGTAGGCGAGCGAGCGCTGCATTCGCATGGCTGCGCAGGGTAACGAAGGCGCCGAATCGCTGCCGAGCGCCCGCGCCCGAGGCCGGCTGTCGGCGCGAAGGTGACACGCCGACAGCCGGCCGCGCACACCGACCGGTGTGCGCGGCCAGACGCGCTCTTATCGGCTCCGTCGCGTCCTCTAGGCAGGTGCCGGTGCGGTGCGCTCGGCCTCCTGGTAGACGGACACGAAGTGCAGGTAGTTGCGGGCGATCTGGTCCGCAGCCGTCGTGCGGTCGACCGTGCCCGCGAGGTGGCCCTTGACCGCGTCCCACCAGATCGTCCGTCCGATCGCGAAACCCGCGTAGCCCTCGACTGGGGCGCCCTGGCGTAGCCAGTGTTCGACCTTGCCGGCGTCCGCCCCCCGGCCGAGCACCACGCAGACGACGCCGTCGCGTCCACCACGGCGCGTCTGCGCAGCGATGCGCTCGCAGTCGGCGCGCGTCTCGATGCCTTCGATCTTCCAGACGTCGGGTTCGACTCCGGCGTCCTGAAGCTCGGCGATCGCCTGAATCATCAAGTCGGGACGCAGCTCGGCGTCGTAGCGCTCGGCATCGCCACCGACCTTTTCGAGTTGGTGCGGCTCGGCCGGGACGAGGAGCTCAAACAGGAACTTGCGATCGCGCTCGTGCAACCAGTCCGACAGGCGCCGCAGCCGCTCCCGCTGACGCCGATTGAGCTCGGCGTCACCCTCGGGGTTGTAGCGGACGAGCACTTTCGCGAAGTCCGGGTCGAACTTCTCGATGTGCTCGCCGAACTGCTCGCCGTACTCGAAGTCGAACTCCTTCTGGCCCGACTTCTCGACCGGCATCGCAAGGATCAACCCACGCTCCTTCGCTTGTTGCGGGATCTCGCCGCCGAACTGCTCGTCGATCAGACAACCGCTGACCGCCGGATCGGCGCCGAGCTCGAGCGCCCGTAGCAAGCCCTCGAAGATCAGGTGCTTGGCGTCGGCGATCCGTTGCGTCTCCTCGGGCGTCGGCTCGCCCTCGATCCCAAACATCTTCTTCTGGAACGAGCCACGGTGGTCGAAAGCGAGGATGTACAGCTTGCCGTCGTAACCAAGCGCCATCGGCACTCTCCTCTCGTCGCTTTGTGTTGGGGGCGAAGCTCGCTCCTCGAAAGGCTAACCGCGCGCGGCTCGATCGATCGACCTCTGCTGACCGTGCTGGGTCGCCCGGCCGACGCGCGGGAGTACCCTGAGGCTTGTTTTGAGCCGCCCGGACCTCTTCGTCGTCTGTAAGAACTGCGGCGCCGAGATCAGCCCGTACGTGACCGAGTGTCCGTACTGCGGGCGCCGGGTGCGCAAACGCGCGCCGCGCGTCGAGATCGGCGGCGAGGAGCGGCGGCGCGGGCGCTCGAAGGCTGCTCGCCGCCCCCGCTTACGCCGCCTCGCAGGGCCGGCCCGCTGGTCGCGTCAGGGGCGTCCGCTGGCGACGTTGGCGGTCGTGATCGTGTCGGCAGCGGTGACCTTGGCCGCCGAGGCGGGCGTGCCGATCGAAGACCTGGGAGCGCTCGTGCCCGGGTTCGTTGAGCAGCCTTGGCGGCTGGTCACAGCTGCCTTCCTGCATACCAGCGTCGGCTACCTGGCGGTGGCGGTCGGCATTGGGGGACTCGCGCTGTACGGGCTCGAGCGACGCTTCGGCACGGTCGTCGCGGCGCTCGTCTACCTCGCCTGCGCCGCCGCGGCCAGCGCCGTCGCGTTGGCGCTCGCCGAGGTCGTGCCTGGGGGGTCGGCGGCAGGCGTGGTGGCGGGAGCCAATGGGGCGGCGCTCGGTGTCACGCTCTGCTTCGTCGTCGAACGCCGGTTGGCGGGCCGCGGCGCGCTTGAAGAAGAGATCGATCCGCTGGCCTTGCTGGTCGCGATCGCGGTGCTCGCGCTGTTGCCGCTAGCGGTGCCGGAGGCGAGCGTCGGCGCGACGATTGGGGGCGCCGTGGCGGGGTGCTTGAGCGGACTCGTGTTGGCGGCGTGGCGGCGCCGTGGCGAACGGATTCCCGGTCCGAGCCTCTGAGCGCACGCCGTGGCCCACCAGCGAGTTCCCGACGCACGACTTGAGAGGGCCCTCGAAGCGCTCGCGGAGCCTGGTCGTTTTCGGGCGATCGAGGCGCAGCTCGCGGCGCGGGTACCCCAGCTCGAACGGATTTTGCGCCAGGCGCTGGAGGAGGGGGGTTGGTTCGGGACAGTCCACCAGGCGGAGGTTCAGAAGGCGGCGTTCTCCAGCGACCCGGACGAGCGCTTGCGGCGGGTGACCACGCTCCTGCAGGAGGAGACGCGGATCGCGATGATGGTAGGTGTGGCGGTCGGCTTCGAGCTCGCACGGGAGCTCGAGTTGCCGGGCCAAGCCAGCGACAGTGATCCCCTCGACCACACCGGGTCCGGGGACGACGAACACGGAGGAGGTTGATATGGAGGTTCGTTTCCTAGGGCACGCTTGTTTCGAGCTGCGCGCGGGCGACGTGCGCGTGCTCATCGACCCGTTCCTGACCGGCAATCCGAAGGCAGCCGCAAGCGCCGAGGAGGTCGAGCCGACCCACATCTTCCTCACCCACGGGCACGCCGACCATTGGGGCGACGTCGAGCAGATCGCCAAGCGCACGGGTGCCCAGTGCGTCGCAATCGTCGAGCTTGCTCAGGAGCTTCAGGCGAAGGGCGTCGCCAACGTCGCTGACCCGAACCTCGGCGGTACCGTCCACTTCGACGGCGGCTGGGTGCGCTTGGTGCCCGCGTGGCACACCTCGACGACGCCTGGAGGGACCGTCAACACGCCGGCCGGACTCGTCGTCAACCTCGGCGGCAAAACCGTCTACCACACCGGCGACACGGCTCTCTTCTCAGACATGCAGCTCGTCGCCAAGCGAGACCAGATCGATCTCATGCTGGTCTGTATCGGCGGCCACTACACGATGGATCGCCACGACGCGGTGGTGGCCTGCGAGCTGGTTGGTGCGCGCCACGTAGTGCCCTGCCACTACGGCACCTTCCCGCCGATCGAGACCGACGCTCAGGCGTTCAAGAGGGAGGTCGAAGGGCGCACGTCCTCGCAGGTGACCGTGCTCGAGCCCGGCCAAACCCTGACGCTTTAGCTCACGTGCCCGGCCGGACACGCAGCCAGTCGCTGCGATCGCGCCAGTCGTGAGCCATTAGCGCCGTTCCGACCGCCGCCAGCACGAGCCCTGCTAGTCCGTGGTGGAGCCTGCGTCCGAGCACCCACACGCGCCTGCGCTCGGGGTCGTAGCCGAGCAGCCGGTTACCGTGTGTCCAAGGTGTCCTTGCCACGGTTTCATCCCCCACTGGACGGATCGGACAGAGCGGCGCGCAGGTTGAACGGGGCGAGTATTCGCCAACAACTCTCCGGGCTGAGCGGCCGTCGCTGCGCGGCGCTTTGGGTGCTGACAGCGACGCTCGTGCTGGCGGCAGGTTGCGGCGGCGATCGTGAGCGCTCGGGCTCGTCCCGCTCGACTGTGCCGACGACGCCGACCGTCTCCACGCCGCCGACCTCAACCGGTGCTGTGCGCACGAGTGCGGGAGGTTCGGGCGGGGAGCTTCGGCCAAACGGCGTGACGGCGCCGCGTGGGAGTGCCGAGTCGCGTCCGGGCGGAGCGGGAGACGAAGCGGGCTCGCCGACCTACCGCGTGCGCATAGCGGATGCGCAGGTCGAGCCACCGGTGGTCGGAGTGCCCCCGTACTTTCGCGTGGTCTTGCGCATCACGAGCGGCGACGGTCAGGTGCATGTGGTGGACATCGCCGGCCGCTCTTACCGAGTTGCGCCCCGGCGCGAGGAGGCGGTCGAGCTGCCGGGTCTGCGGCCCGCGCAACGTCTCATCGGCACCGTCGACGGCGGTCGCGCGCGCCTGATCGTGGAGGCGTCGGAGGGCCCCTGAACGCTCCTGGGCGAACCGACAGGCTTTTGAGCTGGCCAGCCAGCCAGGACTTAGCTACTCTTCACACAGCGCGAGACGCGACGGCCGAGCTGTTCGAGCAGGGCCCCGCGCCCTTCGGCAGTTCCCGACCGGGAATCGAAAGAGGGAAGGAGTAGCGGAGTGAGCGATCCAGTGATTCGACGCACGACGCGCGAGGACTTCGTGGCCTCGTCCGATCCGGCGCTGCAGGAGGCGGCCGATCGCGGTGATGTCAACCTGCTCAGCTACCGCGAGCTGTACCACCTCTGGGAGCGCCAGCAGTGGAGCGTCCAGGACATCGACTTCTCGCAAGACCGGATCGACTGGAACGAGCGCATTTCCCCGGAGGAGCGGTTCCAGCGGATGTACGGGCTCTCGTCGTTCTTCCTCGGCGAGCAGCGCGTGACCGCGGAGCTCGCGCCGATCATGCGCGCGGCGCCGAGCGAAGACATGCGCATCTTCCTGTCTACGCAGATCGCCGACGAGGGCCGGCACGTGGCCTTTTTCGATCGCTTCTACCACGAGGTCGGGGTGCTCGAGGCGGACGACCTGCAGGAGCGGCTCGCGGAGTCGGAGAACCACGTGAACCCGAAGTTCCGCGAGCTCTTCGACGAGATGCTGCACGAGCGCGTCGACCGCCTAGCTCGCGAGCCCGAGGACCTCGAAACGATGGTCGAGGCGGTGACGATCTACCACATGGTGCTCGAGGGGATGCTGGCGCTCACCGGCCAGCACTTCATCATCGAGTACAACGAGCAGCAGGGCACGCTGCCGGGCTTCGTCGAGGGCTTCAGCAACGTTGCCCGTGACGAGCACCGCCACGTCGCTTTCGGTTCACGTTTCCTGCGCGAGATGGCCGAGCGCGACGAGCGCTATCGGACGGCGATCACGCGCACGTTAGAGCTGGTCGCGCCGATCGCTGAGGACGTCCTGCGGCCGCACTGGTACGAGGAGGGCATGCCTCTGTTCGGCTACTCGATAAGCGAGGTGCGGGCCTTTGCGCTGAAGGCGCTCGAGCGGCGCCTCAAGGCGATCGGACTGGTTGCGGTCGGCTGACCGCCGCGCCGCCGGCGTCGCTGGCGGGCGGGGTGCCGGCGCTGCCGCCGCTAGCGGTGGCGCCGGTGCCGGCGCTGGCGGGGGTGGCGGCGGCCCCGTTGCTGGCGGATGCGTTGCCGTTGCTCCCGCTTGCGGGCGCCGGGCCGGACGGGGGAGGCGGCCCGTACTGCGTCTCGCCGGCGTGCCGCTGCCCACCCGACGCCACCGGTGGCTGCTCGATCGTCACAGCGCCAGTCGGCTGCTGATTCGGCAGGGTGACCTCCTCGTGGATGGTTTCGACGGTGGGCGTTGGCGGCGTAGCAGCGGTTGGCTGGGTAGGTGGCGGCGCGGGCGCTGGCGGCGTCGGTGAGGCCGGCGGCGTCTGCGCCTGAGCGGTCGTTGGCGGGGCTGGTGCTGGCGAGGTCGGTGACGCCGGGGGAGTGCCCGCGCTCGCGTCGGTGGTGGTGGCGCTGCCGCTATTCGGCTCTGTGCGGTGCTGCGGCGGGCGCTCAGCGTTCGGCCGATGCTCCCGGACCTCGGCGGCGCTCTCGCGCGTCGGTCCTGGGACAGCCACTTGCCTTACTTCGATAGCGCCCGCCGCGACTACCGCGGCGGCCGCCGTAGCCGCCGCTGCCTTGGTCGCGAAGGTCGAGAGTCCCGCTGACAGCGCACCCCCCGCGACGCCACCCGCTGCGCCGGCGGCACCCGCTGCAACCGCCCCGCTGGTCGCGCCGGCAACCACACCACTGCCGGCGGCGCTCGCGAGCGAACCGGCGGCGCAGCCACCGGCGGTCGCGCAGGCACCGCTACCGCCGCCAATCGCCGCGCCCCCGCTTGCTGCCGCTCCACCGCCCAACCCCAACTTGCTGGCGAGCAAGTGCTTGAGCGCAAAGATCGGGCCGCTCGGGAACAACATCGCGAGCGCGCGGCTCGTTTCCTTCAAGTGCTCGCGGAAAGCCCGGCAGCGCTCGCAGCGGCGCAGGTGCCGGCGTACCGGTGCGGGGATCGGTGCGATTCCCTCAGCGTCTCGCGCGAGTGCGACACGCACTTCGTCGCAGGTCAAAAGGCGCGCTTCAGCTGCCTCGGCGAGCGATATCCGCGCGCGTACGAGCAACGACTTGACGCTCGGGACGGTGGTGTCCATCGCCTCTGCGATCTGCTCGTAGGAGAGCGAGTCGATCTCTCGCAAAAGCAACGCCGTGCGCTGCGTTTCGGGGAGCTCCTGGACGTCGGCGATGATGCTTCGGAACTCCTCACGATCGGCGACCGCGTCGGCCGCGCTCACGCCGTCAGCGCGATCGAAGACCTCCATCGAGTCGTGCGCTTGCGCTTGCGGCCGCCGGAGGTGGTTGAGACAGCGGTTGCGAGCGATCCGGTACAGCCAGGGCCGCGTGTTGATCGGGCGGTCGTCGGCGAGTAGGGCGTTGTAGGCGGCGGCGAAGACCTCTTGCAGGATGTCCTCGGCATCCTCCCGCGAGCCGAGCATGTGCCTGCAAAAGGCAAGCAGGCGCGACTCGTAGCGACGGACCAGCGCCTCGAACGCGTGGTCGTTGCCCCGCCGCGTCAGTTCGATCAGGCGCTCGTCGCTCTGCAGGCGCAGCAGCGGCGAGCGGCCAGCGATCGTCGCGGCCCGGATGCTTGTCCTGAGTGCTGAAGCCTCCACGTGGGGTTCCCGGTTCCCGACATCGGCCGCCGGAGCCAGAGAGCGTCGCTGCGGCTGCGCCCGATCGCTCCCTCAACCCCTAGGACACGCTAGCAGCGGGTGGGTTGCGCTCCGAAGTCTTTGCGCGCGAACGGGCAGCGCCCGGCGAGCGGCGACCTGCCGGCCGGGTAGCCAGCGGGCGACGACCGGTTGCCAAGGCGCCGATGATGGGCTCTAAGCGGTCGATCTCGGCCAGCAAGGCTTGGGCCTTGGCGCGGGCGCTGCGCTCGATTTGTCGCACCCGTTCGCGCGTCACGCCATAGGCCGCACCGATCTCGGCGAGGGTTTGCGGTCGCCCAAAGACCCCAGCTCGTCGCACCAAGACGTCGACTTCCCGCTCGTCTAGCCGTTCTTTGAGAGATCTCAGCAACCGACCGGCGGGCTGCCGCTCGAGCGCGAGTTCCTCAGGTCCTGGTGCACAACGGTCGTCGAGCTCGAGCGCCGCGTCCAGGGGTTCGGTCTGCCGCTCGGCGTGCGCCAGCGCCCGGGCGCAACCGCGCTCGAGCTCGAGGGCGCTTTCCAGGTCGGCGAGTTCTTGCGGCTCGAGCTCGGCGACCCCCTCGACCCCTAGGGCTGCCAGCCGTGCGTAAAGCCTCTTGAGCTGATCATGGACGTGCGCTGGCACCCGCACGGTGCGCGAGTAGTTGGCGTGTGCGCGTTGCAGTGCCTGCTGGATCCACCAGGTCGCGTACGTCGAGAAGCGGGTGCCGCGGTCCGGGTCGAACTTGGCGGCGGCGTGCATCAGGCCGACGAGGCCCTCTTGAAAGAGATCGTCGTTGTCTAGCGCCGGCGTGCGCGGGGGTTTCCAATTACGCACGAGCGCGTGCACGAGCCGTGCGTTCGCGGTGACCAGGCGGTCGAACGAGGCGCGGTCGCCCGCGCGCGCCCGGCGGGCGAGCCGGCGTTCCTCGGCGGGCGAGAGCAGGCGGTGCCTGAGCAGCCTCTCCTTGGGTGAACGTGCGGCTGTCGGTCGAGAGGCAACCTTCCGTGGTCGCGCCGGAGCTTTCCGAGATCTCGACGGCCGACCCTCAGAACTCCGAAGCCCGGTGCCGCTTGCGGCGGCGAGGGCGCGGTGGTCGCTACGAGTGCGCGCCCGCAGACGACGCACGGCCACCGCCGTCAAACTGCCGGCCACGAGCGGCCCGAGCCACCGAACCGCCCGGCGCGTCCGTCGGACCCGTGCGCTCACCGCGTCCCTCCGCCTCTCCAGCGACCAACTTGACAGAGATCGCACATCCCTACAAGCGGTCGCAGTGAGTCGGCGGTCCCTGACCGGACAGCGCTGGCTCGCAGGGTGCGCACGGGAGCCCGAGGCTGCCGCTGAGGGGATCGCCGCGAGTGCCCGGGACGGGATTCGAACCCGCATGCTCTTGCGAGCGACGCCTTTTAAGGGCGCTGCCTGTACCAGTTCGGCTACCCGGGCACGTGCAATCCTAGGAGCGGACGAACCGGCCGAGGAGATTTCGAGCCGGCAAACCGCTTTAAGGAGATCCCGTGGCAGCGCTCGTGATGTGGCCAATACGTAGCCTCCTGCGCCTCGTTCTGCGGGCGGTGGCGCGGCGCTTCGCACGCGCCACGCAGCTGCGGCTGGGCGGGGGCCGGTTGCCCGACCGGAGAGACCCGGCGACGCCGCTTGCGCGCCTGCTCGCTGCCGAGGCCGCGGCGGCGGCGATCGCGGCGCTCGCGGCGACGCTGGCCGATCGCGTCGCTCGCCGCGCGACAGCGGCACTCACCGGGCGTTGGCCGGGTGGGGGTCGCGCTCGCCGGTCGCACTGAGCGGCGGCCAGGGAACCTGCGCACGGAGGCGCCAACTTCTGGCAGGATGATTGCGCGCCGCACGGCGCCCGTCGGGAGGACGGGTCCGCCGAGCGGCGGAGGGCAGGGGTAACGAATTGCCGGTCTCTGGTTCTGGCATCGCGAGAACGCTGGTGCTTGCCGCGGTCGTGGCTGCCGTGGCGGCGCTCACGCTGCTGCTGCTCAACGGCGGTGGCGGCTACCGGGTGCGCGCCGACTTCATCAATGCCGGGCAGCTCGTGCGCGGCAATCCGGTGCAACGCGACGGTGTGCGGATCGGCGAGGTGACGGGAATCCGCTTGCTCGACAACGGTCTTGCCGAGGTCGAGATGAAGATCGACGACCGCTTCGCACCGTTGCGGCGGGGAACGCGGGCGACCGTTCGCGCTTTCTCTCTGTCTGGCGTCGCGAACCGTTACGTCGATCTCGAGTTTCCGCCGGCCGGCGCGCCACCAATCCCGGACGGCGGGCGGATCGATGCCGAGCACACGCAGACGGCGGTCGACATCGACCAGCTCTTTAACACCCTCGATGGTCGTACGCGGCATGACCTGCAGCGCTTCTTCAAGGGCAACCGCGACCTCTTCGCCGGTGTCGAGAGGCAGGCCAACGCTGGTCTGCGTTACCTCAATCCGTCGCTGTCGACCAGCAGCCGCCTGTTCGCCAAGCTCGCCGAAGACGAGCCGCTGCTTGAGCGCTTCCTGGTTGATACCGCGCGCTTCAATTCGGTGCTTGCTTCGCGCAGCGAGCGTTTGACGCCGCTGGTCTCTGAGCTTGCCGACACGACCCAGGCGATCGCCTCCGAGCGGCGCGCCCTGGCTGACGCGATCGCCGAGCTGCCGCCGTTCATGCGGCGCGCCAACACTACCTTCGTGAACCTCCGTGCGGCGGTTCGCGACCTCGATCCGTTGGTTGCTGCTTCGCGTCCCGCGGCGCGCGAGTTGGTGCCGTTCCTGGCGGAGGCGCGCCGCCTCTCGGCCGGTTCGCGCCCCACGATCCGCGAGCTGGTGCGCGCGATCCAAGCGAGCGGCGGTGCCAACGACCTGATCGACCTGTTGCGGTCGGTGCCGCCGCTTACGCAGATCGCGCTCGACACCCGCGAGCGTACGGTGGCTCCCGGTGGTCGGCCGGTGGACGTCGGGCGGGTGCGCGGTGCGATCCCGGAGACCGCCGAGGCCTTCCGGGCGGGCGCGCCGGAACTGGCCGTCGCGCGCTACTACACCACCGACTTCCTCGGCTGGTTCGATGACTTCTCGACCACCGGTGCCGGCTTCGACGCGCTCGGGGCGCTGGCGCGCGCACACATCAGCGTGGCCGAGACGCTGGCCGGCGGCCCGGTGCGCCGCGGGCAGTACAAGCGGTGCCCGGGCTCCGCCGAGGCGCCCGCACGCGACGGCTCGAACGTGTTGCCGGAGAGCGTGCGCGAGTTCCTCCAATGTGACGAGTCGGCGCGCGCGACGGGGGACGTGCGATGAGGGCGCTGGCGCTGCTCGGCATCGTCGCCGGCGTGGTTGCCGGGCTCGCGGCGTTGTTCGGGATCGGTCCCGGCGCGTCGCAGCCCGCGCGCTACAAGATCGAGTTCGATAACGCCTTCGGTCTTAACCAGGGCGGCGACTTCCGGATCGGCGGCGTGCGCGCCGGCAAGACCACCGGTTTCGAGGTCGAGAAGCGGCCCGGCCGGCCGGCGCGTGCGCTGGTGACCGTGGAGGTCGAGCGCAAGGAGCTTGCCGACCTGCGCGCCGATGCGCGCTGCGCGATCAAGCCGCAGTCGCTGATCGGCGAGTACTTCGTCGACTGTCAGCCCGGCTCCAGTCCCCGCCGCTTGCCGCGTGACGGCTCGGGGGTGGTGCCCGTCGAGCAGACGGAGTCGACGATTCCCCCCGACCTGATCGCCGACATCATGCGCCGACCCTACCGCGAGCGCTTCTCGATCCTCCTGAGCCAGCTCGGCGCCGGTCTCGCCGGCCGGCCACGCGATCTCGCCGCCGCCCTGCGGCGCGCCGACCCGGGGCTTCGCGAAACCAACCGGCTGCTCGCGCTGTTGGCCGAACAGAACGCGAACCTGCGGGCCTTTATTCGCGACGCCGACACCGTCGTGCACGAGCTGCGGCGCGAGCGGGGACAGCTGGCGCGCTGGGTCGATGCCTCGCAGCGGGCGGCTTCCACGACCGCTTCGCGCGATCCCCAACTGCGCGCGACGCTGCGGCGGCTGCCGGTCTTCTTGGCCGAGCTGTCGCCGACGATGCGGCGGCTAGCGGAGCTTGCCGACCGCCAGCGGCCGCTGCTGGCGGAGGCGCGCGCCTCGGCTCCTGAGCTCCGCCGCTTCCTACGCGTAGCGCGCCCGTTCGCGCGTGCCTCAGACCCCGCGCTCGGCGAGCTCGGCGAGGCTGCGGTTGAGGGTCGGCGCACCGTGCGCAGCGGGCAGCGCGTGGTCGACGAGCTCTTGCGGATCGCTCCCGAAGCGGGCCCCACGTTCAAACCGATCCGCCAGTTCCTTGACACGATGGATGACCGGCGTCGCGCGATCGAGGACGACGAGCGTGCCGTCCGGAGCGCGCCGCCCGCGCCCGACCCGACCGCGATCACCAACGGGCGCGGCGGCTTCACCGGTCTCGAAGCGATCTGGAACTACCTCTACTGGCAGTCGCTTTCGATCAATGGCTTCGACTCGGTCGGCCACATACTGCGGATATCGCTCAATCTGAACCAATGCAGCAACCTCTACACCGAGGTCGACCCGAACAGCGATCTCTTCAAGCGCTGTAGCCAGTGGCTCGGGCCAAACCTCCCCGGTATCACGAGCCCCGACTTCAGCGACAACCGCGCGCAGCTCGCGAGCCTCGAACGCCAGGCGCGCCAGCCGGCGGCACGGGTCGGCGAGCGGCGCCAGCCCGGGCAACCCGAGGCCGGTCCCTTGCCGGGCCAGCCGGACATCTCGAAGCCCCAGGTGACGCTGCCACCGCAAGTGATGGAGCTGCTCGCGCCGAACGCGCCCGACCAACTCAAGCCCGGCGAGCTGCCGAAGGTTTTCGATCAGATCGAGAAGCTGCTCGACCAGACCCCCCGCCTCGGTGGCTCGGGCGGCGCCCCGCAAGTGGAACTTAAGGCGCCGAACACGGGTTCCACGGGCCCCTCGCCAGCGGGCGGCGGTGACGCTCAAAGCCGCGGTGTCGTGCAGGCCCTCCTCGACTACTTGCTCGGACCGTGAGGTGGTGAGGCGATGGCGACGGTGACAGCAAAGAGGCCGCGCCGGGGCAGGCGCATCGCAGCGCTTAGCGGCAGCCCACTTTTGATCGGCGCGGTGACGGTGCTCGTCACGGTCACCGCCGTCTACATCGCCTACACCGCCAACGAAGGTTTGCCGTTCGTTCCCACCTACGAACTGCGGGCGGAGATTCCCTCGGGCTCGAAGCTCACGACCGGCAACGACGTGCGCATCGGTGGTTTCCGGGTGGGTTTGGTGAGCGACATCGAGCCGAAGGTGGTCGAGCGCGGCGGTCGCCGGCGTGCGGTCGCGCTGATCACGATGAAGCTCGACAAGTCGGTCGAACCGTTGCCGCGCGACACCCGTGTGCTCGTTCGCCAGCGCTCGGCGCTCGGTCTCAAGTACGTGGAGCTGACGCCCGGGCGCTCGCGTGAGAAGCTGGCTGCCGGCTCCACGATTCCCCTCTCCCAGGCGCGCGAACCAGCCGAGATCGAGGACCTGTTCGCAACCTTCGACGATCGCACGCGCCCCGCAATCCAAGATTCACTCGACGCGTTCGGCGACGCGTTCGCCGGGCGCGGCAGCTCGCTGAACCAGACAATCGCGCTCCTGCCGCCGCTTCTGCGACGCCTCGAACCGGTGGCCCGCAACCTCTCAGACCCGGCCACCGGCCTGCCCCGCTTCATCGCGTCGCTACGGGCCTTCACCGGCGAGCTAGCGCCGGTCGCGACCGAGTTCGCGCGCAGTTTTCGCGACATGGCGACGACCTTTGATGCGATCGCCGCCGATCCGCGCGCGCTGCAGCAGACGATCGAACGCTCGCCGCCCACGCTCGACGCTTCGATCACCAGTTTCCGCGCGCAGCGGCCGTTGTATGTAGATCTCAACGACCTTGCCGGTCGTCTGCGGCCGGCGCTGCGCGAGGCACGGTTCTCGCTGCCGGCGGTCGATAGCGCACTGCTAGCGGGTACCGACGTGCTGCCGCGCACCGTCGATCTCAGTCGCCGGACCCGCAGCGCGCTCGCCGCCGCCACCTTCCTGTTCACCGAGCCGGACACGCTGCCGGCGCTGCGCGACGTGCGTGCGGCGCTCACCGTGACGCGGCCGGCGGCCGAGTTCATTGCTCCCTACCAGACGGTCTGCAACTACGCCATCTACTTCCTCCACCCGCTCGGTGAACACCAGTCCGGCCTGTCCATTGACGGCGCCGGCACCAACCAGGCGCAGCTCTTGAAGCTGCCGAACCTGCTCCAGCCCAACAACTATGGCACCAGCGAGAGCTCGCGGCCGGTTGACGTCCCACCGGGGATGAAGGCGCGCGGCGCGCGCGACGCGATTGGCCAGCCGCTGCACCGCTTTATCGCACCGGCCTATTCGCCAGCGATCGACGCGCAAGGGAACGCCGACTGCCAGCGCGGGCAAGAGGGCTACCCGAACGGCCCGCTGACCCCGCCCGGATCGCGCTACGGACCGGGTGTGCTGCCCGACGGGACACCGACCGGTGGCAACGCGGCGGTCACGATCAACGACTACCCGATCCTCTCCGGCGGCACGTTCGTTACCCGCCGGCTCGGGATCACGAACCTGCGCGACATCCCGTGAGTCCCAAGCCCAAGAAGAGGTCGGCGCTGCGCTGGGGCGGTGGCTCGCCGCTACGGGCGGGTGTGCTCGCGCTCACCGTGATCGCGCTCGCTAGCTGGTTCGGGTTCACCCGCGACAACCCCTTCGCGCGGCCCTTCGTGCTGCGCGCGGTGTTCGCCGATGCGGCGAACCTTCAGCCGCGCTCGCCCGTGCGCATCGCCGGCGTCGACGTCGGCAAGGTCACGAAGATCGAGCCACTCGACAGCGAGCGCGGTGGGGCGATCGTGACGATGGAGCTCTCGCGTAGGGCGCTCCCGATTCACCAAGACGCGCGCATCAAGATCCGCTCACGGATCTTCCTCGAGGGCAACTTCTTTGTCGATCTCCAACCCGGCTCGCCGTCGGCTCCGGAGCTTGCCAGCGGTGACACCGTGCCGATGTCGCAAACCGCTGCGCCGGTTCAGTTCGTGCGCGTGCTCGAGCTCTTCCAGCGCGACGTGCGCGCCGACCTCAAGACGCTGTTGCGCGAACTCTCGGTGGGTCTTGAGCGGGGCGCCGCCGGCTTCCGCGAGGGCGCTCGCTTCTGGGAGTCCGCCTACCGCTTCTCGGCGCTTGCCAACGACGCCACCCTTGGTTTTGAGCCGCGCCGCGACCTGCCGCGCGTGCTGCGCGCCCAGCAGCGTGCCTTCGCTGCCGTCGCCGCCGACGCCAACGCCTTGCGCGGGCTGATCGACAACCTCGAACGCACTGCTAGCGCCCTCGCGGCGGAGCGCGATCCGCTGGCCCGTTCGCTACCGGCGCTGCGCGACACGCTGCGCCAGGCGATGCCGACGCTGCGCGAGTTGAACGCGTCGCTGCCGACGCTGCGGGTGTTCGCGCGCGAAGCCTTGCCGGGAGTGCAGAGCGCGCCGCCGGCGCTGCGCGTCGGCACGCCGTTCCTCGCACAGCTACGGCTGGCGCTGCGTCAGAACGAAATCGGCGCGCTGGCCACCGCCGTGCGCGCGTCTGCCCCCGCGCTCGTGCGGCTCAACAACCTTTCGGTGCCGCTCGCCGAGCAGGGCCGCTCGCTCTCGCGCTGCGTGAACCGGGTGCTCGTGCCCTTCGTCCGCACACCGATCCCCAACCCCGACGAACCAGGCAACAACAACCAGCTCGTGCGCTACCAGCTGCAGCGCGGCTTTCCGGGGCTCGCCGGCGAGAGCCGCCTGTCCGACGGCAACAATCAGATGTTCAACACGATGGCCGTGCTGCCGCCGCTGATGGTGCGGCCGGGCCCGTCGCTCAACCCAACGCAGCCGCCACCCTATCGGCCCGACGTGCCCTGCGAGACGCAGGAGCCGCCGAACCTCCACGCGCCGGGGGGCCCGGCCTCTGCCTTCAACGTGCGCGGGAGCGCCGGCCAAGCCGCACTGCGCCGGCAGGCCGCTGCGCGGCGCGCGCTCAACCGCGGCGCCCTGCTGCGAGCTGCGCGCGCCTTCCGCCGCTTCGATCAGCTGATGTCCGAAGCGCGTGCGCAAATCGCCCGTCTCGACGCCCGCGCGGCGGCGCGTAGCTCCGGCCGTGGTCGCCAACGAGCGAAGGGGGGCGCGCGGTGAGACAGGCGCTGCGTCGACATTTGCGTGACCTCGTCGCGCTCGTCGCGGCGGCGGCGATCGGTGTCGTAGTCGCCGGCTACATCCTCGCGAACCAGGCGGGGGTGCGGATCCCGCTGATCGAAGCGCCGCCCTTCCGCATCTACGCCGAGCTCTCGAGTGCGCAGGCTGTCACCCCGGGGCAAGGCCAGAGCGTGCGCGTGGCGGGGGTCGAGATCGGTCAGGTTGGGGCCGTGGACCTCAAGCACGGCCGGGCCGTCGTGCGGCTCGACATCGATCCCCGCTACCGGCAGCTGCTGCGCACCGACGCCAGCGCCTTGTTGCGCTCCAAGACCGGTCTTAAGGACATGTTCATCGAGGTCGACCCGGGCGACGGTCCACGGCTTCGGGAAGGCGCGCGGATTCCGCTTTCCGACACGCTGCCAGACGTCAACCAGGACGAGGTCCTCGCGTCGCTGGACGCCGACACCCGCGACTACTTAAAGCTCCTGATCACCGGGGCGGGGAAGGGACTCCAGGGTCACGGCACCGAACTCGGCGAAGCGCTCGCCCGGCTCGGTCCCCTGCACCGCGACCTCGCGCGGTTCGCCTCAGCGCTCGCCGAGCGGCGCCGCAACCTGCGGCGAGTGGTGCACGAGTACGGCCTGGTGATGAGCGAGCTGGCGCAGCGCGACCGCACCCTGCGCCAACTGGTGCGCGACTCCAACCGCGTGTTCGCCGCCTTCGCTAGCGAAGATCGCAACCTGCGGGAGACGGTGCGCCGCCTACCCGGTGCGCTCGACACCACGCGCGCGGCGCTCGCCCGCGTCGAGCCGTTCGCGCGCGAACTGCGGCCGACGCTGCGCGACTTGATCCCGGTAGTGCGCGAGCTGCCCGCCTCCAACGCTGCGCTGCGCGATCTAGCGAGCGCGCGCACCGCCACCGTGCGCGACCGCATCCGCCCGTTCGCCCGTGAGGCCGCACCGTTCTTGCTGCGGCTGGGGGTGGCCGGGTCGGGGCTCGCCCAGGGAGCACCCGAGATCACCGGCACGCTGCTGCGGCTCAACCGTCTCTTCAACATCGGCGCCTACAACCCGGGTGGCGCCGAGGGAATCAGCGAGGGGTGCGAGCGCGAGGGCCGCTGCACCGCGGCCGAACGCAACCGCAACGAGGGCTACCTGTACTGGCTTGCCTGGACCGGTAACAACGCCGTTTCGCTGTTTAGTACGTCGGACGCCACCGGGCCCTACCGGCGAATCTCCTTGGGCGGGCTCAGCTGCGGCTTGGTTGCGGGCCTGATCCTCCAGCAGATCGATCAGATTCCCGACTCGCTGTCCGGTCTTCGCGATCAGCTGACCAACCAGCTCAACAACGTCTTGAACGCGCTCGACCAGAGCGGTGTCTCGTTGCTCGCCGGCGACTGCGACCTGCGCTCGGGTAGCGGCTCCGGAGGGGGAGGTGGTGGCCAGTGATGACGCGCGGGCTCAAGGCCGGGCAGGTCGCGGCGATCGTCGGCTTCAGCCTCTCATGCTTCGCGATTCTGCTGTTCCTGTGGGTGTCGTTCGGCGGCACGTTGCCGCTCGCGCCGAAGTCCTACCGGCTCAAGGTCGCTTTCCCCGAGACCGTTCAGCTGGCGGACGAGGCGGACGTGCGGATCTCCGGCGTGAACGTCGGCAAGGTCAAGGGCAAGCGGCTCGATGCCGCCAGCAACCGCACACTGGCGACGCTCGAGATCAAGCCGGAGTTCGCGCCCCTGCCGCGCGACACGCGAGCGATCCTGCGCCAGAAGACGCTGCTCGGGGAGACTTACGTCGAGCTCACGCCCGGTCACCGCTCGGCCGGGATGCTGGCCGACGGTGCACGCCTGCCCGATTCGCAGGTCGGGCGGACGGTCGAGCTTGACGAAATCTTCCGCGCCTTCGGCCCCGAGACGCGGCGCAACTTCCAGCAGTGGATGCAGGAGCTGGCGGTGGTCGGCCGGGGCACCGCCGACCGCGATCTCAACGATGCCTTCGGCACCTTCCCGCGCTTTGCCGCCGACGCCACCGATCTGTTGCGTATCGCCGACGAGCAACGTCGCGCCGTGCGCACGCTGGTGCGCGATGGCGGCACCGCGCTCAGCGCGGTAACCGCCCGCCGCGGCGAGCTGCGTCGTCTGGTCGAAGGCACGGCGGGCACGTTCGAGGCGACCGCTTCGCGCGACCGCGCGCTCGCCGAGACGTTCCGGATCTTCCCGGTGTTCCTCAACGAGGCGCGCGCGACGATGCGCACACTCGAGGACTTCTCGGGCCGCACGCGCCCGGTGATTCGCACGCTGCGACGTCCGGCCGACGACCTCGGCCCAACGCTGCGCTCGTTGCGCGCGCTCTCCCCCGACCTGAGGGCGCTGTTCCGGCAGCTCGATCCGCTCGTTGTGACGGGACGCCGCACGCTCCCCGACCTCGAGCGGCTGCTGCGCGGCGCCGACCCGCTGTTCGAAGCGGCGCGCCTGTTCTTCCCCGAGCTCAACCCAATCCTCGCCTACTTCAACTTCCACCAGGCGACGATCGCAGGCTTCATCTCGAACGCTGCGCCGGACCTCTCGAGCAAGGTCGGCGGCACGCGCGGACAGACCCAAGTCGGCGTCATCGACGGACGCTCGCTCGCGTTTCGACTGACAAGACCCGACTGGGAGCGCGGCAACGCGTACCTGCAGCCCAACGCGATCGAGCGAGCCTCGGCGCTCGGCACGCTCGAAAGCTTCGACTGTTCGCCGGCAGGTGGCGAGCGGCCCAACCCGGACGACGCGCTCAACGCGCCGCCGATCCCGCTGCTCAAGGACGCCGCCAAGCGCCCGCCGTGCTTCGAGGCTCCGCCCTCGCTGTACGACGGCAAGCTGTTCGTGATCCCCGAGCGCGGCGACGCGCGCCTACGGCCCCGTCCGACTGGCCGCGCCGGGAACCGGCCCGCGGTCGACCCCAACCCCGACGACCCGACGCGCTGAGCTTCACCGCCGCCCTCGGCGGACAGGGCGCGCGCGCCGGCGCTCGGGCACAATTGGCGCATGCGCGTCCTGCGCGCGCTCTACCGGGCGCTCGGCCACCGCTACTTCGTGCTCTTCGCCGCCTTCGAGATCTTCTCGGCGGTGCTGATCACGATCGCCACCGTCGCGCTCTTCGCCCTCTACACGAGGATGAGCGGGCGCGAGCTGGCGGAGGTTATGGCTGTCGCTCTCGGCTGTGTGACGGTCTCGCTAGCGCTCGCGATCAAGCGCGGCGCGAAGGTCGCACGGCCCCTAGTCGATTGGATCCGGGCAGGACGCCCCGAGCGCGACGCGCTGCGCGCCTGGCGCACCGCGGTGTCGCTTCCCCGCGAGGTGATCGTCGACAACAGCTGGCGACCCTTCGTGCTCGTCTCGGTGCCGGTAGCGACCTACTACACACTGCGTTTCGGCCTGCCGTTCTGGGCGACGATCGTGATTGCACTGAGCGCTCTCGTGTCGGTGGCATACGCCGCGGTGCTCCACTTCCTGGCCTCCGAGCAGTTCATGCGACCGGTCTTGGAGGACGTTGCGGGTCGACTGCCGTCGACACTGACGGGCGTTCCGCCCGGCATCTCGCTGCGCTGGAAACTGCTCGGTGCGCTACCGGTGATGAACGTCGCGACCGGCGTGGTGGTGGCCGGTCTCTCCTCGCCGACGCGGGGCACCCTCTTCCAGCTGGGGATCGACGTGCTGCTGGCGGTGGCGGTCGCTTTCACCGTCTCGCTGGAGCTGACTTGGCTGATTTCGCGCTCGGTGTTGGCGCAGATCGAGGAGCTGATGCGCGCAATCGCGCGGGTCGCCGAGGGCGATCTGTCGGCCCGCGCAAGGGTCACGTCCGGCGACGAGCTCGGTGCGCTGGCGGGCAGCTTCAACGCGATGGTGCAGGGCCTCGCCGAGCGGGAGACGCTGCGCGAGGCGCTCGGCACGTACCTCGGCACGCGCGAGATCGTCGAGCGGGTCGTCGCGGAAGGCGAGATGCTCGCCGGCCAAGAGCTCGACGCGACCGTCCTCTTTTGCGACATCAGCGGGTTCACGGCTTACGCCGAGCGAGCGACGCCGCGCGAAACGGTGGCCCTGCTCAACCGCTTTTATGAGGCGGCGATCCCGGAGGTGAACAATCACCGGGGGCACGCGAACAAGCTGCTCGGCGACGGACTGCTGGCGGTGTTCGGCGCGCCCGAACGCCTCGACGACCACGCCGACGCAGCGCTCGAGGCGGCGATCGCGATCGTTGGCCGTGTGCGCGAGCGTCTACCGGCCGGACTTGGTGTCGGGATCGGACTGAACTCGGGTCCGGTGGTGGTCGGTTCGGTCGGCGGCGGTGGGCGGCTCGATTTCACCGTGATCGGTGACACCGTCAACGTTGCCGCGCGGGTGGAACGGGCGACCAGGCGCACCGGTGACGTGATCCTGATTACGGAAGCGACGCGCGAGCGCCTCCAGCGCGTGACCCTGCCGCTGATCTCGCGGGGCTCCCTGGAACTACGCGGCAAGAGCCAGCCGGTGGATGTCTTTGCGGTTGCTCTCGAGCAGCGTGCCCAACTGACCGAGGGGGCCGGAGCGGGCGAGCGTTTCCGCAGCGTCTAAAGGACGCGGTGCCGTGTAAGGAGCGGCTCGTGACGCGCCTAAAGCCGGCGACCCTCGGCGCCGATGCCGTCCTTAGTCGTGCTCCGTTTCGCCCGCTCGACTCCGCCGCGCGGCGGGCCGCGCCTGACCGCGCTCGTCGCTCCTTGGCTCTGCGCTGCGCTGCTGCTGAGCGGTGCGCCCGTCAGCGGACCTTTCTGGTCGGCTGCGAAAGCGCCGGCCGTGAGCGCCAAGATGAAGCCCGCGCCCGCGAAAAACGGCGGGTCGCCTGCCCACGAAGGCGGGTCGCCGGCGCCGGCGAAGGCGCGCGGGCGCGCGCAAGGCAAAACGGAGCGCCCGCCGACGGCGCAGCGCCCACCGAAAGCGCCCAAGCGCGCCCTCGCAGCGGCAGCAGCGGCAGGCGGGGGCGCGGCGGCGGCGAGCGGTGGCGGGGCGGGCGCCAACGGAGCGGACGCGCCGAGCAGCGGCGGGCCGGGCAGCGGTGCTGCGGGCACCGGCGGTAGCGGGCCCGGGGCCGGCAGCGGCGCGGCGTCGCCGCCCCGAACCCAGCCGAGTGGCGCTGGCAGCAACGGTCGCGAGCGCTCGCGCAGCGAGCGTCGGGGGCGCTCCCCCAAGCGCGCTCCCGGGCGCCGCGCGGCGGCCCGTGCGGGGCGGCGGCTGCGCGCGCAGGTCGGCTCGCGCACGTTCTCCCACCGGACGCCTCGAATCGTCGCGCCGATCGGTTCGTCGGCGCCGAAAGGTCAGCGCCCCGAGCAGCGTTCGGCAGGTGCGCGGCCGGAGACGCACGAAACCTCCGGCGTCGAGCGGACGGTGCTGCGGATCGTCGAGGTCGTTCCCCCCGAGCTGCGCGCCGGGGTGCTCGCGCTGGGCGCACTCGCCGCCCTGTTTGCCGCCTGGTCGCTCTATTCGGTCGTGCATGCACGCCGGCTCGAGCGCCAGCGACGGGAACTGCTCGACGAGGTCGGTTTGCTGCAGTCAGCGTTGTTGCCGAGCGTGCCCGAGCGGATCGGTTCGGCGCGCGTCTCGGTCGCCTACCGGCCGGCCGACGGCCCGGCCGCGGGCGGTGACTTCTACGACGCGCTCGAGCTCTCCGACGGCCGCGCGGCGTTTGTGCTTGGCGATGTCTCCGGACACGGGCGTCAGGCGCTCGCGCGGACTGCGTTCATGCGCTACACGCTGCGCGCCTACCTCGAGGCGGGTCTTGAACCGCGGGCGGTCCTGGAGGTCGCGGGACGCGTCATCGGCGAGAGCCTCGACGGCGAGTTCGCGACGACGATCGTCGCCGTCTACGACCCCCGCGCCGGCACCCTCACCTACGCCTGCGCCGGGCACCCGCCACCCCTGGTGTTGGCGCCGGAGCCGTTCGACCCGATCGTGCTCGGGTCGGCGCCGCCGATCGGCGTCGGCGTGCGCACGGGGGTGCGTCAGACGACTGTGCCGCTGCCACCGGGGTCGCTGGCTTGCCTCTTCACCGACGGGTTGACGGAGGCGCGGGTCCGCCCGGGGGAGGTGCTCGGGCGGGCGCGGCTCGAGCGGATCGTCGAGCGCTTACCACGCCCGGCTGCGGCCGGGCGCTTGCTCGAGCAGGTCGCGCGCAGCGCCTCGGTCAGCGACGACATGGCGGTTTGTCTGATCGAGCCGCTGGCGAGCGTGAGCGCCGGTTCGTTCCGCGTCGAGGAGCTGGAACTGGCGGCCGAAGAGCTCGAGGGACCGCTGGCGCTTCGCTTCCTGGGGGCTTGTGGGGTCGGTCCGGAGCGTGCGCGCGAGGTGCGCGAGGAGGCACGCCGCGTTGCCCGGGCGCACGGTGCGGCGGTCGTGCGCGCCGTGCTCGGTGTGCGCACGAGCGTGTCGGTAGCGCCCGCCAACGTCGTCGACCTCGAGGGTGCCGCGCGGCTGCGCGGCCGTCGCATCGCCTGACGAAGCCCTTCCCTTCCCCGTGGGGTTGGACCGCGTTAGGCTGGCGCGCGATGGCTACCGAGGTCGGTCAAGACGCGCAAGCGAAGGCCGCTGAGCGCTTGCACGGCGGGCGCCTCGTCGCACGGCGTCTGAAGGCGCACGGGGTGGAGCGCCTTTTCACCCTCTCGGGTGGTCACCTCTTCTCGATCTACGACGGTTGTCGCAGTGAGGGGATCGCCCTGGTCGACGTGCGGCATGAGCAGACCGCGGCCTTCGCCGCGGAAGGTCACGCGAAGGTGACGCGAGAGCCGGGCGTCTGCGCGCTAACCGCTGGGCCCGGCGTCACGAACGGCATGAGCGCCATCGCTTCGGCTCTCCAGAACCGTTCACCGATGGTCGTGCTCGGCGGCCGCGCCCCGGCCTTCCGCTGGGGTCAGGGCTCGCTGCAGGAGATCGACCACGTGCCGTTCGTAGCGCCACTCACCAAGTTCGCGGCGACGCCGAAGACGACCGCCGAAATCCCGCAGCTCGTGGACCGCGCGTTTGCCGCCGCGCTTACGCCACCGACCGGGCCGTCATTCGTCGACTTCCCACTCGATCTCGTCTTTATGGAGAGCGAAGACCCGGCCGATCGCCCGGCCGAGAGGCCTGACCCGCGAGCTCTGCCGCCCGCCGATGAACAGTCGTTGGCGCGGGCCTGCGAGCTGTTACGTGGCGCCGAGCGCCCGGTCGTTATGGCCGGCACCGGCCTCTACTGGGCGCACGCCGAAGACGCTCTGCGCGACCTATGCGAGCGCGGACGGATCCCGGCTTTTGCCAACGGCCTCGCCCGCGGATGCCTGCCACCGTCGCACGACCTGTGGTTCTCCCGCACCCGCGCGCATGCGTTGAAACGGGCCGATGTTGCGCTGGTGGTGGGTGCGCCGCTTGACTTCCGGCTCGGCTTCGGCGGCGCCTTCGGCGAGGACACGAAGTTGATCGTGATCGGCGATGCGCGCCCCGAGCGTCCGCATCCGCGCGCCGTCGATGTCGAGCTTTACGGTGGTGTTGCGGCGACCCTCTCGGCGCTGGCCGACGCTGTCGCTGCGGCGCCCCCTCGCGAGCAGTGGGTGGCCGAGCTGCGGCGACTAGAGAACGAGCGGCGTGAGGCTGAGCGTGCGGAGCTTCGCGACGACCGTGCGCCACTGCACCCGCTGCGCGTGCTCGGCGAGCTGCAACAGCTGCTCCAGCCGGGCGCGATCGTGATCGGCGACGGTGGCGACTTCGTTTCCTTTGCCGGGCGCGTGATCGAGGTCGACGAGCCGGGTTGCTGGCTCGATCCAGGTCCCTACGGGTGTCTCGGCTGCGGCCCGGGCTACGCGCTTGCGGCGAAGCTCGCGCGACCCGACCGTCAGGTTTGTCTGCTGCTCGGTGACGGTGCTTTCGGTTTCGCGGGGCTCGAGTTCGACACCTTTGTGCGCCACGGCCTTCCGATCGTCGCGGTCTGTGGCAACAACGGAATCTGGGCGCTCGAGAAGCACCCGATGGAGTTCGTCTACGGCTACTCGGTCGTAGCCGATTTGCGACCCGGCACACGCTACGACCTGGTGGTCGAAGCGCTCGGCGGGCACGGCGAGCTGGTCGAGCGGCCAGACCAGCTGCGCCCCGCGCTAGAGCGGGCATTTGCTGCCGGCAAGCCGGCCCTCGTGAACGTGCTCTGCGACCCCTCGGTCGTCTATCCACGCAGAGCGAACCTGGCTTGAGTCGCACGCGCACGCTGGGTGGCGGGAAGCCCGCTCGCCAAAACGGGAAACCGCCCGCACCCTGCGGGCGGTTTCCTAAGTCGGCCCCATCAGGACGGGCAGGGGTACGTGTCGTGAAAGGGCCTCGCGGTTCGGGCGGCGGGAGGCGCCGCTGTGCACGGCTACGCCCGAACCTATATGTGACTCGGGCTTTTTGGCCCGAGCAGTGGGCACTATAGACCAGCCCTCCAACGCTCGCCAGTCTTTCGGCCAAATTCGACGCTTGTTGCACAAGATTTCAGTGCGGTGGCGGCTGCGACGCCGTGCAAGAGGTCGTGCTCGCTCACGGTTACGGCGTCGACGGCGAGCGACCGGAGTGCGCAGAGGAGGATGACGCAACCGGCGACGATCGTCGGCGCACGGTCTGGGTGTAGTCCGGGCAGCCGTCTCCGTTCGGCCAGCGGCAGGGCAGCGAGCTCTCCAAGCAGCTCGCGCACCCGCGTGACCGACAGCTCGTAGCCATGCACGCGCTGCGGGTCGTAGGGGTCGAGCCGTTGATCGATCGCTGCTAGCGAGGTGGCGGTCCCAGCGACGGCGATCGCTCTCGCTACCTCCAGCGATCGGTCGCCGCCGCGCCACGCGACGCGCTCCGCCGTCGCCCCGAGGCGTGCAACGCCTTCCGCAAGGACCGCGCAAGCTTCGTGTTCGAGCGCCTCGAGCTCCTCGGCGCACGGCGGATCGTGCCGCAGATGGCGCTCCGTCTGGCGCACGACACCGAGCGGTAGGGAGACCTCCGCCCAAAAGTTGCCAACGGCGTCACCAATGGCGATCTCGGTGCTGCCTCCCCCAACGTCGATCACGGCGACCGCCGGTTGGCGGCCGGCCGCGGCCCCTCGATCGACGGCAGTCACTTGGTCGGCGGTGGCTCCGCCGGCGACGGAGGCGGGCCGCGATCCTTGCGTGCAGACGGCGCCGATAAAGGTCAGGCGAGCCTCGTCGGTGCCGCTCAACACCCGCGCCTCGACGCCGCAACGCGAGGCCAGCTCGGCGACGAATAGGCGACCGTTGCGGGCTTCGCGCACGGCCTGCGTGGCGACCGCCACGATCCGCTCGCTGCCGAGTTCGCGGGCGCGTCGGGCGAACTCGCAGACCGCCGTGAGCGTGCGCTCGCGCGCACCTGCCGTGAGCTCACCGGAGCGGTCGACTCCTTCGCCGAGTCGCGTCACGCGGTTGCTGCGCGCAATCTCGCGGAGCTGGCCTTCGCTCGCGTCACACACCAGGAGCCGCGTCGAGTTGCTGCCGATGTCGATCACCGCGACGCGCATGGGGCGGGATCGTACGGACCCCCGCCGGCGCTCGCGCGCGGGCCCTAAGATGCGTGTGGTGAGCGCACTCGAGAGATTGCTTGGCGTCGCGCGCGAACCGCAGCGCACCAATCCCCCGGCCCGTGGCGACGAGTTAGGCGAGCTTGTCTTGCCGGATCACGAAGGCCGGGAGGTGCGTCTCGGCGAGCTGTGGGCGGAGCGTCCAGCAGTGCTGGTTTGGCTGCGTCACTACGGCTGCGTGCACTGCCGCGCGCACGCGCTGGAGCTCGACCAGCGCCGGGGCGAGTTCGAAGAGGCCGGCGTGGGCCTGTGGCTGATTGGTCAAGCGACCCCTCGCCATGCGGCGCACTTCCGGCGCAAGCTCGGCATCGAGTTGCCGGTGCTCGCCGACCGCGAGCGCGAGAGCTACCGTCGCGCGGGCGCGAAGGTCGCGACGTTCGGCGAGTTGCTGGGGCCGAGAAGCCTCTCGGCTGGCACCCAGCGGATGTTGAGCTCGTTCGGTCGCGTGCGTCAGGGACGCGTGGTCGGCCACCCCGCGCAGCTCGGCGGTGCGCTGGTGATCGACCGCGACGGGCGCGTGATGCACGCGCACATGGCGGAGGACGCAGCCGACAACGCGAACGCCGACGAGCTCCTCGCCGCGGCGCGCCGGCTGGCTGCGGGCGCCAACGCTCGTAGCGGTTGACGCCTGCCGTCACGTTGCTACCCTTGCTCGCCGCGACGCGGGGTGGAGCAGCCAGGTAGCTCGCCGGGCTCATAACCCGGAGGTCGCGGGTTCGAATCCCGCCCCCGCTATCGATCCGAGGTCAGTGTTCGGTAGCCACGGTTGTCCCTCGGCTGCCCAGCCCCTACGCCGCGGGGCGACCTAACCCGCCGCGCAGCCACCGAAGACGCGCGTGAAGGTCGCGATCGCCTCTTGGGCGCTGCGTCTCGCTAGGTCGAGTCAGCCGCCCACTACGCCGCCGCCAACAGCTTTTCGGCGTACTCGACCGGCAGCCCCGCGGCGACGACGTCCCGCGCCACTGCCTTGGCGTCGTAGACGACCCGCTCGATGCGCGCGCGCACCTCACCCCGCTCGTCGGTCTCGATCAGCGCGAACGCCGCGCGCGGATCGCCGTCCTTGGGCTTGCCGACCGAGCCGCAGTTGACGAACAGGACGCCGCCGTGCTCGCGGATCCAGGGCTTGTGCGTGTGGCCGAAGACGAGCACGTCGCAATCAGCCAGGCGGGCGATCCGCTCGAGCGTCCGCGCCGGCTTGTCCTCGAACAGGTACTCGTTGACCTTGCGCGGCGAGCCGTGCACGAGCCGCACGCGCACGCCGCCGAGCTCGAAGCGCAGGTCGAAGGGAAGCGCGCGCATGAACTCCTTCGAGCGGCGATCGGTGTTGGCGAGCGTCCAGTTGACCGAGCGCTGACCGAGCTCCCGTTCGTGCTGGGTGACGTAGGCGCAACCGCAGTCCGCAAGGTCGCGGGCGATCGCGTAGTCGTAGTTGCCGTAGATGGTCGGGATGCCACGCTCCTCGACCAGCCGGCAGACCTCGTTGGGGTGCGGGCCGTAGCCCACTAGGTCGCCGCCGCAGTAGACGGCATCGACACCAAGTTTCGCGATCTGAGCGAGTGCGGCTTCGAGCGCCGGCAGGTTGGCGTGAATGTCGGTGATGACGGCGACCCGCTGCATCCCGCGCTCCTTAGTTATCCCCCCTCACGACCGGCCCAAGGCCAATGCGGACAACGGTTGCAAGCGCCGCGCCACCCGCTCTCCAGAGCGGCTCGGCGTCGATCAGCTGTGCGGTTTGGTCCATGCGGTGCGCAGTCTAAGCATTGACACACGTCACTTCAATCGATATTTGTAAATTTATGCCGATCGATCTGGAGATCGCTCCCAAGAAGAAGCGCTCCGCAGGTGAGCGCCGCCGTGAGCCGGTCGTCTGCCCGGCCGTCGAGCGCCGCGAGGCCGAGCGCATGGCCGCGGTCGCCAAGGCGCTCGGCGACCCGGTCCGCCTGCAGCTGGTCGACGTGCTGCGGAAGCACGCAGGCCAGGTCTGCGTCTGCGAGCTGGTGCCGCTCTTCGAGCTCTCCCAGCCGACGGTCTCGCATCACCTCAAGGTGCTGCGCGAGGCGGGCATCGTCGGCTGCGAGCGCCGCGGCCTGTGGGCCTACTACTACGTCAACCCCGACGCACTGGCGGAGTTATCACAATGGCTCAATGCCTAAGCGACGGCACGACCGAACCCGTGCTGCTCCCTGGTCTCCGCTGCACCGCCATCGCCCACTGCGTGATCAACCTGTCCGCCAAGAATCCACTACTACTCGCCACGAGATGATCAGCGCGCGCACCAACCAAGTCTCGGGTGGACCGAGGTGGTGCGCGACGAAGCGAGCGGACAACGGCTAGGGCATCTCTTTTTAGTTTGCTCAGGGCCTGCCCCACTAACGCTGGGTGGTCAGTGCTCCGGACCGCAACCAGTCCGCGGGTGCGCTTCATCGCACCGTCTCCGGCTAGTAATTCCAAGTGCTGTGTCGGCGCTTGGGGCGATCGGTTCGGTGTTGGTCGGTGTGGCGTTGGTCGTTTGGGGTGCCGAACGCCTGGTCGACGGCTTGCTCGCGACCGCCGCTCGGATCGGCATCTCGGCGTTCGCGCTAACGGCGTTGCTCTCTGGCTTCGAGGCCGAGAACCTCGCGGCCGGCATCGCCGCCAACCTGCAGCGGCTGCCCGGGGCGGCGGCCGGCACCTTTCTCGGCGGCACCACCTTTTTGGCGATCGGTGTGGCCGGTATCGGGGCACTGGCAGCGCCGATTCGCGTCCAGCTGCCGCTGCGCACCCTGCTCTACGTCGCGGCTACACTGCTGCTGCTGCTGCTGTTGCTGGGCAGCGACGGACGACTCTCGCGGATCGATGGCGTGTTGCTGCTGGCCTGGTTCGCGGTGGCGATCGTGGGCTTCGCCCGGGGCGGCGAGCGCAGAGACGACCCCGACGACCCCGTCGACGCCCCGCGGCGCGGTCGCGTGCCCGGGGTGGTGCTGCTGACAAGCGGTCTTGTCGTGTTGACGGTCGGTGGCGCACTGCTGGGACGCGGCATTCGCAGCGCTGCGCAAGCCTTCGGTGTCTCCGCGACGCTGCTCGGCAACACTGTGGTGGCGGCCAGTGTCGAGCTCGAAGAGGTCGCGCGCGTCACAGTGCCGAGCCGTCGGGGTCGCGGCGACCTCGCGGTCGCGAACCTGCTCGGCACCGTCATCCACTTTGCGGCCTTCAACGCCGGCTTAATCGCTCTAATCAAGCCGCTAACGCTCGACGCGAGCTCGCGCGCCCTGCACCTTCCGGTGTGCGTGGCGGCCACCTTGCTGCTGTGTCTCATGCTCAAGTTGCGGGGTGGTATCGGGCGGTGGGAGGGGGCGATGCTGCTCGCCGCCTACGTCTTGTACTTGGCGCTTGCCGTCGCCTTCGGCAGCTAGCTGGGTGCAGCCAGCCAGCTAGACGCAAACACAGCTGCGCAGCTCGGCGCTGCCTTCGCAGGCTGCGTGCAAGGCGCGTGGTCGCGACCAAGTGGCGCGCGGCGCCGCTACAGCCGGTACCCGCGACGCTCCAACGCCAAACCGATGCGATCGAGCAGCCGGCCGATGAGGATCCAGGCAAGCCAGGCGCCGCCGGCGTAAAGGAGGACGGGCGCCAACTCACGGACAACCACGAAGGCGATGCCGCCAAACAACATCGCCAACAACAACGTTACGTACAGCTCAACAAGCACGGATATCGCGAACACCAAATACAGCACGATCACGAGCGCGAACCCCAGGACGCGGACCAGAAGTTTCACTGCTCTGCGAAAAGCCACGCGTCGGCCCCGAGATCAGGATCCCCGATGGCAGGATCGCCGCAGGCGGGATCCCCGCCGCCTCCGTAAGTGTTCAAAGATCGAGGGCGCGCAGGAGCGGCGTTTCTGACACCGCCCGTGCCGCGAACAGCGGCACCCTGAGCGCCCTAGTTCGGTGCGTGCACGCCAGGGGCGTCGTAGGGGCGCCTGGCGCCGAACGCTTGCGACTCGAGCGTTGGCCAGGAACGGTTGGAGCGCGGCGCCAAGTACTGGCGGATCGCGCCGGGGAAGGGCTGTCGGCGCGCATGGCCGCCGAACGGGTCGGTCCACCAGTGCACCGGGCCGCCGGCGTTATCGACCAACGTCTGGTTGAAGTAAACCTCGCGATGGGTGCCGTCGAACGGCGACTCCGGGCTGTCGAACGGCAGCGGCGTGGTTCGCGCGCCGTAGCGGGTCGCCGCATCGCAAGCTCCGCCCCGCGCCCGCTGGTCGCCGGCCTCCGTAAGCCAGCAGGTCGCGATCGAGCGCTCGAGCTCGGGCGGCGCGTCGCTCGAGGCGTACCGCGACGGGTTGAAGACGGCGAAGTGCGGGTCGAAGTAAGCGAGCAGACGGCCCCCAAGGGTGCGCAGATAGTTCGCCGACAGCCAATCTTCGTAGAGCGCTCGCGAGAAGTCGGAGAACCTCCCCGCGGGCACCAGTAGGTAGCGGCGGACGCAGCTCGCGTCGGGAATCAGGCGGGCGCCCCCGGAAGCCGGCTGCGCGAAGGCGGGGCCGGCGGCGATCACCGTGCGCTTGTCGCAGGCGCGGACGAATTGGTTGGGAGCGCCGAACGCCGAGAGCAGCGTCGCGATCAGTGCTGTGCCGTCGCTGCAGCGAACGGCGTAGATCAGCTCGTGGAGGTTGTTGCCGAAGGCGTCGGCGGAGTGCGTGCCCTGGTGGATCTTCACGAGAAAGTCGCAGCGCACGCTGGTGCGTCGGCGACCGCCGCCGGGAAGCGACCGTTCGAGCGGCACGTCGTTCTGCCACTCGATCTTGTGGCTCACGTGGTCCTCGTGACGCCAGCCGTAGAGTCGCGAGCCGCGGGGGTCGCGACCGTGCTCGTGACCAAACGTGCACCATTCGCCGTTGGGGAGTCGCGCGCGCGGCGGATGCCAGGTCGGATAGAGCTTGCCGTCGGGGCCGCGCACCACGAACGAGTCGTGGAGACGCTTGGGGCAGGTGTCGTAGCGCCCGGGTGACCACAGACCGTAGGCGTGCGCGAAGCCGCTCGCGGTAGCTGTTGTATGTGCTTCGGTCCGGGCCGTGCTCAGCGCCGGTCCGCCTGCTACGCCGAAGCCCAGCCAGCCGCAGAACGCACTGGTGACGACTAGCGCCCCGAGTTGCGGCAGCGATCTCTGGCCGTACCGCGGCTTACCGGAAACTCCCGACGGTCAACCAATGGGCCACGAAGCGATCGGCGTGGTCGAGGAGATCGGTAGCGAGGTGAGGTCGCTGCGGCCCGGTGACTTCGTGATCATGCCGTTCGCGATCTCCGACGGCAGCTGCGAGATCTGCCGTGAGGGGCTCACCACGGCGTGCCGGCGCGGCGGCTTTTTCGGAACGCTGCCCGGCACCGGCGCGCAGGCCGAGGCGGTGCGCGTCCCCCTGGCTGACGGCACCCTCTACAAGCTGCCGTTCGGAGAGGAGCAGGACGAGCGGCTGCTGGCCTCGCTTTTGACGCTCTCCGATGTGATGGGAACTGGTCACCACGCGGCGATCACCGCGCGCGTCGAGCCGGGCAAAAGCGTGGCGGTGGTCGGCGATGGGGCGGTCGGCCGCGTCGGCGTTCCCCAGCACCGGGCGCTGCCGGGCGGCGACCTTTCCTTCTACCGCAACGTCGCGGTCGCCGGTGGACCGGCACCGACCCGCACCTACATCCCCGAGCTTCTGCCCGACGTGCTCGAAGGTCGCATCGATCCCGGGCGCGTCTTCGACCGCACGCTCCCGCTCGAAGAGACCCCGGCCGGCTACCGGGCGATGGCTGAGCGGGAGGCCATCAAGGTGTTGCTGAGGCCCTGAGGGCCCCGCGTAGGAGCTCGCGCAGCGTGGCGCGCTCCTCGTCGGACAAACGCTCTGGCATCGCTTTCACTCCTTCGCCCCCGGGCGTCGTCTCCGCGTGCGGCGGCCGCGGTCCGCACGCGGGTGCTGGCGCCGCCAATGCTCGGCGGCGCGCGGGCCCATCACCGAGATGTGACCGTTCGGCTCAAGCACCATCAGGCCGACATCCTCGAGCCGCTCGAAGCCGCTCTCGCGCGCGATCGAACGCAACTCGTCCTCGGTGATCGCCTCGCGCCGACACGCCTCGACGAGGATCTTCCCGTCCTCGACCAACACGCGTGGTGTTCCCTCGAGCAGGCGACGTGCGCGCGGGCTGCGGTAGAGGAGGCGGGCGAACGCGTAGTTCGTAGCGAACAGCGTCCCGGCCGCGACCAGGCCTCCCTGCAGCGAGGTGTCGCTACCGATGATCGAGTTCTGAAGCGCCTCGGAGACGATCAACAGCACCGCGAGGTCGAGCACGCTGGCCTGCGCTAGCTCGCGTTTGCCGCCGAGGCGCAGGGCGAGCACCAAAAACGCGAAGACCACTAACGGGCGGGTGACGTGAACCACCAGCCAACCGAAGGCGGTGTCGGTAGCTGCAACGGTTATTGGGTCACCCTGCACAGAGCCGCGCTTCGCGAACCCACTCCGTGATCCTGCCCGCCGCGCCTGCTCGCTCGGCCGGCCCACTGGGCTCGCCTACTGGGCCTCGTCGCTGCACCCAACGCTGGGGGGACCGCGGCTGCGAACTGACCGAGGGCACCGAGAAAGGGCGAGCCTGCCTTACAGATTCCCTTTTCATCTACCTCTTGAATTACACGTACAGGTTGTGTTACCGTGCGGCCGGTAGCGCGCCGGGCGTTCGAATAAAGGCGCGCAGGGCAGGGGGAATCAAAAGATGCGGTCGTCCAGAGCTCGAGTCGCTCGGGCGACGCACGGTGTGAGCAAGCGGGCAGTGGGGCTCGTGCTCGCCGCGTGCGTCGGCTTGGCAGCGGCGACCTTCGGTGGCGGCGCAGAGGCGTCGATCAGGCAAGCGCAAGCGGTCGCGCAGGTCGATGCCACGCGCTCGCGCCTGCTCGCGCAAGTCGACCCCGCGTTCCTCTCGTTCGCGATCGACATCGTGGCGGTCACTGGCGGCGAGGCCGCCGACCCGCAGACCAACAAGAACCGCGTGTTCCCGCCGTTCGACTTCACGCGGCCAGCGCTGCGTCGCCTGACCGCGGCGCTAGTCGGCGGCAAGCCCGCCTACCTGCGTATCAGCGGAACCGATATCGACAAGACCTACTACGACATGTCCGGCCAAGCGGCGATGCAGCCACCTCCCGACTACCGCCGCGTACTTACCCGCGCCCAGTGGGATGCCGCCAACCGCTTCGCGCAGGACTTGGGCCTCAAAGTGGTGGTCGGCATCAACGCCGGGCCGGGTCCGCGCGACTTGGCCTACAACTGGCTGCCCGACAACGCGCGTACGTTCCTAGAGTACACGCGCCGCCAGGGATACCCGCTCGCCGGTGTCGAGTTCGGTAACGAACCGAACGTTTTCTGGGGCACCAGCCCCTCGACGCGCACCTGGGGCTACGGGGCGCGCGAATACGCGCGCGACGTCATGAAGTTCGAGGCGCTGCGACGCGAGCTCGTTCCACAGGCACTGTTCATCGGTCCCGGTCCGTTCCTCACTCCCGGCGATCCGCAGGGTGAGCGGCCGATCACCCTGCGCGGTGCCGTGCGAGCGCGCGGCCTACGGAACCGAAGGTCAGAGGTTCGAATCCTCTCGGGCGCGCTCCAACAAGCCCCTGCAAATGCGGGGTTTTTCTTATGGGGGCGCCTGCGCTGTCGCGGAGCTTTCTCCCCGCTTTTTCTCCCGAAACGGGCCGGCAGACGGGTGCGTCCGGGAAGCTTCGGACGTGCCGTCGCCTGATCCGGGCGGGGTTTGGAAGCTCCCAATTTGCGGAAATCGCTTCAGCGGGAGGCCCCGACAGAGGCGATGCAGGTCCAACATCCGATCCCCGATCCGCTCGTCGATCGTGTGGCGCACCGGCTCGCGGTGCTCGGCCAGCCGCTGCGGATCCGGATCGTCGAGCAGCTCGATCTCGAACGCGAGATGTGCGTGCAAGCACTCGCCGACGCCCTCGGCGCCACGCAGCAGAACGTCTCGCGCCACCTCGCGCTGCTCTACGACGACCGCATCGTCGAGCGCCGCCACGAGGGCCGGCAGGTCTGGTACCGGCTCGCGGACCGGTCCGCGCTCTCGCTGCTCGACGACGTCGGTGCGCAGGTCGCCGCCGAGCTACGCGCGCTCGCCGACGGCGACGGGCCGCGGGTGCTCAACCAACGGCCGAGATAATCGCTTCGCGGTTGTAGCGCCTTGAGCGGTGCGCCGACACGACCAACGTGTCGACGTTCGAGGCGGACAGCCGAGCCCAGAAGGCGACGGCCGCGGATGCGAAGGCCAACGGCGATGGGGCGGCGCCGCCAGCCGGACGCCGGTCTGGTCGGAGCGGCCGGCACACGGGCCCGTCGCCACCGGACGTCGTCGAGGCCGCTGCCCGGCGCCTCCGCGTCATGGGTCATCCCGTGCGGCTCCGACTGATCGAGGTGCTCGCGAACGGCCCGCAGAGCGTGACGGAGCTTGCTGCCGCGCTTGGCATCGAGCACCAGCTGATCTCGAAGCACCTGAACGAGCTGCATCGCTGCGACGTCGTGACTCGTCGGCAGGACGGCAACTTCGCCGTCTATTCGCTGCCCGATGCGCTCACGCTCAAGGCAGTGGCGCTCGTTTGCCGGAGCGTCCTCGAGGATCGAGTTCGCCTTGCCAGGGCCGCCGTGAACGTCGGCGCCGATGGCGACGGCGGACCATCACAGCCCTCGCGGTGATCCCGGCACGCACCGCGACGGGATACCGTCGCTCTCAATGGGAACCTCGACATCACGGACGGTGTCGTCTGACCGGTGCTGAAGGCTCCTCGGCCGGTGGCAAGCTGGCCCTTACGGTCGCTGTCGGCCAAATGGGTCTGACCTTCATGCGTTGTGTCGCTCGTCACCGCCGAGGATCGCCGGCGTGACTTGATAAGGAGCGTGGCATCGCCCCCACTGAGGTGCGTCCGCCGGAGGTCCGCTTCGACGGATGTCATCGAGGAAGGGACGGGGGTTGCATGATCGTGATCGGCGCGGACACTCACAAGAGCACGCACACGCTGGCGGCCGTCTCCGCGGCAACGGGCCAGGCTGTTGCGACGCGGGCGGTGAATGCCAAGGTCGACGGGATGCTGGCCGCGGGGCGCTGGGCGCGCGGTCTCGACGGCGAGCGCGTCTGGGCGATCGAGGACCCCGGCATGTGTCCGGGCGCGGCGTGGACCAGGCGCAAGATGGGCCCGGGGACGCGCCGGCCGGCTGGCCGGGACGTGGCGCGGGCTCCCCGCGGCCTGCGGGCGTGGTGGCTGCGGGCGTGGACGCCCGCCCGAGCGCTCGTTAGCGTTAGCGGGCGTCCTCGCGCGTCGGCGGGGTGAGCAGCTCGCGCTGGTCGATGATCTGGCGGGCGACGTCGGCGAGGCGCAGGTTGCGCTGGCGGGCGGTGCGCTGGATGCGGCGGAACGCCTCGGGTTCGGAGAGTCCGAGCGCGTCGATCAGGACGCCCTTGGCGTGTTCGACGAGCTTGCGGTCGGCGAGCGCCTCGCGGGCCTGGGCGGCCTCGGCCTCGAGCGCCTCGAGCTCGTGCTGGCGCTGTGAGGCGAGGCGGATCGCGGCGTCGAGCTCGCGGTCGTCGATCGGCTTGGTGAGGTAGGCGCTGACGCCGGTGGCGATCGAGCGGTCGACGAGCGTGGGGTCATCGACGCCGGTGATGGCGACGATCGGGCGCCGCAGCCCCTCGCCGGCGAGCAGCGCGGCGGCGGCGAGACCGTCCAGACGGGGCATGTCGATGTCGAACAGGTAGAGGTCGGGGCGCTCGGCGCGCGCGAGCGCGACCGCCTGCTGGCCGTCGGGGGCGGGGCCGAGCGGCTGGTGCCCGAGGGCGCGCAGCCGGGCGGCGAGGCCCATGGCGATGACCGGGTTGTCCTCAGCGATCAGGACGCGCATGGTCGACCAGCGGGAAGCGCACGTGCGCGCGGTTGCCGCCGTCGGGATCGGGAGCGAGGGTGAAGCTGCCGTGGAGTCCGTGCTCGGTGACCTGGCGCACGAGCCGCAGCCCGAGGCCGTCTGGCTGGCTGGCGGTGGCGCCGCCGGCGTCGTGGACGTCGAGGCGGGCGTGGTCGCCGAGCGTGAGGCGCACGGAGATCGGCGGATGGCCGTGGCGGGCGGCGTTGGCGATCAGCTCGTTGGCGACGATCCCGAGCTGCTGGGCCTGGGCGGGCGCGAGCAGGACATCGTCGGCCTGTACCTGGCAGGGGGTGTCGGGGGCGGCGGCGCGCGCGACGCCGTGCAGCAGCTCGGCGGCGGTGACGGCGCGTCCGCGGCGGTCGGCGAGCAGGTGGTGGACGGCGGCGATCGCGCGGATGCGCTCGGCGGTGCGATCGAAGCCGTCGCCGTCGCCGTTGCCGGGGCGGCTGAGCAGCAGCAGGTCGGCGACGGTCTGCAGGCTGTTCTTGACGCGGTGGTGGGATTCGGCGAGCAGGGCGTGCTCGAGCTCGGCGCGGGCTGCGGCCTGGGCCCGGGCGGCGGCCTCGTGGCGGACCGCGCGGTCGAGGATCAGCGCCAGCACCGCGACGGCGCACAGCAGCACGCCGCGCAGCGCGACGGCGCCGAGCGCCAACGGGTCGGGCGCGAGCGCCATCGCGGCCAGGTAGGCCAGCGCGGCGCCGGCCAGAAACAGCGCGCGGCGGCGCCCGTCGTGGGCGAGCGCGAGGAACGGCACGACGAGGAACAGCAGCAGGTCAAGGCCGGTGTGCGCGCCGGCCGCGATCACTAGCAGCGTGACGTAGCCGAGCAGCCCGACCGACCACAGGTCCAGCAGCACGCGGCCGCGGCGGGCGGGCAGCCAGCGCCGCCACGGCACGGCGGCGATCGCGCTGTGGGCGGCGGCGGCGGCCGTGGTCAGCCCCAGCACCGCCTCCAGGCGCTCGACGTGCACCCCGAGCGCCAGCGCGGCCAGCACCGCGGTGACCGACAGCCAGCCGAGCACCAGCCCGGCGCGCATCGCGTCGTACAGAAAGCGCTCGGGGCACGCGACCGTCGCCATCCCCGAAAGCCTACGGGCCGCTACGATCACCCGGTTCGGCGCTCACGGCCCGGCGCCGCTCTGAGGCCCCGCTCCGCCTCGCTGTATGACTAACCGCCGTCGGCGGCGGAGCTGCGAGCCGCGATGTGGGCCGACCACGACATCTTCCTGACCGAGCTGCGGGTCCCGGGTGGATCCGAGCATTGGCGCTGGGTGCGCTGGGAGCTGTTCATCTTCCACGACGTCCGCGACGTGCTGGCCACCGGCGAGCGTGACCGCGTCGTGATCGTCCATCGCGGCCGCGCGCAGCCCGTGCGCTGGCTGCGGGCGCTCAAGGACGCCGGGCTCGACAGCAGGGATGTACGAGCACCGTGATCCCCCCGCACCGTGACCCAGGGCCGGGTAGCGGCCGGCGACGGCGGTGCCGAGGCGGCGAGTCGACGGTCGGCCGCTGTGGTCGTGGCCGGACCTGGCGGCGTCATCCCGGCAACGCGCTGCCGGCCGATCGCTTCACGCCTAGTAGCCGGGACGCAAGCGGGACCGCCGGCGTCGCCGGGGTTCACCGCGGCGTGCCGCCGGAGGCCGCGTGCTGCTGGTAGCGTGCACCGTGGCGTTCACGGTTGGCGCCGCCGAGGTCACGGCTGCCTCTGCTGGCGATTCGACGTGCCCGCAGGAGATCACCGTGTTTGCCACCGAGCTGGAGTTGGGCGACGCCGCGCTCGATCCCCGCGTCGTGCGCTGGGGGCTGTTCCGGTGCCGCGAGGTCTATGACGTCCTGCCGGGCGCCCGCCCCGGCGCGGTCGTCGTCATTCACACCGGCGCGGCACGCCCGCTGGCGTGGCACACCGAGCTGCGCGCCGCCGGCATGCGCCGTGAGCCGCGCCCACACGCGGGAGACTAGAGGTGCCGCCGCGCTGGTCGCCCGAGGAGGACCGGGTGCTGCGCCGGCTCTACGGGCAGGGCGCGCCGCTGCGCGCGATCGCCGAGCAGGTCGGGCGCTCCCAGGACGCCGTGTCCGAGCGCCGCCGCACGCTGGGCATCGCCCCGCGGCCACGTCAGCGGCCGTGGTCGCCGGCCGAGGATGAACTGCTGCGCGCGGGCACCGCGCTCGGGCTGCAAGCGACCGCGATCGCCGCTCGGCTGCGGCGCCCGGCCGAGCAGGTCCGCCGCCGCCGCGTGCTGGTCGGCTCCGGCCGCGCCCCGCGTGCCTTCAGCGCCGCCGAGGACGACGCGATCGCCGCCTGCTGGACAGCAGGCGGCGACGTCGAGGCGCTCGCGGTCGCGCTGGGGCGAAGCGCCGGATCGCTGCGGCTGCGCGCGCGCAAGCTCGGGCTGCACCGCCCGCCCGCGCGACCGCGGTGGCAGCCGTATGAGGACGCCGCGGTCCGCGACGGCTACGAGCGCGGGCTGACGTGCGCGCAGATCGCCGCCGAGCTTTCCGGGCGCATCGCCACGGCGGTCGCCGCGCGCGCCGCCAAGCTCGGGTTGGCGACCTACGCGCGGGCGTGGACGGCCCGCGAGGACCGCGACCTGCGGCAGCTCGCGCGCGACGGGATCGAGCTCGAACGCGCCGCGCACCTGCTGGCGCGCACCCCCGAGGCGCTGCGCGCCCGCGCCCGCAAGCTGGGCATCCCGGCCCCCCGGTCCGCGCGTACCGGACGCGGTCGGCCCTGGAGCGCTCGCGAGGACGAGCTTCTGCGGCTGCACGCCGCACTGAACCCGGCGGCGCTCGCCGAGCTGGTGGACCGCAGCCCCGAGGCGATCACCCAGCGCCTGCGGCGGCTGGGGCTGCGCGCGGGCGCCGAGCGCTCGCCGCATCACCCGGTCCCCGCCCGCCGCGGGCTCACGCCCGGCGAACGGACCGCGGTGGCGCGCGAACTCAGAGCCGGCGGACCGGGCCGCCAGCTCGCGCTCGCGCGCCGGCTGGGCCTGCGGCCCGCGGCCCTGCGCGGCGCGACCCGCCAGGCCGCAAGCACGGACGCGCCTGGCGTGCCGGCGAGCGTCGGCGCTCCTGGCGCCGCCCCCCGGTTGACTGCAGCGCCGCCGCGGGCGCGGGCGCGGTGAGGTGGTGGAGGTCGACTTTCCGGCCTGGCTACGCGTCACGCACTTCGTGAATGTGGTGTTCGTTTCGCTGTTGGCGCGAAGCGGTCTGAAGCTCCTCTCCGCGCATCCGAAGCTGGACTGGAACCGCCACTGCCGCGACGGCAGCGACTGGCTGCGCCTCACGCGCCGACGCATGCCGCGCGACCGGCTGTGGACCTCAGCCGCAGCGGCGCGCCGTGCCCGACCGGCAACTACGACCCCACCGCGGGCATCTGACCGAGCCGATGTGCGCCGAAGCGCTCGCATCCGGTCTCATTCGCGCATCTCCGCTGTACGTGCTGGAGGACTCGCCGGCGGCACCTGACGCCGTCGGCGGCGCCTGCCGGCGGGGCTCCCGGCGGGGCGATGTAGTCGAGTCCGAGCGCTTGGGGCGTCCCGGATGGTGCACCGCGGGTGGCGGCTCTCCGGCTCTTCTTGGAGCCGGGGTCTTATCGAGCCGCTCGGCCGCGGCGCGGGACGGGCGCATGCAAGCGCTCGCTCTCGTCTCCTCCGCCCTGATCGCCGGGATTCCCGTCGTCGCAGTGGCGCCTGTTCCTGCGATCGGCTTCGTCCTGCAGATGGCTGCGCTCGGTACCGCCATCGGCTCGGTCGTCGCTCTGCGCGCCAAGCGGCGTAATCCCGACACGGACACTTGGGCCATCACGACCGCCTGGGCGAGCCTTGGGCTCGTCATCGGCACCGTCGCCGTGGCGATCACGGCGCTGGCGGCCTGAGGTCATTCCACCGCGCGAGCGGCGTCGCGATGCCGCTCGGCAGTCTGTTCGATCTCTTGCTGCGCGCGAACGATCTCGTTCTTCGCGTCCCGCCAGGCCGCGCGCATGCCGATGTCGTTTCTCGGGGGCTCTGCGCCGAGAGCGCACTCGTTGTCGCGCACGCCGTACCGCCAGCGGTAGGTCTCGATCTGCCGGACAGCGCGGTACCACGCGCGGCGGTGCGCAAGGCGGTCCGGCCGCTCGCCGACCGCCGCGATGACGTACGCCGGCGGATCGGCGATCGCCTTCTGCACGGCGACGTCGGTGCGGCGGCGAAGCTCCGCGTCGAGGACGGCAACGTAGGCGCTGTCGCGCGCCGGCGCGGCGACCTGCGCCTGCTCGAGCCGACGCTCGAGGGTCCGCTCCTGCGCTGCGAGATCCCGAGCGCGTTCCAGCGCATGAGCTCGCGCCGCGGACAGGCGGGCGTCTTCGGCGTCCCGCTGGAGTTCGGACGCTGACGGCTCGGACGCGGCGCGTTCCTCTGCCGCCAGGCGCTGCTGCTTGACGCTGCGCAGCTGGCGCTCGAGGCGCTTCTGAACCGGCGACGACGACGCGATCGTCTGCGGCCGCAGCCGGTCGAGCTCGGAGCGCAGCTGCTCGTGCGACAGCGCCTGCACCTTCGCCTGCTGCTCCACGTCGGTGGCCATGTGCTGTGCGCGGCTGCGACCAAGCGCTGAGATCGCCGCCTCGAGCGCGTCCTTGCGCGCCTCCGGCGGGGCGTACTCGTCGCGTTCGGGCGGCTCGGGCGCGACGAGGTAAAGACGGTTCTCGGTGCGTCCGCGGCTGAGACCGACGTAGCCCCATTCGCGGTAGAGCCCCTCGGTACCGAGGACGAAGGCGCGGCCGGTGGTCATGCCCTGGCTCTTGTGGCCGGTGATCGCGTAGCCGTGGTCGAGCGTCGCGCCGCCGCGGGGGGTGCGCGCGTCGAGGTAGCCGGCGGGGAGGAGGATGCGCGTGCCGTCGGGCGTCGCGAGCTCGAGCGCATGCGCAGTGGTATCGACGTGGGTGACGACACCGCGCGTGCCGTTGAGCACCCCGAGGCGGCGGGCGTTGGCCAGCGCAACGACGTGGTCGCCGGTCGCGAAGCGCCGCCCAGCGACCTCGATCTCGGTGGAGCCGAGGCGCCCGTCGCGCGCCATCAGCGCGCGGGCGCGGGCGTTCAGCTCGGCGACGTCGACGCGGCGGGCGGCGACCATCACGGCCTCCTCGCCGCGGCTCGCGGCGGTCCACCAGTCGGCCACGAGGCGGTCGTGGGCCTCGCCGGCGGTGTCGGCGAGCACGACGCGGCCACGTTCCTCGTAGCGGGCTATCGCCTCGGCGGCGCGGCCCTCGCGCAGCAGGTCGAGGGCTTCGCGCTCCCACTGATGCTGCTGACGGCGGTTCTCGACGAGCTCGATAGGACGCAGACGGTGCGCGAGTCCGCGGAAGGCGCCGCCGGCATCGATCTCGGGCAGCTGGCGGTCGTCGCCGACAAGGACGACCTTGGCTCGGGCGGCGGCGGCATGGTCGAGCAGCTCGGCGAGCTGGCGGGTCCCGACCATGCCGGCCTCGTCGATCACGAGCACGCAGCGGCCACGACCCAGCAGGCTGCGCTCCCCACCGTCGCGCAGGTCCTGGAGGAGCGCGGCGACGCTGGTGGACTCGATCCCCGAGCCGTCCTGGAGCTCCCGCGCCGCGCGGCGCGCGAGCGCGGCACCGACGACCCGGTAGCCCTGGCGCTCCCACGCCTCGCGCGCCGCGTCGAGCGCGAAGGTCTTGCCGGTGCCCGCCTTGCCGACGACGACGGCCACGCCGGCGCCCTCGGTCGTCAGGCGGCGGATCATCTGCTCCTGCTCCGAAGACAGCGTGGGCCGACCGGTGAGCGCGGCGTCTACGGCGTCGGTGCTGACCACGCCGACGCGGTCGTCGTGGCGGGCGGCGGCGCGCTCGATGAGGGCACGCTCGAGGGCGAGCAGCTCGGGGGTGGAGTGCGGGCGCTCATCGGCCGTGGCGGGGACGACGCGTCCGTCGGCGCGGCGGATCACGTCCGTGCCGGTGAGGCCGCGCACGTCGGCGGCGAGCGGCACGGCGCGTTCGCTGGTGATGAAGTCGTCGGCGAGGCGCTCGACGTCGGCGACCGGCGCGCCGTCCGGCAGCTGCTCGCACCACGCCTGGATCACCTCGCGGCGCGCGAAGGTCGAGCGCTGGCGGGTGAGGCCATCGGGGCCGCCGAGGTGGTCGTGGATCGCGCGCTCGGCGGACGGCGCGAGGTGCCGCGGCTGCTGGCGCCCGGTGAGGTCGCGGACGCTGTCGGGCTCGAAGCCGAGTGCCCGCGCCTGGTCGCGCCAGCGCGCGGCGAGCGACGCGGGGGCGACGGCGTAGTCCTTGGCCTGCCGGGTGTCCAGCGCGGCGACCTGGGCGGCGCGCGAGCTGGTGTCGCCGCGGTCGCGCATCTGCTCTTCGATCTCTGCGCGCCGGCGGCTGAACGAGCGCAGCACGCGCGCGGGGATGCCGTCGACCTCGGCCGCGCCGCGGTGGATCGTGGTCCATTCGACGCCGAGGCGGCGGGTCAGCTCGGCGCGCAGGTGGGCCTGGTAGAGGTAGCCGCCGGTCTTGGCCTGGGCATAGAGGCGGCGCGCGTCGAGTGCGGTCCAGCGGCCGTCGGGTCCTCGGGTCATGTTGGCGACGAGCACGTGGGTGTGGAGCTGTGGGTCGCCGGCGCGGCTGGTGCGGTGGCGGAAGGCGGCGCCGACGAAGCCGTTGCCGAGGACGCTCTCGGTGCCGCCACGGCCGCGGCGCGCGACGGCGGCCTGGCGCTCCATGTAGCCGAGCGCGGCCTCGACCGCCGCCTCGTGCGCGTCGCGGACTTCACGGCTGAGCGCCGCGTCGCCGAGCCCGAACAGGACGCTGACGCTCTTGGGCGCCGAGAACGTCAGGTCGAACCCCGGCACGCGGATGCCGCCGCGCGGCGGGCGCGCGAGCTGGGCGCCGGTGAGCGGGTGGTTGCCGGTGAGCGCGGCGTGCAGGGCTGCGGCATCGACCTCACCGTCGGCGCCGAGCTCGTCGGCGGCGGAGCCGAGCCAGCGGCCGGGGGCTTCCCCGGCCCCGGTGTAGTAGTCCTCGATGCCCTGGCCGACCGCTTGGAGGTAGTAGTCGGCCTGGCCTTGTCCGAGCTTGCCGATAGAAAGCATCCGCGACCCCGCTTTGTGGCGGCGAGGATGTCGTCAGGCACGCGCCGGATCCACAACTGCTCGCGCGTACGGGCGAGCACAGCACTTGGTGCAAGTGTGTGAGCGGTTTTTCGGCGGTGGCGCTGCCTCGGCGTGCCGTCCCTGGCACGCCGGTCTGCGCTACCGCTTGACGGCTCGCTGGGCAAGCCGATCGAGGCCTGGAGGGCCGCCGCTTGACGGTTTGTCGCTGGCGTGTCAGCGGCAATGACGCCTCCTCGATGGCGTGCGGGCGCCGGGCGTCTGCTATCCCCGGCCCATGCCCGCGCCCGGAGCTTTCACCTACTCACGCGCGGTCCGCGAGTGGGCGTTCGTGCAGGTCCCGCTCGTGTCGCTGAGCGACTTCCGCAAGGCGGCCGCCGAGCGAGACGTGATGAAGATCTCGCCGTTCGACGCGAGCCCGTGGGAGACGCTCGACCGCGAGGGCCTCCTGCCCCCGGTCGCCTATGCGCTCCACGGCTTCTGGCACGACGACCAGCCGGCCAACCTCGAGAACGGCGATTCGATCGTGCGCGAGGAGCGTGGGTTCGTCGCGTGGGACGAGCTGCGCGCCGAGGCGCGCGAGCGCAACGGCGCGGACCTCTACGTCCTTTACGGGCACTGGCAGCTGCTGAGCCTCGTGACGATCGTCGACCACCTCTCGCCATCGACCCCGCTGCTGGCGCTCGGGCGCGGCCTCGATGAGTTTCACGAGGCGCGCGTCGCGTACGCGAGCGCGCCGATCGACCGCGAGCGCCTGTCCGACGTCGCCCGTGCCAACCGCGCGGAGGAGCTGCTGCTCATCCGGGTGCAGAACCTGTTCATGCCGTCGGTGCGCGGCGGCCGATACCGGGGCGGCCCGGTCGTCGGACTGACCGAGGAGGCCGCGGACTGGGCGATCGAGCAGCGGCGCACATTCGACTACGCCGCCGCCGCCGAGGACTGCGAGGTGACGGCGGAGGATCTGGAGCGGCTGTTCGACGCGTTCGCGACGCGGGCGCACTGGATCGACCCGCTGGAGCGCTGGTTTCACCTGGCCGACCAGGTCAAGCGGCGCGAGCGCGAGCGGCTGAAGGGCGCCGCGCTGCGCGCGCTCGACCTCTACGACGCGGCACGCGTCGTGCGCAGCTGGCACGCCCAGCTTGCCGGCGAGCCGCTGCCCGACGTCGACGAGCTCTTCGGGATCCACCCGAAGGAGGCCAAGCGGCGCATGTACGGCACCGACGAGCTGCGCGGCAACTGCGAGGTGCTGCCGGCGCTGCTGGAGCACTTCGGCCTCTATCCGTGGCGGGTGCAGCTCATCGCCGAGGGCAAGTCGGACCTGGCGATGCTCGAGGAGGTGCTCGCCGCCCGCTACGACCTGAGCTTCGGCTACCTCGGCATCCACGCGTTCGCGCTCGGCGGCGCCGACATCCCGGCCAACGCCGAGCTGATCCTGGGCGCGGTGCGCGTGTACAGCAACTACTACCTGCTGCTCTTCGATAACGAGGGGCGCCCGCGGCAGAATCGAGGCGCTGGTGCGCGCCGGCCACATCGAGGGCGTCTCCGACGCCCAGCGCAAGCGCGCGCTCGAAGACGCGCTCGCCGAGGCGCGGGCGCGCACGTTCGCCACCGCCGACGAGCGCCGTGCCGCGCTGCGGGCGGCACGCGAGGGCGCGCAGCGGCTCGAGGACGAGCCCGGGCAGGCGCCCGAGTTCCTCATCTGGCAGGAGGACATCGAGGCGGACAACTTCACGGTCGCCGAGGCGTGCGAGGTGATCAACGCCACGGCCCGCCAGCTCGAGGGGCTGGCCGAGTTCGAACTGGATCCCGACGCGATGGCCGCACTCGTCGCGGCTGAGGCCGACAGGCCGAAGGAGGCGCGGAGGGGCATGGCGGGCGTGCTGCTCGACGCGGCCGCCGCCGAGGATCCGCCGTTCGAGCTGAGCAAGCCCGAGCTCGCGCGCCGGCTGGCGCACCACCCATCGCCAACCCCGAGCGCGACGGGGCGCAGCGGCCGGTCTTCGACCTAGCCGAGCACCTCGTCCGCCTGACGATCGCCGACCGGCGCCTGCGCGGCGAGCTTCGCTGAGCGCCGGCCCGTTGCGTCTGCCGCGGGCGCGACGATCAGCGGGTGGCAGCCCCGAACGCGCCCCCGCCGTTCTCCGCCTCGACGGTCGAGATGGTCTGCCGCGCGCTCGGCGAAGCCGTGCGCGGCCACCAGATCGCCAACCTCATCGCGGTCCTGAAGGTCAGTGAGGATGCGAGCGAGGCGCGCAACACCAAGTGGAAGCGCCTGTTCAACGCGGTGGCGGCGGCGCAGAACCGCCAGCGCGACGGACGCCCGCTGCTGCGCCTGGTCGGCGAGGTCATGCAGCCGGTCCGGTTCGAGTCGCCAGATGAGTTCGAGGCGCATCGCGTCGCGGTCAGCGAGCGGCTGCTGCTGTCCGGCTACCGCGTGCGCGAGGACGGCAAGGTCGCGCGCGTGCCGCGGGCTACGACTCTGTCAGAGGCGCAGCAGCGCGCCGACGCGCTGCGGGCTGAGCTCGCCCGTCGGGACGTGCATTCCGATGTCCTGCACTTCTGCCGCGCGGAGCTCGTGCAGCAGAACTACTTCCACGCCGTGCTCGAGGCGTGCAAGAGCGTCGCCGAGAAGCTGCGCGACCTGAGCGGCGCGCAGGGCGACGGGGCATCGCTCGTCGACGCGGCCTGCTCGCTGTCGTCGGGCCCGATCGTGGCATTCAACGCGCTGGCGACCGAGTGGGAGCGGTCTGAGCAGACCGGTCTGGCCACGCTGCTGAAGGGCGTGTTCGGCACGTTCCGCAACCCGACGGCGCACGCGCCGAAGGTGCTCTGGGCGACGTCGCGCAGGGACGCGCTCGACATGCTGACGCTCGCCTCGATGCTGCACCGCCGCCTGGACGCGGCGACGGTGCGCAAGCGGTGAGGCGGGCGGTCAGAACCAGCCGTGCATCGGCGGGTAGCCGACGCGCTTGGCCTTGGCGAGGTAGTCGGCGACGAGCGCGTCGAGCGCGGCCTTGCTCTCGAGCTGTGGCTCGACGAGGTAGCGGCGACCGTCGCCGTGCGCGGGCTCGTCGGTGACGCGGACGATCCCGTCGACGCGCTGGCCGATCAGCACGCGCGGCTCGCCGGTGTCCGTGCTGTAGGTGGCGAGCTGGACCCGCTGGCCGGTGCGGCGCTCGGCGCTGGCGGTGTTCGCGGTGCTCCTGGTGGTGTGGGTGGTGGGCATGGCCGCGATGCGGGCGGTCGTCGCCGGCCCGGAACCCGAACGCAGTGAGGGCCCGTCAGGGAGCCCCGTCGCGTCAGCGACCGGCCGCAGGCCGGCCCGCAGGGCGGGGCTTGCAGGGCCCAACGGCGCGACCGCCACGCTGCGGTCCATGTCCCGCCCCCGCGTCCACCAGCAACCGCGACCGCTCGCCCTTTCGCCGCCGCACGGGACGCCACCTACGACACGCGCCGTCACCGCACCTCGTCGACAGGCCAGCGCCGCTCCTCGGCGATGGTGTGCGGCAGTCGCTGCTCGCGCAGGTAGGCCAGGACGCGGTCGACGTCGCTCGTCTTGGTGAGGTCGAACAGGTAGCCCCCGGGCCACGTCTTGAACCGGCCCGGCGGCTGGCCGAGCAGCCGGTGGATCTCCGCGTACTGCGCTTCGCTCAGCGCACCGTGGATGTCGACGGTGCGCTCGAGCAGCCGGTAGTGCGAGGACCGCTGCGGTGTCATGGCGGCTCCCTTCTACGCCGCGAGGGCGTTCGCCGTGTCGTCGTCGGCCGTCTCGTCCTCGCCGATCGCCGTCTCGATCCGGCGGGCGATCGTGTCGATCGTGCCGGCGTACTCGCGGATGGCGTCGAGCGCGCCCTCCTCGCCCCAGCCGGCCACGTAGGGCACGCTCTCGCCGGAGACGTCGAGCCCGGCCGAGCCGCAGACGATGTAGGTGACGCAGTCGACGAGGACCTCGGCCTGCTGTCGGCCGTACTGGCGGTAGCCGACGCCGAGCGCGTGCGCCAGCTCATGGACGAGCACGCGGACCTGCGCGTTGGCCGCGAGGTGCTCGTTGATGACGATCTCCATGCGGTGTGGGTCGCACCAGCCGTCGGCGCCGCCGTCGAGCGGCAGGTACCGGACGCTGTAGCCGAGTTGCCCGGCGAGGTTCTCGAGCGGCGTCAGCAGGCGCGCGTGGCTGTCACCGCTGATCGGCGTGCGCGGAGGCTCGAGCGCGACCGGGTCGCGGCCGGGCAGCGGATCGGTCTGGGAGACGTCGAACACGGCGACCGAGCGGAAGACGGTGCGGCGCTCGTCCTCGTCGGCGTCGTCGGCGTCGCGCTGGCGGACCGTCATCGGGGCGAGGATCCGGATGGCCTTCTCGCCCTTGCGCACGCAGCGGTTGAGCTTCAGGAACGCGCGAAAGCCGGCCACGAACGTGGCGTCGGGCTTCTGCCATGCGATCAGCATCTGGTTGCCGAGCGAGTAGCGCGCCAGGCCGTTGGTCGCGCGCACGCGCAGCCAGCGCTGCCAGCCGTCGGTTGACAGCAGCGCGTGGGCGGCCTGCTCGAGGCGGTCGCGATCGGCGGCGCGGCGCGCGGCGCGCTCGGCGGCGGTCGTGGTCTGGGCCATCAGGCACCGTCCCTTCGGTTCGTGACCCCGCCCGGTGCGGGGCCGATCCCGCACCGCCCCGCACGCCGCCAGGCGTGCCACCCTGCAGGCGGTGCTCGGCCCGCACCGGCGCGCGCGGCTTCCGCGCCTACGCCGCCGCCTCGGACTCGCGGATGCGGCGACGCGCCTTGACGAGCTGCTTGTTGACGTTCGTGTAGGTCGCGTCGCCGCGCAGGCGCTGAATCTCCGCGTAGCGATAGCCGGCGACGAGCAGCGCCAGGGTCCGGCGCTGGCGCTCGGGCAGGTCGGCGAGGACTCGCAGCGCGCGTCGCGCCTCGATCGTGTCGTCGAGCGAGCCGCGGTCCGGGACGAACGCGTCCCAGCCGTCGCCGTCGGCGCACCCGAGATCCTCCAGGCGCGTCGCCCGGTGATCTTCGCGGGAAAGGCGGTAGGCCTCCCGGATGGCAACGGTCCGCAGCCACGCGAAGAGCCGGTCGGTCCGCTCGGGCTGGCGACGGAGCAGGATCGCCCACGCGTTCGCGCACGCGTCCTCGACCACCGCCTCGGGCGTGCGGACCGCGCCGCGGACGGCGCGCAGCAGCCGCGCGTGATGCTGGGCGAACAGCTGCGCCTCGTCGCCGCGCAGCGCGACGCGCCGGTGGCGGCTCATCGTGCTGCTCCCACACGCTTGCCGACGACCGGCCGGCGCAGGGCGCGGCCCGGCGATGCCACCATCGCACGCAGCTGCTTGCGGCGTGCGGCGCGGCGCGCGGCCTTGGCCGCGCGCGCGGCGGCCGCCCGCTGGCGGCGCCACTCGGTCAGCGTCTGGCCGGGCGGGATGTCGGTGTGCTCGTAGGCAAAGGCGCCCACGAACGACGCCGGCTCGGTGAGCTCGACGCGCTGCACGTCAGGACACCCGCTCGGGCAGCTCGCCGCCGTGGACGGCGACCGCGTCGAGGTCGAGCTCTAGCTGCGCGGAGATCGGTCGGGCCAGCAGCGCGGCGATCTGGCGGCTGGCCTGGGCTCGCGTGCGCGGGTAGCTGAACGTCGTGCCGGTGCGCTGGGCGAGCGCGCGCAGGAACGCGAGCTGCCTCGGGCGGACGGCTTCGAGTCGCTTCCCGGGCGTGGCGCCCGCGCGACGGTGGAGGGCAGGACGCTGTGGGCAGGCGGGCCGAGACTGGCTGCCGACCACCTGGCGACCCTTCCCCCAGCCGTGGCCGAGGCCGAGGGTCGAGGCGAGACCGCGATCCTGCTGGGCGACGGCGAGCGCGTCGTGGCGGTGTTCGGCGTAGCCGATCAGCCCCGCGCCGAGGCGGCCGCCGCCGTGAACGGCCTCTACGACCGTGCGGGCGTCGACCACGTGGTCATGCTGACCGGTGACAGCGAGCGCGTGGCGCGCGCAGTCGCCGCACGGACCGGCGTGCGCGAGTGGCGCGCCGGGCTGCTGCCCGAGGACAAGCTCACTGCCATCCGGTCGATCCGCGAGAAGTACGGCGAGACGGCGATGGTCGGCGACGGCGTCAACGATGCCCCCGCACTCGCCGGCGCGACGGTCGGCGTGGCGATGGGCGCGGCCGGCAGCGACGTCGCGCTGGAGTCCGCCGACGTGGCGCTCATGGGCGACGAGCTGGAGCGGTTGCCCGAGGCGATCGAGCACAGCCGCCGCGCGCTGCGGATCATGCGCCAGAACGTCGTCATCTCGCTGGCCACCAAGGCGGTCTTCGTGGCGCTGGCGCCGCTGGGGTTCGTCTCGCTCGTGCTCGCCGTCGCCGCCGACATGGGCGTCTCGCTGCTCGTGACGCTCAACGGGCTGCGCCTGCTCGGCAAGGGCGACAAGCCCAGCACCGCGGCCACCCCCGCGGGCTCTGTGACGGCCCCTGCCGCCGCTGCCTGCTCGGACGGCTGCTGCTCGCCGGCGACCAGCGAGCCGCCGACGCCGCAGCCGCTCGTGCTCGTGCAGGCCGGCGGGGACGGCGCGTGCGCGGACGGTTGCGGCTGCTCCAGCGATGACCACCAGGCACGAAAGTGAGCCGCGCCGACGACGATGATGACGACGTCCCGGTCGGCGGGCCGCTGAGCTGGCGCGAGGCGACCTACAAGTTCGGGCCGCTGCGCAACGCGCTCGCGGCGGCGCTGCTCGTCGCGGCGGGGCTTGCCGTCGAGTGGCTCGACGGACCGGAGGCGGTGGCGATCGCGCTGTTCCTGGCGGCGCTCCCGGTGGGCGCGTGGTACTTCGCCCAGGAGGGCTTCGAGGAGCTCGTCGAGGAGCGCGAGATCGGGATCGAGGCGCTCATGCTCCTCGCGGCCGCCGGCGCGCTGGTGTTCGGGCTGTTCGAGGAGGCGACGGCGCTGATCGTGCTGTATGCGCTCGCCGAGTCGGTCGAGGAGCTGACGTTCGCGCGGACCCGTTCGGCGATCCGCGGGCTGCTGGATCTCGCGCCCAAGCAGGCGCACCGGCTCGTCGACGGCCGCGAGGAGACGATCGACGCCGAGCGGTTGCGCATCGGTGAGGTCTTCCTCGTGCGTCCGGGCGAGGCGCTGCCGACCGACGGCGTCATCCGCGACGGCACCTCGACGCTCAACGAGGCGGCCGTCACCGGCGAGTCGGTGCCGGTCGAGAAGGGCCCGGGTCAGGACGTCTTCGCCGGCACGCTGAACGGCGAGCGGGCGATCGAGGTGGAGGTCACGCGCGCGTACGCCGACAACACGCTGGCGCGCATCGTGCACCTTGTCGAGGAGGCGCACAGCCAGAAGTCGCGCGCGCAGCGCTTCGTGGACCGGTTCGCCACCCGCTACAGCCCCGCCGTGCTCGCCGCCGGCGTGCTCATCGCCGTCCTCGGACCCGTGTTCGGCGGCGACTGGAAGGAGTGGGCGCTGCGCGGCGTCACCGTGCTGGTCGCCGGCGCGCCGTGCGCACTGGTGATGTCCGTGCCCGTGGCGGCCGCGGCGGCGATCAGCCGCGCCGGCCGGGAGGGGATCCTCATCAAGGGCGGCCTGCAGCTCGAGGCGCTCGGACGCGTCCAGGCCGTCGCGTTCGACAAGACCGGCACGCTGACCAAGGGCGCACCGCAGCTCACCGACGTCGTCGCCCTCGCCGGCGACGAGCGCGAGGCTCTTCGGGTGGGAGCGGCGGTCGAGGCGCGCTCCGAGCACCCGCTGGCGCACGCGATCGTGACCGCCGCGCGCGAGCGCGACCTCGAGATGCCGGCAGCGCAGGACTTCGCCGCGCTCGTGGGCCACGGCGCCGGGGCGCGCATCGAGGGCCGCGAGGTCTGGGTCGGCAGCCCGAAGCTCGTCGCCGAGCGCGCGCCGGACATCGAGCTGCCGGCCGAGGTGGAGGATCTGCAGGGGGAGGGCAAGACCGTCGTGTTCGTCGGCGAGGGCGAGCGGCTGCTGGCGCTGCTGGCGCTCCGCGACGAGCCGCGCCCGGAGGCCGTCGAGGCGCTCGACCGCCTGCGCCGGATCGGGGCCCGTCATCTCGTCATGCTGACCGGCGACAACCGCCGCACCGCCGAGGCGATCGCCGGCCAGCTCGGCATCGACGAGGTGCTCGCCGAGCTCAAGCCCGAGGACAAGGTCGCCGCGGTTGAGCAGCTGCGCGAGCGCTACGGGACGGTCGCGATGGTCGGCGACGGCATCAACGACGCCCCCGCGCTGGCGACCGCCGACCTGGGGATGGCCATGGGCACGGGCGGCAGCGACGCCGCGATCGAGGCGGCCGACGTCGCGCTCATGGCCGACGACATCACGAAGGTCGCCGAGGCGCTCCGGCTCGGGCGCCGCGCGAGCCGCATCTCGCGGCAGAACCTGCTGTTCAGCATCGTGCTGCTCGCCGTGCTGATCCCCAGCGCCGTCATCGGTCTACTCACGGTCGTCGTGGCCGTTGCCGTGCATGAGGTGTCTGAGCTGCTGGCCGTCGGTAACGGCGTGCGCGCCGCGCAGCGTCCGGCGCGGCTGGCCCCGGCGGCAGCGGAGGCCTGATGCACGGCCACGACGGAGTCGCGATCGAGCCGGCGGTGCTCCGCGACACCGAGCGACTGCGCAGGCGCGGCCTGCGCCTGGCGTGGTTCATCGTCGTCTGGGACGTCATCGAGGGCGGCGTCGCGGTCACCGCCGGCCTCGCCGCCGGGTCGATCGCCCTGGTCGGCTTTGGCATCGACTCGACGATCGAGGTGTTCGCCGCCGCGGTGGTGATCTGGCAGCTCCGCGGAGGCGCGCATGCCCGCATGCACACCGCGCTGCGCCTGATCGCGATCACCTTCTTCGTGCTGGCCGCCTACGTGGCCTTCGAGTCGGTTCGTGACCTCGTCGGTCAGGACAAGGCCGGCGAGTCCATTGTCGGGATCGTCCTCAACGTGGTCGCGCTCGCCGTGATGGTCCCCGTCGCGATCGCCCAGCGTCGCACAGGCCGCGAACTCGAGAACCAGGTGCTCGTCGCCCAGAGCGAAGAGACGTGGCTGTCGAACTACCTGTCGATCAGCCTCCTCGTCGGCCTAGGCCTCAACGCCGCGTTCGGCCTGTGGTGGGCCGACCCCGTCGCCGCTCTCGTCGTTGCCGGCATCGCGCTCCGCGAAGGGCGAGAAGCGTGGAACGAGTCGCGGAAACAGGACGATTCCGAGTGAGCGACGAGCGGCACACGTTCGTCTTCGCCGACCTCGCCGGGTTCACGGCGCTGACCGAGGCGCACGGCGACGAACGCGCGGCCGACATCGCGCTGGAGTTCTGCCGCGAGCTGAACCGCCTCTTGCCGGAGGACGCGGAAGACGTGAAGATGCTCGGAGACGCGTGCCTGCTGCGTGTCGGCGATGCCGGCGAGGCTGTGGGTCTCGGCCTGCGGCTGACTGGCGACCTGTCGCGCCGCCACGGGTTCCCGGACGTGCGGGTGGGAATGCACACCGGCACCGCGGCGCGACGCGGCGCCGACTGGTTCGGCTCGACGATCAACATCGCCGCCCGCGTCGCCGCGCTCGCCGGCCCATGCGAAGTCCTGCTCACCGCCGCGACGCGCGACGCGGCCGGCATGCCGGACGGCGTGGTCTTCGAGGGCTGCGGCGCGCACGAGCTGCGCCACGTCGCCGCCCCCGTCCACCTCTTCCGGGCGCGCAGCGTCGACGAGGACGCGCGCGACGGCCGGTGGGTCATCGATCCGGTCTGCCGCATGCGCCTCGACGTCGACCAGGCGGCCACCTCGATCGAGCATGACGGCACCGAGCGGTACTTCTGCTCGGCACTCTGCGCCGGCAAGTTCGCCCGGTCGCCTGACCGCTACCTGCGCGACGCCGCGCACGTGCCGCTATGACGCGCCGCCGCCGTGCCGGCGAGCTGGTCGGCGGCGGGCTGCTGGCCGCCGCGCTGTGGTGGCGCAGGCACCCGTCCGCGTGCCCGTACTCCCAGCGCTTCTGGGTCGACGCCCCGCATCCCTTCATCACGCGCGGGCGGTTGCGGAGGCGCTGGGGCCGCTCGCCGGCGCTCGCGTGCTGGAGGTCGGACCGGGCACCGGCTACTACACCCTCCCGGTGGCGGACTGGATCGGCGCCGGCGGCCGGCTGGACATCTTCGACGTCCAGCAGGACATGCTCGACCTGACGACGCGCCGCGCCCGCGCACGCGGCCTGGACAACATCGTCGCCACCCAGGGCGACGCGCGGTCGCTGCCCTACGACGACCGCAGCTTCGACGCCGCGTTCCTCGTCAGCGTCCCGGGGGAGATCCCAGATCAGGACGATGCGCTGCGCGAGCTCGCCCGCGTCCTGCGGCCCGGCGGGCGGCTCGTCGTTGGCGAGCTGTTCGGCGACCCGCACTGGGTCGCACCCGGCGCGCTGCAACGCCGCGCCGAGACGGCGGGGCTGCGCTTCGAGGAGCGGATCGGCAGGCCGCTCGCCTACTTCGCGCGGCTGTCGCGCCCCACCGGCGCCTGGACACCAACGATCGTCGCCGACGACGACGAACGGAGGGAACGATGAGCAGCACAGCCACCCCAGAACGCAAGATCCCGCGGGAGAAGACGCTCGACAGCACTGTCGCGCTGCTGCGCGAGGCGTATGAGTTCATCCCGCGCCGCGCCCGGCGCTACGGCAGCGACGTCTTCGAGACGCGGCTGATGCTTCAGCCGGCGATCTGCATGACCGGCGCCGAGGCCGCGCGGGTGTTCTACGACGACGATCGAATGACCCGCCTCAAGGCCATGCCGCCCACCGTGCTGACGCTCCTGCAGGACAAGGGCAGTGTCGCGCTGCTCGACGGCGCGGCGCACTACCATCGCAAGGCGATGTTCCTGCAGCTGCTCGGGCCAGGAAGCTTCGACCGGCTCGTGGACCTCACCGCCGCCGAGTTCGCCACGGCCGCGACGCAGTGGGAGCGTCGCGACGCGGTCGTCGTCCTCGAGGCCGCCCAAGAGGTGCTCTGCCGGGCGGTCTGCACCTGGACGGGCGTGCCGCTTGAGGAGTCCGAGGTCCACCAGCGCACGCGCGAGCTGGCGGCGATGTTCCACGGCGCCGGCAGCATCGGCCCGCGCCAGTGGCGCGGGCAGGCGCTGCGCGCCCGCCACGAGCGGTGGGTCCGCCAGATCATCGAGGACGCCCGCGCCGGGCGCCGAACGTTGCCGGACGGCAGCCCGGCAGACGTGATCGCCCGCCACCGCGATTCCGACGGACAGCCTTTGGACGCCGCGGCGGCTGCGGTGGAGCTCATCAACATCCTGCGCCCGACGGTCGCCGTTGCGATCTACGTCACGTTCGCCGCACTCGCGCTCCACGAGCATCCGCACGCGGCCGAACGCGTGCGCGCCGGCGGCGACGGCGAACTTGAGCAGTTCGCGCAGGAGGTCCGTCGCTTCTACCCGTTCTTCCCGCTCGTCGGCGGCCGCGTCGTCAAGCCCTTCACCTGGAACGGCGTGGAGTTTCCGGAAGGTCGCCGGGTCCTGCTCGACCTCTACGGCACCAACCGCGATCCGCGCCACTGGGAGGGCCCTGACGAGTTCCGGCCGGAGCGCTTCCAGGACTGGCCCGGCGACCCCTACACGCTCATCCCGCAGGGTGGCGGCGACCATCGAACGAACCACCGCTGTCCCGGCGAGTGGTCGACGATCGCGCTGACCAAGGTCGCCGTCGCGTTCTTCGGCTCGTCGATCGAGTACGACGTCCCTGAACAGGATCTCCGGGTCGACCTGTCGCGGATGCCCGCCATCCCGCGAAGCGGCTTTGTGATCGCTAACGTCCGTGCCGCTGGATCATGAGACGACCAGCTCGCACGCCGGCCGCGAAACTGGGCCGACGGCGGGCAAGCCCACGACGGTCGGTTCCGTACCCGTAGTCTCGGTCTACCCGCGAATCAGGAGCGCGAGTGCCACACGAACACGACCACAGCGGCGGACACGCCGGCCATAGCCATGCCCCGTCGGCCGACGCTGACCGCCGCTGGCTGGCCATCGCGCTGGCGCTCATCGCGGCGTTCATGGGCGTCGAGGTGGTCGTCGGCCTCATCGCCAACTCGCTGGCGCTGCTGTCCGACGCCGCGCACATACTCACCGACGCCGCGTCGATTGCGCTCGCGCTGTTCGCCGCGCGGCTGGCGGGTCGAGCGCCCGGCGGGCGCTTCACCTTCGGCCTCGGCCGGGCGGAGATCCTGTCGGCGCTGGTCAACGGCGCCTCGCTGCTCGTGCTCGCGGCGATCATCGGCTACGAGGCCGTGCGCCGCCTGTTCGAGCCGCCCGACGTCGAGGGCGCGCTGGTCATCGTGGTCGGCGTCGTCGGCGGCCTGGTCAACGTCGGTGCGGCGTGGGCGCTCTCGCGCGCCGAGCGCCGCTCGCTGAACGTCGAGGGCGCCCGCGCCCACGTTCTCGCCGACCTGTACAGCTCGGTCGCCGCGGCCAGCGCCGGCCTGATCATCGTCACGACCGGCTTCCGCGAGGCCGACGGCATCGCCGCGCTCATCGTCTCCGCGCTGATGCTGCGCTCAGGGCTCAGCCTCGTGCGCCAGTCCGGCGGCGTGCTGCTCGAAGCCGCCCCACGCGGCGTCGACCCCGACCGCATCGGGCACGCCATGGCCAGCCAGCGCGGCATCGTCGAGGTCCACGACCTCCATGTCTGGGAGATCACCTCCGGCTTCCCGGCGCTGTCCGCCCACGTTATCGTCGGCCGCGACGCCGACTGCCACGCCCTGCGCCGCCAGCTCGAGCGCGTGTTGCACGACGAATTCGAGATCGCCCACACCACGCTGCAGGTCGACCACGAGGGCGGCGAGCTCGTCCAGCTGGAGATGCCCGAGCAGCGTCGCACCACGGAGTAGGCCGGTCCGCCGTCACTGCGCGCCGGGCTCCTCCATGCCGCGCTCCTCGGCCTGCAACTCGGCCTCGTCGCGCTCGAGCATGCGGATGAACACGACCGCGAGCGCGACCGCCATAGGCGCCTCCTCGACGACCGTCAGGGCCGCGCCCGCGACCGTCTGGTCGGTGCCGGCGTCGAGTCCCCACAGGCGGCGCGGCGCGTTCACGTAGACGTCGTAGAGCGGCCGTGGAGCCCACGTCAGCACGATCCCGAGGGCGCCCAAGATCAGCTCGTCAGCGGTCATGTACAGGAAGGCGGCGATGCCGCGCAGGCGGCGCCGCCACGCCGGGTCGCCCGCGACGGGCAGCCACACGATGAAGCCGACCAACAGGAACGAGGCATGCTGCAGAGCGGCCAGCAGCGGGTTGCCGGCGGCTGCGTCGAAGGCGGCCGGGACGTGCCAGCCGTAGGCGACGGCGGCCAGCAGCACGAGCGGCACGAACAGCGGCGTGCGCTCGGCCAGCGACGCGAACGCGGGAGCCCGCCGCCCCAGGACGCCGGGCGTGATGGCACGAACCATCAGCAGCGGCGCGACGTGGATGAGCAGGATGAGAACGGCGACGTGGGCTACGGCCGACCGCGTCTCGGCGAGCCGGTACAGCGGGCCCTGCGCGGCGACGAGCACGACGGCGGCACCAGCCCCGAACGCGACGAGGTGCCACCCGCGAGCGTCCGCCGCCTGGCGCCAACGCACGCCGTAAGACGCTGCCGCCGCGAGTACGGCGGCCAGCAGGAACCACGTTGCGCTCATCGTGCCGTCACGGTCACCGGTCGCGGTTGGAACTCGTAGATCGCGCTGTTTGCGACAACTGTGCTGCGGGGAGCCACGGCATCTCTGTAGCAGCCTGCGCTGCTGGGGACCGTAGTGCCGGGGATCACAGCCCCAGCGCGGGCCCCCGCGTTGCCGCCGGCGCCGTTGCCGCAATCAGGCGCAGGCAGCGTCCTCGCGCCACACGGCGGCTACGACGGGGTGCCGCCGGTTCGGTCAGCGGGGGCCCGCGGTGCGGCCGCTGGCTACGGTCAGGGCCCGTGCAGCGCGCTCTGACTCACGTCGTCGCTGGCGCAGTTCTCGCATGGCTGCTCGCCGGCCTTGGCTTCGTCAACTACGACACGCTCTTCAACCTCAACTGGGGGCACGAGCTCGCCGAAGGCCGGACTCCCGAACTGACGGTGGAGCGCGCCCCGACGCCGAAACCGCTGGTCATCGCGGCAGGCGCCGTGCTCGCTCCGCTCGAGCACACGGCACAGCCCGTGGTGGCTATCGGCGCGCTCGTCGCGCTCGGTGCGCTGGCCGCTGCCGCCTTCGCCGTGGCCCACGCCGTGTCCGGAAGCGTGGCGGGCGTGGTCGCCGCGGTCCTCGTGCTCACCCGAGAACCGGTGCTCTCGTTCGGCGTCCGCGCCTACATCGACATCCCGTACGCCGCGCTGGTCCTCGCCGCGGTCGCACTCGCGCTGCGACGACCGAGCGCGTTCACGCCGATCATGCTGATCCTCGGGCTCGCCGGGCTGCTGCGACCCGAAGCCTGGCTGCTGGGCTTTGCTTATGCCGCGTACGTGCTGGCCGCGAGGAGACCGGATGCGATCACGGTCGTTCGGCTCGCAGGGCTCGCCGTGCTGGCGCCGGCGGCGTGGCTGCTTGCCGACGCTGTCCTCGCCGGCGATCCGCTCTGGTCGCTGACGGGCACGCAGGAGGCGGCCAGGGTGCTCGAGCGGCCGAGAGGCCTGGGTGATGCGGCGCTTCTCGCACCGCGGCGCCTGGGTGAGATCGTTCGCGAGCCCGTCCTCTTCGCAGCCCTGGGCGGAGCGGCGCTGTGTATCGGCCCGCTGCGCGCGCGGGCGCGGCCACTGCTCGGCGCGACGCTCGTCGCCGGGCTGGCGTTCGCCGCGCTCGCCGCGGGCGGGCTGCCGGTGCTCGGACGCTACCTGCTACTCGCCGGCGCCCTGGTCGTCGTGCTGGCGGCGGTGGGCGTGGTCGAGGGTGTGCGTCGCGCGAGGGGGGCGTCGTGGCCGCTTCGGGCGTTCGCCGTCGTAGCGGTCCTGATGTTCGCGGCGTTCACGCCGGCTCAAGTCGAGCGGATCGAGCGGCTGCAGTCGACGATCGCCGCGCAGCGTCAGATCGTGGACGATCTCCACGCCGCCGTCCACGCGGACCGCCGGTCGCTGGGGTGGTGCCCCGAGGTCACTGTGGCGAGTCACCGCCTCACACCCCTGCTCGCCGCCTGGCTCGACCAACCGGCGAGCAAGTTCCGTGTGCGATCCCAGCCTGGTCAAGGCGGCGTCTACGTCGCGCCCGCAACCTCACGCGTCGCCCGCCTGTTCGTGCTGGATCGCGGCGAGAGCGCCACCCCGCCGTCCCGCGCCCCGCGCGAGGCGGCGCCGCGCTATGCCAACCGCTCGTGGCGCCTTCTCGCCTCGCCGCCGTTCTGCCGCGCTTGACGAAGGAGTTAGACATCGCACAATGCTGCCTGTGGCGGGGCTAACAAGGCGAAAGCTGCTCGCGTGGCTTCCCGCTGCAGGTGCGGCGGGAGTCGTCGTGACCGAGGCGCTCGCCGGCTCTGACACGGGTCGGGTCGCCCGCGCCGCCCGCCACTCGGCGGGCGGGCACGGTCGTGGCGACGCCGCGGGCCACGCGGCATTCCGCGGGAAGGTCGACGCCGACCGCAACGGCTTCGACCCGCATCGGGTTCTGCGGGACTTCGACTGGGGCAAGACGACGCGGCTGCCGAGCGGACGCGTCTTGCGCCAATGGGAGCTCGTCGCCACCGATCGCGACGTCGAGGTCGCGCCCGGCGTGACCTTCCCGGCCTGGACGTACAACGGGCGCATCCCCGGGCCGACCATCCGCGCGCGCGAGGGTGAGCGCCTGCGCATCAGGTTCGCCAACGGCTCGCGCCACCCGCACACGATCCACTTCCACGGCATCCACGCGGCTGCCATGGACGGCGTGCCGGGCGTGGGCGCCGGGCAGATCGAGCCCGGCCAGAGCACGACCTACGAGTTCGACGCGGAGCCGTTCGGCATGCACCTGTACCACTGCCACGTCCGCCCGCTCGCCGAGCACATCGCCAAGGGCCTCTACGGCGCGTTCATCGTCGACCCCAAGGACGGCCGCGAGGACGCCGACGAGATGGTGATGGTCATGCACGGGTTCGACACGAACTTCGACCGCGAGAACGAGATCTACGCGGTCAACGGGATCGGCTTCGCCTACATGGACCCGCCGATCCGCGTCAAGCGCGGCGAGCTGGTGCGCCTGTACCTCGGCAACATGACCGAGTTCGACCCGGTCAACTCCTACCACCTGCACGGCAACTTCTTCGACTACTACCCGACCGGGACGTCCCTGCGGCCGGCCGAGTACACCGACACGATCATGCAGTGCCAGGGCCAGCGCGGCATCCTCGAGTGGCGCTTCCCGGACACCGGGCGCTTCATGTTCCACGCCCACCAGTCCGAGTTCACCGAGCTCGGGTGGCAAGGGTTCTTCGAGGTCGTGTGATGGAGGCCCGCACCGCGACCGGAGAGCTTGTCCGCGGGCGTGAGGGACGCTTTCCGCGCTGGCTGGTGGGGCTCGCCCCGCTTGCTCTCGCCGCTGTCGTGATCGGCGGCTTCGCGCTGCTCGACGGCCCCGGGCTCGGCGAGCGGACCGGCCCGCCGGTGGAGGAGCTGGCCGTCGAGCGCACGGTCCTCGAGCCAGGCGCGATCGAGCTCACCGTCCGCAACGACGGCCCGGACGCCGTGGCGATCGCCCAGGTGCTGGTCAACGACGCCTACGTCGGGTTCACCGGCGCGGAGCGGCCGATCGGACGGCTCGAATCGGAGACGCTGCGCATCCAGCAGCCGTGGGTGGAGGGCGAGGCGTATTCGATCGCGCTGCTGACGTCGACGGGCGCGACGATCGAGCAGGAGATCCCGGTCGCCGTGCAGACCCCGGACAGCGACCTCTCGTTCCTGGGGCTGATGGCGCTGCTCGGCGTCTACGTCGGCGTCATCCCCGTGGCGCTGGGAATGCTGTGGTTGCCGTGGGTGCGGCGCATCCCGCGTGCGTGGCTGCGCGCGGTGATGGCGCTGACCGTCGGGCTGCTGGCGTGGCTGGGGCTCGACGCGACCCTGGAGGGGCTGGAACTCGCCGGGTCGGGCTCGCAGGCATTTGGTGGCGCCGCACTCGTCTTCGTGGGCATCGCCGTCTCCTACCTGGTCCTCAGCGGCGTGTCGGCATGGCTGGACCAACGGCGCTCGAGCGCGAGCGGAGCGCGCCTCGCGCTGCTCGTCGCGGTTGGCATCGGCCTGCACAACCTGGGAGAGGGCGTGGCGATCGGATCGGCGTACGCGGTCGGTGCGCTGGCGCTCGGCGCGTTCCTGGTCGTCGGCTTCGCGATCCACAACACCACGGAGGGGCTGGCGATCGTCGCCCCGATCGCGGCGCGCAAGCCGCGGATCGGCAGGCTCGTCGCGCTCGGGCTGATCGCCGGCGCTCCCGTCATCCCGGGGGCGTGGCTTGGCGCGGCCGCGTTCAACCCGAGCGCCGCGGCGTTCCTCTTCGGTCTGGGTGCGGGGGCGATCGTCCAGGTCGTGGTCCAGCTTGCGCCGTCGCTGCGTGACGATGAGGGGCGCACGCTTCACCCGCTCGCGGTCGCCGGCGTGCTCGCGGGCCTGGCGATCATGTTCGTCACCGCGCTGCTGGTCACGGTGTGATGGCAGCGGAGGAGCTCCAGCAGCGTTCGGATGCCGTGGAGGACTACGCGAAGGCGATCTATGCGCTGCAGCGGCGCAGCGGCGCGGGGGCGGCGGCCACGAATGCCCTCGCCGAGCGGCTCGGTGTCACCCCTGCCTCGGTGTCGGCGATGGCCAAGAAGCTCGCTCGCCGCGGCCTTGTCAGGCACGTCCCCTACAAGGGCGTGCGGCTGACCGCAGAGGGCGAGCGGCTGGCGCTCGAGGTCCTGCGCCATCACCGCCTCCTGGAGCTGTACCTCGCCGAGCACCTCGCGGTTCCCTGGGACCGCGTCCACGACGAGGCCGAGGCGCTCGAGCACGTGCTGTCGGAGGACCTCGAGGCGCGGATCGCGGCGAAGCTCGGCGATCCCACCCACGATCCCCACGGCGACCCGATCCCCGACGCCGACCTGCACATCGACGAGGGCGAGACGTGCAGCCTGGCCGACCTGGAGCCCGGCGACCGTGGCCGCTTCGTGCGCGTCTCGGACTCCGACCCCGCGATGCTGCGCTACCTCGACGAGCGCGGCGTGCGGCTCGGCGACGCGCTCGAGGTCCTGGACCGCCAGCCCTTCGGCGGTCCGCTGACCGTGCGCTTCGGCGACACGCAGCACGTCTTCGGCGGGGCGCTGGCCGGCGCCATGCGCGTCGAGCTGCGAGCGTGACCGAAGCGCTCGCGGCGTGCCGTCGCGCGGGCGCGTAGGCTGTCTCGTCGATGTCTCGACGGCTCTCGTCGCTGCGCACCGCCGCGCTGCTCTGTGCCGGCGCGTTCGGCGTCCATCAGCTCCGCTACCTCGGAGCGTTCGGCGGCGAGGCCGAGCAGGCGCTGCACGACTCCGGCCACGACTACCTGCTGGGCGTCGAGCCGCTTATCGGGCTGGCGATGGCCTTCCTCGTCGGCCATCTGCTGTGGCGGTTGCTGTTCGCGCGACGCGGACGCGAGCCCTTCAGCCGCGCGCAGGCCGGCGTGTCGTTCGCCGGCGCGCTCGTCCTGGTGTTCACCGTCCAGGAGCTCAGCGAGGGCTGGGTGGCCGCAGGGCACGCTCCGGGGCTCGGCGGGGTGTTCGGCGCCGGCGGCTGGCTCGCGCTCCCACTGTCGGTCGTCGCCGCAGGCCTGCTCGTGCTCTTCATCCGCGCCGAGGACGCCGCCGCGGACACCGACGTTGTCGGCGTTCGTCTTGGCCTTCCGCCTGCGGCGGCCCGGCCCGCCGCCCTCGCGGCGCCCGACTCCGCCGCGCCGAGCACGCGCCGTCTGCCCCGGCACCTGGCCGGCCGCGGCCCGCCAGCCGTCCTGTCGCACTGACGCACGCTGCCGCCCGCCAGTCGAGTGGGCGGAGCACCGCTTGTGGCGGATCGCTCGCCCAGCGGTCGCGTTCACCGGCGCCAAGGCGCCGCGATAAAGACAGCGCGGGCGGGGCCACCCCGCTGCGGCGGGCTTGATCGCGCTCTCGCTGCCGGGTTCGACAGGAAGAAGGATGACGATGGTGGTGCTCGCCCATGGCGGCCACTGGCTGGTCAACGTGATGTACGTCGCGCCGGTGATCGTGGTCGTCGGCTGGATCGCGGCGCAGGCGCTGCGTGATCGCCGGCGCGCCAGCCGCGGGACGGACGGCGCCCTTCGCCGTCGCTCCCGACGTCGCTGAACACAGCCTCGCCGTCATCCCCAGACATCAACGGTTCGGCAGGAGTGACATGAGCAGCAGGCAGAAGGAGAAGGAGCAGCGCCGCCGCGAACGGCTGGCAAAGGAGGAGGCCGCGCGTCGCGCGCAGGCGCGTCGCAAGCGCCTGATGATCGCCGGCGCGGGAGGCGCGGCCGCCGTCGCTGCCGCAGTGGTGATCGCCGTCGCGTCCGGCGGCGACGACGGCGGCGGCAGCGGCGGCGGCGCCTCGGCCGACGCGGCGATCCCGGCCCGCTCCGAGCAGGATCTCGCGGCGGCCGCCAGGGCTGCGGGCTGCGAGGTCAAGCAACACCGCGACGAAGGCAGCTCACACACCGAAGAGGCGGTGCGGTACGGGACGAACCCTCCGACGTCAGGGGCGCACGCGCCTTCCGCGGCCGCCGACGGGATCTACGCCGCCGGCAACCCGCCGGAGCTCGGCCAGTCCGTGCATGCGCTGGAGCACGGCCGCGTCAACATCCAGTACCGCCCCGGCACCCCGGCGCGGCGGGTCGCCCAGCTGGAGACGCTCTACAACGAGGAGGTCAAGGGCCAGAGCGGCTACCACACCCTGCTGTTCGAGAACCAGACGGACATGCAGGCGGCGGTGGCCGCGACGGCGTGGACGCAGTCGCTGACCTGCCGGACGCTCAACGACCGGACCTGGGACGCGCTCAGAGCGTTTCGCGAGGACTTCGTGGACAAGGGTCCGGAGTTTGTCCCGTAGCGCCATAGCGCTCCCTTCGCTGCTCGTCGCGTTCGGATTCGGCGAGCATGCGGACGAACAGCCAGGCAAAGGCGGCGCCCATGACGATCATCTGCTCGAGCGCCATGACGGCGCCGCCGACCGCCTGGTCCTCGGCAGCGGAGAGCCCCCAGAACCGCGGCTGCTCCTCGTAGAACCCGTAGAACGAGTCCGGCGCGAACGTGAGGAAGACGCCGAGCAGCCCCACCAGGATCTTCGTGGAGACCATGTAGCCGGCGGCACCAAGGCCGAGCAGCCGGTGGCGGCTGCGGATCGGCGAGAAGATGTGCCACCAGTACAGCGTGCCGGCCAGCGCGAACGAGACGTGCTCGAACGCGTGAAGGAACGCGTTCCCGAGCGCCGCGTCGTACAGCGCCGGGACGTGCCAGATCCACATCGTGACCACGTAGAGCGTGATCGCGAAGGCGGGGCTCGCGAACACCCCGGCGCGACGTTCCAGGTCGACCATCCGGCGCGTGATTGGACGCAGGATCTTCCGCGTGAGGCCCAGGATGAGGAGAACCGCGGCGATGTCCAGCAGCAGCAGGTGCTGGACCATGTGAACGAAGAAGAACTGCTCGCTGAGGGTGTCGATCGGGGACAGCAGCGCCGCCGCCGTCACCGCGATCCCGACCAGGAACAGGGCGACCCGCAGCGGGCGCTCCCCGGTGCGCCGCCAGCGCCTGAGGTACCAGACCGCGACGGCGGTGAGGAGCACGACCGGTCCCGGAGCAAGCGACCAGGAGATGTCAGGGTCCATGTGTTCCAGCCCTTCGTCTGCGATATGCGCGCGTCGCCCAGAAGGGTCGCGCGCCACGCGAGGCGAAACGACCCTGACCCGCTCGCGCAGAGGCTACGAAGAACGGCCGCGCGGCCCGGCCGGCACGGCACGAGCGACAATGCGTGCGCATGCCGGTTGAGCTGGAGCCGACCGTCCTCGTGGTCAGCGGCGTCGCGATCGCCGCCTACGCGCGCGCGGTCCGCGTGCTGCGCCGCCGGGGACGCAGCACGCCGCGCCGCCAGCAGGCGGCGTGGTACGGCGGCGTGGCGCTTGTCGCCGTCGCAGTGGTCGGGCCGTCCGGGGCGTATGCCGACGAGCTGATGTCCGCGCACATGGCCGAGCACCTGCTGCTGGCCGACATCGCGGCCCCGCTGCTGATCGCCGGCGCGCGCACGCCCGTGCTCGTGCACCTGCTGCCGCCGCGCCTGCTCGTCATCTTCGCCCGGCGGCGAGCCATCCGCGCGGCGTTCGGCGCGCTGCGCCGGCCGGCGGTGGCGATCGGCGTCTACGCGGTCGTGCTGTACGCGTGGCATCTGCGTCCGGCGTTCGAGGGCGCGCTGCGCAGCGAGGCGCTGCACGCCTTCCAGCACCAGTCGTTTCTGGCGATCAGCGTGCTGGTGTGGTGGTCGGCGCTTGAGCCCGGCCGGGGGCGCATGCCCGGCGAGCTGTGGAAGATCGGGCACATCTTCGCCGCGCGGATGGTCAGCGTCTTTCTGGGGATGGCGTTCATCTTCGGCGGCCAGGCCTTCTACGCCGGCGTCTACGGCTCGACCACGCAGCGCTATGGCCTCACACCGCTCGCGGACCAGCAGACCGCGGGCGGCATGATGATGAGCCTCGACGTGATCATCATCATGGTCGCGCTAACGCTGTTCTTCTGGCGGGCCGCCGCCGACTTCGATCGCCGGGAAGCGGCGGCGGCGCGAGCATCCGAGGAGGCGCGGCCGGCCGCCGCCCCGGAACCCGCGGTCACGCCGGAGGCCGCGGCGGGCGAGCCGGCCGTCAGCGCAGCGCGGCCTGCACGGCGCGGGTGAACGCGCGGACGCCGAAGGCGCCCTCGAGGCGCGCGGCGATCCGGCCGCGCCGGTCGATCGTGAACAGCCACGGCTCCGTCGGCAGGCCGAACGCCTTGGCCGGGCGGTTGAGGCCGTTGCGCTCCTGGTTACCGGCGTATGGCTCCTGGTGGATGAAGGTCATCTGCCTGCCGTACGTGCGGTCGAGCTGGGCGGCGACGTCGAGCACCGGTCCGCAGGTGCGCGTCTCGCACTGCGACGGCGCCGAGAAGAGGATTGCGACCGGCCGCTTGCCGAGCACGTCGTCGAGGCTGACCTTGTGCATGTCGTCGGGTGGCACGCGGGTGTCGATCTTGGCGATGTCTCCGCCGGCCGACGCGACGGTGTCGGTGGCGATGCGTGGCGCGGGCTGCCCGATCGCGGGGACGGGGGCGCGACGGCGCACGGTGACCTGCGTGGCGGCGCCGGTGAGCTGGCCCGCCTGGCTGGCGAGGACCAGCACCGCGTAGCGGCCGGGTCGCGGGAACCGAACGTCGGCGCCATAGATGGCGCTGACGCCGCCGCCCGAGCCGGCGCCGGTCTTGCTGCGGAACTCGGGTGCCACCGTCAGCGGATCCTGCGGCGCGAGGAACGGCCCCTGCGCCCGTCCCGACGGGGATCGCGCAACGTAGACGGCCGCGGGCAGCTCGAGGAGCTTGCCGGACTGGTCGATCAGCCCGAACGCCAGCCGCTGGCGGCCGGGCACGATGACGGATGTCGCGAGCCCGACCTGTGGCCCGGCCTTGGCTTGGTCCGCGATCGCCTGGAGGCTTTCCCCGGACGCGGCCGGGAATGCGGCGGCGGTCGGCCGCTCGGCGGGCGACGGCTCGGTGCGACTCGGCCCCGCATCCGGTCGGCTGGGCGACTCGTCGCCGCCGCAGGCGACCAGCAGCGCGGTCAGCGAAGTTGCGATCACAGCGAGCCCGCCGCGCATGAGCGCGCATACTGCCGCATCGCTGTGGCTCTCGCGCCGCGCTTCGCGGCGCCGGCCGCTTTCGGTGCGGCGGCCCCGGCGATCATCCGGGCGCCTGCAGGCGGGCCGGTACGAGCGCGCATGCACCGAGCATCAGCGCGCCGATCGCGCCGCCCACGAGCGCCGCTCCTGGCGTTTGCGTGGTCGCCGCGAACGCGACGGCGTTGTTGATCGTGTGCAGCGCGACGGCGGGCCAGAGCGATCCGGTCCGCTCGTAGAGCAGGCAGAACAGCGCGCTGAGCAGCGCGAGCATCGGCAACAGCGCCAGCGTGCGCGGGCCGGTGTAGTGGATGGCGCCGAAGAGCAGCGACACGGCCGTGATCGCTGCCGGCACGCCGAGCCGGTTGCGAAGGGCGCGGTAGAAGAACCCGCGGAAGAACAGCTCCTCGGCGAGCGGGGCCACAGCGACGACGAGAATCGCGCTGGCGACGAGCAGGACCGGGGTCTCGTCCGCCCCCAGCGCGGCCAGCGTGTCCTGCTCGGCCTGCGGGTCCACCAGCGCTGTCCACGCCGCGCTGACCGCGTAGAAGCCGACCAGGGTCAGGGCGACGAGTCCCGCCGCCGGGACCAGGCGCGCCGGCCGCAGCCCGAACGAGGCCGCCGCCACCCGCCCGACCGTGGCGGCGAAGGCCACGGCGACCAGCACCAGCGCCGCGTCCTGGATCAGTGTGGCCAGCAGCGAGGCCACATGATCGGCGCGGTGACCGGGCCCGCCGGCGCTCCGCACCGCGGCGCCGACGAGGCCGCCGACGACGACGGTCAGCATCAACGCGGCGACGAACCCGACGGGTCCGAACCACCACGGCCACGCGGCCGCCGCCGCGCGCGGGTCGTCGGCGGCAGAAGGCGAGGACGCAGGGGCGGGCTCGGGCACGGTGCGCGTGGGCAGGCGGGGGAGATCAGACGGACTGGAAGAAGTTCAGCCCGAAGCGGTCCAGGAACTGCTGGGCCTCGATGTTCAGCCGGAACAGCTCGCCGGTCAGAACGAGGACGCCCATCGCGATCAGCACCGCGCCGGACCCGACTTGGATGGCGGCGTAGTGGCGCTTGAAGAACGCGAAGGCGCGCGTAGCACCGTCGAATGCCACGGCCGAGAGCAGGAAGGGCACGGCGAGCCCTGCTGAGTAGACGGCGAGCAGCAGCGCGCCGCGGCTGGTGCCCTGTGCGGTGGAGGTCAGCCCGAGGATGGCGCCGAGCGTCGGCCCGACGCAGGGCGTCCAGGCGAGCGCGAACGCGGCGCCCGCGACGATCGGCCCGCCGCGACCGGCCCGCTCGATGAGCGCGTGCGGGCGGAGCTCGCGGTTGAGGCGCACGAAGAACACCGACGCGACGAACAGGGCGCCCATCGCGATGATCGCCACCCCCGCGATCTTGTTGAGCGTCGGCTGGTTGTCGAACAGAAACGATCCCGCCGCGGTCGCGGCGAGTCCGAGCAGGATGAACAGCGCCGAGAACGTCGCCACGAACAAGGCGCTGCGGCCTACGACCCGCGGGTCGACCCCGCGGCGGCGAAGCCGCCCCGGCTCGACGCCCGACACGGTCGCCAGGTAGCCCGGCACGAGCGGCAGGCAGCACGGCGACACGAAGGAGACGAAGCCCGCGGCGAACGCAAGCAGGATGCTGGGCGACTCAACCACGACGCGCGTACCGCCTGATGTCCTCGGCCAGCCTGGCCTCGCTGGCGTAGGCGCCCTGATGGACGAACGCGACCCGTCCGCGCGCGTCGTAGAATGCGGTCGTCGGCCATGCCCGGCCGCCGCCGAACGTCCGCGCGATCGTGGCCTTGGGATCCTCGATGTGGGGATACGGCGTCGGGTAGCGCGCGAGGAACTTCCTCGCGTCGGTCGCGCTGTCGTTGCTGTCGACGCCCAGGAACGCGACCCGGCCGCGCAGCTTGAGCGCTTGGCGCTGCAGGAACGGGAACTCGTACCGGCACGGGCCACACCACGACGCCCACTGGTTGACGACCACCGGTCGACCGCGCGCCGCCTTGAGGCGGCGGCGGAACTCCTCCAGCCGGCCGCCCAGCAGCCGGCTTGCGTCCGGGTCGGTCTCGCGCAGCTTCGCCAGCGAAGCCGCGCCGGCACGCACCGCGCTGGGCTGTTCGCGCTCACCGCAGGCGGCGAACACGGCAGCCACGGCGAAAAGACAGATCGACGAGCGCGGGGTGGGCATCACAGGACGACCAAGATGCTACGTCGAAGCGGGTTGCAGCGGCCGCGTGGGCGCCCGGCGACACGGGATCCCGCGACGCCGTGGACGCTAGAGTCGCTGCCCGTGACCTCATCGCTGGAGCGCACCTTCCGCATCACCGCCCTGGCGGAGGCGACGAGCTTCCTCGCCCTGTTGGTGGCGACCTACGTCAAGTACGGCCACGACGAGCCCGTCGGTGTGCAGATCCTCGGTCCGCTGCACGGGCTGCTGTTCATCGCCTACGTCCTGCTGGCGTTCAACCTCGCGTCGCGCGCCGGCTGGGCGACTCGGACGACCGGCCTGGTGCTCGTCGGTGCGGTGTTGCCCTTCGGCGGCTACGTCGTCGACCGCTGGCTGGCACGACGCCCGCTCGGCGCCACCGGCTGATCGGGCCACGGCTCGAGGTCGGGCATCGCGCGCGCGAGCGGCATCTCGCTCGCCTTCGCGGCGCGCCGGCGCCACGTCGCCTCGCGCGCCTTGAGCTGCGCCCAGCGGCCGTCGCGGTCGACGAGCAGGCGCCCCTGTTCGAGGGCGTGGGCCATCACGGACGGCGCCTGCTCTGCGTCCTGCAGGCGCACGATCTGCACGTCACGGGCAAGCCGGCGTTCCAGGCGTCCGTCAGGGCCGCCACCCGCGCGGCCGCGGGGTCGGTCAAGGCGACGAGAAGGTCGACGTCGGAGCGCTCGGTCGCTCGGCCCGTGGCTTGCGAGCCGAAGAGCACGGCGAGCCTCACGTTCGGCTCGGTTCGCAGCGCGTCGCGCAGCGCGCGCAGCAGCGGCCAGTGCCGGCGCAGGTAGGTCCTCTTCGCGAGCGCCGCGCGCTTGTGCGCCTGCCGCGCACGAGACCTTCGGCGGCGGCGCGGCGCAGGGTGCGCTCCGGCACGTCGAGGTGGCGGGCGAGCGTGCGCAGGGAGTCAGCAGGCATCGTCGGGCTGGGTGAGATTGGCGTGCGCCGTGCGGCCGATCGTCGACGATCGTATGGCCGATCGCGCGCTCGCTGCTCAGACGCGAACGACGTCGACGGCCAGCGCATCGAAGTCGTCGTCCTGCGTGTAGACGGGCACGTCGTGCGCTCGCGCGGTCGCGGCGATCCAGGCGTCCTGGACCTTCGCGCGTCGCCCTGCGCGTCGCGCCGCGGCGACGAGCGCGGCGAACGCCGACGCGACGTCGCCGTCGACGGGCAGCGCGACGTAGGTGGTCTGCACGGCACGCAGGGTGCGGATCCGGCCGGCGCGCACGCTTTCATCTGCGGCCATGTGGACTCCGAGCTCGAGCTCGGCCAGTGTGACGACGGAGATCGCCGCCTCGTCGGGCAGTCGCTCGGCGGCCAGCGCGCGGCCCTGTTCGCCGGCGATGAACACCGACGTGTCGAGCAGGCCCCTCACAGCTCGGCGACGGTGTCCGGCAGAGCCTCGGCGAGCTCGTCGCGCAGCGCCGGGTCGGCCTGCACGAGCGCGTCGATCGCGCGCCGGCGCGGCACCCACACCGTGCGCGAGGCGAGCGGGACCAGCTCGGCCACCGGTCGCCGGTCGACCGTGACGCGCAGCCGCTCGCCCGACTCGACGCGGCGAAGCACCTCGGCGGTCCGGTTGCGCAGCTCACGGACGGAGACCTCGTCCGACACGAGCGCACTGTAGCACATGAGCTACAAGCGACGGTGAACCGCCGCGCTACGCCGGCGCCGCCTTCTTCGCGGCCTTGCGCTTCTTGGCGCGGAACGCCGCCGAGAGCAGCCGCGCGTCGCCGGCGCGGCTGCGGTGGTGCATGTACTTCATCGTCGTGTCGATGTCGGCGTGGCCCATCCACGCCTGGACCTGGACGATGGTGGCCTGGTTGATGGCGATCGAGCCGAAGGTGTGGCGCAGGTCGTGGAAGCGCAGCGGCCGCAGCTCGGCGCGCTCGAGGGCCTTCTTGTAGCGGCGCCGCAGCGCGGAGCCGTCGAGGTACTCGCCGCGCTCGCCGGGGAACACGAGGTCGGCGCGATCGTGCGGAACGCGCCGCCGCTGGCCGTCCAGTTCGTCGCGCACCTGCTCGGCCATCGGCACCGTGCGCGTGAGGCCCGACTTCGGCGCGGTCAGCGTGCCGAGCGAGTAGGAGCCGTAGACGTGCAGGGCCTCGGTGTCGAAGTCCACGTCGCCCCAGCGCAGCGCGATCAGCTCGCCCATCCGCAGCCCGGTGAACGCCGCGGTCAGGAAGACCGCGCGGTCCTGCGGCGACGCGGCGGCGTCGGCGAGCGCCTGCACCTCGTCGGGCGAGAAGAAGTCGTACTGGTTGGGGTCGTAGCGCTCGCGCAGCTTGGCCACCTCGCGCGCGGGGTTCTTGACCAGCCCGTGGGTCTTGGTCGCGCGCTCGAGGATCGCGCCGAGGACGACCAGGCACTTGTTGGCGGTGCGCCGGCTCACGCCGCGTTCGTCGACGAGTTCGTCGCGCCACTGCTCGATGTCGCTCGCCGTGATCCTTTCGATCCGCTTGGGCCCAAACGATGGCAGCAGGTGCGCGTTGACGACCGAGCGGTTGTCGGAGAGCGTCGAGGGCTTCCAGTCGCGGTCGCGGATGCCCCAGGCCAGCCACTCCTCGGCGGCGAGCTGGAAGGTCACGCCCGTCCGGACCTGCTCGACAGCGCCGCGGCGCGCGTCGGCGAGGATCAGGCCCAGCGCCGCCTTGGCGTCCTTCTCGCGCAGGTAGCCGGGAGGCGGCGGGCCCTTCTGGTCCCAGTCGAGGCCCAGGCGGCGCTCGAACTGGGCGCCCTGGGCGTCGCGCCACTTGGCGTACCAGGTGCTGCGGCGCTTGCCGCGACGCAGCTTGACGTGGCCGGAGACCGAGCGGGCGAAGGTCGGGTCGAGGGTCGGCATGACCGCAAACGCTAGCGCGTCGGGCGGACGGTTTTTTCTCCCGGATTTTCTCCCCGAACAGCCTGACCCAACTCGACCGAACTCGAAGAAGACCCGCAAACAAGCTGATTCTCTGCCGACCTATATTGGAGTGGAGAGGTCTCCCCGACCCGGGGCCGACCGCCGACGCCGTGCGCCTGATCCTGGGCCCCGAGGCGCGCGACACGATGCCGCTGGTGCCCGGCATCTACGGCGCCGTCAACTACCACTTCTACCCCGCCTTCTCCGACCGCTGCCCGTACGAGCCACAGGTGCCCGCCGACACGCTCGACCCGCAGTGGCTCGACCGCCAACTGGAGAACCTCGACTACATGACCGCGCTGCGGGATCGCTACAACCCGGGCGCGCCGATCTGGCTCGGTGAAACCGGATCGGCCGCTTGCGGCGGCCAAGTCGGCTACTCCGACCGCCACGCCGCGACCTTCTTCTTCCTCAACCAGCTCGGACAGCTCGCTCGCCGCGGCGTCAGGGTTCTGGTCCGCCAAGCGCTCGAGGGCGGCACTTACGGGCTACTCGAGCAAGGCACCTTGCGGCCTAATCCGGACTACTGGGCGGCGCTGCTCTGGCGCCGCTTAATGGGGACCGAGCAGCTCGCGCCAGCTGCCGCCGGGGGCGCGCCCGATTTGCGGTTGTTCGCGAGCTGCACGCCGGATCGCGCGGGCAGCGTCACGCTCTCGCGCTCAACCTCTCGCGCACCGAGCGGCGCGTGGTGCGTCTGCGCGGCCGGGGCGCGCGGCGGGCACAGCTGTACCTGGTCACCGCTCCCAACCTCCAGTCGCGTAGCGTGCTGCTCAACGGTCGCGAATTGGCGGCACCCGACGGTGTGGTGCCAGTGCTGCGACCGGTAGCGGTGCGCCGCGCGGCGGTTTCGCTGCCGCCGGCGTCCTACGCCTTCATCGTCCAACCTGCGAAAGCCGCAGCGTGCGCGGCGGCGCCCGGCCGGTGAGGGAGCGCATGAACGGCCGCCGTAGGACGTTTAGTGCGTTTTTGCGGTTGGTGCCGCTGGTCGGCGCGGTGGCGGGGCTGTTGGGTGCAGCGGTCGCCGAGGCCGCACCGAGTGGTTTACCACGCACCGCCGGCCCCGACCTCTTGCGCTGGCCCCCGGCGGTCGCGCCCCAGCTCACAAACACCGGCATCTGGCGGGCGCCGCCGATCCTCGTCTCGGGATCTTCGGCTTACCGCGACGGCGAGTACCTGTACCAGGACTATCTGTTCGATGACAACGGTGCCAAGGGCCAGTTCCGTGATTACTCGGAACCCCAACCGACCCAAACCGCGCCTCCCCAGGGCACCTACACGTACCCCTCGGCACCGCAGTACCGGCGAAACGTTGCCGACTTAGTGGAGGTTCGCGTCAAGCCCTTGGCGGAAGCGGTGGCCTTCCGCGTGACGCTGAACACGATGACCGACCCCGCACTGGTCGGCGTGACGTTGGCGCTCGGTCGGCCAGGTAGCGCAACGCGGCCCTACCCGCTGGGTGCCAACGCGAGCGGCCCGGCCGATGTGTTCGTAACCGTCAACGGGTCGACCGCGTACCTCACCGACGCGGCGGGGCGGACCACCCGCACAAGCGCGATCAGCTCTTCGGTCGACAGCGCCCGCAGTCAGCTCGAAGTTCGTGTACCGCGAAGCGTGTGGGACCCGGGCGCCGGCAGGGGGCTGGTGGCAGTTGGAGTGGGCCTCTGGGACCGTCGAGCGCAGCGCTACCTGGTGCCGCAAGCGGTACGTGACGCCGAGCATCCGGATGGGGCGGCAGGCTTGGCGCAGCCGACCGCCTTCTTCAACGTCGCGTTCCGCCGCGAGCCCGCCACGTGCTGTTCGAGCACCGCCTGGCGCGACCAGCTGCAGGCGGCGGAACTTGCCAAGGGCAACATGACGCCCTTCACGCGCGAGATCGATTTCGGGAAGCTCGAGCGGCGGGTCAACGACGAGTCGGACGTGCAGCGCTACGGCTCGCTCAACCGCATCTTCGCCAGTCACTTCACCACCGGGGCGGGCCAGGGTGTCGACCTCTCGGTCAACTGCGACAACATCCCGCGCGACTGTCCGGGCCAGTACCAAGGGCAACTACAGCCCTACAACCTCTACGTGCCGAAGGCTTCTTCAGGCCCCTACGGGCTCGTGCTCCTGCTGCACGCCCACTCTGCCAACCACAATCAGTTCTCCGAGTCGCGTACGCAGGCCCAGCTTGCGCAACGCAGCGGCACGACCTCGGTCGTGCTCACGCCGCTCGCTCGGGGACCGGACGGCGCCTACCGCGACGCGGCTTTGGCTGACGTGTTCGAGGCTTGGGCCGACGTCGCCCGCCACTACCAGCTCGACCCGTCGCTCACGGTCGTCGCCGGCTACTCGATGGGCGCGGGCGGCACCTACCAGCTCGCGCAGCAGTTCCCGGATCTCTTCGCGGGAGCGTTTGTCGAGGTCGGTGCGAACCTGCAGCCCGGGCGTGCCGCATCGTTGCGGTGGGTGCCGGTGATCCAGTGGAACGCGGTCGTCGACGAGTTCGTAAGGCCCGACTACTACCTCACCGATGCGCGCACTATGTTCGGTCTCGGTTACCGCTACGAGCTCGACCTGTTTCCGATCGCCGAGCACCTGACGCTCGCGATCAACGATTCGGTGACCCCCGCCGCCGACTACCTTGGTGCGCGGCGGGTGGTCAGCGATCCGCCACCCTCGGGCGTGCAGGCCGGCGCCGGCGTCCTGACCGGGGGAGCGATCCCAGCGCTTCCCTACACCCGCCAGTTCCAGACTTGGGGCGAAGCGCCGCGCTTCGTGCCTCGCGACCGACTCGATTTGAAGCTGCGGAACATCGCCTCTTTAGCGATCGATTTAGCCCGCGCTCGGCTCTCCTGCAAGGCCCGAGTGCGGGTCGACTCCGATGGACCGGCCGTGATCGCATTTGTCGGTCGAAGGTGCGGGAGCGGCGAGTCACGGACCGTATCGGTGCCGGCTGGTCCGAGCGTTGTGACCCCCATGTCAGGTAGCGCAGGTTCAGTCAAGCGCCGCGCGAAGCCGCGTTCGCGCGGCAATCACAGATCGCGGCGCTCGAGCTCAAACAGATCGCGGCGCTCGCGGTCGGTGCGGCGCGACCACGGCTCGATTCGTTCGAGCGCCTGAGCGAGCTCGCCGCGCTGCCGGATACCGAGCTTGCGGTAAGCGTTGGTGAGGTGGTATTCGACCGTCTTCACGGTCACGATCAGCTGGTCGGCGATCTCGCGGTTGGTGCGTCCGGCGGCGGCGAGCCGGGCGACGCGGAGCTCCCGTTCGGTGAGGCTGTCGGAGGCTGCCGCCTCGGGCGGCAGGCGTGCGCCGATTGTTGCCAAACGCGCGCGCGTGGCTTCGAGCAGCCGCCGTGAGCGGCAGCGGCGGGCGCGCGCCGCTGCCGACCTCAGTCGCGCGCGAGCATCGGCGGTGTAGCCTCGTGCAGCGAGCGCGCTGCCGAGCTGGAGCTCGGTTTTGGCAAGCTCCAGCTCGGCACCGGCCCGCGCGAGTAGTTCCGTCGCCTCTTCCATTTTTTGACAGGCGCTCGGGCCATGGGGGTCGCGGTCGAGCTGCGCTGCCACACGCAGCGCGATCCCTCGGCAGCGCGGCAGCTCGGCGTGCTCGGCGCGTGCCAAATCCTCCGCGATCAGCTCGTTCGCGACGCGGTCCCTCGCCAGCGCCGCCTCGGCGAGCGCTCGGTACGGTCGCCACTGAATCGCACCGGGGGACGGGGCGCGCCAGGCTTCGAGATGCTCGCCGGTGGTGGCAAGCTGGTCGGCGGCACGTCGCGCGTCGCCGCGGGCGAGCGCTAGGCGACCAAGCTCGAAGCGAGCGGCTGCCGGCGCCCAGCCGTCGTCGGGATCGACCTCGGCGAGTCTCGCCGTGAGCAGGGTCTCGGCACGGTCGAGCTCGTTCGCTTCGAGGAGTGCTGCCGCGATCACTTCTACCGGCACCCACTGTCGTGCCCCCCAGCCGCCCTCCACAGCGCGAGTGCGGACCTCCCGCGCGAGTATCCCCGCCGTCGCGCTGAACCCACGCCGGTGGGCGACGACGGCGCCGAGCCCGGTCGCCAACAGCTCGGTCATCTCCGCACCGGTGCGCGACGCCGCGTCCGTGATCCGTCGCAGTGCTAGTGCGGCCGCGTCCAGGCGGTCGGCGAAGATCAGCGCCGACGCCGCGAGGTAGCCAAGCGATAGTTCTCCGATCAGTTCCCGGGCACCGCAGGCCAGGGCACGCTCGGCGAGGGCCGCGACGCTGCGCGAGCTCTCGCCGCTGAGTGCTCGGTCACAGGAGATCACGGCCAGCGCCCAGCGGCCGGCCAGCGTTCGTGTTCCCGGACGTCGCCGCGCGAGCTCGACAATCAGCGCTCGACCCTCGTCGACCGTCGATAGGCAGGCGCGCGCGAGCGCAGCCATCTCGGTGCGCGCTTCGAGATCGAGCTCGGGGTCGATCTCTGCAAAGCGGGCGAGCGTCTCACGGAGTGGTGCCGCGGGATCGCGCGACCCGGCCATTGCCAAAGTGCGCCCAAGGGCTCGAGCAGCGGACACTGCGACCGCGGGCTCGCGTGCGCGAGCGGCGCTTCGGAAGCGCTCGATCGAGCTAGCGCGGCCGACTGCTAGTTCCGAGCGCCCGAGTAGCAGCAGGAGCTCGCAGCGCAGCGAATCGTCGTCGACTTCCGCCAACGCGCGCTCGAAGAACGCTGCGGCGCGCGCGGCTGCCCCCGTTCGAGTGCCGCACTACCGGCGCGGAGCAGCGTCTCCAGTGCGTGCGGGTCGCTGCGCGGTGCGACGTGCAGGAGCCGCGCCGCGACCTCGGTGTCGCTCGCGCCACGCAGCCTCAAAGCCTTGGCGGCGAGCGCGTGCAACTGCTCGCGTCGCGCGCTGCCGAGCGAGCGCAAGACAACGCTGCGCACGAGGGGGTAGGCGAAGCGCAGGTGCGCCCCGTCGGCGCGCGCCAGTCCAGCCGTCTGGAGCTCGTCGAGCGCGGCCCGCAGCTGCTGTTGCGGGATGCCCGCGACTTCGCATAAGAGCTCGAGCGACGGCGTCCCAGGCAGGCTGGCGGCCGCTTCGCAGACCCTGTGGGCGGTCGTCGAGAGCAGTTCCAGACGGCGCTCTAAAAAGCGCGCGATGCTCGCTGGGCAGGCTTGCTCGAGGTAACGAACCGCTCGCGCTCCCGGCCTCATACCCGCCGTCTCGAGGCTTGCGATGAGCTCCCGCACAAACAGCGGGTTGCCGCCGCTACGCGCGTGCAGCGCGGAAGCAAAGCCGCCCGGCGGCGTTTCGTGGAAAGCCGCTCGAAGCACCTGCTCCACGCCCTCTGCGCTGAGGGCGTCGAGGCGCAGACACTGGCACGAGCTTTCGAGGTCGCGGCTTTCCGGAGCCAGCGTGTGCGGCCAGTGTTCGGGTTCGAACGAGGCGACGATCAAGAGCACCCCGAGACGTTCGCAGCGGCGCGCGAGGTAGGCGACGAAACGCAGCGAGTCCGGGTCCGCCCAGTGGAGGTCGTCAACCAGGAGCGCAAGTGGGCGCTCGCGGGCGATCGTCGCGAATAGCGAAGTCAGCCCATAGAGCGCAGCGTGAGCCGGCTCCGGCGTGGTCGCCGCCGGATCCGGCCGCACGATCGGCGCGGCGAGCTTGCCGCCGGGAGCGGTCAACGCGCGTTCGAAGGCCCGATCGTGCGCTAGCGCCAGCGGCGCGAGCGCCTGACGCGCGATCTCGAACGGAAAGCCCGTCTCGGTTTCCGCGCCGGTGGCGACCAGCGCTTGCGCGCCGTTTTTCCGAGCGAGCCGCTCACCTTCCCGCATAAGCGAGGTCTTGCCGATGCCGGGCGGGCCCTGCAGCCAGACAGCCCCGCCTCGGCGCTCGCCGACCAGCCGCCCGAGTGCAGCCTCGATCGCCGCGAGCTCCCGCTCGCGTTCGACGAGCGTTTCGGTGGCCGTTGCCACGGGCTCTCCGGTCGCTTGTTGGAGGGGTGCAGGGCCGGCACTAAGCCTCCCGCCGGTGACATTAAACGAGACGGTCGCAGTGCTGGGGTCAAGACTGGGGTGCCCTGGGGTTGTTGGTGTCGGGTTTTGCCCTTAGTGAGTGAGGCGTCGGGGCCCGCCAACCCGCGCGCGGGCCGAGCGCTTAGGAAAGGAGCAAAGGAAGGGATGGGTTCCGTCATTGGCCGGTTGGCGGCTCACGCGCGGTCGAACGTGGTCGCCTACCTCGCGCTATTTCTTGCCCTCACTTCGGGGGCGGTGGCGGCGACGCGGATCACCGGCAAGCAGATCGTCGATAACTCGATCACCAGCGCCGACATTCGTAACGGCACGATCCGTGGGCGCGACGTTGCCCGCAATACGCTCACCGGCCGCGAGATCGCGGAGAGCAAGCTCGGTCGCGTGCCCGACGCGGGCCGCTTGGCGGGCCGCACGCTTGCGCAGGTGCGCTCGGGGATCGACGCGGCGACTTTGGGTGGCCAGACGCTTGCGCAGGTGCGCTCGGGGATCGACGCGGCGACTTTGGGTGGCCAGACGCTTGCGCAGGTGCGCTCGGGGATCGACGCGGCGACTTTGGGTGGCCAGACGCTTGCGCAGGTGCGCTCAGGGATCGACGCGGCGACGCTGGGTGGCCTGGGTGCTGGCGACTTCGCGCGCCAGCGCTCCGCGTTCAAAAGCGACGAAGTGACCTTCGGAGGGACCGCTTTCGTCGCCAAGGACGGGCCCAGCGTCACCATCGATGTGCCAGCGTCAGGTCTCGTCGCCGTTTTCGCAAGCGCCGAACTGAGACCATCGGCGACCTCCTTTAACAACTTCGCCGCGATTGGGTTGTTCATCGACGGCAATCTCGCGCCACCACCGCTACCCGACTGCGGTGGTGGCGGCGGCGGACTCATGCGAACTCAGTTCAACAACTCCAACACCTACGAGCTGTTCTTCACTGGTCCGCTGAGCGGGAACGCGGACTGCGCGGGCACAACCGACCAGTTCCAGGCGAGGCCCGTGATTTTGAGGGTCTCGCCAGGCCAGCACACCTTCGAGCTGCGATACGTAACGGGTAATACCAACGTCAACTTCACGACTTCGGCCCGCAACCGGCTGCTGGTGGTTACGCCACTCGGCTGAGCGAGCGAAGGGCGGTTGACGGTGCCGGGGGTGGTGGGGGCGTTCCACCACCCCCGGCCTTTTTCCGCGCTCACACCGCGATGCGCATCGGGACGCCGCAGGCGTCGCACGCGCCACCCAGGGTCTCCTGCTCGCCGCGGGTTATCCGCAGCGCGGTGAAGAGCGCGGCGTACGCGTCGAGGCAGTCGGCGAGCGCCGGCTTTGGTGCGGGGCGAGCGCTCTTACCGGAGCGGTGTGCCGCCGGCCGCCTCGGCGCTCGCCGACCCCGCTCGGTGAGACCCACGATTCGCTCCTCGGCATCTGGGAACTCCGCCCTCACGAGCCGCAGCCGCAGCAGCGCACCGGCGGCTGTGGCCTTCGCGGGGAGCGGCCCTGCCATCCCCTGGCGCGCGGCCAGTAGCAAGAAGCTGAGCTCAGGATGACACTCCCAAAGCCACCGCCAGGGTTGCGCGCCGGTGGCTTGCAGGGTCCGCACGGACTCGTCGACCTCTCGCACCTTCGCGATCAATGCCGCTGCCTGAGCGCTAAGCCCGGGCTCGCGAGACCCCGCGCGCCGGCGCGCAGCTACCGCCCGCCGCAAGGCGGCGTAGTCGTGGGCGTACGCGAGCATCCAACGTGCGGGTGGCGGGAAGACGCTCGCGGCGGACGCTCCCGCCGCGCGCAGGCGGGCACGCGCCACCCGGTCGGCCACACGCAGCTCGGCGCGCTCGGGCAACCCCACCGGCAGGTCGAGCGCCAGCGGCGCGGCGGCCGCCGCCGCCCGCTCTCTGTGCCAGGTCGCGAGCTCGGCGAACGACGAAGCCGTCACAAGCTCCGTCCGAGAGGGCGAATCGGCGCTGGCAGCGGCAGCGACCCAACCTCCCGGCGCGCCATCCACGCCGGTCGCCAGCACGCTAGCCACGGCCGGTCAAGCGCCGCTCCGTTGCTCCTCCTCGGCGAGCGCAGCGAGCCGCGCCAACGCCGAGCGCACGAGCGGCGCGTAGAGCACCCGCACCAGCGGCGCCAGCGCCGACGCCCGGACCTCCTTACTGAAGCTCAGGCGCATCCTGCCGGGTGTACGCGGCACGCGGTGATCGCGACGAGCCGCGCCGCGACCTTGCGTTCAACGCCGGTGCCAGCGTGCCATCGCGCGCTCGAAGCGCTCGTCGTCGAGCGGCGGATGGGGGAGCGGGTCTGCACCTGTTCTCCCGGGTTCGAGACCGCCCAGCAAGATCGGCACGTAGCGTCGCCACAGCTGCGCATCCTCGGCGCGTGCGAAGTCGGCAACAGCGCCGAGCATCAGGTGCAACATGAAGAGGTCGGTCGGTTCGAGATCCGACCGCACCGCTCCAGCCTGCTGCGCGCGCGTAACGATCGCGCGGAGGAGCGGCGCAAGGCGCTCGCGCGCAGCGGCGATGCGCTCCCCGCCACGGCTCGCACACAACAACACCTCTTTGAGCGCCCGGTCGCGCGCCTGCATTTCGAACCCTTCGACGACGAACGTGACGATGCCCTGCCAGGGGTCGTCCTCGGCCAGCGCCTTCTCGGCCAGCGCCGCCATCTCGCCGATGCGCTGATCGAGGATCGCGTCGATCAGCTGTTCCTTGCCCCCGAAGTGGCGGTAAACGGTGCCCACTCCGACGCCGGCGCGGCGTGCGATCTCCTCGACCGGCACGTCGAGTCCCTGCTCGGCGAAAGCCTTCGCCGCGGCCTCGATCAACGCCTCGCGGTTGCGGGCGGCGTCGGCACGGAGCGTGATCTTGGTCACGCGACGAAGGTTACAAACCGGAATTAAGGATTCCAATCGGAAGGAATAATTCCGCTTTTGCTAACCTCGCCGGCGTTCCGTCACTCCCTTGCCGTCACCCCGCGAGCAGTCGGTCGGAGGCGGAGCGGAAAGGAGGTCGAGTTGAGCGAGCTTTCGGTGAACGGGTACGGCGGCGCGCCGCCCGTCACGGACGTCGGCGGCGAACCACGCCACGCGGAGCGTGGCGACGGCTGGCACGACAAGCCCGACCACGTCGACCGCCGCTTGCTGGCGCTCGCCTCGGTGGTCGTGGTGGGCGCATTCATGTCGATCCTCGACACGACGATCGTCAACGTCGCGATCCGCACGCTTGCCGAGGAGTTCTCGTCGCCGCTGACGACGATCCAGTGGGTAGCCACCGCCTACACGCTGGCGCTGGCGACGGTGATCCCAATCAGCGGCTGGGCGTCCGAGCGCTTCGGCACCAAGCGGCTCTACGTCGGTTCGGTCGCTCTGTTCGCGCTCGGTTCGGCGCTCTGCGGCCTCGCCTGGTCGGACACGTCGCTGATCGCGTTCCGGATTCTGCAGGGCCTTGGCGGCGGTCTCATCATGCCTGTCGGCATGACGATCCTCACCCGCGCGGCCGGTCCGCACCGCCTCGGCCGGGTGATGAGCATCGTCGGCGTGCCGATGCTGATCGCGCCGATCGTCGGCCCGATACTCGGGGGCTGGCTTGTCGACCACGCCTCTTGGCACTGGATCTTCCTGATCAACGTGCCGGTCGGGATCGTCGCCGTGGCGATGGCGTTGGCGATCCTGCCCACCGATCGTCCGCAACCGCTACATCGGCTCGACCTGCCTGGACTGCTCGTGCTCTCGCCCGGCCTCGCCCTCATCATTTACGGCCTCGCCGAGTCCGGCAGTCAGGGCGGCTTCGGCCACGCCAAGGTGCTCGTGCCGCTCGCGATCGGCTTGGCGCTGCTCGCCTACTTCGTTCGCCACGGCCTGCGCGCGAGCGATCCGCTCGTCGACCTCCGCCTCTACAAGAACCGTGCCTTCAGCGCGGCGACCGCGACGCTGTTCGCCTTTGTGATCGCGGTCTTCGGCGGGTTCTTCCTCGTGCCGTTGTACCTGCAAGCGGTGCGCGGCGAGGACGCCTTCCACACCGGCTTGCTGCTAATCCCGCAGGGTGTGGGCGCCATGTTGGCGATGCCGCTCGCCGGTCAACTAGCCGACCGGATCGCGACGCGCAAGCTGGTCTTCGCCGGAACTCCGCTCGTCTTCACGGCGTTCGCGGTCTTTACCCAGCTCGCGGCCGACACTCCGTACGCCCTGGTATGCGGGGCGCTGTTCGTGATGGGACTGGGCATGGGTCTCTCGATGATGCCGCTCTTCACCGGCGCAATGCAGACCCTCCAAAAGCGCTCGGTGGCCCGCGCCAGCACCCAGCTCAACATCACCCAGCAAGTCGCGGCCTCCTTCGGCACCGCCCTACTGTCGGTGGCGCTTGCCAACGCGATTCGCGAGCGCCTTGGACCGGCCGCCGCCGGCGGTCGCATCGGCGGCGAAGGCGCTGCCCAGATCCCGCCGGAAATGCGCGAGCGGGTGGCCGCACTGCTCGCCGACGCCTTCGGCTCGGCCTTCACTTGGTCGCTCGCGCTGGTCGTGGTTGCGTTCCTGGTCGCCTGGCTTTTGCCGCGGCGGCGCCCAACGGTCAGCGATGCGCAAACCGCAGACGAACGCAGGCCGGCCGAGCCACTCGTGGTCCCTTAACGCGAACCGCCCGCCGCGCTTGCGCGCGGCGGGCGGCCCACACGCTGGGGGAAACGCGACTCTTGCGAGCGGTAAGCCCCGTAGCTCTTGCTGCTAGCCCTTGATGAAGGGCTTCGCCTGCTTGAGGGTCTCCTCCTTCGTCAGGGTCTTGTCGAAGGCCCCGTTCGGGGTCGGGTTCTGACCGCGCAGAGCACGGATCGCCGCCGCGTGACGGGCCTCGATCTGGACGATTCCACCCGCTGCAGCGAGCACCTCCTTCGACTTGATCGAGGGTGCCGCCCCGTTGTACGCGCCGACGCCAACCTCCTCGAGCGCCTGCGCCAACTCGAGGAAGCTCGCCTGATCCCGCATTGGGAACTGGAACTGCGGCTTGCGTACGGGCTGCCGCCGAGCTGGCGGATCGTCTGGCGCAGCGCGTCGACGTGCTGTGCCTCGTGCTCCCCGAACCGCTTGAGCAGGTCGGCGGTCTTGCCCGAAAAGAGACCCGCGTCGTTGACCTTGCGGTAGAAGTCGGTCTCCAGGTACTCCAGCGTCAACGCGTAGTTGAGGATGTCGAGATCCCCGCGCGATGCCGTCCCCCCGCCGGCGGTCGTCTTTTCCTCCTCCTCCTCCTCCTCCTCCTCCTCCTCCTCCTCCTCCTTGCCGCCGCACGCGGCGAGCAGGACCGTGAGCGCGGCTGCGGCGCCGGGCCCGGCCATGCGCATGAAGCGCTTACGCGACACCGGATCGCGTGCGAGCTCCGCGAGCGCGCTATCCGGGTCAGGGGTGATCGGGTTCGCCTGACTCACAAGCTACCTCCTTGGGTTGCGTCGAGAACTTCCTCCCGCTACCGCCTACGTCGGCCGGTTACAAGCGGATCAGTGGGCCGGTCGCTTTTCGGCTCGCGACCTGCCAAGCTCTGATCCGAACGGGTGCGCCGCGCGCAAGCAAAGGCGAAGGGCGCAGATGCGCTAGGTGCGCATCGCAGCCAACCAGCAGTCAGGGGGGTCGAAACATGCCAAACATCGGACCGATGGAACTCATCGTGGTCTTGATCATCGCTTTGCTCGTGCTCGGGCCGCGCAAGCTGCCGGAGGTCGGGCGCTCGGTTGGACGCGGGATCCGCGAGTTCCGCCAGTCGCTGCGCTCCGACACGCACGACGGCGAGGCCGTCGAGCTGGAAGAGGAGCTGGCGACGGCCAGGGAGATCCACACGCCACCTACCGCCAACACTGAAAAGGTGGCGAGAACCACGGCCAGCAGCTCCGAGCGGGGAGCCGCGGGCGCTGCCTGAGCCGCTACCGCAGTAGCCGGCCAGCTAAGTCCAACGAGCCAGGGTTGGGACGTCGCCAATCGCGGCTCGTGTCTTCGCGGGGTACGTTGAAAAAGGTTCTCAAGCCGGTCGGGCACGACGAGCGCCTGACGCTCGTCGAGCACCTCGACGAGCTGCGCACGCGCCTGATCGTTTGCCTGTGCGCGCTCGCCCTGGCGTTCGCGGTGTGCCTGTGGCAGAGCAGACCTCTGCTGTCGGTGCTCAACCAGCCGCTTGCCCGAGCGGCCAACAAGGCCCAGCGGGCGCCGACCTCACTTAGTGGCCGCGAGGAGCGGCTCCGCCGCACAATTCGGGAGGCGCTCGACGGGCAGGCGCGAGCACTCGCCGAACTGGCGCGCGCCGGGTCGCTTTCGGCGAGTCAGCGGCAGGCCTTGAGCGATGCGGTGCGCGAGACGCGATCGGCGGCGAGACGGCTAGCCGCTCGCGATCAAGACACGCGCCCGGTGACGCTCGGTCTTGGTGAGCCGTTCACTCAAACCTTGCTCGTCGCCTTCCAGTTCGCGCTGCTCTTCACCTTGCCGGTGCTGCTCTACCAGGCGTGGGCGTTCATCGCACCGGCCTTCGCGCCGAATGAGCGCCGCGCCATACGCCTGCTGGTGGTCGGCGCCCCGGCGCTTTTCGTCGCCGGCGTTGCGTTCGCCTACGTCGTCGTGTTGCCGACCGCGGTGGCGTTCCTCCAGCAGTTCAACGCTGGTGCTTTCGACGCACTCGTGCAAGCGAGTAGCTACTACCACTTCGTACTGATCACCGCGCTAGCTACCGGGCTTCTGTTCCAACTACCGCTCGCGATGGTGGGGCTGGTCGCCCTCGGCGTACTGAGCTCAGAGCAGCTGCGCAGTAATCGGCGGATCGCGATCGTCGTGCTCGCGGTACTCGCGGCACTATTGCCCGGAACCGACCCGATCACGACGCTGATCGAAATGGTGCCGATGGTGTTGCTGTTCGAGCTGGGGATCGTGCTCAGCCGGATCGTCGAACGCCGCCGGGCCCGCGCGGCGCGGCTCGCCGAGGCGAGCGCCGGAGGCTCCGCGTGATGAGGATTTTTCCGCCCAAATCGAGCGGCTGGGAGCGGCTGGCCGACGAAGAGCTGATCGAGGCCGCCGCGCGCGGAGTTGCGGAGGCTTTCGAGGTCATCTACGACCGTCACGCTCAGGCCGCTTACTCGCTGGCCTACCGGATTGCCGGCAGCACCGAGGTTGCCGAGGACATCGTGTAAGACGCGATGCTTTCGGCCTGGCGCGGCGCCTCGGCGTACGATGCACGCCGTGGCACGGTCCGCACCTGGTTGCTGCGGATCGTCCACAACCGGGCGATCGACTTGCTGCGTAGGCGCGCGGTTCAGGAACGTCTTCGCTCGAGCGACGAGCTCGATCCGGAGGCCGGTGCGGGTCGCGATCCCGAACGCGCGAGCGCCGAGGAGCAGCAGGATCCGGTAGTCGAGACGCTACGCCGCGAGCGGGCGCGGGCGGTGGGTCAGGCACTCGCGGCCCTACCGGAGGACCAGCGCAAAGTCGTGGAGCTGGCTTACTACGGCGGCTTCACGCACACCGAGATCGCCGAGCTGCTCGGCGCTCCGGTGGGAACGGTGAAAGGTCGCATGCGCCTCGCGCTGGAGAAACTGCGAGCGTTCGAGGCGGTGCTCGAGCCCCGATGAAGGTGTGCCGATCGGATGAGCACGGTGGATAGCGCGACACGAGAACACGACTGGGTTCGGGAGACGCTTGCCGCGTGGGCGCTGGGGGCGCTGACCGCGAGCGAGCGCGAACGGGTCGAGCGCCACCGCGAGACCTGCGAGCGCTGCTGCGCCGAAGCCGGTGCCTTGATCGCTACCGCCAGCGCGCTGGCCGAGGCGGTACCGCCACGCCTGCCACCAGGGCGTCTGCGCGAGCGCGTGCTAAGCGAGGTGCGAGCGGAGGCGCGCCTGCTGCGCGCCGCCGGAGCCTCCGCCGACCAGCCGGAGTCGGCCAAGCGCCGCCTACGCGAGCTCTTCATCCCGGCGGCCAGGCCGCTCGCGCTGGCCGGCGTGCTGCTCGTGATGCTCGCCGTTGGGTTCGGTCTGGGTACGGTCCTCGAGGGCCAGATCGGAGCGAAGCGGCGGGGTCAGGAGCTCGTCGGTCGGATCACCGACCCAACCGTCGCCCGTCGTGCGCAAGCGCGCGCAACCGTCCACGAGCGCAGCGTTCGCATCGAGGTGCGGGGTTTGCCGCGACCGCCCGAGAGCGGCGTCTACGAGGTCTGGGTGCAGTCGCCGGGCAGCCCGCCGAGGCCGGCGGAACCCATGTTCGTAGCGTCCGATGGGGCGGTCGAGGTGCCGGTGAGCCTGAAGCCCCGTGACCGCCTGATGATCACCCAGGAACCGGCGGGCGGAAGCGTGCAGCCGACCTCTCCGCCCCTTGTCGTGTTCGAACGCGGCTCCTAGGCTCCGAGTCGCTTAGGTCCGGGCTTGCCCAAGGCATCACGGGCTACTCCTCCGGGCACGGGGTGATTCCCAGGCAGGGGAACACGGGGCCGCTTACGAGGTTCTTGTGATCCGCCGAGCCTTCCCGTGCGCAAAGACAGGGCGACGGCAACTAAACAACCGCCCAGGACGGAGAAGGGGGTAGCACGGCAATGTCCGAAGCGATTTCGCTCGCTTACCGGGTCATCGACGAGCAGGAGCAGGACAAGACCGCGAGCACGCGGCGCGGCATCCTCAAGGGTGCAGCAGCGACCTTCGGCAGCCTCGGTTTGCTCGGGCTCGTCGCCGACGATCGCGCGGTAGCGGCAATCACCGCCCAGAACGACCCGCAGAAGATCCTCAACATCGCCGCCACCGCTGAGGTGCTGGCGACGATCATCAACACCGAGGGTGCGCGTCGCGTAAGGGGTCTCGACCGCGTGACGCGGCGCAACGTCGCGGCGGCCGCACAGCAGGAGCTCGAGCACTACAAGGTGCTGCGCAAGATCGGCGGCAAGGAGCTGACCAAGAAGATCTGGGTGCCCGACGCCGTGTTCGCCAGCCGCAAGGGGCTGCTTACCACGCTTGAGTTCGGCGACCAGGTGTTCATCAACGCATATCTGATCGCGACGACCGTGTTCGGCAACGCTGGTCAGGGTGAGAACGCCCGTTACGCCGCGGAGTTCATGGGCGTCGAGGCCGTGCACCGGGCGCTCGCGCGCCAGTCGCTCGGCAAGCTCGGAAACGACCGCGTGTTTATGCGCTACGCGTTTACGCAGATCGACACCGCCGTCAAGCTCCTTCAGGACGCAGGGGTCGGGTTCGGACAGAAGGGCAAGTCGCCGGGTCGCTTCTACGACTTCGACGTCGTGAAGCGACGCACCCCGAAGGTTCGCGGCAACAACACCTTCAACGTCCGCTAAGACAGTCGGTCGCGCAATCGGGCGGGCGGGCAAGATGCCCGCCCGCCCTTTTTGTGCTCATACGGACGGACGGCGTCTTCTGATACCGCCAAGCGCGGTCACAACGTCCGCCTTTTTCGCCAGGATCGCCAGCGGTGGGAGTGCGGATCCTGCACATCGCCGACGTCCATCTCGATCGGCCGTTCGTGGGCGTCGCGTCGGAGCGACGGCAACACCTGCGGCGACGCCTGCTCGCCACGCTGGGGCAGGCCGTGGCGCTGGCCGAACAGTACCGCTGCGATCTGCTGACGATCGGCGGCGATCTGTGGGAAGAGGAGAACGTGACCGAGAGCACCCGCCGCGAGCTAGCGGCGCTGCTCGCACGCACGGAGCTGCCGGTCGCGATCGTCGCGGGTAATCACGACCCGATCGTTCCCGGCGGCAGTTGGGAGCGCATCGATCTGCCCCCCAACGTGCGGCTCTTCGAGCCCGGCAAGCTCACTCGCTGGCGGCCCCTCGAGGGCTCGTCAGCACCAACGATCTGGGGCATCTCCTGGGGCGGCGGTGAGCTGCACGCGGCTTTCCTCGAGCGCCCTTGCGCGCGCCAGGAAGAGGGTCCGAACCTGCTCTTGCTGCACGGCACAGCCGTCGGCACGACTGGCCGCGAGCCGGCTGATCGCCACTGCCCGTTTGAGCTCCGCGCGGTACATCGGGCGGGCTTCGATCTCTGCTTGTGCGGTCACATCCACCGACCCGCGCTGCTCGCCCACGAGGGGCGCCTAGCGGTCGTCTACCCGGGCTCCCCGTTCCCGCTCGCCTTCGACGAGACCCACTCGCACGGGGTCGTGGTGGTGGAGCTCGACGGGCCCTCGGTAAAGGCCGAGGGTGTCCCGCTCGGCGGGCCGCCGTGCCTGTACCTCGAGGTTGACTGCGAAGGGGTGGCGTCGCGGGCGGAGCTGCGAGAGCGGGTCGCGAGAGCGCTCGCGCAACAAGGCGCCGGCGGCGAGAGCGATGGCGGCGGGTTTTTGACGGTTGCGCTCGTCGGCAGCTGCGAAGCGGGATTGGAGCGCGATCTCGAGGATCTACAAGCGATGTTGACGCAGCGCTTCGCCGGCGTGCGCGTGATCGACCGCACCCAGCGGTCCTTCGATCTCGACGCGATCACGCAGCTCGACACGGCGCGTGGGCGCTTCGCCCGCAGCCTGCGGGAGCGCATCGGCCAGGCCGACGGGCGCGATCGCGAGGTTGCCGAACTGGCGCTCGAGATCGGCTTGCGCGCGCTCGACGGCGGCGAGCCGGTGTGATCGGGGGGTTGGGAGGGTGCGTTTTTTGGCAGTTCGGTGCGACGGCTTCGGCAGGCTCTCGGGGAGCTTCCAGTTCGCCCCCCGACTGACGGTCGTCACGGGCCCCAATGAGGCTGGGAAGAGCACCCTTTACGAGCTCCTCTTTCGCATCCTTTACGGGTTCAACCGCAGCGAACGCACGCGGCGGCGCGACGGACGGCCCTCCCCGTGGGAGGCGCGGCGTCCTTGGCAAAGCGGTCGCAAGTACGGCGCGCTGGCGGAGATCAGTGACCGCGAGGGGCGCACGCTGCGTGTCGAGTGGAACTTCGAGAAGCCCGAGCTGCGCGTGTTCGACGCGCACACCGGGGCGGATCTCAGTAACCGCTTTCGGGCCAAGGGTCGAGAGGTCGCGCTCGGTCAGGTCTTGCTGGGCCTCGGGCCGGAGGAGTTCCGCCAGGTCTGCTGTCTCGGTCAGGGGGATGTCGAGCGACCGAGCGACGACGCTGCCGCGCAGCTCGCGGAGCGCCTGCGGGCGCTGGTCGAGAGTGGGCGTGAGGCTGGCAGCGTGGAGGAAGCGATCAGGCGGCTCGAGCGGGCCGCGAAGGAGCGGCTCGGAGTCGATCTCCGCAACTGGCAGCCGGCGCGCGGCGGCCGTTGGGGACAGTTGTCGAGCCGCAAACAGGAGCTCGAGTCGGAGCTCGAGCGCTCCGAGCGGGAGCGCGCGGAGATCAGCGCGTTGGCACACGAACTCGCTGAACTAGACGAACAACGCGAACGCCTGGTCGCGAGCGTCGCGGAAGCTCGCCGGCGGAACCTGGCGCTGCGCTTGCGGTATGCCACCGCGCGGCTCGAGCGGGCGCGGGAGCTGGAGCAAAAAGCGGCCGCTCGCCCGCAGCGCCCGGTCGTGCTAAAGAGTGAACTGCCCGCCGCGGTGGCTGGCTTGGCTGCCGACCTGCGCAACGCGGAACGCGAGTGCGCAGAGGCAACGCGCCGCGCCGAGGCCGAGCGAGCACGCGGCGAGCGTCTGCAAACGGAGCTCGAGCAACTCGAGCGCGAGCTCGCGTCGCTGGCCCCCGGTGGCGTGCCCAACGCCGCCGGCCAGGAGCGGATACGGGCGCTTGCCGCGCGGGTCGAGGCGCGCCGCGCGGAGATCGCCGAACTTGAATCCGGACGTGAGGGCGCCGACGCGCTCCGCTTGCGCGCGGCAGCGCTGCGCGCGGCGCGCGATCGACTGCGCGACTTAGAGCGTTCGCTGCAAAGTGCCTCGCGCGCGTGGCTCGCAGGGGCCGTCGGCGCCGCCGCTGGCGCGGTTGTCTTGGTAGCGACGGTAGGTGTCGGCGCAGCGGTCGCCGCGCTCGTGCTAGCGGCCGCCCTGGTGGCGGTCGCGCTCGCTCGCCGAGGGCAGGCGCGCCGGGCCCTCGCGAAGACCCTCGCCGAGGCGGGGGTCGAGAACGCGATCGCGCTAGAAGACCAGCTTGTCCGGGCGGAGGCGCAGCTCGATGCGCACACACGGACTGCGCAGCTGCTTGCCAGCGAAGAACGGGAGCTCGCTGAGTGCCTGGACGCGCACGGCGCGCCGGCCTCGGGCGACCTTCTGGCGCGTGCCGAGGCTTATGCGCGGGCGCTCGAGCTCGCTGAGCGCAGCGAGCGGCTACGGGCCGAGCTCGAGCGTCTCCAGGAGGTCGCGGCCGAGGCGGCTCGCGCGCAGAAGCGCCTCGCGGAGGCGCAAGCGGCACTCAGGCAGACGCTCGCGAGCGTCGGCATCGAGCAGCACGATCTGCACGAGGCGCTCCGTGGCTTCGAGCAGTTGCGTGAGGCGGCCGAGCGTGATGCACGCGCTTTGCACGATGCGGATCGTGCTGCCGAAGCCCTGCGTGCGCTCACCCGTGGGCGCCCGCTCGCCGAGCTCGAGCACGAACGCGAGGAGCTCGCTCGCGCGCTCGCGGAGCACGCCACCTCGACGGAGATGCAGCTCGCGAGCCCGTCGGGAGCCAGCGACGGCGATGGTCGACCGGCGGAGGCGCTCGCCGACCTCGAACTGCGGGTCGACGCGGCGGACAGGCAGCTAGCCCAGCTCGAGTCGCAACTCGCCGAGCTCGAGCGCCGGCGTCACGGCCTGGAACGCGAGATCCAGACGCGTGAACGGCAGCTCTCCGATCCCGCTGAGCTGCGGGCGACGATCGCCGAGATCGACGAAGAGTGCCGCATGATCGAGCTGCAACGCGATGCTGTGCGCCTGGCGATCGAGGAGCTCAGAGCGGCCGCCGCGGCCGCCCATCGCCAGTTCGCGCCCCGGCTCAACGAGGAGCTCGGGCGGCTGCTGCCGCGGATCACCGGCGGGCGCTATCGGCGCGCGTTGGTTGCCGAGGATCTCGCGGTTTCGGTGGAGGCACCGGAGACCGGGTCGCTGGTCTCTGCTGAGCTGCTCAGCCGCGGCACCCGCGACCAGATCTACCTGGTCGAACGGCTCGCCATCGCGCGGCTGCTGGACGAGCAAGCGGCTAGCCGCAACGCGCACAGCGGTCAGCGGAGCGGCCGAGCGCCGCTGCTGCTCGACGATCCCTTCGATCGCTTCGATGCGCTGCGCCTCCGTGCCGGGCTCGAGCAACTCGTCGAGGAGTCGAGAGAGCGCCAAGTCGTGCTATTCGCCGAGGAGCGGTCGCACGTCGCTGCGCTCTGCGAGTTGGATTCAGACTGTCAGGTAATCGAGTTGCCGGCGCCGTCGTCGCAAGCGCTAGAGCGAGCTGGGGAGGGCAGCAGGTGAGCGGACAAATGGGAAGCGAGGAGCGAGACGGGCGCCGCCAACGAGCGTCGACGCCGCAGCAGCCGCCGCTGCCGGCGACGCTCGCGGAGTTCGCGGAGCTCGCGCGGGAACGTCTTGACCCCGGCACCTTCGGCTACTACGCGGGCGGTGCGGGCGCTGAGATCACGCTGCGCGACAACGAGGCGGCGTGGGCACGCCTGCGTTTGCGGCCACGGATGCTCGTCGACGTCTCGCGGCGTGATACGTCCACGACTTTCCTCGGCCAGCGTCTCGCACACCCGATCTGCGTGGCGCCGACGGCGTTCCACCGTCTCGCTCATCCCGATGGTGAGAAGGCGACGGCGGCGGGTGCGGCCCGTGCGCAGGCCCCCCTTTGCCTGTCGACGCTCGCGACGGCGCGGCCAAGCGAGATAGCTGAGGCCGCACCGGAGGCGACGCGGTGGTTCCAGGTCTACGTGTTCCGGGATCGCGGCGTCACCCGCGCGCTCTGCGAGGAGGCTGCAGCAAGCGGCTTCAGTGCTCTCTTCCTGACCGTCGACGTGCCCTACTTCGGTCGGCGCGAGCGCGATCTGCGCACCGGCTTCGCGCTGCCGGCACTGGAGGTGCCGAGCCTGGCGGCGGCCGTTGGCGAGTCCGATGCGCGCCTCGACATGCGCGCGATCGGCGAGCTTCTTGACGCTTCGCTAACGTGGCGCGACCTCGAGGAGCTGGTCGGCACCAGCGACCTGCCGGTGGTGGTCAAGGGAGTGCTGACGGCGGAAGACGCGCGGCGCGCGATCGCTAGCGGCGCAGCGGCGGTGGTCGTCTCGAACCACGGGGGTCGTCAGCTCGATGGTGTTCGCGCGGCCGCCGACGCGCTCCCGGAGGTCGTCGAAGAGGTCGGCGAGGAGGTCGACGTCTTGGTCGACGGCGGCATCCGTCGCGGTACCGACGTGCTCAAGGCATTGGCGCTCGGCGCGCGGGCGGTGCTGGTGGGACGGCCGGTGCTCTGGGGGCTAGCGGTTGCTGGCGCGGCTGGGGTCGAACGGGTGTTGCGGCTGTTGATCGACGAGTTCGATCTGTCGTTGGCACTCTGTGGGGTTCCCCGGGCTTGCGATCTCGGAACGAGCGTGCTCGAGCGGTCGTTGCACGGCCCTAGCGCGGTGGGTAGGGAGTCTGGTACGTTCTGACAATCTCGTGAGTCGATTTATCGCTGGTTTGGTTAGGTTGACTGATAAGGACGCTTGCACACGGCGAGCGCCATGCGCCGCGCTGGTCGCGGCGGTGTGCCTGGCGGCGCTGGGCGCTCCGGCTGTCGCTCAGGCCGGCGAACAGAAGCTGCGCTTCCCCCGAGACTTCGCCTGGGGCGTCGCGATCAGCGCCTTCCAGTCGGAGATGGGCGGGAGGCCAGCCAACGCCGACCGTCGCAGCGACTGGTGGGTCTGGACGCACGATCGCGACAACATCGCGCGGCGGGTCGTCAGCGGCGATCTGCCGGAGCGCGGTCCGGGCTCTTGGCGGGTCTACGCCACCGACGCAAAGCTCGCGAAGGGACTCGGCGTGCGCGTCTTCCGCCTATCGATCGAGTGGAGCCGGATCTTCCCGCGTCCGACCACCAAAGTCAGGGTCGGTAGGCGCATAACCAGGCAGGCCTTGCGAGCGCTTGACCGCCTCGCCGACCACCGCGCCATCGCCCACTACCGACGGGTGCTGAAGACGCTCCGGCGTCTCGGCTTGCGGCCGTTCGTGACCCTCAACCACTTCACGTTGCCGCTCTGGCTGCACGACCCGCTGGCGACGCGTGCGGCGCTCGCTGCACGCGGGCCCGACGATCCCCTGCCCCCGGGCCTTGATCGCGCCGGCTGGCTGTCGTCGACGACGGCCCGCGAGTTCCGCAAGTACGCGGCCTACATGGCGTGGCGCTTCGGCGACCTCGTCGACGACTGGATCACGCTCAACGAGCCGTTGGTGGTGGTCACTTCCGGGTTCGTCAACGCGCCCGGTTCGTTCAGCGGCAACTTCCCGCCGGGCGTGCTCTCCTTCACCGGTGCCGTAGCCGCGGTGCGGAACCTCGAGGTCGCGAACACGTTGGCGTACGACGCCATACACGCGCTCGATCGGCGCGACGCCGACGGCGACGGTCGCCGGGCGCAGGTCGGGATCGTGCACAACATGGCGGCGTTCGAGCCACTGGATCCCGCGTCCGCCGCCGATCGCCGTGGCGCCGAGCACGCCGACTGGCTGTTCAACCGGTTGATCTTGGAAGCAGTGGTGCGCGGCGATCAGGACCGCAACGCCAACGGCAAGATCGATCCTCCAGAGCGGGCGCGTCACCGTCGCAAGGCCGACTTCATCGGTGTCAACTACTACCTGCGGGTGCGTGTCCAGGGCACGGCGGCGCCGCTCTCCCGAGCGATCCCGATCGCCGACTTCTTGCCACGGGTCGGGTGGCGCAATCGCTTCGACCCGTCGGCACCGCCCTGCCCGACGGTCTGCACGGATGTCGGTTGGGAGGTGTTCCCGCTCGGGCTTGAGCGTGTCCTGAGTGAGGTCGGCCGTTACCGGCTTCCCGTGTACGTCACGGAGAACGGCATCGCTGACGACGATGACGATCTCCGACCGGCCTACATCGTGCAGCACCTCGCGGTGCTGGCGCGCGCGATGCGCAAGCGCACCGCCGACGTGCGCGGCTACTTCCACTGGTCGCTGGTCGACAACTACGAGTGGGCGCTCGGGTTCGGCCCCAAGTTCGGCCTCTACTCGTTCGACCCGAACACCCTCGCTCGTCGACCCAGGCGCAGTGCGCGCGTTTACCGCGAGATCGTTCGCCGCAACGCGGTTACGCGCTCCCTGCTCGAGCGTTACCCGCTACCGGTAATCGCCAGCGCTGGATGAAGGCACCGTGACCGGCGTCTCGAGCGCGCGGCAGCCCTCGTGGTCCAAGGCGAAGGCGAGCTCGTGGGCCCGCGCTGAACGCATCGCGGTACGAACCCGTTCCAGCGCCCCCGGCGCGTAGCACAGCAAAAAGCCGCCGCCACCGGCACCCATCAGGGCGACCGCGCTAGCTCCCGCACGTTGGGCGATCGTGCGCAGCTCGTCGGCGCGTGGTGGCACCGCACCCGGCGCCCGTCGGCGCTTTAGATCCCACTGGGCGTCGAGCAGCCGGGCCCAGGTTTCGAGGTCGCCGCGCTCGAGCGCGTCGGCTACGCCCTCGGCGATCTCGCGAGCACGGTGTAGCAGCACCAGCGCCCCCCGGTCGCCGCGCCGAACCGCTCGCGCGACGCCCGCGAGCAGCCGTGATGCCGACCTGCGGCCACCGAGGAAGAACAGCCCGGTCTCTTCTACCAGTGCGCGCCGTGAGCGCTCATGGAGGTCCAAGGTGCGTACGGTGACGCTGCCGTCGGTCAAGAACTCGTAGGCACGCACTCCACCGAAGGCGGCGGCGTACTGGTCGTGCTTGCCGACTGAGCGCCCGACGACGTCGATCTCCACGTGACACGCCTGTTCGGCGAGTCGCTGCGGGTCGCGGGCGGGCGGCTCCAGCTCCTCCCAGCCGCTGTCTCGCTGCTCTTCTCGCGCGGCGTGAAGCTCTCCGAGGGCTTTGAGCGTGCAGACCGTGAACGCGCCGGAAGAGCCAAGGCCGGTGCCCGGTGGCACCTCCGCGACGCTTGCCAGCTCGAGCGGCTGGTCGTCCCAGTGGAGATCGAGCAAAGCGCGCAGCAACGGGTGGCGGACCGAGCGCGGGGAGACAACTTCCTCGACGGTTAGGTGCTTGAGATGGAAGCGCCCGTCGATCGAGGGCGCCGCGGTCACGTACACGTAGCGCGCGATCGCCGCCGACACTGCAAAGCCGCTGTTGCGGCGAAAGTAGGCGGGCAGATCGGTTCCCCCGCCCCCCAAGGCGAGACGGAGCGGGGCGCGTACGACTACCGCCTTCATAACGCGCATTCTGGCGAGTGCCGTCCCCCGCTGTTTGTATCCGGCTCGTTAAGCGCAGCTGGAAGCGGTCGCCTCACCAGTCGCGGCGCTAGCGGTTCGTGCCGTCGACCTCGCCCAGTGTGCCAGCCGAGTCGTTGCCTCCGAGCTTTGTCTTGCCGCCGCTCGATCGGCCGCTGGGAGTGCTGGGCGGCGATTCGAGAGTCGGCGGTGCGGGGGTCGTCGTACCCGCCGACGCGCCCGCGTTTCCACCGGCTTTGCCACCTCCACTCGAGCTACTCGTACCGCCGTTCGTGGGGCGCTGCGCGGTGCCCGTGCTGCGCGTCCGCTTGGGGCCGCCGAACACGCGCTTGCGCGGCACGGTCGAGCGCGCGCGGCGGCTCGACTTAAGCTGCCGGCGCGCGGCTTTCGACTCAGCTTTGGCGGTGCCGTTGCCCGCCGCTTGTCCCTTCCTGGCTGGCCCCCGGACCCCCTCGCTCGGTGTGCGGTCATCTCGCGGAGCTTTGTCAGGTCGACCGCGCGCGGCGGCCTTGTCGCCGCGCGCAGGGTGCGACCGCTTGCGCGCGCCCTGCGCGTGCGGTCGCTCGCTGCCGGTGCCGCCGAGCGCGGTCGCCGGCAGGCGGGACCCGCCGGTTCGCTCGGTGGCGCTGTGCGAAGCCCCGGCGTTTGCCGGGTGGGTCGGCTGCGTGACCCGGTCGACCGCTGCCTTGCCGCCGATCGCACCGCCGCCGACGAGCGCGGCCGCGACCAAAACCTTCGCCGCTGTGGCGGCCGCGCCGCCAGCGGAGACACCCGCGACAGCGGCGCTGCCGGCAATTGGCGCACTACCCGCGACCGCGGTGCTGCCGGCAACCACCCCCGCGCCGGAGGTGGCTTCCGCTGCTGCCGCGCTACCGCCAGCGGCGGCGGCACCGCCGAGCTTGCCGCTGGTACCGCCGGCCACAGCGGAGGCGAGTGAGGCCTTGAGTGCCGGCGTGATCGCCACCGGCAAGGCCAGCGACAGCAGCGTCCGCTGTTTGGCGACGCGCTCTCTGAACTCGCGACAGCCCGCGCAGCTGCGCAGGTGCAGAGCGATCGAGCTGCGCCGCAGCGATCCGCCGCGCAGCATCGCGATTTCCTCGCGCACCTCGGCGCAGGGGCGCTCCCGGGCCTCGCGCATCTTGAGGAGCGTCGAGCGTGCGCGGAAAACAAGGCCTTTCACCCGCCCGACCTCCACTCCGAGGGCTTCCGCGATCTCGCGCTGCGACATGTCCGCGACTTCGAACAGGAGCAATGCCGCGCGTTGGTCGTGGGGAAGCTGACGCAGGTCGGCGAGTAGCTCACGCACGTCCTCCCGCTGAGCGGCGGTGTCGTCGTCCGCCCGTGGCTCGTCGGTCTCTGCGGACACCGTGTTCGGTCGCCGTTCACGGAGGATCGAGATGCAGCGGTTGCGCGCCACCGCGTAGAGCCAGGGCTTGACGGCGAGTTGGCGCTCGCTGCCCGAGCGCAGCTCGCGATAGGCGGCTGCGAACGCGTGTTGGACCGCGTCCTCGGCGTCCTCGCGCGTGCCAGTGAGGTGGCGACAGAACGCCAGCAGACCGGGCAGATGGCGCTCGAAGAGGATCTCGAAGGCGCGCTCGTCGCCGCGACGTACGCGCCGCGCAAGCTGCTCATCCCCGAGTCGGGCCAGCAACAAGCGGCTCGCTCGCGGTCGGACCCCGGGTCGGCTTGGCGGGGGCGGGCCGGTGTGCTGCTCGCGGGTTCGCCAACCGTTCCCCGTCCGAGCGTCGTCAGACGGGGCCTCGCGTTCGCTGACTGCTGTCGTTCGACCGTCCACGGCGACGCGACTGCCCCCGCAGCCCATGCTAAGCCGCGCGCTGCTGGGCGCCCCACGGTCATATCGGCGGCGCGAGAGCTGCTCTTCACATCATCAGAAACGTTTGGACGGCCGTCAGGTTCACGGAAGACGGGCACGAAGGCGGAAACTTTGTTGAAACTCGCGAACCTCGCGCCGCGCCCCGCGTTCCTGCAAACGAAAGGTCGAGCGACGCAAGCGATCTGAGAGGTAGAGCGAGATGAGACCGAAGCTTTTGCGAGCAGGTACCGCAGGAGCAGCGCTGTGCTTGGTGTTCGCTCCGGCGGCGCTAGCCGGCGGGCCGAAGCCGACCAAGCACGACGTGCGGGAGGCCAAGCGGGAGTGCAAGGCGGAGCGCGGCACGACCGACGCCTCGCGCGAAGCGTTCCGTCTGAAGTACGGCGGGCTCGGACTGGGGCACTGCATCAAGGTGCGTGCGCGGGAAGCCGCCAGTGAGCGGGCAACTGCCGTCCGCAACGCCGTCCAGGAATGCAAGGCCGAGCGCGCACAGGATCCGCAGGCTTTCCTCAAGAAGTACGGCACCAACCGCAACCGGCGCAATGCGCTCGGCAAGTGCGTGTCGACGAAGGTGCGCGCACTGCTCAAGGAGCAGGACGCTCAGGATCGCGAAGAGATCCAGGCGGAGCAAAATGCCGCGCAGCAGTGCGCCGCCGAGCGCGCACAGGATCCACAGGCCTTCAGCGAGCGTTACGGGACCAACCGCAACAAGCGAAACGCCTTCGGTAAGTGCGTCTCGCAGCGGGCCCACGCCAGCGAGGGGAGCGGACAGTCGGAGCAGCCGGACGGGTCGGGCGGGACGCCCACCGTGCACGGCAACGGGAGCGCCCATGGCGGTGCCCCGAGCTCATCGCCGGGAGAGGGGTCTAGCTCCCCGCAGGTGGCGTAAGGGTTCGCCAAATCGCCAGCACAAGAGACGGCGCTAAGCGCCGGCGCAGAGGGTCACGGCAGGGGCCTCCGCGAAAGCGGAGGCCCCTCGTCTTTGGGCAAGTAGCCAGAAGCGAGTGGAGTGGGGGCGAGGGTCCGCTTAAGCTAGCTGCATGGTGGCCGCCGGGAAGGACCACGCGGCCTGCGCTACGAGTCTTGGCTGGCGAGCCAGCCAGTGCTAGGCTGACGTTCGCGATGGGGACAACGACGCCAAGGGTTTGCATCGTCGGAGCGGGTTCCTCGGGAATCGCCGCCTGCCAGGTAATGCAGGCGAACGACATCGATTTCGACTGCTTTGAACGGGGGTCGAACGTCGGCGGGAACTGGCGCTACGACAACGACAACGGGATGTCATCCGCCTACAAGTCGCTCTTCATCAACACCTCGCGGCGGATGATGGAGTACCGCTCGTTCCCGATGCCCGAGGATTATCCGGACTACCCGCACCACACGCAGATCGCCAAGTACTTCGACGACTTCGTGGATCACTTTGGGTTGCGCGAGCGGATCACCTTCCGCCACGAGGTCCAGCGGGTAGAGCCGATCGACGGTGCCTGGCAGGTGAAGGTGCGCAGCATCGACACGGGCGAGACGCGCACCGAGGTCTACGACGCGGTGATCGTGGCCAACGGGCACCACTGGCTACCGCGCTACCCCGAGCCGCCCTTCGAGGGCCAAGATACCTTCGCCGGCGAGCAGCTCCACAGCCATTACTACCGGGAGCCGGATGAGCGCTTCGTGGACCGCAACGTGCTAGTTCTCGGCTTCGGCAACTCGGCCGTTGACATCGCCTGCGAGAGCTCGCGCGTGTCGCGCATCACCTATCTGGCGATGCGCCGTGGCGCCTGGGTGATCCCCAAATACATCGAGGGCAAGCCCGTCGATCAGCTCCAGAACGAGTTCACGAGCCGCCTTCCGTTCCGGCTGCAGCGGTGGTACCTGCAGCGGTTGATCATCAAGACCCAGGGTCGGATGGAGGACTACGGGCTACCCAAGCCCGACCACAAGCTCGGCGAGGCACATCCGACGATCTCGTCGGAGCTGTTGCCGCGCATTGGCCACGGCAGGATCAAGCCGAAGCCAAACATCGCGCGCATCGAAGGCCGCACGGTGCACTTCGTCGACGGCACCAGCGAGGAGGTCGACACGATCGTCTGGTGCACCGGCTACCAGATCTCGTTCCCGTTCCTGCCGCGCGAGGTGATCGATCCCAAGGACAACCGAGTGCGGCTCTACCGGCATGTCGTTCACCCGGACCGGCCTGGTCTCTACTTCATCGGCCTGGTGCAGCCACTCGGGGCGATCATGCCGATCGCCGAGGCGCAGTCGGAGTGGATCGCCGACCTCCTGTTGGGCCGGTGCGCGCTACCTGATCGAGAGCGCATGTGGCGGGAGATCGAACGCGACGAGCGCAAGATGCGCAAGCGCTATGTCGCGTCCCCGCGCCACACCATCCAGGTCGACTTCTATCCCTACATGCGCACGATCAGGCGTGAACGCCGCCGCCGTCCGCGTCGACGTACATCGGGCGCGATCGCGGCGCCACGCCTGCAGACGCAAGGCGCGCAGCCGTGATGCCTGTGCGCTCGGTTCGGGCGCGGTAGGCTGAGCTCGGGAGGCTCGCAAATCGAGGAGGGGTTAGCTGTGGCCGAAGTCGAGACCGCCGGCAAGACTGGCGCCGAGCGAGAGGGAAACGGAGCGAAAGCGACGGCCAACGAGGGTCCCAGGGCCACCGAACAGGCCGAACTCGAAGTTCGCAACCCGGCGACCGGCGAGGTAATCGCGCGCGTACCCCAGGTCGACTCGCAACGTCTGCACGAGATGGTCGAACGGGCGCGTGCTGCCCAGCCGGCCTGGGAGGCGCTCGGGTTCGAAGGGCGCGGCCGTTTGCTTAGGGCCCTCCAACAGTGGATCCTGCGTAACGACACGCGCATCGCCGACACGATCGTCGCGGAGAACGGCAAGGCGTTCGAGGATGCGCTGCTCGCCGAGGTCGGCTACGCGGCCCAGGCGCTCGCCTTTTGGGCGAAGCGGGCGCCCAAATACCTGGCCGACGAGAAGGTTCGCTCGAACTCGCCGTTCGTGTTCGGGCGCAAGATGCTCGTTCGTTACGCGCCGGTGGGCTTGGTCGGCGTAATCGGACCCTGGAACTACCCGCTCACCAACAACTTCGGTGACTGCATCCCGGCGCTCGCGGCGGGCAACGCGGTGATTCTCAAGCCAGCCAGCCTGACACCGCTCACGTCCCTGCTGCTCGCCGAGGGGGCGCGTGAGGTTGGGTTCCCGGAGGACGTCTTCCAGGTCGCGGTGATGCCGGGCAGTTTGGCCGGCGAGCTGATCGATGCGGCCGACTACGTGATGTTCACGGGGTCGACGGAGGTCGGGCGCAAGGTGATGGAGCGGGCTGCACGCACGCTCACACCGGTGGGGCTCGAACTCGGCGGCAAGGACCCGATGATCGTGCTCGCCGACGCCGATCTCGAGCGGGCCGCAAATGCGGCGGTCCACTACTCGATGCAAAACACCGGACAGACCTGCATCTCGATCGAGCGCGTGTACGTCGAGGAGCCGGTCTACGACGAGTTCGTGCGACTCGTTGTAGAAAAGGTTCAAAACCTGCGGGTCGGCAAGCCCGGGGGGCCGGGTGCTGTCGACGTTGGCGCGATGACCTCGCCGGACCAGCTCGAGCTGGTTGAGCGGCATGTCCGCGACGCGGTCGAGAAGGGTGCACGCGTTCTTACCGGCGGCAAGCGGCGCGAAGGCGAGGGCCTTTTCTTCGAGCCGACCGTGCTAGTCGACGTCAACCACTCGATGCTCTGCATGCGCGAGGAGACCTTCGGGCCGACCCTGCCGATCATGAAGGTGCGGGACGTCGAGGAGGCGATTCGGCTCGCCAACGACTCGCCCTACGGGCTCCAGGCGTCGGTCTGGACCAAAGACACGGCGAAGGGTGCCCGTATCGCTCGGCAGGTCCAATCCGGGGTCTGCTGCGTAAACGACGCGATGGTCAACTACATGGCGCTCGAGTTGCCGATGGGCGGCTGGAAGGCCTCGGGGCTCGGGTCGCGCCACGGCGCCGACGGGATCCGCAAATACACGAAGAAGCAGTCGATCCTGATCACGCGCTTCGCGCCCAAGCGCGACCTGCACATGTTCCCGTACCGGCAGCGCACGACACGGCTGCTCGAGCGTCTGCTGAAGCTGCTCTACGGCCGACGCGCTCGGCGGTAGGCCAGGGCAACTACGACCACAGCGCCCGTCAGGGCGAGCCAGGGGCCAAGGCGCGCCAGGCCGCGAGACTGGCCCGCGCCTGCGCTCGCGCGCGAGCTCGCCTCTTGTGTGGCATCTGGCGCCGGTATCGCGAACTGGTCGGCGGCGAGGACGTCGTGGGGCTCAGCGATGCCGGTTGGGTCTACCGGCGGGCGCTCCTCGGGTGCCGGTATCGCGAACTGGTCGGCGGCGAGGACGTCGTGGGGCTCTTCGATACCGGTGGGATCGACGGTCGGATCGACGCCACCGGGCGAGCGCTCGCTGGACCTGTTCATGAGCACATCGTGACATAGCTGTCCGCACTACAGAGGTTCCTACGCACGCACTCAGGGCTACCTGCGTGCGCACCCAGCGGTTCCTCCGTGCGCATTCAGGGTTTCCTCCGCGCACACTGGTACCGTGAGCGCTCGTGCACGACGAACCGACGCGGCTCTTGCGACACGGCAGCGGTGGTCTGCCACCGCGTCGCCGCGGACCAGATCCACGGGTCATCCGCAGGCGCCGGCTGGCGCTCGCTGCGGCTGGCGTGCTGGTGCTTTTGATCGTGATCGTGGCGGTGGCGTCCGGTGGGGGCGGCAGTTCTCCGACCGACGAGAGCGTGCCGAAGACGGTGCCCACGCCACCATTGCCGGAGAACCTGCGCAACCCGGGGGCAGTCAGCGGGTCGACAAGCACCTCGACCACCACTACTGGCACCTCCACGACTTCCGGGTCCATGGGCTCGAGCGGATCCTCCTCCGCCGGGTCGCAAGCTCCTGCTCCGAGCCAGTCGGGCGGTGGCGCCGGCGCGCCACCCAGCGGTGCTAGCTCCGGGTCGGGCAGCATGGGCGGTGGTAGTGCGGGCGGGCGCACCGGTGGCGGTGGTGTGCCCGGCGCCGCTGGCGGCGGCGCCGGCGCTCCCGCGCCCGGCACTCGCTGACGACGGTGCTCGCGACCGCGGCGGCACGCTTCGCCGTCGTCGGTCACGTCGAGTGGTGCGACTTTTTGGTGGTGGACCGTTTACCGCGTGTCGGCGAGATCGTCCACGTGGCGGACCACTTCGCGGAGCCGGCGGGCGGCGGGGCAGTTGCGGCGGTCGAGCTCGCCCGCCTCGGCGGAAGCGTCGATCTATTCACCGCCCTCGGTTCGGACCGTTACGGGCGCTCGAGTCGTCGGCGACTCGGTCAGCTGCGAGTGACGGTGCGCGCCCGCTACCAAAAGCAGCAGCAACGCCGCGCGATCGTGCATCTCGAGAAGGGAGGCGAGCGGACGATTACGGTCGTCGGCTCACGCCTTGGCCCCAGTGGGGCGGATCCATTGCCTTGGCGGCTGCTCGATGGCGCCGCCGTCTACTTCACAGCCGGTGATGCGGCGGCAGTGAGCGAGGCGCGGCGTGCAGCGGTGCTGGTGGCGACGGCTCGCGCCAAGCACACGTTGGCAGCTGCCGGCGTGGCGATCGACGTGCTGGTGCGCAGCGGCCGCGATCCGGACGAGCGCTACGAGCCGGGTGAGCTGACCCCGCCACCGTGGGCGGTCGTGACCACTCTCGGCGCCGAAGGGGGCACCGTCGAGCTCGCCGACGGTGAGCGGATGCGGTGGCCAGCCGAGCGCGTCGATCCGTCCGAGGTGGTCGACACCTACGGAGCCGGCGACTGCTTCGCGGCCGGACTTACTTGGGCGCTCGGGCGCGGCTACCAACTCCGTGACGCGATCGCCGTCGCTGCTCGCTGCGGCGCCGACTGCGTGCGTCGTCGCGGCCCCTACCGGCGAGTTGCACCCGACAGCGATGCGAGCGGGCGAGCAGAAGAAGGCGTCGGCGGGATTGGCTAGAGCGCCTGCAGCTCGCTCACGATCTGTGACACCGCTTCCTTCGCGTCGCCGAACAAAAGCGAGCAGTTTTCCTTGTAGAAGAGCGGGTTGTCGATGCCGGCGAAGCCCGGATTCAGCGAACGCTTGACGACGATCACCTGTTGCGCCTTGTCGACGTCGAGGATTGGCATGCCGTAGATCGGCGAGTCAGGCTGCTCGCGCGCGGCCGGGTTGGTGACGTCGTTTGCCCCCAGCACCAGGACGACATCGACCTGCGGGAACTCGGGGTTGATCTCGTCCATCTCCTTCAGCTTGTCGTAGGGGACGTCGGCCTCGGCCAACAGCACGTTCATGTGGCCCGGCATGCGTCCGGCAACCGGATGGATCGCGAACTCCACCTGAACCCCCCGCTTTTCGAGTTCGTCCATCAATTCGCGTACCGCGTGTTGCGCCTGCGCGACGGCCATGCCGTAGCCAGGCGCGATCACTACGCGCCGTGCGTAGGCCAGTTGAATGGCGGCATCAGCTGGATCGGTCTGGCGCACCGTGCGACCCTCGGTCGCGACGGTGGTTGCGCCGCCGGCCGGCGCTCCGCCAAAACCGCCGGCGACGATGTTCGCGATCGAGCGGTTCATCGCCTGAGCCATCAGGTTCGTGAGGATCGAGCCGGACGCGCCGACGAGGATGCCCGCCACGATCAGAGCAACGTTGTCGAGCGCGATACCGGCTGAGGCTGCCGAGAGACCGGTGAGCGCGTTCAGCATCGAGATCACCACCGGCATGTCGGCGCCACCGATCGGTAGCACGACCATGTTTCCGAGCAAAGCGGAGAGCACGAGGATCGCGATGAACAGAGCCTCGGAGTGCGAGCCGGCAGCGATCGCGACGGCGCAGGCGACGGCCCCGATCAACAGACCGAGGTTCACAAACGTCTGCCCCGGCAGCATTATCGGGCGACCGGGGATCAGTTCCTGGAGCTTGCCGAAGGCGATGTTCGAGCCCCAGAAGGAGATCGACCCGATGATCGCCGCAAACAGTGTGGGAATCATCTGGTCGAGCGGCATGTCGCCGCCGTAGCGCCGGAACTCCGCCCAGGCGATCAACGCCACTGCGCCACCGCCGACGCCGTTGAACAGCGCCACCATCTGTGGCATCGCCGTCATCTTCACGGCGCGCGCCGCCGGCACCCCGATCGCCGTCCCGAGCGCGATGCCGAGTGCGATCAGACCGTAGTCGCCGACCTGACGGTCGAGCAACGTCGCCGCTACGGCGATCGTCATACCAAGAGCCGCAATGGCGTTGCCGCGGCGCGCCGTGCGCGGATGGTTGAGGAACCGCAGGCCGATGATGAAGAGCGGGAATGCGGCCAGGTAACAGACCCGAATGAAGTCAGGGTCCTGGAAGCTGAAGGCGAGCGGAGGGGTCACGCGCGCACCTCCGCCCGCTCGCGCGCCTCGCGTTTCTTCGCGTCTTCCTTGGTGGGCTTGCGCTTGAACATTTCGAGCATGCGGTCGGTGACGAGAAAGCCGCCGACGATGTTGATCGTCCCGAAGGCGATCGCGATCACCAGGATCACCTTGTCAAACGCCCCGCTCGCTTGACCGATCACCAGCAATCCACCGAGCAGGACGATGCCGTGGATCGCGTTGGTCGCGGACATCAGCGGCGTGTGCAGGGTGTTCGGGACCTTCGAGATCACCTCGAAACCGACGAACGCCGCCAACACAAGGATCGTCAACTCCGTGATCAAGTCCATCGACGACCCTGGCGCCTCGGCGGCGCCGATCGGAAGCAGCGTGCCGGCTGCGATGCCAAACATCCTTCCCCCTTCTTCGCTCAGCTCGCCGGCGCTCCGATCGCCTGGCGCACGCGTTCGTTTACTACCTCGCCGTCGTGGGTGATGCAGCAGCCCGCGACGATCTCGTCGTCGAAGTCCAGGGCTAGTTGGCCGTCTTCCGTGATCAGCTCGATGAGCGCCTGGAGGTTGCGCGCGTAAAGCTGCGACGCATGATCGGGCATCGAAGCGGGGAGGTTGACGGGACCGATCACTTTCACGCCGTGTGCCTCCACCGTCTCGCCGGCCTTTGTGAGCTCGCAGTTGCCGCCCGTCTCTGCTGCGAGGTCGACGATCACCGACCCTGCTGGCATCCGCTCGACAGCGTCCTCGATGATCAAAAGTGGCGCGCGACGGCCGGGTACCGCGGCGGTTGAGATGACGCAGTCCACGCCGGCGATCGCATCGGCCAGAAGCTGCCTTTGACGCGCCTCTTCCTCCTCGGTCAAGGGGCGCGCATACCCGCCTTGCGCCTCCGCGTCTTCGATCCCTAGGTCGATCTCGAGGAAGCGGGCGCCCAGCGACTCGATCTGCTCGCGTACCGCCGCGCGGACGTCGTAGCCGAACACGATCGCGCCGAGGCGGCGAGCGGTGGCGATCGCCTGGAGACCAGCGACCCCCGCGCCCAGCACGAGCACCTTGGCTGGTCGGATGGTGCCGGCAGCGGTAGTAAGCATGGGGAAGAACCGGGGCAGCTCACGCGCGGCGATCAGCGCCGCTTGATAGCCAGCGACGGTCGCCTGCGAGGACAGCGCGTCCATCGTTTGGGCGCGCGTGATGCGCGGAATCGCCTCCATCGCGAGGGCCGTCACGCGCCGTTGCGCGAGTGCCCGCACAAGGTCGGGAGAGGTGAAGGGCTGCAGGAACCCGACCAGCACTGCTCCCTCGCGTAACTTCGAAACCTCGTCGATCGAGGGGGGCTGGACTTTCGCCACGAGATCGCCCGCCAGCCCGGCTCCCTCCTCTACCTTCGCGCCCGCTTCGCGGTATTCATCGTCGGAGTGGTGGGCCGCCGCCCCCGCCCCCGGTTCAACCACGACCTCCAGCCCGCCCTTCGTGAGGCGGGCCACGACGTCGGGTACGAGTGCGACGCGCCGCTCGCCGGCGGCGGTTTCTCTGGGTACCGAAACTCGCATTTCGAGGCTCCCTTGCTCGAAGCCGCGATCGGTCACCGAACGGCGACCGACGGATGACCGGGCGCGAAAAGCTAACTGAATGTGGCGGCGAGGGCCGCCTGCGAGAAAATGTCCTATTACCGCTCGGCTTTGCTACTTTTCGGCGGCCCGAAGCCGGACCCCAGTAGACTCGCGGGTGAGCAGGTCGCGGCGGTGATCGGGCGCGAACGCTCCCGAAGGGGCGAGCTGCCGAGGCGCGAATGGCGAAGACGCTCGAGAAAAAAGATCAAGTCGTCGTCCGTTTCGCCGGAGATTCCGGCGACGGCATGCAGGTTGTGGGCAGCCGCTTCACCGACGAGACAGCAGCGGCCGGCAACGACCTCGCGACGCTCCCTGATTTCCCTGCGGAGATCCGCGCACCCGCCGGCACTCCTCACGGTGTATCGGCTTTCCAGATCCACTTCGCCTCGCGCGACATCCTGACCCCCGGCGATCGGCCGAACGTTCTCGTGGCGATGAACCCAGCGGCCCTCAAGGTCAACCTGCCGGCCCTGGAGCGTGGCGGAACGATCATCGTCAACGAGGACGGCTTCAACGACAACAACCTGCGCAAGGCCGGGTACGCGAGCAACCCGCTCGAGGACGGGTCGCTTGACGGTTACAAGGTCTTCCGGGTGCCGATGACCAGCCTTACTGTGCAGGCCACGCAAGGGATCGCGGGCCTCACCTCGCGCGACGCCGCGCGATCCAAGAACTTCTTCGCGCTCGGGCTCGTCTCCTGGCTCTACGGAAGACCGACCGAGCCGACGGTCACCTGGATCGAACGGCGCTTCGCCGAACGCCCCGCGATCCGCGACGCCAACCTCGCCGCCTTTCGCGCTGGCTGGAACTTCGGCGAGACGACCGAGGCTCTCGCCGTCCATTACGAGGTCGAGCCGGCGCAGCTGCCGCCCGGCACCTACCGCAACGTCAACGGCACACAGGCAACTGCGCTGGGCTTGATCGCGGCGAGCGTCCGCTCCGGGCTGCCGCTGTTTTACGCGAGTTATCCGATCACGCCGGCGTCGGAGCTGCTGCACACGCTTTCGCGACAGCGTCGTTTCGGCGTGCGGACGGTGCAGGCCGAGGACGAGATCGCAGCTGCGGGCATGGCGCTCGGTGCGGCGTTCGCTGGCAGCCTCGCGGTTACGGCTACCAGCGGGCCCGGGATGGACCTCAAGGCCGAGACGATCGGCCTGGCGGTTGCGCTGGAGCTGCCACTGGTGGTGATCGACGTGCAACGGGCGGGGCCGTCGACCGGCATGCCGACAAAAACCGAAGCCTCGGACCTGTTGATGGCGCTTTACGGCCGCCACGGCGAGTCGCCGCTGCCGGTGATCGCCGCGCCTACGCCGTCCGGCTGTTTCGATGCCGCTTTCGAGGCGGCGCGCATCGCGATCACCTACCGCACGCCGGTGATCCTGCTTACCGACACCTTCCTCGCCAACTCGTCGGAGCCCTGGCGCCTGCCCGCGGTCGACGAGCTACCGGAGATCGATCCGGAGTTCGCAAGTCCGTTGCCCGACGGCGCGAAGTTCCTCCCTTACGCGCGCGACGAGCGTCTGCGCCGTCCCTGGGCGATTCCCGGGACGCCGGGGTTGCAGCACCGCATCGGCGGTCTCGAAAAGCAGCACGAGACGGGTGCGATCAGCTACGACCCGGCCAATCACGAGTTCATGACGCGCCTGCGCGAGGAGCGCATCGCGCGCATCGCCGACGAACTTCCGGAGCTCGTGGTCGACGATCCCGACGGCGCCGACCTTTTGGTGCTCGGCTGGGGTTCGACCTACGGGGCGATCCACGGAGCGGTGCGCAAGCTGCGGCGCGAGCGGGGCGCGAAGGTCGCGGTCGCACACCTCACGCACCTGAACCCGCTGCCCCGCAACACCGGCGAGGTGCTGCGTCGCTACCGGCGGGTGCTGGTACCCGAGCTCAATCGCGGCCAGCTAGCGAAGATCTTGCGGGCCGAGTTTTTGGTCGACGTCGAGAGCTATTCGAAGGTCAACGGGCTGCCGCTGTTCACCGGTGACGTGCTCGAGCAGATCGAGCTGCGGCTGGACCGCGCACGCCGGGTCGCTTGAGGAGGTCGCGAGGTGGCTGGCAACGGCGGAGGGAGCAACGGACAAGCAGCAGCCGTCGACGCGGCGCTGGTCGAGCGGACGCTCACCAAAAAGGACTTCACCTCCGACCAGGAAACGAGATGGTGCCCGGGCTGCGGCGACTACGCGATCCTCGCCACCGTCCAGGCGCTCTTGCCGGAACTCGGGGTGCCGCCCGAGCGCTGCGTCTTCGTGACCGGCATCGGCTGCTCGGGGCGCTTCGTCTACTACGTCGACACCTACGGCATCCACTCGATCCACGGACGAGCCCCGACGATCGCCACCGGCATCGCGGCGACGCGTCCCGACCTCTCGGTGTGGGTCGTGACGGGCGACGGCGACGGACTTTCGATCGGCGGCAACCACCTGATCCACGCCCTGCGGCGGAACGTGCCGCTCAAGATCTTGCTTTTCAACAACCAGATCTACGGGCTCACGAAGGGGCAGTTCTCGCCGACATCGGAGCAGGGCAAGATCACCAAGTCGACGCCGTTCGGATCGGAGGACCCGCCCTTCAACCCGGTGGCTCTGGCGCTCGGCGCCGGCGCGACTTTCGTGGCGCGCTCGGTCGACACCGACAAGCAACACCTCGCCGAGACGCTGCGGGCCGCGGCACACCATCCCGGCGCCGCCTTTGTCGAGATCTACCAGAACTGCAACGTCTTCAACGACGGCGCGTTCGATGCCGTGCGCGCCAAGGGTCAGCGCGAGCGCAACCAGATCAGGCTCGAGCATGGGCGTCCGATCCGCTTCGGTGTGGACGGCGAGTTCGGACTCGTGCGCAGCGAAGACGGCACGATCGCGGTCGCGCAGGTCAGCGAGGTCGGCGAGGACGCACTGCTCGTGCACGATGCCAAGGCACCCGATCCGACACTTGCTTTCGCGCTCGCCCAGTTCGCACCGCGACCGCTCGGTCCGACGCCGATCGGCGTGTTCCGGGCGGTCGAGGCGCCGGTCTGGGGTGGGGGTATCGCGGAGGAGGTGCGCAATGCCCACCGCGCGATCGGCAGCGAGGAGCTTGCGAAGCTCCTGCACGCGGGCGAGACCTGGACGGTCACTTGACTTCGGTCACCTGACTCGTCACGCGGGCGAGACCCGGACACTTCACCTGACTAGTCGGGCCGCGCGTCTCGGCGTGCGGCGACGGGTCGGCGACGGCGGTTAGTCTCTGACAGTTGTTTGCCGATTACCGAGGCAGTGCCTGAGCGCGGGATGGCAGACACGCTTCGGCAAGACGAACCCAAGCCCGCTCGCCGCCGTGCCGGTCAGCGTCCGACGCTTAGTGGTGCGGCGAGGACCGTCGCTGTCGAGACGACCGACGCCGAGCGTGCGGTCGCCGATCTCCTACCGATCGAGGCGCCACCGGAGCGGGCGCGGGAGGTTCTGCGGCGAGTGCCCTTCTGGTTTCACACCTTCGCGCTGAACCGTGCGCACGGCCTTTACACACCGGGCGTTGCGCGCGACCACCGCTACCGAATCAAGGCTTTGCCCGCTGATTGCTCGGGTCTGCGAGTGCTCGACGTGGGCGCCTTCGACGGCTTCTACTCGTTCTTGGCCGAGCGGCGCGGAGCTGCGCGGGTGGTCGCCGTCGACAACGAGCAGTACAAGGCGTGGGTGCGCTCGCGGTGGGGTGTAGAGCTGCACGGCGGCGAGGGGTTCCGGGCAATCGCCGAGCTCCTCGAATCGCGCGTGGAGTACCACCGGCTCGATGCTTTCGAGGTCGAGCAGCTCGGCGAGCGCTTCGACCTGGTGTTCTGCTTCGGGATCCTCCACCGCGTCGAGAGCCCTCTCGGTTTGCTGCGGGTGCTGCGCCGCTGCGTGGCCGACGGTGGCCGCGTGCTGCTGGAGACCTACGGCATCGAGGGTGGTGGCGGGCGCGCCGAGATCCGCGTCTCGGCGCCGGGCGAGGTGTACGCCGGCGACGACTTCGTGTACTGGGAGTTCGGGGCCGACGGTCTTGCGCGCTTGGCGCGTCTGGCTGGGTTCCGCGACGTCGAGATCGTCGACACACCGATGGTCGACGGTCACCCGTGGATCCTGGGCCACGCTTGCGCCTGAACGGACAGCCTAAGAGGCCGCTTCGCGTGCCCTAGCCCGCTCGAATTCGAGCTCCGTGCGCACTCCCAGTCGGAGGAGGGCACGATTCGCCTCCTCCAATCCCGAGGCGTCGATCACTGCCGCCGCGAGCGGCAGCTCGCCGGCTGCGAGCGCCCGTAGTGGATCGAAGAAGAAGCACAGCGAACCCAGCGGCGTGCGTTCGACGGTGCGCAGACCGTCGCGGATCGGTGCGGTCCCGCTCGCCCCATGAAAGCAAGCGAGCGCTTGCGCACTCGCTTCTGTCGGCACGGCGGTGCAGAGGCGCTGAAGCCGCTCGGCAGCGGCAGGCGTGAGGCCGCGCGCGCCAGACATCGCCCCTACCCGCGCGAGCGCCGCCAGGCGGTCGAGCACCTGCCACGGCGTCAGCTCGCCGTCGCAACCAGCGCCGAACACACCGCCCAGCACTGCCAGACGACGCTCCTCTGCGACGAGTGCCCCCGCCGCCAACAACAGCGCGTCGCAGAGCGGACTCGCCAGCCCGCGTTCGTCACCGCGCGCGACCGCGTCGCCGCCGACGTCGAGCAGCACGAGTGAGTCGAATCCCAGCGAGCTGGCGGCGGCGGCGAGGTCATCGGCGATCCGTCGGGGTGAACAGGTCACGTCGACGATCACCGTCGGGCTGCCAAGCTCCTCGGCCACAACCGCTTCGGCGAACCGCGCGCCGTGTTCGCTGATGCGGGTGTCCGGCCCGGCGACCAGCAGCGAGCGGGCGGGATGCGCCAACGCCCCCTCGATCTCGTCCGCGGAACGCGGGCCGGGACGCGGATCCACCACCCGGCGTTCCCAGCTGGTGCCGCCGACTAGCGGCTGCGCGCCGCCTGGCTCGAACAGCGCTGCCACGGCCGCCGCCCCCACCACGTCGCCGCCGCCACCGACCCCGAGCACCAGCGGGCGGCGGCTGCGCGTCGCGAGCGACTCGACGTCGAGCGCCGCGGCAGGCACCTGCGATGCCGTCAAGCGGCGCCTCCAGCTCGGCGCGAGCGCTCAGCCGATCCAGCGACGCGGGCGATCGCCGTGGCGAGCGGTGGTCGCAGCACGCCGCGCTCGCACACGATCGCCGAAACCAGCGCCGCCGGGGTGATGTCGAACGCCGGGTTCCAAACCTTGGTTCGGGCGGGTGCGATCGCCTGCCCGGCGAATTCGCTCACCTCTGCAGGCGCTCTTTCCTCGATCGGAATCGAACGGCCATCGGGCGTCGCCGGGTCGAACGTCGAGAGTGGCGCCGCCACGTAGAACGGAATCCCGTGATGCCTCGCGAGGACCGCCAACATGTAGGTGCCGATCTTGTTGGCCACGTCACCGTTGCGGGCGATGCGGTCGGCACCGACGAACACGCAGTCGACCAGTCCCCGCGCACAGGCGGTAGCGGCGGCCGAGTCGCAGAGCAGGCGGTGGGGTACGCCGGCGCGCGCGAGCTCCCAAGTGGTCAGGCGCGCGCCCTGCAGGAGCGGTCGCGTCTCGAGCACCAGTACCTCCGCGAGTCTGCCGCGACGGTGTGCCTCGAGGGCTACGGCGAGTGCCGTGCCTTCAGCGCCCGTAGCGAGTGCACCGGTATTGCAGATCGTCAAAAGACGCCCGCCTGGCGGCACCAATTCAGCACCCGCGGTGGCAATCGCGCGGTCAGCGGCGTGCTGCTCGTGGGCGATCGCATCGGCCTCGCTCGCCAACGCGCTTGCCACATCCTGGCCGTCGCCGGCGCAAGCCTCGAGTCGTGCCAGCATCCGCCGGCACGCCCACCCAAGGTTGACCGCCGTCGGTCTCGCAGAGGCGAGCGCGTGCGCGGCCGACCGTGCCTGCTCGACCCCCTCGCGCTCGGCGATCAGCGCGATCGTGTAGGCGGCGGCGATGCCGATCGCCGGGGCTCCGCGCACCGCCAGCGCGCGAATTGCCGCGACCGCCTCCTCCGCCGTTCGCACCTCGATCCAGCGCTCTTGGTGCGGGAGTGCGCGCTGATCGAGTAGTCGCAGGGTGCCGTCCTGGCTGCGCTCGATCGGTCTCGCGAGGCTCGTCTCGGTGGGCGCGAGGGCGTCGTCAGCGCTCATCGTCGGGCTGCCGTGGCGGCGTCTGGGCGGCGCGACGCAGACGCTCGAGCTCGGCCCGCAACTCGGCGCGGAGTTCGCCGATCGTCGCTGCGTCGACTTCCTCCTCCGATTTTTTCGCTGTCGGCACAGGTGGCGGCGCGGTCCGCTCGACGGGCGACGCGGTCCGCTCGACGGGCGGCTCCGGGCGCTCGACGGGTGGCTCCGGGCGCTCGACGGGTGGCTCCGGGCGCTCGACGGGCGGCTCCGGGCGGGCCGCCAACAGCCGTCGCAGGACCATGCCGGCGACCGCGATCGCCGCTAGCGCCAGGGAAAAGCGAGGCTCGCGACGCCGGCGCTGGCGCTGTCGGACTAGTGCCACGCCGAGAATGCTGACGCAGCCGCCGCGGTCACGCGTCGACGCTCGCGCGTGACCCGGATCGGAGCGGGATCGGAGCGCTCGCCGTGCATCACTACGCTTGCCCGCCGTGCGCGCAATGGTGCTGGAGCGTCAGCCCGGCGAGCTGCAAGAGCGCGAGCTCCCCGACCCGCAGCCGGGACCGGGCGAGGTACTGGTGCGGGTGGTTGCCTGTGCGGTCTGCCGCACGGACCTCCACATCGTCGACGGCGAGCTCGCCGCGCCACGGTTGCCGCTCGTGCCTGGCCACCAGATTGTCGGCACGGTCGCGGCGGTCGGTGCGGGTGTTGAAAGCCCCCGCCCCGGCGACCCGGTCGGGGTGCCGTGGCTCGGGTCCAGCTGCGGCCGGTGCCGCTTCTGCCGCCACGGTCTCGAGAACCTCTGCGACGCCGCCCGCTTCACCGGGCTCCACCGCGACGGTGGCTACGCCGAGCTGTGCGTCGCCGACGCCCGTTTCTGTCTGCCGCTTCCGGGCGAGCCCGAGCCGGCGCTCGCGCCGCTGCTCTGCGCCGGTTTGATCGGTTTGCGCTGCCTGCGTTTCGCTGAGCAGGCGTTGTTGCCCGACGAGCCCGGGCGCATCGGCCTCTACGGTTTCGGCGCGGCGGCGCACCTGGTCGCCCAGTTCGCGCGCGCACGCGACCACCGCGTGTTCGCGCTCACGCGTCCCGGTGACGACGAGGCCCAACAGTTCGCCCGCGAGCTCGGTTGCGAGTGGGCTGGTGACACCGTCGAAGGTCCGCCGGTCGAACTGGACGCGGCGATCATCTTCGCCCCCGCCGGCGAGCTCGTACCGCGCGCACTCGCCAGCGTGCGCAAGGGCGGGCACGTGGTATGCGGTGGCATCCACATGTCCGACCTGCCGTCGTTCCCCTATCGACTGCTCTGGGGCGAGCGCGTGCTGCGCTCGGTTGCGAACCTTACGCGCGCCGACGGCAGCGCCTTGATCGAACTGGTCGCCGCCGCTCCGCCCCGCGTCGAGATCGAGCTCTACCCGCTCAGCGCAGCTAACGAGGCGCTTTCGCGACTGCGCGAGGGTCGCGTGCGCGGTGCTGCCGTGCTCGCGGTCGCGACGCGATCCTGACTCCTTCGCGGGCCGCTCCTTCGCGCGGAATTCGCTCTAGTCGCCGGCGGTTGGCGGCGAAGTCGCGCAAGGTAGCTGCCAGCACGCGTAAAGCAGGCACGCTCGCGACCATGCCCATGTGGGTGGTCGCAACCTCCACGTGCGTGGCGCTGGGATCGAGGCAGGAGCGCCAATCGACGATGCCATCGCGGCGCGAGTAGACCGAGACGAGCGGCACACGTCGGTCTATCGGCTCTCCGTAGAGCCGCCAGAACTCGCGACAGCAGGAGCCGATCAAGCAGGAGGCGCTGGCGAACCCAGGCACGCCGAGCGTTCCGAGGGCGCCGGTGGCGAAAAGCAGGCCGCGCACGACCGGATCGACGGCGAGCGGTTCGATCTGCGGCGTTCCCAACATCACTACGCCCGCCACCAGGTGCGGCTTGCGCTGGGCGAGCACCTTCGCGAGCGAGCCACCGCGGCTGTGTCCGACCAGGGCGACGCGACTGCGATGTTCCTGAGCCATGCGTTCGAGCCGCCGCTCGAGGCGCCTGACAAGGGCTGCCGAGCACCCGACGTTGTGGCGAATGCCCGAGACTTGCGGTGCGTATCCGATCCGCCCGAGCCAGTCGTACAGCGGCCGCAGCGAGCCGTCCCCGACGAGAAATCCCGGCACCAGGAGCACTGGCATGCCGTCTCCGGGGGCGACGCCCTCACCGCGCCACAGCGGGTCGCGTAGCAGCGCCGCGAGCTCGATCCCGAAGGTCCCCTCACGCCCTAAGCCGAACCGCACGACCCGCCTCCTCGCTACCGGTTTCAGGACCCCTTCGCGCCAGCCGGCGCTTCCCCTCTTCCCAGTGATCGGCGGTCGGCGTCGGGTCGTGAGCGTGGGGCGGCGAATACGCTACGCGGCCATGCGCTGCGTGGTTATCGCCGACGGCCGCCTCGAGGTTGCGGAGCGCCCGACGCCCGAACCGGGCACCGGCCAGCTGCTCGTGCGGGTTCGTGCGGCGGGCCTCAACGGCGCCGACCTGTTGCAGCTGCGTGGTCGTTACCCGGCGCCTCCTGGGGAACCGCGTGACATCCCCGGGCTCGAGCTAGCGGGCGAGGTCGCAGCGATCGGCCCGGGTGTTCGTCGCTTCGCGGTCGGCGACCGCGTGATGGCGATCGTCGGCGGCGGCGGGCAGGCCGAGTACTGCCTCGTCCACGAACGCGCCTGCATGCCCGTGCCGCCGGCTTTGGGGTGGCCGGAGGCGGGCGGCTTTCCGGAAGTTTTCGTGACCGCGCACGACGCGCTGTTCACGCAGGCCGGCTTGCGCCCCGGCGAGCGTCTGCTGGTGCACGGTGCGGCCGGGGGTGTCGGCTCTGCAGCTGTTCAGCTCGGTGCGCGGGCCGGGGCGATCGTCACCGCCACTGTGCGGCACGAGGAGCTGCGGGAGGCAGTTCGGCAGCTTGGCGCCCGCACAGTGCTGGCGCCCGACGCGTTCGCGGAGGCCGGTCCCTACGACGTCGTGCTGGAACTGGTCGGCGCCCCCAACATGGAGGCCAATGTGCGCGCGTTGGCGACCGGCGGACGGATCGTCGTGATCGGCGTCGGGGCGGGTGCGAAGTTCGAGCTGAATCTGCTCGCCCTGATGGGTGCGCGCGCGACGCTGCGCGGCTCGACGCTGCGCGCGCGCCCGCTCGAGGAGAAAGCGCTGGCGATGCGCGCGGTCGAGCGGCAGGTGTTGCCGCTAGTCGAGACTGGGGAGGTGCGGGTGCCGATCGCCGCGACTTTCCCGCTGGAGCGTGTTCGAGAGGCATATGAACGGTTCGCGGCCGGCCGCAAGCTCGGGAAGATCGTGCTCACCTTCGGGTGAGTGCGCGCGCCAACGGACGCTGCGAGTGCTCGGCAGCCTCCGTCCCTGCCCGCGCCAGGGACGTGCGCTCGCGCTCCTGTGCGCCGCCGCGGCGAGTCTCGCCAGCGTGGCCGCCGCGAACGTCGGCGCCGCCTCCGCGGACGCCTCGGCGCCGACTCGCGCGCGACCGGCGATCGGAGTGTTCGGCGGCGGTTCGCTGGCGGCCAAGTTCAACCTCGTGGAGGTGGTGGTGCAGCGGGGGAGCCGGGCCGCGCTGTTCGCGGCCCTAACCAATGGCTGCGACTTCGCTTCCGGCGACGGTGTCGTCGACATCGTGCGGATCGACGGCTTGCGCATCGGGCGCGGCGGCCGCATCCGCTACTCGCCGCGGGCCGAGAGCGTTAGTGACGCAGAGAGCTTCGGCGTCGCCGGTCGTCGCCTCGTCGACACAACCATCACGGCGAGCTTCCAATCGCCGGGACGGGCGGCCGGGCAGATTCGCGTGATCTCACGCTTCGTCGATCCACGCGGCCGCGCCTTGGGTAAGTGCGACACCGGTCCAGTGGCTTGGCGCGCGGCGCGACCGCCGCGAGCGCTCGCGGTGGGCAACCCGGTCCCACGCGAGCGGCCCATCAGCTACTACGGGGTGAGCGCTCAGCGCTTGCCGTTAGCGGCGGCACAGGTCCCCGGCGGCACGCTGGAGATCGCACTCGCCTGGCGGCTGCCCTGCATACCGGGTTCGCGCATCCGCCAGACGCGCATCCAAGGCGTCGCCATCAACGGTGGCCGCTTCCAAGCCAGCAAGCTGATCAGCGAACGCCTCGAAAGCGCATCGGGACCCCTCAAGGTCGCTTTCTCGCACAGCGTGTCGGGGCAGCTAGGGGCCCGCGGGCTGGTCGGCAAATGGCGGATAACCGCCACGGTCGAGCGGCCCAACGGCGCGCGGAGCAGCTGCTCGACCGGGGACAACCGGCTGCGAGCCGTCTCCTGGCCCGCCGCTGGCTAGCCGGCTGGGCGTGGCCGCTAGCTGATTCGCAGCTCGCCCTAGCGCTCTTGGTCAGCTCCACGCGCTCTGGGTCAGCGCTACGCGCTCTCGATCAGTTCGATACGGTAACCGTCGGGGTCGCGTACGAAGCAGATCCGGGAGCCACCCTCGCGCACGCGGTAGGGCGGCCGCTCCGGCTCGATGCCGACCTCCTTGAGGCGCGCGAGCAAACCGTCGAGATCTTCGACGGCGAGCGCGATGTGGTTGTAGCCGGTGCCCAGGTCGTAGCTGGTGACACCGAAGTTGTACGTCAGCTCGAGCCGCGGCTCGTCTCCGGGTAGGCCGAGGAAGACGTTGATCGCCTCGTCGCGGATCGGCATCCGTCCGCGCTCCTCGAAGCCAAGCTGCTTGTAGAAGGCGATCGACTTTTCGAGGTCTCCGACGCGGTAGCAAGTGTGCAGGTAGCGCATAGCGAGCGAAGCTAGCGACTCGCCGGCGCGGCATGCCGCCGAAAGCGCGGCGGCCCGCCCAGCGTCCGCTGGACGGGCCGCCGCGAAGCGGTAGCGCGCGGCGTGGGCGCGCTAACGAGAGCGCAGGGCGCGGCCTAGTTGAGCCGCTCGACGATCATCGCCTCGCCCTGGCCGCCGGCGACGCACATCGTCTCCAGCCCGATCTGCTTGTCGTCGGTTTCGAGTCCATTGAGCAGCGTGCACATGATGCGTGCACCGGTCATGCCGAACGGGTGGCCCAGGGCGATCGCACCGCCGTGCGGGTTGAGCTTCTCGAGCGGGATGTTGCACTCGCGCATGATCGGGATCACCTGCGCGGCGAACGCCTCGTTGAGCTCGACGATGTCGATGTCATCCATCGTCATTCCGGCGCGCTTGAGCACTTTGCGAATCGCGCCGATCGGCGCGACGCCCATGTATTCCGGCTCGTTCCCCCAGGTCGCGGCCGTAACGATCCGCGCCCGCGGCTTGATGCCGAGCTCCTTGGCCTTGGTGTCGGACATCAGCAAGACCGCGGCCGCACCGTCGTTAAGTGGGCAAGAGTTGCCGGCAGTCACCTTGCCCCCGGGCTTGAACGCCGGCTCGAGCTGCGCGAGCTTCTCCAGCGACGATTCGCGGCGGGGTCCGTCGTCTTTCGATACGACGGTGCCGTCGGGCAGCTCCACCGGCACGATCTCGCGGTCGAAAAAGCCCGAGTCCTGGCTTGCCACCGCGAGCTCCTGGGAACGCTGCGCGTACTTGTCCATCTCGGCGCGCGAGACCTCGTAACGCTCAGCCACGTTCTCCGCCGTCAAGCCCATCGCGATGTACGCGTCGGGCTGACCGTCCTTGCCCTGCAGCTTCGGGTTTTGGTCCTGCGGGCGCGCGCCCTCGACCGCCTCGTTGTAACGCGACACCCACTCCACGCCGGCGGCGATGTACACGTCGCCCTCGCCGGCGCGGATTGCGTTCGCCGCTTGACGGATCGCTTCGAGGCTCGAAGCGCAGTAGCGCGAGATGGTGCTGCCGGTGACCTCCTTCGGCAGCTTCTCGGACAGCAGCACCATGATGCGCGCGATGTTGAAGGCTTGCAGCCCCTGCGGGAGGCCGCAGCCGCAGTAGACGTCCTCGACGAGCGCCGGATCGACCTCGGGGTTGCGTTCGAGCAACTTGTCGACGATGAACGCGCCCATGTCGTCGGGACGCAGCTGGGCCAGCGAGCCCTTGAAGGCGCGCCCGATCGGTGTGCGAACGGCATCGACGATCACTGCTTCAGGCATCAGAACTCCTTCGCGTAGTTCGGGACGAGACGATTGGTGGAGCCGAAGGCCGGAGCCGGAATGCTACGCGCGCATCTCGCGGCGGCGCTGGCAGGTCGCGATCGACTGCTGGCGGTCAGGCGTCGTGCGGTCGCGATCGACTGCTGGCGGTCAGGCGTCGTGCGGCCGCGCCAGCACCAGCGCGAACAGCCCCTGCTGGTCGCGCCAGCTCGCCTCCAGCGCCAGGCCCGTGCCGCCCAGCTCGTCGGCGAACGCCTCGAGTCGGAACTTCGCCGAGGTCTCGGTGCGGATCTCGTCGCCGGCGGCGAACTTCAGCTGCCGCCGCTCCCGGCCGAGGGTGACCTGGAGATCGCGGCGTGCGCGCAGGCGCATCTCGATCCACGAGCGCTGCGGGTCGTAGAAGGCGCGATGGTCGAACGCCTGGGGGTCGAAGTTGCAGCCGAGCAGCCGGTTGACGTGCAGCAGCACGTTGCGGTTGAACTCGGCGGTGACCCCAGTGGCGTCGTTATAGGCACGCTCGATCACCGAGGGGTCCTTGACCAGATCGATGCCGACCAGCAGCCGGTCGCAGGGGCGCATCAGCGCGCGGAGTTCACCGAACAACCGTGCCCGTGCCGCAAGCTCGAGGTTGCCGATCGTGCCACCCAGAAACGTGAAAAGGCGCGGAGCGGACGGTTCAGGCGGCGGAATCGCCGCGAGGTCACGTTCGTAGTCGGCGATCAGCGCGTGCACACGTAGGTCGGGGAAGGCGGTGACCAGGGCGCGCGCGGTCTGTTCGAGCATCTCCGCGGAGACGTCCAGTCCTACGTAGCGACGCAGCCGGCTGCGACCGGCCAGCGCATATAGGAGCGCACGCGTCTTCTCGGCACTACCGGCGCCGAGCTCGACAATTTCGGAGGCGTCGGTCTGGGCTGCGATCGCGGGCGCTCGCCGGTTGAGGATGGCGCGCTCGCAGCGCGCCGGGTAGTACTCGGGGAGCGTGGTGATGCGTTCATAAAGCCGCGCTCCGCGTTCGTCGTACAGCAGCTTGGCTGGAAGTTCCCGCAGCGGCTCCCGCAACAGACCGGCAAGCGCTTCTTCTGCCAGGCGCTCGCGTAGCGCGCCGGGGTCGAGGCGTCGCTCGATCACCACCTGCGACTCCTCCCTCAGCTGCGCCGCGTCAGTGGTGCTGCCCGCGCCGGCGCTCGTCAGCACCCCGTGCGTTTCGGATGGGGCCTTAGACATCGGCCGCGCAACGCAAGCCGGCGAAGATCTGGCGCCGGTGCGGTAGGTCCCAGTTACGGAAGGTCGGGATCGCGATCTCCGCCTGTGTGGCCCACGAGCCACCTCTCAGGACGCGATAGCCGCGGCCGAAGTGCACCTGCGAGTACTCGCGGTAGGGAAAGGGGCGGAACCCGGGGTAGCCGTTGAACTCGCTGGCCGTCCACTCCCAGACATCGCCGATCATCCGTACGGCACCGAGCGGCGATACCGCGCTCGGCGTGAGCCATACCGGCTCGACGGCGAACCGCTGGAGGTCGCAGTTCGCCTCGCGGGGGGCTCTCGCGGGCGCCGCCGCCGCGGTCTCTGGCGACGCGCCCGGCGTGTGCGTCGCTGCCACCTCCCACTCGAGCTCGCTTGGCAGGTGTTTGCCGGCCCAGCGCGCGAACGCCTCGGCTTCGTAGTAGGAGACGTGCACGACCGGCTCGTCGGGGTTACGTTCGACCGTTTCGCCGAAACGCCGCACGCCGCCGTCGTCGGTCCAGAACAGGGGCCGCTGCCAGCCCTCGCGCATGCGGATACGCCAACCCTCCGGCGACCACAGTGACTCGCGCTGGTAGCCCCCGTCCGCGATGAACTCCTCGAAGTCACCGTTGGTGACCGGGGCGCGGTCGATCGCGAAGGGCGCGAGCTCAACCTCGTGACGCGGCCGTTCGTTGTCGTAAGCGAACCCCCGATCCGGGGCGCCGACTAAGTAGCGGCCGCCATCGATCCTCACCATCCCCGCGCAGCGGTGCTGCGTTTGCCTGCTCGGCGTGAGCCGATTGCTGCTGGGTGGCTCGAAGACCCCGGGCGGCGCGATCTGCAGGGTCTGCAGGATCGTCTCCAGGTGCTGCTGTTCGTGGCGCGCCACGAGCTCCACTACGAAGCCGTCCCGCGCAATCGGGTCGCCGCTGCGGGCGATCTGCTCGAGCACCGCGACTGAGCGCGTCAGCACGGCGTCGAGGTAGCCGAAGGCCTCGCGCGCTCGCAGATAAGGCGCGCAGCCGCGCTCCGAACGCGGTGTCTCGAGCGCGTCGTAGACCGCCCGCAGTTCGGGGTACAAGGGCGCCAGCCCAGCTGCCCGCTCGCACAGCCAGAGGTCGGCGAAAGCGGCGATGTGCCCGAGATCCCAGGCGACGGGGGAGAGGATCGGCGAAAAGACGCGGTCCAGCGCCCCCTCATCGACCCGCTGAACGACCGCCAAGGTCCGCTCGCGGACGTTCTCGAGCCGCTCCCGCCAGCGATCGACCGTGCGCTCCGGCGCGTCCGCTGCGTTGGCGCCGGTGCGCTCGCTCACTACCGCGGAGAGCGGGTCGATCGCCTACTCCTCCACCCGCTCGACGAGGAACGAGATGCGCACGAGCGCGCGCCACTCGTCGAGGTTTTCGCCGCGCAGGCCGGTCGACACGACGTCCACCGCCTTGATGTTGCGCAGCGTCTTGCGAGCCTCTTCGAGAGCTGCCTTCACGGCCGCGTCGGAGCTTTCCTTCGACGCACCAACGACTTCAATGATCTTGGTGACGGCCATCTGCCTCCTCCTCTGTGCGACTACGCCGACGCTAGCGCGGCGGATCAGCGCCCGGCAAGGGCAAACGAAGAGCTGCGTCGGAGAGTGGCGTCGGAGAGTGGCGTCGGAGGGCGGCGGGGCTATGCAGTCGCTCGCCGCGGCGCGGCTCAGTCGCTTGCCGGCGCCAGTGACTCCACCAGTTGACACCAGCCTTCGACGGTGAGCTGGCCTTGCGGGATCACCAGGAGGACCGGCGTGTCGATACCGCGACTTTGGAAGGCCCGGGCGCGCTCGCGCTGGGCGCGGGCATCGCCGAACAGGAAGATCTCGTCGATCAGGCGTTCGGGTGCCAGTTCGACGGCTCGGCGGCGGTCGCCCGCGCGCCACGCCTGCACCATCGGATCGATCTCGTCGCCGTAGCCCAGCCAGCGGAAGTACTGCTCGTAGACCGGCACGGTCGCGTAGCTTGTGAACATCCAGCGCGCCAGCGGCAGCACCTGCTCGCGCTCGCCCTGCAAGCAGAAGAGGCGGCAGAAGATCTCCACGTCGGCGGGGTCGCGACCGGCCTGTCGGGCCCCTTCCGCGACCTCGCCGAGGACCTTGTCGACCGCCTCAAGGGGGAGAAAGTTGACCCAAGCACCATCGCCCAGCGCGCCGGCGAGGCGCAACATCCGGCCGCGCAAGGCGGCGATCGCTATCGGTGGCGGCGGCTCCGGCGCCTGGTCGAGCTTGAAGCCGCCTGGGCCGGCCCGCTCGCCAGCGAGCGCGGAGCGCAAGAACTCGACGGTCTCACGGACCCGCGTCAGCGGACGTTCGAAGCGGATGCCGTTCCAGCGTTCGACGATCACGTTCGAGGAGGAGCCGATCCCCAGCCAGAAGCGCCCTTCCGAGAGCTCTTGGAGGGCGGCGGCGTGTTGGGCGAGGATCGCCGGCCCACGCGTGAAGACGCTGACCACGCCAGTTCCCACACGCATCCGCTCGGTCGCCATGGCCGCGATCGCGACCTGCGTGAAGGCATCCGGACCGGAGACCTCGCCCGGCCAACCGTCGGTGAAGCCGGCCGCTTCCGCCGCCTCGTAGACCGCCGTTCGCTGCCTTAGCGGGAGCCCGGCGAGTTCAAGCGAAAGACCCCACCCCATCGCTTCCCAGGCAGCCTAATCGCGCGGGCGGCGGCGGGGCGGTACGGTACGGGCACAGCGTCCGATGGGAGGTGATTCGGTGCAGCAAGAAGCTCCGACCGCCATCGACCCCAGCCGGGGCGGCCGACGGGCCCCCGACCGCAACCTCGCCCTCGACCTCGTCCGCACCACCGAGTACGCGGCCCTTGCCGCGGCCCGTTGGATCGGTCGCGGCGACAAGAACGCCGCGGATCAGGCGGCCGTCGACGCGATGCGGTTGATGCTCGACGCGGTGGCGATGGACGGCGTGGTCGTGATCGGGGAAGGCGAGAAAGACAAGGCGCCGATGCTCTACAACGGCGAGCGCGTAGGCGACGGCTCAGGTCCCGAGGTCGACGTCGCCGTCGACCCCCTGGAGGGAACGGAGCTGTGCGCCAAGGGACTGCCCAACGCGATCGCCACGATCGCCGTCAGCGAGCGGGGCACGATGTTCGACCCCGGCCCGTGCGTCTACATGGAGAAGATGGCGGCTGGACGCGACCTCGCCGACCTCCTCGATCTCGATCGTCCGCTTGGTGAGACGCTCAAGTTGATGGCGAAGGCCCGCGGGGTTCCAGTTTCCGACTTGGTCGTGATCATGCTCGATCGTCCCCGCCACGAGCAGGCGATGAGCGAGATACGGGCGGTCGGTGCAAGGATCCGCCTGATTCCCCACGGCGACGTCTCGGCAGCGCTCGCTGCGGTTAGCCCCAACACGGGCGTCGACCTACTCTGGGGGATCGGCGGCACGCCGGAGGGTGTGTTGGCGGCGGCCGCGATCAAGTGCCTCGGAGGGCGCATCCTCGGGCGCTTGTGGCCGCGCAACGACGAGGAGCGCCGGCGCGCGCTCGAGGCCGGCTACGACCTCGACGAGGTGCTCGACACCGACCGCTTGGTCGCTAGCGACAACGTTTTCTTCGCGGCAACCGGTGTCACCGACGGCGAACTGTTGGCCGGCGCCCACTTCACGCCCGAGGGAGCGACCACCGAATCGATCAGCATGCGTTCGCGATCGGGAACCGTGCGGCGGATCAGCGCGCGCCACGACCGCTCCAAGCTGCGCGAGTTGCTCGGCGAGGATCTGGGCTGAGCACCGCCATTGGGGCCGCCAGCCAGCCACTGTCCCGGCGCGCGCTAGCGCGCCGGCAGCTCGTCCGGTCGGGTGGTGCGCTCCCCGAGGTCGAGGCCAGCGCGCGCAAACCGTCCGACCACCGACTCGGGCAGCTCGGCCCGAGCCAGCGAACGCAGGAAGCCGTGCGTGACGAGCAGATGGATGCGCATCTGCGTGGCGCGGTAGATGGCGAGCCCGAGACGTCGCAGCCAGCGTGGCCTGCGGCGTGGCAGGGCAAGTCTCGGCACGAACGAATCAACGCGCGAGCTCACCAGCAACCGCGCCCGCCCATTCGCTCGCTGCGGGTCATCGAGGCGCCGCACGGTCAGACGCAGAAAACCCTGCTCACGGCCTGCTCTCGCAACCAGCAGACCGTCGCGGATGCGCCACGTCACGGATCCGTAATCGGGACCGAAGTCGTACTCAGGCGCATGGAAGCGCAGCAGTCGCAGACGACCGAGCAGGGTTACCGAACGCTCGTCGTTGCCGTAACGCACGCGCAGCAAACGACAAGAGGCTCGCTCCAAGAACACCCAGTAGGAGCGCGCCAGACGTTCCAGGCTCGCCGGATTCCACAGCCGCTCGAGTTCCTCAGCCGGCAGTTCGACCTCGGCGCGTTGCTCGGTAGTGACCGGTTCGCCCGCGAGCAACGGTTCCTCGGGTGCCGGCGCCAATTTCACGCGCACCTTCGGCAGCGCAACGCTGGCGTTTTCACGCTGCATGTGGACAATGATCGCAGGGGCCCTGCGCTCGCTAGGGGCGGCAGGGGCTTCCGCTGAGCTCAATGGGAACGCCCCACAACGAAGAGCGCTCCGCGTCGCAGGTCGCGATAGCGGCGGCGATGGCGCGGTTGGGTGCGCTGCGTGAGGAACTCTCGAAGCGCTACCTCCTGCGCCTAATCGAGCGTGCCTCGCTCGAGGAGATGCGCGCGCTGCCGCTCGACCGCGTAGCCCGCGAGTTGCCGCGCTTGGTCGGCGATCTGATCGACCTCGCGGCCAGCGGTGACTCGCCTCCGGATGTACTCGCCGACCTGCGCCTGCACGCCGCTTTCTTGGTTGAACTGAGGGCCCGCAACGACGACCCCGTCGCCGCGCTGATGCGCGACTGCGCGGCGCTACAAGGGGTGCTGGTCGAGACGTTGGCCGACCAGTTCGCCGAGGAGCCCGAGCTGATATCGACCGGTGTTGCCTCGCTCGTCGGCGCCTGTGCCCACCTGCAGTCGGCAGTCATCGATGTCTATCTGCAGCAGCACGCGCGGGAGCTCGAGCGGCAAGCCCTGACCGATCCGCTCACCGGTCTCTGGAACGTGCGCTACCTGCGCCGGCAGATCCAGTACCTCGTGGACCTCTACCACCGCTACGAGCAGCCGTTCGCGGTGCTCTTGCTCGACGTCAACGGACTGAAGCAGGTAAACGACAGCTACGGTCACCAGGTCGGTGATCGGGTGCTGGTGCAGATCGCACTTGCCCTGCGTCGCTCAGTGCGCGCCGTGGACACCGCCGCCCGTATCGGCGGCGACGAGTTCTGCGTGCTGGCGCCCAACCAGCGCGCAGATTCAGCGAACGTGCTGGCGGAACGGCTGGCCCGAGCCATCGCTGAGGGCATCAGCGACCCCGAGCCAGGCCTAATCACCGCCTCGATCGGAGTCGCTGCGTGCCCAGAGCACGGCGACCAAGCGGAAACTCTGTTGGCTGCCGCCGACCAGGCGATGTACCAAGCTAAGGCGGCAGGCGAAACCGTCGCCGTCGCCCCGCTGCGGCCAGTACCAGACGGAGATCGGGGAGAAGGGCCCGCCCAAGGGCCGGCGCCGACCCGTCCGCCGCGTGGGCCACGCCCTGCGCGCTAGCTACCGAAGGCTGCCCGGCGCCTCCGCGAGTGGCGCGCTCAGCGCCGCAGAAGCCTCTCACCGAGCGCCTTCGCGAGGCCGAAAGCGACTTCGGCGGAGGCGATCACCGCTCGCCCGAAGAGTTCGGCGGCACCCTGCTGACTGGAAGGCGTTGCCTGGGGGCCCCGACTGCCGGCGGTCGAAGCCTGCGCGCGTCGACTGCCAGCGGCCGCAGCTTGCGCCGCGCCCGTCGTCGATGACCGTCGCGGAGACCCCCGGCGCGCCCCCTCTTTGGCGCTCCGGTTGCTGTCTTTGCGAGCCCCCGTCTCCCGCTTAGGGCTGCGTTTCCCCGGCCGCGAACGCGGTAGGTTGGAGAGCACGTCGTCGGGGGCCATTACCAAGAAGGCTACCCGTTGCTGCTGCCGGGCAAATGGACGAACATTCGTGTATCGCCGCGCGCAATATGGGGTACAAATTGGTTGACTAGTCAGTCAGTCGGTCTCCCGTGCCGACAAAAGTCCGCGCTGCGTTGCGTTCAGACGCTGAAGCATCGGTCCCAGCCAACTGGCGGGTGGCTCGCACCCTGCCGAGCCGTCCGCTCCCCTGTCTGGAGAGACGAGAGGAATGTCGCTACCTGAACTGCAAGAACTCGAGGAGGTAAAGCTGCTGCTGGCCAAGGGCCAGCAGACCGGAGTTCTCACCTACAGCGAAGTGGCCGAGGCGCTTGCCGAGGTCGAGCTCGACGAGAGCGACGTCGAGGAACTGCACGCGTTCTTCGAGCGTTGCGAGATCGAGCTCGTCGAGGACGTCGCGGCACCCGAGGAGCAGGTCGCTGATCTGAAGCGCCGCAAGAAGGCGGTGCTCGATCTGCGGCCGGACATGACCACCGATTCCCTTCAGCTGTTCCTGAAGGACATCGGGAAGGTGCCTCTGCTGACTGCCCAGCAGGAAGTGGAGCTCGCCAAGCGGATCGAGCGCGGCGACCTCGACGCCAAGCAGAAGATGGTCGAGTCGAACCTGCGATTGGTCGTCTCGATCGCCAAGAACTACCGCAACCAGGGATTGCCGTTCCTGGATCTCATTCAGGAAGGCACGCTCGGCCTGGTACGAGCGGCCGAGAAGTTCGACTACCGCAAGGGGTTCAAGTTCTCGACCTACGCGACCTGGTGGATCCGGCAAGCGATCGCACGCGCGTTGGCCGACAAGGCGCGCACTATCCGGATCCCCGTGCACGTGGTCGAGAAGCTCAACAAGATCGGCCGTGCCGAGCGGAAGCTCGTGACCGAACTAGGGCGCGAGCCGACGATCGAAGAGATCGCCGAGCACACCGGCATCGACCCCGAGGAAGTCGAGTCGATCAAGCGCTCGGCACAAGCTCCGATTTCCCTCGAGAAGCCGGTAGGCGACGAGGAAGAGTCGGAGTTTGGTCAGTTCATCGCCGACGAGAAGGCAGAGTCGCCCTACGAACGGGCGGTCGACACGCTGACCAAGGAGACGCTGCGTCAGGCGCTCGAGAACCTGTCGTACCGCGAGCGTCGGGTGCTCGAGCTGCGCTACGGACTGGGTGGTGAGCATCCGCGCACGCTCGACGAGGTCGGCCGCACGTTCAACGTCACTCGCGAGCGGGTTCGCCAGATCGAGAACCAGTCGCTCAAGAAGCTGCAGTCGCTGGCCGAGGCGCAGCGGCTGCGCGAGGTCGCTTAGAACCTTCAGGGAGCTTCCGGGCGGCGCGCGCCGCTGTGCGCGGCGCGCCGCCCTGTTGTTTCGGCGTTCGGGTCGAACACTTGGCCGCCCGGCTCAAGACCGCCTATAGCGGGCCGATACGCAACACGTGTTCGACGTAGACCGTGCCCTCGCATACGTAGTCGAAACCGACTGTTCGGACCTCCATCTGAAAGTTCCGGCACCGCCGATCGTCCGGCGTCACGGCAAGCTCGAGCCGATACCGGGCGAGGAGCGTCTGATGCCGGACGTCACGGAGCGTGTGCTCTTCCACATGCTGCGGGAGGAGCGCAAGATCGAGGAGTTCCGACGGGAGCGCGAGGTCGACTTCTCCTACTCAGTACCGGGCCTTGCGCGCTTCCGTGTCAACGCCTTCGTACAGCGCGGGGCGATCTCGATCGTCTGTCGCGTAGTGCCGTTCGAGATCCGCACGATCGACGATTTGATGCTGCCGCCGGTGGTCCGCGAGCTAGCGGAAGAAGAGCGGGGTCTGATCCTCGTCACCGGTACCACCGGTTCGGGCAAGTCGACGACGCTGGCGGCGATGATCGACCACATCAACTCGACGTTTTCCAAACACATCGTGACGATCGAGGACCCGGTCGAGTTCCTGCACCGCGACAAACGGTCGATCATCAACCAGCGCGAGATCGGCGAGGACACGGCCTCCTTCGCGCGGGCCCTGCGCCGCGTTCTCCGTCAGGACCCGGACGTGATCCTGATCGGCGAGATGCGCGACGAAGAAACCGTGCGGACGGCGCTCTCGGCGGCAGAGACCGGACACCTCGTGCTCTCGACGATCCACACGGTCGACGCTGCCGAGTCCGTGAACCGCATCATCGACTTCTTCCCGCCCAACGAGCAGCGGCAGGCGCGCTCGATGCTGGCCGGCACGCTCAAGGGCGTGATCTCGCAGCGGCTGGTGCCGACGCCCGACCGTAACGGGCGTGTCGCGTGCTGCGAGATCCTGCGCATGACCGGGCGCGTGCGCGACATGATCCTCGATCCCGAGCAGACCGGACAGCTGCCGGAGGTGATCGCGGAGGGCGGCTACTACGGCATGCAGACGTTCGATCAGGCGCTGCTCGAGCACGTGCTGGCCGGTCGCGTGGCGATGGAGGACGCTCTGCGGGCGGCGACGCACCCGCACGACTTCAAGTTGCTGGTCGCGTCGGGTGGGCGCCGAGCGACTTCCGTCGATCACGTGCTGAGCGGCGAAGACAGCGAGGAGGAGGCGGAAACGGCACGCGCGCCGCGCGCTGCGGTGCGCCGCTAGCGTCGCCGGGGAGCGTCGATCCGCAGACGGAACTGCGCGCGGCCACGCAGCCGCATCGCGTCGTTGCGCCAAACGAGCCGGTCACCGGCCTTGCCAATGCGTGCCGCGATGCCGTTGACAGGCAGGAGCGAGCGCACCGCGAAGGCGAGCTCGAGTGGCGAGCGCGGCGCCGGCAGCTCGGACTCCGCCGACGCCTGGCCGGAGAAGAGCGCGGACAAGACGTTCTCCAATTCGCTGCCGGCGCCACGCGGCTGCTGATCCGCGGGCACGGCGCGGATCCGCACGACGGTCGTTCCCGGGCGCAGCTTGCGTGGCAGCCGCAGCGGAAAACGCAGCGTGCGGCGCCCGCCCCGCCGTACCGTCACCCGGACGGCGACGGTGATCGTGCTACCCGGGCGCGCTCGTCGCGGGCCGCTCGCGCTGTCGATGAACGCCTCCGGCGCCCCGCTGCGCCGCCGCAGCCGAATACGGATCGCGGAGAGGCCGAGCGGCTCCCGGTCGAAGCGCTCGACGAGCGTCGTCGCTAGCGTCGCCACGTCGACGGCGCCTCCGTCGAAGAAGGTTCCGCAACCGCCGAGCGGGAGCGGCAGCTGGCGCACGACCAGCGAGATGCAGAGGCGGTCGGTGGTGCGCGGCGCCTCGGCACCGACGGCCCGATCGAGCGCCGCCGCCAAGGTCAGCGCGACGCCGAACGCCGGGCCGCCCTCGATGTCCAAGGGCGTCTCGTCGGCGAGCGCTGCTCGCAGCGTGACTGCGCGACCAGTGTCGAGGTCTCGAACTCCGACCTCCAGCGGGATCGACGCGGGCGGCGCACCGATCAGGCCGGCGACGCCCGCGCTGCGGTCGTTAGTAACCGATCCGAGCACGCCCGGCGTCGGTGCCGCCAGCTTGTAGGCGGCGCTGAGCGGCGTGGTCGGGGCATCGACGATGCCGAACACGTAAGCGCCCTGCAGGAACAAGGAGCGGCGGCCGAGGGCCCCGGCCGACAGCCCGTCACCGGGACCACCGCCCCGTCCGGAGAGGTCGCCCAGAGGGTGGCCGAACGCCCAGACGCGATTGCCGTCACGGTACGTCAAGGTTCCGACAGCCGCTGCTGAGACGTCGCCTGCGACCAAGGCGGCGGCGATCGCCGAGCCGGGACGCAGGTCACTGGCAGCCGGGCCGCTGGTGGGGGCCGAAGCAGCGGCGGTCACGGCCAAGCCGTGGCGAGCAGCGACGCGTGCTAGGCGGGCCAACAGACGCCGCGAAACGCCGCTCAACACCAACGGGGCGCGCAAGGGGCGGGAGCGGGGGGTCGGTGCCGAGCTGCCGCCGGAGCTTCGCTTGGCGAGCGACGCGTTCGCGCCGGTTGCCGTCGAACCGGCCGGGCCGGCACGCTCCGGGGCTTGCCGAATCGGCGGTAGCGGGGTTACCCGCAAGAGCTCCTCGATCGGTGTGGCGACGGCCAGACGGTTGTCCTTATCGCCTGTCGTCGCAGCCAGGGCGCCGGCGATGCGCTCGCGACCGTCGCTTCCTGGGCAGAGGATCGGGGAGCCCGAGAAGCCCTCGGCGACGCCCGAGGGCTCGGCTGCGCCGCCCGCAACGCGCACGATGATCGCCGGCCCCCCGAAGCTTTCCGAAACGACATCGACGACGTCGGCGCGGAAGTCGCTGATCTCGGTGCCGCGCACAACCGTCAATCCCCGGCAGGCGAGACCCGGCCGTACCTCTGCGAGCGGCATCAGGTCGTCGGCGGCGAACGCCGCTGGTGCGAGCGTGAGCGTCAGCGTGAGTAGCGCCAGGAGCCCCGCGAGCGCGTGGCTACTGCCGACGAGCAGCGCGCGCCGACGTGCAGCGCAAAGCACGCAGGACACCAAGGCCGGCAAACAGGGGGCAAGCACGGCCCGCGCAGCTTAAACGAGTCGTGCGCTGGGCCGCAGCTCGAGGGAGTCGGGTGCCGCCACGGCCGTTCTGGTGCCGCAGCGACCGTGTTACTTCAACTGTTGAAGTAAACTGGCCAGTGCAATGCGCCAGTCGGGCGCCCTCACCGAACACGCGGTCGCGGTCGCTCGCGACCCGGCGGCTGGCAGCGAGCACGGCGCGGCGTCGACTTGTCCGGTTTGTGCGACGGCGGATCTCGTATGCGGCAAGTGGACGCTGTTGATCGTGCACGCCTTGGCCGCTGACGCGCGGCGTTTCTGCGAGCTCGAGCAGACGCTTGCGGGGATCAGCCCAAGGACGCTGTCCGTGCGCTTACGGGCCCTCGAAGAGGCAGGTCTGGTGGCGCGCGTGCCGCGCACGCCTGACGGCGCGCACGCCTATGCCTTGACCGACATGGGTCGCGAACTGCTGCCAGTGATTGAGGCGATGGAACGCTTCGGGCGCCGCTGGCTCGGCGGCAGCGAAGGGCCCTGCGGGGGACGGTAACGGCGGCCTGGCTGCAGCGCACTGCGATGCCCGTAGAAGGACGGACGGGCTACGCCGCGAACTTCGCGATGTGCGAAACGTTCGCCTCTACGAAGCCCTCCGCCGGTTCGCGCGTGACGCCGCCGCGCAGCTCTCAGCAGAGCTCGAAGCGGGTGCTGAACTCGAGTTCGATGTCGAGGCAACTATCGGCGGGCGCGGTCCAACCCTCTACCGCTACCGGCCGCTGACGGATCGTTTCATCGCTCGCGCATGGCCGGCGTTGCGGGCCTTGCCCTCCGCTGCGTCGGCCGCCGAGTCGCTGCGCGAGGGCGCTGCTCTGTACCTCGAGGCGCGCGGTGTTGCTGACGACGACGCCGAGCCCGCCTTGCGCGCGCTGCTCGAGCGGCTTTACGAGGACCAAACGAACTTCGCGTTTCCCGAGGAGCGTTTCGAGCGGGTCTACGCCGAGCTCGAGCAATCGCTCTACGGCGATGCGCGGCCGTGTCTGTTCGTCACCTGTCTGCGCGGCGTTGAGTGCCTCAGCGGGCCGGTGCGCCTCGGCGCGCGCGAGCGACTCGAATTGCGACCGCCGGAGCTCGTGGAGCTCGAGCTGCCGGTCGAGCTCGCCGGTGTCGTACGCGCGGACGGGGGAACCACGATGGTCTGCTTGGAGCTGCTCGCAGAGGGTGCGGTGGCGCCGCTCGAGCACCAGTTCCGTGAACGTCTGCGCGAGCTACGGCTGGCCTTGCGGTTGCTCGCAGAAGGGCGTGTGGATCCGTTCGCAATTGGTTTTCGGCGAGTCGCCGAGAGCCGCTGGGTGTGCTTCGAGCTCGAGCGACCCGGGCCGGGGCGCGGCGAGCCGCTGAGGATCGATGACGAGCGCGCGGCCGAGCTCGGCGAGCTTCTAGCCGTGGTCCGCGGGCGCGCGCGCGAGCCGCGTCTAGAGCTAGCGCTCGAACGCTTCGACCGCGGCTGCGCAGCTGCCGATCCACAGGTCGCTTTGCTCGACCTGCTCTGCGCGCTGCGGGCGCTGCTCGCCGAACACACCGACACCGACCGTGCCAGCCTCGGGTTGCGGGTTGCCGCGCTCTGCGCCGACGTGCCCGACCGCCCGCGCGTGCGCCGCGACGTGGAGCGCGCTTTGTCGCTCGAGCGGTCGCTGCTCGCGGGACCGATCACCGCCCAGGGTTCGGATGCCGACGCAGTCGCGCCGGTGGTGCGCGAGCTGGAACGTCACGTGCGGGCGCTTTTGCGCGACGTGCTGTGCGGGTACCTGGAGCTCGATCTGGCGCGTGTCGCCGACGACATGTTGTTGCGGGCGACCGGCGAGGTCGAGATCGCCGCCCGTGACTTGCGCGTATCGAAGCCGCGCGCCGACGCTGACGAAGCGCGCGCCGGCAGCGCCGTGAGCGGGGACGAGACCGATCCCCTGGGCTTCGCAGCGGTGCCACCAACATCCGGCAGCCAGCCTTTCGACGACCCGGACGACTACTCCGCGCCGGTCTGACGTGTGGTCGCCCGCGGTCGGGCGCCAGCGTCGGCGGGCGCTCAGCTCGGCTGCTCGCGGCTCTAAGGGCGGCCCGCGAGTAGCGGTGCGAGCTCGACGAGATCCTCGACCGTGCGGATATCCCGCTGTCGCCGTGGGACCACCAGCAGCGGCATGTCCGGTAGCTCTGCCGTCAGAGTTGCCAAGCGTTTGCGCTCCACGCTGGCGACCGCGAGTTGGCTGGCGACGCTGCGCGCCACCGCTTCTGCCAACTGGCTGTCGATACCGGCCCGAGCGAGCTCTGCGACGACGGCGCTGGCGGCGTGCACCCGCTCGCCCGGACGCGCTTGCGTCGATGCGCCCTCGAGCCAGTCCCGTGGCAACTCGGGTGGCGGCTCGGTGACGCGGTTCGCGACCACGAAGCTGACCCTCACACCGAACCGGCGCACGCGTTGCGCGAACGCCACGCTGTCGGCGATCGCCCGCGCCGTCGGCGCGGTCACGATCGCCGCCGCGGCCTCCTCACTGGCCAGTAGTTCACGCACCGCGCTGGCGCGTCGCACCAGCTCGCTGGTGGCATCCGCGAGTGCCTGAAAGAACTCGGAAACTTCGCGCAGCACCTCCACGCCGGTGGCGCGCCCGAAGGCTTTCAGCACGGCGCTGGTGCTGCGCCCGGCGAGCGCGCCCCCGATCCGTCCGCCGCCAGCGACCAGCCGCAGGGTGCGCGACCCGAGCATTCCCGCCAGCACGCTCGGTGCCTCGAGAAAGTCGAGAGCGTGTGCGCTCGGCGGGGTATCGAGCACGATCAGATCCCACTCGTCGCTCTCGTAGAGCTCCCACAGACACTCCATCGCGCTGAACTCCTCCGAGCCCGGCACTGCACCGGAGAGGCCGCGGTAGATGCGGTTTTCGAGAATGCGCTCGCGCGCTCCCGAATCCGCCGCAGCGCGCGCCAGGGCGCGGTCGAAAACGCGCTTCGGGTCGAGCACCAAGCCGTAGAGCTCGCCGGGAGCTTCGAGGCGCACGGGCGTGGGTCGGTCGTGTGCGCGATCGAGGCCGAGGGCGTCGGCCAAGCGCGGAGCGGGATCGATGGTCAGCACTACCGTTCGGCGACCACGGAGGGCCGCGGCCACACCGAGCGCGGCGGCGGTCGTCGTCTTGCCGACACCGCCGAGGCCGCAGACCAGTAGGACCCGTCGAGACTCAAGTTCGGCGCCTACCGCGCGACGCGGCGCGCGCTGTCGATCCCGGTCGCTCACAGGAAGCGGGATATTCGTGGGCGCAAGAGTGCGGCCAATGGTGTGCCATCGGACGCGGCATCGTCGGTCGGCAGCAGGGGCAGCGAGCAGACTGCGAGTCCCGCCCGGCGCAGCCGCCCGATCTGTCGGCGCTGATCGGCCGCGCGTTGGTGTTCGGTGAGGGCCACCGTTGCTGCTGCCTGAGCGGGGCGGGGCAACCGCCCGCGCAGCTCCTCGAGACGTCGCACGTCGTCGCTGCGCAAGTGCGTGCGCAACGCGCCGTTGACGACCGCCAGGTCGACACCACGCCCTAGCTCGCTGCGCAGGCGCGCGTCGGTTTCGAGCGCCTCGGTTACTGCGAGCTCTTCGGGGTTCGCGACGCAGACGACGGCGGTCGCTCGCGGATCGCTCAGAAATGCTTCGATGCGACTGGCGTGGCGCCGCACGGGGCCGACCGCTGCTGCTTCGCGGAACACGGCGGGGGCGCCCAGCATCGCGAGACCGTGACCGCTCGCCGGGGCGTCGCACACGACCACGTCGTAGGGCTGCGCCCCCTCGCTGATCCGCTGCTCCTGCGCGACTTCCCAAACTTTGCCGACCGCTAGCAACTCCTCGAAGCCGGGGGCGAGCGCGCCGAGATGGTCGACGATCCGCGACTTCGCGACGAGCGTCGCCAGCGGTGCCGGCAGCCGGTAGTGCAGCCATTCGTCGCGCGCGCGGCGCGGATCGACGCGCATGCCCCAGAGGGTTCCGGCCACCTGGCGTTCCTCGCCGACCAGAGGATCGCCGCCGAGCGCCGCGCCGAGGTCGCCGTCGTCGGTCACCTCGACGGCGAGGACACGCAAGCCGCGGGCGGCAGCCGCCAGCGCGATCGCAGCCGCGACCGTCGTTTTGCCGACGCCACCCTTGCCGGTGACGAAAACGAGACGACGCGACGCAAGGCCAAGAGTCGAGCGCACGACTGAAGCTTGCAGGATTCCCGCCCACCGCTGCGAAATACGCCCTTGCCATGGAACCCGCGGGCAGCAAGGGCACGCAAGCGCAAAACGAGGGCGCTGCGCTGGTCTACGCCTTCACCAACCAGAAGGGCGGCGTCGCGAAGACGACCACCACCGTCAATCTCGCGGCCGCCTTCACGGAGCGAGGTCTTCGGGTACTAGCGGTCGATCTTGATCCGCAGGCCAACCTCACAATGAGCCAAGGCATCGACCCTGACTCCCTCGAGGTGTCGATGTACGACGTGCTAGTCCACGGTCTGCCGATCAAGCGGGTCATCAAGCGCCGCGAGTTCGACGTCGCCTGCGCCTCGATCGACCTGGCGGGCGCCGAGATTGCGATGTCGACGAAGATCGGTCGCGAGCGCGCTCTGGCGAAGGCGCTGAAGGCGGTAAAGGACGAGTACGACTACGTCTTCATCGACACGCCGCCGAGTCTCGGCCTGTTGACGATCAACGCGCTCACGGCGGCCGACAAAGTGATCGTCCCCGTGCAGTGCGAGTATCTCTCCATGCGCGGGTTGATCCAGCTCCAGAACACGCTCTCGATGGTCAAAGAGGAGCTCAACCCTCGGATCGAGATCGAGGGCATCCTGCCGACGCTGGTCGACACGCGCACGGTGCATGCGAAGGAGGCGATCGAGATCCTCGAAGAGAACTTCGGCGATCGCGTTTTCGCCTCGCGCATCAACAAGACGATCCGGTTCGCGGAGGCGCCGGTTAAAGGGATGTCGGTCCTGAAGTACGACCCGGACGGCAAGGCGGCCTACGCGTACCGCGAGCTGGCAGAGGAGGTCCTTGGGAATGGCAAGCGGTAGGCGAGCGAGCATGCGCGAGGGCCCGCTGGCGGAGCTCTTCCGGCGGACCGACGAGCGAACGGAGGAGCGCCCTGGCGCGGAGCCGACGACGCCCGCGCAGCGCAGCGAGTTCGCCCAAACCCGGGGACCACACGAGCCCTCGCGGGGCACGGGACCGTCGACCCCTGCTGCCGCGGAACGCTACGCCGATCGACCGCCTTCGCCTGAGGAGCGCCTGAAGGCGGTGTTCTCCGCCGACATTCCCTTCAACATGCTCGAGCGCGAACCACAGCCACCGCTGGCCGAGGAGGCCGCGGGTGACTCCGTGGCTTCATCCGCTGGCCTCGCTGAGCGGGCGGCGGCAGAAACGCCGACGGAACCGGTTCTCAAGGTCGTGGGCGTGGGGGGCGCCGGCGTGAACGCGGTCAATCGGATGGTCGAGGCGGGCGTCGAGGGGATCGAGTTCGTGGCACTCAACACGGACCTTCAGTCGCTCGAGCATTCGCGCGCCCACCAGCGCCTGCACATCGGCAGCGAGGTCACGCGAGGACTCGGCTCGGGATCGAACCCGGAGCTCGGCCGTCTAGCGGCGATCGAGGATCAGGACCGCATCAAGGCGCTGCTGAAGGGCGCCGACATGGTCTTCATCGCCGCGGGCGCGGGCGGTGGTACCGGCACTGGTGCCGCGCCCGTCGTGGCACGCATCGCCCGTGAGGTCGGGGCTCTGACGGTCGGCATCGTCACCAAGCCTTTCCCGTTCGAGGGCTCGCGCCGGGCGCGGCAAGCGGAGGCAGGGATCGAGGAGCTCGCGGCGGCCGTCGACACGCTGATTGTTATCCCGAACGCGCGTTTGCTCGAGGTGCTCGACCGCCGCGTCTCGATGCTCGACGCCTTCCGCGTCGCGGACGACGTGCTTCGCCAGGGTGTGCAGGGGATCTCCGATCTCATCACGCTGCCCGGGCTGATCAACCTCGACTTCGCCGATGTGCGGACGATCATGTCGGACGCCGGGCAGGCGCTCCTCGGTATCGGCATGGGTACCGGCGAGCGGCGCGCGCTCGATGCGGTCGAGCACGCAATCGAGTCGCCGCTGCTCGAGACCCGGCTCGAGGGTGCTCGCTCGATCCTGTTGTCAGTGACGGGCGGCCCCGACCTATCGCTGTGGGAGGTAAACGAGGCGGCCAAAGCAGTGCGCGCTGCGGCCCATCCAGAGGCGAACATCATCTTCGGAGCGATGGTTGACGAGAAGGTCGGCGATCAGGTCTGGGTGACGGTCGTGGCGACCGGTTATGGAGAGCGCAGCGACCGGCGCGCCCGCTCGAGCGACGTTCCCGACGCCGAACCGCGGGTGCGGCGTTTGGCGAGGTCCGAGCGTCCGCTAGCCGCCGAGCTCGCCGAAGTGCGCGTGCCCGAGTTCCTGCCGCGCGGCTGAGCGGCGCGGGCGGGCACTCGCCGTCCCCGCGCAGCGCGCAGCAACGGGCGGCTACGCTCGCCGCCGAATGAAAGGAGTAGTCGCAGCCGGCCACCCGCTGACCGCCGAAGCGGGCGCGGAGGTCCTGCGCGACGGCGGCAACGCGGTCGATGCGGCAGTCGCTGCCGGCCTGATGTCGTGGGCGGCCGAGTCACCGCTCACCGGCCCGGGCGCCGGCGGCTTCATGTTCGTCCACACCGCCGCTGGCGAGGATCACCTGCTCGACTTCTTCGTAGCTGCTCCGGGCAAGGGGCTGCCGGCAGATCACGCGCGCGTCGAGCTGACGCCGCTGTGGGTGGAGTTCACCGCCGGCCAGCGACAGCGGTTCAACGTAGGTCCCGCCTCGTGCGGTGTCTACGGCACGGCGCTCGGACTGGCCGAGGCGCTGCGGCGCTTCGGCACCCGCTCGCTCGGCGAGCTCACGCCGCGGGCGGCTGAGGCGGCGCGCGCCGGCGTCGCGATCACCCCGATCCAGGGCTATCTACTCCGCATCCTCGAGCCGATTCTGCGGTCGACGCCTGAGTGCGAGCGGTGGTACGCACCCGACGGGCGCATCCTGGCGGTAGGTGAGCGCGTGCGCCTGCCGGAGCTAGCCGACTTGATCGACCGGCTCGGCAACGAGGGGCCTGGTTTCCTCTACGACGGAGACGTCGGCAAAGCGGTCTCCGAGTGGCTGCTCGAGCGGGGTGGCGCGATCACCCAGCGAGATCTCGAGACGTACGCGGTCGTCGAGCGGTCGCCGGCACGGGCGCGTTACGCCGGGCGCACCGTGCTCACCAACCCCCCGCCGTCGGCCGGCGGGATCTTGATTGCGTACGCCCTCGACCTACTCGAGCGGCTCGGTCGCCCGCGACGACTGGCGGACCTTGTGGCGGTAATGGAACGCACCAATCGCGAGCGCACGCGCGAGTTCGAGCTCGGTTTGCACAGCGAGGGCTACCTGGAACGCTTCCTGGCCAAGGAGGCGCTCGAGCGCGCCGCTCACGAGCTGTGGAGTGCCCTTGACGCGGCCGCCGACCGGTTGGGATCGACGACCCACATCTCAGTGATGGACGCCGAGGGAAACGCCGTTGCCATGACCTGCTCCAACGGTTCCTGCAGTGGGGTGGTGGTCCCCGGGACCGGTGTTCACCTCAACAACATGCTCGGCGAGGAGGACCTCAACCCGCTCGGTTTCCACCAGCACGAGCCTGGTAGGCGGGTGCCGAGCATGATGGCTCCGACCGTCGTGCTGCGCGACGGGGAGTGCGAGCTGGCGCTCGGATCGGCTGGCTCCAACCGCATTCGCTCGGCGATCCTGCAGACGATCCTCGCAGTGATCGACGAGCGCCTCGATGCGGCGCAGGCGGTGGCCCGTCCGCGCATCCATTTCGAGGGCGGGACGGTGGAAGCGGAGCCCGGGTTGCCGGAAGAGGAGCTCCTGGAGATCGAGCGGCGGGGGTGGCGGGTGGTGCGCTGGCCCGAACGCAACCTTTACTTCGGCGGTGTGCAAGCCGTGACCCGCGAACTGCCTGGCCGGCGGCTGGTGGGTGGGGGCGACCCGCGGCGCGGCGGTGCCGTCGCCTACGCCTAGCACCGTCGGCGAACCGCGCAGTCGTCCGGCGCGTAAGCCCAGCGTGGGCAGCGAACGGCAAGACGGGCTCGAGATCGTTTGGTTCCGGCGCGACCTGCGCCTCCACGACCATCCCGCGCTGACGGCGGCCGCGAGCGCGCCCCGGCTGCTATGCGTCTTCGTTTTCGACGATCGCCTGCTGCACGGTCGCCACGGCTCGCGGGTGCGCACCGGCTTTCTGCTCGAGGCTCTCGCCGAGCTGCGGTGGTCGTTGGCAGAGCGCGGCCAGAAGCTGGTTCTGCGACGCGGGCGTCCCGAGGTCGAGTTGCGCTCGCTCGCTCTCGCCACCGGTGCGACACGCGTTCACGCGACCGCCGACGTCGGGCCCTATGCCCACGCGCGGGAGGCGGCAGCGCGGGCGGCGCTCGCGGAGATCGCCGTCGAACTCCGCCTGCACCCCGGTTGCTTCGCCTGCGACGACCCTGCTGCGGTCGCCGGCACCACCATCTTCACGCCCTACTACCGCCGCTGGTTGGCCGCTCCGCGGCGCGAGCCGCTGGCAGTGCCCACCTTGCCGCCCCCGCCCCCGCCCCCGCCACCGCTCGACGCTGGCGAGCTGCCGAGCGTCGACGACCTGGCACCACCGGGCGCAGACGCGCCGGCGCGGCCCCGCGGCGGCGAGCGCGCCGGTCGTGAGCGGATGACGCGTTTCCTCGCCGGTCCGGTGCGCGAGTACGCGCGCCTGCACGACCTGCCGGCGCGCGCGGCTACCTCGCGGCTGTCGCCCTACCTGCACTTCGGGTGCGTCTCGGCGCGCGAGCTCGAGGCGCGTCTCGGCCGCAGCGAGGGCGAGCAGGCTTTTCGCCGCCAGCTTGCCTGGCGCGACTTTTACGCCGCTCTCTTGCGCCGCGACCCGCTGCTTGCGCGGCGCGAGCTGCGGGTCGAGTACCGGGCTCTGCGCTGGCAGCGCGACGAGCGCGCACTGCGCGCCTGGCGCGACGGGCTGACCGGCTACCCGTTGGTCGACGCCGCGATGCGCCAGCTGCGCCACGAGGGCTGGGTGCACAACCGTGCGCGCCTGGTGGCGGGCTCGTTTCTGACCAAGCATCTCGGCGTCGACTGGCGCGAAGGCGAGCGCTGGTACATGCGGATGCTGGTCGACGGCGACGAGGCCTCCAACAACGGCAACTGGCAGTGGATCGCTTCGGTCGGCAGCGATCCGGCGCCGCCGGCGCGCAGGATCCTCAACCCCACGCTGCAGGCCGAGCGTTTCGACCCCGACGGGGAGTACATCGCTCGCTACGTACCCGAGCTCGCGAATGTGCCGGCGCGCTACCGCCGGCAGCCGTGGCTGATGCCGGAAGCACTCCAGCGACAGTGTGGGTGCGTCATCGGCCGCGACTACCCGCCGCCGATCGTCGACCATCGCGCGGCGCGCGAGCGCGCCCTCGCGCGCTACCGCGCGGCGCGCGCTGCCGCGCCGGCTTGCGGGCGGCGATGAGCAGGTTGTAGAAGAGCGCCGGCGGCAGGTGAGGCTCTAGCAGAGCCCGGTCAAGGCGCTGCAACGCGAGATACCCGTGGTACGCCCAGAGCCGCCAAAGCCGCGGGATCCGCGCAGGATCCGCGGTTGCCTCGAGCGAGCGGTTGGTCCATCCGAACCAGTTCGCGACCAGCTCCTCGCCCCGCACGCGGACGTCCTCGAACCCTGCCTGCTCAGCGTGTCGACGAAGGTCGCGGGGCGTGAACGCGTGTACGTCGACGAGCTGCTCCAGAAACTCCTCCTCGCGGTCCGTCGCCGAGCCGTTGTGCGGGCGAGCGGGGATCCCCAGAAGCGTTCGCCAGATCGGTGCGACGCGGCTCCCGAGGCGTTTCGGGATGCTCGCGGCGCGGTCTCCCCACAGCGACGGCTCGCCACAAAAGGCGATCTCGCCGCCCGGCTTGAGCACGCGCAGGAACTGCGCGAAGGCGCCATCCAGATCGGGCAGGTGGTGGAGCACCGCATGCCCACAAACGAGGTCGAAAGTGCCGGCTCGGAACGGCAGTTCGGAAGCCTCGCAGCGGACACACTCCACCCGCTCGCCGAGCCCCAACGCCGTCGCCGTGCGCTCCAGACGCTCGAGCATCCCTTGCGAGATGTCAGTGGCGACCAGTCGGTCGATCACGCCAGCCAGCATCAAGTTGAGCGAGAAGTAGCCGGTGCCGGCGCCGATCTCGAGGGCCCGCGGGAAGCGACCGACTTCGCGACGGCCGAGCGCTCGCCGCAACTTGGCGAGCACCTGGCTCTGGCCGAGCTCGTCGAAGCTGATGCCCCACTTCGCGTCGTAATGCTCGGCGGCGAGGTCGTGGTAGCGGACGTTGGCCTGACGGACCGCTTGCGCGTGTTGCGGTTGCATGGCCGCGGAAGGGTACGGCAATACACTGCGCCGACCTTGCCGAGCGAAGTTCGACAGCCACCGAACCAAGAGCCGCGCAGCGGCGCGGAGCGCTACGTGCAGCGCGACCAGCCGCCCGGCGTGCCGCCGCTCGAGCTGACCGGGGAGCGCACGCTACCCGACGTGCCTGAGGAGAACTACTGGTTCCGTCGCCACCTCGTTGTCTACGAGTGGGTGGCCGAACGCTGTGCCGGTCTCGACGTCGTCGATATGGCCTGCGGCGAGGGTTACGGCTGCGAGGTGCTGGCGCGGCGGGCAGCGACGGTCGTCGGCGTCGACGCCAACCCGGAGGCGTTCGAGCACGCGCGCCTCAAGTACACGCGTCCGGGAGTCCGCTTCGTGCGCGAACTGGTCGAGAACTACGCGGAGCCGTGCGACGCGATCGTCTTCTTGCAGACGATCGAACACGTGCCCGACCCAGAGGGTGTGCTGCGGCACTTCCGGTCGATTCTTCGGCCCGGCGGTGTGGTCTTCGTCTCCACCCCGAACGTATTGACGCTGGCCCCACCCGGCGCCGATCGCTCGGACAATCCCTTCCACTTGCGCGAGTATCGCCCCGAGGAGTTTGAGGAGCTGTGCGCGAGCGTCTTCGACCACGTCGAGCTGTTCGGCGTCTACCACGCTCGCAAGCTGCGTCTCCACGAGCTGGCGCTGCGACTCGGATGGGACGCCGTGCATCCGCGGCTGCGTCTCACCCGAGCCTTCTACGAGCGCTTCGTGCCGGCAATCACGGCCCGCGACTTCAAGATCGCTAGCGGCCCGCTCGAGCGCGCGCTCGACCTCGTGGCCGTCCTGTGGTGAAACGAGACGCCGGCAACTCGCAGGCGCTCGGCGCCCTAGCGCTGGTGCTGCACGGCCACATGCCGTACGTCACCGGATTCGGCACCTGGCCGTTCGGCGAAGAGTGGCTATGGGAGGCGATCGCCACGGTCTACGTGCCGCTTTTCGAGACGATCGACGGGCGAGCGGTGACGCTTGGCTTGACGCCGGTTCTGTGCGACCAGCTGGAGCTTCTGGAGAGCGACGATGCGCCCGAGCGGGAGCGCCTGGTGCGCTTTCTGCGGGAGCTGCGCGTGCAGCTGATCGGCGAGGACGCCGCTGCACTTGAGCGCTCCGGCTCCCCGGAGTTGGCGAGCGCGATCGCAAGCCAGGGGCGTCCCTACGCGCGGGCACTCGAACTGCTCGCAGGTGGCTACGCGCCGCTCGCGCGGGCGCGGCGCTTGCGCGAGGTCGAGCTGATCACCTCGGCCGCTACCCATCCGGTTTTGCCGCTGGTGGCGAGCGAACGCGTGCGCAAGTTGCAGGTGGCGACCGGCGTCGCGTCCCAGCAGCGCCGCTTCGGCACTTTTAAGGGCGGCCTGTGGCTACCCGAGTGCGCCTGGGCGCCGCAACTCGAACGTGTGCTTGCGCCGATCGGTGTGCGCTACGTCTGCGTGGACCGCACACGCGAGCTTGGGATCGGTGCGCTCGAGCACCTCGAGCCGGTGAGGCTGGGCAGTGGCCTGGTGGCGGTGCCGATCGACTGGGCGACGGTCGCGCTGGTGTGGGACGAGCGCACGGGTTATCCGACCGCACCCGAATACCGCGACTACTACCGCGGCACGGAGCACCACTTCAACGCCTGGTCGAACGACGGTCGCCCCTACGATCCGACGCGGGCCGCGGCGCGCGCGGCGCGCGACGCGCAGCACTTCGTCGAGGAAGTCGCTGCGCGACTGCGCGCCTACCGCCGTGCACGCGGTCGCGACGGCCTGGTGTGCTGCGCGCTCGATGCCGAGCTGCTCGGCCACTGGTGGGCGGAGGGTCCGCTTTGGCTGCGGCACGTGCTGGACTCGGCGGCGGAGGCCGGCATCGCGCTCGTCACGTTGCGCACGGCAGCCGCGCGGGCGCGTCCGGACCCCGGCTGCCGCCTGCCGGTCGCCAGTTGGGGAACCGACAAAGACCTCTCGACGTGGGACTGCGCAGCGACCGACGAGATCGTGCACACCGCGCGCCGCGCCGAACTCGAGTTGCTGCGGGTCGCTCGGATCGTCGCACCACGCGATCCACGTGCCGAGCCGGCGCTCGCGCGCGCGACGCGCGAGCTGCTTGCGCTGCAAGCGAGCGACTGGGCGTTCATGCATTCCAAGCGCACCGCCGGCCCCTATCCGCTCGAGCGGGCTCGTGCGCACCGGCGCGAGTTCGACATCGCGTTGGCTGCTCTGGAACACTCCCGCCCTGTCGAAGCGGCGACGGTCGGGAACCTCGCGCCCGACCTCGCCCTCGAGTACCTCTTCGTGCCCTAGCGGCCGACTGAACCAGGGACGGCTAGAACGAGATATGCGTGCACTAATCCTCTCCTGGGAGTATCCGCCGCTGATCGAAGGCGGCCTCGCTCGGCACGTCCGCAAACTGGCCGAGAACCTCCTCGACCAGGGAGTCGAGGTACACGTTCTGGCCCGCGGACTCGAGGAGTCACCGCCGGAGGAGGAACTTGGGGCGCTGACGATCCATCGTGTGCGCGAACCGCGTCGCCCCCGCGACCTCGCTCAGTTCATCGCCTGGGTAGAGCACATGAACGCCGACATGTTGGCGGCCGGTGTCGAGCTCGGCGACCGCTTCGATTTCGACGTCGTACACGGGCACGACTGGCTGGTGGCGGTCGCCTGTGACCACCTCGCACGCCGCTTCCACGTGCCGCTCGTGGTGACCATCCACGCCACCGAGTACGGGCGCCATCAGGGCCACGTCGATCGCCACCCGCAGTCCTACATCCACGGGGTGGAACGCTGGATCGCGAACCGCGCTGACCGCGTGATCACTTGCTCGTCGTACATGCGCGAGCACGTCGCCGACGTGTTCGGCCTCGACGAGCGCCGAATCGCCGTGATCCCGAACGGCATCGACCCCAGCGAACTGGTGCCGGTCGCTGACCTCGACACGCTACGTGGGCAGTTCGCCCGTCCCGACGAGAAGCTGGTGTTGCTAGTCGGGCGGCTGGTCTACGAGAAGGGCTTCCAGATCGCGCTTGAGGCGCTGCCGCGGGTGATCGAGCGGGTCGGCGGCGTGCGCTTCGTGATTGCGGGATCGGGGACCGCTGAGGACGACCTGCGCCGTCAAGCGCGGGAGTTGGGTCTCGATCGCCACGGTACGTTCCTCGGCTGGATCGGCGACGACCTACTGCACTCGCTGTACCGCATCGCCGACCTCTGCGTGGTGCCGTCGATTTACGAGCCGTTCGGCCTCGTCGCGCTCGAGGCGATGGCCTCGGGCTGTCCCTGTCTCGTCGCCGATACCGGCGGCTTGCGGGAAGTGGTGCCGAGCGAGCAAGTGGGAATGCGCTTCCGCTCGCGCGATCCGCAGTCGCTCGCCGAGCTGGCGGAACGGCTACTGACAGACGCCGAGCTACGCGAGCGACTCGTGGCCGAGGCGTCGGAGCACGTGCTCACGTTCGACTGGGCCGACGTCGCCCGGCAAGTGGCTTCCGTCTACCGGGAACTCGTCGTCGACGCACCGCTCGCGCTCGGCGGCTGAGGCTGCGGCGTCAGTCGACGAAGCGCAGGCGCTCGGGCGCCGGGCGCATGCGAATCACCCGCGCTGGCACGCCGACCGCCACCGCGTTGGCCGGTACGTCGCGCGTAACCACCGCGTAGGTGCCGAGCACCGAGTTGTCGCCGACCGTCGCGCCCCGCAAAACGCAGGCGCCGTACCCCATCCACACGTTGTGGCCGACGCGCACGTCGCGCTTGTAAATCCCCTGCTCGCGAATCGGACGCTCGACCTCGGCCATGCAGTGATCGAAGTCGATCAGCATCACGCGATCGGCGATCACGCACTCACGGCCGATCGACACGTGTTGATAAGCGGAGATCGTGCACTCCTGTCCGAGCACGGTCTTCGCGCCGATGCGCACCACCCCCTCGTGACAGCGGATCTTCGAACGCCGGCCGATCCACGACCACCGGCCGAGCTCGACGCGTGCTCGTCTGCCGATCTCGAGCTCCACACCGCGCTCGACGAAGGCGATGCCGTCGGTAACCAGACGCCCGCGGTAACGCAGCTTGAGCCATAGAAGACGAGCCAACAACACCCCGTAGCGGGGGCGCAGCATGTGGTTACGGGCCATGAAGGTCAAAAGCGCTAGCGGCCCACCGCGCAGCGGCGGCGGGGGGGTGCGGACGAACGGGTAGTCTGGAGGTAGGGGTGGCGGCGGCGGCTCGAGCCCCTCACCGCGTTCTTGCTCGATCGCTTTGCCGCTCGCTTCCAAGGTGCGCTGATGTTAGGCTTCCAAGGTGCGCTGATGTTAGGTCTCGACGGTTCCAAGCCCGCCGCCACTACTGCCCCAATCGTGCGAGCGCGCGGACTCCGCCGGGTCTACGGCGAAGGCGAAGCGGCGGTTTCGGCTCTGCGCGGCGTCGACCTCGACATCGAGGCAACACGTTTCACTGCCGTGATGGGACCGTCCGGCTCCGGGAAGTCGACGCTCATGCATCTTTTGGCCGGACTCGACCGGCCGACCGCGGGTTCGATCGTCCTCGACGGTGTAACCATCACCGAGCTCGACGAAGAGGCGCTGACACGGTTACGCCGTGACCGGGTGGGCTTTCTGTTCCAGTCCTTCAACCTCCTGCCGGTGCTCACGGCGCGCGAAAACATCCTGCTGCCCCTCGAGATCGCGGGCCGTAAGCCGGATGAGCAGTGGTTTGCCACGCTGGTCTCCAGGATCGGTATCGGGGACCGCCTTGAGCACCGCCCGTCTGAGCTCTCCGGCGGCCAACAACAGCGGGTCGCGCTGGCGCGCGCCCTGATCGCTCGTCCCGCCGTGGTGTTTGCGGACGAGCCGACCGGCAACCTCGATTCGCGCTCCTCCCAGGAGGTGCTGCGGCTGCTACGGGGAGTGGTCGACGAGTTCGGTCAGACGGTGGTGATGGTCACCCACGATCCGGCGGCAGCGGTGTGGGCAGACCGGCTGGTGCTCTTACGCGACGGGCGTATCGCCTTTGACGGTCGCGCAGAGAGCCGGGAACAGGTCGCCGAGTTGCTCTCCGGCTCGGCTTGATCAGGTGCTGAGAGTCCCCCTGCGCATACCGCTGCGCAACCTGCGGGCGAGGCCCCTGCGAGCGCTCGCGACGCTCGCGGCGGTGGTCGTCGGTGTTGCGTTGGTGTCCGGGACTTACGTGCTAACGGACACCATCGATCGCTCCTTCGAGCGGCTCTTTCGGGAGTCCCAGAAGGGCGCCGACGTGGTCGTGACGGCCCGCCAACCGATCAGCTCTCCGGCAGTCGAACCGCCGACGTTGCCAGCCTCTCTGCTCGCGCGCGTGCGCGCCGTGCCGGGCGTCCGCCAGGCGGTGGGCGGAGTCGTCGGCTTCGCGAAGGTGGTCGACGACCGTGACCGCCCGCTCGGTCGCGGTTTCGCCCCGAACTTCATCGGCTCGGTGTTGCCGCGGCCGTTCGAATCGTTGCGGTACGTCCGTGGACGGGCGCCCAGCCGGTCGGGCGAGGCGGCGATCGACGAGGCGAGCGCAAGGTTTCGCTCGGTCCGTGTGGGTGAGCGCATCGGCGTGGTCGGGGAGCGCGGTATCCGTCGCTTTCGCGTGGTCGGGATCACGCGCCTTGGCGCGGGGGCCTCCCTCGGCGGAGCGGTAGCGGTAACGCTCACGCTTGCCGACGCCCGCGCCGTAACCGGCAAGCGCGGTCGTTTTGATCAGCTGCTGGTGCGGGCGGCACCCGGCGTGACCCCTGAGGAGTTGCGCACTCGCCTCGCCTCTCGACTCGGGCGGGAAGCGCGCGTCGAGACGCTCGCGGAAAGCGTCGAGCGCCAGGCGCGCGAGGTTCGATCCGGACTTTCGTTCTTGCGTATTGCGCTGCTCGTCTTTGCCGGGGTGGCGGTGGTCGTCGGGGGCTTTTTGATCTTCAACACCTTCTCGATTACGGTCGCTCAGCGCACTGCCGAGTTCGGGCTTTTGCGCACGTTGGGCGCAGCTCGCGGTCAGTTGCTCGGCTTGGTGATCGCGGAGGCGCTGGCGCTCGGGGTTCTGGGCGCTGGCTTTGGCGTCGCGCTCGGGATCGCCTCGACGCCCGCGCTCGACGAGCTGCTTGGAATGGCGGGGCTCGACCTGCCGAACAGCGGTCCGGTTGTGCGAACGCGCTCGCTGATCGTTGGGCTCGCTGTCGGCCTCGCGGTGACCCTGGTCGCGGTTCTGGTGCCGGCGATCCGCGCGACCCGCATACCGCCGCTAGCAGCGCTCCGCTTACCGGTCGCGCGCGTCTCGCGGCGCGCGCGCAGGCGGCGCCGCGGCGCCGCCGCGGCGCTGCTCGTAGCGGGTGCCTTGGGACTCACTATCGGCGCGTTGGCGCCGCTAGCCAGCGGTCGTGCGGCCCTGCTGGTGGGCGCCGGTGCCTTGGCGCTTTTGATGGGTTTGGTGCTTGCGGGACCGCTCGTGGTGGTGCCGGTCGCGCGTGTGCTCGGCGCAGGCTTCGCGCGGATCGGCGGGTTGGCTGGTCGGCTAGCGCGCGAGAACGCTCTGCGCCAGCCGGGCCGGACGGCGGTTTCGGCAACGGCCTTGATGATCGGTCTCGCGCTGGTGGTTTTCGTCGCGGTCTTCGCGGCCGGCATCAATGCTTCAGCGGGACGCGCGATTGAGACGACGCTGCCCGCCCCGCTCGAAGTGCAGTCGCAGGACGGCTTCACGGTGCTGCCGCTGAGCGTGGAGGAGACCGTGCGGCGCGTAAGGGGCGTAGGTGCCGTCGCCGGCCTCGGCTTCTCCGCGGCGCGCATTGTCGGTATCGATGGGACCCGGCAAGTCAGCGCCCTCGACACCGACACCCCCGCGTCGCTCGTGCGTCTGCGCGTGGTGCGCGGCAGCGAACGGCCGCTGGCGGCGCTTGCTCGCGGTCAGGTTTTGCTCGACGAACGCTTCGCTCGTTCGCGCGGTATCGCGCCGGGACGGACGGTGACGATCCTGACGCCGCGTGACACACGGTTCCGGGCACGCGTCGCCGCGACCGTGGAAGACGACGCGGACGTCTTCGGTGACATCGTCGTCTCGCGACGCACGCTGGCCGCACGTTTCGGCGAGCGGCGCGTCGCCTTGCTCCTCGTCGAGCCGCAGCGCGGTGTCCCTACGCCGGTGTTGCTGAGGCGCTTGCGCCGCGTGCTGGAGCGCAAGTTTCCGACCGTCCAGGCGCTCGACCAGCGCGCCGCGAAGCGCAAGATCGAGCGTCAGGTGAACCAGCTCGCGGCGCTCGTGTACGTACTGCTCGCGTTCTCGATCCTGGTTTCGGTGTTGGGGATCGTCAACGCCTTGGCGCTCTCCGTGCTCGAACGCACGCGGGAGCTTGGTCTGCTGCGCGCCGTCGGGATGAGCAGGCGTCAGCTGCGCACGATGGTGCTGCTCGAAGCGGTCCTGACGGCCCTGATCGGTGCCACCCTCGGTATCGCCCTCGGCTGCGTTGTGGCGGCGGCGATGGCCGGTCCGCTGGCGAGCGAGGGGTTCGTGCTCGCGTGGCCGGTCGCTCAGCTGCTTTTGCTGTTCGTGCTGGCAGCGCTGGCCGGGCTGTTGGCGGCGCTGGCGCCGGCCCGGCGGGCGGCGCGGGTGGCGATCCTCGAAGCGCTCGCCTACGAGTGACGGCGCGCCAACGGAGCGCCCTCGAGGAGCTCGAGCAGGCGCAACACGTCAGTGATCGACAGCAGCCCCTCGAAGCGCGAGTTCGACATCACGAGCCCGCGCCGCAGCGGCGAGGCGGCGAGCGTGCGCAGTGCCTCCTCCAGCGGGAGTGATGGGTCGAGCACCTGCGCTTGCTCGAGCGGCACCATCACCTCGGCGACGCGTTTGCGTGGCCACTGTTCGCGCGGCACACGCAGGGCGTCGCGGAACGAGACGATGCCGCGCACGACGCGGCCATCACCGGTGTCGATCACCGGGTAAGCGGTGTGACGGTGGTCGAAGAAGACCCGGTCGAGAAACTCGTCGAGGCTCAAGTCGGGGGTGACGACCACCGGGTCGCGGACCATCGCGTCAGCCACACGCATTCCGCGCAGCGCCAGCCCTAGCTCAGCGGCTTGGGCTTCGGCTTCCGCCGCACCGAGCAGGAACCAGCCGATGAAGGCCAGCCAGATGCCGCCTGCCGCACCGCCCGCGATGACCGCGAGCACACCGAGCACGATCAGGCCTTGGCCGAAGCCGCGCCCGAGCAGCGCCGCGGTGCGTGTCGCCGAACGGAAGTCGCCGCGCTTGCGCCACAAAAGCGATCGCAGCACACGGCCGCCGTCGAGCGGTAGCGCCGGCAGCATGTTGAAGGCCAAAAGCACCAGGTTCGTGTTGCCCAGCCAGTGCAGCACGCCGTCGGCGGCTGCCGGCAGCGGCAGCAACACCGCCAGACCGAGAAAGAGGACGCCGAGCACCAGCGACACCGCAGGGCCGGCCAAGGCGATGCGCAGCTCAGCCTCGGGCGATGGGAAAGGTCCTGCGAGCTTGGCCACCCCGCCGAAAATCCAGAGCGTGATGCCGTCGATCGCGACGCCCTCGCGCCGGGCCTGCAAGGCGTGGCCGTACTCGTGGGCGACAAGCGACGCGAAAAACACCAGCACCGCCACCACCGCCATCGCGAGATAGGTGCCGGTACCGAGGTTCGGGTTCGATGCAGGGAAGACGCCGCCCGCCAGGATCCAGGTGAAGAGCGCGGCGGCGACCAGCCAGCTCCAGTTGACGCCGAGCTCAATGCCGGCGATACGCCCCAGTCGGATGCTCGACTCCATACCCATCTTCCAGCCGGTACGCTGGCCATCCACCCGATGGCGGCAACCACCAAGACGATAGACCAGCTGGCGGAAGCTGTGGCGGCCGGTGACCGGCGGGCACTGGCGCGCGCGATCTCGCTGGTCGAGAACGACGATCCCCGCGGTTGGGAGTTGGTGCGGGCGCTCTACCCGCGTACGGGGCGTGCGCGCGTGGTCGGCTTCACCGGTCCGCCGGGGGCCGGCAAGTCGACGTTGATCGCGCGCCTCGTTGAGCACGCCCGCAACCAGGGTCGGACGGTCGGCGTGCTGTCAATCGACCCTTCCTCGCCGTTCACGCAAGGGGCGGTGCTGGGTGATCGCATCCGCCTGTCCGAGCACTTCCTGGACCCGGGAGTTTTCATCCGCTCGATGGCCAACCGTGGGGCCCTTGGTGGCCTCGCCGAGGCAGCCCTACAGGCAGTGCTTTTGATGGATGCCGCGGGGCGTGAGGAGATCTTCGTGGAGACGGTCGGTGTGGGGCAGGCCGAGGTTGACATCGTCGACAACGCGGACACCGTGGTGCTCGTACTGATCCCGGGCTCGGGCGATTCGATCCAGGCGCTTAAGGCCGGCGTGATGGAGATCCCCGACGTGATCTGCGTGAACAAGGCCGATCATCCACTCACCGACACGATGGTGCGGGAGATCAGGTCGGTGCTCTCGCTCGGCCCGCAGCAAGGGTGGCGAGTGCCGATCGTGCGTACCGAGGCGTCGCGGGGAGAGGGGGTAAGCGAGCTGGCCGCCAAGATCGCCGAGCACCGCGCCTACATCGAGGCGGCCGGCGAGCTTGCCGAGCGTCGGCGCCGCAACCTCCGCAACGAGGTCCTGACGATCGCAGCCGCCCGCTTGCGGCGCCGTCTCGAAGCGGCCGTCGCCGATGATCCGCGCCTGCAAGCGCTGCTCGACGAGGTCGTGGCGCGGCGTCTCGACCCAGCGAGCGCGGCCGAGCAGCTCCTTGCTGGTGCGGCCAGCGTGGCTGTCCAGGATTGAAGTTCGCCAGACGCGCGGCCGATCAACGGAACATGACCGGGAGAGAGAGCGCGGACCGCGAGTTCCGCGCCGCTGTAAGCGAGCTTTTCACGAAACGGGAGGATCCCTACGCGGGCGCCGACCTGCGCAATGCTCGCCGCATGATGGCTTTGACGTTGATCATCGGGGTGATCGTCGGGCTGCTGTTGCTGCTGCTGTCGATTCCGGCGCGGGGACTCGAAGCGCCGGTGCTCGTCCTACACCTGGCATTCCTCGCACTCTCAATAGCCGGTGCGTACTGGTTGCTGGCCGGTGAGCGGGTCGGTTTCCGTCACCTCTGGCTGCTCAACGCCGCTCTGATACCGCTGCTCGCGCTGCTCGTCTGGCAGTCTGGGGGTACGCACTCGGCCTTCAACCAGGCGTACCTGCTGGCGTTGATCCCGGCTGCCGGCATTCATCCAGCGCGACGCGCGCTGCCACTGCTCGGGCTCATCGGCTTGGCGATTTTCAGCCCCCTGATCTACGAGCCCTACAGCTACGACCGGTTGTTGCTGTTGCTGAGCCACGCGCTCCCTTGGTACGCCCTCAGCACCGCCTTCCTGATCCTGATGAGTTACGTCCGCCACCAGCGGATCGTCTCCGGGGAGAACGAGGCTCAGGCGCGGCGGCTGGCGCGCATCGACGAGCTCACCGGGCTCGGCAACCGCCGGGCCTTTGAGGAAGCACTGGAACTCGAGCTGGCGAGGCTCGAGCGAGCCGGGTCGACGCTGTCGCTGTTGCTGCTCGACGTCGACCGCTTCAAGGAGATAAATGACACGTGGGGTCATCCCGCTGGCGACGAGTGCCTGCGGCAAGTCGCAGTAGCGCTGGCCGAGGCGGCCCGCGCGACGGACGCTTGCTACCGCTGGGGCGGCGACGAGTTCGCGGTGATCTTGCGCGAGACCGACGCCGCTGGCGCGCAGCGTCTACGTGATCGGGTGCGCGCGATCGTTGCCGCTTCCTGTCAGGCGCCCGATGGGCGACCGATCCGTGTCTCCTGCGGGATCGCGCAGGCGGTCGATAGTGATCGCCAGAAGTTGATCGAACGTGCCGACGTCGACCTCTTCCGCGACAAGACCGAGCCCATGCGCGCCGAAGAGCGCGATGGTCCGCGCGACGGCGCTACTACCGACTGCGGGCACGGCGCCCGCGGCGGCTAGTCAGCGCGGCGCTTGGACGCAGCGCGCGCAACGCCCCTCCACCACGACCTCGGCGGCCTCGGGGTGGTGACCGGCTGCCCGTGCAGCAGCGAGCGCAGGCGCCGGGTCGACAATCTCCGCCGGCGCCTGTGCCGGTAGGTCGAAGACCGCGCCGCAGGAGCTGCAGACGAAGTGCGCGTGGCGGTCGACGCGCGGATCGAAGAGCAGCGGCCCGCGCCCCGCGCGCACCTTGCGCACCCGCCCCAGCTCAGCGAGTAGTTCAAGCGTCGCGTAGACGGTCGGGGCGGTCGCGTGCGGCAGACGGTCGGCGACGGCTCGCCTGACTTCCTCGGCGGTCGCGTGCCGACCGATCCGGCGCAACGCCTCCTCAATCAGCAGGCGCTGTGGTGTGACGCGCAACCCGCGGCTGCGTAGCGCTGCTGCCAGGGGCTGGGTGGCAGAAGACTGCCGAGGGTCGTGGGTGCTCCGCGACACGCTCTTCATCTTAGGGCAATCTAATTTTAAATCAGTTGCTATAAGTATCGACATGCGAACGGGGCAGGCGCTACATGCCCGGCTCGGGATCGACGAGCGCAGCTTCGTGCTGCGCTACGTGCAGCCCGCAATGGTCGGGCTGATCGACGGCACGGTGTCGACCCTCGCGCCGATCTTCGCCAGCGCTTACCTCGCCGGCTCGCGCGAGGCGCTGCTCGTGGGTTTGGCGACCGCCCTCGGCGCGGGGATCAGCATGGGGTTGTCGGAGGGACTGTCTGATCCCGGGACCGTCACCGGGCGCGGTCGAGGCCGGGTGCGTGGCACCGTCACCGGCGTCGCCACGTTCATCGGTGGTTCCCTGCACGCGCTGCCGTTCTTGATCCCCAACGTGCAGCACGCGCTGGCGGTCGCCTACGTGGTGGTCTCCATCGAGCTGGTCACGATCGCGCTGATCCGCAAGCGCTTCATGCGCGTGCCGCTCGGGGTCTCGTTGTTGCAGGTCACGTTGGGCGGCGCGCTGGTGGCCGGCGTGGGCATCGCCCTGGGACACGCGTGACAGAGCGCGGCGCGGCGCCCGGCGACGCCCATAGTTAGGGACACCTAATACGATGCCGGCGTGCTCGCCGGCCATTTCGAGATCTGGGCCGCCCGCGTTTGGAACGTGTTCAACGAGGGGCGCCCGTTTTCGATCGTCTATCCAGCGCTCGCCTTGCTGGCGGCGCTACCCCTCGGGATCGCTCCCAGCGGATCGTTCGCAGCTGCGTTCGCCGGCACGCTCGCGAGCTCCTTGCTGCTCGCGCGCTTCCAGTTCCCGCTGCGCGGGCGGCTTGCGCTGTGGGCGGTCGCGCTGCCGGCGCTCGTGCTGCTGGATCCGAGGCGCGAATGGGGGCTGCTGGTTGCTGCGGTCGCCGGCTATGCGCTGTTCACGCTGGGGCTCTGGGGAACCCTCTACTACCGCTTGCGCACAGGCGCGCCGTGGACCAACGGCTTGCGCTTCTGGCGCCTCGTGCTGACCAACTCCGACCCGACCAGCGGCAACGCCGCCGAGCAGGTTCCGAAGTTCTTGCTCGCGCTCGCGGTGGCCGGCAGCGTCGCGGAAGCACGCCACCTCGTCGGCCTCGTACCGCCACTGGTCGCTCTCGCTGGTGTTGCGCTGGTCGGTGCCTGGTGGGAGCGACGCTTCCGCGCTCGGCAGCTGCCGAGTTATCCACCGATCACCGCGGCCCCGCAGCCGCGCTCTGCACTTGCCCGTCGGGTGTACGTGATCGTGATCGACGGCTGCAACCGCGAGCGCCTGTACCAGGCCGAGGTTCCGACGATCGACCGTCTATTCCGCGAGGGCAGCGAGTATCTCGAGGTCGAGCCCGCGTACCCGGCACGCACCGTCGTCTGCTTCTCCTCGATGCTGACCGGGGCACCGCCCGAGGAGCACGGCATGCGCTCGAATTTCGCTCCGCGACTCGGTGTGCGCGGTGAGTCGATCTTCGACGTGCTCGCCCGCGCGGGGATGCGGGGCCGGTTGGTCGGCATCGCTCACCTCCTCGATCCGTTCCCGGGCGGTCCGGTCCGGGCCGTCACTTCGGTTCAGCCAACCGCCCAAATCGATCGCTCACTGGTGGCCGAGGCGGTGCGGGTGGTACGCGAGGAGGATCCCGAACTGCTGGTTCTGCAACTGCTCGCCACTGACCAGATCGGCCACGTCCGCGGCGTGCGCAACCGCGAGTACCTGGAGCAGCTGCGAGCTACCGATGCCCGCGTCCGCGAGTTCCTGGCGTTGCTCGAGGAACACGGGAAGCTCGAGGACGCGACGGTGATCCTGATGGCCGATCACGGGCAGGGACGGGGCATCGGTGGGCACGGACACCTCGACTGGGGCGAGCGGCCCGTGCCGTTCGCGATCTGGGGTCGGGGGGCGCTGCCGGGTGCCGTTGTCAAGGGGCGCCGATCGATCCTCGAGCTAGCGGCGACGGTCGCTGCCCTGCTTGGTGTGGAGCCGCCACGCGCGGCGCGCGGCCGGCCGCTCGTACCGGAGCTCGAACCGACAGAAGTGGTCGTGCAACCACGGGTGCGGCGAGGGCTGGTGGTGATCCCCGCGCGCAACGAGGAGCAGAACGTGGGGGCGGTGATCGACGGCGTGCCGCGCGTCGCCTGCGGCGTCGAGCTGGAGGTGCTGGTGGTTGACGACGGTTCGCGCGATGCCACCGCGGCGATCGCCCGTGCCCGTGGTGCGCGCGTGCTCAGCCATCGCCCAGGTCGTGGTCTCGGTGCTGCCCTGCGCTCCGGTCTCCAGGCAGCGCGTGACGGCGACTACGACGTCTGCGTGTACCTCGACGGCGACGGGGAGTACGACCCTCGCGAGATCCCGCGCCTGCTCGAACCGATCGTTCGCGGGCGCGCCGACTACGTGGTGGGTAGCCGCTTTCTCGGCAAGCGCAGCGGTATGAGCTGGCACCGGGCGCTTGCCAACCGACTCGGAAGCGCGCTACTCGGAATGTTGCTCGGGGGTCGCGTGGTCACCGACGGGCAAAGTGGTTTCCGAGCTTTCTCGCGCCGGGCGCTCGCGGCCGCGCGAATCCGTCACGACTACAACTACGCGCAGGTGCTGACGATCGCGCTGTGGGGAGCGGGCATCGAGCCGCTCGAGGTGCCGATCGCTTGGCGACGCCGGACGGCGGGGCGTTCGTTCGTGCGCTATCCGGAGTACCTGGCGCGCGTGTTGCCGGCGGTTTGGCGCGAGTGGCGCAGTTCGCTGAAGACCAGGAGGGCGAGCAACGCGCCCCAAAAGCCGGCGCCCAGTAGGTACGGCCAGAGGGTGCCGGTTCCGTAGAGCGGCAAGAGCTCGACGAGCGGCCCGAACGGCGCCTGCGCCGGTTTGGCGACCACCAACCCGCCGCCCTCCCGCCCGGCTAGCCAGACCGCCACGGTCGCGACCATCCCGGCGACCGCGAGGAGCAGCGCGAGCCGCGGGAGACGCCGGGTGCCCCAAGCGACCAAAGGTGTCGCGAGCGGCAGCGCAGCGAGCAGGTGGCGCGGCGGAAACCAGAACCCGAACATCGTCGGCGCCAAAAGCGCCGCGACCACCAGCTGAGCTGCAGCGACGAGGGCGCAGGCACGCGCGCAGCGCTCCGCCCGTGACTGCTCCGGGAGCGCCCGCGCCAGTCCGGATCGCACCGACGCCCGCAAGAGAAACAAGCCGACGAACGACAGCGCGAAGATCGGCGCCCACCGCAACAGCCCGTATTCCCGGTCCAAGAAGAGCGCCGCAAAGCGGTATACGCGATCGAGGTAGTCGTGGGGAAAGGCCGCGTCGGTCGCGCTCTCGCCAGCGAGGTCCGCGGCGTACGGGGTCGCTCCGCCGTAGAGCGCCCGGTTGACTTCCACAAAGGCGACTCCCGACACCACCAGCAAGTTCACACAGGCAGCGGCCAGGCCGGGGCGGCGGCCTCGCATGAGCGTCCGCCACAAAAGCCCGGCGACGGCCACGCCGGGCAGCGCGAACTTCGTTCCGAGCCAGGGCAGTAGCGCCAGGCAGAAGGCCGCGGCGAGCGCGTCCGCGGCCCGCGGTCGTTCGTCGGCCAGGCGCAGCGTGAGCAGCATCGGGAGCCCCAGCAAGAGCGCCGCTGGCAGCTCCGGATAAACCGCCGTCCCGTAGGCCACCAGGGGCGGCGAGAGCCCGACCGCCAGGGTCGCGCCGAACGCCCAAGGATCCGGCACCACCCGCCGCGCTAAGAAGTAGGCGACGAGTATCGCCGCGGTCGCCAAGAGCGCGAGCCAAACCTCGACCAGCTTGGCACCGCCCAGCGCGTAAGCGGGCGCGATCAGCACGGGCATGCCAACCCCGTGCGGCTCGAGCAGGGCGCCATCTCGACGCGGCGCTCCGTGACGGTCGAGCGGGTAGGGGTAGAAGGTGCGGTAGGCGCGGTCCCGGTATTCGTCGGAGACGTCGAGGTCGCCGTCGTTGACCAGCGAGTGTGCGGCAAGCAGGTAGTGCGGCTCATCGCCCGCGTATTCGGCGGCGCCGAAGGCGCGCAGGCCGAGCGTCGACAGGTAGGTCGCCAGCAGGATCGCGGCGAGCAGGGCGACCCGGCGGCGGCGGGCACGCCCGGCGATGCGAGCGAGACCCCCGCTCGGAAGAGGCGCGCGCACTGGCGGCCTAATTGTCACCGACTAACAGCCGAGCTGGCGGGCGATCACGAGCTGCTGGACCTCGTCGGTGCCCTCGCCGATCGTCAAGATCTTGGCGTCCCGGTAGAAGCGGCAAACCGGGTACTCCTCGATGTACCCGTAGCCGCCGTGGATCTGGACCGCCTCCTCACAGGCACGCACGGCCAGCCGACCGCTTTTCAGCTTTGCTTGGGCCGCGCAGAGGGTGAATGGTTTGCCCTGGTCTTTGAGCACCGCGGCCTTGTAGGTCAAGAGGCGCGCCGCCTCGATCTCCGCTGAAAGGTCGGCAAGCTTCATCTGAATCGCCTGGAACTTGGAGATCGGTTTGCCGAACGCTTGGCGCTGGCGTGCGTAGGCCAGCGCCTCGTCGAAAGCGCCTTGTGCGAGCCCGACCGCCATCGCCGAGACAGAGATCCGGCCGCCGTCGAGTGCCGCGAGAAACTGCTTGAAGCCAGCGCCGCGTGGTCCCAGCAGGTGGTCGGCGGGCACGCGCGCCCCGTCGAAGCTGAGCGGGCGCGTATCGGAGGCGTTCCACCCCATCTTCCGGTAGGGCGGGCCGATCTCGTAGCCCGGGGTGCCGTTCGGCACGATGATGTTCGAGATTTCGTCTGGGCCGGTGCGCGCAGTAATGGTGACCAGCGCGGTGATGTCGGTGCCCGCGTTGGTGATGAACTGTTTGCTGCCGTCGATTACCCACTCGCCGTTCTCGAGTCGGGCGGTGGTGCGCGTGTTGCCGGCGTCGGAGCCCGCCTCGGGCTCGGTCAGACCGAAGGCCGCGAGTCGGCGACCCGAACAGAGATCGGGCAGCCAACGCTCCTTCTGCTCGCGGCTGCCGTAGGCGTAGATCGGGTAGGTGCCGAGGCTGGTGTGGGCCGCGACAGTGATCGCGAGCGACGCATCGACGCGCGCCAGCTCCTCGATCACGAGCGCATAGCTGAGCGTGTCGGCCCCGCCGCCACCCCACTCCTCGGGGTAGGGGATGCCCATCAGCCCGAGCTCCGAGAGCTTGGCGACGAGCTCGTAAGGGAAGCGTTTCTGCTCGTCGAGCAAGGGTGCGACGGGTCGCACCTCCTGCTCGGCGAACTCGCGCGCGAGCTTGCGTATCTGCCCCTGCTCGTCCGTGAGCTCGAACTGCACCGCTGGCATCGTAACCCGCTGACGCTCTCGGCAGCGTCCTGTCGTCGAGCGGCCGACCTGTCGCGCATGCAATCAGCGGTCATCGCGCGGCAAGCCGAGGGGTAGCTGCGTGAGGCAGCCGCGGTCGCGGCGCCTCCTGCCCAAGAGATGCGTTTAGCTATTGGGCGTGCGACGCACGGAGCTAATGGCAAGAGCGGCCAAGCCAGCGGTTCGGGTCTTGGCCCGGCTGCCCCGTCCGCTTTTGCGCCGTCTGGTAGGGCCACCCCCGCCACAGGCGCCCGACCTGGAACCCGAGGCGTGGGCGCTCGCCCGCTTCTCCGAGCGCAGTCCACTGCCGCCGATCGAGTCGTTGCCGGTCGCGGTCGCTCGACGCCTGTTCGCAGCACAGGTAGCCAGCGTTTCGCGGCCGCTCGGACTACCTGTGGCGACCCTTGAGCGGGAGGTACAGGGGGCGGAAGGCCTGCTGCCTGCACGCCTCTACATACCGCGCAGCGCACCTGCTCGAGGGCCGCTCCTCGTCTACTTCCACGGCGGTGGTTTCGTGCTCGGCTCGATCGAGACGCACGACCGCCCGCTGCGACTGCTCGCCCATGCGAGCGGGGTGAAGATCCTTTCGGTCGATTACCGCCTCGCACCGGAGCACCCCTTTCCAGCCCCGCTGGAGGACGCCGTCGCTGCGTTCGAGCACGTCGCGGAAAACGCGTCGGAGTTTGGCGCGAGTGCCGAACTTGTCGCCGTCGGTGGTGACTCTGCTGGCGGCACGCTGGCGGCCGCTGTCTGCCAGGAGCTACGCCGCCGCGGTGGACGCTTGCCGTGCTTTCAGCTCCTGATCTACCCAGCGACCGACCTCGCTGAGGCGCTTCCTTCGCGGCGCACGTTCGCCCGCGGTTTCATCCTGACCCAGCAGGAGATGGACTGGTTCGCCGACCAGTACGTGCCGGACGTGGAGTCACGCCGGAGCCCACGCGTGTCGCCGTTGCGCGAGCCGGATCTAAGAGGGTTGCCGCGCGCCCACGTGGCGACGGCCGTCGCCGATCCGCTGCGTGACGAGGGGGAGGAGTACGCCCGACGCTTGCGCGCCGCCGGAGTGCCCGTCTCGACCTACCGCCACCCGCATCTACACGGGTTCCTGAACATGACGGCGCTGCCAGCCGCCCGCACCGCTGTCTGGCAGCTGGGCGGCGCACTCGCGCACGGCGTAGCTTTTGCCGAGGGCTCGCTCGAGGGCAAGGATGCGCCGGAGGGCGAAGGTGCGGTGGCGGGCGCACCCTAACGGTTCAAGGGTTACTGCTCGGCGCTCAGTCCAAGGACGGTGAGGCGTCGTTCGAGCGCTTTCGCCGAGACCTCGAACAGCTTGCAGAGTTCTGCAAAGCGGTCTTCGGGCTCGGCGGTCCGCAGCCGCTCGTAGTGATGGATCACCAACTCGGCGGGCATCACCAGCGCCGCGGCGAAGGCGTTGGCCTCGCGCTCGCGCTGCGCGGAGGCGGCCTCGATGCTGGCGTCAACGGTTTCTGTGCGGCAGAAGATGGGAGCGAAGGTTTCGCGATGAAGCTGCCAGTGGCCGAGCTCGTGACCAATGGTGAAGCGCTTGCGCGCGGGCCATTCGCGCGCCTCGGCCGCGTTCACCCAGATCTCGCCGAGCTCGGGAAGCAGCAGTCCCGATAGGGGTGCTCGCGCCAGCTCGGGCGGCAGACCGGGTGCCGCCGCCATCTCTTCGACTTCGCGTACCCGCAGGCAGAGCACCGAGTCGGCAATGTCGGCGACCGGCACGGGCAGTCGCGTGCCGTCCCAGACAAAACCGGGAACTGCTCGCAACAGTTCCTGCGCGGCGTTCTCGGCGCGCGATAGCGCGGCCGCAGAGCGCCCGTCGTCGGTGATCTCCGGGTCGCGACGCTGATCGTCCGGTTCTGCCCCAGCGTTAGCGATCATCGCCCACCAGATGGCGGAAAGCGCCGGCGGCGTGAGCGCGCCCTGGCAACGTGGCTGGGCCCGCAGCTGCGCATCGAGGCGCGCACAGAGATCCTCGTCGTGCGCGAACAGCGGTACCAGTCGCCGCAGCAGCGTGTCGTCGCCCGCGAACGGTCCGAGGCGCAGAAACAGCTCGGCGAGATCCACGGTCGCTCCTTCGCGGTCGTCGGCATCGTTTGCTCATGACGTCGCGCCGTGACCCGGACTGCTGACGCCGCGCTCCGCGTTCATCACTGTGGCGGCGGTCCGCCGAGGAACAGGCGGTCGATCTCGTCCCATTCGTCCCACGAATTAGCGCTCGGGCTTCGTGACTCCTCCGAGGGTTCGCTCGGCTGCTCGGCGGTGCGAGCGAAGACCGACGACGTTCGAGGCTCCGGACCAAGCGCGGGCAGCGCGCGACCGGCCTGCCGCAGCTCCTCGAGGGTTGTCCCGAGCACTTTTGCCAGTGCTTCGAGCACCGTGTCGGAAACCCCCGCCGCTGGCAGCGACCCCTGCTCCATGCGGTGGTAGTAGTCGGCGATCTTCGCTTCACGACTGCTCGCCCCAAGGCGCGCGGCGAGCTCGGCGACCACCTCGCGACGCAGCTTGCGCGCCCGCTCCCGTAATGCGGGCAAAAGCAGTGGCCAAAGCCCCGATCGCCCGGCGACGGCGCGCCACGCGCGTTCGGTGATGCGATCGCGCAGCGACTCTGCCACGAGCTCGGGTGCGAGCCGCGGCGCCTCGCGGAGGTAGGCGTCGATGAACCCCAGCAGCGCCCGCTGCTCGACCTCCGTGAGCCCTTCGGTGTAGGCAAAAGGGTCCGGGTCCTCCCCCGCCGCGAACGCCTGCGCGAACGCGGCGAGGCGCTCGAACAGCGTCATCTCGTGGTCGCCCTCAGGCACTGCTGGATTCCTCGACTGGTAGTTCGTCCGGTTCCTTGAATCTCGCGAGCACCCGCCGCTGGAAGCGCGACAAAATTTGGTAGGCGTTGTCCAACGAGAGGTCCGTGAGGCGTGCGGCCTCCGCGGTCGAGAACCCTCGGAAGAGGATCATTGAGACGAGCTGACGGTGGCGATCGCTGAGTCGTCCCAGTTCCTCCTGCAGGGCGTCCCGACAGTGCAGCAAGTCCGCGAGGTCGGCGTCGGTACGTGGTCCCGCCGGCCCCGCCGCGTCATCGAGCGAAAGATCGGCAGCGAGGCGATCTTGGCCACGGCCGCGGAAGAGGTCGGCGATGCGCCGCTCGAGGATTGTGTGTAGCCAAGCCCGGAACGCCTGGGCGGTCTGGCCTCGCAAGGAGAAGGACAAAGCGGCGGCGAGGGTCTCTTGGATTACGTCATCGATCTGCCCTTCGAAACGGGTGTTTCGCAGCCTCAAGAGTGCCCGCTTCTGCAGGTGCGGGATGTAGCCGGCGAACAGGGTGTCAGCGGCCCGCCGCGCTGTCTCCTCGTCGCCCGCTGCGCGAGCCTCGCGAATTAGAACCAGCAGTTCGGCGTCGTCCAGGCGCGTTAGCTCGCTCAGGGTGGGGGGACGCTTGGTGACGGCGCTGGACTGGTCGTCCCCGTTGCCCCCTCGATCTGACGCCCGCCAGCCGGCCACGGGCGCGATTCTCGCGCACCGCCGCTGCGCGTGCTAGTCGCGTTCCAGGCGTACGACGGCGACCAGTGTCAGCGCCAGCGCGAGCAGTGGCAGGACCAGGCCGAGCGTGACGAAGGCGAGGGGCGAGCGGATGTGATCGACCATCCAGCCGAAATTCATGCCGAAGAAACCGGTGATGAAGGTGAGCGGCAGGAAGATCACTGCGACCAGGGTGAGCCGCTCGGTCACCTCGTTGAGGCGGTTGGCGGTGTTGCCCGCGATCAGCTCCGCGATCGAGGCGAGCAGCTCGAGCACGTCGTTGGCCTCAGCGGCCGCCGCCTCGGCCTCCGCGCGGGCCTCGCGCAGTCGAGCGAGCGCCGGTGTGCTCTCACCGGCGAGCTCGAAACGTCCGCTGAGGCGTTCCGCCACCGTCCCCTGTTGGCGCGCCAGCCTGCGGATCGCCAGCGCTTGGCGGCGCAACGGCGGGATTTCCCTTGCAGCTGCACGCCAAGCGGACTTGTGCGCGCTGCCGGCGAGACGCTCGAGCTCCGCGAGATGCTCGTCGAAGGGATCAAGGAGTTGGTCGAGGGTGCCGGCGGTGCGCGCGACAATCGACGCGACCAGCTGGTGTGCCGTCGCCGGTAGCGCTGTCCGCAGCTCCTCGAGCTCCTGAAGCGGCCGCTCGCGCCAGCTCACTACGACCTCGGCCGAGGCCACGAGCAAAACGGCCAGCGCCCGGCCTGCACGATCAGCCGCGGCCAGCGAGCAGAGAATCGCGCCGTTGGTGGTGACGAGGTCCGGTTTCGGCAACGGCGGTGGTTCGCCGTCCGCGCGCTCCACGGCGGCCGGTCCACTCTGCGCTTCGATCGCTAATAACCGAGCTCGCTCGGCGAACTCGTCGCGCAGTTCGGCCGGTAGGAGCTGCGGCAACCCATCCGCACGGAGCTCCTGCGCCGGGCACTCGAGGTCGATCCAGATCGGCTCGTTGGCCGCTTCTGTCTGCCGAGACGCGGCGGCGCCGATCGCCTCCTCAAGCGAGGTTAAGAGCCGCACGCGGTGAAGCTAGCTCGCGGTGCGGCGGTGTCCGACGGCACCCACGTCGGCACCCGAGCGTAGGCGTAGCGCGAAGGTTTCGGAAAGCGCGGGACGCCGGCGCAGGATTCCGAAGCGCACGGCGAAATCCGCCCAGCCGGCCAGCGCACTCCGTGGCACACGCAAATCGTCGGCGAAGACCGGGAGCACCGCGTCGAGCTGCGCTCGCACCAGTCGACGATCGCCGCCACCGGCGCGGACGATCAAGCTCGTGGCGCGTTCCGGGTCGCGGCGCACCGCTGCGATTCCGTCCGCGATGGCTGCAAGCGCACGGCCGATCGTCGCCCCCTCGTGGCGCAGCCGCGACCGGCTGGTGACGAGTACGACCTCCGGGAAGCGTGGGGCTCCAAAGCGTTCCAAGCGGAACTCGCGAACACGCGCGCCTTGCAAGCGCAGGGCGACGCCCTCGGCGTTCCAGAACACCGGCGCCGCATCGATACGTCCGGTGATCAGGCTGCGCACAGCGCCGAAGCCGACCGTGAGGTAACGCACGCGGCGCGGATCGCCACCGTCCCCCGCCACCACCGCGCGCACGACAGCCGGGTCCGAGGGCAGTCCCGAGACCCCCACGCGGCGGCCCTCGAGATCGCGCGGTCGGGCGATCGCTGCGCGCGCAATCAGGGCCGCCAGCGGGCGATCGACCAGCGCCCCGACCGCGACCACATCGACGCCGCGTTCGCGCGCCAGCCCGAGGTCCTGGATATCGAGCACGCCGAGATCGACGCGGCCAGCCTCGAGCAGTTTCAGCGAGTCCGGTGCCGACCCTGGTGCCCGGATCCGCAAGCGCACGCCGTGCCGGCGGTCGAGTCCCTCGGCGCGGGCCGCGAAGATCGGCGCATGGACCGGGTTGGGGGCGAAGTCGAGCGCCACCGTCACGGGGCGTGGTGCCGCCCGCTCCTCGCCGCCGCAGGCTGCCGCAAAGACGGCGGCGCAGACGGCCAGGGTGCCCACGGCAGCAACCCGCCCGGCCGCGCGCGCGTGTGCCAGCAGCGCTAGCTGACGCCGGCCGCGCGTGGCTCGGAACGCCGCGCGGATCTTGCAGCGGTGCACAAGCACGCCGGCTTTCTAGCGGAAGGGTTGGACCGCTCGCCGCCTGCGGTTACGCGGCGCGGACTTTCCGGCGCGCCGCGGCGTTACGCCGGTGCTTGCGCGCCGCCTTCCGAAAGAGTGCGTCGAGTGCCGCGTGCGTGCGCTGCGGATTCTCCACCTGCGGCACGTGACCGCCCGGCAAGATCAGGTGCTCAGCGCGAGGAAGTACGCGCTGCACGTGCCTGCGGAAGCTCGCGGGCACCAGTTGATCGCGCCGCCCCCACACGAACAACGCGGGCGGCTCCAGCTCGCCCAGTCGCCGCCAGAAACCGCGCTCGCCGTGGGCGGGCTCGAGGTAGATGTTGCGCGCACAGGCGTAGAAGGCCGCGCGCCCCCGCGCCGTGCAGTACGCGCGCAGGAACTCGTCGACACCGGCCGCCGCCCAGCCGTCAGCGGCCGCGCCGGGGATCAGGCGGCGAACGAAGAACTCGGCCAGCGGGCGCGGCGTGAGCTGGAGGATCCCGAGTTCCGGGCGCAGAACGCGTACCAGGGGCGCGGCCTGCCGACGTCGCAACCAAGCCAGCGAGGGGCACAAAAGGCCGAGCGACCGTACGCGCTCTGGCTTTGCCAGCGCTAGCTCGATGGCGACACGTCCGCCCATGCTGTTGCCGACCAGGTGGGCGCGGTCGATGCCAAGCGCGTCAAGGAACTCCGCCACCATCGCCGCCAGCCAAGGTGCGTCGTAGGGGGCGCGGAGAGGCTTCGCCGAGTCGCCGAACCCGGGTAGGTCGAGTGCGATCACTCGGTACGGCCCGGCGAGCGCGGCCAGCGTCGGCAAGAAGGACGCTTTGGTACCGCCGAGGCCGTGCAGGCAGACTACCGCCTCGCCGCTACCCGCCTCGCAGAAAGAGATCTCGCCAATGCTCGTGCGGGCGCGCCGGAAACGCAGCCGTCCCGGCTCGTCCACCGACGTTGCGGCCAGGAAACCCACACCGATGTGCAGGTTGCGGCGCACTCGCAGGCCACCGCTGCGAAATACCCGCATACCGTCGCGTAGGTCGTGGGCCAGTGCACGCCACGCGGCGGGGCTGGCGCTGATCACCGCGTCGGCGCCGCCCCGGGGGGGAAGTAAGCGTGGTGGCGCGCCGGTCTCGAGCAGGCAGTCGACAGCTTCTTGCTCGCCGAGCTCGAGTCGCAGCCGCGCGTGACCCTCCGGAAGGTCGATGAAGCGCTCGTCGTAGCGCTCGAGCAGCCGAACTAGCGGCGCCGGGGGCTCTTCCCATGGGGCTCGGCGGACAGCGCTCACAAGCTTCTCCCTACGACTACCACGTACGCCGGACTCCTATGCGCCGATTGCGAGCGGGTCACCTACTCAGTATGTATCGACACTTTCGCTTGCGACATTCGCAACCTTTTCGTCGTGATGTCGTCACCTGCTTCACCCGCACGCGACGGAGTGAGGCCTACGTTCGAGCGGCGCCGTGCCAAAGCCGCTTTCGAGACTCCGCGAGCAGAGCGCTCAGGCCACGCTCGAGTGGCTTGGCGCGACCCTAGTGCTGGCCTTGACGCTCGGCGCGGCCGCAGTTGTAGGCGGCGAGCGGGTCGACGGTTTGCGCTTCGCTACCGGCTTCGCTCGTCACTTAGTCTGCGCGATCAGCGGTAGCGACTGCGATCGCGGCGACGGCGCGTTGCGCCGGGCCTACGGGTCCGAGGTCGCGGAGCTGGTACGGGATCACGCACCCGGACTCGTCTACCGGGCGCGCGAGCGATCGCTCGCTAACACTCCGCACCTACCCAGCGGCCTCCGCGGTCGTCACCAAGCTCAGGAGCTGGACTTCCCGGTCGACTGGCGTAGCTGCCGGCGGCCCGCTTGCGCCCGTTTGCGGACGGCCGGCGGAGCGGTCTCGCGCACATCCCACGGCCGGCCGATCGTCGCGTTCGTGAGGGTTCGGCGCGTGGCCGCACGGCTATACGTTCAGTACTGGCTTTACTACCCGGACTCGCGAACGCGGACACTGGTCGACCCGATCTTCGGTGCGTTCGGACGGCCCGGACCGGGCTACCACGCCGACGATTGGGAGGCGTACGAACTCAAGTTCGAGCGCGACGGCCGCGTCTACGCGCGAGCGTCGCACCACGGGGACTGGTTTCCCTGCCGCTTGGGCACGTTCGACAAGGCGCGACAAATCATTCGCGACGAGCTGCCTCGCGCGATCCCCTTGCCCGGGCTCAGAGCGGTGACACAGCGGCTGCCGGCGGTGCGGCGCAGTTGCGTTCGCTGGCTGCCCTACGGCGGGTGGACACAGGTCGACGAGGGCAGTCACGCCAATACCCTCGACCCGCAGGGGCGCCCGGTGCGGGCGCGCGATGGAACGTTCGTGGCGCCGGCCGACATCGTGCTCGTGCCGATCGATCGCAACCCGCGCTCGCGAGCTGGTTACCGGGCGCATGGGCCGGTCGATCCGCCCTGGCGCAAGGAAGTCTTCGACGACCCCGAGGCACCGGACTCCTGACGGTGAGCGCCGTCTTGTGTCTCGGCGACGGACTGGCGGTTTTTCGCGAAGCAGGGAACCCTGCGATACTTAGCTAGCTACGCGGTAGCGATCTATTTCGCGGCTCGAGGCGCGGTGCGGAGCGCGCGGGCGGCACCATGCGCGAGCTACGCCGGCGCCGCGAGCCGGTGTCAAAACTCGGCGCCCCCGTGCCGATCCAAGAGAGGCCGACCAATGTGGCGGGCATTCGCGTGAGATGATCGCGCCCCGCCAGAGACTCAGCCCAGCGAAGGAGATTCGAGGTGACCGACAGATTGTTCGAGCTTGCCGACCGCGTCGCCTACCACCTGGGAACGCTGAAGATCCTGGCCGAGCGCGGCGTGATTCGCCCGATGCGACCCGACCGGGCGCTCGCTTTCGCACGGACCTTGGCGCGTTGGGGGCCGTCCCCGGGAGCCGCCTCGATCGCGTTGGCCGCACGCTTTCCGGACGAGCCGCAGATCATCGACGAGATCGGGACCCTCACCTTCTCCGAGGTGAATCGCCGCACCAACGCGCTCGCCGACGCGCTCAAGGCGCGCGGGCTCGGTCCGGGATCCCAGGTGGCGATCATGTGTCGCAACCACCGCGGTTTCATGGAGACGGTCTTCGCGGCTTCCAAGCTCGGCGCCGACTCGCTGTTTCTGAACACGATGTTCGCCGGCCCCCAGCTCGCCGACGTGATCAAGCGGGAGTCGCCCGACGCGGTCGTTTACGACGAAGAGTTCGCGGAGCTGGTGCGGCCGGCTGCGCGGCGGCGCAAGCGCTTCGTGGCGTGGCACGACAGCCTCAAAGCTCCGGATCCGACGCTCGAGGAGCTGATCGCCGAAGGCGACCAGCGCAACCCGGATCCGCCCGGCCGCACCCCGAAGGTGACGATCCTGACCTCCGGAACGACTGGCACGCCGAAGGGTGCGCGCCGGCCCACGCCGGACTCGATCGATCCCGCCGTCAGCTTCCTCTCGAAGATCCCGCTGAAGGCCCGTCAGCGGACGCACATCGCGTCGCCGCTGTTCCACTCCTGGGGGCTTGCGCACTTCCAGATCGGCTTGCTGATCGGCTCCACCTACGTGCTGCGACGCCGTTTCGATCCCGAGGACTGTTTGGCGACGGTCGCCCAGCACCGCTGCTACTCGCTGGCCGCGGTCCCCGTGATGCTCAAGCGGATACTCGAGCTGCCGGTCGAAGTCCGTCGTCGTTACGACGTCTCGTGCCTGAAGGTCGTCGCCGTCTCCGGATCGGCCCTGCCGGGCGATCTAGCGATCCGCTGGATGGACGAGTTCGGCGACAACCTCTACAACCTCTACGGCTCCACCGAGGTGGCCTGGGCGACGATCGCGACCCCGGAAGAGCTGCGGGCCGCACCGGGCACCGCCGGCACGCCGCCGCGCGGCACCGTCGTCAAGCTCTTCGACGAAGAAGGCAGGCCGGTGCCTCCCGGCCGCACCGGACGCATCTTCGTCGGTAACCCGATGCTCTTCGAGGGCTACACCGACGGCAACAGCAAGCAGGTCATCGACGGCCTGATGGCGACGGGCGACGTCGGCCGTTTCGACTCGGCTGGTCGGCTCTTCGTCGAGGGGCGCGACGACGAGATGATCGTCTCCGGCGGCGAGAACGTCTTCCCGCAGGAAGTCGAAGACTGCCTGGCTCGCCATCCGGCCGTGCGCGAAGCAGCCTGTATTGGCGTCGACGACGAAGAGTGGGGCCAGCGACTGGTCGCCTTCGTCGCGCTCGAGGCCGGTGCCCAGGTGCAGGCAGACGAGCTCAAGAAGTGGGTGCGCGAAAACCTCGCCCGCTACAAGGTGCCGCGCGAGATCTACGTGCTCGACGAACTACCACGCAACGCCACCGGCAAGATCCTCAAGCGCGTGCTGCGTGAGCGCTACGAGCGCGAGCTGCAGCCGCGGTCGATCGCGGCGGCGTCGCAGGTCTCCTGAGCCTGCCGGCAGCGCATCGCCGGCGACCGGTCGTGCGCTGCCGCGCCCAAGCGGACGACGCAGCCCTAGACGGGCCTCGAGCCGGAGCGCAACCGGGTACCGCCGGGCGCTCGGCGTCGCTTGGCGAGACAGGGCTGTCGCCCAGACCCTAGACAGGCCCGGGCGCCGTCGATCGCGCACAGCGCTCGGCGAGGGCGATCAGCGCCCGCACGCCGAAACCGGACGCCCCCTTGCCCACGTACTCGCGTCCGCGGCCCCAAGCCGTCCCGGCGATGTCGAGGTGCGCCCAGGGGCGGCCGTCGACGAACTCGGCCAGAAACTGCGCGGCGTAGCAAGACAGCGCTTTTCGTTCCTGGCTCGCATTGACGAGGTCGGCCTGTTCACCTCTGATCATCTCCTTGAAGTCGGGGTGGAGCGGGAGCCGCCAGGCCGGCTCCCCCGCTGCCTCGAACGCCGCCGCTACCTCCGCGCACCACGCTTCGTCGTTGCCGAAAAGCCCCGCGTAGGTGGAGCCGAGCGTCACCACGATCGCGCCCGTCAAGGTCGCTAGGTCGACTAGGCGCTCCGCTCCTTCGCGCACCGCGAAGGTCAGGGCATCGGCCAGCAGCAGCCGCCCCTCGGCGTCGGTGTTGGTGATCTCGATCGTTCGCCCGTTCAGGGCGGTGACGATGTCACCGGGTTTGAACGCACCCCCGTCGGGCATGTTCTCGGTAGCCGGCACCACCGCCGTCACCCGGACCGGCAAACCCAGCGCAGCGATCGCGTCGAGCGCCTCGATCACCGCCGCGCCGCCCGACATGTCGTACTTCATCTCGTGCATGCGGCTCGCTGGCTTGATCGAGATGCCGCCGGTGTCGAAGGTGACGGCCTTCCCCACGAACCCGAGGTGGGGACCGCTCGCGCCGTTCGGCGTGTAGCGCATCACGATCAGTCGCGGTTGGTTCGCGGAGCCTCGCGCTACCGCCGCGAAAGCGCCCATGCCGAGGCGCTCGATGCCCTCGCGGTCGAACAGTTCGACTTCGAGAGACGAGTGCTGGTCGGCGATCTCGGCTGCGCGTTCGGCAAGATGCGTCGGGGTCGCGACGTTGCCGGGGAGGTTTTGGAGGTCGCGGGCGCGGTTGGTGGCGATCGCTGCCACCCGCGCTCGCGCGACCGCTTGCGCGTCGGCTGCGCCGTATAGCTCGAGCTGCCGCACGGTCGGTCGCTCATCAGAGTCGCTCTTGAAGCGATTGAACCGGTACAGGCGCAGTAGGGCGCCCTCGACGAGCGCAGCCGCGAGCGGCGACCGGGGCGCCGAGCTCGCCTTCATTGCGCCACCTGCGCTGGTATCTGCCGGCGGCTGCGGAACCGCGCAGGCCACTGTCCGGGCGCCGAGCTCGCAGGCGCGCGCGACGGCTAGCGCGGCGGCCACCCGCAGTCGCTCGGCATCGAGATCGGCGCGCGCACCGAGGCCCACCGTGATGACCCGGCGGTTGCGTTCGTCGTGGCCGTGAGCGACCGCTTTGAAGCGCTTCTTCGCCTCGCCGAGCTCGAGCAGACGTCTGGCTACCGGATCGGCCGGAGACTCGTCGTCGAACAGGAATACGACGCGAGCATCCGCCGATGCCTCTGCAAGCTCGCCCTCCCGTACCTGTACTTCGATCGCGTCGACCGTTTCCACCGGCGCCGCAGTCTACGGCTGCCGAGGGTGAGCGCGAGCGGGCGCGCGGGGTTTATCGTTTTCGCTCTCGCTCCTTAAGTTCCCTAGCGCCAACGAGTCGAAGGAGGGGAGGCGACCGATGCCCAAGACCGTGATCCTCGGAGCAGCCCGTACGCCGTTCGGGAAGCTCGGCGGTGGCCTCGCCCCGCTCGATGCGACGGAGCTCGGTGGACGGGCGATCGCGGCCGCGCTCGAGCGCGCCGAGGTTGCACCCGAGCAAGTCGAGCAGGTCGTCTTCGGGCAGGTGCTCCAGGCCGGTCAGGGCCAAATCCCTTCCCGCCAGGCGCAGATCAAGGCGGGCATCCCGCGCGAGGTCCCGTCGGAGACGATCAACAAGGTTTGTGCTTCCGGTCTGCGCTCGGTCGGCATCGTCGACCAGGCAGTGCGCGCCGGCGAGCTCGACGTGGCGGTGGCGGGCGGCATGGAGTCGATGTCGAACGCGCCTTACCTCTTGAAGGAGGCGCGCTTTGGCTACCGCATGGGTGACGCCAAGCTGCTCGACGCGATGATCAACGACGGCCTTCGCAACCCGTTTACCGGCAAGCACATGGGGGAGGAGGCCGACGAGGTCGGCGAGGAGCTCGAGATCACGCGAGCCGACATGGACCGGTTTGCGCTGCGCTCTCACGAGCTCGCGATCCGCGCGATCGACGAGGGACGGTTGCCCGAGGAGATCGTGCCGGTCACGGTGCGCACCAAGAAGGCTGAGACGACGGTCGAGATCGACGAGGCCCCGCGGCGCGACACGTCGCTCGAAAAGCTCGCGAAGCTGCCCGGTGCGTTCCACAAGGACGGAGCGCACACCGCCGGCAATGCACCCGGCGTGAACGACGGCGCGGGAGCCCTGGTGCTGGCGTCGGACGAATGGGCTAAGCGCAACGGCCGCAAGCCGCTCGCGACGATCGTCGCGCAGGCGGCGATAGCCGATGACTTTCCCTATCTCGCCCGCACTCCTGCGAAGGCGGCGCAAAAAGCGCTCGACAAGGCCGGTCTGTCGGTCGACGACGTCGACCTCTTCGAAATCAACGAGGCGTTCGCCTCGGTTGCGATCAATTCGATGCGCATGCTCGGCGTCGACGAGTCGAAGGTGAACGTCAACGGCGGCGCGATCGCTCTCGGTCACCCGATCGGCGCGAGCGGCGCGCGCATCCTTATGACCCTCGCCTTCGAGCTGCGGCGCCGCGGCGGTGGCATCGGTGTCGCCGCGATCTGCTCCGGCGGCGGGCAGGGCGACGCGATCGTGATCGAGGTCGACGGCGCCTAGCGTTCGGCCCGTGCCGAGCGAGCGCGCCGCAGCGTTCTTCGACCTCGACAAAACCCTGCTCGAGGGCTCCAGCGCGTTCCACTTCGCGCGGGCCGCGTTCGAGTCGGGGATGCTCTCGCGGCGCCAACTCGCGCGCGACCTGATCGCCAACCTGCGCTTCCGGCTGCGGGGATCGACCGACGACCAGACCGAAGCCGTCAAGCGGCGCGTGCTGGAAGCGATCGCCGGGCAGCGTCAGCGCGATTTGATGCGCCTGGGACCGCGCGTTTTGGCGGCGATCTTGCCGCGGCTTTACCCGCAGATGCTGGCCGAGGCTTGGAGCCACCAGGACGCCGGCCGCCGCGTCTACATCGTCACCGCGGCTTCGCAAGAGCTCGCCGATACGCTCGCCAACGTGCTCGGCTTCGACGGCGCGATCGGCATGCGTGCAGAGGTCGAGAACGGCGTCTACACCGGACGGACGGCCGGTCCCTTCACCTATCGGGAGGGCAAGGCACAAGCGATCCGCGAGCTGGCGGCCAGGGAAGGGATCGACCTGGCGGCGTCCTACGCCTACTCCGACTCCGAATCGGATCTGCCAATGCTGCGTGTGGTCGGCAATCCGGTGGCCGTCAATCCCGACCGCGAGCTCGAACGGATCGCGCGTAGCGAGGGGTGGCGAATCATGCGCTTCGACAAACTGCTGTTGCGCCTCCGCTTGGCCGCCGCTGCTCTTTTGGCGGCAGGCGTGGGCACGGTCGCTGCACTGTTCGCCACGCGTCGTCGGGGGCGGCGCCGGAGGCTCCCCGTGGCAGTCCGTGCCTGACCAGCGCCGCGCCGCTCCGACGGCGTCCGAGCACGCTGCTCGGCGCCACCGGATGGACGTACTCGACGGACGCTTGGCGGCCGTCTGTCGCGCAACGCTCGAACGCGACGACCGCGGCAGTTACACGGTGCCCGCCCCGCTCACCTACCCCCACCAATGGAACTGGGACTCCGCGTTCGTCGCGCTCGGCTGGCTTGAGATCTCCCCCGAGCGCGCCTGGCGCGAGTTGGAGAGTCTGCTCGCCGCGCAGCAGCCGAACGGTCTTGTGCCGCACTTGATTTACGCGACACCGGCACCGATCGCCGAGCTCGTTGCACACCTCCACGACGTGCCCGTGGTGCGGCGATTGGTGCCGGCGTTAGTCGGCCGCCGCTACTCCCCCTCGCCTGCCTGGTGGGGCTGGCGTCGCGGCGGCGACGGTCGCTTTTGTTCGGCGATCACTCAGCCCCCGGTAGCGGCGACGGCAACCTGGCTGTTGTTCGAGGCGACCGGCGACGAACCGCGAGCACGCGCCCTCCTGCCAGCGCTCGCACGCTGGCACCGCTTCCTGCTCGACGAGCGCGATCCGCTGGGCCTGGGCGAGCCGGTCCTGATCCACCCTTGGGAGTCGGGTCGAGACAACGCACCCGAGTGGGACGCCCCGCTCGACCGCGTGCGCCCGGAAGTGACGGTCGTGCCGCGACCCGATCGCGACCACGTTGATGCCGCTGAACGGCCGAGCGATGACCACTATCGGCGCTTTCTGACGCTCGTGCGCCGCGGCACACGGAGCGGGTGGCGTCAGCGCGAGCTCGCGGCGCGAGGACCTTTCCGCGTTCTCGACCCCGGCTTCAGCGCGATCCTCGCGCGCGCTTGCGCGGACCTCTCGCGACTCGCCGACGCGCTCGGCGAGCGGAGACTCGCGGAGGTCGAAGCAGCCCGCGCGGAGCGTGTTGCCGCAGCGCTCGCCGCCCGCACCGGAGGCGATGGTCTCGCCCGCGCAATCGACCTGGCCGACGACTCGGAAAGCGACGCTCTCTCCTGCGGGAGCGCGCTGGCGGTGGTTGCCCCGAGTTTGTCCGCGGCCAGTCTCGACGCCTTGGAGCAGGTGGTTTTGCAAGGCCCGCTGGCAAGCCCCTTTGGCGTGCGCTCGCTCGATCGCGGTGATCGGCGGCTCAGGCCGCGCTGCTATTGGCGAGGCCCGGTTTGGGTGAACGTCGGCTGGCTGTGCGCGCTGGGGCTCGCCACTCACGGCCGCCGGCGCTCGTCTGCGCTGCTCATTCGGCGAGTAGTCGAGTGCGTGCGTGCGGGCGGTGTACGAGAGTACTACGCCCCCGGTTCGGGTCGCGGGCTCGGAGCGCACGACTTTGCTTGGACGGCCGCACTGTGTCTACGCGAGCTGGGACCTCGCGGGCTCTGCGGTGGCCAGCTCACCACTGCGGCCGAGCAGGAAGCTGCTGCCTAGTTGGAGGATTCGCCGGCGACCTGCGCGCGTTCGCGCGAGCCAGCGACCTCGACCCGGTTGCGACCCTCACGCTTGGCCCGATAGAGCGCTTCGTCGGCAGCCGCGACCAGCGCTTCCAAAGGCGGTGGCGTTCCGCGCACGACCGTTACCCCGAAGCTGATCGTCACTCCGATCCCCGACGGCGAGCGCGCTTGCGAGACCGCCTCCCGGAGTCGCTCACAGACCGCCACCGCACGCTCGCGATCGGCGAGCGGGAGAAGCACAACGAACTCCTCGCCGCCGATGCGGAAGAGCTCGTCGCCGCCGCGCAGCACCGAGCGCATGGTGGTGGCGACGGTCCGAAGGAGTTCATCGCCCACCACGTGACCGAACTCGTCGTTCACGCGCTTGAAGTGGTCGATATCTCCGATCGCGAAGGCCAGTGCGCGGCCCCCGCCGGGCGTGCGCGCATCGTTCGCTAGCTGGTCGAGGCGCAGCCGCAGCGCATTGCGGTTGAGCAGTCCGGTAAGCGGATCGAACAGCGCCTCGCGACGGTGCTTACGGTCGGACTCGACGGTCGCCGTTGAGAGCATCACCGCGCCCAGTACAAGCGCGGCCGGGAAGATCACCCGCGAGGGACGGTCGATCACCGCCTGCGGGTCGATCGCGAACGTCGAGGCCAGCAGCAGCAAGTAGATGTAGGCGGTCCCGAGGATCACGCCACGGCGCTCGAAACGTGCGGCGAGGCTGATCGCGGGCAGCGCCAGCCACGGTGTCCCGGGACTCTCGGCGGCACCTGTGAGGGCAACTGCCACCGAGATCGCCAAGGGACTCACCGCCCAACCGATCGCCGCCCACGCGTACGGCTTGCGCGAGCGCCTCATCGCGCGTTCGCAGAGCGGAAAGGCGATCACCGTCGCGCAGAAGGGCACCAGCCACCAGGCGCCGAGTTCCGGCGTCGAGAGCAACAGCGCCACCGCCAGCACTGCGAACGTCCGCCGCCGATGGCGCGCGATCCGCCCCTCGATGTCGAAAAGGCGCTCGCGCCGTAGCTCTTCGCCGATTCCTGCGCCTGGCGTAGCCACGGGGTGCGAGGGCGGGTCCGTGGTCTTGGGGGTCGCCAAGTTGTCGCGCTCGCGCTGGCTTGCGGGCATCACTCCTCCGCGGCGGGTTCCTTGCTGAGCGAGTCGGCGAAGAGCGCGCGGATCTTGAGAGGAGGGGCGCATCGTCGGACGCAGGGTCAGTCGAATCGGCGAGCCCCGCGGTCGTGCCTTACCCTTCCATCACCATGAGGACGGAGGGGCCGGAGTCAAGCGGTAAACAACGCTGGTTGCGAGAGCGCTATGCCCGCGCGCCGGAGCGGGATGCGCTCTTCACAACCATTTCGGGCGAGCCCATCGAGCCGCTTTACGGTCCCGAGGATCTGCCGCCTTTCGAGGAAATCGGGTACCCCGGCGAATTTCCCTACACGCGCGGGGTCTACCCCTCGATGTACCGCGGGCGTCTTTGGACGATGCGCCAGTTCGCGGGCTTCGGGACCGCCGAGGAAACCAACGCGCGCTTCCTGTACCTGCTTGAGCACGGGCAGACCGGGCTCTCGACCGCCTTCGACATGCCGAGCCTGATGGGGCATGACTCCGACCACCCGCGGGCGGAGGGAGAGGTCGGCCGCGAAGGCGTCGCGATCGACTCGGTCGTCGACATGGAGCGCTTGTTCCGTGGCATTCCGCTTGATCGAGTTTCCGTCTCGATGACCATCAATGCGCCGGCCGCGGTGATGCTGGCGTTCTTCGTCGTCGCAGCCGAACGTCAAGGTGTGCCGGCCGACAAGCTGCGGGGCACGATCCAAACCGACATCCTCAAGGAGTACATCGCGCAGAAGGAGTGGTGTTTCCCGATCGACCCGGCGATGCGCCTGGTCACCGACATGATCGAGTTCTGCGCGCGCGAGATGCCGCTCTGGCACCCGATTTCGGTGTCCGGCTACCACATCCGGGAGGCCGGTGCCACCGCCCAGCAAGAGCTTGCGTTCACGCTCAAGGACGGTTTCACCTATGTGGAGCACGCGCTCGAGCGCGGGCTCGACATCGATGCCTTCGCACCGAGCTTCTCCTTCTTCTTCAACTCGCACATCGACTTCTTCGAAGAGATCGCCAAGTTCCGGGCGGCCCGGCGGATCTGGGCCCGCGAACTGCGTGACACCTACGGCGCAAAGGACGAGCGCTCGCTCCTGATGCGCTTCCACACGCAGACCGCCGGCTGCTCGCTGACCGCTCAGCAACCCCTCAACAACATCGTCCGCACGGCGATCGAGGCGCTGGCCGCAGTGCTCGGGGGCACGCAGTCGCTGCACACCAACTCCTACGACGAAGCGCTCGCGCTTCCCACCGAGGAGGCAGCGCGCGTGGCCCTGCGAACGCAGCAGATCATCGCTCACGAGACCGGAGTTACGAACACGATCGACCCGCTCGGTGGCTCCTACTTCGTGGAGGCACTCACCAGCAAGATGGAGAGCGCGGCCTACAACTACTTCCGCCGAATCGACGAACTCGGCGGAATGGTCGAGGCGATCAAGCAGAACTTTCCGCAGCGCGAGATCGCGGAGGCATCGTTCCGCTACCAGCAAGAAGTCGAGCGCGGCGAGCGAGTGATCGTCGGCGTCAACCGCTATCGGCTCGAGGACGGCGCAGAGGAGGAGGTCGAAATCCTCCGCATCCCGCCAGAGGTGGAGCGCAAACAGATCGAGCGCGTGCGTCGTGTGCGCGCGGAGCGTGACGAGGAGCGCGCGCAGCGGGCACTGGAGCGCTTGCGTGAAGCTGCACGCGAAGAGGACCGCAACCTGATGTGGCCGCTCCTCGACTGCGCGCGGGCGCACTGCACCGAGGGCGAGATCGTCGAGTCGCTGCAGCGAGTGTTCGGGCGCTACGTAGAGACCCCGGTCTTCTGAGCTGCACGAGTGGAGCGCTCGGAGAGAGCGATTGCATTTCCCTTTCGGGGGCGTTAAACAACGACGCATCCTGGCCCCGATCGCCCCACCCCAGAGGAGGTTCGCGTGATCGACGAGGGGACGAGCGAAGTCGCCGCGCGAGGCGACCACGGCAATCACCGATGCGCGCCTGGGGCGCGCCGATGGGCGCGCTCGCGCTGTCGGCTTGCGGGCGGCGCGGCCGCCCTGCTGCTGGTCGCCGCAGCGCTACCGGTGGCCGTCGCGAGCGGCGCGTCCCTGGAGCCGCAGGAAGGTCAGGGTCAGGGCTTAGGCGACGCCCAGACCACCGCCGCTGCGGTCCCCGCACCCACCGCCGCTGCGTCCTCTGCGACCACCGCGACGAGCGTCGCTCCCGAGCCCGAGCCGGGCGCTACATCCGCTGCTGAGGCTCCGGCCACTGCTGCGGCCAGCGGCACAGCGGCGTCGAGTGCCCGGCGCGCGCTTTCCTCGTCGACAGCAACCCAGCCCGCGCGGGCTCGCATCGCGAGCGCCGGCGTCACGATCCACAACTTCGCCTTCAGCCCCGCCAACGTGACGATCCGCGTCGGCGAGTCGGTGACCTGGACAAACACCGACTCGGTCGTCCACAACGCGGCTGGCCAGGGCTTCCGGATCCCGCTCCTACAGAAGGGCCGGAGCGCCTCGTTCACCTTCACTCGCCCGGGCGTCTACCGCTACCACTGCGAGCCGCATCCGTTCATGCGGGGAACGGTGACGGTGCTCGCGGCCGCGGCGTCGCCGCAGGGCAGCGGCTCGGGTGCGACCGGCCGCGGGCGCGCTGGCGGTGGCGCCGCAAGTGGGGGCCAGGCGCCTCGTGGCGCGGTGGGCGGCTCCGCTGGACCGTCGCAGCCGCAAGCGAGAAGCGGGCCATCGTTGCCGGCAACAGGAGCAGCGGCAGGAGTGCTGGCGCTGGTCGGCGCAGGTCTGCTCGGTGGTGGTCTCGGAATCCGCCGCTCCGCCCGGCGTTTCGAGTAGCCGCCGCGGCGACCCGCCCGACGGCGAAAGGGCCAGGTCGTCTGGGTCGTCGCACGCGCCTTGAGAGACGGCGCCCATTAGCCCGCCAAGCGGTCGCCGTGGTTATAGACTGCGCCCCTCGCGATGGAGGCGACGACCAGTAGCGGGGCCACCAGCGAGCACGCAAGTGCGCGAAAGATCCGTGTTGTGGTGGCGAAGCCCGGCCTTGATGGCCACGACCGGGGAGCAAAGATCATCGCCCGTGCACTGCGCGATGCGGGCATGGAGGTGATCTACACCGGCCTCCATCAAACCCCCGAGCAGATCGTCGAGACGGCGATCCAAGAGGACGCCGATGCCGTCGGACTGTCGATTCTCTCGGGCGCCCACATGACCCTCGTGCCCAAGGTCGTGCGACTGTTGCGCGAACAAGGGGCGGATGACGTGGTGGTTGTCGTCGGCGGGACGATCCCGAAAGACGACATCCCGGAACTCAAGAAACTCGGTGTGGCGGAAGTCTTCACGCCGGGCTCCTCGGTCCAGGCGATCGTCGACTTCATCCGCTCGGCCGTGGCCGAGGCTCGCGGCGCTTCCTGACGCGCTTCGCACGCCCTTCCGTGCTCTGCGGGGCGGGCGACTGACTCGTCAGTCAAGACCTCGGTAAGATTCCCGCCGCTCACTGCGCCGCCGGCGCCGAGGCCGGAATCGGAGAGACACGGTAAGGAGATCGCCTGTGAAGATCTGCGTCCTCGTCAAGGAGGTACCCGACGCGGCGGTCGAGAAGCGCATCGACCCTCAGACGAAGCGCCTCGACCGCTCCGGCGAGACCCAACTCAACCCCTTCGACACGCATGCGATCGAGGCCGCCATGCAGATCCGCGAGGGCGGCAAGGTCCAGGTTGACGAGATCGTGGCGGTCACGATGGGGCCGGAAGGTGCTTTCCGCACGCTCCACAAGGCCGTCTCGCTAGGCGCTGACCGCTCGATCCACCTGACCGACCCGGCCCTCGCCGGCTCCGACGTGTGCGCCACCGGCTACGCGCTCGCAAAGGTCCTCGAGCGCGAGCAGCCGGATCTCGTGCTGCTCGGCCAGCAGTCCGACGACGGTGAGTGCTACACGGTCGGTGCGGTGGTCGCCGATCACCTGAAGATGCCGTCACTCACGCAGGTGATCGCGATCGACGTGCAGGACGGCAAGCTCATCTGCGAGCGCCAGGCCGAGTACGGCTACGACACGGTCGAGGTCGAGCTGCCGGCCGTGATTTCCGTCGGCGACGCGATCAACGAGCCGCGGTACCCATCGCTCAAGGCGATTATGGGGGCCAAGAAGAAGCCGCTCCAGAAGCTGTCCGTCGCCGACGCCGGGATCGATCCCGAGTACGTCGGGGAGAAGGGCTCGCGGACGGAAGTCCTCGCGATCAACCCGCCGCCCCAGAAGGAACCGGGCGAGATCATCGAGGACGAAGACACCGACGAGACCGTGCAGAAGATCATCGCCTGGCTCGAGGAAAGGAAGCTTTTGGCATGAGCGGGATCCTCACCTACGCACTCCACTACCAAGGCGCGTTCAACAAGAACTCGCTCGGTGCGGTTTCCGAAGGCGCCAAGCTCGCCGCCGAGCTCGGCGGCGAGGCGGCTGCCGTGGTCGTCGGCGGGGACGACCTCACCGACGAGCTGTGCGCCTCGCTCGGCCGCTACGGCGCTAGCAAGGTCTACCGGGTGCGCGGTCCCGAGGGGCTCGCTCAACCGGTTGTCGACGCGATGGCCAAGGTCATCCAGGAGCACGGCTACGACTACGCGCTGTTCGGCGGCGGTCTGCTCGGCTTCGAGGTCGGGGCGGGCCTGTCGGCGCGGCTGCGTGCCGGCGTCGTGATGGAGGTGACCGAAGTCAAAGTCCAAGACGGACGCCTCGTCGCGACCCGCCCGGTCCTGCAGGACTCGGCCCTCGTCGACTCGGGTTATGTCGGCTCCCCGGGCATCGTGATCGGCCGCCTCAACGCCTTCGACGCCGTCGAGCGCAACGGTGCGGCCGCGCAGGTGATCGACGTTGACGTCGAATTCCAGCCGCACTCCCAGAAAGCGCGGATGGTCAAGCGCGGTGAGCAGCGCGGCGCCGACATCAACATCGAGGACGCCGAGATCATCGTCGCGGGCGGCCGCGGCCTCGGGCAGCCGGAAGGGTTCAAGATGCTCGAGGAGCTCGCGGAGCTGATGGGCGGGGCGGTCGCCGCTACCCGTGCTGTCGTCGACGCGGGCTGGTACCCGTACAGCGCCCAGATCGGCCAGACCGGTAAGACGGTCGCGCCCAAGCTGTACCTGGCCGCCGGTATCTCCGGCGCGATCCAGCACAAGGTGGGCATGCAGAACTCTGAGAACATCGTGGCGATCAACAAGGACCCGAACGCCCCGATCTTCGAGTTCTGCGACCTCGGTGTGGTCGGCGACCTGCACAAGATCGTGCCCAAGTTGATCGAGGCTCTGCGGGCACGCAGGAACGGCGGGGCGTAAGCGCGATGGCGACTGCGCCGGCAGAGTTTCCACCGCCCGTCGATCCGGCAAAGGAGTTCGTCGGGCCGCCGACCGACCCCCCTGACGAACGGATCGAGGTCGGGATCGCGATCGTCGGTGGCGGACCGGCTGGTCTTGCCTGCGCGATCCGTCTTGGCCAGCTCTTGGCCGAAGACGAGCAACTTCTCGAGTCGCTCGGCGAGGTGCCGATCGCGATCATCGAGAAGGGCAAGACCTGCGGCTCGCACCTGCTCTCCGGCGCGATGATGCGGCCGTCGGCGATGCGCAAGCTGTTCCCCGACATGCCGGAGTCGGAGTGGCCGACTTACGGCACCGTCGACAAGGATGCCGTCTACTTGCTCACACCGAAGCGCGCAATCCCGCTCAAGCCGACGCCGCCGCCGTTCCGCAACCACGGGAATCACGTGACCTCGATCGCGCAGCTCGGTCGTTGGCTGGCGGGCAAGGCCGAGGAGCTCGGCGCATACATCCTCCCCGAGACTGCCGCCGTCAAGTTGCTGGTCGAGGACGGTCGGGTGGTCGGCGTTCGGACTGGCGACAAGGGCCGGGATCGCGAGGGTAAGGAGCTCTCGAACTTCGAACCGGGCTCCGACGTGATCGCCAAGGCGACGATCCTCTGCGAGGGCACGCAGGGCCATCTCGCGGGAGCGGCAATCCGTTACTTCGGTCTCGGCTCCGAGGACCCCCAGCAGTGGGAGCTCGGAGTCAAGGAAGTGTGGGAGGTAAAGCAGCCGCTCGATCGCGTGATCCACACGATGGGCTGGCCGCTGCGCTACCGCGCGAAGTACGGCGAGTTCGGCGGCTCTTTCATCTATCCGATGGGCGAGGACAAGGTCTCGCTCGGTTTCGTCGCCGGGCTCGACTACAAGGACGCCACCTTCTCCGTCCACGACACCCTCCAGCTGCTCAAGACCCACCCGTTGGTGCGCGGCATCCTCGAGGGTGGTAAGCGCATCGCCTGGGGCGCCAAGACCATTCCGTCGGGTGGTTACTGGGCGATGCCCAAGCGGCTTTGGGCGCCCGGCATGTGCATCGCTGGCGACTCGGCGGGGATGGTCAACGTCCCACGCCTGAAGGGCATTCACTACGCGATGCACGCCGGCATCTTTGCCGCTGAAGCGGTCTACGAGGCGCTCAAGGAGCACGGTTCGACGGAAGACCTCTCGGGCTACGAACGGCGCGTGCGCGAGTCGGAGATCGAAAAGGACCTTTACGAGGTCCGCAACATGCGTCAGCCGTTCTCGAAGGGCTTCTTCGTGGGCGGCGCGATCTCCAACGCCATGCTCATCACCAAGGGCCGCTTCCCGGGTGGGCACTGGGAAACCCACGACGACGCGACCGTCCCGGTCTTTATCGGGGATCGCGACAAGGTCTATCCGAAGCCCGACAACGAGCTGACGTTCAACAAGCTCGACTCGGTTTTCCTGTCGGGCAACGCCACTCGTGACGACGCGCCTAACCACATCCGGATCGCGAATCCAGTGCCGCTGGAGGTCGCGCTGATGTGGCAGAACATGTGTCCGGCGCAGGTCTACGAAGTTCCCGAAGAGGAACTCGAGGCGGCGCGAGTGGACGGCCGGCTCGACGGCAAGAAGCTCGTCAAGGTGAAGGTCACGGCCTCGAACTGCGTGCAGTGCGGCGCGATCACCGCCAAGGGCGGGCGCCTGACCCCGCCTGAGGGCGGCGACGGCCCCAACTACCAGCTCACCTGACGGCGACGCGAGCGGTGCTTTAGCACCGCTGCCCGACTGCGCGGTCCGCTCCGGGTGCGCGGTCTGCTCTGTCAGATCGGGGTAGCGAAGCTCGCCGCCGGCATGCCCGCTTCGCCGAGGCGATTCCAGTCGACGTCGAGGTGGACCATCCCCTCGACGACGTTGTCACGCACCACCGGCAGGTGGTGGATCTGGTGCTGGGCCATCAGCTCCGAGGCATCTGTGAGCAGGGCGTCCGGTGGGGCGCTGATCGGGTCCTTAGTCATCCAGCGCTCGACGTGTTCGCGTGCGGGGTCCGCGGCCTCCGCTACCGCTCGCGTCACGTCCCAATCGGTGAGGATGCCGACGAGCGCGTCGCCCCGGCATACCGGCAGTGCCTTGACGCCCGCGGCGACCATCTTCTGCGCCGCTGAGGCGACGCTCTCGTCCGGCTGTGCCCGGGGCAAGTCGCGAGTCATGACGTCCGCCAACCGCATCGCATGCTCCCTTCGCGCGAGTTCGTTCGCTTCCACGTTTACACCCGCTAGTGCCGGGCGTCACGCGTCGATCGATCAAGCGCGGACGCGGCCGCTCGCGATCTGACGGGGCTGGTCTTGCGGTCTTCACCAGCTGTTCGCAGCGCGGCTCGTTAGCCTCGCGCCATTCTCACGCGGCTTCACAGCTTCCGCCGAGCGATCGTGGTCGGGGGCGGCTCATTCGGCACCGCCGTCGCGATCCTGCTCGTCCGCGCAGGCTTGCGGACGACTCTCCTGGTGCGCAGCGCCGAACACGCGGAGGAGTTGCGGCGCCGGCGCGAGAACCGGCGTTACCTGCCCGGGGTGCCGTTGCCGCCGGCGCTGCGCGTAGCTGCCCTCGCCGGCGACTGGGGGGAGCCGCTCGCACGCGCTGACCTCGTCTTTTTGGCGGTGCCATCGAAGGCTTTGCCGACCGCCGTCGAAGCGCTCGGACAGCGCAAGCCGCCAGCGCACGCCGGTCTGGTGTCGCTCGCCAAGGGACTCGTTCCACCCGACGGTCGGCAGCCGACGGCGCTGCTCGCCGATCGCTTCGGCGGCGACCGGATCGCCTGCGTGGGGGGTCCCGCTCACGCCCGCGAGATGGTCGAAGCGGGTGCCGGACTGGTGTGCGCGGCCTGGTCGCGTGAGCTAGCGCACGCCGTCGCCGGCGTCTTCCAGGCGGCCGGCGTGGTGTGCGAGGTCTCCTCTGATCCGGTCGGCGTCGAGCTTGCCGGCGTGGCGAAGAACGCCGCGGCGGTCGCGGTCGGCGCGACGCGCGAGCAGGGTCTGAACGCCGCCGGGATGGCTGCCGCCGACATCTTTCTCGAGGTACTCGCGTTCGCCGAGCGACGAGGTGCCCAGGCACGTACCTTCGTGGGCCGCGCAGGCACCGGCGATCTCGTCGCGACCGCGCTCGCTCCGACCTCTCGCAACCGCACCGCTGGCGAGCTGCTTGCGCAAGGGGTCCCGGCAGCTGAGATCCCCGCTCGTGTTGGCCAAGCCGTCGAGGCGCTCGAGACCGTGCAGCTCTTGGCGCAAGCGATCGCGCGCGAAGGCCTCGAAGCGCCCGTAACGTCGGCGCTCGCTCACCTCATCGACGGCTCCCTGCCGCTCGATCGCTGGGTCGCACTGGTGCGCGCCCAGCAGCCGCCGCCGGCGCGCTTCGGCCGACCGCGCTCCTGGCTTCTGCGCATGCGCTACCTCGCTCGCCGCTTGCGTCGGCGGCGTCAGCTCGCCGACGGCCAGGACGCGACTGGCGCTGCACCCGAGTAGACTCGCCGTGCGATGAAGGCGGGCATTCACCCCGAATACGGACCGGCGCACGTTCGCTGCACCTGTGGCAACGAGTTCTGGACGCGCTCCACGAAGAGCGAGATCCACGTCGAGATCTGCTCGAACTGCCACCCCTTCTACACCGGCAAGCAGAAGTTGGTGGACACCGGCGGCCGCGTAGAGCGCTTCCGTCGCAAGGTGGCGCGCAGCCGCGCGGCGCAGGCCAAGTCACGCTGATCGCAGCGCGCGGCGCACGCCCGGCGCACTGATCGCCACACGCCGTGCAGGCCGAGGTGCCGTCCTCGCCACGCGCTCCGCGCGCCGCGCCCGTTACCCCGCGGCCCGTGTCGCCGGCCGGTCTCGTGCCTGCGGATCTACTTGTCGAAAGCACGAAACTTCCGCGCCGGCGGGTTGTTGGTGAGGGCGCATGGGGTTCCGTACCGCACGCACTCGCCTCGTCGGTCGTGACGAGCGCAGCCGCTCGCACCGCGCCGTGATGCGGACTCCGGACGCGCGCGTGCGCCGCCGGAACCGCCGCTTTTGGGCATCGAGCGCTCCGCTGTGGTCGTTAGCGATCGCGGCACTAGTGGCGGGTGTGGCGCTCGCGGTGAGCGCGACCGGCGCGCTGGGCGCCGCCACGGCTGCCGCGCCGGCAGTCGCTGCTGGCGGCGGCACATCGGGCGCGCCCGGTAGTGCCAGCAAGCCGTCGTCCAGGCTCGCGGAGGCGGCGCTGCGGGCTTGCCGACCAACGCTTGCGCGCGCAACCTTCGTCGCGCGCATGCGCAGAGTGCCCGGAGCGGCGCAGCTAGGCATCCGCTTGCAGCTCCAGGAACGCAACCTTGCTGGCGATGGGCGCTGGCGCACGATCCGGCTCGCTTCTTCGCGCTGGCGCTGGTCGAAAGTAGGGGTCCCGGCCTTCGTGCTCGAACGCACGTATCGCAACCTGCGTCACGGCGCGAGCTATCGGGTGCGCGCGGACTTCGCGTGGCGTGACGCGCACGGCCAGACGCTCCGTCAGCAAAGCGAGCGCTCGGGAGCCTGCGTGCTCCCGCAACTGCTGCCGAACCTGCGTCCCGTCGCCATCAGCTGGGGCGCGGCCAGCGGCGGATACCGGCTGGTTGTTCGCAACACCGGAAATGGGCCGGCGCCACCCGCTGTCGTCGAGATCACCGCCGGGGCGTGGTCGAAACGGCTGACTTTGCCGCCGCTCGTCCCGCACTCGAGCACCGAGCTCCGCGTCGACGGTCCGCTCTGCCTAGAGGGCACCTCGGTCGCGGTTGTCGTCGATCCCGACGGGCTGATCGCCGAGAGCGACGAATCCGACAACTCGCTCCAACGGGTCTGCCCGCTGCAGACGGGCGTCCGGCGCGGCTGAACGACCGACGGTCAGATCAGATGCGCCCTTTGGCGTCGTCGACGACGACGCGCATCGAGCGCGCCAGTTCCCCGCCGAGGGCGTGCACTTCGCCCCCGAAGCGCACGAACAAGGGTCCGCCGAACGGCTGCCGTTCGACCACTTCGAAGTGGTCGCCCGGTTTGATGCCGCGGTCCGCGAGGTAGCGCAGCATCTCCGGATCGGAGTCGGAGATGCGCACGAAGCGGCCCCTGGCGCCCGGCTCGAGCGATTCGAGGCTGACCGTCTCCTCTTCCTCGACGTGGCCCTCGACGCTCGGGATGGGATCGCCGTGGGGGTCGCGTTTGGGGTGCCCCAGCTTGCGCGCGATCAGCTCCTCGAGCTCCTCGGAGAGCACGTGCTCGAGTACCTCCGCCTCGGCATGCACCTTGTCCCACGGCATGCCCAGCTTCTCAACCAAGTACAGCTCGAGCAGCCGGTGGTGGCGTAGCACCTCGAGTGCCAGGCGTTCGCCTTCCTCCGTGAGCCGCACGCCCCGGTAACGCTCGTGCCGTGCCAGACCCTGCTCGTCGAGCCGACGGATCATCGCCGAGACCGAAGCCGGCGTCACGCCAAGGCGTTCGGCGAGCGCGGTCGTGGTCACCGCTTCGCCGCCGGCACGCGCTTGCAGCACGTAGATCGACTTCACGTAGTCCTCGACGGCCTCGCTGAGCTCGTCGCGTTTTCGCATCCGCCTCAATCATGCACCGAACGACGCCGGTGCGAGGCGTCGGCGCCCGCGGTGGATCGCCAGCGGATGCCTCTACGATGGGCGAACCGGAGTGTGTCGCCAGTGACGAGAGCGTCTTCCAGTCGAGGTGATGCCGGCCAGGCGGTAGCAGCCGTCGCGGCGGCCGAGGAGCGGGCAACAGAGGCGGCCACCGTTGCAAACCGTCCGCAACTCGATGCGCCGGTCGGGGGGCAGGCGGTGCTCGAAGGGGTGATGATGCGCGGCGTCGGGCACTGGGCGGTGGCCGTGCGACTCGCCGATCCGAGCGCTACCGATCCCTCTGGCGATCCCGGGCCGATCCGCATCTGGTGCCACGAGCTGGCTTCCCCTGCCGCTCAGCGAAGGTGGCTTCGTCTGCCGATCGTGCGCGGCGTGGTCGCGCTCGTGCAGTCCCTCGCCTTGGGTCTGCGCGCGCTCGGCATCTCGGCGGAGGCGCAAGCAGCGGTCGCTGAAGGGCGCGCGCTCGATCCGACGCCGTCGGGCGACGAGCGGCAGACGGACCCGCCGGTCTTGCGCGACGGGCAGGCGCTCGCCGCGGACCGTCCTGAGGAGCGCGCGATCTCACGCACCGCATGGGCCGGAACGGTCGCTTTTTCGCTCGCTCTGGCCGTCGGCCTGTTCTTCCTGCTGCCCGCCACGCTCGCCAAGCTCCTCGGCGGTGGGCTCGGCAGCGGGCTCGCCTTCGTGATCGTCGAGAAGTTGCTGCGGGTCGCGATTTTGATCGCCTACCTCTGGGCGATCTCGCTGCTGCCGGACCTCCAGCGAGTCTTCGCCTACCACGGCGCTGAGCACAAAGTGATCGCCTGCTACGAGGCCGGCGCGCCGCTCGAGCCGCGCTCGGCCGCCCGCTTCTCCCGCCTGCACCCGCGCTGCGGAACCAGCTTCCTGCTGCTCGTCGTGATCGTCGCGATCGTCGTCTTCGCGCCGCTCGGAAAACTCGACTGGCACTGGCTGTTCGCGAGCCGGATCGTCGGTATTCCGCTGGTGGCCGGGATCGCCTTCGAGGTGATTCGGTGGATGGGTCGCAACCGTCAGCGTCCCCTCGCGCGCGCCCTCATGTGGCCCGGGTTGCAGCTCCAGCGGCTCACCACCCGTGAACCCGACGAACGGCAACTCGAGGTAGCGATCGCCGCGCTCAAGGCAGTCTTGGCGCGCGAAAACCCCTACGAGGCGGCGGCCCGTCTGCGCGGACGAGCGGTCGGTATCGAAGTCGCCGCGTAGCGCCGCCGGTCGCGCGCGGAGCGTTCAGCGCTCGCCCAACGGGCCGCCGGTGAGCGCAGCCTGTGAGTACACCCCGCGAGCGCGCGACGCTTTGGCGCGCCTAAGCTCAGCGCCGATGATCGAACGGTTAGTCGCGGAAATCGAGCGTCGCCACGAGGAACTCGAGCGGCAACTTGCCGACCCCCAGGTAATCGCCGACAACCGGCGCTACGCGGAGGTCGCGCGGGCGTGGCGTGCGCTCGAAGAAGCCCACCGTCTCGCACGCGAATGGCTGCGTGCCCGCTCCGATCTCGAAGGCGCGCGCGAGATGCTCGGCGAGACGGACGGCGACGCTGAGCTTCGGGAGCTCGCCGAAGACGCGGAACGGCGAATGGCGGAGCTCGAGGAACGGATCCGGCTGGCAGCGGTCGAACCCGACCCAGACGACGAGAAGGACGCGATCGTCGAGATCCGCCCCGGCGCTGGCGGCGAGGAGGCGGCGCTGTTCGCCGGCGACCTTTTTCGCATGCTCACGAGGTACGCGGAGCGGCGCGGCTTCCGCGTGGAGCCGCTGCAGGCTCAGGACGGTCACTACACGTTCGCCGTCAAGGGCGAAGGCGCGTATGGAGTTTTCAAACACGAGGCCGGTACCCACCGCGTGCAGCGGGTCCCGGTGACCGAGTCGCAGGGTCGCATACACACCTCGACCGCGACCGTGGCGGTCCTTCCCGAAGCCGAGGAAGTCGAGGTTCAGATCGACCCCAACGACCTTGAAATCGACGTCTTTCGAGCGTCGGGGCCGGGCGGCCAACACGTCAACACCACGGACTCCGCGGTCCGTATCACGCACAAGCCAACCGGCATTGTCGTGTCGATGCAGGACGAGAAGTCGCAGCTGCAGAACCGCGAGAAGGCACTGCGGGTGCTACGCGCGCGACTACTGGAACGCGAGCGTCGCTTGCAGCAAGAGCGGCTAGCGGCCGAGCGGCGGGCGCAGATCGGTAGCGGCGAGCGCTCCGAGAAGATCCGCACCTACAACTTCCCGCAGGACCGCGTGACCGACCACCGCGTGAAACTCACGCGCAACGATCTGGCGCGCGTGCTCGACGGCGAGCTCGACGAGTTCACGGCGGCGCTCGAGGCCGACGAGAAGCGGCGCAAACTCGAGGCCGGTGAGCTCGTGGTGCGTTGAGCGCTTGCGGGGCATGTCGCAGGGGGTGACCGTTTCCTCGCCGAGCGACTCGCCGCCGACAGTGTCGGTGAGTGAGTTCCTCAGCACCGCGGTGGCGCGACTCGCGCGCGCCGGTTGCGCGAGTCCGCGCCTCGACGCGGAACTGCTGGTGGCCGCCGCGCTGGGACGGGAGCGGTGGGAGGTTGTGGCCAACCCGGAGCTGGAAGTTCCCGTCGAGGCGCGGCCCCTGCTTGAGCAGTGGCTGGTACGTCGCGAGCGCCGGGAGCCGCTCGCGTACATCATTGGCCGACGGGCGTTCCGCACGATCGAGCTAACGATCGACCGGCGGGTGCTGGTGCCACGGCCGGAAACCGAGCTCTTGGTGGAGGTAGCTCTCGGCACGCCTGCGGGCGGAGCGGTTCACGATGTCGGCACCGGCTCGGGAGCCGTAGCGCTCGCGCTGGCGGCGGAGCGTCCGGACCTGCGGATCTCCGCCTCCGACAGCGCGCCGGCCGCGATCGCGGTCGCGCGCGAAAACGCCCAGCGCCTCGGGCTGCCCGTGTTCTTCGAGGTCGCCGACCTCTTGCCGCCACGTCTGCGGCGTGAAGGTGGCGACCGCGCCGACCTCGTGGTCGCCAACCTGCCGTACGTCGCCGAGCACGAGTGGACAGAACTGGCACCGGAGATTCGTCTCTACGAGCCGCGCTCGGCGCTGGTTGCCGGGCCGCACGGCAGCGAGCTGATCGCCGCGCTCGTCGCGGTCGCGCCCCGCGGGCAACGGATGGCCCTCGAGCACGCACCGCACCAAGCGGACGAGGTGCGAGCGCTTCTTCGCGAGCCCCAGACCCTTTGCGATTTGGCCGGTCACCCGCGGGTTACCGTCGGCTTCGTTCCCTAAACACGCGCTCTAGCTCCGACAGACACGGCGATGGCGACAACAGTGAGAAACACGGACGATCCCGAGGCGATAGCCGAGTTCGAACGCGCGCTGCGCAGCGGCGGCGTCGTCTTGTTTCCCGCTGACACCGTCTACGGGTTGGCCTGCGATCCCGAGGACGCACGAGCTGTCGAGCGCCTCTACGAGATCAAAGGCAGACCTCCTGCGAAACCGTCGGCGGTGATGTTTTTCTCGCGCGAGCACGCTCTCGCGGAGCTTGGCTTCCTCGGTCCGCGCACTCGTGCCGCCTGCGAACGGTTGCTGCCCGGTGGCGTAACGCTGCTTTTGCCGAACCCCGATCGCCGCTACCCGCTGGCCTGTGGGCCGCGACCGCAGGTACTGGGGCTGCGGGTGCCGCGACTCGTCGGGCGTCTGGCGCCGCTTTCCGGAGTCGGGGTGTGCGTGCTGCAGTCCAGCGCTAACCCGTCCGGTGGGCGCGACGCTCGGAGCATCGACGAGGTCGATCCGAGCATCCTGGCGGCCGTCGATCTGGCTCTCGACGGCGGCGTGCTCCCGGGCACACCCTCGACCGTGATCGACCTCACCGAGTACGAGCGCGAGGGGCGTTGGCGGATCGTTCGGCAGGGCGCGGTTCCCGAAGGCGAGGTCGCGCGCGCACTCGGTCGTTAGGTCGCGGGGCGGTGGTACCGTCCCGGCGATGGCGGATCTGCCTGCGGATTTCTTTCAGCGTCCACTGGAGGAGGTCGACCCCGAGCTAGCGGCCGCGCTGCGCGCTGAGCGAGCGCGTCAGGAGTCGACGCTCGAGATGATCGCTTCCGAGAACTTCGTCCCGCGCGCGGTGCTCGATTGCCAGGGTTCGGTCCTCACCAACAAGTACGCGGAGGGGTATCCCGGGCGCCGCTACTACGGGGGCTGCGAACACGTCGACGTGGCTGAGTCGCTGGCGATCGAGCGAGCGAAGGCGTTGTTTGGGGCCGAGCACGCGAACGTGCAGCCGCACGCTGGCGCCCAGGCCAACACCGCCGTCTACATGGCGCTGCTCGAAGCGGGCGACACGATCCTCGGCATGAAGCTCGACCACGGCGGTCACCTGACGCACGGCATGCGCCTCAACTTCTCAGGGCGCTACTTCCAGGTCGTCGCGTACGGCGTCCGCAAAGACGACTTCCTGGTCGACATGGACGAGGTCGCACGCCTCGCGCGTGAACACCGGCCGCGTCTGATCATCGCTGGCTGGTCGGCTTACCCGCGCCAGCTCGACTTCGCCCGCTTCCGGGAGATCGCCGACGAGGTGGGGGCCTATCTGTTGGTCGACATGGCCCACTTCGCCGGTCTGGTAGCAGCTGGCGAGCACCCGAACCCGGTGCCTTACGCCGACGTCGTCACCACCACCACTCACAAGACACTCGGGGGAGCGCGCGGCGGGATGATTCTCTGCCGCGGGGAGCTAGCGAAGAAGATCGACTCGGCGGTCTTTCCGGGCATCCAGGGAGGCCCCTTGATGCACGCCATTGCTGCCAAGGCGGTGACGCTGCGGATCGCAGCTAGCGAGGCGTTTCGCGAGCGGCAGCGCCGCACCCGTGAGGGCGCGGCGATACTCGCCGAGGAGCTGATCGCCGGTGGTCTCGACGTGCTCACGGGAGGCACCGATGTCCATCTAGTGCTGGTCGATTTGAGGAGCTCGGAGCTCGACGGCAAGCAGGCTGAAGATCGCTTGCATCGGATCGGCATCACGGTCAACCGCAACACCGTTCCCTTCGACCCCCGGCCGCCGATGGTCTCGTCGGGCGTGCGCATCGGTACGCCGGCGCTCGCTACCCGCGGCTTCGTCGGCGATGACTTCCGCGAAGTCGGCCGCATCATCGCGGCCGCTCTGACGCAGCCTTTCGACACTGCTCTCGAAGGCGAGCTGCGGGAGCGCGTGCGCGTGCTCGCTGAGCGCCACCCGCTGTACGTCTCGCCGCAGGCCGCGGCGCCTGCCTAGCCGAAACCGAGCGCCGGACGCTGGGTCTAGGGAAGCCCCGCGGTAGCCTCCCTCGCCGTGGGAGTGCGGGACGCGGTCGGCGCGTTTGCTCTCGCGGCGGTCGTCGCGTGGCTCGCGACGCCGCTTAGCGCACGACTGGCGCGGCGCCTGGGGGTGATCCACGTGCCGCGCGAACGCGACCTTCACGAACGCCCGACGCCGGGACTCGGTGGACTCGCGATTCTCGCCGCGGTAATTGCTGCCGGGCTCGTTTTTCTGCCGCTCCAACGCGAGTACCTGGGGGTCTTAGCGGGTGCTGCGCTGATCGCGTTGCTCGGGGCGCTGGACGACCGCTTCGACTTGCACCCGGTGCCCAAGCTAATGGGACAGCTGGCTGCCGCCTCCGTCCCGGTCGCGGCAGGGGTCTATGTCGACCACGTCACGCTGCCCTTCCTGGGGGCGCTAGACCTCGGCCCGGCCGGTCCCCCCTTGACCCTGCTAGGGATCGTCGCCGTCGTGAACGTCGTCAACTGGACGGACGGCGTCGACGGGCTTGCAGCCGGCGTCTGTCTGATCGCGGCGGTCACGTTCGCGGTGCTGGCGCTCTCCCTCGACCGCGACGCGGCGGGCGTGCTCGCGGCTCTCACGGCTGGGGCCGCGGCCGGCTTCCTTCGTCACAACTTTCATCCCGCCTCGGTCTTCATGGGCGACGCCGGGTCGAATCTGCTCGGCCTGCTCCTTGCCTGCGTGGCGATCCAGGGGGTTCTGAAGACTGCGGCGGTCGTGGCGCTGCTCTTCCCGCTGATGGTGTTGGCGGTACCGGCCGCCGACGCGACCTTCGTGATCGCCAAGCGCATCAAGTACCGCCGGCCCGTGTACGCGCCCGACCGCTGGCACTTCCACCACCGCTTCGCGAACATCGGTTTCTCGCAGCGGCGCACCGTTATGTACCTCTACGGGTGGTCGCTTTCCCTCGCCCTGCTAGCGCTGGCGCTGCGCTTCGTCCCCTACTCGGACGAGGCGGGACACCTGCGTCCGGGGTGGGCGGCGCTGCTCGCGGTGTTCGGAGCGATCGCGGTGGCCGCCAGCGTGTACGTGGTCTACGTGCTCGAGATCCTCAAGTTTCGGCGCTGGCGAGAGCGAGACATCCAACGCCGCGTCGAGACCGGTGAGCTGCCCGCGCTCTCGCGCGAAGCGATCGAACGCGAGATCGAGCGGGAGATCGAGACCGGCGAGTTCGAAGCGGTTCGCGGCGAGCCGGGCTCGTAGCGCACTAGCTGCTGCAGCCGCGCACGCTCCTGCTTCGGCAGATAGGCGCCGCGCGCGTACAGGCGTTCGTAGAGCGGAACGAGCTGCGGTCGGCGTTCGCGCAGCCAGCTCATGAACAACTCCCGTACCTCGCCGCGCAGGTGGAGGGCGATGCCAGATACTTGCGTGGCGCCGGCCTCACGTGCCGCCTCGAGAATGCGCTCCACCTGTTCCGGACGATCGTTTACACCGGGCATTAGCGGGGCCACCAAGACGGTCGTAGGAATGCCGTTCCGGACCAGCTCGGCGACCGCCTCGAGCCGCGCCCGCGGGTGCGGCGTGTGCGGCTCGGTCTCGCGCCAGGCGCGCTCGTCGATGGTCGGGATCGAAAGCCCGGCCTCGAAGCCGGGACCGCTGGCCAGCTCCCGCAAAAGCGGCAGATCGCGGAGCAGCAGCGGCGACTTGGTGAGGACCGAGGCCGGCGTTGCGGCATCCCGCAAGGCTTGCCAAATTCCCGGCATTAGGCGGTAACGCGACTCGGCCCACTGGTACGGGTCGGTGTTGGTGCCGAGGGCCACGTGTTCCCGTCGCCAGGTCGCTCGCGCGAGCTCCGCGCGCGCAAGCTCGGGGGCGTTGACCTTGACGACGATCCGACGCTCGAAATCGCGACCAGGATCGAGGTCTAGGTAGCGATGGCTAGGGCGCGCGAAGCAGTAAACGCAAGCGTGGGCGCAGCCGCGATACGGGTTGATCGTCCAGCGGAACGGCATCCGCGAGCGTTCGGGCAGCCGATTGAGCAGTGAACGAGCGCGGATCTCGTAGAAGGTCACGTCGAGCGCCTCCGGGGCGTCGAAGTGACGTGCGCGCGCTACTTCCTCGAAACCCGGCAGGGGTGGCGTGTCGGTTGCTACGTCGAGCGATTGCCAGCGCACGAACACATGTTCGCAGCACGGTCGGACGGGCGCATGCGGCGCACTTCGCTGCCAGCGCTCTCATTCGCCGAAGACGGTGACGACCAACCGCCGCGGGCCCCCGCGCTCGCGGAACTCGCAGAGGTAGATCCCTTGCCAAGTCCCCAGAAGCGGCCGCCCCTCGGCGACCGGGAACGACACGGCGCTGCCGAGCAGGCTCGCTTTCACGTGCGCCGGCATGTCGTCCGGCCCTTCGAGGGTGTGCGAGAAATAAGGGGCCCCGTCCGGGACCGCGCGGTCAAACCAGGCAGCGAAGTCGCGACGGACGTCGGCGCTCGCGTTCTCGTTGAGCGTCAGCGCGGCCGAGGTGTGGCGGATGAAGATGTGCACCACACCGACCCGCAGCGACCGTACCTCGGGGACCTGCGCGAGCACCTCGTCGGTCACTAGGTGAAAGCCCCGCGGGCGTGGGGGCAGCACCAGCTCGCGTTGTAACCAGACGGCCACGGCGCGAAGCTAGCGGCTCGCGCGGCGGCGGGCGCGACCCATCGTCGCACGCAGCTGCGCCGGCCCGGCGCAGCCGCGCCCACCGCCCGACGCAGCAGGCCTGACCACTCGCGAACGGACGCCACTGGCCGCCAGGGCGGGGCAGCTTTATCGTGGGGTAGATACCCCCGACGCAGCGCTGCATGTGGTGCCTGGTGCGCCCCGCCCGCCGATTTGCGGCGCTGCCCACACCAAGGAGGCAGTCGCGATCAAAGTCGAGTCGCCGATCGTCGAAGCGGCCAGGCGCTCACCGCGCCGCGGTCCGCTTCTGCGGGGAGCGCTACGTGATGGGCCAATCGCGCCCTTAAGCGCCCTAGCGCCCGCCGGTGCGATGGCGGCCTGGCTCGGCGCGCTGGTCGCTCTAGTCGCAGCGCTCTTACCGGGCGAGCACCCGGCGCACCGCTCGCTGCTTTTGGTTTCGGCGGCGGGCGCAGCCGCGCTCGGCGCGGCGCTGTGGTTATCGGAAGCGCGCTTGACGCCCTTGCGCGCCCATCTCGCGGTAATCCTGGCGACGGTCCTAGCGACCCTCACGGTGGTCGGTTGGGGTGCCGAGCGCGGCTACGGAACGCTCGCCTACACCTGGGTAGCGGTCGCCGCCTTCCTGTTCTTCTCCGGTCGGCTGGCGCTGCTCCACGTCGCGCTGATCGCGACCGCCTACGGCGGCGTTCTGCTGGCGCAGCGGGGAGAGATCCCGGCGAACGCGTGGCTTGCCACGACGACCAGTCTGGTCGGGGCGGGCTTGCTCGTCTCAGTGGCTCGCTATTACGTCGCCGGGCTCGTACGCCGCCTCAATGAGGCAGCCGGCAAGGACCCCTTGACCGGTCTTGCCACCCGGCGCGCGCTGGCAGAGGTTTTCGACGTCGAGCTCGAACGTGCGCGGCGCAGCGAGCGGCCGCTGGCGGTCCTCGTGATCGATGTCGATCGCTTCAAGCGCATCAACGACCGCTTCGGGCATCGTGCCGGCGACGAGGTACTGAGCGAGATCGCCCAAGTGATCGAACGGTCGAAGCGCGCGTTCGACCTTGCCGCCCGCCACGGTGGCGAGGAGTTCGCGCTGCTCGCGCCCGACTGCGACGAGCACGGCGCTTACCAGCTGGCCGAGCGGTTGCGCGAGGCGGTCGAGCGACACTTTGCGAGGCACCAATACGGACCGGTGGCGGTGAGCATCGGCGCGTCGGTGCATCCGGTCCACGGAGAAACGCTCGAAGCGCTCCTCGCCGCTGCCGACCAGGCGATGTACGCGGCGAAGCGTCTGGGGCGCAACCGCGTGGTGATCTCGAGCGCGGAACTCGAAACGGCGCGGACCGCGGAACGCAGCGGGGAGGAGCGGGCGACGGTCGAGCTGGCGGCGCTGGTCGACCTTGCCGAGGCGGTCGACCGCTTGGGATCGGGCAGCGCGAGCCATTGCCGGCGAGTTGCACGGTTCGCCGAGCTCACAGCACGCGAGCTGGGACTGCCGGCACAGCGGGTCGAACAGGTGCGGCTCGCGGCACTGCTCCACGACGTCGGCACGATCGCGCTACCCGACTCGGTCGAGCAAAAGGCCGGTCCGTTGAGCGATGAAGAGTGGGAGTTCGTGCGCACGCATCCGGTCGTCGGGGCGCGGATGCTGGAGGTCAGCGAACAGCGTGAGCTCGGCGCCTGGGTACGCGCGCACCACGAGCATCTCGACGGCACCGGCTATCCGCTCGGGCTGCACGGTGACGAGGTGCCGCTGGAAGCACGGATCATCGCGGTGGCCGATGCCTACGAGGCGATGACCAGTGACCGCCCCTACCGCCCCGCGATGAGCCACGACGAGGCTGCCGCCGAGCTGCGTGCCGCGGCCGGATCGCGTTTCGACCGCCGTGTCGTTGAGGCGCTTCTGCGGGCGCTTGCGTGATGACACGCGCAAACCGACCCGGCCGCGGCGCCTTGGCGCGCGGGCGCGAGGCGCTTGATCCGAGGCGCGCAGAGACTCAGCAAGCGCTCGCCCCGCGCCCTGATAACCCACTCGATGATCTGCGCCCGGTGTTGCTCGATCCCAGCGGCACTGGCCTGCGGATGCTGGCGCTCCTGTTCCTGGCTGGCGGCGTTCTCGGCCTCCTGTCGCTGGCGCTACCGCGCAATCCCCACGCGCGCCTGGCAGTGCTTGTGGGGCTGGCGCTTGCGGCGATCGCGGCCAGCGGCTATCTGTGGCAGCTCGGCCGCCGCAGCCGCCCAACCTGGGTGACGCTCGCGAGCCTCCTGTTCGGCTGCCTTTTGGTGGCGATGGCGGTCGCCAACGATCAGGCCGCGAGTGCTTACGGGCTCTTTTTCGTATGGGTTGCGGTCTCTGCTTTCCTGCTGCTGAGGCGGCGGCTAGCGCTACTCGTTTTGTCGGTCGCCGCCGGCGCCTACGCTGCGGCCTTGGCACTTGCCGTTGGCGGGGGCGTCGGCAGGGGCGGCAGCGAAGCTCAGCGCTGGCTCGTGACCGTCGGCACTGCCGCGGTTGCCGGCTTTCTGGTCGGTGCCTTACGGGAGCGCGCGGTCACGCTCACCGAGCGGCTGTCGGGCGCCGCCCACACAGACCCGCTTACCGGTCTCCTCAACCGCCGTGGCTTCGACGCGGTGCTCGACCGCGAAGTGGAACGTTCGCGACGCAGCGGTCGCCCGCTGAGCGTGGTCTTCGGTGACGTCGACGGTCTCAAAGGCCTCAACGACGCCGCCGGCCACGACGCCGGCGATGCCGCTCTGGTTGCCATCGCACGGGCGATTTGGCATCTGAAACGCAGGATCGATGTGGGCGCGCGCTTCGGGGGCGACGAGTTCGCGCTGGTGTTGCCGGAGGCCGATGCCGCCGGCGCGCTGGTGGTTGCGGAGCGGATCAGGCGAGGGGTCACCAGCGCGGCGGCGGTTCCCCCTGGGCTGACGATCAGCTTCGGTGTTGCCTGCTTGCCGACCGATACCGACAACCGGCGTGACCTTTTGCGTGCGGCCGATCGTGCGCTCTACGCTGCGAAGCAAGCGGGTCGCGACCGCACGAAGCTGGCAGCGGAGCTACCGCCCGCGCCTCCTGTTACAAAGTAGTCACAAAGTTCGAGAGTTCGGTAGCTTTCAGGCCGCAAGGTGGCGCACCCGGGCGGGAGCAAGCCAAGGCGCCCGCGCCCCGGTGCACCACGTTCGATCCTCCGTAGATGGAAAACGGGTACAGCAAAGATGACCGAGCCGTCCCCCGTCAACCCTGCCGGGGCCGGCCTCACGCTGGTGGCGACGATGCTGCTGTGCGCGGGGTTGGGCGCCGCAGCCGGGGCGCTTGTAGGAGTTCCTGTCCTGCTCGGTCTGGTCGGGCTGTTCGCCGGTGGAGTCGTCGGGTTCGTCGTTGTCCGCGCACGCTTTAAGGACCTCTGAGGTGTGGAGGGCGGCCGGGACGGCACGGTTCCTGCCGCTTCTCGATCTTGCGGTGTTGGCGGTCGCTGCCCTGCTGGCCGCCACGCTGGTGGCCGCACCGCTGCTCGGCATCGTCGTCGCGACCACCGTGTGGTGCCTCCAGCGAGCTGTTGCGGCGCTCGTCGAACATCGGGCGCGAGCGCTCCGACGCGCGCAAGCCGGCCTCGGGATCCTCGCGGCTGGTCTCTTGCTGCGTGCCTGGATGGTCGCGTTCGCGCTGCTCGGTGCCGGCGTCGTTGACCGTCAGTCCGGGCTGACCGCCGCGGTACTGGTGGCGCTGGCGCTGCAGGCGCGTTTAGCCGTCGAACTGCCGCGGCGGATGAAAGGGCTCAAAGGAGGGGACGCCTGATGCTCTCCGGGTTGAGTGTCCGTGCGCGGGTAACGCTCGGGATCGTCCTCTACCTGACGGTAACGATTCTGCTGCTCGTGGCCTTCCCCTCGGAGGGGAAGAACGAGGCTTTCAAACCGGTCGACGAATTTCGCCTCGACCCTTGGGTGCCGATCAAGATCGGCCCGCTCGACCTCAGCATCAACAAGGCGGTCTTCTACCTCATCGTCTCTTGCATGCTGACCGCGGCCTTCATGATCTGGATTGCGCGGCGCATGCAGGCTCGCCCGAACCGCGTACAGGCGGCGGTCGAGATGCTCTACGACCTCACGTACAACACGATCGCCCGCCAAAACATGTCGCCCGAACTCGCTGCCCGCTGGTTCCCGTTCGTCGGGGCGCTCTTCTTCTTCATCTGGGTCTCGAACCTGATCGGCTACCTCCCCCTCCCGATCAACACGCACGCGACGGTCAACGTCTTCGGGATCGAGTTCCCCGCATTTGCGATCTACGCTGCTACCGCCAACCTCTCGGTGCCCTTGGTGCTGGCCGCGGTCGTCTGGCTCTCCTACCACCTGGAGGGCGTCCGCGAGAAGGGTCTGCGCGCCTACCTCGCCTCGTGGATTCCGGCCGGCACGCCACGCGCGATGCGTCCGATGATGTTCGCGATCGAGCTGATCTCGCACTCCGTGCGGCTGATCTCGCTCTCGGTACGACTGTTCGCGAACATGCTCGCTGGCCACCTGATGATCCTGTTCATGGCCGGAGGGCTCGCGGTGCTCCTGGGAGTCGCCGCGATCGCTTGGGTGACGCTGCCGCTCGCGATCTTCTTCTTCGTCTTCGAGGTCGTCCTTGTGGCGACGCTCCAGGCGTTCATCTTCGCCACGCTCACGTCCATCTACTTCGGCGAGGCAACCGCCGAAGCTCACTGAAAGGAGGACAGCTTGCTCGCCGACCTCTTACTTCCGATCGCCGCCGTAAGTGACTCCGGGCTCAAGTCGATCGCGCTCGGCGTCGGCGCGGGCCTCGGCTCGCTCGGCGTCGGTATCGGTCTGGGCATCATGTTCGGCCGGGTGATCGAGGCGGTCGCGCGCCAGCCGGAACTGCGCCAGGAGATCACCAGCATCCAGTGGCTGGCGTTCGCGCTGATCGAGGCGGTCGTCTTCTACGCCGCGATCTTCGGTCTCATCGCGTTCTTCCTGTGATCGGGTGAGCGCGCTCATCGACATCGGCCAGACCGTGGTTATCGCCGCCGAAGGCGGTGGCGACTCAAGCTTCCTGATCTCGCCCAGCCTCGGGCTGATGATCTGGACGCTCGTGGCGTTCGCGGTCACGCTCTGGTTGCTCAACCGCTACGCCTTCCCGCAGATTGCTGCCGCCCTCGATCGACGGCGTCGCGAGATCGAGGAGTCGATCGAACGAGCGGAACGCGCGAAGCGTGAGGCCGACGCGCTCGTCGAGGAGTACCGGGCGCGGCTGCGCGAGGCGCGGGAGCAAGCCGAGGACATTCTCGCGCGCGCCCAACGGGCAGCCGAGGAAGAGCTCAACCGTGCTCGCGAGGAGGGTCGCAAGCAGCGCGAGGAACTCGTCGAGGCGGCACGCCGCGACATCGAGGCAGAGACGCGGCGGGCGCTCGACCAGATCCGTCGCGAAGTCGCCGAGCTGACGGTCGAGGTAACCGAGCGCATCACCCGCCGGTCGCTAACTCCCGACGACCACAAGCGGATGATCGAAGAGGCGCTGCGCGAGCTCGACTTCAGTGCGCTCGCTCCCGAGCGGACCGCTGCTGGCGGTAACGGTCGCTGAGGAGGCGCGTGGAGGAACTCGCCCGCAACTACGCCCGAGCGCTCTTCGAGTCGGCGCGCGACGCCGGTGTGCTCGACCGCGTCCGCAGCGAGCTGGACGCGGTCACGCAAGCCCTGCGGGAGAGTCGCGAGTTGAGGCTCTTCTTCAACTCGCCCTACTTCTCGCGGGACGAGAAGCGGGCCGGCGTGCGCAAAGTCATCAAGGGCGCCGACGAGCGGCTACTGCGTTTTCTCGAGCTGCTCGCCGAGCGTCACCGATTCCCGCTCTTGGAACGCATCCGGCGGGAGTTCGAGCGCTTGTGGGCGGAGCACCACGGAATTCTCGACGTCCAAGTCGCGGCGCCGATCGAGCTAGACGAGCGACTCGTGTCGGAGATCGGTCGGCGGATCGACCAGCAGACCGGACGTCGCGTGCGCATCGACACGCGCGTCGATCCGGAGCTGATCGGCGGCTTGGTGGTGCGCGTCGGCAACGTCGTACTCGACGCGAGTGTGCGTAACCGTTTGGAAAGACTGAAGCGAGAGGTGGCCACGGCCGCCTAGGAGGGGACTTTCGACCGATGCAGATCCAGATCCGACCCGACGAGATCACGAGCATCCTGCGCAGCCGCATCGAGGGGCTCGAGGCGACCGGCGCCGAGCTCGCCGAGGTCGGCACGGTGATCTCGGTCGCCGACGGCATCTGCCGCATCCACGGCCTCGACGACTGCATGTCGATGGAGCTGCTCGAGCTCCCGCACGGGGTAACCGGGCTGGCGCTGAACCTCGAGGCCGACAACGTCGGAGCGGTCTTGTTCGGCCCGTGGGAGCGAATCGAGGAGGGCGACCAAGTCAAGCGCACCGGGCGCCTGCTCGAGGTCCCCGTCGGTGACGCGCTGCTCGGACGCATCGTCGACCCCCTCGGTCGGCCCCTCGACGGCAAGGGCGAGGTGCGCACCAGCGAAACGCGTCCGGCTGAGTTCAAGGCGCCGGGCGTCGTTCAGCGCCAGCCGGTCAAGGAGCCGATGCTTACGGGCATCAAGGCGATCGATGCGATGACCAACGTCGGTCGCGGTCAGCGGGAGCTGATCATTGGGGACCGTCAGACCGGCAAGACCTCAATCTGCATCGACACGATCATCAACAACAAAGACAAGGATCTCGTTTGCGTCTACGTGGCGATCGGGCAGCGGATGGCGACGGTCGTCGACGTCGCCCAGCAGCTCGATGAGCACGGCGCGCTAGAGCACACGATCATCGTCGCCGCGCCTGCCGACGAGGCGGCGCCAATCAAGTACCTGGCGCCGTACGCGGGCTGCGCGATGGCTGAGCACTACCTCTACTCCGGGCGGCACGCACTGGTCATCTACGACGACCTAACCAAGCACGCCTACGCCTACCGACAGATGTCGCTGCTGCTGCGCCGGCCGCCCGGTCGCGAGGCCTACCCGGGCGATGTCTTCTACCTCCACTCGCGCTTGCTCGAGCGCGCAGTAAAGCTCTCGGATGAGCTCGGCGGCGGCTCGCTGACGGCGCTGCCGATCATCGAGACCCAGGCCGGCGACGTCTCGGCCTACATCCCGACCAACGTGATCTCAATCACCGACGGTCAGATCTACCTCGAAGCGGACCTCTTCCGCGCAGGCGTGCGACCGGCGATCAACGTCGGTATCTCGGTCTCGCGGGTCGGCGGCTCGGCCCAGACGACGCCGATGAAGAAGGTCGCCGGTCGGCTGCGTCTCGAGCTTTCCCAGTACCGCGAGCTCGAAGCGTTCGCCCAGTTTGGCTCCGAGCTGGACCCGGAGACCCAGCGCACGCTGGCGCGCGGTGAGCGGCTCGTCGAAACGCTCAAGCAAGGTGAGCGCGAGCCGTGGGCGATCGAGGATCAGGTAGCGGCCATCTACTCGGGCACCGGCGGCTGGCTCGACCGCATCAAGACTGAGCGGGTGCAGGAGTTCCACCGCTTCCTGCTGGCCCGCCTCCACGCCGAGAACAAGGACCTGATGGAGCGGATCGCTGCCGGCCAGTGGGACGACGAGATCGAGTCGCAGTTGGGGCGCGCGATTGCCGATGCGATCGACGATTTCGGCCCCGACTTCGACGCCGAGGGCAATCCCCTGGCGGAGGGCGAGTCCGACCGCATCCGCTCCGAGGAGGAGCGGGCGCGGCCGGCTCGCACTGCCGAGACGCGCGAGGCGGTCGCGACGGCAGAAGGCTCGTGAGCACCGTGAGCCCCAACCAGAGCACGCTCTGACCCACAACGATGGCTTCGCTTCGCGACATCCGCCGCCGGATCCAGTCGGTGCGCAACGTGCGCAAGATCACGCGCGCCATGGAGATGGTGGCGGCCGCCCGGCTGCGGCGAGCCGAGCAGCGGATCGCTGCGCTGCGGCCCTACGCGGATGCGCTGCGACTGATGACGCGGCGGGCTGCGGAGGCCGCGGAGCGCATGCCCTCGCTACCGATCCTCGAGCCTCGTGAGCAGGTAGAGCGGGTTGCGCTGCTGCTCATGACAGGCGACCGCGGTTTGGCCGGGCCCTTCAACTCCCAGATTCTGCGCGCCGGGCAGGCCCGTGCGCGGGAGCTGCGCGCCGAGGGTGTCGCCGTGGAGTGGCACGTAGTCGGGCGGCGTGGCGCCTCGTCGCTGCGTTTCCGGGGCATCGAACTAGCAAGCGAGCACACCGGTTTCACCGATCGGCCGTCTTACGCCGATGCCCGCGCGATCGCCGACGAGCTGACCGCCGCCTACGTTGATGGGCGCGTCGACCGCGTTGAGGTCATCTACAACCAGTACCTGTCGGCGCTCCGCCAGCTCGTGCGCCGCGAAACGCTGCTGCCTCTCCAGCAGGCGGAGATCATGGGCGAGGCGGCAGGTCAGAGGTCGCAGCGAGATGGCTCGGGAGTTTCCGCGGGCGAAGCCGCCGATGATGGTCCGGCGGTCGCTCCGCTCTGGCTCTACCAGCCTGAGCCCGAGGAGATCCTCGCGCGATTGGTCCCAGACTACGTGGAGATCTCGATCTTCCGCGCGCTGCTCGAGTCGGCAGCGTCGGAGCACGGGGCGCGCATGACGGCGATGCGTAACGCATCGGAAAACGCCGGGGAGCTGATCGACAAGCTCACCCTGCAGGCCAACCGCCAACGCCAGGCCGAGATCACGCAGGAGATCATGGAGGTCGTCGCGGGCGCCGAGGCGCTCGAGTGAGAAGGGGAGACGTCACGTGGAAGCAGGTATCGAGAAGACGGTGACAGCACGGCAGACCGATCAACCGCGAGCCGGCGGCGAGAACGTCGGGCGCGTCGAGGAGGTGCGCGGCGTCGTGATCGAGGCCGTGTTCCCCGAGCGTCTGCCCGAGATCTACAACGCACTCGAGCTCGAGATCGAGGTCGAGGGCGAGAAGCGGCGGCTCGTCGCCGAAGTCCAGCAGCACGTAGGTGACGATCGCGTGCGCGCGGTCGCGATGGACTCGACCGACGGTCTCGCTCGCGGCGCCGAAGTGCGCGACACTGGCGGGCCGATCACCGTGCCTGTCGGGCCGGCGACGCTCGGTCGCATTTTCAACCTGCTCGGTGATCCGATCGACGAAGGCCCGCCGGTCGAGGCCGAAGAGCGCTGGCCGATTCATCGCCCCGCGCCGAACGTCGAGAACCTCACACCCACCCGCGAGGTCTTCGAGACCGGCATCAAAGTGATCGACTTGCTCGCCCCTTACGCGAAGGGCGGCAAGGTCGGTCTCTTCGGCGGCGCGGGTGTCGGCAAGACCGTCCTGATCCAAGAGCTGATCCGCAACATCGCCGAGGAGCACGAAGGGCTCTCGGCGTTCTGCGGCGTCGGCGAGCGCACGCGCGAGGGCAACGACCTCTGGCTGGAGATGAAGGAGTCGGGAGTGCTCGACAAGACGATCCTCGTCTTCGGCCAGATGAACGAGCCTCCCGGCGCCCGCATGCGGGTGGCGCTCTCAGGTCTCACGATGGCCGAGTACTTCCGCGAGACGACCGGCCAGGACGTTCTCTTGTTCATCGACAACATCTTCCGCTTCGTCCAGGCTGGCTCCGAGGTTTCGGCGCTGCTCGGTCGCATGCCCTCCCAGGTCGGTTACCAGCCGACGCTCGAGACCGAGATGGGTCAGCTCCAGGAGCGCATCACCTCGACCCGACGCGGCTCGGTGACTTCGGTGCAAGCGATCTACGTGCCCGCCGACGACCTCACCGACCCGGCGCCGGCCTCGGTGTTCGCGCACCTCAATGCGACCACCGTGCTTTCGCGGTCGATCGCCGAGAAGGGCATCTACCCGGCGGTCGATCCGCTCGACTCGACTTCGACGATCCTCAAGCCGGAGATCGTCGGCGAAGAGCACTTCCGCGTCGCCAACCAAGTGCGCCAAATCCTCCAGCGCTACAAGGAGCTGCAGGACATCATCGCGATCCTCGGTATCGACGAGCTCTCCGACGAGGACAAGCTGACGGTGCAGCGGGCGCGCAAGATCGAGCGCTTCCTGTCGCAGCCGTTCTTCGTCGCCGAGCAGTTCACAGGCACACCCGGGCGGTACGTGAAGATCGAGGACACCGTGCGCTCCTTCAAGGAGATCATCGAGGGACGCCACGACGAGATCCCCGAACGGGCCTTCTACATGAAGGGCACGATCGAGGAAGTAATCGCCGACGCGCGCGACGCACGCGAGCGCGAAGAAGCAGAGCGGCGCCGTCGGGGCGAGGACGGCTAAGCCCTTCAGACAGACGCGGAGCGGGTGAGGTAACAGGCGATGGCGCACAGGAAGTTCCCGGCGCGTGTTCTCACTCCCGAGGGTGAGAAATTCGCGGGTGACGTCGAGATGGTCTCGACACGAACCGCCAGCGGTGTCGTCGGCATCCTCGCCCGCCACCAGCCATTGCTCGCGATCCTCGAGCCAACGGAGCTGCGCCTGTATCGCAGCGAGAACGAGATCGAGCGGTTCGCGCAAGCCGAGGGCTACTTGCAGGTCGCCGATGGCGAGGCGTTGATCCTGGTCGAGGAAGCGCACCGCCCGGACGAGCTCGACCGGGCCACGCTCGAGGGGCGACTACGCGAGGCGCGAGCGCGGCTCGAGCGGGCTGAGCCTGGTAGTGAAGAGCACGCGCGGGCGCGCCGTGCCGTCGAGCGCCTCGAGGTGTTCCTCGAGGTCGCCAAGGAGGCCTGACGAGCCGGGCGGTGCTGCTGTTCGGGTCGGCGCTTTCCCTCTCGCCGATCCACCATCCGGCAGCGACCGGCCTAATGAGCCTCTCTCTAATCGGCGTTCCGCTACTCGCAGGTTGCCTGTTGCGCGGCCGGTTGCACCGCCGAGGGAGGGCGGCCCGCCCCATCGGCGATCGAGCACCGGATTCGCTTGGGGGTGAGCGGGCGGCCCGCTTGGTCGCCTGCCTCGCCGGCTCAAAGGTCGGCGCCGAAGATTTGCGCTCTCGCTTGGCCGCGATCGAGCGGGCGCTCAATGACGAGTTCGGTACCGGCGAGTCGCCGAGCGACGGGTTTCGACTCTCGCTTTCGAACTCGCCGCCGAGCGCTCCGGACGGCCTCGTCAGAAGCCTCCCTTGCGAGCGCGGAAGAGCGTGGCTGGTCTTGCCCCGAACGGTTTCTAGCGACCAGATGGAGCCCTTGCTTGCGCTGCTCGGTCCGCTCGTCGATCTCTGCCGCGAGCAAGACCAGACCCGGCGCGTACTCGCCGACGCCGATCGGCAAAAGCGCGAAGGGGTGCTGAGAACCGCGCTGCTGCAGGCCGCCAGTCACGAGCTCCGCAGCCCGCTGGCGGCGATTCGGGCGTGCGCAGAGGCACTCAGTTACACCCACCAGCAGGCATCCGGTGAAGTGCGAGAACTGGTCGCCGCGCTCGACGCTGAGAGTCGCCGACTGCAGCGCATCGTCGAAGATTTGCTGGACCTCGCGCGCAACGATGCCGGGCGCCTACCGGTACGCGTACGAGCGTGCTCGATCGAGGACCTGCTGTCGAGCGTGATCGGTGAGCTCGGTCCTGAGCAAGCGAACCGTGTAACGCTCGAGGTCACGCCGCCGATTCCGCTCTGCCTGTGCGATCCGGGGCATATCCGGCACGCCGTGCGCAACCTGCTGGACAACGCGCTGCGGGTATCACCGCCGGAGGAGCGTGTCGACGTGCGGGTGACCAGCGGACCAGCGGGCGTGGTTGTCGCTTTCAGCGATCGCGGGCCGGGCGTTCCCAAACAGCTGCGAAGAGCGATCTTTGAGCCCTTCGTGCAAGGTCCACGCCGTGGCGGATCGGGCCTCGGGCTGGCCGTCGCCAAGTCGCTCGTGGAAGCGAACGGCGGTCGCCTGTGGCTTGCCTCCTCGTGCGCCCGAGAGCGCCCAGTGGGGCCGCAACAAACGCGCTCTTCGGTCGCGCGTCGGCGCAGCGCTACCCGCGGCGCGACCTTCAGGCTGCTGTTGCCGATCGCCGCGCGCGAACCGCAAGTCGTGCCCGACAGTCAGCGTCATGTAAGCAAGCAGTTGACGACCGGTACTAGCGGACGCACCGACCACTACGTTCCCGCCGGTGATGGGCGACCCACGGTCTGACGGCGAGCTTCGACGGGAGGTCCTGGTGGTCGACGACGAGCCGCACCTGCGCCGGGCGCTCGCCGTAATCCTCGGCAACGCCGGCTTTGCGGTGCGTGCGGTTGGCGACGCCGAGGGAGCGCTGGCGGAGTGCGCGGCCCGCCCGCCCGACCTGGTGCTCCTCGATCTGATGCTGCCCGATCGGCGAGGGCCTGCGCTGTGCTCGGAGCTCAGACGGATCTGTGACCGACCGATCGTCGTCTTGTCCGGGCTCGATGCGGAGCGTGAGAAGGTGGAGGCGCTCCAGCGCGGCGCCGACGACTACGTGACCAAGCCTTTCTCTAGTGCCGAACTGGTCGCTCGTCTGAACGCTGTGCTGCGACGTGCTTTGCCCGAGCCCGAGCGGGTCGTCAGCGTGGGGCCGGTCGAGATTGACCTCGGCCGTCACCGGCTACTCAAACACGGGCGCCTCGTGCACCTAACGCGCACCGAGTGGCGGCTGATCGAGGAGCTCGCGCGCGTACCCGGAGCGCTAGTTCTGCACGAGGATCTGCTGCGTGCGATCTGGGGTGCGCGCAGTCGCGAGCAAGGTCACCTGCTGCGTGTCCACATCGCGCGGCTGCGCGCGAAATTAGAAGAGGATCCCCAGCGCCCACGCGTCGTGGTCAACGAGCCGGGTCTCGGCTATCGCTTGGGGATCGACTGACCCTCCCGCGGCCGCGCAAGGCGCCTCTGTAACACGATCGTTACGGCTAACCGGTGTTCCGTTAACCGTTCGCAAGCTGTGAAAGGGCACCATCACCGCGGTCGTGAGCGATGGCTAGACCGGTTCAGCGCGGGCTGCGACGCACAGTCGGTGTCGGCGGTCTCTTCGCCACCGCCTACGGCAACGTCGGTTCTTCGATCTACTACGCGCTCGGCCTCGTAGCCGCCCACGCGTTGGGGCTCACCCCGGTCGTCTTCATGCTGGCCGGGGGCCTGTTTGCGCTCACTGCGAGGAGCTACGCGGAGTGCGCGGCGATCTACCCAGAGGCCGGTGGGGCGTCGGCCTTCGCGCGTTATGCGTTCGGCAGCGTCGCCTCCTTCGTCGCCGGCTGGGCGCTGTGCCTCGACTACGTCTTGACGGTCGCGATCAGCGCCTTCTCGGTAGCCCACTACCTTGGGCCCTTCGTGCCAGCGCTGAGCCACGGGCCCTACGACGTCCTGGGAGGACTCGCGGTGATCGCGGGGCTCGCGGCGCTCAACGTGCGCGGGCTTCGCGAGTCGGCGGGTCTCAACATCGCCCTGGCGGTGCTCGACCTCGCGACCCAGTTGCTGCTCGTGATCGTGGGGCTCGCGCTGGTGTTCGATCCGGCGCGTCTGGTCGGTCAGGTGCAGCTTGGTGTCGCCCCGACGTGGGGAGAGCTGGTGTTCGCGCTTTCGATCGCGATGCTCGCCTTCACCGGCATCGAAACCGTCTCGAACATGGCCGAAGAGGCGCGCAACCCGGAACGCGACGTCGGCCGCGCGGTCAACCTAGTGCTGCTCGCAGTGCTCGGCATCTACGCGGGGATGTCGACGTTGGGCGTTCTCGCGCTGCCGGTCGAGCCGTCCGCCAGCGGCGGCTACGAAACGCTGCTTGGGACCCGCTACCGCGACGACCCGCTGCTGGGCGTGGTGCAAGCGTTGCCGTTGCCCGATTTCATCCAAAACGGTGGCTCCTACTACGTCGGCGCGCTCGCCGCGGTGATCCTCGTGATCGCGACCAACGCCGGTCTCATCGGCATTTCGCGGCTAACTTGGTCGCTCGCCGAGCACCGTCAGCTGCCGAGCGTGTTTTCACGGGTCCATCGGCGCTACGGGACGCCGTGGGTTGCGATCGTCAGCTTCTCCGTCGCGGCGGCGCTGCTCGTCTTGCCCGGCCGCGTCGACCTGCTCGGAAACCTCTACGCCTTCGGTGCCCTGATTTCGTTCACCGTCGCTCACGTATCGCTGATCGCGCTGCGCATCCAGCGTCCCGAACTCGAGCGTCCGGTGAAGGCGCCCTGGAACGTGTGCGTCGGTGGTCGCGAGCTGTCGCTGGGCGCGGTCATAGGCGGCCTCGGCACGTTCGCCGCCTGGTTGTCGGTGGTAGTGCTGCATCCCGAGGCGCGGCTGATCGGTATCCCCTGGCTCCTGGTCGGGACCCTCGGCTACGTCGTATACCGACGGCGGATCGGTGTTCCAGCCTCGGCGGTGGTGCGCGTCGAGCGACCCGCGCCGCCACCGGAGTTCAAGGAAGTCGCCTACCAAACCATCCTGGTTCCGATCCTCGGCGAGGACCTCAGCGCCGACGCGCTCGTCAAGGCCGCGCGACTGGCACGCGACGAAGCACGCGTCGTCGCGATCTACGTGCTGCGCGTGCCATCGCAGTACCCGCTCGACGCGCACCTTCCGGAGCTCGAAGCGAAAGCCGAAGAGCTGCTCGACGCGGCGCGCGTGCGGGGCAGGCAGCTCGGACTGCGTGTCGAGACGGCGTTGGTCAAAACCCGCGACCCGGGGCGCGCGATCATCGAGGAAGCGCGGCGCCGCCGCAGCCAAGTGATCTACCTCGACACCACCCACGCTCCGCCCGGCGAGGGGCCGCTCGGGCCTACCGGTCAGCGGCTGTTGCGGGAGCGCCCGTGCCGCGTACTGATCGAGTGGGACCCCCGCAAGCGGCGCGAAGTCAAGAGCAGGGCACCCGGCGGAGCGGTCGGGCGCGTCGCCTGAGGATTCTCCCTTTACCCTGCGCCGCGTGCACCAAGCAACCCCCGAGGAAATCCGTGTACTCGGCTGCTTGATCGAGAAGCAGCGGACGACGCCCGATCAGTACCCGCTCACCTTGAACGCCCTGCGCAACGCCTGCAACCAAACGACCAACCGCGACCCCGTCGTCCAGTACGACGAGGCGACCGTGCGCCAGGCGCTCGAGCGGTTGATTCACCGGGGGTGGGTGCGCAATGCGAGCTGGGCTGGCAGTCGCGCGATGAAGTACCGCCACCGGCTCGACGAAGCGCTAGCGCTTAGTTCTGAAGACCTCGCGGTGCTTGCTGTTCTGATGTTGCGCGGCGCACAGACCGCAGCCGAGGTTCGCCAACGCTGTGAGCGGATGCACAAGTTCGCCTCCGTAGAGGAGGTCGAGGCTTGCCTCGACGCGCTTGCGCAGCGCGGCCTGGTCGCCCAACTGCCAAGGCGACCGGGTGAGCGCGGACGCCGCTACGTCCAGCTACTCGGCGGTGCGGCTGCGGCCGCAAGCACTGCGGGGGCGGAGCCCGACCCTCGAACCGAGTCGCCTGCTCCTGACCCGGCAGCGGCCTCGCAGCTGGCCGAGCGAGTCGCCGAACTCGAGCGGCGTGTGGCAGCGCTGGAGCGGGCGCTCGGCCGCTCCGCCGATCAGCTCACGTAGCCCCGGCGCGCGAACTCGCTGCGCACCTCGGCCAACGCCTGGGCGTCGAGTGCCCGTGGCGAGCCCGCAGCGCTCGCCAGCAGGAAAACCTGGCACAGCCACTCCAACATGCGCGCGGTAGCGGCGGCCTCCTCCAACGTTGCGCCGACCGCGATCGCACCGTGGTTGGCGAGCAGCGCCGCACGACGGTCGCGCAGCGCGGCACTCGCAACTTCAGCCAACTCCGCGCTGCCGAACCGGCGGTAGGGAGCGACCCTCACCGAGCCTCCGAGGAGCGCCATCTCGTAGTGAATGCAAGGCAGTTCGCCCTCAACCACGCACGCGACCGCGGTCGCCGCAGGCGAGTGGGTGTGGACGACCGCGCCGATCTCGTGGTCGCGGTAGAGGGCGAGATGGAGCGGCAACTCGGAGGACGGCTCGAGGCGCCCGGCAACCGGCTTGCCGTCGAGGTCGACGATCGTCACCTGTCCGGCGCGTAGCTCGCCGAGGCTCGCACCGCCCGGGGTAATTGCCACGAGCTGGTCTTGACGCGCGCTGACGTTGCCCTGCGTTCGGGTCACGAGACCGTCCCGCGCCAGCGTGCGCGAGGCCTCCGCGACCGCATGGCGGAGAGTGAGCAGGGGGTCTGCGGGGTTGCGTGTACGCGTCATTGTTCGCTCGGGAAGCGCCTGCAAGCTAACGCAACGAGCGCGAGCAGGCAGAGCTAGGCCGGCGCGCTCGGGGTATTGCTCGGTGGCGCGCTTGGAGAACCAAGGGGCGACGCGCCGAAGCGACGCAGCCGCAGCGAGTTGGCGACCACCGAGATGCTTGAAAGCGCCATCGCCACGCCGGCGATAGCGGGGTTCAGAAGCCCGAGTGCCGCCACCGGCAGCGCCACGATGTTGTAGACGAACGCCCAGCCGAGGTTCTGGCGGATCGTCCGCAGCGCGGCGCGAGCCAGGGCGATCGCGCGAGGGACCAGGCGCAAATCGTGGCCAAGGATCGTGATGTCCGAAGCCTCGATCGCCACGTCGGTGCCGCTGCCCAGCGCAATGCCGATGTCCGCGCTCGCCAGCGCCGCCGCGTCGTTGATGCCGTCACCGACCATTGCCACACGCACGCCCTGAGCTTTGAGCTGCTCGACGACCGCTGCTTTTTGCTCCGGGAGCACGCCGGCGATTACCGCTTCAATGCCTACGCGCCGGGCCACCGCGCGCGCCACGCGTTCCTCGTCGCCAGTCAAGAGCACCGGCTCGAGTCCCTGCTCGCGCAGCTCGGCGACGGCTGCCCCTGCCTCCGGCCGTGGTTCGTCAGACACCGCGAACACGGCGACGGCGCGACCGTCCACGGCCAGAACGACCGCCGTTCGCCCGCGTTCCGCTTCCTCCGCGACGACCCGTCGCACCGGCTCTGGAACGACCACCCCCCGTTCGCTGAGCAGCGACGGGCGAGCCACGATCAGTCGGTGGTCGCCGCTGCGCCCCTCCACGCCCCGACCCGGCAGTGCGCGGAAGTCAGAAAGCGGCGGCAACTTCCCCACACGCTCGCGCGCAGCGTCCGCGATCGCGCGCGCGATCGGATGCTCCGAGGGTTGCTCGAGCGCACCAGCCAGCGCCAGTGCCCGCTCCTCGTCGAAGCCGTTGAACGCCGTCAGCGAGACCAGCTGCATCTCGCCGCGTGTCACCGTGCCGGTTTTGTCGAGCAGCACGCGCCGGAGGTCGTGCGCGCGCTCGAGAACCTCCGGTCCTTTGATCAGGATTCCGAGCTCTGCCCCGCGGCCGGTCGCGGCGACGACGGCGGTTGGTGTGGCGAGACCGAGTGCGCAAGGGCAAGCGACGACCAGCACCGCCACCGCCGCCGTCAGCGCGAAGGCGAAAGACTCGCCGCTGGCCAGCCAGGCCACGAAGGTGATCGCGGCCAGCACCAACACCGCTGGCACGAAGACGCCGGCGATTCGGTCGGCGATCCGCTCGACCCGCGCCTTGCCCGTTTGTGCCTCCTCGACGAGACGCGCGATGCGCGCCAACGTCGTCTCGTCGCCGACCCGTGTCGCGCGCACTACGAGGCGCCCATCGAGCGCGATCGCGCCGGCAACCACCTGGTCGCCGGGCGCGACCGGGACCGGCACCGACTCGCCGGTTACGAGCGAAAGGTCGACCGCCGCCTCCCCGCTTTCGACGACGCCGTCGGTAGCGATCCGTTCCCCCGGTCGGACAACGAAAAGCTGCCCGACAGCGAGCTCCGCGGCGGGTATGCGCCGCTCTTCGCCGTCGTCACCGATAACTGTCGCCTCGGCCGGCGCGAGGTCGAGCAGTTTGCGCACCGCGCTGCCGGCCGCCGCCCGCGCGCGAGCTTCGACCCAGCGGCCGGCGATGGTCGCCGCGGCGACCACTGCGGCGATCTCGAAGTACACCTCTTCTCCCGCCCCCGACCTTCGCGGCAGGAGCTCGAAGTGCATGTGCATACCGGGTTCACCGGCTTTACCGAACAGCACGGCGGCGACCGAGTAGCTCCAAGAAGCGAGCACGCCTAGCGAGATCAGCGTGTCCATATTCGCCGCGCCGTGGCGTGCTGCTCGCAGCGCCGCCTTGTGGATCGGCCACGCCGACCACCAAACGACCGGAGTGGCGAACGCCAACGCCAGCCACTGCCAGTAGCGGAACTGTAGGGCCGGCGTCATCGAGACCACGAGCACCGGGAGCGCTAGCGCCACAGCGATCACAGCGCGGCGTCCGAGAGCGCTCGCGGAACCGTGATCGTGCGCGTGGTGCGCACCGGACGGTGAGCCGGCGGCGTGAGCGTCGTGCGTGTGTGTCGTCTCCCCCGGGGGCGGTTTCCCCGCGGGATGGGCGGTGAGCGGCCGGGCGTCGTAGCCCGCCGAGCGCACCGCCTCGACCAGCTCGGGGATGTGTGCGGCGGCGTCGGTTCCCGCGAGCTCTACGCGCGCCTTGCCGCTCGCGAGGTTCACCCGCGCGTCGCGCACCCCTTCGACCTGCGCGAGCGCGCGTTCGACGCGCGCCACGCACGAGGCGCAATGAAGCCCTTCGAGCGCGAGATCGACGTGAGCCGAAGTGGTGCCCTCGTCGGTGTGCTCTCCCATACCCATCGGGGGTATCCTAGCAGCGATGACGAAACCTGCTTACAGCGAGGACAAGCAACGGATCCTCGGACGGCTACGACGCATCGAAGGCCAGGTGCGAGGCATCCAACGGATGGTGGAGGAAGAGCGTTACTGCATCGACGTGCTGACCCAGATCGCAGCCGTCCAAGCCGCTCTCGATCGGGTCGCGCTTTCGCTGCTCGATGAGCATGCTCGCCACTGCGTGGTCGGCGGCAAAGGGCCGGGCGACGCCGACGAGCGCACAACGGAGATGATGGCGGCGGTCGCGCGCCTGCTCAAGCGCGGTTAGCGGAATCTCAGATTCGCGAATGCAGCCCGAGTTCGCGGGGGAACGGCTCGAGGTAGACCTGCTCACGCGCCCAGTCGGTGCCGTGTCGGCGCAAGTGGTGGCGCAGCAGAGCGAGCGGTACTCGAGCGGCACGATGCCGGCCCGATAGTCGGCGATCGCGTCGAGCAGCTCGATCCGATCGAGTCGGTCCACCGCGGGCGACAGGTGGCCGAGCAAGTGGAACATCGCGTCGGCGTTGCGGCCGCGAGTGGCGGGGCGACGGAGCGCTTCGGCGTGGAGGCGTCGATAGCGAGACTCCACCTCCTGCCTCGGCAGCTCCGCCGCCCGCGCCACCAACCGGCCCAACTCCCTTGCCCTAGCGGGATCGTGTGCGTGGAGGAAGATCTTCTCGCGTGCGTGCAGGCTCACGAGATCGCGAAGCGTCCAGGGGCCAGCGAAGAACTCACGCAGTCGCGCGTGCGCGTAGACCTGGGCGACGAACGTCTCGCGCAACACCGGATCGTTGAGCCGGCCCTCTTCCTCGACCGGAAGCAGCGGCAAGCGCTCCCTGAGGACTTCGGCGAAGACGCCGGTACCAAGCCGCCCGGCGAGCTGCCCCTCAGGTGTGTAGAGACGCACGCGGTAAAGCCCGCACGTCGGCGAGTTCTTCTTGACCACGAAGCCGTCGACCTGGAGTGCTGCCAAGCGCTCGCAGATGGCCGCTGCCAAGCGTCGCATCGGCTCGGTGAGATCGCGCCCGCTGCGCGGAGCGATCAGCCGCGTGCGCTGGCGTTCGTCGCGCACCAGTCGGATCGTCTCGCGCGGCACACCGAGGCCAAGCTCCACTTCGGGGCAGACCGGCACGTACTCGACGAACCGCCCGAGCACCTCATTTACGAAGCGGTCGCGCAGCGGCACGCCGTCGTATCGCACGCGTTCCCCGAGCAAGCATGCCGAAATGCCGACGCGGGGACGTTCGGCGGGTGTGGCTTGTTGTTCGCCGCGGGTCTCGAGGTCGCCGTCTGCCATCTCGTTTGTTGGTACGCAGAGCGCACCTACTCGGTGCACGGTTGCTGCGCGCGCGGCGTATTGATCGATGGATGAAGGAACCGGGTGAAGCGCCCCCATCCGGCCGCTTGCGCCGTGGCGCTGCGCTGGGCGGCACGATCGCGCGCCAGAGCTTGCGGCTGCCTCGATTGGCCGGGCGCACCGCGCGGTGACCCACGACGGGCAGGCTGTCGCCGTCAAGGTCCAGTACCCGGGTGTCGCCGAGGCGGTCGAGGCCGATTTGCGCAACCTCGGCCTGTTTGCCCCGCTGGTGCGCCGGATCGCGCCGGGTCTCGACGTCCGTGCTGTGCTGCGCGAGATCCGCGAACGCATTGGCGAAGAGCTCGACTACGAGCTCGAGGCGCAGAACCAGCGCCGCGTTTGGCGGGCCTGGCGGGGACATCCCTTCGCGGTGGTGCCGGGCGTGTTCCAGGACCTGTCGAGCCGTCGCGTGCTGGTCACGGAGCTGGTGGAGGGTCTCGGTTTCGAGCGTGTGCGCAAGCTTCCGGCCGCCCAGCGCGATCGCTTCGGTGCGATCGTGGCGCGTTTCTTCTTCGCCAACCTCGCGCACCTGCGCCTGTGCCTCGGCGATCCCCATCCGGGCAACTACCTGCGGCTTCCGGACGGCCGCGTCGCGTTCCTCGACTTCGGACTGGTGCGGACGATCCCCAAGGACCACCTCGAACGCGAGAAGTCGCTCGCAGGCGCGGCGATCGCCGGCGATGCGGAGGGTGTCAAGCGGGCGATGGCAGAGCTTGGCTACCTCCCCGATCCGGCCAGTTTCGATGCCGAACTGCTGCTTGCACAGGTGCGCGCGGCGGCTGGTTGGATGTTCGAACGGGGACGGCGCCGTCTCGACCCGCGGTTCGTGATGACGGTTCTGGAGGAGGGCGGCTCGCCGCGGTCGCCGTTTTTCGCGCAGATGCGCCGCCAGACGGTGCCGCCGGCGTCGCTCTTGATGCGGCGCATGGAGGGGCTGCTGTTGAGCGTCCTGGGGGACCTGCGGGCGGCCGCCGACTGGGGCGGCATCGTCGCGGAATACGTGCTCGACGGCGATCCCGTCGACGAGTTGGGTCGCGCCGACGCCCAGTTCTGGAGCCGGCACGGCGGTCGCTCGCGAGCAGCTGCGGCGTCCGCCTAGGGTCGCTCGAAGCAGGGAAGCCGCGAGGTCGCTGAACCTCCGCCCGCGCGGGCGCGTAGTCAGGGCGTGGGGGCACGGCTGCTGCGCAGGCACGGAGTCGTCGGTGGGACCGGGCGCTCGCCGGTCGGCTCGCGCAGGCCGCCGCGGGTGGTCGTGGTGGGCGCCGGTTTGGGCGGACTCGCCGTCGCCCTGCGCCTGCAGCAGGCGGGTTGCGAGGTGACGGTCGTCGAGAGGCTCGACCGCCCCGGTGGCCGCGCCGGCATCGCCCGGCGCGGCGACTACCGCTGGGACACCGGGCCGACGCTCGTGACGATGCCCGAGCTGATCCGCGAGACGCTGGTCGCCGGCGGAATCGACCCGGATGCGCTCGGGATGCGGCCGGTCGACCCGCTTTACACGATCGAGTGGGAGGACGGCAGTCGCCTCGTCTTTCCGCGCGGTCGCGATCGCCTGCTTGCGGAGATCGAAAGGGGCTGGCCGCACGAGGTCGCCGGCGCCGAGCGCTTGCTCGACCGGCTGGAACCCCTCTATCGACTGCTACTCGAGGTCGCCGATCGCCCCTTCGAGCGACTCGGCGACCAGCTGGCACTGTTGCCACGCTTGCTCCGCCTGGGCGGTGCGCTGCCGCTGTGGTCGCTCGTCAAGCAGCACGTCGGCGATCGGCAGCTACGCGAAGCGTTCGCCTTCCACCCGCTGTTCATCGGCGGTGATCCGTTCCGTGTGCCAGCCGTCTACGGCGGCTTGGTACCGCTCCAGCTGGAGAGCGGGGGGTGGTACCCCGACGGCGGCGTCTGGGGTCTCGTGGGGACGCTGGCAGCGCCGCTCGAGATCGAGTTCGGTGCGCGCTGCGCGCGCATCGTACGCGGCTCGAGCGGGGCGGTGCGCGCCGTGGAACTCGATGGGGGCGGCCGCATCGCCTGCGACGCGGTGGTGTGGAACGGTGATCCGTTCGCGGTCGACCGAACGCTCGGGCGTCGCGAGCGTCGCCTCTGCCGCCGCTCGCTCGCCCGGCCCTCGATGTCCTGCGTGCTTTTCTACTTCGGTTTCGCGCGGCGCCTGCCGCGGCTCTTCCACCACCACCTGTGGGTCGGCGGGCCGATGCGCCCGTTCGTGCGCTGGGCGACGGTGGGCACCGGCGGGCGCCGGGCCGGCCCCGCGGAGGGGGCAGCGGCGGTCTCCCGTCCGCCGATCTCGATGTACGTGCACGCGCCCGCGCGCAGCGACCCTTCGGTCGCGCCGCCGGGCGGCGATGCGGTGACCGTTCTCGTGCCGGTGCCGAACCTCGATCGCGCGGCCGGCGTTCAGGGTGCGGCAGCTGGTCTGCGCGAAGAAGTACTGCACGCGCTCGAACGCATCACCGGGCTTGCGGACCTGCGCGAGTGGCTTGAGGTCGAGGAGCTCTTCACGCCGCTCGACTTCCGCGACCGCTACGAAGCGTTCGCCGGCAACGCCTTCGCGATCGAGCCGACGATCTTCGGTTCCGGCTGGTTCAGGCGCCACAACCGCGAGCGGCGAGTGCCCGGCCTCTACCACGTCGGCGCGGGCGCGCATCCCGGTGCGGGTATCCCGGGGGTTTTGCTCGGTGCGCGGCTGACCGCGCGCCTGCTGCTTGACGACCTCGAGCGCAGCGGCTTGTTGCGCGCCCAAGGTGCGCAGGCAATAAGGGCGAGAGGAGCTGCGCGGTGACCCAGGTTGCCGAGGCCGTGGAAGGCCGGTGGCGCAGCTTGCGGGCTGGCGACGCGCGCCGGCGCGGGCGGCACCACCCGCTCGGCGCCCGCCGAACGCTGCGCGGCGCGACCCGCGGTCACGAGCCCGGTGCGGCGCGCGAGCAGCTCGCGCGCGTCGCCAAACGGACGATCGCTCGCGCCTCCCGCACGTTCTCGCTCGGTGCACGGCTGCTGCCCCAGCCGGAGCGAGATCTGGTGCGGCTCCTCTACTTCGCTCTGCGCACGCTCGACGACATCGTCGACGAGCGCGACCCCGCGGCGAGCGTGCGCCTCGCTCGCGCCCGTGCCTGGCTGGCCGGCTCACCGCCCACCACTCCCGAGACCCATGCGCTCGAGGCGGTCGCCGCCGAGCGGCCGCTGCCGGTCGCTGCGCTCGCCTTGTTCCTGGACGGTATGGAGTGCGACCTGAGGCGCGAGTTCCCGCAGGACGAATCGCAGCTCGACCGCTACTGCGTGCGAGTCGCCGGTTCGGTGGGCATCCTGGTGGCGCACATCTTGGGCGCGCCCCCATACGCCTTGGCGCGCGCTGCGGCGCTCGGCTCGGCGTTGCAGCTCGTAAACATCGTGCGCGACCTCGACGAAGATCTCGCTCGCGGCCGCGACTATCTGGGCGCGGCGCGGCTCACGCCGCAAGCGCGCCACGACCCGGCCGCCCGCCGTGCGCTGCTCGCGCCACGCCTGGCGAGAGCCCGGGCGCTGTTCGCGATCGGTTACGCAGGAATACCGCAGCTGCGCAGGGGCCGGCTAGCGGTTGCGAGCGCCGCGCGCGCCTACCTGGCGATCGCCGACGAGATCGAGCGAGGCGGGTTCGCGCACGGTCGGGCGCGCACTTCGCGGCTCACGAAGGCGACCTGCACGGTCCGCGCGGCGCTCGATCTCGCGCGCCTTGCGCTCGTGAACGCGCGCCGGCGAGCCCCGCGTTCGGCGCCGAGCGGACGTGCCGCTAACTCCGGGCGAATGCCGCGCTAGCGCCGGACGGCCGACCGCGGCGGCAGCTCCAGGGTTGCCACGTGACCGCCGTGGTCGGACGGCCAGAGGCCACTGCGCGTGCGGTTGCGGGGATCGGTACCCACGACGATCTGTTGCAACACACGCATCCGCGGCTTCACCAGGATGTGGTCGATGTGGTGATCGAAGGCCGCTGGTGTCGGGTCGGTGAGGTCCTCGCGCGCCAAGCAGCACGAGTTGGCCGGCTTGGAGCCGTGCCGCAGGACCCAGGTGTCGAGCAGGCCGAAGCGGCGAAGTACCCCGTACGCCGCCGGGTTTTCGCCGCGAGGATCGGAGTTGAGGTCGCCGACCAGGATCACCGGCAAAGGCGTGCGCAGCGGACCGCCCGCGGCCGTCAGCTCCTCAGCTTGCGCGACGCGGGTTTGCTCTAAAAACGCTTCGAGGTGAGTGTTGACAAAGCGGACGCGGCGGCCGTCGACCGACAGATCGACACCCGCGTAGCCGCGGCGTGATGCGAACTCGCCGACCACCGTCGGCACGCGCAACACCGCGCGGTAGTTACGACCGAACTTGCGCAGCACCCTAAGGCCGCGCTCGCGACGCACGAGCACGACGTCGCGCATTGTCAAGCGCACGTCGTAGCCGAGGCTGAGCGGTGCCTCGATGTCGGCCTCGCGCTGGACCGCGCCGACGCGGTAGCGCAATCCTCGGCGAGCGAGCTGCCGCTGTAGCGAGGCGAGGAAGTCGTAGACCACCTGGGTCGCCGGTGTTGCCGAACCGTCCTTGACGCCGGTGGGCCCCCGGCGCCAGAGTGCAACCTCCTGGAGGCCGATCACGTCAGGCTTAGTGCGTTCGATCTCTTTTGCGAGCAGCACGGCGCGCGCCGGGAAGTTCGTACGTTGCACCATCTGCCACAGCTCGGTCGCGCGCTCCTCGAACTCCTGTGGCGTGCGCGCCGGAATGGGACGCGCGATGTTTCCGCCGAGGTAGATGTTGCGGGTCATCACGGTTAGGCGCGGTGGCTTGGCCGCGCTGGCGCGCTCGCTGCGGGCCGCGACGCCGGCGGCGACGATCAATCCGCAGGCGAGCAACACGGCCGCCCACGGCACAGGCGTGAATCGATAGCGGTGCTGCTTCATGTGGGGTAGGCGCGCTCGATTATCGCCGCCGCGTCCACACCAGCGGGCAGCACGCCGAGCACGCGTCCGCGCTCGTCGCTGAGACGCCCGGCGCAGAAGGCGTCGGCGACCGCTGCGGGTGCGTGTCGAACGAGCAGCGACGCTTGGAACGCCAGTGCCAGGTCCTCGACGGTGCGGCGCGCCGCCCATTGAGCGTCGAGCTCGCCTCGCGCCAAGCGCGCGAGGTGCCCGCGCAGGCCCGCGAGGTGCCGGTCGAGACGCTGGTCGGCGCCGCGCGCACGCTCGCACTCCTCGAGGAAAGCCTCGAGCCCGGCCGGTTCCTTGCTCATTGCGCGCAGCACGTCGAGCGCCGCGACGTTGCCGGATCCCTCCCAGATCGAGTTGATCGGGGCGTCGCGGTAGAGACGGGGCATTCCGGACTCCTCGACGTAGCCGTTGCCGCCGAGACATTCGAGCGCTTCGGCGGCGTGGATCGGCGCCCGCTTGCAGATCCAGTACTTCATGACGGCGGTCGCGAAGCGCCGCAGCGGCGCGTCTTCCTCGTCGTAAGCGCGAGCGACCCGCAGCGTTGCAATGGTCGCCGCTTCCGACTCAATCGCGAGGTCGGCGAGCACGTTCTGCATCGCTGGCCAATCGACCAGCCGCCGCCCGAAGGTTCGCCGATGGCGGGCGTGGTGCAGGGCTTCGACGAGGCCGGCGCGCATCCCGCCCGCCGAGCCGATCATGCAGTCGAGGCGCGTGTGGTTGACCATCCGGATGATCGTCTTCACACCTTCGCCTTCGGCGCCGACCATCTGCGCCCGCACGCCCCAGTACTCGACTTCGGCGGAGGGCAGCGAGCGCGTACCAAGCTTGTCCTTGAGGCGCACGAGTCGAAAGCCCGGGTCGTCGCTCTCGAACAAAAAGCAAGTGAGCCCGCGCTCGGTGTGAGCGAGCGTAAGGAAGATGTCGCACGGCGGGTACGAGCAGAACCACTTGTGGCCCCACAGCTCCCAGCTGCCATCGCCCACTGGTAGCGCGCGGGTGGTGTTCGCACGCACGTCGGATCCACCCTGCTTCTCGGTCATCGCCATTCCGCACAGCGCGCCACGTTCGTAGTCGCAGGCCGTAAGCAACGGCACCCAGCGCTCGGCCAGTTGCGGCTCGACCCGGAGCGCTGGCACCGCGGCGTAGGTCATCGACACGGGGCACATGACGCCGGAGCTGACCTGAGTCCAGAGGAAAAACAGCGCCGCGCGCGCCACGTGCGCGCCAGGCCGCTGCTCTCGCCAAGGCATGCCTGCCATTCCGCGTTCAATCGCCTCGCGCAGCAGCCAGTGCCAGGAGGGATCGCACTCGACGCGGTCGATGCGGTGGCCGTAGCGGTCGTGGGTGACGAGCCGGGGCTCGTTGCGCTCCGCTCGCTCCGCGTGCTCCCAGGCCTCGACCGAACCGGCCAGCGCACCGCACTCCTCGAGCGCTGCCTGCGCCCAACTAGCGCCCTCCCGCGCCACCGCCTCGCGCAGCGCCGGATCCGCCGAGTAGGAGTTGTAGGGACGTAGCGGCGGCGGCTGATTGGTGACCTCGTGAGTGTCCCGCAACGCGCGGCCTGCGGCCCGCTCCGCAGGCGCCTGTGGTGCGCTCGCGCGGGTCGTTCCTAGCGTCGTCGTTTCTGTACCCATTTGCCCGTACCTCGATGGTCTAAGTCTTCGTCGGCGCCGCGCTCTTTGGCGAGCCGGCGGCCGCTGGCTGTTGGCATCGGCGCTCGCGGCGCAGGGGCAGGGCGCGTACCCAGATGCCGACTAGCGCTGCGACCAGCGCTTCTCGTCCCGACGCCCGCACCGTCTCGCGGGCGAGCGGTCCCACCAACGCCTCGGCCATCGCACCGACCAGGGCGGCGGCGAGGACTTCGCAATCGTGCGGCTCGAGTTCTTCCCGCGCGACCGCTTCGCGCAGCGCCGTCGCGAGCACGTCGCGGTAGCCGCGCCGGAGCTCCAGGCGCGCAGCATCGACCTCCGGTCCCGCCGGCTCGGCGATCAGGGCGTAGGCGAGGCGCGGAGCTGCCAGGGCGCGCCGGGCGAACGCCTCCCCGCAGGCGGCAAGCCGCTCCCGTACCGGCGCCTCGGCGTGCGCCCGTGCCGTTTCGGTCATCACCGAAAGCTCTCGTTCGGAAGCCACCCTGAAGACCTCTTCGAGGAGCCCGCCCTTCGACCCGAAGTGTCTGTAGACGCTGCCGACCGAGACGCCGGCGCGGGCCGCTACGGCACGCACGTGGGCTGCAGCGAAGCCGCCCGCACGCACCAGTTCCAACGCTGCTTGGAGGATTCGCTCGCGGGTGCGGGCGGCACGCTTTCGGTCCTGGGCGGTTCGTCGGTACGCCACGGGCAGGCAGAAAGTGAACCACGGTTCACCACTTCTTGCAAGTCGCCGCGTCGAGCGTTAGCGTCGGCCCATGACTCGAGACCGCCGCCCTTCAGTGCTGTTGGCCAGTCTGCTCGCAAGCGGGGCGGTTGTCGTCCCAGCGGGTTTCGCGCTGGCGGGCGGTAGCGGTGCGCGCCCGGCCGCGTTGACAGCGGTCGACGCCGCTCGCTTCACGGCGGGCGTCGCAGCCGGCGAGCCGCGGACCGATCGCGTAACGCTGTGGACGCGTGTCGATCGCCAAGCTTTGCTCGAGCTCGTCGTGGCTCGTGATCGTGCCCTACGCCGCGCGCGACGCATCCGCCTGGTGCGCGCCACTTCGGCCCACGACTTCACCGCTCAGGTGACCGTGCGCGGACTTAATCCCGGTACTCGCTACTGGTACCGCTTTCGCGCGGGTCGCTCGCGGAGCCCCCTCGGCACCTTCGTGACTGCGCCGTCGCGCGCTGCTGCGAAGACCGTGCGTTTCGCCTGGACCGGCGACTTCGACGCCACCGCTACGCCCGGCCAGACACGGCCTTACTGGAACGACTTACGCATCTTCTCGGCGATGGCGCGGGAGCGCAACGACTTCAACATCGCGCTCGGCGACACGATCTACTCGGACAGCGAAGTGCCCGGTGCGCTGCGGCCGATCGCGCTCACCGTCGCGCAGAAGTGGGCTAAGTACCGGCGCAACCTGGCGCAGGCGCCGCTCCGGCGTCTACGCGCGACCGCGGCGCTTTTCTCGCACTGGGACGACCACGAGTTCGTCAACGACTTCTCGCCCTTCGAACGCTCCTTCTCCAACGGTGTGCAGATCGACGGTCGCCTGCTCTACCAACGGGGGCTGCGGGCGTTCCGCGATTACGCTCCCGTCGCTTACTCGCGCCGGCTCGGCATCTACCGGTCGGTGCGGTGGGGGCGCAACCTCGAGTTGTTCTTCCTCGACGAGCGCTCGTTCCGCTCGGCGAAGGCGTCGGCCGGTGGCGTTTGCGACAACCCGCAAACGGGCGCACCCGACCTCGCGCCGACGGCGCCCGCCGACAAGCGAGCGCTGTTCGCGGCGCTCGTTCCGTCGCTCGCCGCGCCGGTCGCGCAGCGTTGTCTTGACACCATTCGCTCGCCCCAGCGCACGATGCTCGGTCGCGCTCAGCGCGAGCAGTTCCTGCGCGACCTACGTCGCTCGACCGCGCGCTTCAAGGTGATCGTCAACGAGGTCCCGATGCAGCAGTTCTACGCGCTTCCTTACGACCGCTGGGAGGGTTATGAGGCCGAGCGGCGCGCATTGCTGCGGGAGATAGCGCGCGTGCCGGGAACGGTTGTGATCACCACCGACGTCCATGCGGTGTTGGCCGGCGATGTCCGGTATCGCACGCTTGAGTCCGGTGGTCCGCAACCGAGCGGCTTGCTGGAGGTGACGGTCGGGCCGGCGGCGACCGCCAACTTCGGCCTCGAGATCGACACCGCAGTCGGTCGCCCGAATGCGGGGCGACTTGTCGATGACGTGTTCTTCGAGCCGCCACCGCCGAACGGCGTCGGCATGCGCTGCTCGGTGATCGATCGCTTCTCCTACGGCGAAGTGTCGGTCGGTGCGCGCGAGTTGCGGATCGTGCCGAAGGACGACCGCGGTCGGCCGCTACGGGAGGAGGACGGCAAGCCCTGCGGACCGTTCGTTGTGCGCCGGTGATCGCCGCGGCTAACTCGCGGCGCCTCGCGTGACCTCCACTAGCGCGGCAACGGCGCGTTTACAATCGCCCGTGCCGGTCCTTTCAACATGCGGTCGCGCAGACGAGGATCGGCAGCGAAGGGCAGGGGGTGAAGCGTGGATAAGTACGAGCGTCCGCGCAACGAGCGCGACGAGCAGCTGTTCGCGGAGCAGCCGCAGGAGTACTTGCGGCGCCGGGAGTTTCTCGCGAGGACTGCGGTAGCCGCTGGTGTCGCGGCCTCGGCGGCGCTAACGCTTTCGCCTGATCAACTGATCGCCGAAGCCGCGCGGCGAGAGCGCCGTAGAGGATTGCCCTCCCCGCGGAACATGCCGGTCGACACGTTCGTCGTTTTGATGATGGAGAACCGCTCCTTCGACCACTATCTCGGCTGGCTTCCGAAAGCCGATGGGCGGCAGGCGGGTCTCCTATACCCCGACCGCGAGGGACGGCTCGTACCGACGCGACCGCTCGCCCCGGACTGGCAAGGTTGCGGTCACCCGGATCCCGATCACTCCTGGGACGGCGGTCGTGTCCAGGTCAATGGCGGGCGCATGGACGGCTTCCTGCGCTCCGGTGAGAACGACGTGTTCGCGATCTCCTACTACCGGGAGGGCGAGCTCGGCTTCATCCATGACGCGGCGAAGGCGTTCACCGTGTTCGACCGCTTCTTCTGCTCGCTGCTCGGTCCCACCTTCCCGAACCGCGAGTACATGCATGCCGCCCAGTCCTATGGGCTGAAGGACAACAGCATCCCGCCGCAAGCCGGCTACCCGACCGGTTTCCCGTGGGAGACGACGATTTGGTACGCGCTCGAGCGCGCCGGCGTCTCGCACCGCTACTTCTACTCCGACGTGCCCGTGACGGCGCTCTGGGGCGCCCGCGGATTGGCGATTTCGGCCCCGATCGCGGAGTACTACGCCCGTTGCGCGAGCGGCACCCTGCCACGCGTGTCGTTCGTCGATCCGAACTTCGGGGGAGCGGTCGGCGAGGAGCCGGGTATCTCCGGCGACGAGCATCCACACGGCGACGTGCGAACCGGTCAAGCGTTCATGGCTGACGTCGTTCACGCGTTCATTTCCTCGCCGCACTGGCGGCGCGGGGCGCTGTTCATCGTCTACGACGAGTGGGGCGGCTTCTTCGATCACGTAGCGCCGCCGCGGGTACCGGATGCGCGCGCTTCGGCGGATCCGGCACAGGACTTCGGGCAGATGGGGATCCGGATTCCGGCGGTTGTGATCTCGCCGTGGGTGCGTCGCGGACACGTCGCGCACGACGTCTACGGCTTCGAGTCGATCCTCAAGATGATCGAGTACCGCTTCGGTCTCAAGCCGCTGACCGTGCGCGACGCGAAGGCGCGCAACATCGCGCACGCCTTCGACTGGCGACATCGTCCACGGCTAGAGCCGCCGGCGTTGCCCGACCCGCCGCAAGTCGTTTCGCGCCCGTGCGCCGTTGCGACGGCGTTGCCGAGCGGCGCCGAGCAGCATCACCCGGTGATGGATCTGGTTCGCTCCGGCTGGCTCGAGCGTGTCGGTTTCGACTACCGGCCGGCGCGGCCGAGCGACATCTTCCGCGAGCCGACGAAGCTCCAGGACCGCTTACGCGCGTCTTTGGGAAGGGCGCGATGATGGTCGGGCACGGCAAGCTCTGCGGGGGTCGCGAAATGCAAGCTGGCAGGCGTTTTTCCTTGGTGACCTACCTGGCGACCGCGATGCTGGCGGTTGCGCTGGCGGGCGTCGTCGCGCCGGCCCGCGCCGCTGCCGAGGTGGTGCCCTATGAGCTCGGTGGCACGACGATCTTTGGGGAGCGCCCGACGGCACTCGGTTTACCGGTGCTGCCGGCGACGGGCACCTTCGGGGCGGCCCCCGCGGAGTTCCTGCCGCGCCTGCGTGACTATCACGATTCGGGACGCTACGAGCAAGACCTCGCTTCGGTGGCGCGGGCGGCACGCGACTACATAGCCGCGCGCCTGGCGGAGGCGCGCCGACCGGCGCGCACCGACCGCGAGTGCTCGACGCGCTACGTCGCGACATCCGTGCGTCACCCGCGCACCGGTGAGCGCCTCTATCGGCGGGTGCGCTCGTGCCGCCTGCGCTTGTTGCGCCCGCGCGGGTTGTCGGGGCGTCCGGCGCTGGTGCTCGACATCGACGAAACGAGCCTTTCCAACTATCGCTATCTGGAAGCGACGGGCTTCTCCCAGCTCGGGGTCGCCCAGGGCGCGCTGCTCGGGGGTGAAGCGATCCAACCGACTCTCGAGCTGTTCCGCTACGCCAAGAGCGCAGGACTGGCGGTGTTCTTTGTGACGGGCACCCCGCCTGAGCTCAAGCAAGTTCGGGAGGACAACCTCCGGCGCGTTGGCTACTCGAACTGGGACGGCGCCTTCTACAAGCCGATGAACGAACCGACCGCGAAGTTCAAGTCCGGCGTGCGGGCCGAGCTCGAGCGCCAAGGGTTCGACATCCTCGCCAACGTCGGCGACCAAGTGTCCGATCTCGCCGGGGGTCACGCGGACCGCTCCTTCAAGTATCCGAACCCCTTCTACTTCATTCCCAACTGAGCTAGCGCCCCCGGCGCGCTGGTAAAAAAGAGCTCGAGAGCCCCACGAGCACGGATGCACAGCCCCCAGCCCCATCTTCGACCGACGCTTATTCGCGCCTGCGTAGGCCGGCGCTGGCTGCGGGTAGCCGGCACGGCGGTAGCGGTGTTGGCGCTCGCGGCCAGCGCAGCGGCCTCAGCGTGGGCGGCCGGGCGGCGTGTCCCACCGCACTTCATGGGCGTCTATTGGGGAAACACGGCGATCGATGCGCCGCCCACCTTGCAGGACGAGCAGTGGCGGTTGATGGCGAGGTCCGGAGTCGAGAGCGTGCGCACCGTTTTCAACTGGGCCGAGGCGCAGCCGTGGCGCGAAGCGCCCGCGGACTGGACACGGATCGACGCGGTCGTCGCGCGCGCGGCCGTCAACGGCCTCGACCTCTTGGCTGTGATCTACCCGGCGCCGACGTGGGCGCGGCTCACCACGCGACCAAGCGCGCCGCCCCGTGATCCCTCCACGCTTGCGGCCTTCATGCGACAACTGATCGCGCGCTACGGCCCGAAGGGCAGCTTCTGGAGCGAACATCCGGAGTTGCCGCGACGCCCTGTGCGGCAGTGGCAGATCTGGAACGAGCCGCACTACCGCAACAACTGGGACGTAGCGCGATCCGACCCGGAAGCGTCGCGCCAGCGCTTTCCGCAGGGTTACGTGCGGGTTCTGTGCGGCGCCTACAAGGCGATCAAGCGCGCCGACCGCGGGGCGACCGTGGTGCTCGCCGGACTGACCGAGGACGCTTGGCGATACCTCGCGCAGATTTACCGCGCCGGCGGGCGGGGCTGCTTCGACGTCGTCGCTAGCCAGACGTTCACCGGTAAACCCAAGAACCTGCTGGTGGTGCTCGAGAACATGCGGGCGACGATGCGTCGCTACCGCGATTCCCGGCGTGCGCTCTGGATCACCGAAACCTCGTGGCCCGCAGCACGCGGGCGGGCTCGTTACCCGCGCGGGCAGAGTCCGTTTGTGACCACCGACAGCGGCATGGCCAAGCAGCTGCGCGAGCTCTACCGGCTTGCCGCCCGGGCGGTGCGCGATCCCCAGATCCGCCTCGGCCGCGTGTACTGGTACGAGTGGTCGAGTGCCTACCGAGCGCCCGATTGGATCTTCGACTACAGCGGCCTTTTGCGGATCGAGCCGGATTGGCGCTTCGAGCCGATGCCGGCGCTCGCTGCCTACCGTACGGTTGCACGGGAGCTGACTGGCCGTAGGCTTTAGCGCTCACGGGCGCGGCGCATCGGCGGGCCGCTGCCGGTGTTAGTTAGGGAGCAGCGGGGGCGTCAGCGCAGGGTGTGCACGATCTCGACAGCGGTGAGCAGGGATGCGCGTGTTCGCAATTAAGCAAGCGATGCGGGTTGCCGCGGTCGGCGCGCTGCTGCTGCTCGTTACGGCGGCAACGGCCGCGACCGCGGGGGCCGCAAGGCAGGTGCCACCGCGGTTCCTCGGGATGTTTTGGGGCGACGGCATCGAGGCCGCCCCTCAACCGACTCAAGACGCCGCCTGGAACCTGATGAGTCGCGCTGGTGTGGAGACTGCGCGCCTCGTCTTCAACTGGTCGCTCGCCCAGCCCGAAGCGGACGGGCCGATCGATTTCACTGCGCTCGATCGGGTGGTGGCGCGGGCTGCCCGGACGCGCATCGAGCTCGTGCCGATCGTGATGTACGCGCCGCGCTGGGCACGTATCGCCGACACCGTCGCCGCGCCGCCGAAGGACCCTCAAACGTACGCGGATTTCGTGGCGGCGCTCGTGCGCCGCTACGGTCCGCGCGGCAGCTTTTGGCGCGAGCACCGCGAGCTGCCGTACGTGCCGCTGCGCTACTGGCAGATCTGGAACGAGCCACATCTGCCCTACCAATGGACGGTTCCCGACCGTCGTGAGTTCCGCCGTTACGCGTTTCCGAACGGTTACGTGGCTCTCTTGCGCGCCGCCAGCGCGGCCGTGCACGGTGCCGATCGCTCGGCGCGTGTGGTGTTGGCAGGACTGACCAACGACTCCTGGAACCAGCTCAGCGCGCTCTACGACGCGGGAGTGCGGGGGCTGTTCGACGTCGGCGCGGTGCAGACGTACACCGGCAAACCGGCCAACGTGGTGCGCGCCTTGCGCCTCTTCCGAGCGGTCATGCGTCGCCATGGCGACGGTCGCAAGGGGCTGTGGGCTACCGAGGTCGGCTGGCCGGCGGCCAAGGGGCGCGCCCGTGTCCCGCGCTACGCCCGCGAGGTCGTGACCGACGACCGCGGCGTCGTCAAGCGGCTGCTAGTCGTGCATCGCTTGCTCGTCCGAGCTGTTCGTGACCGCCGTATCGGCGTGCGACGGGTGTACTGGTACTCGTGGATCACGCGCTACCGGGATCGTCAGAACATCTTCGACTACACGGGGCTGCTCGCCTGGAACGGGCGCCGCCGCTTCGTGCGCAAACCGGCCTTCCGGGCGTACGTGGCGGTAGCGCGCGCGCTGGCCGGCTGCGCCCGTCGCAGCGACGGGTCGTGTGTCCCGCTACCGCGTCCGCGTCGACCTAACGTCTCCCGCTAGTGCCAGCTGGCAGCGTGGTCAGTGCCCGCAGGCGTGCGCGCAGGCGCCGTGGTGTCGGTACCAGCTCGGCCGCCGGCAGTGCGGTAACCCGCGCATACCACCACAACACAACGGAAAACACGGTCGCGTAGGAGGCTGTCGAGACGAGGGCCGCCGCCGTGGTTCCGCCGCTGGGCGCGAACAGGGCGAGACCGACAGCCATGACGATCGCTCCCAGGACGTGTGCGAGCGTCGCCGCGAACGGCCGCCCCTCGGCGCCAAGTCCTGACGCCACGATCGAGGCGACGGCGAACAGCACGGCGCCCGGAAGCAGTAGTCGCAAGGGTTCGATCGCCGGTCGGAAGGCGTCGCCGTAGACGAGACCGAGCAGCGGTTCGCCAACGATCGCAAGCGCCAGCGCAGCCAAACCGCACACCGACAGCGTCGCCCAGGCCGAGAGCACCACTTTCGCCCGTGCGCGACCAGCTTGATCGGCGGCGGCGGCCGGCAACACGACCGCAGCGAAGGTGCTCGCCACCTGGTAGACGATCAGGGAGACGTTGGTAGCGACCGAGTAGAGCCCGACTGCTGCGGCGCTCACGAAGGCGGGCAACACGGCGACGTCGAGGCGCGCGCTCAGGTTCGCGGCGACCGTCGAGCCCTGGGCGCGTACCCCGTACCAAAGAGAGCGAGCGGCGACCGCGACGTCCGGCCGGGCCAGTCGTGTTCCGCGCAGCCCGCGCGTTAGCCCGAACGCAACGACGAGTGCGGTCGCGACGGCCAGGGAGGCGAGCGCTCCCGCTACCGAGAGCCGCTCGAGGCGCCACAACGCCAGGTAGCCGAGGGCCGTCAGCGCCGGCTGCCCAACGCGCACCAGGTTGAAGCCGACGTAGTCGTGTCGACCGAGCAGGATCCCGTAGACCAGCTCGAGTCCGATCACGAGCACCGCGGCTAGTGCAAACCAGCGTCCGATCGCGATCGCTTGGCTCTCGCTGGCGAAGATCACGGGCACCAAAAGCTCGGTCACGACGACGGCGAGTGCTGATAGCGGCAGCAGCATCACCAGCCAGCCGGCCACCAGTTGCGGCGTCCGCTGCGGTTCCCGTGCCGCGTAGTACGACAGGCTCTGGGCGACGCCAGCGGCGAACAGGAACCCGCAGAGCTGCACGCCGGAGGCGAGAGCGATGACGATGCCGCGGCCCTCCGGCCCGAGCAAACGGGCCGCGAGAATGCCGGTGATCAGGTTGGCCGAAAGCGAGAGCGCCGAGCACGTGTAGGTGATCGCGCCGGCGCGCACCAGGCGGCGCCGAAGCAAACCGCCGCCCGCGGTTCGGGGTGTAGGAAAGGCGGGTGGGGGCACTCCGCCGAAACCCTAAGACAGCTCTTCACTGGCGGCGAGCGAGGAGAGAGCGGGCTCGTCGGAACGTCCAGCCCGCGCCTGGCGAGCGCAGTTCGAGCGGCCGCAGGCCGACCTTCTCGACGTGGGAGGATCGCCGTGGCGTGCGCTTGCGAGCGGAGTTTCCGTGTTGCTCCTGGCCTTGAGCCTCTCGCTGGCGCTCGCCGATCCGAGCTCGGCGGCGCGGGTGCAGGTGGCAAGTGCCGAGCGGTTCCTCGACTCGGTGGGGGTGGTCACGCACGTCGCCTACTTCGACACCGCCTACGCGCGCTGGCCCGAGCTAGTGGAGCGGCTCCGCGAACTCGGCGTTCGCAACCTCCGCGACGACGCTTACGCCAATCCCGCAGCGAGCTGGCGCGATTGGAACCGGCGCTACCTGTCGGCGATCGAACGCGCCCGTCGAAACGGTCTGCGTTTCTTGTTCGCGCTGGGCGCACCGGGGTTTGCCGGCGGTAGCGCGGAGCAGCTAGTGGCGGCGGTGGCAACGGAGCTGCGGGGCGCGGCCGCAGCCCTCGAAGCGCCGAACGAACTCGACCACTTCGATGGCGCAAAGGGCTGGGAGCAGCGCCTGCGCGTCTACACGCGGCGCCTGCGGGAGCTGATCGACGGGCGTCCGGAGCTCCGTGCCTTGCCGTTCGTCGGGCCCTCGTTCGGAAGTTGGGACGGGCCAGCATCGGCCGGCTTCCTGGCCGACTGGTTCGACGTCTGCAACGCTCATCCGTATCCCGGCGGTTTGCCCGCGAACCCAGCGCGGGTCGCCCTCGAGATCGCGCGCCTGCGCCCAGTGTGCGGCTCGCCAACGCGGGTGTGGGCGACCGAAGCGGGCTTCCACAACGCCCTCGGTGCGCGGTCCTCGCAGCCCGGCCTGCCCGAGGACGTTGCCGCCGCCTACGTGCCGGGGATGCTGCTCGAGTTCTTCAAGGACGGAATCGAGCGCACCTACCTGTACGAGCTGGTCGACGAGCTACCCGACCCCGCGGGGCGCGACGCGGAGCGCCACTACGGGCTTTTACGCTACGACCTAACACCGAAGCCCGCGTTCGCTGCGGTGCGGAACCTGCTGCGAACAGTGCGCACGGCGCGGAGCGAAGAAGGTCGCGCGCGTTCAGCCAGCATTAGCGCCAACGTTTTCGCACCACCGACGGTCCGCAGCCTGCTCCTTCGACGTAGCGACGGGCGCGCCGTGGTGGCCCTCTGGCGCACCGATCCGCTGTGGGATCCGTTGCGACAACGCCGTCTCGACGTGCCCGTGCTCCGCGTGCGGCTGGCGCTCGACGGTGGCAAGCCGCTGTCGGTTGTCGACCCCACCAGTGGTGCTGTCGGTCGACCGCCTCGCTTCGAGGCCGGCACTCTGCGCATTGCGCTCGACGGTTCGCCGCGCCTGGTGGTCGTAGCGGCCAATCGGGGTGCGCAGTAAGGTGGTTTCGCCCCCTGTCGCGGTGGAGCCCCCGCGGCGGCAAGGTTTAGTGGTCGACTTCGAGTCGAACCTTGCGCGTTCTCTTCGTCAACCACACGGCGGCGATGAGTGGAGCCGAACGAGCTCTGCTCGACCTGCTGGAGTGTGCGGCAGAGCGGCACGAGCTGTTGGTGCTAGTGCCCGACGGCCCGCTCGCAAGGGCGCTCGACGAACGTGGTATCCCGCGATCCGCGCTGCCGGCCTTCGAACTGAGCTTCCGCCTGCATCCGCTGCGGACCCCCCGATCGCTCGTCCCGTTCGCGCCAGCGGCCTCGCGGTTGGCGCGGATCGCCAAGCGGTTTCGTCCGCATCTCGTTTACGCCAACACGCCGCGCGCCGCTTTCTCGGCGATCCCGTGGTGCCGCAGGCATCGCACGCCGCTGGTGGTGCGTGCCCACGAGCACTTTCCCGCGAACCTCTCGGGACGCCTGGTGGCTCGCTTGCTGGCGCGCGGCGCCGACGCGATCTGCGCGGTGTCGCGCGACACCCGCGAGCGCTTGCAAGCCGCACTTGGGCGCTCCCGCGGTCGTGCGCGCCTCGTCCATCTCCACAACGGCATCGATCTCGAGCGCTTCCGACCCGACCCTACGGGGGCCCGCCGGGTTCGCGATGAGTTCGGCGCCGATGCCTCGGTGGCGCTGCTCGTCCAGATCGCTCAGATCACCCCCTGGAAGGGTCAGGATCTGGCGATTCGCTGTTTGGCGGGGTTGGTCGCCGAGGGCTTCGATGCGAAGCTCGTGCTGGTCGGCGAGGTGGCGTTCTCGGGGCCAGCGGTGGCCTTCGACAACCGCGCCTACGAGCGCCAGCTGCGGCGCCTCGTCGCCCAGCTCGGGGTCGTCGACAGGGTGGTCTTCGCCGGCGCGCGCAACGACGTCCCGGCAATCCTGACCGCCGCCGACCTGACGCTCGTGCCCTCCTGGTGCGAGCCGTTTGGCCTGGTTACCGTGGAAAGCATGGCCTGCGGGACACCGCCGCTGGTTTCCGAACGAGGTGCCGGCCCCGAGTTGATCGCCGACGGCGAACACGGGCGGCTGCTGCCTCCCTGCCGGCCGGAGCTGTGGAGCGCGGCGGCGGCGGAACTGCTGCGAGACCGCGAGCGGCTGGAAGCGATGGGACGGAGCGCGCGCGCGGCGGCGAGCCGCTTCGACCGGATGCGGGCAGCGCTTGCGATGGAGGAGCTATGGCGGGATCTCGCGCATCGCGCCTGAGCGCTCCGGTCGCGCTCGAGCCGGCTCGGCTAGACCGGTCGACGCCCCGATTTCTTTTGCTGGTCGCGCTCCCCCTGGCACTGGTCGTGGCATTCGCAACGCCGCTGTACCCGCAGGTGGCCTGCGCAATCGCGCTGCTGGTGGCCGTCCTCGCCGTCTACGCGAGCGACCGACGGCGCGGCTTGTTCGCGCTGCTCGCGCTGTGGTTCGTGGTGCCCGGCGTCCGCCGCGTGCTCGGCTACACGACGGTTCAGCTGGCCAACGATCCGCTCTCGCTGCTTCCCTTCGTGGCGACCGCGGGGGCGGCCTTGATCGAACTCACGAGGGCGCGGATACCGCGTCCCGGACTGCTCGCGGCGACGGCCATCGGGGTGGCTTTCGCGATCGGCCTGCCGCTGGGGTTCGCCGAGGCGCCGCTGCCAGCGATGTTCGCCTTTGGTGCCTACGTGTCGGGTCTCGGTGGGGGTCTCCTGCTGGGCGCGACGTTGCCGCGCGACGAACCGATCCGCGTGCTCTTCCGAGCGGTCCTGGTGCTGGTACCGCTGATCGCCCTTTATGCGCTGTGGCAGCGGATCGCCGGGTTACCGCGCTGGGATCAGGCGTGGCTCGACTTCAGCGGCTTTTGGAGCATCATCGTCGAGCGAGAGGGGGCGCTGCGCGTCTTTTCGACCCTCAACAGTCCTGGGACGCTGGCGCCGCTCCTTGCCTTCGGCCTGTTGGCAGCCCTCGTTTTGCGGCGACGCCCAACTTTCGCGCTGGCCTTCGCGGCGCTCTGCGGGGTCGCGCTCGCGCTCACCTACGTGCGGTCGGCGTGGCTGGCGTTGATCGCCGGGGCGCTCGCGTTCGTGGTTGCCACGCGCGGCCGGGCGTTGCCGGCGGTCGCGGGTTTCGCAATCACGGCTGTCGCGGTGACCGCGCTGCTCTCCCCGGTCAGCCCAGCCGCCCGCGAGGTCGTCGCGCGGGTGCACACGATCAGCGCGGCGAGCAGCGACCGCTCGGTGAACGAGCGTCGGCAAACCCTGGTCGAGCAGTTGCCAGCGTCGCTGACGAAGCCCCTCGGCCACGGCGTCGGGAGCGCCGGCGAGCCCTCGCGTCTGCGTGGGGAAACGCCTCTGCGCGCTCCCGACAACGGCTATCTGTCGCTGCTCTACCAACTCGGTCCGATCGGCTTCGGTCTGGTGGCGATGGTCCTCGCGGCGGCCGCCGGTCGCGCTAGCCGCCTGTTGCGCGAAGACGAGGGCGAACTGCGGGCCTGGGCGTTCGCGCTTCTTGCCTACTACCTGGTGCAGCTCACCGCTCAGGACACCTTCTACGGCGTGCACGGGGTGATTCTCGGCTTGCTGCTCGGGTGGGCGCTCGGGTCACCTGTGGGCGGTGTCGACCGTCGCCTTGCGCGCGCCGCCACGGTCGACCGGCGGACGCTGGCCGACGGATCGAGGCTGCGCTAGTTTGGATTGCGCTTGCGGATACCCGCAAGGAAGCGATAGCCCCTCCGTTAGCGACTAATCGGACGGTAGCCCCCGTGTCATCGACGATCGAGACGCCCCCATTGCTCGACGTGCTGCGCCGCCGCTGGCCACTGGTGTTCGTGGTCAGCTTGCTCGTTGGGATAGCTGCAGCGGTGTTCGCAATCGCCAATCGCGACTACTACGAGTCGACGGCCAAGCTGCTCTTTCGGCAGACCATCGGACCGGAGCAGAACGCTTACGGGCTGGCTCCCACCTCGCCCGACGTCGACAAGCTGGCGCGGGATTTTGAGCAGCTCGTCGAGTCGCGTGACGTCGCCGAGAACACGGCTGCTGCACTGCGGCGGCGCGGAATCGCGGCGACGACCGAGGATGTGCTCGCCGACGTCCGCGTAACCGGTGGTCGCGACAGCGACGTGGTGACAATCGTCGCCCGCGCGCGCCGACCCGAGCGGGCGGCGCTGCTCGCCAACCTCTACGCACGCAGCGCACAAGAGCTCGCGGGCGCTGCTGAGCGGCGCGCCGCGCTGCGGCTGGCGCGCTTGGTGAGAGCGGAGTTGCGCCAAGCGGCGCGCCGACGCACGACGGCAGCGGTGCAGCGCCTGTCCAGCTACCTGGAGCGCCTGGAGCTGCTCGCTTCCGGCGACAACGCTGTGCCGCGCCTGATCCAGCGCGGCTACGTGCCGACCGGCAAGGCCGGCGACCCGATCCAGACGGTGTTGCTCGGCTTGATCTTCGGGGCGGTGCTGGGTAGCGGGCTGGCGCTCGTGCGCGAGCAAACGGACCGACGGCTGCGTCGCAGCGAGGACGTGGTGGCGGCTTTCGGAGCGCCCGTGTTGACGACCTTGCCCTTCTCGCGTCGATTGAACCGGGAAGGCCCGCTGGGTCTGCTCGACCCCGAGTTGGCGGAGGCGTTCCGGGTCCTCGACGCCAACCTGCGCTTCACCAACGGACGTCCGCTATCGGCGCTGGCGATCTGCTCGCAAGGGCGCGACGAGGGGCGCAGCACCGTCGCCTGGCATTTGGCGGCTGCGGCCGCGCGCTCAGGTCTGCGGGTTGCGGTCGTCGAGGCTGATCTGCGGCGACCGGTGCTGGCCCGTCGTCACGGGTTGCACGCCGCCCCGGGCCTGCTGCAGGTTCTGCGCGGCCAGGCATCGCCGCTCGACGTGCTGCAGGTCGCGCCGTTGTCATTGGAAGGCCTCGACGAGCGGCGCGGGAGCCTGCACGTGATCACCGCTGGCGGATCGCCTCCGGATCCCTGGAGTCTGCTGCAGTCGTCGGCGATCGGGCCGGTACTGGACGTGATCCGTGGCAGTCACGACCTGATCGTCATCGACACGCCGCCGCTTGGTCACTATGCCGACGCGGTGGCGGTCGTGCGCGGAATCGACGGCGTTGTCGCGGTCGCGAGGCTCGGCGAGACGCGTCTCGCCGACGCCGCGCGTTTCACCGGTCAGCTCCAAGCACTGCGCGTCCCGGTGTTCGGCGTCGTGGCCAACGGGGGCTCGATCAGCGGCGGCTACTCGCTGCAGCCGATCACCCTGGCCTCGGCCGACGAGGAGTCCGAGGGCACGCCGCCGCTGCGGCGAAGCCGGACGCCCGGCGGCCCGCTCGCGCCCGGCCTGCGCGACCGCTGACATAACCGCGGCGCGCCGCCGGAACCCGCGACCGCAAACCGCAGTCCTTACTCGACGCTCGCGCCCGGCCTACGCGACCACTGACGGAACCTGCGACGGCGGTCAGCGGCCGGTGCCGATCGACCTGCGACGGCGGTCAGCGGCGAGTGCCGATGTGCTCGCCGCTTTGCCGGCTCAGCACGTAGCGAAGCGTGCGCAGCAAGATCTTCAGGTCCTGCCAGAGCGACCAGTTCGCGCAGTACAGGTAATCGATCGCGACCATGTCGCTCAGCGGCACGCGGCTTGAGCCGAGGATCTGCCAGGGCCCAGTGATGCCCGGGGCGACCGCATAGCGACTGCGTTGCCAGCCGTTGAAGAGGCGGTCCTCTTCGCAGATCAAGGGACGCGGACCAACCAAGCTCATTTCGCCGCGCAGGACGTTGAAAAGTTGCGGCAGCTCGTCGAGCGAGTAACGCCGGAGCAGCCGCCCGACCGGAGTGGTCCGCGGATCGTTGGCGATCTTGAAGAGCGGCGCAGCCTGGTTGAGGGCGCTCAACAGAGGCTTGAGCTCATCAGCTCCTTCGAACATCGTGCGGAACTTGAAGATCTCGAATCGCCTGCCGTCTTTGCCGACGCGGATCTGTCGGAACAGCACGGGCCCGCGCGAGCTGCACTTGATAGCCAGCGCGATCAGTCCCATGAGGGGCGCCAGCAGGATCAGGAGCGCGCCGGCCAGGGCTACGTCAAACAGGCGCTTGGCAACACGCCCGCACGGCCCGATCCCGAACTCGCGCAAACCGATGAGGACCTGACCGCCGAGATCGTCGGTGACCGCTGCGCTGCCGGCCGCGGCGGGAACCGGCGCAAGTAGCGAAATCCGTACGCCGAGCGCGTGTGCGCGGCGCAGAAGATCGTCGAGCTCGCCGGCAGCTAACTCACCCGGAGCCAAAACGACGCGGTCGATGTGTCGCGTCAGCGCCACCGCTTCGAGGTCATTGGGTGCGCCTAGCCGGCGATCCGCGATCGCGCGCGGCTCGGACTCCCGCCCGAGTCGGCCGACCAAAGCGACGTTCAGTCGTGGATCCCCGTTCACCTTGCGTTTCAACAGCGCGTAGGCGGGTCCGTCGCCCACGACGAGCACCCGCTCAGGAGCCGTCAAGGCGCGCCCGGCGCGCCGCACGGCCAAGCGCGCGACGGCGACGCTGGCGACGAGGGCCGCCCCCGCCGCGAGCCCCGGGGCCCCCGATGACACGCCGAGCGACGCGCCCAGCGCCAGCACCACCACGGCCGCGACGGCGGCGATCCGCGGCACCTCGTCGAGCGTCGCGTGGTTGAGCACAAGCGGTTCGCGGGCGTAGAGACCCGCGAGCTTCGCGACCAACGGGACCAGCCCCGCGCCGGCGAACCAGACCGGCAACGTCGGTGCGCGGCCGGTCACGCTCGCTAGCAGGCCGACCCAGATCAGCACGGCAGCGACATCCCCGACGACGAGCAGCAGCCGGCGATAGAAGGAGGTTCGCGCGAGCGCACGGCGCAGAGGCGGCTGGCCGAGCGCCGGATAACCGGGGGCGAGCTTGTGCCGTTCCCGACTGCGGGTGCGGGTCGCGTCGGTCATGGTGGGGGCGCTCTCATTCGTAACGCAGCTAGTGGCCTGATTCCAGTCCTCTAGGCGTTTTTTCGAGCTTCCTTGCGCGCGCTGCGAGCGCTAAGCGCCCGGGCGAGCGTGCCGAAGCGGCGGTCGCTGCGGTCAGCGACAGCGCCGCGCGTCGTCGCCCTTGCGGCAGCCCTCGAGTTGCGCGGCGAGCGACCGGTAGGTGCCCAAGATCGGCATCGGCTTGAAGCTCGTTCCGCGCATCTGTGTGAGACCCGAGTAGCGGAACAGCATCACGGTCGCGGGACCGACCGGGTCGTAAGCGGTGGCCCACGTGTACCACTGAACATGAGTGAGGCGGAGCCGCTTACGCCACGCGGCCAGCCGGAGGAAGGCGGCCCGCATGCGCTCTGCTTGCTGGCGTGGCGTGACCTCCATGTAGAAACGGGCCTGCCGCGGCACCTTACCCTTGCCGGCCGGCCAGGTGATCTCGGTCACAAGCAGCGGCTTTTTGCGATCGCCAGCCTGGTCCATGCGTTGGCGCACGCGCCGCAGGATCTCTGTGGTCTGCCAGGCGGTCTTGGCGACGGAGCGCGGATCGTTGGTAAACGGATGCACCGAGATCGCGTCGAAGTACTGCCGCGCGCCGGCGCGGTAGAGGTCACGGACGGCGTCCCAAGGGTTGTACGAGCGGCCATAAGCGACCAGCGAGCCGGCGATCACGCGAGCCCGGCGGTCGACGCTTTTGATCTGCGGATAGGTCGCGCGCAGCAGGCGCGCGTACCCCGGTGCCCACGGGGATTCCTGCCAGTGCCAAGGCGCTGTCTGCTCGTTCCAGATCTGCCACAGCGTGATCGGATTGCGCGGCACCGCACGGTTCTCTCGCCAAAACTCGCCGTTGCTGCCATAGCGGCGCACCAAGAGCGTCATCAAGGCGGCGAAGCGCACGCGATTAGCGTCGCTCGGCGGGAACCGCCGGCACTCGGGATCGAGCGGGGCGCTCGAAGCCCAGCACGGCGTGCCGGAAACGTTGAGGATGATCTGTAGCCGGGAGCGACTTGCGCTGCGTACGAGCTTGTCGACCTCGGTCAGCGAGTAGCTGCCCGGGGTCGGCTCCAGCGAGCCCCAATCGAAGGTAAGGCGCACCGACTCCACACCCGAACGCGCCATTAGCGCGAACTGACGGTCGAGCACCGACTCCGGAACCGAGAACATCTCCGGCGGTACCACGCTGCCCAAAAACCCGAAGGGGACCCTGCGTTTTGCCGCTACGGCGGGCGCGGCCAAGCCCGTAGCGAGCAGACCGCCGATCAAGGTGCCCAGCACGAGCAGGCGGGGCGGGCGCTGTAGCACCCGTGAGATGCGTCGGATACGTGGGTTCGACGGGGATTGGGAGGGTGAGGGGGACGCTAGCGGGGGCATAAAAGCGAACCTAACACGACCGCGGCGGTCGCGCTGGCTGCTGCCTCGCTAGTAGGCACCACCGCCGCGAACGATCGCCGAGAAGGTGCGCAGAAGGATCTGGAAGTCCTTGCGCAGGGTGTAGTTCTCGACGTACTCCCGCTCCACCGCCAAGCGCTCCTGGAAGCTCAAGTCGCCGCGACCGTGCACCTGCATCGGCCCAGTCAGTCCAGGTCTCATCAGCAGGCGTAAGCGTTCGTGCTCCGCATAGCGATCGACGAGCCAGGTTTCCTCGGGTCGTGGTCCGACGAGGCTCATGTCGCCGCGCACCACGTTGATCAACTGCGGCAGCTCGTCCAGTGAGAGTCGCCGCAGGATGCGTCCCACGCGGGTGACCCGGGGATCGTTGGGGATTTTGAAGACCGGTTCCTCGAGCTCGTCGACGTTGAGCAGCTCGCACAGCCGCCGCTCGGCGTCGACACACATCGTCCGGAACTTGAGCATCGTGAACGGCTTGCCGTCCTTGCCTGCGCGGGGCTGTCGGAACAGCGCCGGACCGCGCGAGTCGAGTCGGATCGCCACCGCGATCAGCGCCATCAGCGGCGCCACCAGCACCAGCAGCAGGCCGCCGACGATTACGTCGATGGCGCGCTTGAGAGCGATCGTCGAAGGCGGCGTTGGCCAAGTGGCGTACTCGATCAACGGCAGCTCCGCGATGTGTGTGAGCTCGACGGCCGTTCCGAGCATCGCCGGCATCGGCGGCACCACGCTCAGCTTGCAGCCGCTCTGGCGGCATGCGGCGAGCACGCGCGCGAGCGTCTGCTCGTCGAGCTCCGGAGCGGCCAAGACGATCCGCTCGAGTTCGAAGTGGCGAATCAACTGACGGAGGTCGTCGACCGAAAGGTCGTCGATCAGCACGCTTCCCCACAGGGGATCACGATCGGCGGCCGAAGCGGCATGGCGGCCGTTGCGTTTGGCGCCGAGCGCGACCGGGGCGCGGCTCGTCGCTTCGGCGTCGTCACGGGTAGCGATGAGCGCCGCATCGTTGGCGACGCGACGCACGCGACCGATCACTTCCACGTTGTGGTGCGGCTCGAGCGTCAGCTTGCGACCGACGCTGCGCGCAAGCTCACCGTCTCCGATCACGAGGGTCCGCTCGGGTGCCACCAGGCGACGCCACAGTCCGCGGGCCGCAGCGCGCATGGGGAAAGCCGCGCCGAGCGCGACGAAGTAAAGGGTCAGTGCGCTCTCGAGCCGGATCGTTTGTTCGGGCAGGCCGCGCAGCACGAAGAGGGTCGCCGCGCTCGAGACCGTCACCCAGTGAAAGATCTTCGACGCCTCGTCGCTCGTGCGGTGCCAAATGCGCGGATGGTCGGCGTCGTAGAGCCCTTCGAGCTTCGCGACGAGCGCCCACAGCGGAGCAAGCCAAAGCGACCAGAGCGGATCCGTCGTGCCCTCGACGAGTGTGGCTGCGGCGACCGCAAGCAGGAACACCAGCACGTCGGCGGCGAACAGCAAAAGGCGCCGCCGAGCATCCTTTTGGGCAGCGACCGGCTGTCGGGCCTCGAGCCGCGTGGACAGAGGGGCTACACGCGCACGCGGCGCCTCGCGCACCCGCGGGACTGTGGGGGCAGATTCCACGGTGGGGTCGTAGCGAACTTAACTCAGCCGCCGCCTCGTTTCCAGCCCGGCGGACATCTGACATCTGTCGAGCACAGCCCCAGGCGTCAAAAGCGGTGGCGCTTTTTGTGCGGCGGCGGTACGGTGTCGGCGAGCGGCGAATAGCCGCCCTGCGCTCCCGGTACCCCACACAAGTTGTTCGCCTCCGATCAAGTCCGACCACGGCTCGGGCTCGTGTTGCACGAGGGTGAGCTCGGTGGCGCAACCGTTTCGCTTTTGCGCATGGCGCCGCAGCTCGCTGAGCGTTGGGAGCTACGCGCCTGGGTTCCGCAAGAGGGGCCGGTGTTGTCGGTGCTCGAACGTCTCGGCATTCCCGCTTGCCTGCAACACCGCCCACACGCCTTCAGCCTGGCGGGAATGCTCGAGCCTCCCGGTGTCTGGCGGAGAAGTCTCGGCGTGCCCGCGTACCTCGCCGAATGGAGCGCGTGGTTGCGCCGCGAAAGCCCTGACCTGCTGTTGTTCAACACGGTGCTGACTACCCCCGAGCTGCTCGCGTCGGTGGCGGCGGGCGGCCAGCGGCCACGCACCGTCCTGCACGTTCACGAATTGCTCGACCGTTCGCCCAAGGCGCTCTTGGCAGCACAACTCGCGCGTCTTGCGGAGCTACGACTGGTTCCCTCGTTGGCCGCGCGCGCGCGCTTGCGGCGCTTAGGGGTCGACGCCGACGTGCTCTACCCGGGCGTCCCCGAGCCACCACTGTCACGGCGCCGCTCGAGTGCCCGGAGCCGACGTCCGGTGGTCGGGTACGTCGGGACCGTTTGTCCGGTCAAGGGCGCCGACCTCTTCATCGCGGTCGTCGAACGCCTACGCGCGCAACTCGGCGACGACGCCTTCAGTGCGCGGCTGGTCGGACGGGCCGCCGCTGGACGCTGGCGCGAGTGGGGGGAACAGACGCTCGCGTTGGCGTCCCGCCGAGGTATCGACTGTCGCGTACCGCCGCCCGATGCCGATGACCGCTGGTCGCTACGCGAACTAGCGGAGATCGACGTGCTGGTGGTGCCGTCGCGGGCCGATGCCTGCCCACTGGTGGTGCTCGAAGCGATGGCTAGCGGCGTCGCGACGGTCGCGTTCGCGGTCGGCGGCGTGCCCGAGCAGCTCGACGGAGGGGCGGGCGTGCTGGTACCGGCCGGCAACGTCGCGGCGCTGGCGCAAGCGGCGGCGCTGCTGGTGCGCGATCCGCGGGAGCGGCGTCGGCTCGCGCTCGCTGGGCGCGAGCGCCAACGCCGCTTGTTCGGTCTCGAACGTCAAGCGCGGGGACTGGACCTCATCCTCCACAGAGTCTTGGGGCGGACGCCGCGCTCGGCGGCGGTCACGACGATCCAGGCGGCCGCGACAGCGAGTCCGGTGGTCAACAGCATCGCGCCGAGCGGGCGCGTCAGCAGCAGATACGAGTAGCCGAAGGCGATCGCGCGTACCAGCTCTGGGCGTCTGCCGTGGCGGCGGCGAAGCAGCCCCCAGCCGGCCCCGCCAAGCGCGCCGACCGCGACCAGCAGCGTGCAGGCGGCCGGCCAACCGAAGTTCCAGTAGAGCTCGCCAGCGAGCGTGAATGGTGTCCCGGCGCGGGCCGAAGTACCCATCGTCGCCCGCGCCAATTCGAAGTCGATGGGCAAAGGCTTCTCCGGGTAAAGGCGGCGGGGCAGGAACGCGAGGGGCGCTTGCGCGAGCGATCGACCACCGAGCCGTCGCAGCTCGCTCGGAACGAGCTGTTCGAGCACGACGAGGTGATCGAACTCGACGAAGTCGCGGGTGGCGTCCAGCAGGGGGTTGCCGTGCAGCGACTGAGCGACAGCCTCGCGCAGAGGCAACGTTTGGGCGAGCTCGCGCACGCTGCGCATCCAGGCAAACCCGGCGAGCAGCAAAACCCCGGCGAGTGCCAGCGGGAGCGCACGGGAGCGCGTGATCGTGCCCCGCGAGGCGACGAGGGCGAGCGCCGCGACGCCGGTGGCGAGCAGCTGTCCACGGGTCTGCAAGGCGACGCTCGCGGCCAGCGCGACGGCGCTGGCCGTGCCCACGAGCAGCAACCTGCGCGGCGTCGGCCGTTCGCGCCAGGCCTGTACAGCGACCAGCGTCGCGCCAAGGCAAAGCGCGAACCCGAAGACGTAGTGGCCGCCGCCGAACTGGTTCAAATGCAGCCGGCTTGGATCGTCGAGCAGGGCCGCGAAGCCTCCGTTCCGGAAGAACAAGATGGCCCACAGCGCCGTACCCACTGCAAGCGCTCCGCCGAGCGCTCCGACGAGCCTCCGTTCGCTAAGCGGCGGACCTGTGGCGGCGTCGTTCGCGGGCCGAGACAGCGCCCCGCGCGCGCCCTCGCCGCCGCCCCCACCACCGCCAGCGGCACCGCCGCGTTCCCTGAGCGCCAGCCACGAACCAGCGAAGGCGACCCCGAAACCGAAGAAAGCGAGCGTTCCGAGGGCAGCTGTACGGCCGAGTTCGGCGAAGTCGAAGCCGAGCCACAAAAGCGGATAGGCGGCGTCGCTTGGTGCCAGCGCCAGCGCCGCCGGTCGCAACGCAAAGACCAAGGCGACCATCAAGGCCGCAACTCCCAGCGGGGAGAGCAAAGCATCGCGCAAGCCGAAACACCGGGCAGCCAAAAGCAGCGAAGAGCCGACGAGCAGCAGCACCATCGCTGCGCACAGCAGCACCCCGCCGGCGTCGCGCGGCGGCCTCGCGACCGACGCCGTGAGGAACCCGAGTGCCAGCGCCGCAGCCAGCTCGGGGGCGCGCCGTAAAGCACGGTGTGCGGCAGCGCCCGTTGCGCGAGCCTCCATTGCGGGATCGCCCGTTGTGGGATCCCCCGTTGCGGAAGCGACGCCGCTGCCGGAGCGCGAGCTCTCGACCGCGAGGCGCCAGTTGCCTACCCAACGCCTGACGTAAAGCATCTGCGAGACGTTCGCGAAAGCGAAAGCTGCGAACGCCCCGAGACCGATCGCCTGCTCGCCCAGCAGGCTGTGCGTGAGCAGCGCCGTCGCCGTGCCGATCGCGCACGAGCTTGCCAGTGCCGTCGCCCCGACCCAAGTCTTGCGCCCGACCAGAATCAACTCGCCTTGCGGTCCCGCCGCGGCGTCGAGCAGGCGTGCCGCGATCAAGAGCATGAGCGTCGTTCGCCACGGCGCGTAGTCGCTGCTGAAAACAGCGAGGATGGGACCCGCCGCGACCGCTCCGACTAAGCAGATCGGCAGCGTCACGATCAGACCGCCTAACGCTCCTTGCGCGATCAAGCGGCGCGCGCGACGGGGATCGCAACGTGCCACCGAGGCGGCCAGGGAGGGGACGAGCGTCGCGACCACCGCCTGGTAGCCCCAGCTAAAAACGCCGGCGATGCGCGTGGCTGCGAACAGGCCGGCGGCAGCGGCACCCGATACACCGACTACCGCGCCGATCAGCACCGGCAGCCAGACGTAGACCTCGGCCAGCGTGGTCAGCACCGCCGCCCCGATTTCGTCGCGGCGCACAGCCACCCGCTCGCGCCGCGGGTCGACGAGTAGCAGCGCGAGGTTCGCGCCCAACGAACGAGCGGTGATCGCCGCAGCAGCAAGCAGCGCGAGCAGCGCAGCAGCGGCGGTCGCCGCGGCAAGGCCGAGCAGGCTGTCGATCGCGAGAGGCGACGCGAGGAGCGCGACCAGGGTCGGCGGCAGCGACCACACGACGTTCTGGACCCAGCCCGCGAGATCGGCGCGAGCGCGCGCTTTGAGCACGCTCGCGAAAAAGCCGGTTCCCGCCCAGGCGACCGCCAGCACGGCGAGCGCGGCGAGCGCTGCAGGCGAGTCGGGCGCTCCCACTAGTGAAGTGAGGGGCCAGAAGAGGAGCGCGGCGACCGCGAGCCCGACGATCAGCACACCGCCCAACGAGGCGGGCGGGCGGCGTGCAGCGTCCGCTTCGGCAAGCGCCCGGGCCACCACACCGTCGCTTCCGAAGCGGACCGCGACGCTCAAAAGCCAAGCGCTCGTCCAAAGCATGAAGAAGTGCCCAGCTTGCTCGCTGCCAAGCGCGTGCCCGACCGCCCAGACATGAGCGAGGGCCAACGCGCCGTTTGCTGCGCGCGTCAAGAAGTAGACGCCGCCGCGACGCGTCGCGGTGCGCGGCAGCAGCAGGCCGATCGATGCCAGTGCGGTTGCCTGGGGACGCGCGCTCACCTGGCCTCCGCACGCCGAGCGGCAGCGTCTGCGGGCGCGAGCGGGTCGAGCCCGAGTTCCTTGCGTAGCCACGAGGTCGCGGCGACTCGCAGCGCGCCCGCAGGGCCGCCTACGCGCACACCGAGCACCCAGGTCTCGGTCGCCGTCACCGGCTGGCCGTGCGGGCGCGTGTCTAGGCGAAGGATCACCCGGCGCGCCGCCCCGGAGCGCTCCGAAGCGACGACCGTCGCCCGCGTCGCCCGCAGTCTGTCGCCGAGCGCGCCGGCGAGCGCGCTCACCAACCGCTTGCGGGGTAGGGCCGCGCGGTCTTGGCTGGGGGTGAGCCTGAGGACGCCTGCCACGTCACCCCGTTGCAGGCGCGACCACCAGTCGAGCGCGGCACGCTCGTAGCGGTCAGCGGCTCCTTGGCGCTCGAACACACTGGGCGGTCGCCCGGAAATTCCCGCCAGCGCAGCACCGGTGAGGGCTGCCAGCGCGATCGCCAGAAGGCGGCGGCCGGTCCCTGTGCGGTGCTCTCCCTTGGGCTGCGTGACGCTCATCGGTGCGGGCGCTGCGGCGAGGACAGCCGCACACCGGCGATCAGCCAGCGGCCTCGGCTTCTGCGCATCACCAACGCCAATGGCGAGGGTTGCGCCCAACGCTCGCCGCCGATCGCACGTGCTCCGGGGGTCGGATGGCCGACGGCGAGCTCGAAGCGCAGCAGCGCGCGTCGGCTGTGGGTCTCAGCGCGCGGCATCGCGAGCGCCAACTTGGCGGCCGGAGCTCCGGCCAGCACGCGCACCACTCGTCGTGCAACCGAAGTGCGCGCCTGGGGAGCGACGTACGACCAGGCGCTCGCTGCGTCACCGAGCTGCAACGCTCGCCAGAACGCGAGGGCCGAGTGCTCGGGCGAATCCTTGGGAAAGGCCGCTAGCTCGCTGCGTCGCAGCAGCACGACGTCGCGTCCCCGCGACGCGGCGAGCTCGCGGGCCAGGTCGGCTTCGCCGCGGCCGCACCCGCTGGTCAAGGCGACCAGCGCTGCGACTAACACTCCGAGGCGGCCGATGGCAGCGGGACGCCTGTGCGTCGCGCGAGGTGGGGGCACGGGTCGATGCTAACGGTGCCTGGGCGGCCGCAGCTAGCGGCCGATCCTCATGCGAGCTGACGGCCGCAGCGTTTCGTCGCTCTCACGGTCCGCTCAACGCTCCAAAGCCCGCGCGATCAGCGCGGCCAAGCGAGCTCGGAAGCGGGCGGTCGAAAACTCCTCGGCGCGACGTCGCAGGGCGGCTGCATCCCAGTGCCGCGAGGCGACCTCGACGACGGCCGCTCGGATCCGCTGGGCAGTGGCGGGCGGCTCGACGAGCACCCCGTCCACCCCGGGTCGCACGATGTCGAGGGCGCCGCCGCGCGCCAGGCCGACCACCGGTGTTCCGCTCGCCAGTGCCTCGACCATCGAAATCCCGAAGTCCTCCTCGCCCACGTGGACGAATCCGCCGGCTCGCGCTAGCAGCTCCACCAGTTCTCGTCGCTCAAGCCAGCCGAGAAGCTGGACGTTCGGCGGCAGCCGCTTTCGCAGTTCGCGCTCCAGCGGCCCGATACCGACCATCGTCAGGCGCAGCTCCGGGAGGCCCGCGAACGCTTCTGCGACTTCCAGCGGCCGCTTGTAGGGAACTAGACGGTGGACCCAAACGAAGTGATCGCGTTCGCGCTCTCTGTCGGCACGGAATTGCTCGACCGCGACCGGTGGCGGCACGACCTCTGCGTCGCGGCCGTAGAAACGACGAATGCGCTCCGCCACGGCCCGCGAATTGGCGACGTAGAGGTCGGGACGGCGCGATGCGCGGAGGTCCCAACGGCGCAGCGCGCGACCCGCTAACGCGAGCCCGAGAGCTGTCAGCCCACGCTGGCGCCGGTCGTCAGACTCGGGCAGCCAGACGTAGCGCATCGGCGTGTGGCAGTAGCAGAGGTGGAAGGTCTCCGGCGGCGTGCGCACCCCGGCTGCGCAGGCGTGGGACGAGCTCACGACTACCTCGTAACCGCGCAGGTCGAGGCGCTCGAAAAACACCGGCATGTAGGGCAGCAGCCAGCGCCAGCGACCGGGGTTGTGACCGCGTTGGCGAAGTCCCGGCAGCCGTGCCAGTCGCGACTCGCGGACGATCGCCGCCGCTAGGCGCGGTGGCAGCAGCTCGCGCGCGGCGTGGAAGGTGAAGACGTGGGGGTCCGGCTCGAAGAGGGGCAGCATCTCCCACACCGTGCGTTCCGCACCGTGGAACCCTTGGAACCAGTCGTGCACGATCGCTGCGCGCACGCGCAGCGGCGCCGGTTCAGCCGCGGGCGCGCCCTCAGTGGTGCGCTCGTCGAGCAGTCTGCGCAGTCCCTCAGCCACGGTGCACCACTGGTCGACCAGGTTCGCGCTGCCAGGTGTGGTGGCGTTCAAGAGCACGGCGGATGCCGAGCGGGCGGCGGAGCCGCACGCGCCCCCGGTAGGGCGCTCCGGCACGCCGATAGCGGCGCCACTCGCGTAGACCCGCGAGGCGTCCGCGCAGCGGTGCGAGCGAACGCAGGACGATCGCGGCGTAGGCCACGTAGGAGAGGTCGTAGAGGAGGATGCCGGGCAGGCTCCGCAGCAAAAGCGACGCCGGCGCGTTCTTGGCGAGCGTGCGCACGCGGTTGCGCCCCACCAGGTAGAGCTTCTGCGGAGAACCGTGGCGCGCGGTGGCGGAGTGGTGATGAATCACCACCGCCCGCGGCTCGTAGAGCGCACGCCAACCGCGGGCGCGTGCACGCCAAGCGAGGTCTGCGTCTTCGAAGAACGCGAAGTAGCTCGGGTCGAAGCCGCCGACCTCCTCGAGCATGCGACGACGGAAGAGCGCCGCGCCTCCCGTAGCGCCGAAAACCTCGGCCGGTCGTGCGACCTCCGGGTCGTCGATCGGGCGCCCGACCAGGCGGTCTTCGGCGACGCCCAGGCGATCCATCTCCATGCCTGCCGAGTTGACTAAGCCAGGCCGGTCGGCGAAGCGCATCTGCGCCGCGACCGCCCCGACGTCGGGCGCTGAGCGGGCGGCTTCGAGCATCAGGCGAAGCGCGTCCGGCGCTACCGTCGTGTCGTTGTTGAAAACCGCAACCCACTCGCCTTCGACCGCGGCGAGTGCGTGAGCCATGCCGCCGGCGAAGCCCTCGTTACGCTCCAGCTCGAGCAGCTTCGCGCTGGGAAAGCGGCTGCGGACGAGCTCGCGCGAGCCGTCCCTGGAGCCGTTGTCGACCACCACCAGCTCGGTTGCGATCGGGGTGCGCCGGCAAGCCTCGACCAGCGATGCGAGACAGCGCTCAAGAAGGTCGCGGCGGTTGCAGTTGATCACCACCACCGACAGCAGGTCGGGCCGCAGGCCAGCCCGACCCTCGCGCGGGCTCCCAGGCGTCGACCGCACGGCCGGCGATGCCGGTGCCGGGAGTGCCTCGGCCAGCAGGCCGTCGATCAGTGCGTCGGTCAGGCGCGCGGCGCGCTCCCAACTGAACTGGCGCGCGCGAGCAAGTCCGCGCCGCACGAGCGTGGCGCGCAGATCCTCGTCGGTCAAGACCCGCAGCAAGCCATCAGCGAGCTGCTCGGCGTCCGTTGGGTCGACGAGCAGTGCCGCGTCGCCGCAAGTTTCGGGCAACGCCGAGCGGTTCGAGCAGACGACCGGTGTGCCGCTTGCCATGGCCTCCAAGATGGGGATGCCGAAGCCTTCGTAGAGCGACGGCAGCACAAACGCGGCGGCCTCCGCATAGAGCGCGGGGAGGTAGCGATCGTCGACGTAGCCGAGCGCTCGGATCGCTGGGATCCGACCGGGACGCATGTAATGCCGCCCGGAGCCCGCTGCTACGAGGTCGACCCCGAGCGCCCGCAGGCGCTCTGCGGAGAGCTCCAGCGCCCCCAAGTTTTTGCGCGCGATCCGTGTCCCGACGACTAGCACGAACGGACGCTCCAGACCGAACTGCGCGCGTACCGCGGGGTCGCGGGCGTGCGGGCCAAAACGCTCGTCGACGCCGTTTGGGACGACGGTGATGCGGTCGGGTCGCAAGCCGAGTTCTTCGATCAGCTCGCGGCGCGAAAACTCGGACGGCGTAACGACGTGCAGAGCGCGCCGCGCGAGCAGCGGCAGCATCACGCGCTGATAGGCGGAGTAAACCGAGGAGTACCAATCGGGGTGACGCAGCGGTGCTAGGTCGTGGACGACCAGCACGTTGCGTCGCGAGACCACCGGCGCCAGGTTCGCCGGGCAGTAGATCAGCGCGCCAGGTCCGGCCGCCAGCGGGAGGTAGAGCTGTTCCCAAAGGTGCCCGCGCCGGTGAGCCCACGACGCGGGCGGCTGCAGGACTCGGTAGCGCTCGGGTCGCAACCTCGGCAGGCGGCTCGCCATCTCCGAGGCGACACGCTCGACGCCGCCGACGTGCAGCCGCGCCGCCGCTCTGGCGTTGATTACGACCTTGCCGACTGCGCGACGGTCTCTTCTCACGGTCCTAGCTCCCGGCCGCGTCGCCGGCGGCTGCGCGGCTGGTCGTGGCTCCCGCGCCGCGCCCGCGGGCGGCGCGGATCGCCGCGAGGTGGGCGTGCAGGTGACGGCGGTCGCGAGTCGCATCACGCCTCAGGAGCGTCCGCGCAGCGAGCCGCAGGCCGTAAGTGGCGAGCTCCGAGAGGTCGTCGATGACAAGGCGCCGCCGACCCAGGTTGCGGCGTACGACCTCCCGTCGCCGCAGCGCCTTGAGCAGCGGAACTTCGGCACCTAGCGCGCGCTCGACGCTGGTGCCGCCTGTGTGCACCACCTCGATCTGGGAGAGCAGCCACGTCGGATAGCCACGCGCCGCCGCCCGCAGGCACAGCTCGAGATCCTCGTAGAACAGAAAGCCCTGCGGATCGAAAGGGCCGAGCGCGCGCAGGAGTTCGGTGGGTGCGGCGATGCAAGCCGCGATCGCCCAACCGACGCGCCGCTCCCGGGTGGTCCGGTACGGCTCGATCCAGCTGCGTACGCGGGCGGGCAAGACGCGGTGCGGCAAGAACGCGCCAGTGAGCACCGCCGCGCCGCCCGGCAGCGGGTGCGCGGAGTCTTGGATGTGGCCATCCTGGTGCAACAGGCGGGGGGCGACCAGCGCGTGCCTTTCGATGGCGGCGTGCGCCAGTCGGCGCAGACCATCGTCGCGTAGCTCGCAGTCGGGGTTGATCAAGACGGTTACCGGCTCCGAAACCGCGGCGACGCCCGCGTTACAGGCGGCACCGAAGCCGCGGGCGCGCTCTTGCCTGAGCACTTCGCAGCCGCGTGTCACGGCCAGTTCGGCGCCGTCGTCGCTGGAGCCGTCGTCGACGACGATCACGCGCGGACGCGGGTGCAGGTGGCGGTCGATCGAGTCCAGCAAGCGTGCGAGCTCGGGCGCCGAGTTGTGGATGACGGTGACGAGCGCGAACCGATCGTCTGCGACCGTGCTCACGACGCCGCCTCCCGCAGCACGTTCGCCAGCTCCCGGGCGCTGCGCTCCCAGGAGAGCGCGGAGGCCGCAAGGGCGGCGCGCGCACCGAGTTCGCGGCGGAGTGGTTCGTTGCGCTCCAGTTCGAGCAGGCAGTCCGCGAGTGCCTGCGGATCTCCGGGGGTGAAACGCAACGCCGCTCCTTCGAGCGTCTCGCGGAAAACCTCGAGGTCGCTGACGACCGCGGGGGTCCCGAAGCTTGCGGCCTCCAGCGGCGTGAAGCCGAAACCCTCGTCCCGCGATGGGCAGGCAAGGCAGAGGGCGTGGGCGTAGAGCGCGTCGAGCTCGTCGTCGTCGACCCGCCCGAGCAGCACCACTCCCTCGCCGCCGAGTCGCGTACGCAGCGGGCCGTCGCCGGCGAAGACGAGGCGGGCCCGCAGCCCCCGCTTTTGCGCTGCCTGGAAGGCCGCGAGCAGCAGATCCGGCCGCTTGCGCGGTTCGAGCGCGCCAACCGCCAGCACGTAACCGCGCGGCTCGAGTCCGGGAGGCGGGGGCACGCGCTTAGTGCGGGGTGAGCGCCCTGGCCCGGGGCGTATCACGCGGACGCGCTCGGTGGGCAACCGCCAACGCTCGAGTAGCAGCTGCCGTGTGCGCTGGGAGGGCACGATTACGGTTCGCGCGCGGCGGGCCAGACGCGCCGGTCGGGCCAAGCGGTGCCACAGCCGCTCGTAGGCGTTGTAGTCGCGAGGCGCAAGTTCGAAGCTCAGGTCGTGGACCGTCAACACCAGGCGCGCCTTACGATCGAGCGCGACCGGTGCTACCGCGGGCAGCCAGACCACGTCGGGGCGGCCGAGGAGGCGGTCGAGTTGGGGCCGTCCCGAAAGCGCGGCAAGTCCGAAGAGCAGCTGGGAGGGGGCACGCGCTGCGATCACTTCGACTTCCTTTGGTAGGCGGCGGTCGGGCGGTCCGAACGAGAGCAAGCGCAGCGCAAGCGGGGCGGCGTCGCGGCACGAGGCGAGGGCTTCCAGAGTGAGCGCGAGGTAGCGGGCGACCCCCCGCGCCCGCGGGCCGCCGCGAAGGCTCCGCCCGTCGATACCTACGACCACCGGGCTTCGCGCCCGCCTACGGCTGGCGGCGCACCCTGAGGCCGCGAAGCAGCGAGAGACCTAGCGCCAGCGCGCCGATCCCGCTGAGCGCGATCGGCAACACCGGCGAGCCGGTGCGTGCCAGCTCACGCTTGCCTTGCGTGTGCGAGTTAACGGGCGCAGCTGCGTGGCCAGCGCCGGCGCTGCCGCGTGAACCAGCGCTCCCTGAGCTGCCGGCCGCGCCGGTGCCGACCGTTCCGGCCACCGGCGGCGTCGAGCGTGCGACCGGGCTCGCCGTCTGCCGCCCGCTGGTGCCGCTGCCTCCGACTCCGCCCGTGACGCGCTGCCCGCCGACTTGCGGCCGCGACGCGTTGGGCCGGGCCGGCTTCTTCGCGGGTTTCTGGGGGGCCTGCTGGAAGGGGTCGGCGTACTGCTCGTCGCCGGCGCTTTGCGCCCAGGTGACGGGAGATTGTGCCGCAACGGCAAGCACCGCTGCAAGCACGGCCAGAGCTGTCAGGCGGCGCCTGGGAAGGCGAAGCGAAAACTCCGAAGTTGGGGGCACGTCCTCATTCGTACCACATCCCGCCGTTCGGGCTAAGCGACTCAGTCAGCGATCCGGTGCGGTGGCGGCCGGGGAGACCGCTCGCGGGCTTCGTGGCTGGCTAGTCGCGTCGTCGTAGCTTGCGTCCATCAGTTGCCGATTTGCGGACAGCGCGCGCTCCTCGGGACACCAACCCAAGAGTGCGCAGCCGGCGAACAGGGCGGGGAGGGTCGCCGCCGGCATCTCCCAGTCCCAATCGACCGCGGCGTGCACCAACCAGGCCACCAGCAAGGCGGTCGGGCCGACCGCAACCGCCGGGTGTCTGCGCAACGCACCCGCGCCGCCGAGTAGTAGCGCGCCGATGAAGCTCGCGAGCGCAGCGAAACCGACGATCCCGAGCTCCGCAAGCGTCTCCAGATACAGCGAGTGCGCGTCGGATGCGCGGTCCGGGCGGTTGTCCCGAGCGCGCCAGACGGCGGCGAAGCTGCCGGATCCTTCACCCCGCACGGGTTCGCGCGCCGCCATTTCGACGGCGACGCGCCAGTACGTGTAACGGTTCGTGTCGATCGAGCCCAGGCGCTGGGGGTTGGCGCCGCGTACCGGCGACTGAGCGGTGGGCCTGACGTCGGAGAGGGCCACGGCCACGGCTGCGGCGGTGAGCGCGAGGCCGGTACCGGCCAGCACCGCTACCCCTCGGCCGACCGGTAGGCGCAGACGCTCCGATGCTCCCGTCGACCTCGGGGAAACGCCAATCAGAGCGGTTGCGCCGCCGAGCGCCAGCAAAGCCCCCAGCATTAGTGCTCCGTCACCCGGGTCCCCGACCATGCCGGGCGTAGCCGAGCGCACCGTCGGCAGCTCGTTGGCGAGGAGACTCGCGAGGGTCGCGGCGGCGACCGCAGCGGCGAGCGCTCGGAGCTGCTGACGACCGTTGGGTGCGAACGCCAGCAGCACTACCGCACCGGCGGCGGCCGCTGCGATGCCCGCCCGCGAGAACGTGAGGTAGAGGGCGAGCCCGGTGAGCGGCGTGGAGGCGGCGGCGACGGCCCGCAGCGGATGCGAGCGCGTGCCGTCGCCGGCGATGCGCGCGCCGAGCAGCCATGCCCAAGCGGCGACCATGCCCATGCCGTTCCAGTAGGTCAGCGGCTGTTCGAGACGCCCAGCCGCGGTTTGGCTGCGATCGAGCTGGAAGAGACTCGGGAGCAGGCGCTCGCTGAGGCCCTCCAGACAAATGGCGACCAGTCCCGCTAGCAGCAGCGGCTCGAGCCAACGCCGCGAGCGCGCGTCAGAGCAGGCGAACAACGCGAGCAGCGAGAACCCCAGATAGAGAGCGAGTCGCTGGGCGTCGTCCTCGACGCGTCCAGCGAGTGGTGCCCAAGCGAGCGAGATTAGTGTCCATGCGGCCAGAGCTGCGAGCGCGCCGATCGCCAGCCACGCTGTCCGCGAGCGCGGCAGCGGGCGCTCGCCGAAGGCCATCACGAAGGCGACCGTCAACCAGACGACGATGCCCGCGACCAGCCGCGCGTCATCGAAGAAGCCACCGGAGAAGAAAGCCAGCCCGATCGCAGCGGCGTAGGCGACAATCGCGGCGACGAATGGGGCGAGGCGCGTCACGCCGCCAGCCTAAAGGGCGCGGAGCGTCTGGTCGCATGACTTTCCCCGGGCTGGGAGAGGCGCTTAGACTCGCTGCGATGCCAAGCTCGGCGGCCCCCACCGCGCTAGACCGCGATCCCTGTGGACCCTCCGCGTCCGACGGGCGACCACAGCCCCGGTGCGGGCCGTCGCTCGCCGTCCGGGCACTCGCTGTGGCTGTTGCCCTCGGTGTCGCCGGCGCCCTCGGAGGCGGCCTCATCGGGGTGCGCGACGAGCGCTCCGCGGAAGCGACCGTAAACGCGATCAGTCGCGGGCAAGCCCCGGCTACCGCTGCTTCGTTGCGTCGCGCGTCGGCGGATGCGCGCACGGCATCCCGTCTGCTGCTTGACCGTTCGCCGGAAATCACGCGCGCGGTGCTCGCGGTTCTTGAAAGGCGTCCTCGCACCGCCTACCGACTGCTCGATGCGGTGGTGCGTGACGAGCCCTACAACGTCGAGGCGCTGGTCGCGCTGGTGTTCGTGGCACGCGGTGTGGCACCGCGTCGTGTTCCCGAGCTGATGCGAGCGTTGCGCCGCGCGGACCCCTACGCTTGGCGCACTCTGCGGTGAGCCGCGGAGGGCGTCCAACGCTCGAGACCGGCGGCCTGACGCTCCGCTGCGGGCTCGACTGGCCGCTTCCGGACGAGGTCGAGGTGGGTGCCGGTACCGCCTTGTTCGTAGGCGGTTGGTGCTTCGCGCGCGAAGCGCGCCTGACCGGTCTCCACCTGCTCGTCGACGGGCAGCCGCAGCCCCTGCTCGCGTTTCGCGCGCCGCGGCGCGACGTCCTCGACCAACACCCCGATGAGCCCTACTCGTATCGCAGCGGGTTCTGGGGAATCGCCCGCATCGGTCCACGCGCGCCGGGCGAGAAGGTCGAGATCGCGATCGCCGCGAGAGCCGCCGACCGGCGGAGTGCGACGGCCCGGCTGGCCACGGTCGCGGTAGGCACCCCGCTCGCGACGCCGCTGCCGCTGTCGGAGTGGGCGAACCTCGGCGACTACGTCGGGGAGACGGGCGACGCTCCGCTGGTGGCGATCGCGATGGCGACTTACGAACCGCCTCCTGAGCTCTTGCGCAAACAGATCGAGTCGCTGCGCGCACAGACATACCGGCGCTGGGTTTGCGTGATCAGCGACGATCGCTCGAGTCCGGCGCGCCGGCGCGTTATCGAGCAGCTGATCGCCGACGATCCGCGCTTCCACCTCAGCGTTTCGCCGGAGCGTTTGCGCTTCTATCGCAACTTCGAGCGCGCGCTGCGCCTGGTTCCCCGCGAGGCGCAGTTCGTGGCTTTGGCCGATCAGGACGACCGCTGGCAGCCAGACAAGCTCGAACGGCTGCTGGCGGCGATCGGCAACAACGACCTTGTCTACAGCGATCAACGGATCGTCGACGAACAGGGTCGCGAGCTAGCCGCGACCTATTGGAGCGTGCGCGACAACGATCATCGAGACCTGGCCGCTTTGCTGTTCGCCAACTGCGTGACGGGTGCTGCCTCGCTTTTCCGCCGCGACTTGCTCGATGTCGCGCTGCCGTTTCCACCGCGTCAGTTCGCCCACTTCCACGACCACTGGCTGGCGCTGGTGGCGCGGGTGCGGCGCGGGGTCGCCTACCTGCCGGAGGCGCTCTCCGACTACGTCCAGCACGGCGCGGCGGTGCTCGGGCACGATCGCGCCAACGACATGCCCTCTCTGGGCGCGCGCCTGCGCCGCCTCCGCGAGGACCCGCGCCAACGTCTTCACCGTTGGCGACTCACCTACTTCGTCGACTGTTGCCGCCTGATGACGTTGGCCGCGATCCTCGAGCAGCGGCTTGGACGCAAGCTCTCGCTGCGCGACCGGCGGGCCTTGCAGCTGCTGGCGCGGGCGGAGCGGTCGTCCTTCGCTTGGCTGCGACTCTGGCTGCGTGCGGCGCGCGAGCTGCTCGGACGTCCGCGCACGCTCGCTGCCGAGTTGGGGCTCGCGCTGGCGCTACTTTGGCGGCGATTCGCCGCTCTCGTGCCTGGCGCCAGCGAGCGGCCGCGTCCGATTCGCCGTATCGACGCCGCCCCGCCCGCACGCCTCGTTCAGCAGCCTGGGCGACGTGAGCTCCGCGACCCAGCGGTCGGTGCCCTAGCAGCGAAGATCGCCCCGCTCGAACTAGCGGTGTCCGATGGTGAGCCGGAGCGGTTGAACCTGCTGATTCCCCACGTCGATCTCAAGCACCTGTTCGGTGGCTACCTGACGAAGTTCGCGCTAGCGCTGACGCTCGCCGAGCACGGACGGAGGGTGCGGGTCGTCACGGTCGATCCGCAGCCACCGTTGCCCGGCGATTGGCGTGGCAGGCTCGCTTCGTACCCAGGGCTCGAGGGCATCGACGAGCGCGTTGAATTCGCCTTCGGTCGGGAGAGCGAGGCCCTGCGCGTGTCGCCGCGCGACGGCTTCGTCGCAACCACCTGGTGGACGGCGCACGTAGCCCATGCCGCTCTGCGCGAACTCGGCCGCGAGGGCCAGGGGTTTCTGTACCTGATCCAGGAGTACGAGCCGTTCACCTTCCCGATGGGCAGCCACGCAGCGCTCGCTGCCGCCTCCTATGAGCTTCCTCACGCCGCTCTCTTCTCGACCGAGTTTCTCCGGGATTGGTTTCGCGAGCGTCGGATTGGAGTTTTCGCCGCTGGTGACGCTGCAGGGGAGCGGCGCTCGCTCGCTTTTTGCAACCCGATCACCCCAGTCACCCCGCCAACCCAGCGCGAACTTGCCGCGCGGCGCGAGCGGCGTCTGCTCTTCTATGCCCGTCCGGAGGCGCACGCCGCGCGGAACATGTACGAGCTCGGTGTGCTCGCCCTCGTCGAGGCAGCTCGGCGGGGCGCCTTCGACGAGGGGTCCTGGCAGTTACACGGGATCGGGTCGGTTGAGGGCGAACGGTCGATCGAGATCGCCCGCGGCGTCGAGCTGCGAGTCGGGATGCGTTGCGACCAGCGCTCCTACGCTCAAGTGCTGCGTGAGCACGATCTCGGTTTGGCGCTCATGTACACACCTCACCCGAGTCTCGTGCCGATCGAAATGGCAGCCTCCGGGATGGTCGTTGTGACCAACACGTTCGAGACCAAGACGGCAGAGCGCCTGCACGCGATCTCGCCCAACCTGATGGCCGCCGACGCGCGGCCGGACGCCCTCGCCCAGGCGATTGCGGTGGCGTGCCGGCGGGTCGAAGACACGCGGTCACGGGTCGCGGGCGCGCTTGCTGTGAGCTGGCCGCGAGGACGCAAGGAAGCTTTCTCCGACGCCGTGGTCGCCCAGATCCTCGAGTTGGAACGCGAGCTCGGAGGGCAATCGACGAGCGAAGCTAAAGGCGTGCGCGCAGTCCCCGCCGTGCAGTCCGCGATGGGCGTCGGCAAGGAGGTTCGATGATGAAAGGGCGCGCGGGATCCGATTCGGGGCGGCAGGGAGCGGAGAGCACAACTAAAGCTGTCGGCGCGGCTGGCGGCGCACCGCCGCGAGCGGTCGCCGACCGCCATGCGCGGCGCGTGATCGACGCGCTTGCGAGACTGCGCTGCACACGTCCGCTCGCGTCCACCCCAGCGGCTGGTGATCCCGCGAGCCTACGCCGCGCCTACCTGGACCTGCTGAAACTCACCATCTGCGACTTGATCGGACCGACGACGCTGACCGTTCTGCCGACGCCAGATGGCGGCGTTCTTAGTCGCGAGTTGCGGGGCGAGCTCAAACAGATCCGAGCTATCGGCATGGACTGGCCGTACAACGGGATCTCGATGGGAGGGCTGATGCGTCTCGACGATCTCGACCGGTGCATCGAGACGATCGCGAATGAACGAGTGCCCGGAGATCTCATCGAAGCCGGGGTGTGGCGAGGCGGTGCGGCGTTGTTCATGCGTGCGGCGCTTGCTGCCCATGGCATCGAGGGTGATCGAGTGGTCGTGGTCGCCGATTCGTTCAAGGGGTTCAGGCGGGATAAGGGCGAACCATCCGCTGGTCGCAGCGCTGGGCTCGAAGGAATGCTCCGCGAGATCGAATACCTCGCGGTCTCCGCAGCGGAAGTGCGCGAGAACTTCGCTCGCTTCGGCTACACGGAAGGCTTCGAGTTCATCGAGGGTTTCTTCGAAGAGACACTTCCGCGGCTAAAGGGCTCGCGCCGCTGGGCGCTTATACGCCTCGACGGTGACACTTACACGGCGACGCGCACGGGACTAGAAGCCCTCTACGACGACTTGGTGGAGGGAGGCTTCGTGATCATCGACGACTACGGCTGGGTCGAGGAGTGCCGCGCCGCGGTCGAGGAGTTCCGAGCCGCGCGGGGGATCGAGGATCGCATCGAGTGGGTCGACTGGACTTGCGTTCGTTGGCGCAAAGGGAGCGGCCCCGGGCGGGAGCCGGTGCGCCCGCCGGACCTGCCTCTCGAGGACGCGGTGGAGCAGCTCGGTGAGCTCCAGGGCGTGGTGAACCCACGCTACGGCCTCGAGCTGGCCCCCACCCCGCGGATACCGACGGCGCGTGAAGCGGAGCTGACCTTGAGTCTCGAGAGTGCGCAGGCCGAGCTCGCGGGGATGCGCGAGCGAACTCACGCCCTGAACGCTGAGTTGACTGGTCTGCGCGAGCGGCTGGGCGAGCTCGAGCAGCGTTGCCAGAAATACGAAGGCGCGCTGGGCCGGAGAATCACCCGGCGGCTGCGCCGGGCCGCGAGTCTGGTGCTCCGACACGTACGTTGAGCTCCAGTGTTGCGTGCCGACGCAGCCTCTAGAGGCGCTCGGCGATTCGGGGCGCTTCGCGGTTCATGATCCAGATCGCGAGTGCCCCGATGCCCAGGAAACAGGCGAACGGGATTACGAGCCAGGCGGTGCCGCCGGCCAGTTCGGGCGGGGTCGGTGCGCTGGGGTCGATCAGCCACACGCGCGCGTACTCGAGCAAGGGCGCGAACGGGTTCGCCTGAACGAAGTGCGATAGTGGCCTGGGCACGATCTCGGCCGGATACAGGACCGGGCTGCCGTAGAAAAGCACGGTGCTCAGCACCGACCAGATGATCGCCGTATCGCGGAAGCGCGGGTAGAGCGAGGCGAGGATCATCGCCACCGCCGCGGTAAGCCAGAACAGGGCGATCACGATCGGGATCAGGCCGAGCCACTGGAGGCGCGGTTCGAGTCCCCAGGCGAGCATGAAGATGAACACCACGATGAGGTTCAGACCGAGGTTGAAAAGGCTCGTCAGGACCACGGCGATCGGGATCACCGCACGCGGAAACTCAGTTTTCCGAACGACAGACTCCTGAGCGACGATCGAGCCGACGGCCGCGGTCGTGGCCTCCGAGAAGAACGTGAACAACACGATGTTCAGGAGCAGGATCACCGGATAGTGGGGAACGCCCGAACCGGCCCTGAACACCTGCGTGAAGACGGCCACCAGAACGGAGAAGAGAAGCAGCGGCCGCATCACCGACCAGACGTAGCCGAGAACCGTGCCGAAGTAGGCCTTCTTGAAGTCGTGCACCGACAGCAACCACAGAAGCTGAAGAGCACGACGCCAGCCGCCGCTCAGTGCTGAGGGGCCGTTGACGTCACGCAGTGCTAGTGGAGGACGCGCTGCGTGGCCATCGCGAGCACTGCGCTCGCCGTTTTGCGAGCAGTCGGTGCGGACTACCGCTTCCTTTGTCTCCGTCAAGGGTGTGTCGCTGAGTTCGCTCATAGCACCCCGTCTTCGACGTCCGTCGGCGAGGCGGTGGGCATGGCAGGCGAAGCCGATGTCATGGTCGGCCCGATCTCGTGCGATCCGGTCGGCGGTTGCCCCAACTCGGTCGAGCAACGGCTGCGCAGACGCACGATTCCCTCGCGCTCACCGGTGCCGTAAACGACGAACGAGATCAGGCGCAGCGGCTGCACGGCGATCTCGTCGCGACCGCGCTCCTCTGCGACCCACAGATCGACGGAGTAGCGGCCAGGGACGAACGGGTTCTCGAGTTCGATCTGCACGGCTAGCTCTTCGTCGACTGCAATTTTCCTCGCTCGTTGCTGCTCCGGCAGCCTCCAGCGCGGTGGTCGGGCGATCAAGATCCCTTCGTCGTTGAAGACCTGGAGCCCGAACAACGGGTCCTTCAGCTCCCGTTCAGCGCGCAGGCGTGCGTCGATCAGAAAGCTCGCGCCTTCCTCGACGTTTCGCGCTTCTTCGCCGTTGACGAGCAGGCGTGCCGACGCGAGACGGACGTTGGTTTGGGGGACCGCCACCCGCATGCGCTCCCCGCCGGTGGCTGGGTCGCTCGGTTCGCCCGCTGCGCTGCGATTGCTCCCGCGCTGAAAGTTGATACGTAGGTAACGACGAGCGGCTTCCTCCGGATCGCCCACGTAGCGGACCTCGCCGACGTCGATCAGCAGCGCGCGATCGCACATCGACTGGACGGTCGCCATGTCGTGCGTCACCAGCACGATCGTCTTGCCCGCGCGCTTGCGAGCGCGGAAAACGTCCATGCACTTCTGCGCGAAACCAGCGTCGCCGACCGCCAGCACCTCGTCGATCAGCATGATGTCGGCGTCCGCCTCGACCATGATCGAGAAGGCGAGGCGCACCATCATCCCGGACGAGTAGTTCTTGAGCTTGAGTTCGCGGAACTCCTGGAGCTCTGCGAAGTCCAGGATGCGATCCGCGCGCCGTCGCGCCTCGCGACGGGTGAGCCCCATCAAGACGCCGTTGATTTCGATGTTCTCGCTTGCCGTGAACTCGGGGTTGAAGCCCACGCCGAGCTCAATGAAGGGTGCCACCCGGCCGGCTACGCGCACACGACCGCGGTCGGCCTTGTAGATGTTGGCGAGGATTTTTAGGAGCGTGCTTTTGCCCGAGCCGTTCTGCCCCACGATCCCGAAGAACTCACCGTCGTAAACGTCGAACGAGACGCCCTTAAGCGCCTCGAATCGCCGGTATGAGATGCGGCGGAAGGGGCGCACTACGCGCTCCTTCAGAGTGTCCACGCGGTGCTCCGGGACCAAGAACGTCTTCGCGACGTCGCGAACCTCGATCACGACGGGCGTGTTCATCGCGGCAGCTGAAGTCGACAGCGGGGGCTAGTGGGCATGCTCGCCGATGAACCTAGAGGGCCGCGGTGCTGCTCGCAACGCACCGCTCTGCCCGCCAGCGGCCGGCCCGCCGTCCGGGGGGCTTGCCAAACAGCCTTCCCTCGGCCACCGAGCGCCTTTAGCATCGCGTCGGTGGAGTTACACGGCCAGCTAGCCGAGGTCGCCCCAGACAGGCCGAGCGCGGTACGCGACGGCTCACCAACCACGGGCATTGGCACCAGCTTGCGGCAAGCGCGCCCGGTCCTCTTTTGGGGTGCGATCGGGCTTGTTTTCGTCGTCGCTGGCTGGTGGCGATTGAGGGTCGCCGGCGACGATCTCTTCGGCGACGAACTCGCGACGTACTGGGACGTCACGACCCCTTCGTCGGTGCTCGACGTCGTCCGCCTCGTCAAGACGGACGCGGAGATCACGCCCCCTCTGTTCTTCGTTCTCGCGCGTGTGTCGACTTGGCTTGGCAAGGAGCCGCTCTTCTTCCGCTTGCCGTCGCTTGTCGCGGGAATGCTGCTGTTGCCGCTCGTCGTTTGGTGGGCGCGTCTTCTAGCCGGAAGGGGTGCCGCTTTCGCCACGGGCGTGCTTGCGGCTGCAAGTCCCTTCCTCATCTACTACTCGGCGGAGGCGCGCGCCTATGCCCTAATGATGCTGTGCGTGACCGCTAGCACGGTCTGCCTAGTTCAGGCGGTCCGCCGGCGGCGGCGCGTCTACTGGGCCGGGTACGCATTGGCGTCGGCCGCCGCCATGTACAGCCACTACACGGCCGCCTTTGCCCTCTTCGCGCAGTTAGTTTGGCTGGCTGCCTTCCAACGGTCGCAGTTGCGGACTGCCCTGATCGCGAATTTCGGGGCGGCAGTGCTGTTTGCGCCCTGGATACCGGGGGTGATCGCCGATCAAAACTCGTGGACTACACCGCTGCTCAACGCCCTCACACCGCTCGATCTGGAGAACCTGACCCGTTATTGGCTGCACTGGTCGTTCGCTTATCCCTACGCGGTCGTGCCGGTATCCGCGATACCCGGGGCGGTGGGGGTCGCGTTGCTCGTGGTGGGTGTTGCGGTCGCCCTCTTCGGTCTCGTAGTCCGGCGGCACCTGCTTTCCCTAAGCAGGGAGCGACAGCGTCTGGTGGCGCTGACGGTGATGCTCGCGCTCGCCAACCCGGTCCTCGCGCTCGCGGTATCCCTTGTCGGTACACACGTGTACGGACCTCGCAACCTGGCAGCGTCCTATCCCGCGCTCGTTGTGCTGCTCGGTTCGGTCCCGTTTCTGCTGCGCGGGTTCACCCGCGCGATCGGGGCAGCGGGTATCTGCGGGTGTTTCGTGCTTAGCGGCGCGCTGACTGCGCTCGGGGAGCAGGGTAGGCCGGAGGTGCGCCCGCTCGCAGAACATCTGAGGAGGGAAGCGCGCGTCGGCGATGCCATCGTCGATGGCACGGCCATCCTGAGCCCGGGGCCGCCGAGTGTTCTCGATACCCTGCCGCACCCGTCGCTGCCGACCTTCCGCGCTGGCGCTCCGGAGGTCCGCGACCGCCCCTTCGGGTTGTTCGATCACCGCCCCAGCTTGCGGGATGCGTTGGCGCGAGCGCTCATCCATACATCGCGACGGGGGCGCGTGTTCCTCTTTATGCAGTCGCTTCCGAAGAGCGCATCAGGGCCCTTTAGGGCGCGCGTGCGCAGGGTTGCTGATCCCTCTCGCCAATGGCGTTCACTGGGCCTGCGCGCGGTCTTCGTCGATCGCGCCGAGCGTGGATTTGCGCGACCGGTGCTCGTAGTACTGCGCAGAACGAATGCCAAAGCAGGGCATACGCTGGCTGGTGGGCGAAAGGCCGGGAGCTAGAAGGTCGCGCCGTTGTGCGAGAGCGACAGCGCAGCGCGCGGGCAGTCGCCCGTTAGCGGCTTAGTTGGTTGTCTGCTCAACCGCGCGCTTGTGAGTCTCGCTCGCGCGCGGCAGCTCCACCAAGGGGGCTAGCGGCGGTCGTCGTTCCGAACGATACGGGGGTGCGCCTCCCCTGAGGCGGTACCGCAGGACCTCACGAACCATCCGTAGGCCGAGACCGATTGCTACCAGGTGATTCCCGGTGACTGACGAGCGACCTACTCGCGGCAGATAGTTCACCGGCAGCTCGATGAACGACGCTCTGCTCGTGATCGTGATCAGCATGATCTCGATCGCGGCGTGGTTCGCGCCAATCGCCATATGCTGCGCTATGTGGCGTGCAAGGTCCCGGTGGAAGAGCTTGTACGTGCAGCCGACGTCACTCAGGTGGTTGGTGTTGAAAAGGGCCTCAACGAGCTTCGCCACGCCCCAGTTTCCCCAGCGCAGAAGCGGCGGCATGTTCGCACCTCGCCAGATGAAGTTGCGCGTCGTGCGCGTGCCGAACACCGCATCGCACTCGTCGCTGTAGACCAGGAGCTTGGATATGTCCTGCGGCAGGAAGGTGCCGTCGGGCTCGGTCACGACGACCAGCTCGCCGTCTGCCTCGAGCAACCCGCGCCGGATCGCGTGCCCGTAGCCTTGCCGCGGTTCGACGACCAGCCGTGCCCGCGTCGCCGCTACCTCCTCCCGAGTGCCCGGCTCCGCGTTGTTGTCGATTACGACGACTTCATCGACCACGCCGGTCTCGAAGAAGGCTTCGATGACCCTCCGAATCGAAAGGCGCTCGGCGTAGGTGGGCAAAACCACCGAGACTGTTTGACCGTTCCACATGAGGTGCGCCTCGAGGGGGCTAGGAAAGAAAGTCGGCGCGTGACGAAGCGGTTTTCTCTGCGCGAAAGCTTATGGCCCGAGGGCCGCTTCGCGCAACGGGCCTCGAGCCTAGCGCGCCGCTGGCTTGCGCGCGAGCGCTGGCACCGTCTATCGTCGCTCTGCCCCTATCGATTCACCCCGCCCCTCTGTCCCGTCGACGGGGGTGGCCGCGAGCCTTCCCGATGATCGCCTTTGGAGTATCGATTACCGACCGAGAGGTCTACGAGCGTTGCGCGCTGCCCGGGATCCAGCGCGCGGCCGAAAAAGACTCGGTGGTCCTCGCGCGACCGAGTGCGGGCACGATCTTCGAGAGCTACAACGCGCTGCTCGACGAGGCTGCTGCTCTTGAAGGGCTCGAAGCGCTGGTCCTGCTGCACCAAGACACGGAGATCGTCGACGCCGACTTCTGCCAGCGACTGCGCCGGGTGCTCGAGGCCGATCCGGCGGTCGGTGTAGTGGGCTGTGTGGGGGCGCTTGACGTGCGCACCATCGCGTGGTGGGAGGGGTCGGTCCGTCTCGCGGCTTTCCTGCACCAATACCCGGAGTACGGCGGGGGCACGGTTGCGGGCTTTTCCTGGGAACGCGGCGATGAGTCTCCGTATTCGTGTGACGGGGAAGTCGAGAGCGTCGACGGCTTTCTGCTTTGCCTGTCGCCGTGGGTCGTGCGCAACATTCGCTTCGACCCTTCGCTCGGCAGCTTTCACGGATACGACTTCGATTTCTGTCTACAGGTTCGCGCCTCCGGAAAGAAGGTCTTGGCCGTGGGGTTCCGGGCGATCCACCACCATTCGCTCGACCTCGTCAGTGACCTCGAGGGATGGATCGAGGCCAACGTCAAGGTCGTTCGCAAGTGGTACGGCCGGATGCCACGTGTCGGGACGGGGCCCGGTACCTGGAAGGAACGCGCGCGCCGCGCCGAGGCTGAGCGTGACCTAGCGCGGGCGGTCGGGTACGCGAACGTCCTGGAAGGTCGAGCGATGCTTCACGACCTGGAGCGGGCGATCAAAAGCGCGCGTGAGAGCATTGGCTGGCGGCTGACTGCACCGTTGCGGTTACCCCGCTTCCTCCTGCGGCGGCTTTCGCGCGCATGGAGACGTACCGTTCACCGAGGCACGTCCGGTATCCGCGAGCACTCTGTAGCCCCCTCGTCGGCGACTGAACAGACTGCCAGCTCAGGGGTCGCGAGGGGTGACCTCGCCGCGGGTGCCGAGGGGTTTGCCGAAAACGGCTGGGCGGGGGCGCGTGCGGACCGCGACAAAACTTCGATGAGCGAATGGGCTGGGCGGTTTTGAACGAGGATTACAAGGTGTCCCGGTGATCGCATTCGGCTGCGCGATTGAGGACGTCGAGGCTTTCGAGCGGTACGCGGCGAACGGCATCGAACGCGCCCGCGAGCCCGATTCAGAGCTCCACCTAGTCGGAGCAATGCGCAACCGCGCCCGCAGTTGGAACCTTCTCCTCGACCTTGCCGCGCGGGCCGGCGATCAACTGGAAGGCCTAGTCCTCGTGCACCCGCACTGCGAGCTGCTCGACGAGGGACTCCTCGCGAAGCTGCGTGAGGCCTTCGCCGACGGTTCCATAGCGATTGCGGGCTGTGCCGGAGCTTGCGGGGTCCGTAGCCTGGCCTGGTGGGACGGCGCCGTCGTGAGCGCCGACGTGCGCCTGCGCTACCAGGAGCACGGGGGCGGCGAGGTGCAGCGGTGGGAGGTCTTCAACCCGCGTTCGGCTCCCGCGGAGGTCGAGGCCATCGACCCTTGCGCGGTGTTCCTTTCGCCTTGGGCGGTGAACAACCTGCGCTTCGACGAGGGCTTGGAGAACAGCGTTGGCTGCGAACTCGATCTCTGCCTGCAGGCACGAGCCCAGGGCAAACGGGTGGTGGTCGTGAAGACCTCCGTCGCTTTCTACGGCGGTCTCAAATTTGTGGAGGAGGGCGACCCAGCTTGGATCAGGGCCCACATCCAACTGGCCGAGAAATGGGAGGGTCAGCTTGGCTTCGGTCGCACGGAGCCGGCCGACTGGCGCGAGCGTGCCTGGCTTGCGGAGGCCGAGCGGGAGGCAGCGCGGTCCGCCGCTCACACCCGACTGCTGCACGTCAACGCGGCCGCTAGACCGCTCGAGCAGGAGCGCGACCGAATCTACGGAAGTCTTTCCTGGCGGCTCACCGAGCCGCTGCGCCGCCTCAACACACGCCGCCGACAACGGCGCGAGCGCCAGGCCAAGCGGCGCCCGCCTCTCCGCGGCGCGTCACGCGGGAAGGCCGGCTAGAAGTCGTTCCGCGGGTGCACCAAAGCGTCATCGCTCGGGAGTGGGGCGTGGTTCGCCCGCCAGCGCGTGGCGCACCTCCTCGCGTGAGACGACGGATACTTCCCGCGAGATTCCCAGCCGGGCGCGCAGGCGGGAGAGTTTCTCCGCGACTGCGAAGGCACGCGATTCCAGAAGACGTCTGAGCACTCGTTCCCGCCGCTGCAGGAGCTCGGTCAGCCGCCAGATTTCGACCTGGTAGGCGTGCTGCCGGGCGAGCTGCAACACGCGGTTCCGTTCGAGACGTGCGAGCATGGCGTTGCGGTCGAACGGCGCGAGCAGCCGCTCAAGCTCCTCAGCCCATGGCTGCCGCACGTCCCACATAACGCCGAAGCCAAAGAAGATCGGCACCACGGCGAGCCGCACGTGCGACTGTGCAGCCGCGAAGTCTTCGACCGCGGTAAGCACCCCATTGCGTTCACCGCCCTCGTGGGCCGCTGACTTGGGGTAGGGCAGGCCGTTGATCCGAGTGGCTGGATCGCCCGGAAAGATCCCGCGACCTTCACCGACCAAGGGATGGCGATACTCCGGCGGTATCGACTCTGGGTCAAAGTAGTCGTCCCGGCGTCCGTGCGGCCAGCAGAGGTCGTGAAAGAAAAGTAGCGGCAGCGCACTCTGCCCGCCGCGCTCGGCGATCAGCGCCAGCTCGCGCGAGACCGTGTAGTAGTTGTGGTCGCCGTCGATCACGATTGCGTCGGCCAGCTCACGCTCACGGAGCGCTTCGAGACTGGTCTTCCTGACGAGTTCCAACCGCTCGCTCGAGTCCGCGAGCTCGACCAGCGACGGCTGTGGTGCTGGGTCGATCGCTTCCACCTTCGCGCCGGCTTCCTCCGCCCAGCGGATCAAGAGCCGTGTCAAGTCACCAGCAAAGGCACCAATCTCAGCGATACGAGTCGGCCTGACGAGCTCGAGGCAGGGAATCAAAAGCTCCGCGTGATGAGCCATCGAAGTGGCCCACCGCGTCGGGTCGTGCGCGTACGGGTCGAGGTCGTAGAGCGTGATGTCGGTTGCTGGTCGCGTGGCTGTTTCGCCGGGGCTCGTCACTGGTCGCTCAGGCTCCTCTCTTGCGTGAGGTCGGTCATTTGTGACAGACCGCAAGCACGTCGAGACACTCGTGAAGTCGCTCTGAGGCTAGGAAGAAATCGTGCTCGCGGATTGCGGCGGCGTCTGGATCGGGCTGAGCCCGCGCGCGGCTGAGCTGCCAGTCGTAGAGACGCTGGCGCAGGGTACGAGGTATCGCCCGGCGCAGTGCCAACGGATCGAGTGCCAGCAGACGCCGCAACCGCCTCCTTTCGCGGATGTGTATCCGCATGTACCGCTCCGACGCGAATAGCCCATAGAGCTCGACCCGATCGAAGATTTCGGCCAGGAGTTGCTGCAGCTCGTCGGGTGCGAACTCGACGTAGTGATAGGGATCGATGATCTCGTCAGGGATCCCGAACGTCAATCGGTTCGGCGTCCAAACCGCAGCGACGCCGCCGGGCGCGAGCACTCGGTGCATCTCGGCTGCCGCGCGCTCCGGGTCGGGGACGTGTTCGATCGCGTGCACCGAAATCGCGCCCGCGAAGCGCCCGGATGGGAACGGTAGGGCACGCATGTCTGCGACCACGGTCGGACGTGGCTGCCCTGCGAGCACGTCTGGGACGATGTCGACACCCACCGATGGCCGGGGGGCCAGGTGCTCGCAGCCGTGACCGACCCCGCAACCGATGTCGACGATCTCGCCGTCGGGCAAGAAGCGGGCAGCGAGTTTGTACTCCACGTTGTGGCGCTGCCAAGAGGGGTTGAAACCTCCCTCGGCTGTGACAGCGCGCTCGCCCGTGATGATTGGACGTTCCTTGGTGATCACGATTGCGCGACCGGATCGAGGGTGAACTTCTTCGAAGGCACAAATCCGCGACGGTGTAGCAACAGGCGAAAGCCCGTCCAAAGTGTTTTCAACCCATAGATGACGCCCGTCTTGAAACCAACCGAAGAGGCATCATCGAAGTAACGCCCACGAGCCGGAACCTCACAAATGCGCATGCCGAAGTGCGCAGCCTGATAGAGCAGCTCGGAATCGAAGCTGAAGTCGAGCGAATTACGAAGCCAGGGCACAGTCGTCAGGAGTCGTCTGGAGTAAGCACGATATCCAGTGTGCGCGTCGGTCAAGGTGGTTCCCATGATTGTGTTCTGAATCGCTGTCAAGATCCTGTTCGCAACGATTTTCCACAAGGGCATACCGTTGGCTTTTGCCATCCCTGGTCGTGCGAGTCGGGACCCGAGAACGAGATCTGCCTGACCAGCAAGTATGGGCGCAACCATCGCACCTATCAGCGTGGGCTCGTACTGGCCGTCGGGATGTAACATCACCACCGCATCCGCGTTTAACTTCAGCGCCTCCAAGTAACAAGTCTTCTGATTGGCGCCGTATCCGGCGTTATGGGGATGGTGCACAACGCGAAGATGTGGTATCGAGCGGGCAATTTCGATCGTGCGGTCGCTAGAACCGTCGTCGACAAGCACAACTTCGTCGACCCACTCGCGGGGGATCTGCGCGACCGTGTCGGCGAGGGTACGCGCTGCGTTGCGAGCCGGCAACACGCAAACAACCTTGCCCGGAAGCAGCCGACGCGCCTCGCCGCTCGGCCCGTGTGGTCCAAGCCGGGCAACCGCGTTTCGAGCCGGCGCAAGATGGCTGCGGGGGCGTCTCATGGGTGCTTGATGCGGGGGCCTAGCCGGTGGTGTGATCACCAGCGACTCGGTGTCGATGTTGCCATGAGACGGGACGCTCGGCAAGGTGTGCTTGTCGCCAAGGTGGGTTTACGATGATCGCCTCGGAGCTCAGTACGGCCATCTGCTGCCGGGCCAGGGCGGAACGGACCCCTCTTTCGATCCCACATGACGCGACCGCCGCAAGGTATTCACGGGTCGACGCGCGCGGCGGCGCTGACCGGGCTCGCCGCGCTCGTTCTGCTGCTGGTCACGGGAGCTGCCTCGACGATTGCGATGTCGGGGCTCGTCGAGCCGAAGCCACTCCCCGGCATCCTCGGTGCCGGCGGCTTACGGCAACGCCAGACTGCCGAATCGCTCCTCTACGTAGCGACGCTCGTGGTGCTCGCGCCGCTCGCGGTAGTTGCCGGCGAGCGTTGGGCGCGGGTGCTCGTCGCCGCGCGCGGGCGTCGTGGCGCTTTCGACGAGATCGCGCTCTGGGGATTGGCGGCGGCGGCGCCGATCTGCGGCTACCGGGTACTCGCGATCGCCGGCTGGGCGCGCGCTGACGGACTCCCGCTGCTCGGTCTCGCCGCGTGGGCCTCGGCGCTTGGCGTTCGACTCGTCTACCTGCAGAGGGGCGGACCGACGACGAAGTCGGGCTCTGGGGCGCGCACCTCGTCTACCGGCCGCGATGCGGAGCCGGCGGATGTCTCCACGCGGGCGCTCGTCGCCCTTGAGGTTGCGGCTCTCGGCCTGGTTCTTGCGTTCGCCAGATCCTCGGCCTTTCGCTGGTTGCCGATGCTGGTTTGCGGTCTCACCGTTGCCGGGCTGCTGACAAGCGCGGCGTGTACTAAGGCCGCGGCGGTACCCGCGAGCGCACGCCGCTCGCGCCGATTCGCTGCGATCACGGCCGCCGCCTTCGTGCTGGCCGGCATCAATCTCCACGCGTTCGTGCCTGGCGAGGCCGGGGCCGGGCTGTCGCCTGCGGTGTACGGCTCGGTCGTGGCGCTCCACGCGTCCTACCTCGTTGGCCCGGCCAACCAGCTCGTCCACGGAGGCAGGATGCTCGTCGACACTGTCTCCCAATACGGTGTCGCCGGTGTGATCGCGCTGGCTGCCTGGTTCCGCGCGGTCGGCGGCTCGATCGACTCGCTCGCGATCTTCGACGGCGTCCTCACGTCTTTGGCGCTAGTGGCGGGCTGGCTGCTCCTGTGGGCGGCTGGGGTGCGGCTCGGCTTTCGTCTTGCCGCACTCTCGTTCTTCGTCGTCGTGCTCGCCTGGGGGAGAACCTTCCCGGTCGGCACGATCGTGCAAGACGGCTTCTATCGCTTCGGTCTTCCCTTGGTCCTGATCTGCGCGGTTGTCCTGGACCGGGCTGGATACGCGCCGCGATGGGCAACGCGGACGACGCTAGTGGTCACGCTTGCAGTGAGCGCCGTTTGGTCGCTCGAGACTTTTGCGCTCACGACCATCTCCTGGTTCGCCTTTGCGCTGTTCGAGCTTGCGGCCGGGGAGTGCCGTAGCGCTGCACTGCGATACGCGTTCAACGCGCTCAGGCTGTGGGCGGCGTGTGTCGCACTGGGGCATCTCGCGCTCGTCGCCTACACGATCATCAGCGCCGGGGAGCTGCCGCGCTGGTCCTTGTACCTGGCGTTCCTGCGTGCCTTCCTCGCAGGCGATTTGAGCGAGCTCACCTACGACTTTGCGAAGTGGTCTCCCGGTGTTGCCCTTGGCGCCGCCTATGTCGCGCAGGCCACGGTGCTGGCGGTAGTAGCGCGCGACGCACGCCACGCACTGGCTCGAGACCCTTCGCCGTATCGAGCCCTGTTCGCGCTCTCTACCTACGGCCTAGGCACCTTCTACTACATGGTCGATCGGTCGCTCGAGCACGTAATCGTGTACGTCGCTCACCCGTTCGTGCTCTCCGCGGCGATTTGGCTCGAACTGGCCGCTCGAACTTCCGTTTGGCAAGCGCGCCGGGACCTCCGTCTGGTCACAACCATCGCGGTTTGCGTGGTCAGTTCGCTGGCGGTGGCGGCGGCTTGGCCGCGCGTCGTCGACTCCGCACCGAGAAGCCTCGGCGGACGGCTGCTCGGTGCGGGAGATCTCGGCCGCGATGTACGGCTCATCCGCGACTTCCCGCCGGTCGACCCCTCGGCAGGTATCGGAGCAGTACTTCTGCGGCGATTCTTTCCCGAAACCGAGCAAGCGCTTGTGCTCGGCGAACCGGTACGCACAGTCGAGACACTACTTCGAGCCGGGAAGCGCAACCGACTGCCGCTCTCCTTCAGTATCAGCGACAGTTACGTAGCGCAGCGCCCCGGTTCGGAGATTGAGCGTCTCTTGCAGCGTTACCTCGCTGACCTGCGTGCCGGCGATCGTCTGATGGTCGACGAGCGCGGGCTGTCACTCCTTACCGCCGCGCGGCATCACCGCTCCCGCTCGACGTCCGCGATCGTGCGCGCCCTGCGCCCCGACACGCTGCGCGCCCTCGCCCTTCGCTCGATCGGCACGCGCTTCGGCTGGCACCGCGTAGCCTCCGCGGGCGGCTGGCACGTTCTTGTTCTGTCCGATGATGCGGGCGCGACGAGGCGAACAGGGGTGGGGCACAGCGCTGCCGCTGCCGGGCGAAACGCGGCATCCCAAGGGGTCCGCCGGCCCGTCTCCTCGGGGCCTCGCGCGTGGTTTTGAGCGAGCCTGCGGCCGCCCGACGGGCAGTCCGGCTAGACGGCCAGAGCCCCGTATTCCTTTGGGAACTTCGACCCGCCGAAGAACCAGCACTCAATCGCGTAACGCGGGTTAGGCATCGTCGGGTCGGAGCCCGTCTGGTGCAGACATAGCTCGTCGAAGAAAAGGACGTCGCCAGGCTCGAAAATCGGTCTGACGATCGGCACATCGCCGGCGGCTTCTTCAGCCATCTTCTGGGATATCTGGTAGTCGAGCAGGGCTTCGTCGGTCTGGGTGGCGACGTAGTGCTCGAGTCGGCGAGGCACGATGTCGAGTCCAGGCGCGACGTCACCGCAGCGGGAGAGCGAGACCCACATGTTCAGCGCTCGCACCGGCCCCATGAAGCGGCCATCCTGGTGCCAGGCTCCAGGCACGTGAGGGTCGGCCTCCCGGAGGGTGGTCTTCTCGATCGAGATCAGTGGATGCTCGCCCAGGTACCCACCGACGATCTCTTGGATGCCCGCCTGGTCGAACATCTCGAACATCGCCGCGGCGAGTTTCGGTGAGTCAGCGGCAAGGAGTCCGCCTCCTTCGCGCACCCACGCGCGCGTACCGACGTTCACATCGTGTTCGCTCGGTGGTTCGAAAGGCTCGTAGTAAGCGGGATCACCGCCGTCGCCGGCCATGATCCGCTCGCGCTCGGCAAACGCGCGCGCGATCTCTCGAGCCATCTCCTCGGCCGCGGCGCGGTCGAACAGTCCGCGCACCAGCACGCACCCTTGCGTAAGCAGGCCAGCACGGATCAGACGGGGCGAGAGTTGCTCCGGTCGGAACTCCGGCAAGACCTCGTTGTCCGGGAGCAACGAGAAGTCGGGTTCTGGGAAGGGTGGTTCAGAGGCGGTGCGCTCGATGATCGCGTTGGCTGCGAGGTGGCGCAGTCGCAGAAGCTCGCGCTCGGTATCGAGTTCTCGCGACCGACGGTTCTGCTCTCGCAGCTCCGCGATCCGCGACAACAACTGTTCCGGGTTCGAGGGTCGCTCAGCGAGCGCCGTCGTCTGTTCCGCTCCGCGATTACGCCTGAACAGCCTCATCATCCTCTCACTCCTCTTGTCTCGCCGATACCGTTGCTCGTGGTCCCGAGTGCGCATTTCTGTGTTCACTCGGCGACGGCGAAAGCGGTTCTGCTGGGACGCCCACCACCGTCGCGCCGGGTGGCACGTCCTTCACTACCACTGCGTTTGCCCCGATGCGCGCGCCGTCGCCAATCGTCACCGGTCCGATGATCTTCGCCCCGGTCCCAATGCTGACGTTGCGACCGATGCGCGCCCCACGCGGCTCGCCTGATTTGAGTCCGATCGTGATCCAGGGAAACAGCTGTGTGCCGGAGCCGATCTCCACGAGACCGTCGATCACGACCTGTCCATGGACTATGTACACGCCCGGTTCGATCACCACTGGATCCCCGATCGACACTTGCGAAAGCATCATCGCCAGGCGGTGTGCGAGCCTCGGGACGACAGGGATGCCCAGGGCCTGAGCGCGCGCCTTCACGCGGTACAGGACCTGCGCTAGGAAGGCGTCGCTGACCCAGGCGAGCCGCAAGACCTGAATGATCAGATCGAGGCGCGACCTAAATTCCGCGCGCTCGCCGCGATAGAGGGCTGTCAAGCGGGCGTCGGCCGGGATCGCATCGCGCAGACGTGGGTGGCGCCTGCGCAGTTCGCGCCAGAACTCGCGGCGCGCCCTGCGATCTGCGGTCGATGCGCTGGAGGTGGGGGGCATTCGCGGTTCGAGACTACCGCGCGGTCAGTCGTCGCGCAAAGCGAGCGACGGCTGATGGCTGGCGGATGGCGCGGCGGGCGGCCGAGGCGCTTCGCGGGTGGTAGGGAAGCGACCCCATAGCGCGTTCTTAAGGCGCAGCGCAGGTCGCTCGACGAGCAGATAGCTGGCCGTCGCGGGGACAAGCGAGCAAGCCGAGACGAAGACGAGAGAGAGCGGCCATGACGCGATTCGAAGGTCTACGGCCGCCAGCGCGAACGTGTAGTGCCAGAGAAAAATCCCGTAGGACACAAGTCCCAGCGCTCGCAGTGGGCGTGACGCGAGCAGTGAGCGAGCTGGGCGCCCAGGCGTCTCGACCAGGAGTGGGACTAGTGCGCAGGTGGCGATCACCGCAAACGCAAGATGCGCGATCAAGCGGTCGCGGGCCGTAAACAGGAACGGTGAAGGAGGGAGCGCCATCGCCGCGGCGCTGTAGACCAGGAGTGCCGCGGCCGTCGCTAGCAGCCTTTTGAGGGTCGGTGAGGGGGTACGGAGTCGCTCTTCCCGTCTCGCCGAGAGTACGGCGGCCAGCATTCCGGCAGCGAACGGAGGGAAGTGGCCGGCGACCGTCCCGCTCACAAGCGTCAAACGAGCGGTGGCGTCGGCGACGCCCACAGCAGTCGAGACAGCAGCAAGCGTGCCCAGGACCAGCAGCTCGCAGGGCAGACGCTGCCGTCTCGGCACTCTGCTCATCAGGGTCGCGTAGGCCGGTAACAGCGCGTAGAACGTGAGCTCCACCGTCAGGCTCCAAACTGGCGCGAAACGACAGGTGGCGATCAACTCCACGCACGATCGCTCACCGGCGGGCGCAAGCCCCTGCAAAGGCAGGACAGCCCACACGCCGTCGCCGGCACGCGCCGTGTCGCCGGGAACGAGCGCTAGCGCTCCGAGCGCCAGCCAGTAGGCCGGCAGGATCCGCAGCCCGCGTCTCCAGAGGTACGCTGCAGCGGACGGACGTGGCCCAAGCGCGAGGTCGCCGGCGATGAAGGGTCGGTAAAGCAGAAAACCGGAAAGCGCGAAGAAGATCGCAACGCCGACGTTCAGGTGCGCGAGGAGGCGATCGCCGATACCGTCAGGCGCCGATTGAGGTGCCAGCACTCTGGTCGCCGCCCACGAGTGAACGGCGAGCACGCAGGCGATCGCGATCGCTCGGACTCCGTCAGCGGATGGGAAGCGAGGGTGCCCGGGCGGTGGCGCGAGCGCCTCCGAGTTTCCACTGTGACGCGACCTTTGGAGCAAGGCGAAGCGCCCGCTATCGACGGATAGCCCCACGCATCGCCGCGGTGGACTTCACCCCATGGGTAGGCCCGCGTAGCCGCACGCTCAGGCGAACCAGTCGCGGTCGCGCGTTCCTTCGCGGCAGTCGCCAACGCACGGCGGGGAGCTCGTGTGGGGGCACCGACATAAGGCTCGAGGCTAAGGCTGGGCGCGCGGCCATGCAACATGTCCGAGGCGTGCCCTGCCCCCGTAAGGGGCGCTCTGGCCCCGCCGAACGGATGCGCGGAGACTGGTTACGATCGCTTCATGGGCGGACGCCCGAGCGGGGTGTGAGGGGTCTCATACGTGGAACGGAGCGGACCCCTGGCATTTCTCCAGTTGGTTGGCGCTTGGACGCTGGCGGTCGTGTTTCCCTTCCTCCACGCCACTGGTCGGGAGACACCGTTTTACATCGCGCACGGTGCGACCGGCATGCGTCTCGTCGTCTTCGTAGTGGTCGCCACGTTGCTACCACCGCTCGTGGCTTTTTGCGCCTACCTCTTGCTGCGACGGCTGCTCGGCCAAGTGGTTGCTGGACGAGCGCTGACAGCGACTCTTGCCGGCTTGATCGCGCTGATCGCGTTGCCTTTGGTCGCGCGTGGCCCGCTTGGCTCTCCGCTCGGCGCCGCGATCGTCGCGGTTCTCACCTCCGCTGGGGCGTTCGCGATCCTCGTCGGCAGCGCTGTTGCGCGGCGCACGCTCGCGCTCTGCGCGGCTGTCGCTCCGCTCGCGCTGTTGCAGTTCCTGGCGTTCTCACCTGCACGCGAACTACTGTCCGCCAGGTCCGGCGGCGACACGACTCGGCAGGTCGGAGCAGTAAGCGAGAAACCGCCCGCCACGCCCGGTCGCTCACCGCCAACGGTCGTGCTGGTGGTATTCGATGAGCTGCCAGTGCACGCGCTCGAGGACGGCCGCGGGGGCATCGACCGCAGTCGTTTCCCTGCGTTCCACGGGCTAGCCCGCGTCGCCACCTGGTACCGCTTCGCGAGCTCGCCCGGGAGCGACACCTACGTTGCAGTTCCCGCGCTCGTCACTGGCCTGCCGCCAGACCCGGATCGCGCTCCTGTCGCCGCGTCGTATCCGTCGAGCCTATTCACGCGTTTGCGCGGCAGCTATCGGCTCTTCGCCGAGGAGCCGGAAACGGTGATGTGTGCGCTACCGGAGTGCGAGCGGTCCGGGCAGTCGAGGGGAGGACTCCAGCAGCTCCTAATCGACAGCGCGATCGTTGTCGCGAACCTGATCAGTCCCCCTGGCTTGCGCGACCGGTTGCCGCGGGTCGACCAGACCTACCAGGACTTCCTCGACACCGCCGGCGGCTCCGAAGCGGCAGCGGCTGAAGCCGGTCGGGACGATGAGGGCCGCCTGCAAATGAAAGTCCTGAATCGGCGGGGCGGGCAAGCACTAGGTCGCCCTGTGAGCGCTTTCCGGGCTGCGCTGCAGGCGCTTCCGCGAGTGGCGCGCGAGCGCCCACTCTTCGCTTTCCTACACATCGAGCTGCCGCACGTACCGTGGCAGTACTTCCCCGATCTCGGGCGCTATCGGGCCGAGCCGTTGGGCATGATCGGGATCCTCGGTGACCGTTGGGGCACCAACCAGAGCCAGATCGACCAGGAGCGCCCACGCTTCCTATTTCAGACCGGTGCTGCCGACGCGGGGCTCGGGGCGATCGTCGCTCGCTTGCGCGCGCTTGGGCTGTGGGATCGGTCACTCGTGGTCGTCACCGCCGACCACGGCTCTGCGTTTACGCCGGGTCGAGGGCGGCGCACACCCACCTCCGACAACTTCGCCGAGATCGCCGGCGTACCGCTGTTCGTCAAGTGGCCGCGTCAGAAGCGCGGCAGGGTAGAAAACGGCCCTGCGTCGACGCTCGATATCCCCCCTACGGTGCTCGCGGTGGCGGGACTAAAGGCTGACGGCCTCGCCGGCTCCGATCTGCGAAGAGGCATTCCTCGCCGCACGAGGCTGACGCTCACGCCGTTGAAGGGAAAGAAGGTGAGCCTTAGCTTCGCCACCTTCATGCGCCAGCGGGCGGCCCTGGCACACGCTTGGCGCCGCTTCGCGAACGGCGGCTGGGAACGGGTCTCAACAGCGATCGCACCGCCCGCGCTAAAGGCTGCCGCGGCGGCGGGTCAGGCCCGCCGAGCAGACGCCTTGGGACTCCGGATCCTCTCGCTGCGCTGGCGACGCATCGGCCGGACTCCACCTTCGCCGCCCGATCGTCGCGAGCTGAGGCGCGCGCAAGCGGCGCGCAGAACCGGCGCGGCCGTAGTTCTGAACGTGGAGGTGGAACATGGCCCCGCGCGCCTGCGGTGGATCGGGGTGGTCGCGGGAAACCGCTTGATTGGTGCGGCCCCGGTGTACGAGTGGTTAGGTAGGCGTTTCGCGTCGATAACGTCTTTCGGTGCCCCGGTCAGCACCCGTCAGTTGCGCAATTTGAGCTTCGTAGTCCGTTAACGCGGTGACCGGGTGCCGATGCGGTCGCGTGGTCCCGAAACTGCTGCCACCGCGAGGACCACTGCCGCCACCGACGCGAAGACCGCGAGAAGACCTAGCGCGAGCTGGATCGGGCGGACCGCGAGCGGGACCGCAGCCGCCACCTCGGCCGTCAGTCCGCCGGCCAAAGTCAACACGAAACGGCGGCGCTCAAGGGCCAATAGGTACTGGGTGACTACGTAGGTCACGGCCAGCGCTGACATCGCCAGGCCAAGCGGTAGTAGCGCGCTACTTGCGGTGGCAAGTTTCGCGCCGAAGGCCAGGGCTAGCAGGTCTTTACCGCTTAAAGCGAAGATCGTCGTCATCACCAGCACCGGCACCACTAGCACGGCTAATCCGGCGACCAGTGCCCCTCGCGGATCGCGCTGCCGGGCCACTCGGCGGGCGCTCTCCGGCACCACAAACATGGCGAGACCCATCGCCACCCAGATGATCGACTTGGCTGCGACCGCAGCGGCCGCATAGCCAGCGGCCGTGCGCGTCGCAGCAACGTGCTTGGCGACGATCACGTGGATTTCCTGCATACCGAGCAGCAGCGTGAGGGCAGCAAGCGGCACGCGCGTCTCGACGATCAGGTCTCGCAGGCGCAGCTGGCCACTCGCAGCCGGTTGTGAGTGGTCCCCTGCTGCAAGACCGCGGACCGGGGGGACCTCCCGGCGCAGCGCAAGGCACAACACCGCTGTGACGATCGCGAACGCGAGAGCGCTTCCCCCAAAGGCGCCGGCAACCCCGAAACCCCCGGCCACGAGCGGCGCTGCCAGAGCTATCCGCAGGGTTGAATCGGCGACGATGCTGGTCGCCACCGTGCCGTAGCGGCCGAGTGCCTGCCACACGCCTCGCGTGACGCATAGAAGCGCCCAGGACGAGGCGGTGGCCGGCAGTATCGCCGCGGCCCAGGGCTCGTCGATCGCTATTAGGGTGGCGAGGGGTTCGCGGGCCAGCGCCCCGAGGATGCTCGTTGCTACCAAGAGCAGCGCCAGTCCGCGCAGCCATCGCCACGCTGAGGTGACAACCGCCCGCACCTCCCGGTCCCCGGGCGCTCGCGCCACGCTTGCACCAAGTCTGCGCGCAACCTCGACTTGCAGCGCCGAACCCGGAACCGACAACACGATGAAGGCCGACACGAGCACAGCCAGAGAGCCGTAGCCCGTGGGACCAAGCCAGCGCGCAAAGACGATCGTGAACGCTAGGCCAAGAACATTCTGCGCGGCCGTCGCGAGTGCGAGCGGAAGTGCTCGTAGCGCGCTGGCCGCGGTGATGACGGTGACCCCCGCGGATCGGGTCGGGTCCGCCGTCGCGCCGCTACCGCCGGGGGCGGCCGCAAGAAGGTGGCGAGCCGGAGACTTGAGGCGGGGGCTTGGTCCGGGCACCTGGCCGAGCGTAAGCGCTAGGAGAGGGCAGTCGCAACGTCGGCGGCGCCACGCCGTTGGGTCCCGACGGACTTGGCCTCTCGCCGGTCGTGGCGGCCGTCCCATTTATCCTGGGCGGTGATCGTCGGTCGATGCGCTGGTGTGCGGGCCGCCGGAGTTCCGGTCGACCCCCGGGCGCTGATGCTTACGCGCGTGTACCTACCTCCGCCAACCGCGAGACCTCGCCTCTGGCCGCGCACGCTCGCCGCAGCTGCGGCGATCGTCTTCGCCTCCGCGGCGGCGACCGCGGTCGCCGCCTTCCGTGAGCTCGATCGTGTGGTCAGCGCACTCCAGGAGCACCCACGGCTGAAGCTCGGTACGGAGCTCGCCCGCACCGATCCCGGTGCCCCCCAGACGATCATGATCCTCGGTTCCGACCGGCGGCCGAAGGGGGCAGCCGAGGGCGGCGGGGGAGCGCGCTCCGACACGATCATGCTCGCTCGTCTCGACCCCTCGAAGCAGGCGATCGCGCTGATGTCGTTGCCGCGCGACCTCAAGGTAAGGATCCCCGGGCACGGCATCGCCAAGATCAACGCGGCTTACGAGTACGGCGGGCCGAAGCTGACGCTGGAGACGGTGAAGCAGCTCACCGGCCTGCCGATCAACCACGTCATCAACATCGACTTCCGCGGTTTCTGGGCGGCGGTCAACGCCGTCGGCTGCGTCTACGCGGAGGTCGACCGGCGCTACTACAACACGAGCGCCGCCTACTCATACATCAACCTCCAGCCCGGCTACCAGCGGATGTGCGGCCGCGAGGCTTTGCAGTTCGTGCGCTTCCGCCACGAGGACAACGATCTCGTGCGCTCGGCGCGCCAGCAGGAATTTCTCCGCCAGGCGAAGCAGCAGATCGCGGTCTCGAAACTGATCAACGATCGCGATCGGCTGGTGCAGATATTCGCCCGCTACACCACCTCGGACATCGACTCGCGCGCCGAGGTTCTGCGGCTGCTGAAGCTCGTGCTTTTCAGCATCGGGCGGCCGATCCGGGAGATCCACTTCGAGGGAAAGATCGGTCCGAGCTTCGTGGAGGCGAGCGACGCTCAAGTGCAGTCGCTTGTGCAGAAGTTCCTCGGTGTCGAGGAGACGCCGGGGCCGCGCGGCACTCTTCGCCCCCGCAAGGGCGGCGCCGCGAATGCCGACGCCGGGCTCGAGCGCGCCGACTTGCCGGGCAAGGAACAAGCAATCATGGCGGTGCGGATGGGTGCCGGCCGCAACACGCTTCCCGTCTACTACCCGACGGTTCGCACCAAGGGCGCGATGTTCGCGGGGCCACCGCGCGTGTATCGGCTCCGCGACCCAGCCGGGCGCGTCCACCTCGCCTACCGAATGGTCATCAAGCGCGGCCTGGTCGGCGAGTACTACGGACTCCAAGGCCTGACCTGGAAGAACCCGCCGATCCTGTCCGGACCCCACGTAACGCGGCGCATCGGGCGCCGCACCTTCGCGCTGTACTACGACGGCGACCGAGTGCGTCTGGTCGCGTGGCGCACCCCGCGCGCCGTCTACTGGATCTCGAACACCCTGCTCCTGACCCTGAGCGAGCGCCAAATGCTGGCGATCGCGCGCTCTACGCGCCTGCTGTGAACAGCCGCTGTCGCGCGCGCACGCGCGCCCGCCGCGTGCTCGAATAGCCTCTCGCCCGCCATGGCCCCCAGAGAAGCGGAACCGATCGGTGTGATAGGCGTCGGCTGGGTGGGTCTGGTCACCGCGGCCTGCTTCGCCGAGCTCGGCCACGAGGTCTGGGCGCGCGACATCGATGCCGCGAAGATCGCCGCGCTCGAGCGCGGCGAGGTGCCGATCCACGAGCCGGGTTTGCCGGAACTGGTCGCCCGCAACCGCGACCGCCTGCACTTCACGACCGAAATGGCGCCCGTGCTCGAGCACGCGCAGCTGTTGTTCTGCTGCGTCGACACGCCACCGACCTACTCGGGGGACGCCGACCTCTCGCGGGTCGAAGCGGTCGTCGCGGAGCTCGCCGAGCCCGACGACCATGCTCTAGTGATGAAGAGCACCGTCCCGGTCGGCACCGGCGCCGCGATCAAGCGGCGTCTGCCCGCGCTTCACTACGTCTCCAATCCCGAGTTCCTAAAGGAAGGCTCGGCGATCGAAGACTTCATGCATCCCGATCGGGTGGTGATCGGCAACGACGCCGCCTCGAGCGACTTCGCTGATCGGGTGGCCGCGCTCTACGAGCCTCTCGGTGCGCCGATCGTGCGCACCGACGTCGCGAGCGCGGAGATGATCAAGCTCGCCTCGAATGCGTTCCTCGCCACCAAGATCTCGTTCATCAACGAGATCGCGAACGTCTGTGAAGAAGTCGGCGCCGACGTCGCCGAGGTCGCGCGCGGAATGGGGCTCGACGCGCGCATCGGCCCCCACTTCCTGCGCGCCGGTGCGGGCTACGGAGGCAGCTGCTTCCCCAAGGACGTGCAAGCCCTCAAGCAGCTAGCAGGCAACAGCGGCTACCACTTCCAGCTCCTGACCGCGGTAATCGACGTCAACGAGCTCCAAAAGCGGCGGCTCGTCGGCAAGTTGCAGAAGCACCTCGGGTCGCTGGTGGGCAAGGAGATCGCGCTGCTCGGTGTTGCGTTCAAGCCGAACACCGACGACATTCGCGAAGCGACGAGTTTGGTCCTCGCCGGACGCCTACAGAGCGAGGGTGCGCAGGTGCGCGCCTACGATCCGGTGGCGCTCGAGCGGGCGCGGGCGGTGCTGTCGAACGTCCGCCTGTGCACCTCGGCGCTGGAGGCCCTGGACGGTGCCGACGCCGCCGTCCTTGTCACCGAGTGGCCGGAGTTTCGCGAGCTCGACTGGGCCGGTGCGGTGAAACGCGTGATGCGTCGCCCGATCGTCGTCGACGGTCGCAACTTCCTCGACCGCGAAGCGCTCCAGGCAGCCGGTTTCGTGTACGAGGGGGTCGGGCGCTGATCGAACAGGCACTGGTGCTCGCTGGCGGGGAGGGCACACGCCTGCGCCCGCTGACCCGGACGATCCCGAAACCGGTCGTCCCGCTCGCTGGGCGCCCGCACCTCGCGTGGATGCTCGACTGGCTCGAGTATCACGGCGTCCGAGAGGTGCTGCTGCTCTGCGGCTTCCTGGCCGAGCGCGTGCGCACGCGGATCGGGGAACGCCACGGGCGGATGCGGCTCACGTACGTCGTCGAGCCGGAGCCGCTGGACACCGCGGGGCCGCTACGACTCGCCCTCGACCAAGGCCTCCTCGCCGATCGCTTCTTCGTGCTCAACGGCGACATCCTCACCGACCTCGATCTCGCTGCGCTCGCCTCACATCACGACGTGCGCCGGGCACGAGCGACGATCGCGCTTGTCGAGGTCGACGATGCGCGCAGCTACGGGTGCGTGCCGATCGACGAGCAGGGGCGCGTTCAGGCCTTCCTCGAGAAGATGGAGAACCCCCCGACGAACCTCGTAAACGGCGGCGTGTACCTGCTCGAGCGTGGGGTCGTGGCCGAGCGGGTGCCGGCGGGGCGGCGCGTCTCCTTCGAACGCGAGGTCTTTCCTGCGCTCGTCGGGCAAGGACTGTTCGGTTACCCGGCGAGCTGCTATTGGCTCGACATCGGCACGCTCGAGCGCTATCTGGAGGCGAACCGGGACCTCCTCGCCGGTAAGCCTGCGCCGCCGCTCGGCGGCCGGGGGCTCGCGAACCCCTTGATTGACGGCGGCGCCGAGGTGGCCGGTGTCGTCACCGCAGGCTCCGTGGTCGAGGCTGGCTGTGTGATCGCCAGTGGTGCTCGCGTCGAGCGCTCGGTCGTCCTGGGCGGGGCGCGCCTCGAGCGCGGCGCGCAGGTGCTGGACTCGGTCGTCGCCGAGAGTGCAGTGATCGGTTGCGAGGCGCGCGTCGGCCCCGGCGCGATCGTCGGTGCCGGTGCCGAAGTCGCCGCGAAAGCGGTAGTTGGCACGGGGGCTCGTATCGAACCGGGAGCGCGCGTCGCTGAGGCGTCGCTGGCGACCGGCGCAAGCGAGCGGTGAACGGTCGGAGCGCAACCCCGTGCGACGGCAGCGCTAGCGCCTCGCTCGCTGCGGAGACGGTGCGCGCAGTGGACCGCACCCGCTTGATCGACGACGTTCTGATGCTCGGCCACCAACTCGAGGACGCTCTCTGGCGGGCGGACGCTGCAAAGCTCGGAGACCTCGCGGCGAGTCGCCTGGTCGTGTGTGGCATGGGCGGATCGGCGATCGGCGGCGACCTCGCCGCGGCGATCCTCGGCGAGCGGCTCAGGCGCCCGCTCACGGTCGTGCGGAGCTACGACCCGGGACCCTGGCTGGCGCCCGACGCGCTCGTTCTGTGCTCGAGCTACTCGGGCCAGACGGAGGAGACACTGGCCTGCTTTGAGCGGGCGCTGGCAGCCGGCTGCCGGCTCGTGGTTGCGACCACCGGCGGTGAGCTCGCGCTGCGGGCGCGACGCGCAGGGGCACCGGTAATCGGCATTCCCGCCGGACTCGAACCACGCTGCGCGGTCGCTTACGTGACGACCGCGGCGCTCGCCTGCGCGGAGGCAGCGGCAGTCGCCCCGTCGGTACGCGCCGAACTGGAGGACGCGGCGCGCACGCTCACAGAACTCGCCGCTAGCTGGGGACCAGAGGCCGCGATGGATGCTGAGCCGAAGCTGCTGGCTCGAATGCTGCACCGGCGCGTGCCCGTCTTCCACGGGGCCGGTGCGACCGCCGCTGCGGCCCGCCGCTTCAAGACCCAGTGGAACGAGAACCCCGAGCTACCGGCCTTCTGGAGTGAGCTTCCCGAGCAGAACCACAACGAGATCTGCGGCTGGGGCGATGAGGCGGCGGCCGCGGCGCTGGTGCCGGTGCTGCTCGACGCACCCAGCGTCGAAGAGCGGTTGCGGCGGCGGCTGGAGCGCGTCCGCGTGCTACTGGAGCAGCGGGGGTTCGCGCCACTCACCTTCGTCGGTCGCGGCGAGACCGTGGCCGAGCAGGTGCTTTCGCTCGTGCTGCTCGGAGACCTCGCAAGCGTCTATGCCGCAGTCCTCGCGGGGCGCGATCCGCGGCCGGTCGCAGCGATCAAGGAATTGAAGGAGCAGCTCAGCTAACCGGCTGGGCGCTCCGGCGTTTAGCATTGCGCGACGTGTGGCCTGCGGGGCTCCCGCTTGCGCCCCGCCCTGTCACAGAGACCACAGCGAGGTTCGAAGGACGAGATGAGCACCACCACCCCCGTACTCACGCAGCGTGATTTCAAGGTCGCGGACCTCTCTCTCTACGAGCTCGGCCGCCACGAGATCCGGCTGGCGGAGCACGAGATGCCGGGACTGATGGCGGTGCGTCAGGAGTACGCGGACCGCAAACCCTTGGCCGGCGCGCGGATCACCGGCTCGCTGCACATGACCGTGCAGACAGCGGTCCTGATCGAAACCTTGGTGGCTCTCGGTGCCGAGGTTCGCTGGGCCTCCTGCAACATCTTCTCGACCCAAGACCACGCTGCTGCAGCGGTGGTGGTTGGGCCCGACGGCACTCCCGACGAGCCACGCGGAGTGCCGGTCTTCGCCTGGAAGGGCGAGACCCTCGACGAGTACTGGTGGTGCATCGACCAGACCTTCCGCTGGCCCGACGGGAAGGGTCCGAACATGCTCCTCGACGACGGTGGCGACGCGACGCTGATGGTCCACAAGGGCGTCGAGTTCGAGCGCGCAGGGGCAGTGCCCGACCCCGACGGTGCCGACTCCGAAGATTTCGCGGCGCTTCTGCGCACGCTGCGTCAGTCGCTAGCCGAAGATCCCCAGCGGTGGCAGCGGATCGCCGCGGAGATCAAAGGTGTCACGGAAGAGACGACGACCGGGGTGCACCGCCTCTACCAGCTCGCCGATGCGGGGCAGCTGTTGTTCCCCGCAATCAACGTCAACGACTCCGTCACCAAGTCGAAGTTCGACAACATCTACGGCTGCCGGCACTCGCTGATCGACGGCCTCAACCGCGCGACCGACGTCTTGATCGGCGGCAAGACGGCCGTCGTCTGCGGCTACGGCGACGTCGGTAAGGGTTGTGCTCAGGCACTGCGTGGCCAGGGTGCGCGGGTGATCGTTACCGAGATCGACCCGATCTGCGCGCTGCAGGCAGCGATGGACGGCTACCAGGTGACGACCCTCGAGGACGTCGTCGAGCAGGCCGACATCTTCATCACCGCCACCGGCTGTCGCGACGTCATCCGCGTCGAGCACATGCAGCGGATGAAGGACAAGGCGATCGTCGGCAACATCGGCCACTTCGACCACGAGATCGACATGGCGGGGCTGGCGGCGGTACCGGGGATCAAGCGCGTCAACATCAAGCCTCAGGTCGACGAGTGGGTGTTCCCCGACGGTCGCTCGATCATCGTGCTCTCCGAGGGGCGCTTGCTGAACTTGGGCAACGCCACCGGCCACCCGAGCTTCGTGATGTCGAACTCGTTCACTAACCAGGTGATCGCCCAGATCGAGCTGTACGGCAACACCGAGCGCTACGAGCGCAAGGTCTACCGCCTGCCCAAGCAGCTAGACGAGAAGGTGGCGCGGCTCCACCTCGATGCCCTCGGGGTGAAGCTCACCAAGCTCACGCCCGAGCAGGCCGCTTATATCGGGGTGCCGGTCGACGGGCCCTACAAGCCCGAGCACTACCGCTACTAGCGGCGCGCTCACGGCTGCTCGGCGCGGCAACGCCCTTTTCGGCTAGGTTCGCCCGGCGATGAAGGCGATGGTCCTGGCGGCGGGACTCGGAACCCGCCTAAAACCGCTTACCTTCCACGCGCCGAAACCGATGGTGCCGGTCCTCGACCGACCGGTGATGGCGCACATCGTCGGACTGCTCGAGTCGCAGGGGTTCGACGAGCTGGTCGCGAACCTGCACTGGCACGCCGACGCGATCCGCGCGTACTTCGGTGATCGCTTGACGTGGAGCTACGAACCCGAGTTGCTGGGAACTGCCGGCGGTGTGCGCAAGGTCCGCGACTTTTTCGGCGAGGAGCCGATCGTCGTGATCTCGGGCGACGCGCTGACCGACCTCGATCTGCGGCAGCTGGTGGCCCGCCATCGTGAGACCGGCGGCATCGCGACGCTGACCGTCAAACGCATACCGGACCCCAGCAAGTACGGCGTCGTGCTGCACGACCGCGACGGCCGGATAACCGGGTTTCAAGAGAAACCCGACCCCGCGGAGGCGCTCTCGGATCTCGCGAGCTGTGGGATCTACTGCTTCAGCGCGGAGATCTTCGACTACTTCCCCGAGCGTGAGTTCGTCGACTGGGCGCAGGACGTCTTTCCAGTTTTGCTCGAGAACGATGTGCCGTTCTACGTCCACGAGATCGACAGCTACTGGAACGACATCGGCTCGCTCGGGGAGCTCAAGCAAGGGACGTGGGACGCGCTCGAGGGGCGAGTGCAGGTCGAGCGCCGCGGTCACGAGGTCGCCGAGGGCGTCTTCGTCTGCGGCGACGCCGAGGTGCTGGACGGCGTCGAGGTGATCTCAGGCCCCATATGGATCGGTGCCGGCTGCGAGCTCGGGGAGGGGGTGCGCCTAATCGGTCCAGTCGTGCTCGGCGACGGCACGTTCGTGGGTGCCGGGTCTTCGCTGCGGTCGACGATCGCGCTGCCCGGTACGCGCATCGAACCGCACTCGATCCTGATCGACGCGATCGTGGCGGCGGACGGCTTCGTCGAGCGTCTGCCCTCGCTCGATGCGCTCTCTGCGAGCGGTTCTGCGCGCACCAACTGAGGCGTGCCTTCGCCGCACACCGGCGGCCTCAGGCCGGACGTCGCTTGGCCGAGAACTCCGAGCGGCCCGCCAGCTCCAGTCGTTCGCGCGTCTCCTGCTCGCGCTCGACACGCGCCAATGCACGCAGGAACAGCACGACGAGCGCGAGCACGAAGACGATCGACTGTTCGAGCATCATGATCGCGCCGCCCACGTTTTGGTCCTCGAGCGCTGAAAGCGACCAGATCCTCGGGACCTGCTCGTAGTAGCGGTAGAAGACGGTGTCCGACCAGATCAGCGCGACGCCGAGCAACCCTAACCCTGCTTTCGCCGCACCGAGATAGGGGACCACCCAAAGGCCCCGCAAGCCATGGCGCATCGGTACCGGCTGGATCAGCGGCCACCAGACGGCGACGCCGGCGCAGAAGAACGTGACGTGCTCGAGGGCATGCACTAGCGGCTGCTCGAGCGCCGCGTCGTACAGCGCCGGAACGTGCCACAGGTACATCGTGCCCAGCCAGATCGCGAGCGCGCTGACGGGGTGGAACACCCAACCGGCCCGCCGCTCGAGCTCGCTCAGCCTGCGGGTCAGCGGGCGCATCATCACGCGAGAGAGCGAGAGCAACAGCAGGGCGGGGGCGATATCGCCGAGCAAAAGGTGCTGGAGCATGTGGGCCGAGAAGAGGTAATCCTCGCCAAGCCCGTCGAGCGGCGACGCGAGAGCTAACAGCAGCGCGAAAAAGGCCCCCGCGAACGCCGCGGCTTGGGCGCTGCCGGCCGCGCGCGGACCGGCCTCGGCGCGCGCACGACGGAAGCGCAGCACCCAGGCCAGCGCGAGCACGGCGAGCGGCGCCAGCACCGTGGGATCGGACAGCCAGTGGATACGCGGGTGGTCCATCCGTTCGAGTCCGCCCCGGCGGTCGGTCTGCGCGACCCGGAGCGGACGGCCGAGCGTCCACGAACGATAGGCCAGCTCGCGTGCGGCCGCACTGGCAATCGAGGGAACCGGGCGCGGGCGGTTAGGACTGCCGGAGCCTCGGGCGGTCGAGCGCCGCGCCGTTGCAAAAACGTTGCACGTCAAGCCTGCCCGTGACGTCGGCACTGGCAGGTTGCGGGGGTGCTTGTCAATCGCTTAACGCGCGTGTTACTCGACTTGATCGCGCCGGAGGGGTGCCTGGCATGCGGGCGGTCGGTGCGTGCGCGGAGCGAGCGCGATTGCGCGTTCGCCACCGGCGCGGGGCATGCGCACCCCTCTCCGGTGCTGTCCTCGGACCGCGCTCCAGAGCGGTCCTCCAACCCCTCCCAAGTGCGGTCCTCGCGGCCCTCTCCACTGCGGTCCTCGTTGTGCGCGGCCTGTGCCGCGCGCCTGGCCGTCGAGCGGGGGCCGATCGTGTCCGCCCTCGGTTCGCTGAGCGGCGTCGGCGCGGACGGCGTTCGACAGCGGGCGCAAGCGCTGCCGGTAGCTGCCGCCTACCGCTACGGGCCGGTCACCAAGAAACTGGTGAGGCGCTTCAAATTCGGCAGTGGTGCGGCGCTGGCGCCCGCCCTGGCGGGGGAAATGGCAGCGGTTTTGGGACTGGCGGACGCGCAGTCGCGTGTGCCGCCTCCACCCCCGGATGCGTCGACGCGATCGCTGCTCGGATGGGATTTCCCGGCGACGCCGCTGCTGGTCCCGATACCTACCCATCCCCGCCGGGTCCGCGCGCGTGGCTACGACCACGCGCAGCTGCTTGCTGCCACCCTTGCTCGTTCGCTCGGTCTGGGCCTTTTGCCGCTGCTGCGCCGAGTCGGTCCGGGACGCGCCCAGGTAGGTCGCTCACGCGCCGAGCGACTGGCGCTCGGCGCTGATGCCTTCGCCCTCGTCTCGCCGCCCGATCGCGCGATGCGGGTCAGCGCCTCGTCGATCCGTCGCGAGCCGGCGGTCGAGCGACCGATCGTGTTGGTCGACGACGTCGCCACCACCGGCGCGACGCTCGCGGCTGCCGCGCAGGCGCTCGCCCGAGCCGGCATCGCGCCCCGCGGCGCGCTGGTCTTAGCGGTCGCCCGGCGGCATTCGTCGGCCGCCGGGCCGCCTTCGTGAAGTCGTCGGGCCGGCTACCATCGCGAGAACCGACTGGCGTCGACTCCGAGACAGGAGGTCCGGAATGCGGATCGAGGTGAAGGGCCGCAATGTCGAGGTGACCGATGAACTGCGCGAGCGCGTGCGTCGCAAGTTCGAAAAGGTCTCGCGACAGGTTCAGCCATCTGCCGAGCTCGAGGTCGAGTTGAGCGAGGAGCGCAACCCGGCGATCCGGGCATCGCAGGTGGCGGAGGCGACCCTGCACCTTAAAGGCGCCACGCTGCGTGCTCGCGAGCGCGCGCTCGACATGGTGCACGCCATCAACCTCGTAGCCGAGGAGATCGCCCGGCAGGTAAAGCGACAGCGCGAACAGGTCCGCGGTCGCCGCGAAGCGGAGCGCGAGAAAGCGCGTGAGCGGCGTGCCGCTGCTGCCCAGTCGCTGACAGCACCGGCGGCCGAAGGCGAGGGCGCTTGGGAGGCCGGCGAGTAGCCGGTTTGATCGGGGCGCTGCCTTCGCGGCGGCACGAAGGGCACTGCTACCCTCGCCGCTGCGATGTCGATCCTTGAGCGAGCCCTCCGCATCGGTGAGCGCAAGCTCTACCGCCAGTTCGAGCGCAACGTCGGGCGCATCAACGAGCTCGAGGAGGCCGTCAAGGGCCTCTCCGACAGCGAACTCCGGGAGCGCTACGAGCAGCTGCGCCGGCGCCACCTGGAGGGCGGCGAGTCGCTCGACGACCTGCTCTTCGAGTGCTTCGCTCTGACGCGTGAGGCGGCGCGACGGACGCTCGGTCAACGCCACTACGACGTCCAGCTGATCGGCGGCATGGTGCTCCATGCCGGCGCGATCGCCGAGATGAAGACGGGCGAGGGCAAGACGCTCACCGCCACTCTCGCGGTCGCGCTTAACGCACTCGCCGCGCGCGACCTCGAGGGGCGCCCGCGCCACGGCTACGGCGTACACGTAGTCACCGTCAACGACTACCTGGCTCGCCGTGACGCGGAATGGATGGGTCCGATCTACGAGCTCTTGGGGATCACGGTCGGTGTGATCCAGAGCGGCCAACCCGAGTACGAGAAGCGCGCCGCCTACGAGTGCGACGTCACCTATGGCACGAACTCCGAGTTCGGCTTCGACTACCTGCGCGACAACCTCGCGATCGAGCGCGAGCAGAAAGTGCAGCGGGGTCACGGCTACGCGATCGTCGACGAGGTCGACAACATCCTGATCGACGAGGCGCGCACGCCGCTGATCATCTCCGGGCGCCCCGAGCAGGCGGCTGACCTCTACTACAAGTTCGCGAAGCTCGCGCGGATGATGGAGCCGGGCAAGAAGCCCGACACCTTCGAGGCCAAGTCGAAGGACTGGGTCGCTGACTTCGACTACGAGCCCGACGAAAAGCACAAGACCGTGTCGATCACCGAGCGCGGCGTCGCCAAGGCCGAAAAGTTCCTCGGCATCGACAACCTCTTCCGCCCGGAGAACGGCTATCTGGTCAACCACTTGATCCAGGCGCTCAAGGCGGAGTCGCTGTACAAGCGCGACAAGGACTACGCCGTGATCAACGGCGAGGTGAAGATCATCGACGAGTTCACCGGCCGCATCCTCGAGGGCCGGCGCTGGTCGGAGGGCCTGCACCAGGCGATCGAGGCCAAGGAGGGTGTCGCGATCCAGGAGGAGTCGCAGACGGTCGCGACGATCACCTACCAGAACTACTTCCGCAAGTACCGCAAGCTCGCGGGTATGACCGGCACGGCGCTAACCGAGGCGGTCGAGTTCAAGAAGATCTACAACCTCGACGTCGTCGAAATCCCGACGCACCGCCCGATGATCCGGATCGACCACGACGACCGGATCTACAAAACCAAGGAGGGCAAGTGGAAGGCGGTGCTGCGCGAGATCGAGGAGCGTCACCGCAAGGGTCAGCCGGTGCTGGTGGGGACGATCTCGGTGGAGGTATCGGAGATGCTCTCCGAGCGTCTCAACAAACTCGGGATTCCCCACGTCGTGCTCAACGCCAAGCCCGAGCACGCCGCCCGCGAGGCCGACATCATCGCCGAGGCAGGGCGACCCGGTGCGGTAACGATCGCCACCAACATGGCCGGTCGCGGCGTCGACATCAAACTCGGCGGCAACGAGGAGCATCTGACTACCAAGGAGCTCCAGAAGCGCGGACTCAAGCCGGGCACGCAGGAGTGGGAGCAGGCGTGGCAGGAGACCTATCCGCGCATACGCGAACAGGTCGAACGCGACCGCGAGCGGGTGAAGGAGCTCGGTGGCTTGTTCATCCTCGGTACCGAGCGCCACGAGGCGCGGCGCATCGACAACCAGCTGCGCGGTCGAGCCGGGCGCCAGGGCGACCCAGGCGAGTCACGCTTCTACCTCTCGGCAGAAGACGACCTCGTGCGCCTCTTCGCCGGCGATCGCATCTACCGCATCCTCGATCGGCTCGGTCCGATCGACGAAGAGGGCGAGGAGCAGCCGATCGAGGCGCGCATCCTCTCCAAGCAGATCGAGAACGCGCAGCGCAAGGTCGAGGAGCAGAACTTCTTGATCCGCAAGCGCGTCCTCGAGTACGACGACGTGATGAACCAGCAGCGGGAGGTCATCTACGAGTACCGCGACCGCATCCTCGAGGGGGAAGACCTCTCGGAGCTGGTGCAAGCGCAGCTGGGCGACGTGGTCGAGCGCATCGCGCGTGAATACCTAGCTTCCGACATCCCCGAGGAGTGGGACGTCGAAGCGCTGTTCGACCGCCTCGCCGATCTCTACCCGTGTGGCTACGCGGCGGAGGACATCGACCTCGCGCGAGAAGACCGCGAAAGCCTGATTGCCAAGCTGCGCGCCGACGTCGTCGAGGCCTACGAGGAGCGGGAGAAGGAGCTCGGTTCGGAGCTTCTGCGTGCCCTTGAGCGCTTCCTGCTGCTCCAGATCATCGACGACCGCTGGCGTGAACACCTCCACGACATGGACTACCTGCGGGAGGGCATCCACCTGCGCGGCTTCGCGCAGATCGACCCCCTCGTCGCCTACAAGAACGAAGCGTTCGAGATGTTCGGCCAGCTGATGAACTCGATCTGGGAGGAGTTCACCAGGCAGGTCTTCAACGTCGAGGTCGAGGTGCAGCAGGCGGAGCCCCGGCCGGCGGTCTGGCGCACCGGCAGCAACACCACCTCCACCGCCGGTTCCCTGCAGTACAAGGGCGGCCACTCGGCGCAGGGACGGGCCGCGATCGCACAAGCGGCTGGTGCCGGGGCAGTTGCCCTCGAAGACGAAGCTAACGCGCCTGAGTCACCAGCAGTCGAGACGCGGCGGCTCGACGAGCGCGAGAAGATCGGCCGCAACGACCCCTGCTGGTGCGGGTCCGGCAAGAAGTTCAAGAAGTGTCACGGCCGCGATGCCTGACGAAACGGTTGCCATCCAAGAGCTCCGCGATCAGCTGAAGCTGCTCGCGGATTCCCTTTGACCGGGAAGCGCTGCGCCGCCGTCTCGACGAGCTCGAGCGGCAGATCCAGGATCCCGAATTCTGGTCGGACCAAGAGCGAGCGGCGAAGGTCTCGGCAGAGCACGCGCGTCTGCGGCACAAGCTGGCCGAGCTCGACCAGCTCGAGCAGGACTTAGCGGAGCTCGCCGAGTTGGAGCCGCTGGCGGCGGACGATCCGCAACTGGCCCGCGAACTCGCGGAGCAGCGGCGCAAGATTGGCGCGCGGCTCGCGGCGCTCGCCGAGGAGCGTCTGTTCGCCGGTCGCTACGACCGCGGCGACGCGGTCGTAACGGTGAACGCCGGAGCCGGCGGCACCGACGCGCAGGACTGGGCTGAGATGGTTCTGCGCATGCTCATGCGTTGGGCCGAGCGGCGGGGTTTCAGAGTCGAGCTGACGGAGCTCTCACCGGGCGAGGAAGCTGGCATCAAGTCGACAACCTTCATCGTTCACGGCGACAACGCTTACGGGCTGATCTCAGCCGAGCGCGGCGTCCACCGGCTCGTGCGCATCTCGCCGTTCGACTCCCAGAAGCGCCGTCACACCGCTTTCGCCGGGGTCGAGGTTGCGCCGCTGGTCGAGGAAGTAACTGACGTCGAGATCGATCCCGAGGACCTGCAGATCGACACTTACCGGGCGTCCGGTGCGGGCGGGCAGCATGTCAACAAAACCGACTCCGCCGTCCGCATCACGCACAAACCGACTGGAATCGTCGTGCAGTGCCAGAACGAGCGCTCACAGTCGGCGAACAAGGAAACAGCGCTCAAGATCCTCAAGGCGCGGCTGTTGGAGCTCGAGGAACGCAAGCGCCAGGAGGAGCTGCGGCGCGAGCGCGGCGAGGCCCAGGACGTCAACTTCGGGTCGCAAATCCGCTCCTACGTCCTGCACCCATACCGGATGGTCAAGGACCACCGCACCGGTGTCGAGATCGGCGACGTTGAGCGTGTGCTCGACGGCGACCTCGACGAGCTGATTCGCGCGGAGCTCGCACGGCGAGCTGGGGAACGCGGACTGACGACGGTCGGCGGCTAGCGCTCACCGTCGAATGCAAGCGGTCGCCCGCGGTCGACGCTCAGGCTCGGGCGACGGCGCAGCCGACGATCAGCGGTGCGACGATCGGGATCGCTTTCGGCATCCGGCGGTGCTCGACGTTGAGCACCGAGAAGCCGGTTGCCTCGATCGTCTCGAGGGTCGAGCGGTTACACCGGCAGCCGCGACCTAGACGTCGCCACAGGGGCTCGAGGCGGTCCTGCCAACGAGCCAGCGCGGGATCGCCAGAGCGTACGTGCTCGAGGAAAAGGAGGTGTCCACCAGGGGCCAGCACGCGGCGAAGCTCGCGCAGCGTGCGCACCGGATCCTCGACCGTGCAGAGAACGAGCGTGCAAACCACCGTGTCGAAGGCGTCGTCCGGAAACGGCAACCGCTCGGCGGCGGCCGACACACACCGCACCGGGAACGGCTGCGCGCCGCCCGACCGACGCTGCGAGGCGACACGCCGCTCGAGCCGTTTCGTCATTTCGGGGTCGGGCTCGACGAGTGTCAGCTCGGTGAGGGTCGCTGGGTAGTGCGGCAAGTTGAGCCCCGTTCCGGCACCGACCTCCAGCGTGCGGCCGCGCGCATGGCTGAGCAGCTCACGCCGCAGGGCCGCCAAGCCGGCGCGCTCCGAGCCCGCGAGGACACGGTCGTAGGCGCTCGCGAACAAGCGGGCGTAAAGGGCCATCGTCGGTTAGCAGTCTCGCAGTCGCAGCGCTCCGCAGGCGGCTAACGCAGACAACGCGCGGACGGTCCTCACCAACGGGCTGCGCGCAGGCCGTTCAACACGACCAGCACCTCCGCCAGTTCATGGATCGTCACGGTCGCAGCGATCCCGATCGCGCCGAGCGCGGCGAGCGGTGTCAGCGTGACCACGATCGCCGTTGCCGCAAGCAGGTTCTGGAGCACGATCCGGCGGGTGCGCCGAGCGTGCGCGACCAGTTGCGGTAGCCGATCGAGTCGGTCGGCGAGGATCGCGCAGTCGGCGACCGCCACGGCAGCGTCACCGGCGAGTGCCGCGAGCGCGATGCCGACATCGGCACCGGCCAAGGCGGGCGTGTCGTTGATGCCGTCGCCGACCATCGCGACCGGCCCGAAGCGGGCGCGCAGCTCTTCGATCAGTCGCAGTTTCTGCTCCGGGCGCAGTCGTGCGTAAACGTTTTGCAAGCCGACTTCGTCGGCAACCGTGCGCACGGCCTGTGGGGAGTCGCCGCTCGCGAGGAAGGTCGCGATGCCCAGAGCGTGCAGGCTCGCGACTGCTTGGCGGGCGTCAGCGCGGGCGCCGTCGCGGAGCACGAACAGGGCGAGCGGTCGACCGTCGCGCTCCAGCGCTACCAGGCTCGCTCCGCGCGCTCGTGCCGACTCGAGGTGCGGGTGGGTGTTGCGGCCGAGCCGCAGCTCGCTGCCGTCGGCGGCGTGTGCCACGACGCCGGTCCCCGGCAACTCACGGACCTCGCGCAGGTCTGGCAGTTCGGCAGTCGCGGATCGCCGCCAGGCGCTCGAGCGTCGCTCCGCCCTTGACGACGACGCCACGACGGGCGGCAGCCCCCACCGCCGCGACCGCTACTACGGGCACCCCCACGGCGAACGCACAGGGAGCCGCAGCGACGAGCACCGCCAGCGTCCGCTCGAGCGCGTCGCGAAGCGGCTCTCCGGACACGGTTCGCACTAGGAAAGTGGCCCCCGCGAGGGCGAGAACGGCAGGCACGAGTGGCCGTGCTATGCGTTCCGCGAGACGCTCTCCGTGTCCCCGGTTCGCGAGCGCCTCACCCACCGTGCGAACTAGACGGGCCAAGGTGTGATCCGACCCTGCGCGGGTTATCTCAATCTCAAGTAGACCGTTAGAGTTGAGTGCTCCGGCGGCGACGAAGTCACCGGGAGCGCACTCCACGGGCAGCGACTCGCCGGTGACCAGCGAGACGTCCAGGGCCGATCTGCCGGCCCGCACGATGCCGTCCGCGGCCGCCCGCTCCCCCGGTCGCAAAAGCAGGCGGTCGCCGACTCGTAGCTCGCTCGCGTCGATCTCGAGTTCGCGACCCGCTCGTCGCACCAGCGCATGCTTCGGGGCGAGCGCGAGCAGGGCCCGCAGATCGCGGTGGGCTCGGGCGGCGGCGAGGCTCTCGAGTCCCTCGGCGAGCGAGAACAGGAAAGCCAGCACTGCCGCTTCGGCGAGCTCTCCGAGGGCTACCGCCCCGACCGCCGCCAGCGTCATCAGCGTGTCGACGCCGAGCCGGCCGCTAAGCGACCGTCTGATCGCTTGCGGTGCGAACGTCGCGACGCCGACGACGATCGCTGCCCCGAGCAGGCTGGCAGCGAGCGCCTGCGTTTGCGCTGGTGCGAGCTGCGCCGACAGCTGTCCGCCGGCGAGCAGGGCGCCGCTCGCCAGGGGCGCCGCGAGCGTCCGGGCGCCGCTTGTGAGCTGTGCGCCCACCCCTTCACGGTGTGCGCTGCTCAACGCCGACCGCTCCTCGCCTCGACGCCTTTCCCCTAGCCGCCCCTCGGCCAACGCCCCGCACCGCTCGTCAGCGCAACAGGAAGCGGCGCTGGCGGCACCCGCCGTCGAGTGCCGAGGATCGGGGATCGAGTGCGGAGGATCGGGGGCCGAGCGCCGACGACTACCTGCTCGCATCGCTGGGCAGGGTCGCTAGCTCGCCGTGGGGCTGGTCCGCGCCGCCGCGAGAAGCGCCGCACCGACCTTGGTCAGCGCGTACATAACCGTTCGGCCCCGGCGGCGGTAGTCGACGAGACCTGCGTCGCGCATCCTGCGCAGATGGTGAGAGACGGCGCTCTGCGAACGCTCGAGCACCCACGCGAGATCACAGACGCACAATTCCCTGCCCTCCGCGAGTGCCCAAGCGATCGCTACGCGCGTCGGGTCGGCGAGCGCGCCCGCGCGTGCCGCCGCTCTTCTTCTGGTTGCCAGCGGCGGCAATTGGCGGCGCAGTCGCTCTGCGGTGTCTAGATCGAGGCAGATGACGTCGCAAACGCTGGTTCCTCGGGGCGTGGCAGGGCGCGGGGCGGACGGCGCAGCAGGCGGTGCAGCGTGGCTGCGTTCAGACACATGAGCAAATGTGGATAAAAGAGGCCTCCCTTGTCCTCCACGCTTCGCGCTAACGACGCGATCATTGGTGTGATCCGCGGACGCCGTCGCCGCACAGGAGCCATCGAGTTGCTTCGCGTCGTTCGCTTACGAACCATCGCCGCTGCCTGCGCGGCGCTCAGCGGCGTGACGCTCGCGGTCGCAGTCGCAGGGATGCGGAGCGCCGCGCCGCCGCCTGGCCCCCCACCGGCGATGCCCCTCTGGGTCGATCCCGATTCACAGGCGGCACGTGCGGCTCGCGCGCTGGCGGCGACCCGTCCGGACGACGCGGCCGCTCTCGAGTGGCTGGCGCGCCGGCCGCAGGCGACCTGGCTCGGGCCATGGCTGGGGTCGGCGAGCGGACTGGCCGCGCACGCCCGCCGGACGGTCGCCGCGGCCACCGACAGCCGTGCGCTAGCGACCCTCGTGCTCTACGCGCTACCGGCCCGCAGTTGCCATTTCGAGGCGCGCGACCAGGAGCTCGCCCGCTCCTATCGCGCGCGCGTGCGCGCCCTCGCCGACGCCGTGGGGCGGCGGCCGGCGCTGATCGTGGTGGAGCCGGATGCGGTTGCCGAGTGGCGCTGTTTGCCCCCCGCGCAGCGCGCCCAGCGCATCGCCTTGTTGCGCTACGCCGTCGCGCGCTTGACGGCGCTGCCGGCCGCCCGCGTCTACCTCGATGCTGGCCATCCCAGTTGGCAACCCGCCTCGGCAATGGCGCGGCGCCTTGCGCGCATCTGGAGTCCAGGCCTGCGCGGAGTCGCGCTGAACGTCGCCAACTTCCAGCCCACCGCCCGCGTCGTCGCCTATGGACGAGCGATCCTCGCGCGGTTGGCGCACTTGCAGGGGGAACGCAGCTGTCGACGTCCCGCAGCGTCGGCGTGTCGGCGCTTTGTCGAGAAGCGCTTCGGTTTGTTGGTCGACACCTCCCGCAACGGCGGGCGCACACCGCGTGGCGAGAGCTGTAACCCACGGGGCGTCGCAGTGGGCGAGCCGCCACGGCTTTTGCCGCCCCTGGCGGGGGTCGACGGGTTGCTGTGGATCAAAGGTCCCGGCTCCTCCGACGGATCCTGCAACGGCGGACCGCCGGGCGGTGTCTTCTGGGTCGAGTACGCGCTCGAGTTGGTGCGCAACAGCCCCTGGTTTAAGCGCGGAGCGGCCGGCTAGCGCGAGGCAGCGGCGCGCTGGCGTGAACGCGCGGCGGAGCTAGTCGACAGCAGCGGTCGCTGCGAGCTCGCTCGCCGCGGGCACTGCGGTGGCAGGAGACGCGGCTTGCTCTGGCGACCGACTCCTGGCGAGCGCGCGCGACTGGCGCCAGGCGATGGCGAGACCCGCCAGCACCAGCGCCGAGCCGACCGCACCGAACGCGACGTTGTTGAGCTCGCCGGGAGTCACACCCCCGGCGCAGGCGTAGACGGCGGCGGCGAGGAAAGCCGTCGGCCACACCACGACCGGTGCGACTAGTCGCAGCGGCAACCCGGCATGACCCTCCTTCGGTGTTACTCGGAACTGCAACCGGCGGCCGACGAGCGCGCGCGCGAGCGCCAGCGGATGGATCCAGCAGGTAGCCCAGGAGAGCGCGAGTGCCCGGAACGTGTAGATACCTTCAGAGAGGCGACCGAGGTTCACGACGCAGGTCACGAAATAGGGCACGAAGTGCGTGAAGAAGCCGGCCGCGTCGTCACCGATCGCCTGCCAGCCGAAGGCCAGCCGCAGCACCGGCAGTGTGAGGTACACGGCAACGGTGCAGCCCGTCAACCAGTAGGAGGTGGCGATCAGCAGTTGCCAACGGACTTGGCGGGGGAGCGAGCGCCAGAGTCCCGGTCTCCGGACTAAGAGCTCGAGGCAGCCGGTAGCCCAGCGCAGCTGCTGCGAGCAGTAGGAGGCGAGGTCCTCGGGCCCCAAGCCGACGGCGAGCGGCTCGTCGACGTAGACGGTGCGCAGCCCACGCGCCTGCAGGCGGGTCGAGAGGACGATGTCTTCGGTGAGGGAGTCCTCCGGGAAGCCGCCGACCGCCATCACCGCGTCGCGCCGTGCCACGAAGTTGGTGCCGCAACAGAAAGACGCACCGTAGGCGTCGCGACCGCGCATGATCGGACCGAAGAAGAGCGCCTGCTGCTCGGCGGCAGCGGCGGTCAGGGGGCCGCTGTGTAGGTTGCCGTACACCTGGGGGGTCTGCACAATCGCCACCGTCGGATCGTCGAACTGCGGGAGCGTTCGCTCCAAGAAGTTCGGCAACGGCGCGTGATCGCAGTCGAAGACGCAGAACAGCGGCGCCCCGTCGTCAGCGGTGGCGGCCAGCGCCGTGTTCAAGTTCCCTGCCTTCGCGCCCCAACGCTCGCGGCGCGCGAGATAGTCGATGCCGAGTCGCTCGGCCAGCTGCCGAACCGCCGGACGGGAGCCGTCGTCGAGCACGACCACTCGCACTTGCGCTCCGCGCATCGCGCGCGCCGCCCGTAGCGTGCGCTCGAGGATCGGTAGCGGCTCGTCGACCGTGGGCACGAAGACGTCGACGCGCGGCTTGCCCGGGAGTGGCTCGCAGCTCCGTTCGCGCCGCCGATCGCGAACGCACGTCGCCCAAAACGAAAGCGCGTGGAAAGCGTTGAACAGGTCGGCGGCGACCAGCAGGGCGTAGAGGGGAGCTACACCCACGCGCTCGGGTTGCAGCAACCACTGCAAGTAGTAGACAAGCGACGCGACACCGAAAACGACCCAGATAGCGGTCACCCAGCGGTTGACCGGGGCGGGTGGCCCCGCCGCGGCAGGCGTGAGTGCAGGGACCGAGACCTTCGAAGCGCTCTCGTCAGGGCGCGGCCCGGCTGGCACGTGCGTCGGCGTCAACGCGCCTCCTTGCGGTCGATTGCGCCGTGCCCAGCGCGCGCAGCTGTTCGTACGGGGCGTGTGGCGGCGCGCGGCAGCGCGTACACGCGTACCTGTACGCCGGCGAACGAACGCTTCTCGAGCAGCGGTCCGTAGCTCCGGAAAGCCTGGACGAAGCGCGAAGGAGAAGCGAGCCCCTGCGACAGCGCCTGGCCTTCGAAGGTCGTCACGAGCGCGATCCGCCGGCTGCCCGAGCGCGCAGCCATTGTCCAGGCTTCGCGCGGCCGCCGTCCGGGACCGTTAAGCGTGTCGATTACCCGCCGGGAGCGCGGCGGCCGATAGTACGCCAGCACCGGGTCGTAATGCAGGTTCGTGAGCGGGAACTGCGGGACGAGAGCGAGTGCATCGCCCGGTGCGGTGGCCTGTGCCGCGGCCTGCAGTGCCTCGCGCAGTTGAAAGAGCCGCGGATTCCCGCGGTCCTGGCCTTGGATCACGCTTAGCGAGACGAGAAGTACGGCAACAGCGAACGCCGCAAGCAAGCGAAGGTTGCCGGCGAGCCTGCGCCCGGTCTGCGCCACAAGCGCTCCGACCAGCAAAAACAGCGGTGGCGCGATCACCGTCAGATAGCGGGGATCGAAGACCGAACGCGGGCCCAGCCATGAGGCACCGACGAGGGAAGCCACCGGCAGCAACGTCAGCGTTATCAGGGCGCCAACCGAAACCGGGACCCGGGCGAGTTGGGGAACGGCCAGGAGCAGGGCGAGAAGTGCGAGCGGCCACGTGGCAGCCGCCAGTCCGATCGCTCGGTAATCGTGGAAGCCAGCGACGAGTTCGACGACAGCGATGATCACCGAGAACGGATCGGGCCGTTTGTAAGGGGGTAACTGCGAGGTCGCGTCGCGACCCAGGAAGGCCGCGAGCAGCCACGGCAAGAGCGACAAAGCGGCGATCGCCAGGCAGCCGAGCACGGCGAGCGCCCGCTTGCGCAGGTCAGCGCGGGTCGCTGCCAAGACCGCTGCGACGACGCCGAGTGCGGCCCCGAACAGTGCACCGAAGTAGTGCGTGTAAGCGAGCGCGCACAGGGTCAGAGCAAGCGCCGTGGCGCGGTACCAGCCGCCGCGCTCGAGGAACCGCCAGGCGAGTCCGCCAGCTAGCGCGACCAGCGCGAACACCTGCGCGTACATCCGCGCTTCGCTGCCGTACCAGACGGGGAACGGCGCGAGCGCCGCGAGCGCCGTCGCGGGCCAGGGGCTGAGACGCGGAAAGGCTTGGCGTGCCCACGCCCAGCAGGCGACCACGGCGACCAGCGACCAGACGATCGACGGCAGCCGCAGCGCGAGCTCGCTGCGCCCCAGGAGGTCGACCGCCAACGCCGCCTGCAAGTGGTAGAGCGGGGGGTGCACGCCCGATAGCTGCAGGCGGACAACCTCGTCGAGCGGTCGCGCGACCTGGGCGAAGGTGATCGTCTCGTCGAGCCAGAGGCTGCGCTCGGCTAACAGGAGGCGCAGGGCGAGGCCCGCGGCCAGCAACAGGCCAAGGACGCTCAGGTGGCCCTTGGTGAGCGATGCGAAGCGGGCGCGCCCCGAGCTGCAGCGGGCGCGCCAGCGCGCGAAGCGTGCGGCCGCGCGGCGCTCGCGGCGCAGAGCGTCAGGTGCCACGACGCCGGGCGCGGCCGCTACTGCCAAGAGGGCGCCGAACGCCAGTCCCAGGGCGACGGCGTCGGTCGGCGACTGGCCGAGTGGCGTAAGCGCTGCCACGAAACCGGCCTCGCGAGTGCCGATACCGCCGAGTGCCACCGGCAGCGCCGCAGCGACACCGGCGACGAGCAGAACCGGTGCCGTCGCCGCCGGCTCGAGGTGCAGCGCTAAGGAGCGGGCCAACAGCCAGAGCGACGCGCACCACAGCGCGACGTACAAGCCGCCGAGCGCGAGCGCCGCCCGCAGCGCCCGGGCACGGCCAGCGATCACCGTCGCGATCATCATGCCGACCGCCAGCAGTGCGGTTCCGACGACCAGCGGGCGAGCGAGCGAGTAGCGGGTGAACGGCAGCGACACCGCTGCCGCGAGCGCGAGTAAGGCGAACCCCAGCAAGCGGTCGCCAAGCACCGTCGCCGCCGCACGGCGAAGGTCGACGTGGGCACGCAGCCAGTTGACCTTCACGGCGTCACCGCCGTAGCCGCTTGGCAGCACGTTGTTCCAGAGCGCCGCCCGCAGGTAGCAGCGCGCGAAGGCAAAGTCGCTGGGCAACCGCTGCGCCGGCGCGCCCGCCCCGATCACCAGCCGGCGCCAGCGCAAGCCGCACAGCGCCTGGCCAGCGCTGGCGAGCGCGAGCGCCGCGAGCGCCGGTGCGGGCGACACCCCACCGATTCGCTCGAACACGCTGGCGGCATCCAGCTTCAATGCTGCCCCGGCGAGCAGCCCGGCACTTACCGCCGCGCGCGCCCACGGCGGCAACCCCGAGCGCGCGCCGGCAGCCGCAAGCTTCGCCAAACTGCGCGCCCGGGAGACGCGGCTTGGGATTAGGCCGCTGGTGCTCACCGCTGCTCAGCCGTGCGCGACGATGCCGGGCTCATCGAGCGTCGAAGCGGCCGCCGCCCGCCCAGTGGCTGCCGTTACTAGGCGCGGGGATGTCGACGGGGTGGGGTGGCGAGCGGGCTGCCGAGCGTCGTGCGTGGGTGCCGTAGCGAAGCGCGCTGTAGCTTGCTGCACGCTGATTTCGGCGACGAAGCCGGCGGCGAGCAGCGCCGTCGGCGCGACCAGCGCAACGGGCACCAGCGCGGCGAACCAGCTCGGCCCGCCGACCAAAAGAAGCGCGGCCCCCGACACCAGCGTTACCGCCACGACCAGCAGCGAGGCGCCCGCGAAGGCGTGCGCGGGCCGCTCACGGAAGCGTGTCAGCAGCAGCACGGTCACGAGGTCGCAGGCGCCCGCGAGCCAACGGCCGATGCCGTACTTGGAGCGCCCGTAGCGGCGCGGGTGGTGGCTCACAGCGAGCTCCCCGACCGCAAAACCGGCGGCGTGTGCGAGTGCCGGGAGGTAGCGGTGAAGGTCGCCCCGCAGGTAAGGGAGCAGATAGAGCGCCGCCTCCCTGGTGAACCCCTTCAAGCCGCAGTTCATGTCGTGCAGAGGGAGACCGAAGACCCGCTGGCAGACCGCGTTGAAGAGTCGCGACGCGACTCTCTTGCCGAGCGGATCCCGGCGCTCTCGCTTCCACCCGCAGACGACGTCCCAGTGGTCGAGGGCGGCAACGAACCGCGGCAGCTCGGCGGGGTCGTCTTGCAGGTCAGCGTCGATCAGCAAGATCGCGCGCCCCTGCGCCAGCTGAATGCCCGTGGCGAGTGCAGCCGCTTTCCCTAGACCGGTGGGGTGACGAACCCCGACCACCCGCTGATCGGCTTGCACGGCTTGTTCGATGGCCTGCCATGTGCGGTCTCGTGAGCCGTCGTCGACCAGCACGATCTCGAACCGCTGGTCGCCGAGGGTGTCGGCCAGGACCGCCGCCGCTCGCGCCGCCAGCTCCGCGACCGTCGCCTCTTCGTCGCGTGCCGGCACCACCAGCGAAACCGCGCAGGTTGGCTGGCCGCTCACTCGCGGCGAGCGCACGGCTGCCAGCTCGGCGGTTGTGAGACGCGAAAGCTCTGCGGGTCGCATCGAACGCCGAAACCTCCTAGGGGTCAGGTGTCTAGGGCCGGGGCAGGGGAGGGCGGTCACTGTTCGCCGTGGCCGCCGCCAAACCAGCGTCGCCGTGTTGAGTCGGCGACCTTACGGCCTTCCTGACAGTGCTCTCACAGACGTTTTGTCGGTTCGCTCGAGGTGTTCACAGACGTTTTGTCGGTTCGCTCGAGGTGTTCGCTCGACGCCGTGTCGGAGCGGCGCGCAGTTCCCGTCGACGGTCGCTAGCAGGCGGGTTGGCGGTTGCGAGTTCTCGATCGGGTGCGTCCGGTCGGGCGGGTCGCTCTACGCTACGGCGGGATGAGCGAAGACCGGTCGCGCACCGTCGACGAGCCCCGCGCCCCGGAGATGGCGAAGGTTCGGGGGGAGCCGGTAGCGCCGCCGCGCGCGCCGGATCCGCGCACCCCACTGCCGCCGGGGCCGCGCGAGGGGCCGGGGTGGCGGGTCGCCCCAGCGCCCGACGGCCGTGGTGCTGGAGACCGACCGGATCGCCCGCCGATGGTGCCCTTGCCGCTCGGCCGCTTCCTCCTGATCCTGGCAGCGCTGTTGGCTCTCAACTTCGCTCTAGCCAACGCTCTGACTGCTCCCGCCCCGCGCGTGCGTGTCCCCTACAGCCCGTTCTTCTTGGATCAGCTGGAGCGCGGGAACGTCGCCGAGATCTCGGCGCAGGGCGAGTCGCTGAAGGGCGAGCTGAGGCGGCCCGCGACGGTGCGGATCGACGGCGAGCCGGTGCGCGTCGAGCGCTTCGAGACAACCGTGCCGGAGTTCGCCGATCGCCGCCAACTGTTCGAGCTGCTGTTGCGTCGCAAGGTCGTGATCAGCGCCCGTCCGCCGGGGGAGCGTTCACTGGTCGAGACGCTCGTGCTCGGCTTCGGTCCCACTCTGCTCCTCGTGGGCTTCTTCCTGTGGCTGGCGCGGCGCGCGGCGATGCAAGGTCCTGGCGGCGTGCTCGGTCAGTTTGGGCGGGCGCGCGCCCGTCGCTTCGATCCCTCGCAGCAGCACGTGACCTTCGAAGACGTCGCCGGCATCGACGAAGCGAAGGAAGAGCTGCGCGAGATCGTCGACTTCCTGCGCGAGCCCGACAAGTACCGGCGGCTGGGCGCCCGCATCCCGCGCGGTGTGCTGCTCGCCGGTCCGCCGGGGACCGGGAAGACCCTGCTCGCTCGAGCGGTCGCAGGGGAAGCCGGGGTCCCCTTCTTCTCGATCTCGGCCTCGGAGTTCATCGAGGCGATCGTCGGCGTCGGAGCCTCGCGCGTGCGTGACCTTTTCGCGCAGGCCAAAGAGGCAGCCCCGGCGATCATCTTCATCGACGAGATCGATGCGATCGGCCGCTCGCGCTCGCAGGTCGGGACGCTCGGAGCGCACGACGAGCGGGAACAGACGCTCAACCAGATCCTCACCGAGATGGACGGCTTCGACCCGGCGCAGGGTGTGATCGTGCTGGCGGCGACTAACCGTCCAGAGGTTCTCGACCCGGCGCTCTTGCGACCCGGTCGCTTCGACCGTCGCATCTACATCCAGCCGCCCGACAGCGCCGGGCGGCGGAAGATTCTCGCCGTGCACACGCGTTCAGTGCCTTTGGCCGACGATGTCGATCTCGACGAGCTCGCGCAGCGCACCCCCGGAATGGTCGGAGCGGATCTCGCCAACCTCGTCAACGAGGCTGCCTTGATCGCCGCCCGCCGCGGGCGCTCAGCCGTAACCCAGGCCGATTTCGAGGCTGCCCTCGAGAAGATCGTGCTCGGGGCGGAACGCAAGATGGTGCTTTCCGAGGAGGACCGCCGGCGAGTCGCCTACCACGAGGCGGGACATGCGCTGGTGGCGATGCTCACCCCCGATGCCGACCCCCTGCGTAAGGTCTCGATCATTCCGCGTGGGCGCGCGCTCGGGATCACTTTCGCAGCGCCGGAGGATGATCGCTTTAACTACACGCGTAAGGAGCTGCTCGCGAAGATCGCCGTGACCCTCGGCGGACGAGCCGCCGAAGAGGTCGTGTTCGGCGACGTCTCGACCGGTGCCGAGCAGGACATCGAGCAAGTCACCGAGTTGGCCAGGCGGATGGTCGGGCGTTGGGGAATGAGCGAGCGGGTTGGTTTGATCGCGGTCTTGCCACGCGATGGTCAGGGCTCCTTCCTGCCTGGTCAGGAGCCGGCGTCGGAGGCTACGCGCGAGGTGCTTGACGAGGAGGTACGGCGGCTCGTCGAAGAGCGCTACCAGCAGGTGCGCTCGCTGCTCGAGCGCGAACGGGAGCGTCTCGAGCGGCTGGCGGAAGCGCTCCTCGAACGCGAAACGCTAGACGCCGATGAAGCGCACCGAGTGGTAGGCCTAGAACCGCGCGCCCGCGAGCGCGCCGTCGCTCCAGCGACGTGAGCGCAGCCACGCGGCGACGCGGCCTCGAGCTCGAGGAGATATTGGAGATCGCCTTGCGCGAAGACGTCGGCGCGGGCGATCTCACGGGTCGCGCGGTGATACCGGAGGGAGTTTCGGCGCGCGCCCGCATCGAGCAGCGCGAGCCCGGTGTGCTGGCCGGTATAGACGCCGCTGCCCAGGCGTTCGCCCGCCTCGACCCGGGTGTGCGCTTCGAACGGCTGGCACGTGCCGGCGAGTGGCGCGAGCCCGGCCCGGTAGCCACGGTCGTCGGCGACGCCCGCGCGATCCTTGCGGCCGAACGCGTGGCCTTGAATCTGCTCGGCCGATTGTCCGGGATCGCGACGCTGACCGCCCGCTTCGTGCGGGCGGTCGAGGGCACCGGTGTGCGCATCCTCGACACCCGCAAGACAACACCGGGGCTCCGTCGCCTCGAGCGCGAGGCGGTACGACTCGGTGGCGGCCACAACCACCGTTTCGCGTTGGACGACGCGATCCTGATCAAGGAAAACCACGTCGCGCTCGCCGGTGGTGTCGGCGAGGCGGTGCGGCGGGCGCTGGCGGCGGCGCCCGACGACGTTTGGGTCGAAGTGGAGTGCCGTTCGCTCGGCGAGGTCGAGGAGGCGCTGGCGGCGGGAGCTCAGCGGATCTTGCTGGACAACATGGATCTCGAGCAGCTGCGGGAAGCGGTGGCGTTAGTCGCTGGGCGCGCCCGTCTCGAGGCAAGCGGCGGCGTGACGCTGGCCAACGTGCGAGCGATCGCCGAGACCGGTGTCGACGACATCAGCGTGGGGGCGCTCACGCACTCGGCGCCGGCGCTCGACGTAAGCCTGCTCGTCGCGGGCCGCACCTAATTCGGCCGGGCGCAGCGCGCGCGGTTCGCTCGGCGATCCCCGCTTTGTCTGTGCGAGCGGTGCCAGCTGCGCGACTTCGCGTGACGCTTACTCCTCGTCGCGCAAGTTCTCGCCTTCGCGCGCGAGGAACTCCTCGAGCGCCATCGGAAAGTCGCGCACGCGCTCGGCCACTTGCAGCAGGTCGCCCATCACCCGTTCCTCCTCGACCTGCTCGCTGATGAACCAATGCATGAACACTTCGCTCGCGTGGTCGCGTGTCTCGCGCGCGATCTCGAACAGCTTGGAGATCGCGACCGTGTTTTGGCGCTCCTGCTCAAGACCCGTGCGGATCGGCTCGACGTGGTCGCTGAAGTCGCAGCGCGGCGCGGGCACCGCGCCGATCCGCACTGGCGCCCCCGTGTCGAGCAGGTAGCGGATCATCTTGCGGGCGTGGCCCCGCTCTTCCTCGGCTTGCTCGTTGAAAAACGCGGCGAGGCGCGGCAGCGTTTGCGAGTCGTACCAGGCGCCGATTGCGGTGTACTGCTGCGCGGCGGCGAACTCCCGCGCGATCTGTTCGTTGAGAGCTTCGACGAAACGCTCTGAAGGCAAGTTCCACTCTCCTCAGCGGTCGACGGTCGTGCTCGAACGACGGTAGCCGTTGGCGCGGCGTGAGGGGCGCTGGGGCGGTCGCAAGACCGCGAAGGGATCGGTCACGGCGAGCTTGCGGCTCGCGAACCGCCAGACGGATGCCGGACGCCCGCCTTCCCGTCCCGGCCGCCGCAGCTCGCCGGTGGGCACGATTGCGCCTCGCCGCTCGAGAACCCGTCGTAGGTTCGTTTGCGAGACCCGGTAGCCGAGGGCGGCCGAGTAGTGAGCGGCGAGCTCGGCGATCGTGAACTCGGCGGGTGCGAGCGCGAAGCCGAGATTGGTGTAGGAGAGCTTGGCGCGCAGGCGCTCGCGCGCCAGGTCGATCACGGTGCCGTGATCGAAGGCGGTGGGGGGTAGCGCATCGACCGGGTGCCAACGCGTGTCGGCGGGCAGACGCGGATCGACGTTGCTCGGCACCAAACCGAGGTAGGCGGTCGCGAGTTCCCAATGACGCGGGTTGCGGTCGGGGTCGCCGAGCGTTGCGAGCTGCTCGAGCCAGGAGAGCTCGCGCACGTCGACCTTGGTTGCGAGGTGCCGGCGGATCGTCTGCTCGAGCGGTTCGCGGCGGTCGAGGCGCCCGCCGGGCAGTGCCCAGCGGCCGCGTTGCGGATCGCGTGCGCGCTGCCAGAGCAGTACCTGCAGGGTTCCTTCGCGGACCTGGAAGACGCATGCCAGCACGGCGTGCAGGGGCGCGGCTTCGGCGATCGGCGGCAGGGGTCTGGTAGCCTTGTCGTGCACAGTTTTCGATCATAAGTCGAAAACCCGGGGGACGGCGCTCGGCACGGCGGTGCTGGGCGGCGCGATAGGACGGGGAGAGCTAGCGATGGCGACGCCGCTACCGACACTTCACCCTCAGCCGGTGATCGAGCCTCTCGATCCCGGCGAGATCGAACGACTGCAGCGCGAGGTCAGGGCGCTGGCGCGCGAACGCGATGCGGTGATCCTGGCCCACAACTACCAGCTGCCCGAGGTCCAGGACGTCGCCGACTTCGTCGGCGACTCGCTGGAGCTAGCGCGGCGCGCCCAGTCCTCGCAGGCGGCGGTGATCGCGTTCTGTGGCGTCCACTTCATGGCCGAGACGGCTTCGATCCTCTGCCCCGATCGCACCGTCCTGCTTCCCGACCTCGCGGCTGGTTGCTCGCTGGCCGACTCGATCACGGCCGACCAGTTGCGCGCCTGGAAGCGTGAACACCCCGAGGCGGTCGTGGTGATGTACGTCAACACGAGCGCCGAGGTCAAGGCGGAGAGCGACTACTGCTGCACGTCGTCGAACGCCGTCCAGGTCGTCGAGCACGTGCGGAACACCTACGGGGAGGACGTCGAGATCCTGTTCGGACCCGATATGTGGCTCGGCGCCTACGTCGAACGGGTGACCGGCAAGCGCATGCACGTCTGGACGGGCGAGTGTCACGTGCACGCCGGCATCCGCCCGGGCGATATCGCGCGCGTGCGGGCCGAGCATCCCGGTGCCGACTTCATGATTCATCCCGAGTGCGGCTGCTCGACGCAGGTGATGGAGTACGCGGCTTGCGGCGACGTCGATCCCGAGCGCACCTACATGCTCTCGACCGGACAGATGCTGCGGCACGCGCGAGCCTCCCAAGCGAAAGACTTTGTCGTAGCGACCGAAACGGGACTTCTGCACCGGCTGGCGCTTGAGAACCCCGAAAAGCGCTTCTACGCCGCCAATCCGCGGGCGATCTGTCCGTACATGAAGATCATCACGCTGCCCAAACTGCGCGACGCGCTGCGCGACCTGCGCCCCGAGGTGCGGGTGCCGGAAGAGATCGCGGAACGTGCGCGCCGGCCGATCGAGCGGATGGTGGCGATCGGCCGCTGACGAAGTTCCTGGCGTACGAGATTTCCAGAAACGGAGCGGTGGCCGGCGCCTCGGCGCCGGCCGCCGCCACCGCGTGTCCTCGTGCGCCTCTCGGTTGGTCCGTCCCGGCTGGCTGCGAGTGCGCTAGCCGTTTACGAGCTTGACGCTGGTGAACTGGAGACCGTCGGGACCGAGCTCGCCTTCGGCCTCCTGTACCGCCGTGCCCGGCTTCAAGGCGTCGGCCGAGCAGTGGTCGTTCGACTCGTCGTCCGACGCAGCACTTGCGTCACCGCGCTCTTCGTCGTTGTCGCCGTGCTCATCGTCCGAGTTTTCCGCGGAGCCGCTGACGTGTTCGGCCTTGTCGGAGTGGTCGTCGAGCTCGTTCTCGTTCTCGGCTTCCTGCTCCGACTCGCAGGAGATCTCCGTAGCGTCGGAGACGAGACCCTCGACGGTCTTGCCGCGGGCGAGTCGAATGGTCAGCACGCTGCCGTCGAAGGAGACGATGCGACCGGTCAGCTCCTTCCCGTCCTTGACCCCGTCGTTGTCGGTGTCCGGGTCGGCCGGGTCGTTGCCGGTCTGGTCCTCGGCGGCGTTGCTCAGCCCGTCGTGGTCGTAGTCCTCCCGCCCGTCGGGTATCCCGTCGCCGTCGGAGTCCCGCTTGCGTGGGTTGGTGTGCTCGCGGTACTCGTTGCGGTTGTCGACACCGTCGTGGTCGGCGTCGCGGTTGGCGTCGTTGCGCTTGACCTTGAGGTGGTACTTCAACTCCCAGCGGTCGGGCATGCCGTCATGATCGCGATCCCGCGGCTTCGCCAAGGCGCTGCTCGCGCCGAAGGCGGCGAGCACGAGCGACGTCGCGCCTAGCGCCAGCACGGCGTTGCGCAGACGCCGGCCGACAGCCCGTTCGATCGTGGGCGCCTGGAGCGCCTTCGCGCTGACGCGCCCGCCCGGCAGCGCCGCGAGCTCGTGCCCGTCATCCCTGACTCGATCTCGAACCGTCATCACTGACCCCCTTGCCTAGTCGCGTGGCCGCTTTCATCCCTCCTAGACGGGAGCAGCCGGCGAAAGTCACGCGCTTCTTTGCGAAGTCGCCCCGCCCGGCTGCGCTCAAAGACCCGCACCGAGCTCGTCTTCCGAGCCTTGGCTCTCCGGCAGCCGCGTCGAATCGCTGCCACTCTGTGAATCGCTCGGTGCGGCTTCGGCGGCTTCCGGGGCGTCGGCGCTGGCACCAGCGTCGGCTGTGTCGCTCCCGTCGGCGGCGTGTGCGTCCTCGCGGGCGCTGTCCGCCGGCGCCCCGAGTGCTTCCCCGTGATCGCGCGCGCTGCGCTCGCGGTCACCGTGATCGCCGCCCTCGTCTGACGTTTGCGAGCGGTCCCGGCCAGCAAAGCTCGGCACTGCGGCGGATCCCCGCTGCGCGGCCTCTCCACGCAGTCGGCGAGCATCGTCGGCGGTCCCTCGGCTCCTCGCAACGGCGCGCTGGGAGCGAGCGGACCGGTCGCCGTGGGCGCGAGCCTCGCTTCCCAGCCGGTCGGGCCTTGGCGCCCGCTCGACGGCCGCTGGTGCCGCTGCATCGCTCGGGAGCGAGCGCTGCGGGCGCTGGCTGGAGTGCTCGAGTAGCGGAGCTCCCACGACCACCGAGCCGGCCGCGGCGAGCGCTGCCAACTTCGCGAGCGTCGCGCCCGAGCTGCCTGCTGAGAGCGGCTCGCTCCCGCTCGCCAACAGCCGAGCGAGCGTCTCGCGCAGCGCCGTCGGCAACGGCAGCTGGGCGATGCCAAGCGCTGCTTGGCGAAGACGAATGCGCGCGCGCCTGATGAGCTCGCGCACCGCCGCGGTGCCTTCGGCGCCGAGGCGTGTGACGATCGTGCCGTAGGAGGCACCCTCGAGCTCGCGCATCATCAGGGCTTGCCGCTGACGCGGCGGCAGCTCGCCGGCCGCAGCGACGATCGCGCGCACGCGTTCACGGAGCAGGGCCTCTTGTTCGGCGCTTTGAATTGCCGCGACGGCGCTGTCGTTGTTGAGGCTTTCAGAGGCGCTGGAGATCCGGACGCTGCGCTCCGCGCTCGCTAGGTCGAGCGCTGCGCGTCGCGCGATCGTTGCCAGCCAGGCGCGACGATGGTTTGGTCGCACGCCGCGCTCGAGCGCTTGCCAGGCGCGAGCCAGTGCTTCTTGGCAGGCATCTTCTGCCAGCTCCGGTCCGCAAACGCGGCGACAGATGCTGAGCACGAACTCGCGCTCGTCGGCGAGCCACCCGCCCGCGCCTTGCTCACTCGTACCCGCCCGCACACCTGCCTCCTCGCTTGATATCGGCCGCTCGCCGCTCGCTCTTGACCGGCGACGCCGATCAGGCGGGCGAGCTAGCGAGAGACGTTAGGCGCTTTGGTCGTTCGCCGTTCGCGGGTGGGTGCGTGCCCAGCTCTCGATCTCGCGCGAGCCGACGATCGTTTGCCCATCGTCGGTAACCAACACCGGGACCCACTGCTGGCCGGTCAGCTCCCGGACCTCGCGGCGTCCCCGCGTGTTGTTGAGGAACCGCGGCAGGGGGCCGAGCCCGTAGGCCTTAATGACCTCGGGCTCGTACCCAGCCTCCTTCAGGGCGTGATAGGCGCGGCCACAGGGGTGACCGCCGGGTCTCGGGCCCGGACGCCAGGTGCCCCAGCAGACGTAGAGCCTCATCGAAAGCGCGCGATCGCTCGCCGCTGTCGCCGCGTCATCGCCGAGCCCCTCGCCGCGTCAACGCCGCGCCTCGCTCTTCTGCTCCTCCGCGACGCCCTCCGGCAGCCTCACGTCGGAGCCCGCTGGGAGCGCCGACTGGCCGGAACGCGACGGTTCGGAGCGGGCCGCGCGGCGCTCGTACTCTTCGCGACGTCCGATCGCGTCGAGCAACAGACGGTCGGTCCCGAAGAGCTTGGCGGCGAGCCGCTGTCCGCGCTCGGGAAGCAGCTGAATGATCTTGCCGACTGGCCCCACCGACTTCGGTACGTGCACGTTGAAGCGGGGGCGGCGCAGCGCCGCGACGATCTCGCGCGCGACGTCGTCGGGCTTGATCTTCTTGAAGCCGCGGGCGTCCCGGATGCCTTGACCGAGTTCCGTGTCGACGACCACCGGCATCACGCAGCTGACGTCGATCCCGCGATCTTCGTACTCCAGCGCGAGTGCCTGGCTGAGGCCGACGACGGCGTGTTTGGTCGCGCAGTAGGTGGCGATACCCGGGTAACCAGCTTTGCCCGCCTGGGAGGCGACGTTCACCAGGTGGCCGCTGCGCCCGCGCTCGATCGCGCGACGAATGAACAGCTTCGACCCGATGATCACACCCTTCAGGTTGATGTCGATCTGACGCTCCGCGGCAGCATCGTCCTCCTCGACGAAGCGGTTGACGTGCATGATCCCGGCGTTGTTGATCAGCACGTCGATGGTTCCGAAGTCGCGCTCGACCTCGTCGAGGAAGCGCTCGAACGAGGCGCGGTCAGTGACGTCGAGGTAGTAGGCGCGCGTACCCGATCCCAGCTCCTCGGCGGTCTGTCGCGCGAGGTCGACGTCGATGTCGCCGATCGCTACCCGCGCACCCTCGCGCACGAGCGCCCGCGCCGTTGCCTTGCCGATACCGCGAGCGCCGCCGGTGATCGCGACCACTCGCCCCATGATCGGTCGTGTCTCCTTGGCCATCTTCCCGAAACCTCCTCCTTTGCTCCGGCCCCTCCGGAGCTTCTCCCCGCAAGGTAGATTTTGCCGTCTCCCGGCGGTACTTGCTGTACGACCAGCCAAGTCGCCGCGACCGCTGCTTCGAACGGGCTCGATAGCGTGCCCAGGCGATGCAAATCGAGCAGCTCCACCCGGCGCGCCGAGCGACCACGGTCGCCGACCTGGTCGCCGCCGTGCGACCGTGGGAGGCGCCACCTGCGGGTCGTCCCTGGATCGGCCTCAACATGGTGGCGAGCCTCGACGGCAAGGCCACGCTCGGCGGCCTCTCCGGGGGACTATCCGGTGACGCCGACCGCGAGCTCTTCCACCTTTTGCGCACGCGCGTTGATGCTGTGATGGTCGGGGCGGGCACGCTGCGCGCCGAGCGCTACGGCCGGCTCGTGAAGAGCGCGGAGTTACGCGCAGCGCGTGAGCGCGAGGGCCTGGCTCCGGACCCTTGGGCGGTGATCGTCTCCGCGCGTCTCGACCTGCCCGCCGATCTGCCGCTGCTCGCCGCGGAGGACCAACGGGTGATCATCGCGACCGCCTCGCCGCGCGAGCTCGACGGTGTGCGAGCGCACGTGGAGTACTTGCGGGTGGGCGACGACCTGCCGGTGTTGGCCGCGCTTCTGCGCGAGCGCTACGGGATCCGGGCGGTGCTCTGCGAAGGCGGTCCGACGCTGAACGCCCACCTGTTTGCGGCGCGGCTGGTCGACGAGCTCTTTCTGACCCTCAGCCCGCTGGTTCTGGCCGGTGAGGGGCCGACGATCGTCGCTGGGCGTCCGCTTGCGCAGGAGGCACGGCTCGAGCCGCTCGCGGTGTCGCTGGTGCCGAGCGAGGGTGCCTTGCTTACGCGTTGGCGTGTGGTCGGCTAGATCAGCGGCTCAAAGTTCGAAGATCCGCCCTTCAGGACCGAGGTTCGCGACGAGCGTTCCGTCGACACGCGACTCCTGTCCCCAGCACTGGTGCACGTGGCCACACACGCAAAGGGGAGGTCGCTTGCGCTCGATCGCGCGCAGGATCGCTCGGCTGCCGAGACCGTCGTCGCAGTGGCCGTGTGGCGGGGAGTGCACGACCAGCACGGCGCCCTCCGGCATCGCGTCGAGCAGTGCCTCGGCCTCCTGTTCGGAGAGGTCGTGGCTCCAATCCCAGGGCGTCTCCGGGATGCCCCCGCCGAGCCCGAAGAAGGTGCGACCGTCGATCTCGACGGCCTCCCCGTGCAGCACGTGTGCGGTGGGCCATCCGGCGCATGCCTCGCGCAGTGCGCGATCAGTCTCGTTGTTGCCGGGGACCAGCACGGTCGGTTTGTCGATCGCCTTTAGCAGGTCGATCGTCGACTCCAAGCCGCGGTGCACACGCGCGAAGTCCCCAGCACCGACGACGACGTCCACCGCTCGCGAGCGCTCCACCAGCTCGCGCGCCCGCCGTTCGTCGCAGTGAAGGTCGCTGAACGCCAGGATCCGCACGGACACGCGATCCTAGCCGCATCGCCAGCCGCCGGGCCGACGCAGCGCGTTCCTCTAACTAACTCAAGCTCGGCAGCGCTCGTGCAGTGTGCGCAAGCGCCGTTGCAAGACTCGCCGTGCCCCGCGTTTTGCGCTAACTGTTGGCGGCCGTGGCCACGATCCCGAGTCGCGGGCGCTTCGCTGCTCCCGCTCAAGTTCCCAGCGCCAAGCCCCGCACGCCCGCGGTCGCAGCGACCGACGCGAGGCGTAGGCTCGCACGCGTGGCATCGCGTACGCCCGCGCACGCGGTGGTCGAGTTTCGCGGCGTTACGCGCGTCTTCGACCGCGGTGTCGTAGCCCTCGACCGCGTCTCCTTCGAGATCGCTCGTGGCGAGTTCGTGTTCCTGGTCGGACCGACCGGGTGCGGCAAGTCGACCTGTATCCGTCTCTTGCTCAAGGAGCTGGAGCCGAGCGAGGGGGAGGTGCTGATCGCCGGTCGTCGCCTCTCGGAGATACCGCGTGCCCGCATCCCGCACCTGCGGCGCAACATCGGCTGCGTCTTCCAGGACTTCAAGCTGTTGCCCGACCGCACGGTCTACGAGAACGTCGCCTATGCGCTGCGCGTGATCGGCGAGCCGCGCTCAGAGATCCGGCGCAAGGTGCCCGACATCCTGCGCCTGGTTGGCCTCGCGACGAAGCTTCACAACTACCCGCACGAGCTGTCAGGCGGCGAGCAGCAGCGGGTCTCGATCGCGCGGGCATTCGTCAACCACCCGCCGCTGCTTTTGGCCGATGAGCCGACCGGCAACCTCGATCCCGAGACGTCGCTCGGAATCATGCAGCTGATCCACCGCATCAACCGCACCGGCACCACGGTGATCGTTGCGACTCACGATCACGAGATGGTCGACCGCATGCGTCGGCGGGTGATCGAGCTAAGCGAGGGGCGGGTGGTGCGCGATGAGCGCGCGGGGCGTTATCGGCCCGAGCCGGCGAGTCGGCACCCGACGGTGCCCGCGGACGGCGGAGGTGCGGCGTGAGTCGAGGTCGCAAGTGAGCGGCGGAGGCGGGGCATGAGTTTCGGCTTCTTCCTGCAGGAGGCGCTGCGCAGCCTCGCGCGCACGCGCGCACCGGCGCTCGCGGCTGCTCTGACAGTGCTCTTGACGACGCTGGTACTGGGCGTGTTCATACCGGTAGTGCAGGCCACGACCGGTACCGCGAACGAGGTGCGCGGGCGGATCGTCGTCGATGTCTACCTGGAGGACGGCATATCGGCGGCTGATCGCGAGCAGGTGCGCAGGGCGATCGAGCGCACTGGAAACGTCAAGTCGGTGACCTACATCTCGAAGGACGAGGCGCTGCGCATCGCCGAACGCCGCAACCCACAAGCGTTCCGCGAGGGCGTGAAGCTGCTGGGCCGCAACCCGTTGCCCGCCTCGTTTCGCATAACTCCACGCGACCCTGGGCGAGTTGGCGAGATCATCGACCGCCTGGCGCCGCGCGACCGGCGGGGCGTGCGCCGTCCCGACCTGCCGGGAATTCAGGAAGTCCGCAATCGGGAGGACGACACCGAGCGCATCCTCACGGCGACCTCGGTGGTTAAGGCGGCGACCGGCGTGCTTGCCGCCCTGCTGGCGTTCGCTGCGGTTGCGCTGATCGCGAACACGATTCGGCTGTCGATCTTCGCCCGGCGCCGCGAGGTCGAGGTGATGCGACTGGTTGGGGCGACGAATTGGTCGATCCGCTGGCCCTTCGTCATTGAGGGTGTGATCGTCGGGCTGGTGGGGGCGCTCGGCGCGGTCGCTCTTTTGTACGTGACGAAGCAGACGGTGCTCGATCCGCTCGCCGAGCGCTTCGCGCTAATCGCCGCTCCCCAAACGATCCCGTTCCCGGCGCTGGCGGCGGTGCTGTTGCTGGCAGCGGCGGCGGTGTCGGCGGCCGGCAGCGCCCTCACCTTGCGACGCTTCCTGCGCGTTTAGTGCCGGGAGCGGCATGGGCGGCGGTTCTGCTGGGCCGCGGCAAGGGACGGAACGTCCTGGCCGTCCCGCGCCTTGCGGCGTCTACGCTTCGGTCCTCGGCGTTGTCAGCCCTGTCACGCACCGCGAGTTCCCGGCAACGATTTAGTCACCCGCTTTGACCGCCTTGAGATTCCTCTCCGCACTAGCTTCGCTCCTCGTCGCACTCGCAGCCGGCATCTGGCTGGGCGGGCACCCCGAGACCCTGCCGTCACCGGTCCGCCGGGCGCTCGTCGCCGACGACCGCGCGCTGCGCGCCGAGATCATCGACACGATCCTCGATCACTACTACCGACCGATCTCGCGCGCGCGGCTCGAGCGTGGTTCCCTGGACGGGATCGTCAACACCCTGCGCGACCCCTACTCGCACTACTTCTCGCCGGACGAGGCGCGGCGCCTGCGGGAATCGGTGGAGGGACGTTTTCAGGGCGTTGGCATGAGCGTGTTCCGTACGCGCCGAGGGTTGCGCGTGATGCGCGTGTTTCCGCGTTCGCCGGCTGCGCGCGGAGGTATCCGGGCGGGCGACCTGATCGTCGCCGTCGACGGCCGCAGCATCGCCGGGCTCAGTGCGGAGCAGGCGACGGCGCTCATCAAAGGGCCGGCCGGCACGCGGGTGCGGCTGACCGTCGAACGGGCGGACGGTAGGCGACGAACGCTGTCGCTGGTCAGGCGCGAGATCAAGGTGCCGCTGGTCGAATCCCAGCTCGACCGCGTGCGCGCGATCCCGGTCGGGGTGGTGCGCCTGGCGGGTTTCAGCGACGGCGCCCACGGGCAAGTCGCGCGGGCGGTGAAGAACCTGCAGAAGCGGGGGGCACGCGCCTTCGTTCTCGACCTGCGCGGCAACGGTGGTGGCCTGTTGTCGGAGGCAGTGCTGGTATCGAGCGTCTTCCTCCGTGGCGGCGAGGTGGTCGCCGTGAAGGGGCGCGGCGAGCCCACGCAGGTGCGTCGGGCGACCGGCGATCCGGTAGCGCCGACGGCGCCGCTGGTGGTGCTCGTCGACCGCGCCAGCGCGAGCGCCTCGGAGATCGTCGCGGGCGCTCTGCGCGCGCGCCGGCGAGCCGAGCTCGTCGGAACCCGGACCTTCGGCAAGGGCGTCGTGCAGGAGCTCTTCCAACTCTCGAACGGCGGCGTGCTCGACATCACCGTCGCCTTCTACGAGCTCCCGGACGGTCGCCGCATCGGGCGCGGTGGACTGCGCCCCGACGTTGCTGCCCGTGACGACCCGCGCACGCGCGCCGACGAGGCGCTCCGCCGGGCGCTCGCCGTCGCCGCCGCGCGCGCTTCACGGTGAGCCGCCCGGGCCGCCGCTCGCGCCGGAGCGCACGGTCCTCGCCGTCGCCGCGTGCACGGGGCGCGACCGTGCCGGCTCGCGCACGGGGCCCCGAACGCCGGCCGGTGGTGGGGGTCGTCAAGCGACGGGGAAGGCTCCTCACCCTCGAGCCGCTCTTTCACCGGGGGTTGTCGGCGGTGCTGACGCCGGGCGGAAGGGTGCGCTTCGAACCAGGCGACGTGATCGCCGCCGGCCCCGGCCGTAAGGGCTTCGTGGCGTGGCGCCGAATCGGCCGCCCCGACAGCGCGCGCGACGTCGTCGAGGCGCTGCTGGTGGAGCGGGGCCATGCGCGCAGCTACCCGCGCGCAGCCGAGCGCGAGGCCCGCGCCGTCGCCCGCTCTCCCCACGGCCGCGCGCCCCGCGTCGACCTGCGCGAGCTTCCGACCTTCACGATCGATCCTGCCGAGGCGAAGGATTTCGATGACGCGATCTCGGCGCGCGTGGAGGGTGACGGTCGTGTGCGCGTGTGGGTCCACGTGGCCGACGTCACCGCTTTCGTGCGTCCGGGCGGCGCGCTCGACGAGGAGGCGCGGCGGCGCGCCACCTCCGTTTACGCGCCGGGCACGGTGGAGCCGATGCTGCCGCACGTCCTCTCGTCGGGGGAGTGCAGTCTGCGGCCCGGCGAGGACCGCCTCGCCGTCACCGTGGAGCTGGAGATGGACGAAGCAAGGGTCCGCAAGGCGCGCTTCATGCGCACCCTGATCCGCTCCGACGCGCGTCTCACCTACGACCAGGTGGACCGTGTCTTCGCCGGCCGCGAGCGTGCGCAGGAACCGTGGGCGGAGCCGCTCGCTGCCGCTCGCCGGGTGGCCCGCGCCCTACGCGATCGACGGCGCCGACGCGGTGGCCTAGAGATCGACTCGGCGGAGCCGCGTTTCGAGTTCGACGCCGAGGGTCGCGTGCGCGCAGTGACTCGCGAGCGCCAGACCGAGTCGCACTGGCTGATCGAGGAGTTGATGGTCCTAGCCAACGAGCAGGTCGCGGGGTACCTCGAGGACCATCGCGTGCCGACGATCTACCGCATCCACGAGCGCCCCGATCTCGACGCGATCGAACGCCTCGCCGACCAGCTCGCCAGCATCGATGTGCCGACCCCGCCGCTTCCCGACCGCCTCAGCCCGCAACAGGCGGAGCGTGCAGCGGGTGCCATCTCACGCCGCGTGGCGGCCTACGCGCGCCGCTCGGGGCGCGGCCGCGAGGCCTTTCCGGGGCTCGTTCTGCGGGCGCTCAAACAGGCGGTGTACTCGCCCCGCAACGTCGGGCACTCGGGTTTGGCAAGCAGCCGCTACTGCCACTTCACCTCCCCGATCCGCCGCTACCCCGACATCGTCGTGCACCGCGCGCTGCTGCAAGCGCTCGGTCTCGACGACGCCGCCCACCCGGCGAGCGAGCTGCCGGAGCTCGCGATCCACTGCTCCGCCCGTGAGCGGGAGGCGATGGAGATCGAGCGCGACGCCGACGACATCTGCCTGGCCTTCCGACTCGAGGACATCGTTGCCGAGAGCTGGTCGCAGGGTGGCCACGCCAACGCCGGCGGGCCTTGCTTCGAGGGCGAGGTGGTGGGGCTGATCGAGCGCGGTGCCTTCGTGCGCTTTGGGCCGGAGGGATTCGACGGCTTTTTGCCGCTGCGGCGGCTGCCGGGGTGGTACGACCTGAACGAGCTCGGCACGGTCCTGATCGGTCGCGGTGCGGGGGCGCGGGCGATCCGCCTCGGCGACCCGCTTAAGGTCGCCGTGGAGCGGGTCGACCCGCCGCGCGGACACGTCGATTTGCTGCCCGCTTGGGACCTTTGATATTCGGAGCCGTCGACGATGGCAAAGGGCAAGCAGAAGCGCAAGGCGGCTCCCGGCGATGTCGCCACCAACCGCAAGGCGACGCACCGCTACGAGCTGCTCGAGCGCTTCGAAGCGGGGCTTCAGCTCACCGGCCCCGAGGTCAAATCGCTGCGTGCCGGGAAGGTCCAGATCGCTGACGGCTGGGCCGAAATCCGCGACGGCGAGGCCTGGCTACATGGTGTCCATATCTCGCCGTACGGGCCGGCTTCGCGCGAGAACCCCCCGCCCGACCGCCCCCGCAAGCTGCTCCTCCACCGCCGTGAGATCGAACGGCTGCTCGGACGCACCAGCGAACGGGGCCTGACGCTCGTCCCGACCCGTATCTACTTCAAGGGCCCGTGGGCCAAGGTCGAGCTGGCGCTGGCGCGTGGGAAGGAGCAGCGCGACCGTCGCCGCGAGCTCAAGGAGCGGGACGCCGCCCGCGAGATCGAGCGGGCACTGCGCTGGCGGGGCCGCTGAGGGGCGTTTGCAGGGATATCGGACGGTCGTCCGTTTGCGCTCAAACCGACGCGATACACGCCGAGATAATGCATACTGAGAACGCAGGGATGGAGCCCAGCCGGCGGCCGTGCGGCGCACAGCGTCCTCGCGGGCCGCGGGCCGGTGGTTCCCGGTTGCCCCCCGACGAGGACAATTGAATCGAGAGACTCCACACAACGCGCGGCCCGACGCCTCGGCGACGGCGCGCTCGAACGGTGAGGCCGGGCCGCTGACGCGCCGGAACATCGAGCGGCTGCGGTCGGCGCAGGGGCCGAACGGGTCCGGTGTCGCGGGCGGCTTCGCCGGCAAAGGCCAAGGTGCCTCCGGTGCGTCCGCCGACGCCGGCAACGGGCACGGTCTTTCCACCGGCCATGGCAACGGCCAAGCCCATGGCAACGGCCAAGCCCATGGCAACGGCCAAGTCCATGGCAACGGCCACGGCAACGGCGTCGGCGCGTTCGTGCGCACGGCCGATTCGATGCTCGAAACCGCCTCGCGGCTTTGCGAACGGGTCGCGCCGCTGAACGATCAAGCGGAGATCGCGCAGGCCGCGGTCAGCGAGCTGTACGACGACTTCGATCTGTTGATCGCTGCGATCCTGCGCATCGACCGGGACGCCCAGAAGCTGCAGTTGGTCGCGGCGACCGGCAAGCTCGTGGAGGAGCGCTTGCGCGCCGGTGTGCCGGTGCGCTGGGAGCAGTCGCTGAGCGAGGGCGTCAACGGGCGGGTCGCGCGCACTGGTCGCGCCGCGCTGGTGGGCGACGCCGACGACGACCCCGACTTCATCTTCGTGCCGAGCGCGCTGCGCGCCCGCTCCGCGGTGGCCGTGCCGATCCGTGTGGAGGGGCGCGTGTGGGGTGTGCTCGACCTCGAGGCGGCGGAGCCCCACGCGTTCGGGCGGGTCGATCTGCTGCTCGCCGAGACGGTCGCGTCGCAGGTCGGCGCGGCCTTGCACTACGCGGAGCTCTTCGAGCGCTTCGAGCGCACGCTAACGAGCACGATCGCCGTGCTCTGTGACGCGCTCGAGGCGAAGGACCCGTACACCGCCGAGCACGCGCGCGACGTCGCCGACCTCGCTGAGGCGGTGGGCGAGGAGCTGGGTATCCGCGGCGACGAGATGCGCTGGCTGCGTTACGCGGCGCTGCTGCACGACGTCGGCAAGATCGGGATTCGCGAGGAGATCCTGCGCAAGCCCGGGCGCCTCACCGAAGAGGAGTTCGAGGAGATGAAAAAGCACTCCGAGATCGGCGCCCGCATGCTGGAGCGGATCCCCGGCTTCGGACCGGTGCTGGTGCTGGTGCGAGCCGCGCACGAGCGCTGGGACGGCCGCGGCTACCCCGACGGTCTCGCCGGCGAAGACATCCCGCTCGGCGCGCGCGTCATCGCCGTCTGTGACGCCTTCCACGCGATGACCTCCGACCGGCCATACCGCAAGGCCCTATCGGCCGACGAAGCGAAGGCCGAGATGCGGCGCTGCGCCGGCAGCCAGTTCGACCCGCGGGTGGTCGACGCGCTGCTGGCGGTGCTAGAGCGAGAGACGCTACCTGGGCCCGCTCTCTGAGCTGCTGCGGCAAGAGAGATCGAGCGTCGCGGGATCGTGCGCTGCACGCACAGCGTTGTCGCCACAGCGGTGAGTCGCCGCTACCATCGGCCGTGCCTCTGGGGACGGCTGGCTTCGACGTGGGCGTCCGTGGGGGCAGTTGCGAGCCGAGGTCCCCGGTCGGCCTCGTAAAACAACCGGGACAAAAAGCAAGTGCGGACCGTAACCACGAGTTCGCCCTCGCCGCTTAATTAGACGGTGAGGTGTCGGCCCGGCGCTCGGCCCGTGGCGCCGGGATCGGCATCAGCTAACGGGCTCGCCCGCTCCGGGCGCCTCCGGCGGAGCGGGGACGCCAAACGGGGGCTGGTTCTCCGCGAGCCCGCCGGCGCGGCGAGCGGGGGACGAGAACGAAGCGCCGGCTACGCTCGTAGACGCTGTCCCGTCACGCGCCCGCGGACCCGGGTTCGACTCCCGGCGTCTCCACTTGTTTCACGACGCGGGCAACGGCCAGATCGGGGCCACCGACGGCCGGGCCCGCCCCCGCCGTTTCGAGCTCCGTGAAGTCTCCGTCGAGCGCGCCGGACGGCTCGTGCTCGACGACGTGAGCGCGACGTTGCCGGGCGGCAGCGTCGCCGTGTTCGGGCCGTCCGGTGCCGGCAAGTCGACACTCCTGCGCCTCCTCAACCGCCTGCTCGAACCGAGCCGCGGCGCCGTCCTCTACGAGGGGCGCGACCTGCGCGAAATCGACCCGCTCGAACTGCGCCGCCGCGTCGCCCTCGTGCCGCAGCTACCGGCCCTAGAACCGGCGACCGTCGCCGACAACCTGCGACTCGGCCAGCGCTTCGCCGCCGTCGGGCGCTGGTTGCGCTGGGGACGCCAAGTCGGCGCAACGGGGGCAGACGCCGCTGGCGCCGACCGAGACGCACTTGCCAAGCTCCTTGCAAGCGTCGGGCTCGGCCCCGAATACCTCGCGCGCCAAGCCGAGCGACTCTCGGTCGGCGAGCAACAGCGCGTGATGATCGCGCGGGCGCTCGCGCTCGATCCCGAAGTGCTGCTCCTCGACGAGCCGACCGCCGCGCTCGACGCTGACTCGCGCCGGCAGGTCGAGCAGACGCTCACGCGGCTGCGCCGCGAGCGCGGGATCGCACTGGTCCTGGTCAGTCACGACCGCCAGCAAGTCGCGCGGCTGTGCGAGTGGGTGGTCGAACTCGATCGCGGGAAGCTGGTCGCGGCGGGCTCTTGCTCCGAGGTCCTCGGCCGGGTAGGCGGGTGACCGGTGAGCACGATGCTGCCGACAGCGGTGGTTGGTGGGCACATCGGCTTCGAGCGCGTGCTGGCCGCACTGGCGCTGGTCGCTCTGGCAGCCGGGGTGTCGCTCTGGCAGCGCGCAGCGCTGGAACGCGAGATCGGTGTCGCGGTGGTCCGCTCGTTCCTGCAGCTGACGGCGATCGGCTACGTCATCCACCTCATCTTCGACTCGCGCAGCCTGCTCTTCGTCGTCGCGCTGTTAGGGGTAATGGTTGCCTTCGGTGCGCTCACCGCGAGACGCCGAGCGCGCGACCTACCGGGAGCGCTGCCCGACCTCGCCGCCGCACTCGCCGCCAGCGCCGCACTGACCCTCGGAGCAGTGCTTGCGCTCGGCATCTTCCCGGCCGACGCGCGGGCGCTCGTGCCGGTCGGTGGGATGGTCGTTGGCAACGCGATGACCGCGGCGGCCGTTGCGCTCGACCGCCTCGCCGCTGAGCTACGCGCCGAGCGAGCCCGCATCGAGGCGCGTCTCGCGCTCGGGGCGCCCGCAACCCTGGCCCTGCGCCCGGCCCTGCGTGTCGCCCTGAGAGCGGGAATGATCCCGCTCGTCGACTCGACCAAGACGACCGGACTGATCTTCTTCCCCGGCACGATGGTCGGCATGCTCGTCGCCGGTGCCGAGCCGCTCGACGCCATCCGCCTGCAGCTGATCCTGCTCTACCTGTTGCTCGGTGCGGTCGCCACCAGCGCGCTGCTCGCGCTGGTGCTGGTGCGTCGGCGGCTGGTAGAGCCCGGGGAGCGGATCCGCGAGCTCGCCTAGACGGCCCCGCCCGAGCCCGCCGCTAGCGTGTCCCGCAACCGCGCCAGGTCTCAGGTCTCAGCGAACCCGCGCCGGCAACGATGCGCTAACTGTTCGAGCGTGAGAGCCGCGGTCATCGATACCTACGGCGAGCCTCCCGTCCTGCGCCCGGACTGGTCGGAGCCGCGCGGCGACGAGCAGCGACAGGCGCTCGCCGTGCACGCCGCCGGTCTCAACCCCGTCGATCTCCACATCGCTAGCGGCCGCTTCTACGCCGGTTCGCCGGAGCTGCCCTACGTGCCCGGGCGAGAGGGGATCGTCGAGCTCCCCGACGGCCGCCTGGCGTGGAGCGATCAGCTCGATCAACGCTTCGGGTCACTCGCCGAGCGGACGCTCGTGGACCCCGCGCGGACCGTACCCCTACCGGCCGGGATCGGGGCGGCGCAAGCGCTCTGCTTCGGCATCGCCGGCCTCGCCGCCTGGTGCTCGCTCGAGCAGCGCGCCAAGCTGCGCCCGGACGAACGCGTGCTGGTGCTCGGCGCCGGCGGGTTGGTCGGGCAGATCGGCGTGCAGGCGGCTCGCCTGCTCGGGGCCGGCAGCGTCGTCGCGGCGAGCCGCCGCCCCGAGGCGCTCGCGCGCGCCCGCGCGCTCGGCGCCGAAGCGACCGTGCTGACGCCCGCTGCGAGCGATCCGGCAGAGCTCGCCGCGGCGCTGCGCGAGGTCGAGCCGCGGGGGTTCCAGGTGGTGCTCGACCCGGTCTGGGGGCCACCCGCCCGCGCCGCGCTCGCCTGTCTAGAACGCGGTGGCCGCCTTGTGCAGGTCGGGAACGCCGCTCGCGCCGAGCAGTCGATCGCCGCCGGGGAGCTGCGCGGGCGGGTTGCCGACGTGCTCGGCTACACGAACTTCGCGCTGCCCTGGCCGGTCAAGCGCGGCGCCTTCCTGCGCATGTGCGGCGAGCACCTCGCCGGTAACCTCCACGCGCCCTACGAGGAGATGCCGCTCGACCGCATTGCCGAAGCCTGGGAGCGGCAACGCCAAGGTCCCGGCGCGAAGCTGATCCTCCGGCCGTGAGTGTTCCCCCCAGGTCCTGCGGCCGTGAGTGATCCTGCCAGCGCGAGCCAGCCGATTTACAGCGCATCGGCTCGTGTAGCGTTCCGGCCGTGGCGGAGAGCTTCGCGCAGATCGGTCCGATCGAGCTCTGCTTCGAGGACCTAGGCCCCGCCGACGGCGAGCCCCTGCTGCTGGTGATGGGCCTCGGCATGCAATTGATCCACTGGCAGGACGGCTTCTGCGAGCTGTTGCGCGAGCGCGGCTTCCGCGTCATCCGTTTCGACAACCGCGACGCCGGCCGCTCCTCGAAGATCTCGGGCGGGCCGCGCCCCAACATCGCGCGGGCGCTGGTCGGTGACCGGCGCGTCGCCGCCTACTCGCTCTCCGACATGGCGCGTGACGCCGTCGGCCTCCTCGACCATCTGGAGATCGAGCGGGCGCACGTCGTCGGCGCTTCGATGGGCGGGATGATCGCTCAGCTGATGGCGATCGAGCACCGGCGACGCGTCGCCTCGCTCTGTTCGATCATGTCGAGCGCCGGCCGACGCCGCGACCTCCCGCGACTGCGCGCCCTCGGCGCCCTCTTGGCACGTCCGCCGCGCGATCGCGAGCGCTTCGTCGAGCACATGGTGAAGGTCTTCCGGATGATCGGATCGCCCGCCTATCCGCCCGATCCCGAGCGGCTGCGTGAACTCGCCGGTCGCGCGTACGACCGCGGCTTCAGCAGCGCCGGGACGGCCCGCCAGCTGGTAGCGATCCTGACCGCGCCGGCGCGCGTGCGTGCGCTGCGGACGGTCGAGGCTCCGACGCTCGTGATCCACGGCAGCGCCGACCCCTTGGTGCGGCCGCGCGCGGGCCGGGCAGTCGCCGTCGCCGTGCCGGCGGCGCGTTACCTCGAGTTCGCCGGGATGGGGCACGACCTCCCGGAGCCGCTGTGGCCCGAGCTCGCCGACCAGATCGCCGCCAACGCGCGCCGCGCCGGTCCGCGTGTGGGCCTCAGCAGCGCAGCGGCCTGACGCGGCCCACGACCGCTGGGACGCTGCCGGCTGCGCCCCGCCCGCGGTTCGCGTGTCGCTCAGCCCCGCGGTTCGACGAACAGCGCCTGCTCGCAGCGACCGAGCGGACCGTCAGCGTCGGCCAGCAACGTGTCGGCGAGTCCCGCTCCGCTCGTGCCGAGATGGGTCACGGCGTGCAGCAAAAACCATTCGCCGCGCGGCTTGCGGGCCAGGTGGACAGAGAGGTCGGTGTTCACGAACGTCCACTCGTCAAAAGGCAACGCCGACGAGACGCCGCTGCCCGAGTCAGCGGCGGCGAGCACGCGTTCCAGCGGTGTAGCTGGCGAGTCCGGGAGGAGCGGTATCCGCAACCGCGTCCACACCGAAGCTCGTCCGGGCTCTGCGAAATCGCCGTGCACAAGCCGCCACTCAACGGCCTCCAGATAACTCGGCGACCATTGCGCGGGCAGCTGCGTCGGCTGCGCCCCGGGCGGCTCGGCGCGACCGTCCCAGGCGACCTCCTCGCCGAGTTCTCGCCACACCTCGCGCGACGCCTCGAGCGCGTAAGCGGGCACCGCGACGGTGGCCTCGCGGACGAACCAGGCGCGCGCCGACACGACCGGCTGCCCCTCCACCTCGATCGATCCCTCGAGCAGCGCCACGCGGCGGCCGGGTCGCAGCGTCGACACCCGCACTGCCAGCTCCGCGACCGGCAGCGGCCGCAGAATCTCGAGCGTCAGGCGCACGAGCTGGAAACCCGCGCCCGCCTGCTCCCTGAGACAGCGACCGAGCAACGCCGCTGGCGGCCCACCATGCTGGGCGGCCGGCGACCACGGGCCACGCGTCCACTCGGTCGCGCGGAACCGTCCGTCGCCCAGCGGCAGGTAGAAGGCCGCGCCGAGCGGCTCTCCGCGCTCGCGCTCTGCGCTTGCCGTTCGGTGAGGCGACGACACGCCGGGCGCGCGCTCCGCGGGCCTGGCGCTCAAGCGGCGTCGCGCAGCTCGGCGAGCGCTTCGTCGTCGGCCAGGCGCTGCAGCGCCCGCCGCTCGAGCTCCCGCACCTTGCGCTCCGAGAGCCCCAGGCGCCGCCCCGTCTCGGCGATTGAGCCGGGCTGATCGCGGCCAATGCCGAAGCGCAGCGTCACGACCTTGCGCTCCGGTTCTGGCAGCTCCTCGACCTTGCGGCGCAAGAGCTCGTGCGAGAGCTGCGACGCGACCTGCTCGTCGGGGCCCTCCTCGTCGCGAGCGATCAGATCGCCGAGCGAGGTGTCGCCGTCCTCGCCCACGCCCTGGTCGAGGCTGGTCGGTGCCCGGTCGGCACGGAGAATCTCCTCGACCTCCTCCAGCGGCAAGCCGACCTCATCGGCGATCTCATCAAGTCGCGGCGAGCGCCCCAGCCGCGCCGATAGCTTGCGCTCGGCGTCGACGATCTTGCGCGCCTGCGCGCCGATGTGGACGGGCAGGCGCACGGTGCGGCTCGAGTTGGCGAGGCCGCGACCGATCGCCTGACGGATCCAAAGCGTGCCGTAGGTGGAGAACTTGAAGCCCTTGCGCCAGTCGAACTTCTCGACTGCGCGAATCAGCCCGAGCATCCCTTCCTGGATGAGATCGGGCAGCGGCAGACCCTGCCCTTGGTAGCGCCGCGCGACCGAGATCACCAAGCGCAGGTTCGAGTTGATCATGCGCTCCTTGGCGGCCAGGTCGCCGCGCTCGATGCGCTTGGCGAGCTCGACCTCCTCCTCGGCCGTCAGCAACGGGTACTTGCGGGCCTCAGCGAAGAACAGCTGCAGCGTGTCGGTGGTGTCGGGAGTCTCGGCCTGGGCCTGACGCAGCACCCGTTCGAGCGCCGACTCCTCAGCCTCCTCCTCGTCCTCTACGTCGCCCGCGGCCCGCTCCTCGAAGGACTCGCCGAGCAGCTCCTCGTCGACCTCCTCCGGGCGGTCCAGCTGCGCCTCGAGCGGCGCCAGCTCAAGCTCCTCTTCCAGCGCAGGCGCAAACGGCTCGACCTCGCCCCGATCGGCGTCGAGCTCGAAGTCATCCTCGTACCCGACCGGGTCGCGGTCGAGCGTGAACGTCTCGTCGCGGATTTCGTACTCCTCTCGTTCGATGGTTCGATTCACGTCGAATAGTAGCTGATCTCGTTTACCCCTGCTCACTTTCGGTAAGTGCACTCTTAGCGTACGAAACGTACGTTCGAGCGTCAGGTTGCGATCACCTGCACGCAGCGAAGCTTCCCGGCAGCGTCAGCGCGCTGCCCCTACGCTTGCGCGCGGGCCATGCGGGGGCGAAGCCCAACGCCTGATCTCAGGATCGGCTGTTCTGGCTGGAACTACAGTCATTGGCGAGGCGTCCTCTACGAGGCTGGTCTACCCGCCGAACGCTGGCTGGAGCGCTACGCGCGGGAGTTCGACACGGTCGAGGTAAACGCCACCTTCTACCGCTTACCGCGGCCGGAAACGGTGGCGCGGTGGGCGCAGCGCACGCCCCCCGGCTTCGTGTTCGCCGTCAAGGTGAGTCGCTACGTGACGCACCTACGCCGCCTAGCCCCCGAACACGACTCGATTACGCGCTTTCACGATCTCCTCACCCCCCTGCGGGCGAGCGGACGGCTAGGTCCTTGGCTGTGGCAACTGCCGCCGCGTTTCGAGCGCGACGACGAGCGACTCGCCGCCACTCTCCGCTCACTTCCGCCGGGTCGGCACGCCTTCGAGTTCCGCCACGAGAGCTGGTTCTGCGAGGACGTCTACGAGCTTTTGCAGCGGCACCAGGCCGCGCTGGTCGTGGCTCACCGCCATCCCGACGCCAGCTCGCCCCGGCGCTTGACCGCTCCCTTCGCCTACCTGCGCTTTCACTACGGGGGCGGCGGCGGGGGTGCCTACACGACAAGCGAGCTCGAGGACGCCGCGGCCTGGCTCCAAGAGGTCCTGAGATCCGGTCGCGACGTCTACGCGTACTTCAACAATGACCTAGCAGGTCACGCCGTGCGCGACGCAAGGCGGCTGCGGGCGCTGCTAGCCGAGCACACGGTTAAACGTCCTTTCCGCCCCGCCGACCAATAGACTGACAGAGGGTTCGGGAACGGACCGGAGGTCCCCCAAAAGATGCTCACCATCACCTGCAGCGCAGCCGAGGCAATCCGGGGTGTGCTGGCCACCGTGAGCGCACACGATCGCGCTGTGATGCGCGTTTGCGCACGCGGCGACCGCTGGGACCTAACGCTCGCGCCCCCCGCACCGGACGATGCCGTGGTGCGCGAGCGTGGGGTCGAGGTGTACATCGAGCGGGCCGTCGAGCCGCGCCTACGCGACAAAGTTCTGGACGCCTGCATCCAGCGCGGCACGGTGCGCTTTTCGTTCCTTGAGAAGCAGCACGCCAAGGCCGCCTGAATAGCGCCTCCAGCAGCAGCGGCTAGGCTGGAGGAGTGTCGGCTGCTTCGTTCGCGGAAGCCCCTTTTCGCGACCGCGTTGAGGCCGGAATCGCGCTTGGCGAGGAGCTTCGCCGCCGGCGGGGTCGCAGCGCTAACGACCTCGTGCTTGGCTTGCCGCGCGGCGGGGTCGTCGTCGCCGCCGAAGTCGCGCGTGCGCTCCGTGCCCCGCTCGGCGTGTTGGTCGTCCGCAAGCTCGGCGTCCCTGGGCACGAGGAGCTCGCCTTTGGAGCGGTGGCAAGCGGTGGTTTACGCGTCCTCGACCCGCGGGTGATCGAAGCAGCCGGCCTCGATGCCGCGACGATTGAGGCGATCACCAGGCGCGAGCTGGCGGAGATCGCACGCCGCGAACGTCTGTATGGGGCCACCACGCGCCCGCAACTACGCGGCCGCAACGTGATCCTCGTTGATGACGGGCTCGCGACCGGCTCCACGATGCGTGCCGCGGTGCGTGCCGTGCGCACCGGCGAGCCCGAGCGCGTGATCGTGGCCGTACCGGTCGCGCCACCCGATACGGTCGCGGCGCTCGCCCAGGAAGCCGACGAGGTGGTGGCGCTGCTGACACCGGAGCCGTTCTACGCGGTCGGCGCTTGGTACAGCGACTTCGAGCAAGTCAGCGACCATCAGGTGCGAGAACTGCTCGCACGCTTTCAAGGCCCCGCGAGCGACGACCCGAACCCGTGAGCGACGACCCGAGCCTCCTTAGCGACGACCCGAGCAGCGCTCCGCCGGCACGGCACTGGTTCGCCGAGCACACCGGTGAGCTCGAGCTCGAGATCGAAGCGCCGACTTTGGAGGCCGTTTTCGCGCAGGCGCTGCGGGCGCTCGCCGAGCTGCTCGAGGGGCCCGGCGAAGAACGCGCGGGAGCGCCGGTGTTGCGCGAGGTCGTGATCGAGTCGAGCGATCGCGCGGCGCTTTTGGCTGACTGGCTCTCGGAGCTCGTCTACCTGGCCGATCGCGACGGCTTCGTGCCGGACGCGATCGAGCACATCGATGTCGCTGAGCGGACGCTCAAGGCCACCGTTCGTGGCCACATCGGGCAGCCGTCGAGTCTCGTCAAGGCTGCCACCTACCACCGTCTCGAGCTTGCGCCAGCGGGCGATAGATGGCGGGCGCGGGTGGTGCTAGACGTCTAGTCGATGGCGACGGCCACAGTCAGCCTGCACCGGATCGACGCGACCACGTGGGAGATCCCCGCATCGGCGCGCCCCGACATGCGCGTGCCGGCCCGGATCATCGCCGACGGCGAGCTTCTGGCCGAGATCCGCGGTGATGAATCGCTGGTGCAACTGCAGAACGTCGCGACGTTGCCCGGCGTTGTGGATGCGGTGATCGCGATGCCCGACATCCACCAGGGCTACGGCTTCCCGGTCGGAGGAGTCGCCGCGATGGATGTCGAGGAGGGGGTCGTCTCGCCGGGCGGCGTCGGCTACGACATCAACTGCGGTGTCCGTCTGCTCGCGCTGCCGCTCGACGCCGACGAGCTCGGCGCCGAGCGGAAGGAGCGGCTGATGGACGAACTGTTCGCGCGGGTACCGGTTGGTACCGGCCGCGGCGGCGGCGTCCCCCTGCGCCCGGGCGAGCTCGAGGCGGTGTTGCGCGAGGGACCGCGGGTGCTGGTCGACAAGGGCATCGGTCGCGATGACGATGTCGAGCACTGCGAGTCGCGCGGGCGGATCGAGGGTGCCGACCCTGCGGCGGTCTCGCAGCGCGCGCGCGAACGCGGGCACGATCAGCTCGGGACGGTCGGGTCAGGCAACCACTTCGTGGAGCTGCAGCGGGTCGAGCGAGTGGTGGGCGAGCAAGCGGCCGCCACGCTCGGCCTGCGGGAGGGGCAGTTGACGGTCTTGATCCACTCCGGCTCGCGAGGGTTGGGCCACCAGGTCTGCACCGACTACGTCCGCAAGATGGACGCCATGCTTGCGCGTTACGGCATTCGCCTGCCCGACCGGCAGCTGTCGTGCGCGCCGATCAGGTCCCCCGAGGGCCGCGCCTACCTGGCGGCGATGGCCGCTGCCGCGAACTTCGCCTGGGCGAACCGGCATGCGATCGCAGCGCGCGTGCGCGAGGCCATCGCCCGTGTACTGGGTCGCGAGGTCGCGGCTGCTACGCAGACCGTGTACGACGTCGCCCACAACGTCGCCAAGTTCGAGGCGTATGCGGAGCGTCGCGTGCTCGTTCACCGTAAGGGCGCGACGCGCGCCTTCCCGGCGGGCTCGCCGGAGATCCCCGAGCGCTACCGAAGCTGCGGCCAGCCGGTCTTCATCCCCGGCAGTATGGGCACCGCCAGTTGGGTGCTGGTAGGAGCGCCGGGATCGGTCGAGCGGACCTTCGGCACCACCTGTCACGGCGCGGGCCGCCGACTCAGCCGAACACGCGCGCGCAAGCAGATCCATGGGCGCGAGCTGGAGCGTCAATTAGCGGCCCGGGGCATCGCCGTTCGCGCAGCCTCGGCGCGTGGACTCGCCGAAGAGGCGCCGTTTGCGTACAAGGAGGTGGATAAGGTCGTAGAGGTGGTCGAACGAGCGGGCATTGCCCGACGCGTCGTTCGACTCGTGCCGGTCGGGGTCATCAAGGGCTGAGCGGCCGCGAAGGGGGGAGGACCATGAGCAAGGGCAAGTTCGCCGACCGCTTCGAGGCGGGGCGCCGCCTCGCAGTCCTGCTCGACGGGCTCGACGGGGATGTGGTCGTGCTGGCGCTACGGCGCGACGCCCTGCCGGTCGCTTTCGAGGTCGCCCGAGCGCTCGACGCGCGCCTCGACGGGGTTCCCGGGGAAGCCCGCGCGTGGCGCGGCGAGCCACCTGCGCTGGACCTGAGGGGTCGGGAGGTGCTGCTGGTTGACGATGGCGGTGCCGATCCCGAGCAGCTGATCGCAGCGGTCGAACGCGTGCGCGAAATGGGAGCGCGCCGCGTCATCGCCGGTTTCCCGGCGGCGCCGCGTGAGCTGCAGGAAGCCGCCGGGCGGGTCGTCGACGAAATTCACGTGGCGGAGCCGGGTCTACCGAGCTACGTCGACGACCTACCGACACCGCCCGAACAAGCGGCGGAGCTGCTCGAGCGAGCGCTCGAGCTGTACGCCATCGGACCGCGCGTCGAGGCGCGTGCACACGGCGTACACGACACCTAACCGCGGGTCACAGCGGCGCGCTCAGCGAGTCGCGGCAGGCGGGCGTCTCTACCCTTGGTTTCACCCGTCGAGGCGGCGTCGTCGCGTTCGGCGGAAGGGGTAGGAGAGAGGAGGAGGCGATGCAGCCCGCCAGCCACCAGACGGTGCGGCTAGCGCGCGGACGTCACGAGCGGCCGGAGCAGGGGGCGTGTGTGATGGAGCTCGCCTCGATGCTCGCGGGCGAGCGTTTCTCCGACAAGCCGCGTGCCGTGTGCCCTGTGATCGGCGCGTTCCTGCGCACCTACAACGACCTGCTGGCAGACGAACCGCGTCAGGACCTCTATCCGTACGCCGCGCGCGTGGTCGGGACGAACCGTGGCAAGCAGGCCGAGCGCGTGCGCGCTCGCATGTGCTGGCAGTTCGCCCGTTCGCTTCCCGCCTCGGGCCTGTTCCGGATGCCGGTGCTGGCGTGGGGGCGTCGGCGCCGTGAGGCGATCGCTCAGCGCGCCGCGATGGCCGCGGCTTGTTCCCAGCCGGACGCCCATCGACGGGTGCTGCAGCTACTCGACGACCTCATCGCGGTCGCCCGCTCGGGTCCGGTTCCGGACTTCCCGACCGAGCTCCTCGCCGCTTCGCGCGCCGGGCGCCGCTAACGCCCGACGGTTCCAGCGCCACCAGCCGGCGTCGGACGTCGTCGAGCTCGCGGGCGTCGCTGTCGATCGCTCGCCACAGGTCACCGACCACACCGAGCCGTCGCCAGACGTTGCGCAGGTGGAAGCGGTCGGGCCGGGTGCTCGAACGCGCGAGCTCGTTCCAGCCGATCGGCACGGCGACGCTCGCTTTCGGCGTGGCGCGCACGGCGTACGGTGGCACGGCCGTCTGGGCGAAGCCGTTACGCGCGACGTCGACGTAGACGCGACCGCCCCGGGCCGCCTTGCGTTGCGCATCGGTCAATTCGTCATGGTGCCGTCGGGCGAGGCGCGCGGCTAGCTCCCGGGCCAACGCGCGCACCGCCTCGAACTTGTGGGTCGGGTGGATCGGTGCGACCACGTGAAATCCCCGCTTCCCGGTTGCCAGGAAGTACGGGACGAGGCCGACGCAGCGCAGCGCATCGCCCACCAGGCGCGCCGCCCGACGTGCCACCGCGGGTGGCGCGCCGGGGGGCGGATCGAGGTCGAAGATCAGGCGATCGGGGCGCTCCAGGTCCGGTCGCCGCGAGGTCCAAACGTGGGGCGTCACGCAAGCCTGGTCCGCCAGATAGACGAGCGTTGCGACCGAGTCGATGACCGCGTACACGGTCTCTCCATCGGATCGCCGCGGCACCCGCACGCGGGCGATCCAAGACGGAAAGTGCGGGGGAACGTCCTTGTGGAAGAAGCCCTCGCTAGCAACGCCGTCCGGATAGCGCTCCATGCTTACCGGTCGCTCGCGCACGTGGGGGAGCATCAGTGGCCCCACGCGCTGATAGTGACGCGCCAGGTCGAGCTTGCTGAGACCGGCCGCCGGGAAAAGCAGTTTGCGCGGGCGTGAGACGGTTACTTGCCGGCCGTCGACGTCGAGCGCCACCGGCTCGCCGGCCGCGGCGTCGTGAGCTCGCGGCGCAACGCTCACGGGTCAGGGGCTCCCCCCTCCGGGGTGCGGGGCACGCTCTGACCCTGCGCCAGCTCGATCGAGAGGCCCCGCCCGGGCTCCGCTACGTGATCGACCTGGAGCGTCGAATGTTCGATCCCGAAGCGCTCGCGTACGCGCCGTGCCAGCTCGCGTCTGATCGCGTGGCAGTCGGCCCCGGCCCGCACCAGCACGTGCGCAGACAGCGCCGGGAACCCGGAAGTCACCTCCCACACGTGGACGTCGTGTACATCGATCACGTCGGGGTGAGCGGCGAGCGTCTCGACGACCGCTGCCGGGGCCACATCGCGGGGCGCACCCTCGAGCAGCACGTGCGCCGACTCCCGCACCAGACGCCACCCGGATCGCAACATCAAGGCCGCTACCAACGCTGCCGCTAGGCCGTCGGCGCGGGTGAAGTCCGCGAACCAGACGAGCAGCCCCGAGATCGCCGTCGCGACGAAGGCATAGAGGTCGGTCAGGACGTGCTGGAAGGCACCCTCGACGTTGAGGCTGCGCCTACCCACGCCGGTCAAAAGCCGCACGCACGCGAGGCTCACGAGCACCCCGGCGAACGCTGTTGCGACCACGATCGGCCCATCGATCGGGGGCGGCTCGATCACCCTTCGAACCGCCTCGTAGAGGATCACCAGGGCTAACCCCACCAACGTCAGGCCGTTGAGCTGGGCCGAGATGATCTCGGCTCGTCGCAGGCCGAAGGTGTAGCCGCCCTGTGGGGGTTTCGCGGCGAGGCGCGCCGCGATCAGCGCCAGCGCCAGCGCGCTGAAGTCGGTGAGTATGTGCGCAGCATCTGAGAGCAGCGCCAGCGAACCAGCGACCACTGCCGCCACGACCTCCGCGACCATGAAGCCGAGCAGCAAGCCCAGAACCAGGGCCAGGCGGCGACGATCGCCGACGCGTGAGAGGTCGTGGAGATGGATGTGTTGGCCGTGGTCGGCGTGGTCGCGGCGGTGCGCGTGGTGGCCGTGCGCGGGCCACTGACGGTGCCCCGGCGAGTGCGCGGAATCGTGCCGCTGAACGTCGCGCACAGCTCAATGCTCGCAGAGCGCGCAGTCGCCGGCGAGCGGCTTTCGTGCGTGTCTCAAGGGGCGGGCACCGCTGGGCCGCCGGGGCTCGGCGTCGTGGAGGTGGCGGAGGTGTCGCTGCGGGTGGTCGTGCCGCCGCTCGGATTCGGGGCAGGCAGCGCGCGGGTGCTTTCGCGGCCCTTGGTGGAGCGACTCGCGGGACCCCCCGTCTGCCCGTCCGGGCGCGGCGTCGGTGAGCCAGCGGCGGGGCGCTCGGGGGAGGTCGGTGTGACGGCCGGCTCGGTTGGGTTGCGGTTCGTGCGAGCGGGCGGCGCCTCGCCGCCCGCGCCGCCGAAGAGCGTCGTGCGGCCATGACCGCCGAGCGCGCCACCAGCCAGGAGCTCCGACACCGTAAGCGCCGCGCCTCCGAGCAGAAAGCCGAGCAGGCCGGTTACCAGCGCGACCCGAATCAGCGCTCGTCGCCGGCGCTCGACGCGCGGTCGGTAGATGCGCATCGCTGGCAGCTCCGACGGGTGCTCGCCGTTTCCACGGGGACTCCTGGCGGTCGCTGGCGGGAGGCGGCGCAAGCGCGGCTCGATGCGCTCGAGCGGTCGCTCGAGCAGCTCGCTGACGAGCGCCACGATCACCGGCGTGAGGGCGGCGGCGAGCGGCGTGCCCGGACGCCAGATCTGCGCGCTCACGACGGCCGCGATCGCCGACGAGAGGCTCGCGACCACCAGCGTGCGCAGCGACAGGCGTCCGCCGCGCGCGTCCCTGCTTCCCGCGGCTGCGGACATCGCCGCCCGAGGCTAGCGTTCCAAGGGCTTCGACGAGCGAGGAGGCGGAGAGAGCTCTATGGGGGGCGAGAAGGAGGCTCTAGCGGCAGGCCAAAGCCGCGCTTCGCAAGCGGTCCGCGTGGACGTCGTGGTGGTGGGCGCCGGGCTTGCGGGCCTCGCCTGCGCGCGCTCCCTCGAAGCGCGCGGGCTGTCGGTCCTGGTGGTCGAGGCGCGCGACCGCGTCGGTGGCCGCGTGCTCGGCGCCGAGATCGATCGCGGCAAGTACGTCGAGCTCGGTGCGCAGTGGGTGGGGCCAACGCAAGATCGGGTTCTAGCGCTGGCCTCGGAGCTCGGGATCGACACCTTCCCGACGTACACGGCGGGCGAGAACCTGCTCGAACACGACGGGTCGGTCCGGCGCTACCGGGGCACGATCCCCAAGCTGAGCCCGCTCGTCCTCGCCGACGTCCAGCAAGCGCTCTGGCGGATCGACCGACTGGCGCAGCGCGTGCCGCCGGAAGCCCCGTGGACGGCGCCCGACGCGCGCCGCCTCGACGGTCAGACGGCGGCGAGCTGGGTTCGCCGCAACGTCGCCACGCCGACCGCGCGGCGCTTGCTGGCGCTGGCCGTCGAGGCGGTGTGGGCGTGCGAGCCAGAGGACCTCTCGCTCCTGCACCTCCTGTTCTACGTGCGCTCGGCGGGCGGGATGAACCGCCTGCTCGACACCGAAGGGGGCGCGCAGGAACGACGATTCGTCGGCGGCTCGCAGCGTTTGCCGTACGCGCTGGCCGCGGCGCTCGCCACACAGCCGCTGCTGGCGAGCCCGGTGCGGCGGATCGAGTGGCGCGAGGCAGGGGTCACGGTGCACGCCGAACGCGTTACCGCGCACGCGAGCCGCTGCGTCGTGGCCGTGCCACCGCCGCTCGCCGCACGCATCGAATACGACCCGCCGCTACCGGCTTTGCGCGACCAACTCACGCAGCGCACGCCGCTCGGCACGGTCATCAAGTGCATGGCGGTGTACGACGAGCCGTTCTGGCGTGAGGAGGGCTTGTCGGGCGAAGCGACGAGCACCAGCGGTCCGGTGGGCGTGACCTTCGACAACTCCCCGCCCGACGGCGCGCCGGGCGTTCTGCTCGGTTTCCTCGAGGGCCGGGCAGCGCGAGCGCTCGTCGGGCGACCGCAGAGCGAGCGTCGCGAAGCGGTCATCGCTTGTTTCGCGCGCCTGTTCGGACCGCGGGCGCGCGACCCGCTTGCCTATCTCGAGCACAGCTGGGCCGACGACCCGTGGTCGCGGGGCTGCTACGGCTGCCACTTCACTCCCGGCACCTGGACCGACTTCGGGCCAGCCTTGCGGGCCCCCATCGGTCCCCTGCACTGGGCCGGCGCGGAGTACGCGACGCGCTGGAACGGCTACATGGACGGCGCCATCAGGTCGGGCGAGGAGGCAGCGCACGCGGTCGCCGCCGAGCTCGGCGGGGACCGCTCGTAGCGCCGCCTCCCGCGCCTCCGTCTAAACGTGGTCGCGCAGGCCGACGACCCCTGCCCGCTCGGCGCAGGACGCGCAACAGAAGATCGCCTCGCCGGCCTCCACGCCGTGTCCGATCACTCGGCAGCCGCAGTGTTCGCAGCGGGGTGCGAGCGCGTGGATGGCGCACTCGAAACAGTCGAACACGTGCCGCTCGCCGGCGATCGTGACCTCCATCGGCCGTTCGTACTCGTTCCCGCAAACCTCGCAGGTCGCCATCACGTTGCACCTCCTCGCTGGCCTCGAAAGGCTTCGCGCCCCGCGAGCCGCCTAGGTCCCCAAGACCTTGATGACCATTCGCTTCGGGCGCTGACCGTCGAACTCGCAGTAGAAGATCTGCTGCCAGGGACCGAGATCGAGACGGCCCGACGTGACCGGCACGATCACCTGATGGTGGACGAGCAGGTTCTTCAGGTGGGCGTCGCCGTTGTCCTCGCCGCCGGCATGGTGGCGGTAGTCGCCCGGGTCCGGTAGGAGCTGGCGCGCCACTTCGTTGGCGGGCGGTCGCCAGCTCGGCGGTGCCAGCTTGTCGAGCCACTCCAGCACGTCCTCGTGCAGCCCCGGCTCGTCGTCGTTGATCCAGACCGCGGCCGTAATGTGCATCGCGCAGACCACGGCGATCCCTTCCTCGATACCCGCCTCGTCGACGGCCCGCTGGACGTCCTCGGTGATGCGCACGAGCTCACGACGTTCGCGGGTGTGGAAGGTGCGGTAGACGGTGTGCGCCTTCATCGCTGAGGATCACCTCCATGGATCTCGAATTGCGCGGAAAGGTTTGCGTGGTGACCGGCGCGAGTCGGGGAATCGGTTTCGCCTGCGCGCGTCTTTTGGCGGCCGAAGGTGCGCGGGTGGTGATGATCGCGCGCGACCGGCAGCGGTTACGGCGAGCGGCCGACGAGGTTGGCGGCTCTGCCCTCGCGCTACCCCTCGACGTCACCGATCCCGATGCGCCCCGACAGCTACGGTCTTTCTTGGAACGAGGCCGGCTGCGCCCGTGGGGTCTCGTGAACGGCGCCGGCACGACCCGCGCACGGCCGCTCGAAGAGTTGCCGGACGAGGCTTGGGACGAGCAGTGGCGGCTGCACGTGTTAGCCCCGATGCGGCTGATGCGGGAACTGTGTCCGGCGATGGCCAATGGGGGCGGCGGCCGCGTGGTGAACCTCGGCTCATCGGCCGGCCGACGACCGTCGAGCACGCTCGACATGAGCTACTCGGTAACGAAAGCCGCTCAACACTCGCTCTCGCGCGCTTTCGCCGACCGTTTCGCGGCCCGCGGCGTGCTCGTCAACGTCGTGGCACCGGGGCCAGTCGCCGGGGATTTGTGGGAGGCGCGCGGTGGGCTGGCCGAGGAGTTGGCAGCGCGCCTCGGCACCACGTCGACGGAGGTGCTGGCGGCCACGAGCTCCCGCATCCCGACCGGCCGCATGACCACGCCCCACGAGGTCGCACTGCTCGTGGCGCTGCTTTTGTCACCGCGTTTCGGCAACGCCACGGGTGCCGTTTTCCCGGTCGACGGCGGGGCCGTGCCGGCGTTCTGAGGCCGCGCCGCCGAGCGCGCGCGAGGTTCCCGGTCGACGGTGCGGTCGTCGCCGGTGCGCAGGCAGCTAGCTGCGGCGAGGTCGCAGGCGCAAGGCGGCCGTCACCGCGCGGGTGTTGCCAGCGCGGTCGCGCGCCGTCACTGTGATGCGCAGCGCGATTGCGCGGCGCCGGCGGAGCTCGGCCCGGGCGCGCGCAAGCACCTTTCTCGGTAGACCCAGGCGCAGCCGCGCGGTGCGCCCGCCACGCAGCACGATCCGCGAGGGACGCAGGCCCTTTATGCGCGCCGTCTTGCGTCCGTAATTGATCGAGCCGGCGAGCGTGGCGGTCGCGTCCTCGTCGGAGCTGACGACGAGCGTCGGCTGGCGACCGCGCGCTAGCGCGCGGGCATCCAAAAGGCGCGCGCTTACCCGCGGCGCCCGCCCGTCCGCCGGTGCCCGGGCGCAGCGCGCCAGCTCGTCGCTCTGGGCGCGGCGCGCACGGGCGGGGAGACGACCGACGGCGATCGCGGCGGTCGCACGCCGGACATTGCCGGCCGCGTCGCGGGCGCTCGCCGTGATACTCACGACGAACGGCAGACGCCGTGCGACGCGCGCGCTCACGAAACGCGCAGCGGGCCTCGGCAGGCGCACACGCAGCCGCGCCGTTTTACCGGCCTCGAGCCGCGCCGGACGCGACAGGAGCGAGCGCACGCGGACGCTGCGGCGACCGTCGCTGAGCAGTGCGGAGAGCGTGACGCTCACGCGCTCGTCGCTGCGCAGGTAAACGGTGAGCGGACGCCGCCGAAGCAGCGCACTGCGACTCGCGACCCGCAGACGGAGGGTCGGTGGACGAAGGTCGGCGAGGCTCGGCGGCGGCACACACGAGGAGTCGGCGGTCGCGCTCCAAACGAGGTCGAAAGCGAGCGACGAGCCCTGCGCGGTGTTGCCCAGCGCGGGATCGATGTGCGCCCTTACCAGGAACACGCGACCGGTGCCGGCCGGGAGGGCGCCGAGCTGGAAACCGCCGAGCGCTTCGGGCGGCCCGCGGAAAAGCACGGTCGGTCGCGTCGGATCGGTGCGCTCCTCGATCTCCAGCTGCAGTCCCGCGGCGAGCGAACCACCCCCGGGACCCGCGCCGTAGCGCAGGTTCGTCGCCGATACCGCAAGTGACCCGCCGAGCGAACCGTCGTTGCGCAGCGCGACCGTGCCCTCGGCGCTTTTGCCCGGCGCCAAATTCGTGGCGCTCAGCAGGGCGCGCCCGTCAGGCGTCGAGGTGATGCGCAACGCGCCACCGTCGGCGGTCGCGCGCAGAACGAGGGGCGTCGGCTCCGGCGTCGGGTTCGGCCAACGCACGGTCGCCGCGGCTGCTGCCAGCGCCAGCGCGGCGAGCACGATCAGACGCGTCACAGTAGGCGCCGTCAGAACTCGCAATCGGCGCCTCCTTGCTCGCTGCGGATGCCGGTCATGATGTTGTTGCCGGCACGGTCGTAGGCGCCGGTCGTCGGCACCGTCCAGGTCATCGTTCCGCTGCCGGCGGCGGTGCTGACGGCCCCGCTCGGGGTGCCGAGCTTGACGACGATCGCGTTGCCGGAGCGCTGCATCGTCGAGTTCGTAAAGTCGCGGGTCGCCGTCACGTAGTCGGTGCGACCGAGGTTCAGGGTGTTGGCGATCGGAAGCTGTGTGGTGTTCGCCTGGTTACGGACGGTGAGCTGGTCGCCGGTTCCGGCGTTGGCGATGCGCACCGTGACGGTGGTCGGCGAGCCGTCCCAGCCGGCGAGGATCGACTGCGGGTCGATCGGCTCGCTGTAGGTGAAGGTGACGGTGTCGCCGCTCTCCGCTCGGCAAGGGGTAGCGCCCAAGTTCTGCGTTTGCACGTCGCTCGCCTGGGGCTGCGTGTTGTCGACGGTGACGCTGTAAGGCGTCGAGGTCGCGGCGTTGCCGGCGTTGTCGGCGGTGGCGATGGTGAACGCGTAGGTGCCCGCGGCCAAAGGGTTCGCGGCCGCCAGTGCGTTCGACCGGTAGTTGTAGGTCTGGCCGCCGACCGCGTAGCTGCCGGCAACCAGCGGGACGGCGCTGTGGCCGCTCGTGAGCGAGGAGACGTTGGCGGTAACCGAGGCGGTGCCACTCGGCGGATTGCCGAGATCACTGACCTGTGCGTAGACGTAGTAGCTGCCGCCCTGGCGAACGAAGTCGGGATCGAAGCCGACGGTTTTCGCGACCGCCGCCCGCACTACTTGTGGCGCGCGGAAGTCGGGCTTGGTCGCGATCTGGTTGCCGCCGTTCTGGGTTTGCGCGGAGAAGTTGCCGAAGGCGGCGTTGCCGACGACGGCTGCCGCGCCCGCCACCGAGGCGGCGACTAGCGCGAGCGCGCGGCGGATCGTCGCTGGCCGGGCGGTGCCCATCTCACCCCTCCGCCGTCGCCACCGGGCGCCAAATCCGCCAAAGCTCGAGCAAACAGAGCAGCGCAAGCGGCAGCGCGACTAGCAACAGCCGGCCGCTTCGCGTACCCAGTGGTGCCAACAACGCCCCCAGGCGCGGCAAACGAAAGACCACGCGGCCAAGGCGCCCGTCGGTCGCCACCGACCAGCGCTCTACCGAACTGTTGGCGTCGCCTCGGGTTACGAAGCGGACGCGGTCGCCGCTGATTCGCACCGACAACACCCGATGGGTGATCGTGCGTCCACTGCCGAGAGGATCGCTGAAGGCGACCACGTCACCCACCCGGGCGCGGGTCGGCGCGAGCGGCGCGACCACCACGATGTCGCCGGCGCGCAGCAAGGGGCGCATGCTGTCGCTCATCTCCGTCAGCGGCCGCCAGCCGAAGGGCAGGGGCAGGGCGAGAAGCGCGAGCAGACCCGCCAAAAAGCCGCCAATGAACCAGCCACCGAGCGTGAGCGGCGCGCGCCCGAGCGACCTGCGCGATCGATCGACCGGCACCGCGGCGCTCGCGACAGTGCGGCTCACCGCCCTTTCCTCCCGAGGTGTGTGCGCCGCGCACGCGGCGGCGCGGTAGTCGCGACGTCGATTCGGACGTCGAGCGCGCGCGCCGCGAACCTGCGAGCGGCGGCGTCCGCCGACAAGGAGAAGCGATAGCGGCGACGCTCACGCGGGCGCAAAGGACGCTCGTCGACGAACTTGCGAGCGCCTCCCTGCGAAGGAGCGAGCGCGAGCGCCCGCAAGCTGCGCGTCCCGCTTCGCAGCTCGAGACGCACGTGGCGGGCGAGTGCGCGGTCCGAGACGCTCACGCGAAACACCACGAGCCGCGCCCGGCCGGCGACGTTGGCGAGCTCGAGCACGGCCGAGCGCGGGCGTCCCGCTGTTAGGGGACCGGCGAGCGGCGTGCGCGTGCCCGGCGGGTCCAGCTCGCCCGGCACCGACACCGTCAGCTGGGCGTAGGGAGCGGGCGGCGCGCCGCGCGGCACGCGGCCGAGAGCGGCTAGTTGCAGGGCTGCCACCAGTCCTGCCGCAGCCGCGATGATGCGCGCCCCTTTGAGACCCACAGCCGTGGCAGTCATCGCCGAACGCTCCTCGCACCGACCGCTAGCCGACCCTCGCGTGCCGCTTGGGTCCGTCGTGTGCGCCCGGCCGGCTAGGCGGCCGGCCGGGCGACACTCCGGCGGGGGACCGGCGGCTTACTGGTTACGAGCTTCCCAGGTGAAGGCGTGCGAGCCGGTGGTAAGGCCCTGAGCGTTGTTGTCGTCCTGGACCGAGACCGTGAACCGGAAGACGAGCTCGTCGCCGGGGTTCCACTTGGTCTGCGAGCCGGGGAAGACGGCCAGACCGTTCGACCAGCCGCTGTAGCTCGCAGCGAAGTTCTGCAGGGTGCCGTTGTAAACGGTGCTCTGCGGAGTGAAACCGGAGCAGCTGGGGAAGGAGGGGCTCGCCTGCGTGCCCTTCTCGACCGTCAGGTTCACGTACGGACCGAGCGAGCCGACCGAGCCGCCCGGTAGGTACAGCTTCACGTCGGCGTCGAGCGAACCGGTGTAGCTCACCTTGATGCACCGCTGGACAACGTTGTTGGGTGCCTGGTTGGTGAGGTTGTAGAGCGCGGCGCCGGCGTCGTTGTCGCTCAGCACGACCGTGCCCGTAGAGACGTTATTGCCGGGGTTGGTGGTCGAGCTCGAGAAGGCTGAGAAGGCGGCGTACGCGGCAAGCGAGCCGAGCGTGCCGACCGTCGCGAGCGTCGCAAGCAGCTTTCGAGTACGGCTCATGGCGGGTTCCTCCAGCGGGCTTTGAGATCTGACGGGGTCCGGTCGGTGCAAGCGCCCGATCCGGGCTCGGGGGGTTCCACTTCTGCCGGTCGGTGCGGTGCCGGCCGGCTAGAGCCGGAGATCGGCGCTGCGGATGCGCGGCATTAGTCGAACATCCGTCGAAACGTGTGCTGCGGAATGGCCTGCGCTGATACGGGGGTGCGCCGGCGCCCGCATGATCAGATCCCGGAGCTCGCTTGTCGTTCAAGACAGCCGCTGCCGCTGCCGATGCCTGGTCGTAAAGGCAGGGGTACGGAGCGAGTAGGTGACAGTGGCTGGGCGATCGCGGAGCGCCGGCGCGCGCCGGCGGCGAGTGGCGGACGACGGAGAAGATGGCACCGACGCCACCGCTGGCGCTAGCGTCCGACGCGTAGCTCAGGAGGTCGAAAGAGGCGCGGGCGCCGAGCTATCGGCGCAGGGGTGGCGGTTAGCCGAGGAGCGTCGGCTCGCGATGCGCGTGGCCGGCGCGCTCTGGTGCGTGGGGGGAGCGACGATCCTGCTGGTCGGGCTCGCCGTCTACTGGCAGCCGGAGGTGCACCGGCTAGCGCTCGCTGCAGGCAGCGCCTGCCTTGCCTGGGGGGCGCTTTGCCTGTTCACGCTCCAAGGGGAGCGTGTTCGCGAATGGGTGTGGCACGTTCCGGGGCTTAGCGCCTTGGCCCTGACCGGCTACGTGGGCCTCGTCGTCGGGCCGGGCTCGCCCTTTCGTTTCTACGCGCTCTTCATCCTCCTGTACATCGCTTACTTCTTCCCCTGGCGGCAGGCTCGCTTCTACTTTCCGATCGCGCTCGCGGCTTACCTGGCACCGCTGGTCGCCGAGCACTTCGGTTGGTTAGCGAGCTTGCGCGTAGTCGGTACGGGCGGGGCCGAAGAGCGGGAGCTGGTCGGCGAGGCTGCGGTGCTGTTGCCGCTTTTCTGCGCTTGGGCCCTATTGGCGGCGCGGGCGCGCGACGCCGCTCGCGCCTGGCGTGAGCGCGAGCGCCTGCGCGCCTTGACCGACTACCTCACTGGTCTCGGGAACCGGCGCGCCATGCTCGCACGCCTGGAGCGCGAGCTCGCGCACGCCAACGAGTGGCGGGGGACCGGACTGATCGTGATCGACCTCGACAGCTTCAAGCAGTTCAACACGAAGTTCGGGTACCTCATCGGCGACCGCGTGATCCGCGGGGCGGCGGCGCGGCTGCGCGCGGTGATCCGCGAACACGACCTGCTGGTGCGCCTCGGCGGTGACGAGTTCGCGATCGTCGTAAGCCGCGCCGACCCTCCGCTGGTCGAACGGATCGCGCGGCGTGCGGTCGCGGCGGTACCAACGCGAGCCCGCGACCTCGGTATCCCGGAAGCCGCGGAGATGGCCCTCGGAGCTAGTGCCGGAGGCGCCATCGCGCCGCAGGACGGACGCAAGCCGGAGGACCTGATCGCGGCCGCCGACGCACGCCTGCGGGCGGCCAAGGCGGCCGGCAAGGGCACGGCGATCGGCCCCCTTTCAGCATCCGGTTAGCGGGTTCTGGTTCGCCGCCTCGGACGGGCGCGGCAGCACCCTTGCAGTGTCGGATTAGCGGGTTCTGGTCCGCCGACTCGAACCACTGGGCGCCGCCTTGCCGGCGCGCTCGGGCCCAAGCGGGCGTTAGCCTGCCGCATCCGTGCCAGAACGATCACGCGAGAGCTCCCTGCGCGAGCGCGCGGAAGCGGCCCGTCGAGCCGTGATGGCTTTGGCTTTCTTCCCGCGCGGTGGCTCGGCGCAGGTGGCGCGTTACCTCACACGCGGCCTGGGCGCCTGCGGTTGGCAAACCACGATCGTCTGCGGGTCGCTCGGGCGGCCGGGGGAACCGTCGCATGCCGAGACGTTTTACGCGGGGCTCGACGTGCGCGCCGTCGATTTCACGGCCGCGCGCGACGCGCCCGACCCGCTGCACGCGGAGCCGCCGTTCCAGCCCTCCTTCGAGGACCGGCCGGGCGCTCCCGACCGTGTCTACGCGAGCGTCGACGACGAGACCTTTGAGCGACTCGTGGCCCTCTGGTCGAACCAACTGGAGGCCGCCGACGCGGACCACGCCGACATCCTCCACTTGCACCATCTGACGCCGATCCACGAGGCGGCGATCCGTCGCTTTCCGAACGTCCCGCGGATCGGCCACATCCACGGCACCGAGCTGGCGATGCTCGACCGCATCCGTGAGGGTGCCCCGCCAACCTGGACCTACGCCGAGCGCTGGGCGCAGCGCATGCGGCGTTGGGCGCAAGCGTGCGAGCGACTGCTGGTGCTATCCCCCGAAGCCGTGCGCCGGGTCCCCGCTGAGCTCGGGGTCGAGCCTGAGCGGGTCGTTTGGGCACCCAACGGCTTCGATCCCGAAGCGTTCGACCGGCGCCCGCTCCCGGCGGACGAGCGGATCAAGCTGTGGCGACGCTGGCTGGTGGAGGAGCCACGCGGCTGGGACGAGTCGGGCCGTCCCGGGTCGGCTGCCTACCGGGAGGAAGACCTGGCGCCTTTCCGCGCGGGCGGACCGACCTTCGTTTTCGTTGGCCGTTTCACGGCGATGAAGCGCGTCCCGCTACTGGTGCGAGCGCACGCGCGTGCTCTCGCCGAGCTCGAGCGACCGGCGCCGCTCGTGATCATCGGTGGTTTCCCTGGCGAATGGGAGGGCGAGCATCCGCTGGCGGCAATTCGCGAGACCGGCAACCGCTACGCGTTCCTCGCTGGCTGGCACGGGCACGAAGAGCTGCCGCAAGCGCTGAATGCGGCCGACGTTTTTGTGCTGCCGTCGGTTCGCGAGGAGTTTGGTGCGGTAATCGTGGAGGCGATGGCCTGTGGGCTGCCGCCGATCGTAGTGAACGCCTACGGGCCCGCGGAGATCGTCGAGGATGGGGTGACCGGATGGCTCGTGCCTCCCGACGACGAGCAGGCACTGGCGCGCGCGATGGTGGCGGCGGCGCGCGACGAACACGAGCGGCGGGCGCGCGCAGAGCGGGCCTATCGGGTGGCGCGGGCGCGCTACGGCTGGCCGGCGCTGGCGCAGGGGTTAGCTCGCGTGTACGAGGACGTGGTCCTAGGGCGGCCGGCGCGGGAGGGTGCGCAGACGCTCATCGCAGCCGGTTCCGCAGACGCCTGACCGCCCTGTGTCAGCCCCGGGCGTCCGGCCCTCCGCAGACGCCCGACGTCCGGTTCTACACGTCCTCCGCGTGCCTTCCGGCGCCAGCCGCGAAGCGCTTGGCGCCGTCGGCGGCCTCGCTCAGCGCGCGCTCACCGAGGCGTCGCTCCAGTTCTATGCCCTCGGTGAGCGTGAGGTCGTGTGCGCGTAGTGCCGCCTCGCGGTCGCCGAGCAAGGCGCGGCGTGGGAAGCGGGCGATCAGCTCGGCGACCTCGAGAGCGCGCGCAAGATGCCGGCCGCTCTCTACGACCTCGCTAACGAGACCAAGCTCGAGCGCACGGCGGGCGTCGATCACCCGGCCGGTCAGGATCAGGTCGAGCGCCGGCCCGAGACCGATCAGCCGCGGCAGGCGTTGCGTGCCGCCGTCGACGAGCGGCACACCGAAGCGCCGCTCGGTGCAGCCGAAGCGGGCATCGACGGTCGCGATACGCAGATCGCACCAAGCGGCCAGCTCGAGGCCGCCGGCTACGCACCAGCCGGAGATCGCGGCGATGGTCGGTTTCCGAGCCGTGCGGTGGGTAAAGCCGAGGGGGCCGCCTGGGTCAGCGATCCGTCCTGCCAGCGTCTCGAAAGATTTGAGGTCCGCGCCCGCGCAGAACGCTTCGCTGCCAGCGCCGGTCAGGATCATCACGAAGGCGTCATCGCGCTCGAACCGCTCGAGCGCCCGAGCTAGCGCCTCCGCGGTCTCCCCATCGATCGCGTTGCGCCGCTCCGGACGGTCGATCGTGACGACGGCGGCCGGCCCCTGACGCTCGTATCGGACCGCCATCGCCGCTCAGCGCCCGCTCGCGCCGTATACCTGCCTACCAGCCGATGCGGCGGCGTAGGTGGAGCGCCTTCTGGCGCTCCTTGCGCTGCTCGAGGAGCGCCTGGATGAGCGACCCGATCACCACCACGGCGACGAAGAACCCGAGGACCCCAAGGGCGAAGAAAGTGACGAGCTTGTCGTTGGTCTCGCCGAGCAAGCCCTCGCCGTTGTCCGACGCCAGCGCCGGTGAGGCGAGCACCAACGAAAGCAGCGAGCCCCCAAAGAGCGTCGCCGAGAGCCTGGGAAGCGCGGATCGCCGAGACTGCATCGCGCGCGAACTCTATCGGTGCTGCGCGCGCTTTGCGGTGAGGCGACTCGCTAGCTTTCGGCGCTCTTCGGGGCCGAGGCTCGCTTCGCGCGACCCGAAATCACGTCTGTCGCCAACGAGGAAGGCTCTATGTCGACGATCGAAGCGATTGTGCTCGGCATCGTGCAAGGGCTCACCGAATTCTTGCCGATCTCGAGCACCGCGCATCTACGCATCGTGCCGGCGTTTGCGGGGTGGGGAGACCCCGGTGCCGCGTTTACGGCCGTCGTCCAGTTGGGCACGACCGTGGCCGTGGTCCTTTACTTCCGACGTGAGCTTTGGCGAGTAGCGCGCGCCTGGCTAGCCAGCGTGCGTCGACGCGACCTCGCGCCGGTCGATCTCGACGCTCGGCTCGGTTGGTTCTTGATCGTGGCAACCGTGCCGATCTCGATCTTCGGCCTGGCCTTTCAGCACGCGATCGAGACGCAAGCGCGCAACCTGTACCTGATCGCCGGTGCGCTGATCGTCGTCGGCTTCGGGATGCTCGCTGCCGAGCGCGTCGCCACGCGTCAGCGTCCGCTCAGCGATGTGCGGCTGCGCGACGCCGTGACCGTCGGCTTCGCTCAGGCCTTGGCGCTAGTGCCGGGGGTTTCGCGCTCCGGGTCGACGATCTCGGCGGGACTGTTGCTCGGACTCGAACGGGCTGCTGCCGCACGCTTCTCGTTCCTGCTTTCGATCCCTGCGATCGTGCTCAGCGGTTTGTTCGAGCTACACAAGCTGCTCGACGGCAGCGCCCACCAAACCGCGAGCGCGGGAGCCGTGGTGATCGCTACCGGCCTGGCGTTCGTCACGGGCTACGCCTCGATCGCGTTCTTGCTTCGTTATCTGCAGACGCACACGATGTTCGCGTTCGTCGTCTACCGCGTCGCGCTGGGAGCAGCGGTTCTAGCGCTGGCCACCGCCGGTCTGATCTCCTGAAGCTGAAGCGGCCGCCGCGGGTGTGGCGCCTGAAACGGCCGCCGCGGGTCTGCTCTCCTACGACGCCGCGCGCCCGAGGGGGTTTACGGCGTGGAGCACCGGACACCGGCGGCTAGTCTGCAGTCGCATGCGGCGAGCCGGAAACTTCGCGCTGCTGGCGTTGCTCGCGCTGGTGCTAGCGCTCGCGCCAGCGGGCGGGAGCTTTCTGCAACTGGTGGGAGCCGCGCTCACGCTTGCCTTCCTGGGGGCGTTGGCGGTCGCTGCCATCCGGCTGTGGCGACGTCATCGCGTGGAGATCGAGTCCCTGCCGACACGCCAGCGGTTGGTGCTGTACGGGTCGCTCGGTCTTGCGGCATGGACGATCGCCGCGACGTCGCGTCTGCTCGGTCTCGGTGGCGGTGGGCTGCTCTTGTGGCTCGCCTTGCTGGGCGGGTCCTGTTACGGCCTGGTGTGGGTTTGGACGCGCTACCGCACGCTGAGTTAGTGGCCGCGAGCGCGGGGCGGCGTGGCTAGTGGCCGCGAGCGCGGGGCGGCGTGGCTAGCGGGCGCGCGAGGCGACGTTCGCGATCTCAGGTCTCGGCGCCAAGCGGCCCAGGCGGCAGCGTTTATTTGCACTTCCGTTGCACTGTTTGCTGTTGCTTGCAGCGGGCTGAGGGAAGTTTCGAGCGTGCGCCGAAACCATGGGCAGGCCTCGATCGAGTTGCTCGCCGCGGTCGCGCTGCTTTTGGTGGTGGCTGGCGGCTCGTGGCAGTTGGCAGCAATAGGTAACGCTGCGACGCTCGCCCAGAACGCTGCGCGGGTGGCTGCGCGGGCACACGCCGTCGGCGACGACCCGTTCGTGGCCGCGCGCTCGGCGCTGCCGACCTCCCTGCGGGGCGGGCTCGAGGTGCGCACCAACGAGGGCACCGTGCGCACGCGGGTGGTGGCGCGCGTCTTTTGGGGGGCAGCAAAGGTCAATCTGTTCGGTCGCGCAGCGCTCGGCCGACAAGCACCGCCAGCGTTCGCCAGGCGAACCCGATGAGCGGCGACCGGCTACTGACCGGCTCACGGGCCCAGGCGACGATCGAGGCGCTCGCTGGTGCGCTGTTGTTGGTGGTGCTCGGCCTCGCGTCCTTGCAGGCTTTCTGGGTCTGGCGAGCGCATGCGGTCGCCGCGGCGGCCGCAGAAGCGGGCGCGTTGGCGCTGGTCGCGGGGGGCGATCCCGTGCGAGCGGTGCGCGAATCCCTGACACCCGCCCAGCGTCAGCGGCTGTCTCTGGCCGTCGGCGAGCGCGAGATCGTCGTCGCGCTAAGGCCACGGTCGCTCGTGCCCGGGATCTCCGAGCGTGCTTTGCGCGTCGAAGCACGCGCCGCGGTCGCCGAGCCCTGACCGAAGCTGGCGGTGCCGATGAGTCGTTTGGCTGCTGTGGCACGGGCGCTCGACGACTTCCTCTTCGAGCGCGTCACGCTCGACGAGCGCGCGACCAATCACGGCCGCCCGCGGGCGCTGCGACGTGCGCGGGAAGCACCGCTAAGGGCGCAGAGGTGTGCTGCCTTCGGGGAGCTCGTAGCCAGCGAGCAGGGCGAGCGATCGTACGCCGATCGGACAACGCCCAGTTCTCGTGCGCTCGCGTTGGGAGTGCTGAGCCTGCGGCCGCGGGCGGGTGCGACTACGCTTGCGCGCGTGTTGGCGCTGGTCGCCCAGGCGAGGCGCCCCGGCTTCGGCCCGACCCCCGTCGTTTCGCTCGCCAGCGCGCGCGACCTGCCCGAATCCGCGGCCGCCGATGCGGACGTCCGACCTCCTCGCTGCGATGCGCAGCGCGGCCTGCGTCCGGCGCTCGGTTGCGCGCGAACGGTGGCGCGGCGGCTCGGCGCCGCGGGGATCGCGGCGGTCAGCTGCGGTCGTCTTTGTTTGCTCGCGGTTCCGCAGTCCGCAGCGGATCGCGCATTGCGCCCACAGGAGCTCGCGTCCTCTCTCGATCGTCTGCGCACCATCGCTCCGTACCTCGGGGTTTCGGTGCTGGTCGCTGACCTCGGCCGGCGCGCGCTCGACGATCCCGTGCTCGGCGCGCTCGACGCGTTAGTCGTGGTCGCGGGCGCAGACACCCACCCCGCACTGTTCGAACTAATGCTGACCGTCTCTTCGGCACCTACCGAGCAGGGCGCGGCGATCGTCGCGGTTGCGATCCGCGGTGCTCCCACCACTCGCCAGCGGCCAGCTTGTGACGCCGCCGCCGCGGTCGGCGGCAGGGCCGAGTGCGTGCAGTTGCCGCACGCACCGCTCGCGGCGCGCCTCGCTCGCGCCGGGCTCACGGCGGGTGCGTTGGCCGCACCAGCGAACAGGGTCTGGTCGCTCGCCTTCGAGACCGTCCGCGCGTCTCGGCGTGCCTACTGTGGAGCTGCCAGCCCGCTCGCGTAGTGGCGCGACGCCGTGGCCGCCAGAGCGCGTAGCGGCCAGACCGCGTAGCCGCCAGACGGCGTAGCCGCCAGACCGCGTAGCCGCCAGACGGCGTAACTGCCAAACGGCGTGGGGCGGACCGTGCGTGGCGCGGTCGAGACAAGGGACCGCGCGGGTTTCAGAGGGGGACGCGCGGGTTACAGAGGATCTTCGTCGCACGATTGCAACGCCCGCAACGCGCACGTGCGCTCCTCCGCGTCACCGTCGGCGCATGGGCATGCGTAACGGTCGCCGCATGGGCGTAGACCTCTCGCGTGCGTACCGGCGCCGCGAGGGCGCACGTTCGACGCGCCCGCTCCCGGGCTTCGCTGGCGAGCGCGCGCAAGCGCTCCCCTTCACGCTCGGGCTAGTCGTGGTCGTGGCCGGTCTCACCGTCGCCTTCTCGGCGTTCGCTTCAGCACTGCTCGGGAAGGGGCGTTTGCAAAGGGCCACCGATCTCGCTGCGCTCAGTGCGGCCCGCGCGATGGCGGCGAACTACCAGCGCCTCTTCACGCCACCGACACTCGCCGACGGGAGGCCGAATCCCGCGCACCTCGACGAGCCCGAATACCGTGCGCTCGCCGCGCAAGCAGCTCGCAAAACGCTTGCTGCCAACGGTGTGCGCTGGCAGCGGGCGCGTGTCGCCTTCGGCCCGGGTTTCGCCACCACCCAGGTGACCGTGGCCGTCGCTGACAGCGTGGAGACGCCGATTGCCCGCAAGCGCGCCGGCGACCCGCGGCTCCGCGCCGAGGTGCGCGCCGTCGCCGAGCTCGTGACGGCGGGCGACGCGACCGTCGCCGCAGACGCGGTGGCGGCTGGGGGTGGCTACGGTGGACCCCTCGCCTATCGCCAGGGAAAAGGCATGCGCCCTGAAGTAGCGCGAGCCTTCGACCGGATGGCGGCGGCCGCCTGGCGCGAGGCACACCTGGCGCTTGCGATCACCAGTGCCTACCGCTCCGACGCGGAGCAGGCACGGCTGTATGCAGCCAACCCGAACCCACGGTGGGTGGCACCGCCCGGCACGAGCCTCCATCGCTACGGCACCGAGCTCGATCTCGGACCACCCGCGGCCTGGCCCTGGCTAGCACGCAACGCCCGTCGTTTCGGTTTCATCAAGCGTTACGCGTGGGAGGCCTGGCACTTCGGCTTTGGCCCGAACCCCCGCGACCGCGAGCACCCCGCCCAGTACGAGCGCGGCTCCTGGGAGCCGCCCGGCGGCGATCACTCGCGGATCACGAGTGGCCTGCCGGCCTTCGTCCCTGCGCACCTCGAAGCACCGATCGCTCGGGCCGCCCAGCGCTGGAACGTGTCTTCTGCGCTGCTCGCCGCACAGCTCTACGCCGAGTCAGGATTCAACCCCTTCGCGCGCAGTACCGCCGGCGCGCTGGGCATCGCCCAATTCATGCCGGCAACCGCCCGCGCCTACGGCTTGCGCGATCCCTTCGACCCCTGGCAGGCGATCGACGCGCAAGCCCACTTGATGCGCGACCTCTTGGACCGCTACGGCGGCAAGCTGGCACTCGCGCTCGCTGCCTACAACGCCGGGCCCGCCGCAGTAGATCGATACGGTGGCGTCCCGCCGTTTGTCGAGACGCGCGCGTACGTCGCCCGCATCCTCGGGCTCCTTGGCGGAGTCGGCGAGATCTCCAGCCAACGATTGGCGATCGCGCTCGCCGCCTAGCTCGCAGCCCGAGCAAGAGCGATGCTGCACAACCCGCGACGGCCGTGGCCTTCTAGGCTCCCGAGCCATGACACAGGTCACGGTCAACGGAGTTGAGGACGTCAAGGCGCTGGTTGGGCAGACGATCGGGCCGAGCGACTGGCGCCCCGTAACGCAGGAGATGATTGACACGTTCGCGGATCTCACCGGTGACCACCAGTGGATTCACGTGGACCGCGAGCGCGCTAAGCGCGAGAGCCCCTTCGGTACGACGATCGCCCACGGCAACCTCACGCTCTCGCTGATCGACGGCTTCCGCTCCCAACTGGTCGCGCTTGAGGGTTTCCGGATGGCGATCAACTACGGCTGGAACAAGGTCCGCTTCCCGGCTCCGGTGCCGTCGGGCGCGCGCATTCGTGTCTCCTGCCAGACGGTCGAGTTCGAAGAGGTTGGAAACGGCTGGTGGCAACTCGTGCAGCGCTTCACGGTTGAGGTCGAGGGCTCCAAGAAGCCGGCCTGCGTCGCTGACTCGGTGGTGCGGCTGCTCGCTTGAGGACACGGGTCGCGCGCGGAAGCGGCGCCGGCTGCCTCAGCGCCTTGCGGGCTTGCCTGGGGCGAGCGGCCAGCAGTCACGCGCTACCCCTAACCTTGCCTTGAGCGAGGTTTGGACACCGCCCGCGCCGCGCAGGAACAGGTAGAGGAGCAGCGCCGGAGCCTTCCCGACGCGCCGGGCGTGTACCTGTTCCGCGACGAGCGCGGGCGGGTGATCTACGTCGGCAAGGCGCGCTCGCTGCGCAAGCGCGTCAACTCGCACTTCTCGCGCCGCGGTCGCGGCACGCGGTCACTAGCGGACGCCGTCGCGGAGATCGAGTTCCTGGTCACCGACACCGAGGCCGAAGCGCTGCTCGCCGAGCAGCGCTTCATCAAGCTGCATCGGCCGATCTACAACGTCCGCCTGCGCGACGACAAGTCGTACCCGTTCATCGCGATCTCCCTCGATGAGGAGTTCCCGCGCGTCTACTTCACCCGCGAGCGACACCGGCCGGGCCGCATCTACTTCGGACCCTTCTCGAACGCCCGCAAAGTGCGCGAGACGCTGGACCTGCTGGGACGGATCTTCCAGTTCCGGACCTGCGAGGGCGAGCGTCCGGGGCGGGCTTCCGGTAGCCCCTGCCTCGACTACCACATCGAGCGCTGCCAAGCGCCCTGTGTGGGCTACGTCAGCGCGGCCGAATACCGGCGTTCGATCGAGGCGATCATCGACTTCCTGTCGGGTCGTTACCGCGCCGTCGAGCGGGAGCTCGAGGAGGAGATGCAGCGCGCTGCGGCCCGCCAGGAGTTCGAGCGTGCGGCGCGGCTGCGTGACCGGCTGCAGGCGGTGCGAGCGCTGCTCGAGCGCCAGCGGATCGCCAACGCCGCGGTGGGCGACGTCGACGTGGTCGCGGTCGCGGTGTCCGGCACCGACGCCAACGCGCAGATCTTCCGTGTCCGCGATGGCGTGCTCGCCGACCGCCAGAGCTTCTATCTCGACAATCCCGCGCAGCGCACCGCGCCCGAGGTCGCCGAGGAGTTCCTGCTCCAGTACTACGAAGGCGCGCTCTCGGTGCCCCCCGAGGTGGTCGTACAAGCGGGCGTCGCGAGTATCGGCGAGATCGCCGAGGCGCTCGCGCGCAAACGGGGGGCGCGCGTCGAGGTGCGGGTTGCCGAGCGCGGCGACAAGCGTCGCATCCTGGAACTAGCGCTGCGCAACGCGGAGCTCGCGCTCAGCCAAGATCGCCTGCGCGCACAGCGGCGCCGCAGCCACCGCATCGAGACACTCGAGCGCTTGCGCAGCGCGCTGCGGCTCGAGCGGCTGCCGATGCGGATCGAGGCGGTCGACATCTCCAACTTGATGCACGCGCACACCGTCGCGGCGCTGGTCGTCTTCGAGGGGGCGCTGCCCAAAAAGGCTCACTATCGGCGCTTCGCCGTACGCGAGGTGGTGCAGGACGACTTCGCCGCGATCGCCCAAGTGCTACGCCGGCGAGTAGAGGAGCGTCGGCGTCAGCTGGCGCTGTCGCCGCACGATCCCGAGCGCGACCCGAGCTTCGCCGCCACGCCCGATCTCATCCTGATCGACGGCGGACGCGGCCAGCTCTCGGCGGGACTCACGGAGCTCGACGAGCTGCGAGCCGCTGGGGTGGCCGTCTGCGCGCTCGCCAAGCGCCTCGAGGAGATCTACCTGCCCGGTGCCGAAGAGCCGATCCGCCTTGACCGCTCGAGTCCCGAGCTGCAGTTGCTGCAGCGAATCCGTGACGAGGCGCACCGCTTCGCGCTCGACTACCACCGTCGGCGACGGACACGTGACCTTCGGCGCTCCCTGCTCGACGAGCTGCCGGGCATCGGTCCGGCGCGCAAGCGCGCGATTCTGCGGCACTTCGGCTCGCCCGAGCGGGTGCTCGAAGCTACGCGCGAAGAGCTCGAGGCGGTTCCCGGCCTGCCACCCAAGATCGCGCGCCGCATCCACGAGCAACTCCACAAGGTCCGATGACTGCGCCGCTCCGCGATCTCGTCGTGATCACCGGCTTCTCGGGCGCCGGCAAGAGCCAGGCGATGGCCTGTTTCGAGGACGCCGGCTACTTCTGTGTTGACAACCTGCCGCCGGACATGATCGAGAGCCTCGCCGACCTCCTCGAGCATGAGGGGGCGAACGTCGAACGGGCGGCGGTCGTCTGCGACGTGCGCGGGGGGCACTTCTTCGAGGGCCTTTGGCGGGCGCTCGACCGACTCGCTGAGCGCGGCACGCCGCACCGAGTGCTCTACCTAGAAGCCTCTGAGGACGTCCTGCTGAACCGTTTTAAGGAGACGCGGCGGCGTCACCCGCTCGCTCAGCTCGAGTCGCCAATCGCGAGCACGGGCGTGCTGCGCGGCGAGGACCCGTCGGCGGGCGACGCCGGCGGACGTGCGGGCGAGCAGCCCTCGGCGGGCGACGCCGGCGGACGCGCGGGCGGGCAACCGACGCAGGCGTCGCCCGTTGGCCGCGCGGCGGTCGCTCCGGAGGAGCTGCGGGCTGGTCAGCTGGAGCGAGCGATCAGGCTCGAGCGGCGCCTGCTCGAGCCGCTCAAGGAACGCGCGGACGTGGTGATCGACACCTCGGAGCTCAGCGCCAGTCGACTGCGCCGGGTCGTCGCCGAGAAGATGCTGCCCCACGGCAAGACCACACGCCTGGCGGTGACGGTGTTGAGCTTCGGCTTCAAGCACGGCACGCCCCGCGACGTCGACCTGGTCTTCGACGTGCGTTTCCTGCCGAACCCCCACTACGAGCCCGAGCTACGGGAACTAACCGGTCTCGACCGCGCGGTGCGTAGCTTCATCGACCGCAGCGCCGAGACCGCGGAGCTCGAGCGTCGACTGCTCGACCTCCTGAGCTTCCTGCTTCCCCGCTACGAGCGCGAGGGGCGCGCGCACCTCACCGTTGGCATCGGCTGCACCGGCGGTCGGCACCGCTCCGTGGCGGTCGCTGAATGGCTCGGCCGCGAGCTGGCGCGGGCCGGGCGTTACCTGGTCGACATCGTCCACCGCGACATCGACCGCCGGCCGCCAGCGAGTTCCCCGGTCGGGTAGATTCCAGGACCTGTCGGGGGCGCACGAGCGCACCGCCTGCCCCCGCCTCATACCCGCAGGACTCAACCGACCGCGAGGACGCCCAGATGCCGCTGAGAGCTGCGATCAACGGTTTCGGAAGGATCGGCCGCAACGTCTTCCGCGCCGCCTACGAGCGCGGCGCCGACATCGAGTGGGTGGCGGTCAACGACATCACGGACACCGCCACGCTCGCCCACCTTCTGCGCTACGACTCGAACTACGGGCCGTTTCCAGGTTCCGTCGAACACACCGCGGACGCGCTGGTCGTGGACGGTCGCGAGATCAAGGTCCTGGCCGAGCGTGACCCGGCGGCCCTGCCGTGGCGCGAGCTCGGTGTCGACGTGGTGATCGAATCGACCGGGCTGTTCACCAACCGCGACGACGCCGCTAAGCACCTAAGCGCGGGCGCCAGCAAGGTGATCATCTCGGCGCCCGCTAAGAACCCCGACGTTACGATCGCGCTCGGCGTCAACGACGACGCCTATGACCCCGAGCGCCACCACGTGATCTCCAACGCCTCGTGCACCACGAACTGCCTGGCGCCGGTGGCGAAAGTCCTGCACGAGGCGGTCGGGATCGAGCACGGCGTGATGACCACTGTCCACGCCTACACCGCCGACCAGCGCCTGCAGGACGCTCCCCACAAAGACCTCAGGCGGGCGCGGGCAGCGGCGATCAACCTGGTTCCGACCTCCACGGGCGCCGCGCGCGCCATTGGTCTCGTGATCCCCGAGCTGGCCGGCAAGCTCAACGGGATCGCCGTACGGGCACCGGTGAGCACCGGCTCGGTCGTCGATCTGGTGGTGCGGACCACTCGTTCAACCAGCGTCGAGGAAGTCAACGCGGCGGTGCGCGATCGCGCCGACCGCGGGGAGCTCGAAGGGATCCTCAAGTACACGGAGGATCCGATCGTCTCGACCGACATCGTCCGCTCCCCCTACTCGTCGATCTTCGATGCGCAGCTCACGATGATGATCGAGGATCGCCTACTCAAGGTCGTCGCCTGGTACGACAACGAGTGGGGCTACTCGAACCGCGTCGTCGAGCTTGCCGAGCGGGTCCTCGCGGGCACACGCGTCGGCTGACCGTCGGACCCGCGGTGACCGCCGACCAAGGCAGCGTAGGCGCCGAGCCGGGCGTGCGCTTCCGTAAGCGCACGGTCCGTGACCTCGAGCTGGCTGCAGGCACTCCGGTGCTTGTGCGCGCTGACTTCAACGTGCCGCTTGTCGACGGACTCATCACCGACGAGCGCAGGATCCGCGCGGCCTTGCCGACCATCGAGTACCTGCGAGAGCACGGAGCGCGCCTGGTGCTGTGCTCGCACCTCGGTCGGCCCAAGGGACCCGATCCAAAAACCTCCCTGCGACCGGTTGCCGAGCGGCTTTCCGAGCTCCTTGGCTCGGAGGTGGTGCTGGCCCGCGACGTCGCCGGTCCCGACTCCCGTCGCGCCGTCGAGCAGGCGGCGCCGGGGGACGTGGTGTTGCTCGAAAACCTCCGCTGGGAGCCCGGGGAGACGGCCAACGATCCGGCCTTCGCGCAGCGTCTCGCCGCGCTGGCTCGCGCCTACGTCAACGATGCTTTCGGGGCCGCCCACCGCGCCCACGCTTCGACCGCCGGCGTCTGCGCGTTTTTGCGTCCGGCCGTCGCCGGTTTCCTTTTGGAGCGCGAGGTGACGACGCTGGAGCGCCTGCTCGAGGACCCGCCGCGCCCCTTCGTGGTGGTGCTCGGTGGCGCGAAGGTGACCGACAAGATCAAGCTGATCGAGCGCTTCCTGGAGCTTGCCGACGAGCTCCTGATCGGTGGCGCGATGTGCTTCGCCTTCTTCCGGGCGCAGGGCCATGCGACCGGCGCATCGCTGGTCGAGGAGGAGGGCGTGGAGCTCGCCCGGCGAGTGCTCGAGCGAGCGGGCGGCACACCTTGCGAGCTGGTGCTGCCGCGCGACCTGGTGGTGGGTGATCGTTTCGCGGCCGACGCCGAAAGACGGGAGCTCGACGGCGTCGACGTGCCGGATGGCTGGATGGGCCTCGACATAGGTCCGCAGACCGCTCGCGAATACGCCGAGCGGGTGAAGCGCGCGGGCTGCGTCTTCTGGAACGGACCGCTGGGGGCTTTCGAGCTTGAGCCGTTCGCGGTGGGTACGCGAGCCCTCGCCGAAGCAGTTGCCGAGGCGCCCGGTAGGACCGTCGTCGGCGGGGGCGATTCCGCTGCGGCGCTGGTAGCCTTCGGGCTCGACACGCGGGTAGACCACGTTTCGACGGGGGGCGGCGCTGCGCTCGAGTTGTTGGAGGGCCGAAAGCTTCCGGGCGTCGAAGCGCTCGATGACGCCTGAGGCGTCGGGCGTGGCGCCAGACCCATGGAGGGGAGCCGAGTGCAACGCAAGCCGTACGTAGCCGGAAACTGGAAGATGTGGGGTACGCGCGCACAGACGCGCGCCTACTGCCCGCGCCTCCTCGAGCTGCTCCCGCCACCGCCCCAGCGGCGCGCGGACGTCGCTCTCTGCGTGCCGTTCACGGCCCTAGACGTCTGCCTCGAGGCGGTGCGCGGCGGCGACGTCCGTGTGCTCGCGCAAAACATGCACCAGGCGCCCGAGGGCGCGCACACCGGCGAGATCTCGGCGCCGATGCTGACCGAGCTGGGAGTGCACGGGGTAGTGCTCGGGCATTCCGAGCGGCGCCGCGACCACTGCGAGACCGACCGTGCTTTGCGGGAAAAGCTGCCGGTGGCGCTGGCAGCGGGACTCGAGCCGATTCTGTGCGTCGGCGAAACTGAGGAGGAGCGCGAGCAGGGGGAGACCGAACGTCGCTTGCGCCAACAGGTTTGGGAGGCGCTCGAGGACGTCGCCGACGAGCGTCTCGCCGACGTGGTGATCGCCTACGAGCCGGTCTGGGCGATCGGCACCGGTCGCACCGCCACGCCCGAACAGGCGCAAGAGGCGATCGCGTTCATCCGCGCGCTCGTCGCTGACCGCTCGCGCGAGGCGGCCGCGCGCGTGCGCATCCTCTACGGCGGCAGCGTGAAACCGGAAAACGCCGCCGAAATCCTGGCGCAGCCCGACGTCGACGGTGCGCTGGTCGGCGGTGCCAGCCTCGATCCGGAGAGCTTCGCGCAGATCGTCGCTGCCGCCCCCGAGCGATGAGCACGCCCTTCCAGCGGGTCTGTTTGGTCGTCCTCGATGGCTGGGGTCTTGCGCCGCCCGGACCGGGCAACGCTATTTCGCTCGCCGACACGCCCGTCTTCGACCGGCTCTGGAGCTCGCTGCCGCGCACCCAGCTGACGGCTTGTGGGCGCGCGGTCGGTTTGCCCGAAGGTCAGATGGGCAACTCCGAGGTTGGCCACCTAAACCTCGGGGCCGGCCGCATCGTTCGCCAGGACCTCACGCGGATCGATGATGCGATCGCCGACGGCTCGTTCTTCGCTAACCAGACGCTGCGCGAGGCCTGTGCCGCGGCGCGCGACGGCTCAGGGCGCCTGCACCTGCTCGGGCTGGTCTCGGACGGCGGCGTGCACGCGAGCATGGAGCACCTGCGCGCGCTGCTCGAGCTAGCGCGGCGAGAGCGGGTAGCGGACGTCGTCGTCCACGCCTTCACCGACGGTCGCGACACGCCACCGACCTCCGGCGCCCAGCACATCGCCACCGTGCAGCGCTGGTTCGGCGAGCTCGGAGTGGGGCGCATCGCGACGATCTGCGGGCGCTACTTCGCGATGGATCGCGACCGGCGCTGGGAGCGGACGCAAAAGGCCTACGACGCGATCGTTCACGGTCGCGCCGAGGGCGGGCGCTTCGACGATCCGGTGGCAGCTGTGCGGGCCGCCTACGAGGCGGGCGAAACCGACGAGTTCGTGACGCCGCGACTGGTCGGGGCGGAAGGGCGCGTGCGGCCCGAGCGCGACGTCGTCGTGTTCTTCAACTTCCGACCGGATCGCGCGCGGCAGCTCGTGCGCGCACTAGCGGAGCCGGAGTTCGCGGAGTTCGAGCGGGGGGCCGCGCCGGTCGCACGCTTGGTCACGCTCACCCGCTACCAGGAAGAGTGGCAGTACCCGGTCGCCTTCCTACCCGAGAAGCCGGAGGTGACACTGGCCTCGGTACTTGCCGAGCGGGGCATGACCCAGCTGCACGCTGCCGAGACGGAGAAGTACCCGCACGTCACCTACTTCTTCAACGGGGGCGTCGAGGAACCGTTCCCGGGCGAGGAGCGGATACTGATCGACTCGCCGCGCGACGTACCAACCTACGACCACAAGCCCGAGATGTCGGCGCCCGAGGTCGCCCGTGCCTTTTGCGAACGCTGGCGAGGAGGCGACCACGCGTTCGGGATCGTGAACTTCGCGAACCCCGACATGGTGGGCCACACCGGCGTCATCGCAGCGGCGGTGCGCGCCGTGGAGTGCGTCGACGCGTGCCTCGGCGAGGTGATCGAGGCAGTGCGCGCCGACGGTGGAGCCTGCGTGATCACGGCCGATCACGGCAACGCCGACAACATGCTGGAGCCCGACGGCAGCCCCAACACCGCGCACTCGATGAACCCGGTTCCGTTCGTGATCGAGCCGGCGGTCGGCGAGCTGCGAGCCGCCGGCGGCGTCCTCGCCGACGTCGCGCCGACGGTGCTCGACCTGCTCGGGCTCGAGCAGCCCGCGCAGATGACCGGCCGGAGCCTGCGCGCCGGCTAGCGGCCTCCTCTTTACACCTCCTTCACGTGTTCTTGACCTGGCGTTTACGAGCGCCCAGGCGACCCCTTGTGCAATGCCGGCCGTCGTAACGCAACGCCGGCCCCACCGGGGCCGCAAGACGAACAAGGGAGATGCCCGCCTTGCCGAGAAGACTGAAGATCGCTCTGGCCGCCTTCGGTGCGGGACTCGTCGCGGTCGCCGGCAGCGCCGCCGTGGCCGCCGGTGACAACGAGGAACCGCTGTTCTTGAGCTGCGGCGGCCACCTCGAAACGCAGAATGAGGTCGCCGACGAGGCGAGCGTCGTCTGGAAGCTGGGTTGCTCGGGACCGGTGCGTTCGTTCGCGATCGTCACCAACCGGCCCGTCGACTCGTTCTCGCCGGAGATCGACGCCTACGGCGTCGACGGTGCGCCGCTCGAGTTCCGCTGCGAAGGCGAGATCCCGGCGCACGGCTTTCGCTGCGTAGCGAAGCAGCCGGCGCGACTGGCCTACGCCCAAGGGAGCCTCACGGTCCCGACCGAGCCGTGCGGCAAGACACCGCTGCGTGTGGCGATCGTCGCCGCCGGCGCCGACGGCCAGGTCGGTCAGCCGCGCCGGCTGGTGGGGCCCGACTGTCCGCGCGCACAGGCAGCGAAGCGAGCCGTTCCCACGCGCAAGACACGATCGACCAAGGGTCGGCGAGCGCGCTGAGGGTGCCGGTGCCGGTTTTTTCGTACAGGAACGCGACTGAGGAGGTACACGGACGATGAGAATCCAAAGCGCAGCAGCGGTCGGTGTCGGTGCGTTGGCGTTCGCGGCGGCAGCTCCCGCCGGTGCGCTCGCCAAGCCGACGATCACGATGAGCGGTTCGACCTCGGTGGCGCCGCTGGCGGCAAAGCTGGCACGCGCCTATCTGCGGGAGTGCCGCGGCTGTGTGCGTTTCAAGTTGCTGCAGGGCGGCTCCGACGTCGGTATCTCCGACGTCGCCCGTGGGCGCGTGACGATCGGCAACTCATCGCGCGACCCGAAGCCGGGCGATCCCGGGGGACTTGTGTTCAACAAGATCGCGCGCGACGCGATCTGCATCATCACTAACCCCGCCAACCGCCTGCCGAACCTCTCGCAAGCGCAGGTGCAGGCGATCTTCTCGGGGTCCGTGCGCGACTGGCGTCAGGTTCCTGGCTCGACGATCAGCGGCCCGATCGATCTCTTCGTGAGGACCCCAGCGTCGGGCACCCAGGACGCCTTCGACAAGATCTTCATGAAGCCCCAGAAGGTCTCGACGGTCGCCAGCCAAAAGGCGTCGAACGGTCTCATTCAGCAGGCTGTGCAGCGCGACCGCAACGGCATCGGCTACGTGTCGCTGGACTTCACGCGCGGGGTGCACACCGTCCGTTACAAGGGCGTCGCCTGCACGCTCCGCAATGCGGTGTCCGGACAGTACGAGGGCGTCCGCAACTTCTACATGGTCACCCGCGGAAAGCCGACCGGCGCCGCCGCGCGCTTCATTCGCTGGGTGCAGCGCAGCACCACCGCGCGCCGGGTGATCGCTACCGACTGGGTGCCGCTGCGCTGAGGCCGTCTGCGGGGTCTCGACGGTAACGATCGATGAACGGTGCGCCAAAGGCACGACGGGTGGCCGCGTTGATGGCTCGCGTGCGCGGTCTGCTGCGCACCGGGGCAGGCGCGTTCCCGCCTCGCGCCGGCGGGGTAGCGGATGCGCCTGCCAACCCCGCAGACCTCCGCGCCGAGCGGACGCTGCGGGGCCTAGCAGTGCTGGTGCTGGCGCTGATCGCCGCGATGCTGGCCTTCGTCTTCGCCAAGGCATGGCCGTCGTTCGCACACAACGGGCTCGCTTGGTTCGCTGCCGGCGGCAACGTCGACCGCCAACTGACGGCGATCTTCAACTCGCCCGCCGACCCCGACCGCTGGGTCTATGAGATTCGCGCCTGGCCGCTCCTGTACGCCACCGCCCTGGTGACCGTGGGGGCGGTCATCTTGGCCTTGCCGTTGGCGCTGCTAGCGGCGGTCTTCATCACCGAGTTCGCACCGCGCTCGCTTGCCGCGGTGCTGCGGGCGGTGGTGCGGCTGCTGGCGGCCGTGCCCTCGGTCGTCTACGGCCTGCTCGGGATCTTGGTGCTCGTGCCGTTCGTCGACCACTACCTAATCAGCGATGCGCGCAAGGCATCGGTAGCCGGGGTCGTGCAGCTCGACGGCAGCTCGGTGCTAGTGGCGACGATCGTGCTGACGGTGATGATCGCGCCGATCATGATCGCGATTACCTGCGATGCCCTCGCCGCCGTGCCGCGACTGTGGCTTGAGGGCGCGCTGGCGCTGGGCGTCAACCGCTGGCGGGTGATGCGCACCGTCGCCCTGCGGGCGGTGCGGCCGGCGATCGTCGCCGCCACCGTGCTAGCGGTCGGGCGGGCGCTGGGCGAGGCGATCATGCTGTCGATGGTGTCGGGTTCGGTGGCGTTCGCGCCGAACCCGCTCGACGGGCTGACCTTCTTCTTCGAGCCCGCCCGCCCGCTAGCGGCGACGATCGTCGACAACGCCGAGGGTCTGTCGGTCAAGCCCTTCGCACAGACGCTCTACTCGTTCGCCGCGGTTCTCCTCGTATCGACGATGGCGCTCTCTTTCATCGGTTGGCGCCTCCGTCGCTCACTGGCCTTGCCGGGGGTCGGACGGTGAGCAGAGTCGCTGCCCCAGAGGCGCTGCGCAACCGCGTCGGTCGCGGCGGTCGACTGCGGGCAGGCTGGACGCTCGGCGACCGCCTGGGGGTAGCAGGAGCCTGGCTCGCGGGGCTCGCGCTGTGCGCGATCGCGCTGGCGATCGTGGTCTACATGCTGGTCCGCGGCCTGCAGTTCCTGAACTTCGATCTGCTCATCTCTCACCCGCGCGCCGAGCTTGACCAGAGCAAGTCCGGTGGTTTCCTCGATCCCCTGCTCGGGACGCTGATCCTGACCGTGCTCGCGATCCTGCTGGCGCTGCCGCTCGGTGTCGGCATCGCCGTATGGCTTGCGGAGTTCGGCCGTCCGGCCTGGCTGGCTCGGGCGGTCGAGGCCGGTGTTGAGGTCGTGGCGGGAACACCGAGCGTGGTGCTCGCGATCTTCGGGCTCGTGCTGTTCCAGCAGCACATCTTCGCCTTCATGTCGTTTAAGGCGGAAGGCGGCGCCGTGTTCGCGCGATCGTTCCTGACGGCGGGCGCGATGATGGCGCTGATCGCGCTGCCGCTGGTGGTTGGCGCGACCCGCGAGGCCCTGCGCTCGATTCCCGATCACGTGCGCGAGGCGTCGTACTCACTTGGGAAGAGCAAGGCGGCGACGATCAGGCGCGTTCTGCTGCCAGGGGCGCGCAGCGGCATAGCAACCGGCGCCGCACTGGGGATGGGGCGCGTCGCCGGAGACACCGCGATCGTCGTGATCTTGCTGGGGGCGTCGCTGCAGCTATCCCCGCAGGGGGATCTGCCGATCCTGCGCACGCTGCGCGGGACGGGCAGCACGCTCACCTCTTACGTCTACAACAACTCGCCCGCGGGAGAAGGCAATGCGCCGCAGAAGGCGTACGCGGCGGCCTTCGTGTTGCTGCTGATCGTGCTGTGCCTGAACTTCGCCGTCGACGTCATCCAAAAGAAGGGAGGCCCACGCTGGGAGTCTTAGCCTCGAACTCCAGCCGGGACGGCGCGCAAACGGGCCGCCACAACACCTTCCCGCCGCCTGTGCGCGCCATCGACCCCGACGCCGTACCGACCGTGCTGGTCGGAGAAAGTGAGCAGCGGCAAGCGCTGAGCGTAAGGCCAACATTGGCGTCGCAGGTCGCCCGGGGCGAAGCGCAGGAGACGGTTCGCGAAACCGTCGAGCGCATGCGCACCGTCGAGCTCACGATCGCCTACGGCGACAAGGTCGCTGTAAACCGGGTTTCGCTGACGGTGCGCTCGGGCGAGGTGCTCGCCCTGATCGGACCGTCCGGTTGCGGGAAGACGACCCTCCTGCGCTCCCTCAACCGCCTCGTCGAACTGACGCCGGGAGCTAATCGCTGGGGCACGATCACCCTCGATGGCGCCGACATCTATGAGCTCGAGCCGACCGAGCTGCGGCGGCGCGTCACGATGGTCTTCCAGCAGCCGAACCCCTTCCCGTTTTCGATCTTCGAGAACGTGGCCTACGGGCTCGTCGAAGGGGGCCGCCGACCGAAACGAGGGTCCGAGCTCGAGCAGCAGGTCGTCACTGCACTGAAGCGCGCCGGTCTCTACGAAGAGGTAGCCGACGACCTCGGTCACCCAGCGCTACGGCTGTCTGGCGGACAGCAGCAGCGGCTCTGCATCGCCCGGGCGCTCGCGGTCGAGCCGGAAGTGTTGCTGCTCGACGAGCCTTGCTCTGCGCTCGACCCAATCTCCACCGAAAAGATCGAACAGCTGATGCATGAGCTGGCACGCGAGATCGCGGTCGTGGTGGTCACCCACAACCTGCAACAGGCGTGGCGAGTCGCCGACCGCGTCGCCTTCATGTACCTGGGGGATCTCGTCGAGTGTGGTCCGGCCCGCGAAGTGCTCGAGAACCCGCAAGCGCCGAGAACACGCGACTACGTGCGGGGGCTGTTCGGATGAGCTGGTGTTGGCAACGCAGAGGAGGGGTCGTCGCGGTGGGCGCGCTGGTCGCGCTGTCGGCAATGCTCGGGTCGGGCTGCGAGTCCAGCCAGGAGAAGAGCCGCCGCCTGCAAGAACAGGCGCAAAGGAGCTTGCACGCTGCCGGCGTGCGTGTCGGCGCGCAAAACAGCGCGGTGGTGGTTGAGCGGACGTCGCTTCTGCGCGGAAGCGACGGCTGGGCGGTAGCGGCACTGTTGCGCAATCGCTCCACGCAAGTGCAGTCGTCGCTGCCGGTGTCGATCGCGCTGCGCGACCGTCGCGGTCGCATCGTGTTTCGCAACGACGCGCCCGGGCTCGAACGCTCCCTGACGCATGTCGCCCGGATCGATCCGGGCCAGCAGATCTGGTGGGTCAACGATCAGGCTTACCCGACGGCGACCCCCGTGCGCGTCGAGGTCAAGGTGGGGGCCGGTCGCGCAGCTGCCGCTGCCGTGCGCGGCGTCGCCGCTGATCGAGCGCAGGTCGAACGCGTCTCCGTAATGCGCGATCCGGTCTCCGGGTGGGAGGCCGTGGGTACCGTTCGTTCGGCTGCCGGACGAGACCTGCGCGAGGTGATCGTCACCTGTGTGGCGCTGCGCGCGGGGCGCGTGGTCGCCGCTGGGCGTGCGCGCATCGAGCGACTGCGCGGCAACAAGCCCCAGCGCTTCCACGCGTTCCTGCTGGGTGGTGATCCGCGGGGGGCGCGTGTCGCCGCTCGCGCCAGTGCGGGAGGTGGGGGAGCGTGACCAGCTCGACGATCGATCCGCGCGCGGTGTCGGTCACAGGGCAGTTGCCCGGGGTGGAGAACTGCGTTAACTGCGGGGCTCCCGTCGCAAGCGACCAGCGTTACTGCCTGGCGTGCGGTGAACGGATCGGCGAACCGCGCGTGCAGGTCGCGCCAACGCAAGCTTTGGCGACCGCAGAGGCTTCGTCAAAGGCCGGTTCCAGTCCAGCACGCGAGCTTCTCGCGGCGGCGCTGGTCCTCGGTGTTGCGGCGCTGTTCACGCTCGGCGTGATCGTGGGGCGCGAGAACGGTGCCTCCACAACGCAGACGCGCGAGCCGGTGGTGGTCCGCGTGCAAGCGGGTGGCTCGAACAGTGGCGCGGGCGGAGGGGGCGCAGTTGCAGCTAACGAGCGCGCTGGTGCTGCCAAAGGTAAGGGGCGCGAGCGCGCACAAGGTCGTGATTCGCAAACGCGAGGACGGCCGCCGGCGGCTGTTCGCGCGCTCGATCAGGCGAGCGGCGAGGCCTACGTCAAACGCTCGCGCAAGCTCCCGACCACGATCGTTCTGCCAGGCAAGCCGCCGCCCAAGGACAACAAGCCGCCCGGTGGGGGCAGCAACGCGATCGAGATCAAATGAGCGCGGCTACACGATTGAGCCACTCGCTCGCGCGCCTCGGCGACTTGGCGCGGACGCTCGGGCGTGGCAACAAGGATGCTCCACCACCGCCGGGGCAACTTGGTCGCGAGGCCTTGCGAGCTCGCCGCGAGGCTCTCGTGGCGGAGTTCGCGCGGCGCCAGTACGACCTTGGTGGGCTGGTCTACGAAATGGCGGCCCGCGACCACATCCGGCTCGACATCGTGCTGCGCAAGGCGGCAGAGCTGCAGCAGCTCGATTGGGAGCTGGCGGCCGTCGAGTGGTCGTCGAAGCTCGGTGAGCAGGCGGCGGCCGGAGCGTGCCCGGGGTGCGGTCGCCTGTTCCCCGAAGGGGCGGTCTTCTGCCCAGGCTGCGGGCGACCGCTATCGGGCGTTAACGCTGAGCGCGACGCCCGGTGAGCGCGCTGCTCACGCAAGCCGCGCGCTTGGGCTCGTTCGGGTACCGGCTCGTCGGTGTCACCTTGGCGACCGCCTTCGCTGCAGGTTCGCTGGTGGGGTCTGCGCTCTTGCCGGCACCGGGTGCGGCACGCCGCTCGGCCCAGCCAGTGGTGGTCCTCGTGCCACCCGGACCGGCGCGCAGCGCGGGCGACCAACCATCCCCGCTGACCAACGTCGGTCAGCTTGCTTCCCCCGACTCCGCGGCTGCGAGCGAGCCCGCACCGGCACCTCCCGTCGCGACACCGCCGTCGCTTGCTCCGGCCGCGCTCGAGCCGGTCGGGGCGGGGGAGGTCGCGAGCACCACCACGCGTACGCCGAGCGCACCTTCCAACGAACAATCTCTTCCCGACAAGAACCGCGAACCCGGGCGTGAGCGCTCTCGGGGAGCGGTCGTGATCCGTGGCGTGGTGGTGCACGTCAACCAGCCGCTGCGGTGGTTCGTCGTCGCCGACGAAGACGGTCGCCTGGCGGTGGTCTCGGCCGCAGCGGCCGCCGGCGCCCCCGAACTCGGTGAGCGCGTCGCCGTGGTCGCGGCACCGCGCCCGCGCCAGCCGCTGCTCGAGCGCCGGCGCAGCGTTCAAGGTCGGAGCGCGCAAGCGACCGTACGGGCAACGCTCACCTATCTAGACCGCACCGATGCCAGCGGCGTGCTGTCGGTGCCTTTCGCTTCGTTTGCGGTGCGCTTCGACCGAGCGACGGCTGCGCAGCGAGATGCCCAAGCGCAGCGAGATGCCCAAGCGCAGCGAGATGCCCAAGCGCAGCCTGGCTCCCAAGCGCAGCCGGAGCCCCGTCCGCAGCCGGATCCCCAGTGGCCGCCGGTAGCGGTGGGCACGCCGGTGCGAGCGACCTTGCTGTTCGCCCCGGGCGCGCGCTGCCCGCAAGTTGTTGAAATCGCCGGGCGGGGTCGGCCACAGCGCTCTCTGCCGCTGACGGTGCTGGTGATCGATGCGCGGCAGGATCTCACCGTCTCGGTCGACGACCAGCGTGCGCTGCGCGCCGAGGCGACGCTCGAGCTAGGCGACCTGGCGCCCGGCCGGCTCGATCCCTTGACGACACTGTCGGTCCTCGCCGAGCCGCTTGACCAACCGCCGACGACCGCCGACTCCCCCGCCGGTGGCGCGCCACCGGCCAGCGGCGACTCGCCCGCCCCCGGCGCTCCATCTGCCACTGGCGCGCCACCGGCCAGCAATCGAAGACCCTCCGCACGCTGGCGGGCCCTGCGCCTGCTGGGCGTATTTCCGCCGTCCAGCGAGGGGACCACGCCCCCGCAGCGGGATGCCCCGAGCCCCTCGCCGGACCGGGCGAGTGCCCGCGACAGTGTCTCGCAAGCGTGCGAGACCTAAGCGCCTCTCGCTCCGAAAAGTTGACACAGGCCGACTTAGATCTCTATAAAAGTCGGTGACCCAAGTACTCAGGGCGAGAGGAGGTGAGGCGCGATGGCCATGCTGGTACGTCCGGAACCGCTAAGCACCGAACTCGATCGTCTGTTCACGTCGATCTTCGGGGAGCCGCGGGCGGATCGGTGGCTTCCGGCCATGGACCTTTACGAGACCGATGACGCCTACGTGCTGAAGGCCGACCTACCCGGGCTCTCCGAGAAGGACGTATCGATCGAGGTCGAGAACGGCGTGTTGACGATCTCGGGGGAGCGCCGCTCCGAGCGTGAGGAGCATCGCGACGGTTGGCTGCGCGCAGAGCGCGCCTTCGGTCGCTTCAGCCGCTCGCTCACGCTGCCGGAGGGCGTCGACCCGAGCCGCATCACCGCCGAGTTCGACAAGGGCGTGCTGACGGTTCGCGTGCCCAAGCCCGAGCAGCAGCGGCCGCATCGGATCCAGATCCGCGCGGCAGCGGAATCCGAGCCAGGGACCGTAGAGGGCGAGGCGCGCGAGAAGGCCTAATCGCACGCCCGGCGGTTCTCGCTCTCCAGATCGGTTAACCGCGGGCGCGCCGGACGGCGCGCCCGCGGTCTTCATTTCGTGCTGCGTGCGCCGCTCGCTGGCCGGCGTTCACCGGTCACAGCGCGTCCTGCGGGTGCCGCGCCAGCGCCGGTAGCCTCGCGCGGATGCTCGCCGATCGACCCACAGCGCGCGCCGACGGTCCTCGCCTTCGGTTCGTGGTGGAAGCACGCGACGGGGACGCCCGCGCGGGACTCCTGCAGCTGCGTCACGCGACGATCGCGACACCGGTGTTTGTCCCGCTGGCGTCGGCGGCCACCGTACGGACCCTCGACTTCGACGACGTCGAGCGTCTCGGCTACCGCCTGTTGCTCGGCAACACCTTTCTCTTGATGTTGCGTCCGGGCGCCGAACTCGTGGCGCGCTTCGGTGGGCTGCGCGAATTCAGCGGCTGGCAAGGAGCGTTCATCACCGACTCGGGGGGCTTCCAGGTCTTCTCGCTCGGTCACGGCTCCGTTGCCGACGAGATCAAGGGCAGCCGTTCGCGTCCCGCTGGCGAGCGACTGCTGTTGGGAATCGACGAGCGCGGCGCGCGCTTCCGCTCGTACGTCGACGGCTCCGAGCAGCTTCTCACCCCCGAGCGCTCGATGGCCGTGCAGGCTGCCTTGGCTTCCGATATCGCGCTGGCGTTCGACGAGTGCACGCCGTTCCACGCCGGTCGCGAATACACGGAGCGGGCCTTGGAGCGCACCAACCGCTGGCTCGATCGCTGCATCGCCTGGCAGCGCGCCAACGCACCCAGCTGGCAGGCGCTCTACGGAATCGTGCAGGGGGGAGTCTGGGAGGACCTGCGTGAGCGCTCCAAGGCGCACCTGCTCACAAGCGACATCGACGGCATCGCTATCGGCGGCTCGCTAGGGCGCGACAAGCAGCAGATGAGGCAAGTGGTCGCCTGGTCGGTGCGCGATCTGCCCGACGCTTTACCCCGCCATCTGCTCGGGATCGGCGACGTCGAGGACCTCCTCGACGCAGTGGCGCTCGGTATCGACAGCTTCGACTGCGCGACCCCGACGCGGCTTGCTCGTCACGGCACAGCGCTCGTTCCCGAGCCGGCGCGCCGCTTCCGTCTCGACCTCGCAAAGGCGGCCTCGCGCGATGACGCGCGGCCACTCGTCGAAGGCTGTCCCTGCACGGTGTGCGCGCGTCACACGCGCGCCTACCTGCACTACCTGGTGCGCGCGGGCGAGCCGAGCGCCGGGCGCCTCTTGACGCTCCACAACCTCGCTTTCATGGAGGCGCTGATGAGTGGGATCCGGGCAGCGATCCGCGAGGGCCGCTTCCAGCAGTATCGGGCGGCGGTGCTGGCCGGCGAAGAGCCGTTCGGCGGCCGTTGCGCGGCGCCGGGCGAGCGCCCGCACACCGCCGGCTAACGGCTCCACTCGCGCAGGAACTGGCGGATCCCGTCGATCTGCGTCTGCACGTCGGGCGCGCGCACCGGCTGGGGGCGCTGGACGGGGGTGGTGCTGCGGAGGACCGCGAGTCCCGCAAGCGCCAGAACCCCCAGCAAAGCGACTAGGGCGAGTGCCGTTAACGCTCGCCTACCTCGTTTCCCCCGGCTGGTGGAGGGTAGGTGGTCGACGGCTGGCGGCGGGGGAGCGGCTAGCGGCGAGCGACCGATCGGCGCTGACCCGCCACGATCGAGCACACGCGTCGCCTCCTCTTGCGCCCCTGGCGTGACCGCTGCCAAAAGCCGCGTTGCCTGGTTTTCGAGGGCCGCGGTGGTTGCCGTGACCTGTCCGCGCAGTCCCGCCTCGAGCGCCTGCGCGAAATCGAGCGCCCGGGCGTAGCGCGCGGCCGGGTCGCGGGCGAGCGCCACGCGCACCGCGCGGTCGAGCTCCTCGGGAACCTCTGGGCGCAGTTCGGTGATCGGGCGTATCTCCTCCTGCTGCTGCTTGAGCGCGAGCTCCGTCAACGATCCGTACTCGTGGGGGAGGCGCCCGGTCAGAAACTGGTAGACGCAAACCCCGAGCGAATAGATGTCGGAAGCGGGACCGACCTCCTCGCCGCGCGCCTGCTCCGGTGACAGGTAGGCGGCGGTACCGAGCACCGACCCGACCTGCGTGATGCGCGTTTGCTCAGCCGCTTTGGCGATCCCGAAGTCGGTCAGTTTGGTAACTCCTGTCGCCGCCGAGACGAGCAGGTTCGCGGGCTTGACGTCACGGTGGATGACGCCTGCGCGGTGCGCGTAGTCCAGCGCCAGGCAGGCGTCACGAGCGATTGCCACCGCTTCCGCCACCTCCAGCTTGCGCCGGTCGCGCAGCAGCTCGGCGCAGGAGTGGCCTTCCACGTACTCCATCACGATGTAGTGGCGGCCTGACTCCGGGTCGAAGCCGGAGTCGTAGACCTGCACGATGTTCGGATGCTGCAAGCGCGCGGCGGCCAGCGCCTCGTGGCGGAAGCGCGCTACGAAGGATTGGTCCTGGGCTAGGTGTTCGGCCAGCAGCTTGATCGCGACTGGCCGCTCCAGCACCTGGTCGAAGGCGCGAAAGACGGTTGACATGCCGCCGGCGCCGATCCGCTCCTCAATCCGGTAGCGCCCGGCAAGCAACGTGGGAGTCGCCACCGTCAACCCCCCTGGTTGCCCGTGCCTCCGGGCGGGGCGATCGCGCCGCCCCCGGGTTCGGCCTGCTTGGGCAGACCCTTGCCTTTGCCCTTGTTCGGCTTCGCCGGGGCGAGAGCGCCCGCACCTCCGCTCTCGCTACCGGGTGCTGGTGCCGGCTGCGTCGTGGTGGGAGTGGTCATCTCGGTGGAAGTCTCGGTCGGTGTCGTCTCGGTCGTGGTCGGTGGCGGTGGCGTGGTCGGCGTGATCTGCGGCTGGGAGGGCGTCGTCACGCACTGTTCGCGCACCAAAGCGAACAGATGGTCGAAGCTCTCCTTGAGCGCGGACCGCAGCTCGGGGTCGCGGACCCGCGCGATCGCCTCGGCGACGGGGATGGTGTTGGGATCGCGCCCGTCGACGATGTCATTACAAGCGCCGCCGCCGACCTGGAAGCGACGCTCGATCGAGTCCAGTTGGCGCGCGAGCGTTTCGGCGACGGTGGGGTCGAGACGCGCCGGCGAGCGCTCACGGCGCACCGGCCCGCAAGCGGCGAGCGTCAGCGTGGCGATCGCCAGCACGAGACTGATGACCCGAAGTCCGCTCCCTGGTTTGCGCGCCACGCGTCGAAACCCTAGGGCCTAGGTACCGGTCCAAAGCCGCTCGGCGAGGATTGTGGGCAGGCCCGCTGCGAGGATCGCCTCGGCGGCCTCGGCGATCGGGTACTCGACGCGCCGCCAGCGCGCCGTTTGCCGCTCCGTGTCGAGTAGAAGCCAGCTCGCCCGCGGGTCGGAGTCGCGCGGCTGACCGACACTCCCGGGGTTCAGCAACCACCGGCCCGTGTGCAGCACGAGTTCTCGCCCGGGATCAGCGACGGCGCCGATCGTTTCGCGCGCGCCGTCGCTGCTGGAGAAAAACAGGGCAACGTGCGAGTGGCCGATGCAGCCGATCCGGAAGGGCATCAGCGCGATGCACTCGGCAGCTTGCGGGATTGCGAGCACATACTCCCACACCGGGTCGCGCGGACTGGCGTGCCAGAGCCCAACCGGTCCGCTGAGATCGAAGGGCATGCGTGCGGCCAAGAGCTCGCGTGCCTGAGGGTCGAGCACCTCCCGCGTCCACTCCGCCGCCACTCGGGCGTGCGCCGCGAACTCCTCGATCGGCAGCGTGCCGCAGACGACCAGATCGTGGTTACCGGCTAGCCAGCGCGAGCAGCGCTCAGCGACGAGCTCCACGCATTCGTTCGGGTGCGCGCCGTAGCCGACGACGTCGCCTAAACACCAGATCTCGCTCACGCCGACGCGCTCGACGTCCTCCAGCACCGCGCGCAGCGCTGGCAGGTTGCCGTGGACGTCGGATATCAGCGCGATCAATGGCGCTCGTTGCCAACGGCCGGGCGGGTGCTGCGCGCGACCGGATGGCGCGAAGCCCGCGTCTTCGACCGACTCGTCAGTCCTCGGGACCGCCGTACTCCGGTAGGTCGCGGATGCCTTGCCGAGTCTGCCACCGCGCGTAGTTGTCCTGCAGGGCGTCGATCAGCTCGCGCATGAAGCGCGGCGACATGTTGATCCGCGAGACGACGACCCCCGGGACCTCCCCCTCCTCCACCTCGTGGTCGACGCGCGCGAAGGTGATCGAAAACTCGTAGTCGGAGTGGGAGACGTTGGCGAAGTTCGCGTATACACCGGCCATCGTCTCGGGATCGGCGTGGATGTTGAACCTGCGCTCGGCCTGTTCTTCGCTCACGCCGGCAAGTATCGCAAGCGGCCGCGGAGCGGGCAGTGCAGGGGTCGTGGCGCGTCATCCTCAAGGTGTGCGCATCGTGATCCTTGCGGTCGGGCGCGCCAAGCCGCCGTTCGTCGACGACTGCGATCATTATCTGCGACTGCTGCGGGGCCGCCTCCGGGTAGAGCTGGTGGAGGCCCGCGACGAGCGCCGCGCCCGTGAGCGGCTACCTGCCGAGGCCCACGTGGTGCTGTTGTCGGAGCGCGGTCGCGCACGCACCTCGCTCGAATTCGCCCGCTGGCTCGAGCGGCGGCTGCTCGCCGCCCGCGATCTTTGGTTCGTGATTGGGGGCCCGCAAGGAATCGACCTCGCGGAGGCCGACGAGACGCTCTCGCTGGGACCGCTGACCCTGCCTCACCAGTTGGCGCGGGTGGTGCTGCTTGAACAGCTCTTCAGGGCGCACAAGATCCTCGCCGGCGAGCCTTATCACTACTGAGAGCGCGCGTACGTCAGCACTCAGAGCGCGCGTCCATCAGCACTGAGGGCGCGCGCCCATCGCTACTGCGACAGCGGCTCCATGGCCCTGACCGCGTCAGTAGTCTGCGCCCTCGACGTGAGCGCTACGAGCGGCACCCTTTGCGACCCGGTCGGCGAGTTACGGGACCTGCTGGTCGACGCGGCGCGCGCGGTTGCCGGTGGCGGCGAGCTTCCGCGCGAGCCGACGCTCGAGCGGCCGCCCGACCGCGAACTCGGCGACTTCGCCAGCAACGCCGCGCTGCTGCTGGCGCCCGTGGTGCGTTCGGCGCCGCGGACGGTGGCACCGAAGCTCGCTGCCGAGCTTGCGGAGCGGCTAGGGGCGCGCGTCGAGAGCATCGATGTGGCCGGTCCCGGGTTCCTCAATCTGCGCCTCGGTGACGCCTGGTTCAAGCAGTCGCTGGGTGCCGTAATCGCCGCGGGCGAGTCGTTCGGGCGCCCGCGCGCGGTGCTCCCGGAGCGCGTGCTGGTCGAGTTCGTAAGCGCCAACCCGACCGGCCCACTGACCGTCGCCTCCGGTCGCCACGCCGCCTACGGCGACGCGCTCTGCCGCTTGCTTCAGTTCGCAGGACACGCGGTCGAGCGCGAGTACTACGTCAACGACGCCGGTTCACAGGTCGAGCGTTTCGCTCGTTCGCTGGCTGCCCGCGCGCGCGGCGAGGAGCCGCCGGAGGATGGCTACCACGGCGCCTACGTGAGCGTGCTCGCACACCAGATTCCGGGCGCGGCGGAGCTGCCGCTCGACGAGCTCGCCCAGCGCGGCGTCGAGGCGATGCTGGACTCCGTGCGCGCGACGCTTGATCGCTTCGGGGTGCAGATGGATCGCTTCTTCTCGGAGCGCTCTCTGCATGAACGCGGCGCGATCGAAAGCGTGCTCGCGCGTCTCGCCGAGCGCGGCCACACCTACGAGCGCGAGGGTGCCCTTTGGTTGCGCACGACGGCCTTCGGCGACGACAAGGACCGCGTGCTGCGCCGCTCGAGCGGCGAGTACACGTACTTCGCGGCGGACATCGCCTACCACGCCGACAAACTGGAGCGCCTAGCGCGCGCCGAGGAGCCGGGCGGGGCGCGCGCGATCGACGTGCTTGGTGCCGATCACCACGGTTACGTCGCACGCATGCGCGCCGCTTGGCAGGCGCTGGGCGGTGACCCTGATCGTCTGGAGCTGGTGATCATGCAGCTCGTCCACCTCGTCGAGGGGGGCGAGCGGGCGCAGATGTCGAAGCGCGCCGGTACCGTCGTCACGCTCGACGAACTGATCGACGACATCGGCGTCGACGCGGCCCGCTGGTTCTTGCTTTCCCGCAGCCACGACACGACGCTCGAGCTCGACCTCGATCTGGCGCGTCGCGAGGCCCAGGAGAACCCGGTGTACTACGTGCAGTACGCGCACGCGCGGATCGCGAGCATCCTCGAGCGCGCCGGCGAGGGACGCGAGCAAGCGGTGCGCTCGTGCGACCTCGCGGCCTCGCGCGAGCACCTCGCACCGGCCGCCCGTGAACTGCTGCTTACGCTGTTCGCACTGCCCGTTGAGGTGGGGGAGGCAGTGGAGCGACGAGCACCCCACCGCCTGACGGCCTACTTGCTCGACTTGGCACGCGCTTTTTCCGCCTTCTACCGCGACTGCCGGGTCCTCGGGGCGAGCGAGGAGGGGGGAGACGAAGACTTCCGCCTCGCCGTCTGCATCGCCGTGCGCGACGCGCTCGCCCGAGGCCTCGGGTTGCTCGGGATCTCCGCGCCCTCGCGCATGTAGCGAGCGCGCTGCGGCGCGCTGCGGGGCGCCGGTTAGGATCGTCCTGTGCTGGCGACGAGGGGGGTGTCCGGCAGTGCCCGTGGGTTGCGGGTCTCGCAGGCGTTTGCGCGGCTCGTACCGCTGTTGGCGCTCCTCGGGTTTGTGCTCGCGCTTAGCGCTCCGCCGGCCGCGTCCGCGGCGCGGATCGAGCGCTACGTCAGCCTGCAGGGGGCGCCGGCGCCGGGGTCGGTCCGCTTCGACCGTGTCTTTGTGTACCAGGTGGGCGAGCGGCGGGCGCGAACGGTGCTGGTGCTGGTTCCCGGGTTCCTGGGTGGCGCCGGCACGATCGCGCCGGTCGCTCGCGATCTCGCGGCGCGGCTGCCGCAAACACAGGTTTGGGTTGTCGACCGGCGCGAGCAGGCGCTCGAGGATCAGCGCGGCTTCGCGAGCCGCAGCGCCAACGCCGCCTTCGACTACTACTTCGGTGGCCGCTATCGACGGGTGCGGGGCCTCGACGTGCCCTACGTCTCCGAGTGGGGGCTTGCCGTCCAGCTCGCCGATCTGCGGCGCGTGGTGCTGGCCGCGCGGGCCGGTGGGCGGCGCGTGGTGCTGGGCGGCCACTCGCTGGGCGCATCGACTGCGCTCGCCTACGCGGCCTGGGACTTCGACGGCCGTCCGGGCTACCGCGACATCGCCGGTCTGGTCCTAATCGACGGGGGCCTGCTCGGCACTTTCGACTCCGCGGACGCGCAGCGAGCGCGTCGCGAGCTCGACGAGATCCGGCGCGGCCAGCCGTTCGAGGATGTGTTGGGCCTGGGCGCGCCAGAGCTTGCGGGGATTTTCGTGGAGACCGCTGGCCTGTACGCCGTGCAGGCACCGAACGCGCCAGCGAAGCTCCAGCCGCTGGTGCCGCCGGCGTTCAGGCCGCCGTTCACCGTCACCAACGAGGCGTTGGTCGGCTACGCCTTCGACCGCGACAGCTCCCCGCCCGGTTTCGAGTTCATCCGTGTGCGTGCCGGTTCGTTGGCGGCGAGCGGCGATCCGCGCCGTTGGGTGAGCGGGGAGCGCACGCCGATTCAGCGGCTGGCGCGAGCGATGGCGGCGCTGAAGCCGGATTTCATCGAGTGGTACTTCCCGCGTCGTCTGCGCCTCGACGTCGACGCCGCCAACGACCTGCGGATGACCGAGGCAGCGAAAGTGCTGCGCCTGCGTTTGCGTTGGGCGCGAGCGGTAAACGTGCCGCTCTACGCCTACCAAACGGACCTCACCGGTGGCCGCGTGCTGCGCGGTGCACGCAGGTTCGTGAAGCTGTCGCGGGTCAAGCGTGCGGTGCTCGTCGACGATCCCCAAGCGAGCCACCTCGACCCGGTCGTCGGTGATCCCCGCTCGAACCGCTTCCTGAAGACCGTGGTGCCGTTCCTGCGCCGCTTCGTTATGGACCAGCACGGCCGCACGAACCGCTAGCCGAGCTGTTGGTGGAACGCTTCGACGCTTGCGTGATCGGCATGGGGCCAGGCGGCGAGGTCGCGGCCGGGCGACTGATCGACGCCGGGATGCGGGTAGTTGTCTGCGAGCGCGACCTGATCGGCGGCGAGTGCGGGTATTGGGCGTGTATCCCCTCTAAGACGCTGCTGCGCGTGGTCGAGGCGCGTGCTGCAGCCGCTCGCGTGGCTGGTCTCGACCGGCCGGCGCTCGATCTCGGCGACGCCTTTTCGTACCGCGACTGGATGATTCGGGGACTCGACGACTCCGCTCAGGTTGCGCACTACCGCGAGCGGGGTGCGGAAGTGATCAAGGGCGAGGCGTCGCTGACCGGTCCCGGCCGTGTTCGTGCCGGTGACCGCGAGCTTGCTTGCCGGTACGTCGTCGTTGCGACCGGCAGCGACCCGGTGCTGCCTCCGATAGCTGGTATTCGCGATGTTGGCGCGTGGACGAACAAGGAGGCGACGACGACTAGCGAGCTGCCTGACAGCTTGATCGTTTTGGGGGGTGGACCGGTCGGCGTCGAACTCGCTCAGCTGTTTGCGCGGCTGGAGGTCGAGGTGACGATAGTTCACTCCGGCGAGTGGTTGGTTAGCCGCGAGGACCGTGCGGCGGGCGAGCTCGTGGAGCACGCCCTCGCGGACGACGGTGTACGGATCGTCAAGCGCGGGCGAGCGCGGTCGGTGCGGAAGACCGCGGACGGGCGGATCGCGTTGCGGCTAGCCGATGATCGCGAGCTCCGCGCGCGGCAGCTGCTGGTCGCGACCGGTCGTGCTCCGCGCGTGCGGGGCGTCGGCCTCGAGCGCGTAGGGGCGCTCGGCGACCAGGGCGCTGTGTCGCTCGATGCGCACTGCCGCGCTGCGGAGGATGTTTGGGCGGTCGGGGACGTCACCGGCGTCGCTCTATTCACCCACGTGGCTAAGTACCAGGCGCGTGTGGCCGTCGCCGACATCCTCGGACACGGTTTCCAGGCCGACTATCGGGCGGTGCCGCGGGTCGTGTTCTGCGATCCTGAGCTAGCGGCGGTAGGAGTTTCGGAACGCGTTGCAGCTGAGCGGGGAATCGACGTGGTGAGTGCCACCGTCGAGCTACCTACTGCGATCGCTCGTCCCTACACCTTCGAGCGCCAGCCGCGTGGCGCCATGCGCCTGCTGGCGGACCGGGCGAGTGGCGAGTTGGTCGGTGCCTGGGCGCTGGCGCCGCTCGCCGGGGAGTGGATTCATTTGGCTGCGCTGGCGATCGGCGCGCGCCTGCCTGTGCCCCGCTTGCTCGCGGCGCTCTTGCCGCAGTTCCCGACCTACGTGGAGGCGTACGTGCCGGCGCTCGAGGAGCTCGCCGCCGCTATAGCTCGCTGAACACGTTTACGCCGAGCCGGTCGAGCAGCGATAGGGCCTCGGCGTTGAGGCGCGCGAGCTCGTTGGTGTAGACCAGCACACCCATCGCCACCAGCACGCCACCCGCGGTCAGCGCCACCAGTCGCCACTTGTCGCGCAGGAACCGAAAGAGCGGCGTCACGCGCTCGAAGGCGAGCGCGCACAAAAGGAACGGCAAGGCGAGTCCCGCCGCGTAAGCGGCGAGCAGCAGCGCACCGCGGTCAGCTGTCGACTCCGTGCTGGCTGCGGTGAGGATCGCCCCGAGCGTCGGTCCCGTGCAGGGCAGCCAGGCTACAGCGAAGGCGAGTCCGGCGATCACCGGCCCGCCCGCGCCGGCCCGCTCGACTAGTGCGCGCGGCCGCCACTCACGACCCACACCGGGGCGCAGCGCGCTAGCCACGAACAGCAAGCCCAGGCCCACGATCGCGCTGCCCGCGACCTTCTGCAAGAGCTCACGGTGGTCTTGCAGGAGCCGTCCAAGCCCGGTCGCGGTGAGTCCGAGCGCGACGAACATGAGCGAGAAAGAAAGGCAGAAGACGAGCGCCGGACCGAGCACCGCGAGGCGTCGGTGCCCGGCCCGAAGGTCGGCAAACGAAACGCCAGAGATCGTCGACAGGTAGCCGGGCACCAGCGGCAGCACACAGGGCGAGATGAACGACACAAAGCCGACGCCGAAGGCGGCCGCGACACTGGCGTCGACGCCGGCGGCGATCGGGAGAGCCGGGGAAAGCAAAGCGCTCACGTTCCACACGCTCCTTTGCCGGGCATCACTGCGTGGCAATTAGGGGTCACTGCGCGCGAATCACCGATCACTGCTGTGCGGTCAGAGGAGACCACTGCGCTCCAGTTCGCGGTCCACGCGGGGATCGTGCGGGTCGCCGCGGGCAGCTGTAGTCGCCGCCAAGGCGCGGCCGCCGCTGCGCCGCCAGCGGCGGGCGGCGAACACCAGGCCGAGTACGGCGAAGCCGAGTGCGAGGGTCGGCACGAGGTACGAGGCGAGGCGCGTGCCGCGGTCCTCGGGCAGAGCGAGCACGCGCGGGCCGAACTCGGCAACCAGCGCGCGCTTGATCTCCTCTTTGGAGCGGCAGCGTGCGATCAGGCGCACGATCAGGGCTCGCTCGCGCTGCGCCTGGGGCGCCTCGGTGACGAGCTGAAGCGGCGTGCCGCACACCGGACACATCACTTCGTCTTCAACGTCGGCGAGTGTCGTGCGGGGACAGGTGGCGGCTGCGGCGCTGGCAGCGAGAGCGAGCGCGCTCACGGTCGCGGCCAGCACCGCGACCACCGCCAAGCGCGTGAAGGCCGCCCTCGGGCTCATCGCAGCGAAGCGTAAAGGGCCCCGCCGGCCACGCTCCGCGCACTATTCTTGAGACCGCTGTCCCGCAGCTCAGGCGGCGGGGTGGCAGGTGCGGACGTAGCTCAGTTGGTAGAGCGTCGGCTTCCCAAGCCGAAGGTCGCGGGTTCGATCCCCGTCGTCCGCTCTCACAGGAAAGCCCCGCAAACGCGGGGTTTTCTCATGGTCGGGGCCGGCGTGGGCGGCCGCCCGGAGCGTTTCGGGTCAACGCCTGGGTCAACACGATGCACGCGCGGGCGAAAAACCCGAACTGCCAGCCGACCCCGCGCGTAAGCTCGGAGGCGTGACGGTCCTCGTCGCATGTGCTGAGCGTTCCGCGTCGCCCGCTGCCGGACCGGCGGGCGACGCGCGCGCTCGCGCGACCGGCGGACCGTCTCAGCACATGAAACGACCGAGGACCGACCATGGAGCGTCACCCAAGCGCTAGCCGCAACGGCGGCCGACCGCATTCCCCGACTCAGGCACGCGTCGCCGCCTTCTGGCGGGAAGTCAACGAAGCCGAGGCGACCGATCCGCAAATGCTGGCCCTTCGAAGGCGAGGCGCGGACCTGACGCTGCGCTCGCTGCAGATTCGCGACCAGATCGCCAGGCGGCACGGGTTCCGCTTTCGCCGGTCCCCGGAGGAGATGTACGCGGAATGCCTCGCGGCTCGCGAGGAGCTTCGCCGAAGCGTGGCAGAGCGGATTGTTCGTCGAGTCGACGTCGCGACTCTCCCTGTGCCCGGGGGATCGTCAGACCTGAAGTGCTCGGAGCTTCGGGGACTCTCGCCGGAAAAGCAGCGGACGGAGATCGCCCGCATGGCCCGGCGCGCACTGCGGGCCGCGACGGCGCTTGGCACAACAATGTTCGGTGAGGACTGGGCGAGGAAGCTTCCACCGGCAGCGGGGCGGCGTCGTGCCGCCCGTGGCCGTGCCCCTCGCCCGGCGACAAATGCGCGTTCTCGAGGCTCCCGTCGGTCGCTTGCTGCGACCGCCCGGCCGTCGCGGGGCGACCCGGACTCTGCCGGCGACCCAGACGAACCCAGACCGCACGCGCCGCGTTTGTGCGCGTGCGGTTGCGGGGCGAACCTCGACGAGCTCGGCAAGCGTCCGCAGGCGCGCTACGTCGACGACGCCCACAGGATGCGCGCCAGCCGCGGCCTCGACGGCGCCGCGCTCGAGCGGCGAGCGGTCATCGCAGCGGCCAGCGCGGCGCCCGAAGCGGCACTCGAGGCTTTCCGGCGCCTGAGTCTCAGCGAGCGGTCAGCGCTCGTGCTTGATGCCCTCCGCCTGTCCGGCGAGGAGGCGCTGCTCGCGGTCCTCTATCCGCCCGGAGCAGCAGCATGAACGGCTCGACCCTCACCAGCCCGCCCCGGCGCGCGCTCGCCGCCTACGAGCACCCGGGCTGCCGCTACTCCGACGACGGCCGGACGCTCCACACCTTCTGCCGCGTCTGCGGGGGTCCGCTCGACGTGCGGATCGTCACCGACGACCCCCCGCAGCTCGAGATGAGCTGCCCGGCCGGCTGCCCGCCTGAGGAAATCACGGCCGCCTACGCCCGCTACCTGCCCGACCGGCACCGCGAGGCGACGAACGGGCACGGCCCAGCTCGCAAAGGAGACGGCGGCGAGAACAACCGGCGGGTGCTCCTGACGCCGGCGAGCGCGATCACCCCGGAGCGCACCCGCTGGGCGTGGGCGGGCCGCGTGCCGCTCGGCGCCGTCACCATCCTCGCCGGCCGCCAAGGCTTCGGCAAATCCACCCTCATCGCTGGCCTCTCGGCCGACCTCTCGCGCGGTCGGCTCGAGGGTGACCTCGCGGGCGAGCCTGCCCGCGTGGTGCTGCTCTCCTACGAGAACCACCCCCGCAGCACCATCGTTCCCCGCCTCATGGCCGCCGGGGCCGACCTGGACAGGGTGCTCATCCTCGAGGCCGAGCAGGACGGCCGCCCCGACTTGGTGAGCGTCCCCGGCGACCTCGAGCGCATCGCCGAAGCGACGAACGGGCACGGAGCCCGGCTACTTGTCATCGATCCGCTTGTCGCCGCGCTCGGCGGCGGGATCGACGCGCACCGCGACCAGGACGTCCGCCGCGCGCTCGCCCCGCTCGCGCAGCTCGCCGAGCAAGCTGACCTCGCCGTCCTGGCCACGATCCATCTCCGCAAGGGCGGGGCGGCAGACGCGCTCGACCGCGTATCCGGCTCCATCGCCTTCACGGCTGCCGCGCGGTCCGTGCTCGCTTTCGGCCGCGCACCCAACGACGAGGACGGCCCCAGTCGAGTGCTCGCGCACGCGAAGTGCAACGTGGGGCCGCTCTCGCCGTCGCTCGCGTACAAGGTCGAGGGCTGCGAGGTGCGCGCCGACGGCGGCGAGGTCATCCCTACTTCGCGGGTCGTGCTCGTCGGCGAGTGCGAGACGAGCGCCGCCGAGCTGCTCTCGGCCCCGACGGTCGAGCCGCGCACGGAGATCGAGGCCGCCGCAGAGTGGCTCGCCGACGAGCTCGGCGACGGCGAGTGGCACCCGACTGCGGAGATTCGCCAGGCTGCGAAGGCGGCGGACATCGCATGGCGGACGGTCGGTAGAGCGCGCGAGCGTCTCGACGTCGAGACGGCCCGATTCGCGCCGCCCGGCTCCTCGCGTGCGGTCGGTCACTGGCGCCTTCCTGCCGTGCCATCGGCGCCTGGCACGGCAGGGGTGGCACGACAGCCAAACCCGCATGGGAAGCGGGATTGCGGCCCCTCCGCGGGGCTGTCGTGCCAGGACGCGGAGTTGGCACGGCAGGGCACGGCAGGGCACGGCAGGCCCTGTGACGACCCCGAAGGCTGCATCGTTCCGACTCGCCCGACCGCTCACGGCTGGCTCTGCGAGCGATGCGACCGCTGGGTCCCTCCGGCGCACGGTAAGGCACGCAGGCGAGGAGGCGCGGCATGACCGGTCAGCGGCTCGAGCCCCTCGCGCTGCCGCTGCCGGCCGAGCTGATCGACCACCTCGCCGAGCGGGTCGCGGAGATCCTCGCCGAACGTCGGCAGGTGCCGGACGATGGGTGGCTTCGCGGCGCCGACGCGATCGCGCGCTACATCGACGCGCCGCGATCGCGCGTGTACGCGCTCGCCTCGTGCACCCCGCCGCGCATCCCCGTCCACCGCGACGGGTCGGCGCTCATCGCCCGCAAGTCTGAGCTTGACGACTGGCTGCGGAACGGAGGGGGTCGGCGGCCGTGATCGTGTTGACCGTCGCGCAGGCGTGCGAGCTCGCGCGGATCGCCGGCCGGTATGGCCCCGTCGCGGTCCGGCTGCTCAAGGGCGGGGTGGTCGTGGTCGCGCTCGACCACCGGCGAGCGCAGCGCCCCACGGTCGCGCTCGCGCTCGCTGCCGATGGGCGGGCGCTCACTCGCCGCCGCCTCGACCCCGCACCGGAACCCGAAGCGGACGACCCCGACTGGCGGGAAGAGGCTGCGTGAAGTGCCGTCGGCGTCGCAAGCACAGCTACCCGAAGAAGGCCCGACCGGTGCGGGAGCTGCCCGCGGCGGCGCTCGCCCGCCGGGAGGCGCTCCGCGTCCCGCCGTTCCCTCCGCCAGGGACGGTGTGCATGTGGCGCGCCGGTGCGTGCGGGACCGACGCGCTCCCAGGCCGGTGGGTCTGCGCCAAGCACGCCGACCGGCTCGAGCTGCTCGGCCAATGGTACGCCGCGTCGACCCGACGCCGAGCATTCGCGCCCCCAAGCGCGTCCGCGAGGAGTTCGACCGGATCGCTCGCCTCCCGGTAGGGGGCCAAAACTTCACGCCCACCCCACCAAACGCCCCGCGCCGCAGCCGATTTCCCTCCCCGCCCCGAGACGCCGAGCAGGTTGACTGCTTCCTCGCGCATCGAGCAACGGGCGCTTGCGGCCGTCGAAGCCCACCAGGAGGGCGGCGTGACTGCGAACGCGAGCGCGACGACGGTGATGTGACGGCGTGTGACGAAAACGTCACAGCCCGTCACAGAAACGTCACGGATGTGACGGGGCGTGACGTTGGCGTGACGCTCTGTGACGATGTGACCAGAAAGGAGCAGCGACGTGCCGAAAAGAGCGTGCGTTGTGTGCGGTCGCCTCGTGCCTGACGGGCGGCCGCGCTGCGACGACCACCGTCGCAAACCCTGGGCCGCCGTGGTGGGCGCTCGCCGCCGCGCTCGCGGAGGTCGCCTCAACCCCTGGGGATGGTGCCCGCGTGGCGTAAGCGGTGGGGCGCTGTCCGCCCCGGTGTGGGCGGTGCAGCGCCTCGCGAAGGGACGGCGCATCCGTTCGCGGGAACGAATCGGCCCGCGGGGTTGCGGTCCCCCGAGCGGGTGGCGACGCGGGATGGACGCGGTTACGATGCGCCCGTATCGCAAAGCGGCCCCGGCGGGCGCTGGCACGCCACACCGGGGCCTGACACGGGAGGTACGGGCTCCCATGCCGATTCGGGATCGTACGCGCAAACGCCCGTCGCGGGTGCTTCGTCCTCCCCTGCCTGGAAGGGGGTTCTGAATGGCGTCTGTGACGGTGCCGGCGGCGCTTGTCGATGACATGCGCGCCGCGGTGTTCTGTGAGATCGCGTCGGACGCGGACGGGATCAAGCACGAGGCCAATAGCGGGGAAGTTGAGGAGGTTCGCGCGTGCGCGTGGTGCCTCACCGACGACCTGGCGCTACTCGCCCAGCTACCCGACGAGGTTGAGGGGCCGGTGACGGTCGAGGGCGGCCGCGAGGCGCTCGCCCACGTGTGCGAGGCGCTCGCCCGCGACGTGCTCGCCCCCCGGCTCGCGAGTCGCCTCCGTTACACGATCACCCGCCGCGACCTCGACGAGCTCGGCATCCGCCCGCTGCTCGACGGGATCGCGTGGGCGGTCGAGCAGGCTGCGGAGCTGCGCGGCGGCGGACCGGCCGACGCCGCGGCCGATGCCGTGGATGGGGTGCGTCGGCGGTTCGTGGAGGCGCTGCGCCGCTACGGCGCGACCGATGAGGAAGTGGCCGTTCTGCTCGACGAACCCGACCTGGCCGGCGTGATCGACGCCGACGCGCTCGCCCATGAGCGACTGGCCGCGCTGCGCCGCGTCCCCTCCCTGTCCCTGTCCGGCCGCGAGGAGGCAAACCGATGACCAACACGACGATGACGCGACTCCCGATCCGGCCCGAGCGCGTCGAGGCGTTCCGCTGCCTCGTCGCTGAGGAGCTGCGGGCCTCCTGCGAGGGCGAGGACTACGAGGAGCTTCGCGGGCTGCTGCCGCTTGACGAGCAGCTCGCGTCCGACCCCGCCGCCGACGGGGGTTGAGGTGTCCGAGTCGGTCGCGGCGATGATCGTCGGGGATGCGTGGCGGACCGGGAACACGATGCTCGGGGAGTGGTACTTCGCCCGCGCCGACCGTCGCGCCCTCTCCGACTCCGACGAGGCGGAGCGGATCGGCCGCTCCCTCATCGCGTCCGCGGAAGCTCTCAGGGAGGGGGCGTGAGGCGAGCAGGGACGCTCGCCACCCCCGAGCTAGCCGAGGGGGCGTGACGTGGCGGGGAAGCTCGAGCGG